>NZ_JBPPFV010000003.1:0-755283 GCF_052040125.1 Natronorubrum marinum
TTGGCCACGTGTTACTGAGCTATCTGCTACGAGTCTAAACTCGTACAACTAGCATGGCTAAATCGGACTCCAATAGCAATGACCTCCGGCAGGATCAACCGGAATGCTATATTACTCCCACCCTTGTGGGTGGGAGGGTTCATTTGGCGGTGAATGTAACTTCTTGTACACACTCACACATAAATGGGTCCACGTTCGGCGACCCAGACCGACGACCGGTCGAGCGTCACCGAACTACCAAGGCTAACATCAGATCCCTTCTGTACGGCGGACCGCAGGGGAAGGATCCTCATTTCCTTCGGATCTATTCCTAGGTCGTCTGGGGTACATAACCCCTTCGAACCCTGTTGATCCGAGATGACGGAGCGAGTTGAACGCCCCGTCGATCACATTTTCTTTTGCAATCCATCCGAGTGCCCTCGTACACTTAAGGGCGTCGGATCGCAGATCGCCGAAAACCGCATCCGGCGGATCGGTCGCGATCCGAACTGAATACCCAGTCACGTATAAGGGCAACGGATCGTCGCGACCGGCGAAGCCGGCCACGAGCACATCACGTTTCGAGCGCCCGTATACGGATAAGGCCACCGGATCGGACCGATGGCAGTGGTGCGAGAGTGGATGGAGTGTCTACCTCCGTGCCGGGAAACGGCCAGAGGGAACGTGGCGTCGTTCGCCACGTCGTTCGCATTAGTATCGAGTGCCGGGTTGCTATATAAGGCCGTCGAACGATCCGACCATCGGAACCCGCTACCATGGCACGGTTTTCCATCAGTCAGTCACTACGATTACACGACGACACACAGCCGGTGCTCGAGCTCGAGTCGTTCCAGACGATCGACTCCCGAGTAGAATATCACGCGGGCGGAGGTCGGCCGGTCATTCCACCCTTGCAGGCGCGGTCGGGCCGAATGAGACCCGCGTGATTCGTGGTCGGGCGTGCACGCGCAAGAACCTGTCGTGATTCGAGTAGCCATGCCGGAGAACCGAACGAGTTCGGACGTATCGAGGGTACGACGGGCAGATGCATCGATGCCGATAAACCACGTGCGTCGTAAGAAGTAGACGAATGGTCCGGGACCCGATCGCTTCGGAGTCAACGCCGTCAGCGGAGGAGATCTGCTCCGCGCTCGACGACCCCGACTGCCGAGAGATCATTCGGAATCTCGAGGAACCCATGACAGCTTCTGAGCTGACGAAACGGTGTGAGATCCCGCAGTCGACGCTGTATCGAAAGCTCGAGCTGTTGACCGACTCGACGTTGCTCGAGGAGTCGACCGAGATTCGCCAGGACGGGCACCACGCGAGCAAGTACGCGGTTGCGTTCGACGAGATCACCCTCGCGTTGGACGAGGATCGGTCGCTGGCGGTGCAGATCGAGCGACCGGCCCGGACGGCGGACGAACGGCTGGCCGAACTGTGGTCGGAGGTTCGAAAGGAGACATGAGCCCACATCACACCGGCGCGACCGAAATCGCACTCGCACTCGCGGTCGTCAAGACGCTGGTGCTCGTCGTCGGAAGCGTCATCACGTACTTCGCGTTCAAGGCGTATCGGCGGACACGACAGCGCGCGCTCGGGATGCTCGCACTCGGATTCGGGCTCGTGACGCTCGGACTCGTCCTCGCGGGAATGCTCTACGAACTGCTCAACGTCCAACTGGCGTTGGGTATTTTGCTCGAGAGTCTGCTCGTTCTGGCCGGCTTCATCGTGATCGCGTACTCGCTGTACGTGCAGTAGACTACTCACTCGACGTACCGCGCTCGGTGAAGAGCCTCTTTCTGTCTCGAGGGGGAGCGTTTTTCGCAGCCGATCGGAGCCGAGGAGCGATTCCGAGGGCGGCGGTTCGACGTGAACCGCTCCTCAGTCGGCGAATCAGAAAAGCGGAAGGGCGAGCCGAAAAATCGACATCCTGCAGAGCCACGGTCTGAAGGCGGCAGTCGCGTTCAGCCCTCGAAGCCGGCGTCGTCCATGATTTCGGCGAACTCGTCGGTCTCCATCGCTTCCTCGTAGACGATCGCGGTCGCCATGCCGCCGGGGTAGCTGCCCTGGTTCGTGACGTGGTGGACCTTGTGACAGTGAGCCGGGTAGATACCCGGGTCGGCAGTGGCCTCGAACTCGAGCGTGTAGCGTTCCGCGGGGGCGATGTTGATAACGTCCTCCTCGTACTGTGCCGATTCGGGGATCGGCGAGCCGTCCTTCTCGATGACGGTGAACCGGTGGCCGTGCGTGTGGAAGGGGTGTGCCTCGTAGCCGTTGTTCGCGATGTTGAGATGGACGGTGTCGCCCTCGGAGACGATCAGCGGCGTGCCGAGTTCGGGGTGGAACGTCGTCGGGGCGCTCCGACCGTTGATCGTGTAGGTGTCAGGAGACCGATCGACCGGACTGTAGTCGACGTCACCGCCGGCTTCTCGCTCGTGGATCCGGCTGTCCCAGTCGCGGAGCGTGAAGAAGTACTCCCGGTCCGGCGGTTCGTAGTCCGCGGGGTCGACTCGGAAGATCCCGTACATGCCCATGTCGAGGTGGTTGTGCGTCTGGTAGTGGCAGTGATAGACGTGGGTCCCCGGAACGGTACCCTCGAGCGTGTAGGTGTGGCTCTCGCCGGCACGGACGTAGGTACGGTTCGTGATGGGGGCGCCGTCGTCATCCCAGACCTTCCCGACGGCGTGGACGTGGACGGTGTGGTGTCGGTCGTGGTCGCTGTTGTCGTAAGTGAGTTCGACCGTCTCCCCCTCGTCCATGCGGAAGATGGGGCCGGGAACCGACGGCGCGAGATCGTCCGCCTGCCAGGCCCAGACTTCGGGGAGTTCGATGGGACCGCCGCTGGCCGCCTCGGTGACGAGCTGGTGGCGGGCGGGGACGGTTCGCAGCGTCGCCTCGTTGCCCTGTTCGGCGAAGTCGACGACCTGTGGCGGCTCGGTGTACTCGTAGTCGGTCAGCGGACCGTCGTCGCCGTCCGAGTCGTCTTCGTCGCCGCCGTCGTCGCTCGAGAGCAGACCCGTACAGCCGGCGAGCGCACCGAGTGCGCCCGTGCCGGCGGCTGAAAGGACGGTTCGCCGTCGAATGCGGCGGGAAGTGTTAGATGTCATGGTCACACCTGAACCGAAGGGCCGACACATGAAGGGTTATGAAGGTAATTCCCGTCGAGCGGGAAGTCCGTCTCCGATTTCCGGGCGTAACGAACCTGTTCGGGTCGAAAAAGTCGGTTTGACGATTCGATACGTGAGTGCCGTCCCTATCGGTTCAGCGTGTGGATCGCGTGGCCGAGCGCGTTCTCGGCGGCCTCCATCACCGACTCCGAAAGCGTCGGGTGAGCGTGGACCGTCGACGCGACGTCCTCGAGGGTCGCGCCGAGTTCGATCGCCAGCCCGAGCTCCCCGATGAGTTCGGAGGCTTCGGGACCGACGATGCTGGCGCCGAGGACGTACCCCTCGGACTCCTCGGCGACGATCTTGACGAAGCCGTCCGACTCGCCGGTCGTCAGCGCGCGGCCGCTCGCTCGGAACGGGAACTGGCCGACGACCGTCTCGAAGCCGGTCTCCTCGGCCTCGGACTCCGTCATGCCGACGGTCGCGATCTCGGGGTCGGTGAAGACGACCGCCGGCATCGCCTGGTAGTCGATCGCCGACGGCTCGCCGGCGATCACTTCGGCGGCGACCTGTCCTTCCATGCTCCCCTTGTGGGCGAGCATCGGCTCGCCAGCGACGTCACCTACGGCGAAGATGTGATCGACGTTCGTGCGTGCGCGCGAATCAGTTTCGATGAAGCCGCGATCGTCGGTCTCGACGCCGGCCGCCTCGAGATCGAGCGTGTCGGAGACGGGGCTGCGGCCGACGGCCACGAGCACGCGCTCGACGTCGAGTTCGAGGCGTTCGTCTTCCGCGGCTTCGGCGCTCCCGCTCGCGTCGTCCGAGGCACCACGCGCCTCGCTCCCGCCGTCCGCCGCAGCGTCCTCGACGGGGTCAGCGATGACGCGAATGCCGCCGTCCGGTTCGTACCACTCCGTGGCGGTGTAGCCGAACTCGAACTCGATCCCCAGTTCCTTCGCGCGCTGTTTGACCGGGCGTTTGACGTCGTCATCGTAGCCCGGCAGGATCGAGTCGAGCATCTCGACCACGGTCACGTCGGTCCCCAGTTTCGCGAAGACGCTGGCTAGTTCCATGCCGATGTAGCCCGCGCCCACGACGACCATCGAGTCGGGGATGGAGTCCAGCGCGAGCGCCTGTCGCGAGTTCAGGACCGGATCGTCGTCGAACGAGAAGTCCGGAATCGAGATGGGCCGCGAGCCGGTCGCGACGATGGCGTGTTCGAACTCGAGGGTCTCCGATCCCTGTCCCTCGCCGCCGTGAGAGACGCGGACGGTGTTTTCGTCGACGAAGGTGGCAGTCCCCTCGAGCAAGTTGACCTGGTTCGCCTTGCAGAGTTTCTCGACGCCGCTGGTGAGCTGGTCGACGACGCCGTCTTTCCACGCGACCATCCCCGAGAGGTCGATCGCGGGGTTGGCGTGAATCCCCATCTCCTCGGCCGTCGCGGCGTCGTGGGCGACGTCCGTCGCCGTGATCAGCGCCTTCGACGGGATGCAGCCGTGGTTCAGACAGGTGCCGCCGTAGGCTTCCTTCTCGACGAGCGTGACATCCAGATCGAGCTGGCCGGCCCGGATCGCGGCCACGTAGCCGGCCGGCCCGGCGCCGATAATCAGCACGTCCGTCCCGGTTGTGACGTCTCCGACGACCATCAGTTCGTTCCCTCCCTCGCGTGCGGTGTTGCGGTGTACATAGTGGATAGTGGTAGCTGGTAGGATGCCCTACGGTTACTCGAGCAGTAGTAGGTGTGGATTCTCGAGATACTCCATCACCGTGTTCGTGAACTGAGCGCCGACCGCGCCGTCGATCAGTCGGTGATCGAACGACAGCGACAGCGTCAGCACGGATCGCGGTTCGATCGACTCCTCGCCGTGTTCGTCGGCGACGACGCGCGGTTTGCGTTTGATTTCGCCGAGCGCGAGGATGCCCGCCTCGGGGTAGTTGAGGATCGGCGTGGCGTACTCGCCGCCGATGCCGCCGACGTTGGTGATCGTGAACGTCGAACCGCGCAGTTCGTCGGGACTGATCGTCCGCTCACGAGCTTTCTGGACGACCTCGTTCATCTCCGAGGAGAGTTGGAGGAGCCCCTTCCGGTCGGCGTCGTCGACCACCGGCACCATCAGGCCGACGTCGGTCGCCGTGGCGATCCCGATGTTGTAGTAGTCGCGGTAGACGATCTCCTCGTTTGCCTCGTCGATGACCGCGTTCATCTCGGGGTACTCCTGGAGCGCCGCCACGACCGCCTTCATCACGAACGGCATGTAGGTCAGCCGAATGCCGCGATCCTCGGCGCGAGGCTTGAGTTCCTCGCGGGCTTCGACCAGGTCCGTCACGTCGACCTCGTCGTGGTGGGTGACGTGAGGCGCGCTGTACTTCGACTCGACCATGGCGTCAGCGATCGTCTTGCGGACGCCTTTGAACGGTTCGCGGCGCTCGCGCTCGCCCTCGGCGAACTCGGTTCCCTTCGAACCGACGGACTTGCCGGCCTCGATCGCCTCGCGGTCGGCCTCCTGAGCCCGCTGTTGGGCCTCGGCGTACTCCCGAACCGCTTCGGGCGTGACGAACGCCTCGCCGTCGCGCTCCTCGTCCGTCGGAACGGCATCGATGTCGATTCCCTCCTCCTGAGCGAGTTGACGGGTTGCCGGCGCGGCGAGCGTCTTCTCGCGATCGGCGGACTCGACGTTCGCTGGCGGCTCGCTCGACGGTCGCGTCTCGCTCTGGGCCTGACTCGAGGCACCGGCTGCTATCCCCTCGTCAGTTCCCGCCTCGCTTGAGTCGTCGGCGTCCGCCGCGGTCGATTCGCCAGCGGTCGCTCCGCCGGACTCCTGCGTCTGCATCTGTCCGTCGCCGGCGGGTCCGTCACCCGCGGCGGCCTGGACGTCCACAGCCGTGATCCGTCCGCCGGGGCCGCTGCCTCGAACCCGGGTGAGGTCGATCCCCTCCTCGCGGGCCATTTTTCTCACGCGCGGGGGCGCAAAGACGCGGTCCTGCGGCGTTGCGGCCTCCTCCGCCTCGCCGCCGAGCGCGTCGGAGCTGCCGGCAGGGTCGCCGTCTTCGGCCTGCGCCTCCGCGTCGTCAGGTGCATCGACGCCTGCGGGCTCGCTCGCCTGTTCTTGTTCGGACTCCGTCGGTTCCTCTTCTTCACCCTCAACGTTGAACGAGATGATCACCGTCCCGACCGGGACGACCTCGCCCGCCTCGACGTGTAACTCGCGGACCGTCCCGTTGACCGGCGAGGGAACCTCGACGAGGGCCTTGTCGGTCTCGACCTCCGCGACCGGCTGATCCTCGGAGACCTCGTCGCCCTCTGCGACCAGCCACGAGACCAGTTCGCCCTCCGCGACCCCTTCGCCGACGTCCGGCAGTTCGAACTCTCTGACCATCTTAGAACCCCACGGCGTCGCGGATGCCGTCCTCGATTCGTGCCGGTTCGGGCAGATAGTAGTCCTCGAGCGCGTACAGCGGGAACGGCGTGTCGAAGCCCGTAATCCGCTCGACCGGCGCCTCGTGATAGAGGAGCGCTTCCTCCTGGAGGGTCGCCGTGATCTCGGCGCCGAGTCCGCCCGTCTTCGGGGCCTCGTGGACGACCGCCGCGCGGCCGGTTTTTTTGAACGAATCGACGATGGTGTCCTCGTCCAGCGGCGACAGCGTGCGGAGGTCGATCACTTCGGCGTCGATCCCCTCCTCGGCGAGGTTGTCGGCGGCCTCGATGGTTGGCCGAGTCATCGCCCCCCACGTGTAGACCGAGATGTCGCTCCCCTCACGGCGGACGGCCGCCTCGCCGAGGGGCACCTCGTAGGACTCCGACGGAACGTCCCCGCGGAACGCCCGGTAGATGAGTTTCGGCTCGAGGAAGAGCACCGGATCCGGGTCGCGGATCGCGCTGGTGAGCAAGCCCTTCGTGTCGTAAGGCGTCGACGGGATGACGACCTTCAGTCCGGGCTGGTGGACGAACATCGCTTCCGAGGACTCGGAGTGGTGTTCGGGGGCGCGGATGCCGCCGCCGTAGGGCGCTCGGATGACCATCGGGCACGTGTATCGCCCGCGCGAGCGCGTCCGCAAGCGCGCGGCATGGGAGACGATCTGGTCGAACGCGGGGTAGATGAACCCGAGGAACTGCATCTCGGGAACGGGACGCATCCCGTAGGCGGCCATGCCGATGGCCGTCCCGACGATTCCCGACTCCGCAAGCGGGGTGTCGATCACTCGATTCTCGCCGAACTCGTCGTACAGCCCCTCCGTCGCGCGGAAGACGCCGCCGTTCTTCCCGACGTCCTCGCCCATAACGACGACGTCGTCGTCGCGTTCCATCTCGGTGTGCAAGCCGTCTCGAACCGCCTGTACGAGCGTGAGGCTCTCCGATGCTCCGTCCGCGTCTCCGTCCGTCTGTGTCTCTGCTGCCATAGTATTACTCCAGGAGTGCGTCGTCGCCGTGTCGGTCGCGAATCGATTCGAAGTACTCGAGTTGTCGCTGTAAACGCTTGGGCATTCCCTCGTAGACGTGGGCGAAGATCTCCTCGGGATCGGGCCGCGTAACGGCCTCCGCGGCGTCGATGGCGTCGGCCACGTCCGTCTGAATCCGGGACTCGATCTCCGCGACGCGCTCGTCGTCGAGGATCCCCTCGTTCCGGAGGTAGCTCTCGAGGCGCGGGATCGGATCCTTCTGTTTCCAGCGTTCGACCTCGTCGTCGTCTCGGTAGACGGACGGATCGTCGGCCGTGGTGTGGGCGCCGAAGCGGTACTGGACCGCCTCGATGAGCGTCGGCCGGAGCTCGCCCTCGCCCGGGTTCTTCGCTTTCTCGACGGCGTCGCGGGTGACCTTGTACACGGCCAGCGGGTCCATTCCGTCGACCTGCACCCCTTCGAAGCCGTACGCTTCGGCCTTCTGCGCTAACGTGGCGCTGGCCGTCTGGCGCTCTCGAGGGACCGAGATCGCCCACTGGTTGTTGTTACAGAAGAAGACCGACGGCGTGTCGAAGACGCCGGCGAAGTTGAGCCCTTCGTGGAAGTCGCCCTCGCTCGTCGCGCCGTCGCCGAAGTAACAGAGGAACGCCTTCTCCTCGCCCGTGAGCTTCGAGGCCCAGGCGGCCCCCGTCGCGTGGGGGATCTGGGTCGCGATGGGCACGGCGACCGTGAAGATGTTGGCGTCGTCGGGGATCTGGTTGCCCTGCTCGTGGCCCATCCAGTAGAGCAGCGTGCGTTTCAGGCTCATCCCGCGAACCAGCGCGGTGCCGTGCTCGCGGTAGCTGGGGAACACCCAGTCGTCTTCTGCGAGCGCGTAGGCGCTACCGATCTGTGCGCCCTCCTGTCCCGACAGCGGCGGATACGTTCCCATCCGCCCCTGGCGCTGGAGGCTCACCGCCCGCTCGTCGAAGTGGCGAATCAGCCGCATTTGTTCGTACATCTGGACGAGTTCCTCGGCGCTCAGGTCGGGCACCTCGGCGCCCTCGAGGACACGACCGCCCTCATCAAGTATCTGTACTCGGTCCCGGGGGTTTCGCTGTAACGTACTCACGGATAGACCCACCTGTACATAGTCTAGAGAACTATCGCTCGGGATAAAGGAGTTTCCCAAAAAAGTTTACTATGCGAGAGATTCTTGCCAGCCACGCACAGAAATATCGGTTGCTCTCCGCCATATTCGAACGGAGTTGTTCAGATATGGATATTATAATTCATTCGTCTAATTTTGGCTCGAGAGGAGAGCGAAGACTGGACAAAGTGGGAGTTTAACAATAAGTGATACGTTGGCAAGCGTCACAGCGAGCGTAACGACGCGCCGACCGCCACTTAGGATCCGGTTGGCTCGGTTTGTTGCACACTCGAGTCGCGTGCGTCGGCTCTCGCTTCCTCGACGCTTTTACCCTCCCGGAGCACGGCGTCGACGAACAGTTCGCCGGCCTTGTACGACGAGCGCACCATCGGACCACTGGCGCAGTAGAGAAATTCCAGTTCGTCTTCGGCAACCCGCCGCCACGTCTCGTACTTGTCCGGGTGGTCGTAGCGTCGCACCTCGAGGTGATCCCGCGAGGGCCGGAGGTACTGCCCCAGTGTGACGATGTCGACGCCGCGTTCGCGCAGGTCGGCCATCGTCTGGTACACCTCGTGGTCGTACTCGCCGTGGCCCAGCATGATCGAGGTCTTGGTGTAGATGTCGGACTCGCGTTCGACCTGCTCGAGCACCCCGAGACTCTGCTCGTAGCCCGCGCGTCGGTCGCGGACGGGAAACTGCAGGCGTTCGACGGTCTCGACGTTGTGCGCGATCACGTCCGGATCGGCGTCGATGATCTTCCGGACGAGCCGTTCTTCGCCCTGAAAGTCGGGAATCAGGACTTCGACGAGGATACCCGGATGTCGGTCTTTGATCTCCCGGATCGTCTCCGCGAAGTGGCCCGCTCCCTGATCCGGCAGATCGTCCCGGTCGACGCTCGTCAGGACGACGTAGTCCAGTCCGATCTCGGCGACCGCCTCCGCCACGTTCGCGGGTTCGTCAGGGTCGAGCGGCTCCATCCCGCCGGTTTCGACGTCACAGAAGTTACAGGCTCGAGAGCACCGATCCCCCATCAGCATGAAGGTGGCCGTCCCGCCCGCGCTCTCACCGGTTCCCGCTCCCCCGGACCAGCACTCGCCCAGGTTCGGACAGTTAGCCTCCTCGCAGACGGTGTGGAGGTTGCGCTCGCGCAACGTCTCCCGGATGCCGGCGAACTCCCGGCCCGACGGCGGCCGCATCTTCAGCCAGTCGGGCTTGCGTGCGCTGCTCATACCCGTACGAAGGGGCCCGCGGTGAAAAACCGTGGTGGTTTTGCGGACCGTCCCCGACGACGACCGGCCGCGACCCGCCACCGTCCGTCGGTCGTCGAATCGGTCGACACGCTCGATCCTGCGTCCTGTGACCGTACTCGCGTTCGAACAGTTCGTCTGTCGAGTATGTCCGAGTTACGTGAGGGTAGGGCCCTCGTACCCCCGATAGCGTTATCCGAGCGAGCGGAATACCCTCGAGCGATGGCCTTCAGTACGACTCCCGACTGGTTTCACATCAGCGACGACGACGACGTCGTCTGGGAGAGCCGTCCGCACCCGATTACGATGGGCGCGGGTCTTCCGGTCGGGGTCGTCGTCGCGCTGCTCGGCCTCGTCCTCGCCGGCTGGACCGCGGGCGACGGCGTCGGACTCCTGACGATTATCGGTGTTCTCGTCGCCCTCGGCGGCGCGGGGCTGGCGTTCGCGCGCTATCTCGTCTGGACGAACACCCGCTACGTGATCACGACCTCCGAACTGTACAAGAAGTACGGCGTCGTCTCGCGGGACGTCACCCAGTTTCGTCTCGACCGCGTCCAGAACACCAGCCTCAGCCAGGGCGTGATCGGCCGCGCGCTCGGCTACGGCGACCTGACCGTCTACACCGCCGGCTCCGGCGACCCCGAACTCACCTTCGAACGAGTTCCCAGCCCCGAGCGCGCCTCGAGTCTATTGAGCGACCAACTCGAGGAGACGTCGACCGACGAGTCGGCCGTCTAACTCGTTTTCGACGGCGCTCTCCGTGGTCTTCAATCGCGTTTCGAAGTGGTAACTACTGAATAATTCTCGACTCGAACCACAAAACCCATTAGTTCAACCCCCCTTCGGGGTCGACACAATGGCGTCACAACTGTCGACGGCCACCAACGGCGCGGTATCGCGCGGTTCGAGCGTCGCGGCGAGTGCGGGACTCGGCGTCCTGGCCGCCGCGATCGGCTATCTCGTGTCGTACGTGTTGATCGTCGACGAGGTCCGCGACGTCTTCGGCGGTGACGTCGCCGACTGGAAGGGCGTCGCCTGGTACGTCTACAACGCCCACCTGGTCGACATCGAGACGACGGGCTCGTTCGGCTCCTTCGGGGGTTCGAGCACCGTCGATTTCATCGCGGAGTCCGGCTCGACGAGCGCAACGCTGCTGTACGTCGTCCCGCCGCTCGTTCTGCTCGGGATGGGAGCCATGCTGGCCCGACAGTGGGACGTCGCCGACATCGGCGAGGCCGTCACCGTCGGCGCGCCGGTGACCATCGGCTACGCCGTCGTCGTGGGTCTCGGCGCGCTCGTCGCCGAATCCAGTTCCGAGGGATCGTTCTTCGGCATCGAAGCGAGCGGCTCGGTTGCACCGGAACTGCTTCCCGCGGTCGTCCTCGGCGGCGTCCTCTACCCGCTGGTGTTCGCCACGGCGGGAGCCGTGCTCGCGGCCGTTTTCGGCTCGCGATAGACCGATACTGGAGTCGCCCGTTTCTCCGTCATCCCGCCGAAACGCGCCTCGAAGGAAACGCCTTTGACCCGTCACTCCCCGTGTGAGGGTGATGGAGGTCGCCGAGGTTCTTCCCGAATTCGCGGACGCTTTTGCCTTCGAGGAGTTCAACCGGATGCAACGCGAGGCACTGCCAGGGCTGCTCGAGTCCGACGAAAACGTGGTCGCGAGCGCGCCGACGGCGTCGGGCAAGACCGCGCTCGCGGAGTTGGCGATCTGTAAGGCGCTCGCCGACGGCGGGACGGCGCTGTTTATCGCCCCGCTGCGAGCGCTGACGAACGAAAAAGAAGACGACTGGGACCGCTTCGAGGAACTGGATTACTCGGTGTACGTCGTCACCGGCGAGCGGGATCTGAATCCCCGGCGCGCGCGACGCGCGGACATCCTCGTGATGACGCCCGAAAAACTCGACTCGGCGACCCGCAAACACGACTCCCGACGCTACGACTTCGTCACCGACATCGACGTCTGCGTCATCGACGAGGTCCACCTGCTCGACGCGGATCGACGGGGCTCGGTGCTCGAGGTCACGATCTCTCGCCTCCGCCGGCTCTGTGATCCCCGCATCGTCGCGCTCTCGGCGACGATGCCGAACGTCGACGACGTGGCCGCGTGGCTCGACGCGCCCGACGAGACCACCTTCGAGTTCGGCGACGAGTACCGCCCCGTCGATTTGAACGCGGGCGTCAAGACCTACACGCACGGCGACAACGCCTTTGCGGACAAGTACCGCCGCCTCTACCGGGCGATCGACCTCGCAGAGCCACACCTTCGGGAGGACGGCCAATCGCTCGTCTTCGTCTCGTCCCGCCAGGACACCGTCCAGGCGGCCAAGAAGGCGCGAGACGAGATCGCCGAACGCGACATCCCGATGGGCGTTCGCGGCGAGTACGAGTTCCACACCGATCTGAAGGAGCGACTCGACGACGACACGCTCTATCACTCCGTTCTCGACGGCGTCGCGTTCCACCACGCCGGGCTCTCGAAGAACGATCGCGACCTCGTCGAGGAGTGGTTCAAGGAGGGCCACATCGAACTCCTCTTTTCGACCTCGACGCTCGCGTGGGGCGTCAACCTCCCCGCGCGCTGCGTCGTAATTCGGGACACGAAGATCCACGACCCCCTCGAGGGCGAAGTCGACATGAGTCCCCTCGACGTGCTCCAGATGCTCGGCCGCGCGGGCCGCCCGGGCTACGACGATATCGGCTACGGCTGGGTGGTCTGTGACGGCTCGGACGCGGACAAGTACCGACGGCTGCTTCGCGACGGCAAGGAGATCGAATCCCGCCTCGCGGAGACCTTAGAGACCCACCTCAACGCCGAGATCGCGATGGGGACGATCACCGATCTCGAGGACGTGATGGACTGGCTCGAGACGACCTTCTACTACGTCCGCGGCCAGTCGAAGCCCGAGGAGTACGACTTCCCGAACCTCCGCGGGCGCGTCCGGGACTGCCTCGAGCAGCTGGTCGATCGCGGCTTCGTGGAGATGGACCCGGAGACCCTCTCGATCGAGGCGACGCCGCGAGGCGTGCTGGCCTCGAAGTACTACCTGCGCCTCGCGACGGCCGTCACGTTCGCGGAACTGTGCGATCGCGCCGGCAAGGACGGCGAGACGCTCGCGGCCGACGACATCCTCGAGGCGGTCGCGACCGCCGAGGAGTTCGACTCGGTCTCGGCCCGCCAGTCCGAACGCGACGCGGTCAACGCGGTGCTCGTCGGCCGGGAGACGGACGATCTCGAGGCGGGCCAGCGGAAGGTGCTCGCGATCCTCCGGGGTGCCGCGGACGGTTCGACGCCGACGGAGCTCTCGAGCGACGCGTGGGTGATCCGTCGCAACGCGACGCGACTCATCTCCGCGCTCGGGGCGTTTCTCGACCGACTCGCGGGACCGCACGTGGCCAACCTCGCCCGCCGGGTCGAGGCCCGAATCGAGAACGGCGTCGCCGAGGACGCGGTCGGCCTGACCGCCATCGACGGCGTCGGGCCGGGGCGGGCGAGCAAGCTGTCGACGGAGGGGCTGTCGACGCCCGGCGATATCGTCGAAACGGGTATCGAGGGACTCGTCGCTGCCGACCTCTCGGAGGGCGTCGCCGAGCGCGTCTACGAGGGCGCGCAGTCGCTCCCCGCCATCGAAATCGACTGGGGCCAGTTCCCCGAGACCATCGCGACGGGCGAGAACGACGTCTGTGAGGTGACGGTCCGCAACGTCGGCGAACCCGCGCGGGCGGGCATTCGGGTGACCGTCAACGAAGTGGAGATGACCGCCACGAGCACCTACCTGCGCGACGAGGACACGGTTCCCGTCGGCGTCTTCGGCGCCGACGCCGAGAAACTCGAGTACACCGTCAGTATCGTCTTTCCCGAGGAACCGCTCCTGCCGATCCACGAACGACGGACCGTCGACGTCGTCTGAGAACGGCGAGCGGACGGATTCCGTTCCCACAACTCCGCGTCACTAGTTATTCGACGTCGCCCGTTCGAGCACCGCCTCCCGAACCCCGTCGGCCGAATCGACGACCTCGTCCGCCGGCGAGTAATCGATGTCGCCGTGGGCGTCGATCCGGTAGGCGACGACGACGGTATCGGCTCGAGCCGCCGCCTCGATCCCATTCTCCGAATCTTCGACGACGACACAGTCCTCGGCGGAGACGCCGACCTCGTCGGCTGTGTGCTCGAAGACGTCGGGCTCCGGCTTGCTCGCTGCGTCGATATCGTCGGCGCTGATCACGTGGTCGAACCCGTCCTCGAGGTCGAAGCG
Organism: Natronorubrum marinum; assembly: GCF_052040125.1. Lineage (NCBI taxonomy): Archaea > Methanobacteriati > Methanobacteriota > Halobacteria > Halobacteriales > Natrialbaceae > Natronorubrum > Natronorubrum marinum. The sequence continues at coordinate 14,120 of NZ_JBPPFV010000003.1, forward strand.
CTCCGTGACCATCCCGATCCAGTCGTGGGGGGAAGAGGAGACGACGGCGGTCGGGACGCCCTCCTCCTTCAATTGCTCGAGGAGGTCGTGTGTCCCGTCCAAGAGGTCGACGCGCTCGGTGTAGATCTCCTCGGCGGCTCCCTCGAAGCGGTCGATCCACTCCTCGCGAGTAATAGCGGTGCCGTACTCGTCCTCGAGGTAGTCGTAGATCTCGCGGAAGTTCATCCCGCTGGTCTCGGCGAGGTCGACGTCGTCGTCGGGGACGGCGTCGGGAAAGAGCTCCTCGCGTTCGAACTGGACCCAGTAGTCCTCGCTGTTGATCAGGACGCCGTCCATATCGAACAGCACCGCGCTCGTGTCGGTCATGTGGGCGGGCTACCCGGCCGTCACGGATAGCCGTTTGGCAAGGAGCAACCGATCAGACTCGGGTTCGCGATATTGACCGCTGCCGAACTGGTTATGAGCACCACGAAAGCGGCAGGGGCTTTCGTGGAGTTGCTGTCCGCTATGCACAAGTCAGCGTGCAGATTGAGAACGGAAGCTGGGCAGAAAACGACTAGCCGAACACTTCGCCGCGCTCGTACTCCATCAGCTCACTCACCTCGCTCGCGATCTCCTCGCCGAACTCGCGCTCGACGATCCACAGCGCCAGATCCAGCCCCGACGTGACGCCGCCCGCGGTCAGCACGTCGCCGTCGTCGACGATCCGCTCGTCGACTACGTTCGCCGCGGACGCCTCGAGGTCCTCCTCCGCGACCGGATGGGTCGCCGCGGGCCGGCCCTCGAGCAGGCCCGCCTCGGCGAGCACCATCGCGCCGGTACAGACCGAGGCGACCGTCGAGCCTTCGGTGAACCGTTCGTCGACCGCGTCGGCCAGCGCTCCGTCGTCGACGGCCGCGCGGACGCCCTCGTTCGCCGTCGTCCAGCCCCCGCCGGGGACGATCAGGATGTCGGGCTGGCCCAGCGTTCCCTGGGACTCGACGCGCAGGTCGTGACTCGCGGTCACCATGTCCGTCTCCTCGAGGGTCACCAGGCTCGTCTCGAGGTCGGCGCCCGCTTGGGCGGCGTTCTCGAGCACTTCGTAGGGACCGATCGCGTCCAGTTCGTCGAAGCCCTCGAATAGCACGATTTCGGCAGTGGTTTCGGCCATACCCGAACGGAGGGCTGGGGAGGTAAAACGTATTGTGCCAGAATGGGAAAGACGGAAGGGACCACGCTCGACGACGCTCACCGCCGGACGGTCTCGTCGACGACCTCGCGGAGCGCGTCGAACACCGCTCGGTTTCCGGCGGCGGCGAACCACTCGCCGCGGTCTTCGCTGTTCCCGCCGTCGCATCCCCCGCGATCACCACCGCCACTCGCCGTGAGCAGTCCGCTCTCGGCCGCGAACAGCTCACCCAACAGCTGTTCCTCCGCGTCCGGCCGGTAGCAGACGATCCGTCCAGTCGTCCGCGAGCGAGCAGCCCCCAGTGAACCGTCGGGGACCAGCTCTCGAGGCGGCGCTTGCAGCGGTCCTCGAGCGCTCGATTGATCGAGTCGGAGACGGCTGCCTGCTCGGACCGGCGTTTCACGTCGTGGCCGATTACGGAGACGGCGGTGGCCGTCTCGGGGCTGGCGTCGCTATCCGTGCTGACCGGCTTCCCATTGTAGCGGACGCCCCCGTCTCGAGTAGCGACGTAGAGATCGTCGAGCAGCGGGACGTAGACGACGCCGAGAACCGGCCGCGCATCCTCGAGTCCGGGTCCCGATCCGTTTTCGAACACCGTCACCGCCGTCGCGAACGACGGCAGTCCCGACTCGAAGTTGTTCGTCCCGTCCAGCGGATCCACGAGCCAGGTGTACTCGCCCGTCCCCTCGTGGCGGCCCGATTCCTCGGCGACGATGGGGTGGTCGGAAAATTCGGAACGGATCACCTCGAGAAGCCGTCGTTCCGCCTCCGTATCTGCGCTGGATTTCACGTCGTAGACACCCGCGTCGACGTCCGTGTCCTCCGCGCGGTAGGCGTCGCGCAGGTACGCGCCGCCGGCCGTGCAGGCTTCGATCGCGGTTCGCTCGAGTTCGTCGAGGATCGTCATGGCACTCGAGTACGGCCGATCCTTACTTGGTCGTTGTTCTTCCCCGACCGGTTCTCGGTTGGACCAATCGCGTTTCGGTCGGTTCTTGTCGCCGTGAACCCACGTAGCCGTATGGACGACCAGCAAGCCGCGGTCGCCGATTTCGTCGAGACGTACGGCCTCGAGACCCCGCCCGAGTTCCGACTGCTCGACCTCGTCTCGGAGGTCGGCGAACTCGCGAAGGACGCGAACACGTCGACGGAGTACGGTGACGTGCCGAGGGAGCTGGAACTCGCAACCGACGAGATCGGCGACGTGCTCTTTGCGACGCTCGCGCTCGCGGACTCGCTCGAGGTCGACGCCGGGGACGCGCTCGAGGAGGCGCTCGAGAAGTACGAGCGGCGACTGAGCGACGAAGGAACCCCCGGTTCGGGCGAATAGCACGGCTGTTGGGTATCACCCGGGTCTCTCGCGGTTGAGATCGATGGCGGAGTTTCCTTTTCGGACCGACCAGCCCTCGAGTCGTGGCACGGCGAGCGAACGGTGAGCTGCGGTACAGAGGCAGAGAGGGGTGAGCGAGTGAGCCAGGGAGTGAGCGGAATCTCGGAAGTGCGTGTGAGGAGAGACAGTCCGCTTCTTGAAGCGAGTGGCCCACGACGGGTTCCTGTAATTGCTGAACACGGTGATTTCCACGTCCTCCCCAACCGATTCGTTCCCTCGCGTCGCTCGGTCACTCATCCCTCGCACAGTGTCGACGGCATCCCCTCACGTGGCTCGGGCTCGCCGTCAGCGCGCGCCACCGCAGATGATTCGATCGGACTGCAGCGACCCTCGGCCGGCGACGGATCCGAAACTACGGAACTACGTCGGCGTCGACCTCGAGCACGTCCGCCGCCGCCTCCCGGACCGATTCGACCGCGTCCGGCCGCGCGTAGACCCCCAGCCGCCAAATCTCGCGGGCACAGGCGTCCAGTCCGGCGACGAGCGACGACCGCTCCTCGAGCCGTCGCAGGTCGCCCTCGACGACGATGCGGGCCCGCGATTCGGGCGAACTGGGTTCGGCGGGGCTGTCGACGATGACGGCCGCGGGATCGACGCCCGCGGCGTCGGCGATTTCGCGCTCGAGGTCGCGCGTGCGGTCGTACTCGAGGCCGACGAAACGATCGGAAACGTCGCCGCGGGGGAGCCAGATCGCCCGCTTGTAGAGTCGTCGTTCGCGCAAGCGGGTCGCGACGTCGGCCGTCGGCGCGTGGTCCTCGAGCGTCGCGAGCAGTTCGGCGTCGGTGAGCCGAGCGAATCGGTCGGCGTCGACGGCTCCCTTCGAGAGGAGTCGCTCGCTCGCGCGGTCGAGCATCGTGCCCGCGATCCGCGAGACGTGGTGGCGGTAGACGGTCGCGTTCATCAGCGTCCGGGCGATCAGCGCGCTCTCGACGGTCGCGACGTCGCCCGCCTCGAGTGCGAGTTCGTCGTCGACGATCCGCAGCGAGTAGAGCAGGCGCGCGTGATCGATGGTGCCGTAGGGGACGCCCGTGTGGTGGGCGTCCCGGACGAGGTAGTCCAGTCGGTCGACGTCGAGCGGGCCGGAGACGAGTTCGCCGAGCGGGCCGCGACCGTCGACGGTCGCCGCGACGGCTTCGGGGTCGAGCCCTTGGGCCTCGAGGACGTCCCCGAGATCACTGTCGGTCAGCAGCCACTCGATCTCGTCGTGGTGACGGCCGAGGTGGCGCTCGATGGCGGCTTCCGTCTGGTGGCCGAAGGGACCGTGGCCGACGTCGTGGACCAGCGCCGCAGCGCGCAGTCGATCCGCGAGATCGGCCTCGAGGTCGAGTCGCTCGACCGCACGCGAGGCGAGGTGGTAGACGCCGAGACTGTGTTCGAAGCGCGTGTGGTTCGCTGAGGGGTAGACGAGTTGGACGGTACTCAGCTGTCGAACGGACCGCAGTCGCTGCATCGCCGCCGTGTCGAGCAGCGCCTCCGCGGTCGGATCGAGCTCGATGTAGTCGTGGACGCTGTCCTTGATCGTCGTCATCGGATATGTACCCTCTCGAGAGGGTAGCGTCTTAGACGCCGCGGTTCCGATCGTGCGGTAGGGCTACCGAGCGAGCACTCGGAGTTCCGATTGCGTGCTCGTGCCGCCGAGTGAGTGCTCGTACTACCGGTTTCGCGCACGCCTACTCAGCGGGTCGACTGCTCGCGGGGCGCGGACAGCACCAGTCGATCAAGCTGCGTGCGAGTCTCCTCGATCGTCCCCGAGTTGTCGACGACGACGTGCTCGCGGTCGATCGGTTCGAACGAGTCGCGCAGCTGCAGGTGCTGTTCGAACTCGGCGTCGCTGATCGAGTCCGTCCGCTCGGCGAGGCGGTCCTCGACGACCTCGAGCGCGCATGTCACGTGGACGAAGCGGACGTCCGCGTCGGCCTCGCGAGCGGCGACCGCCGCCTGCTCGCGGCGGGCGGTCGTACGGAACGTCGCGTCGAGAACGACGTCCGAACCGGACTCGAGGTCGGTGCGCGCTCGCTCGAGCAGTTCGGCGTAGGTCGCGTCGCTCTCGGCGGACGAGTAGGTCGGGTCGGGAAAGAGCGTCTTCCGAATTTCGTCGCTGCGGTACCGCGTCGCCGGGAGCCGATCGGCGGTGTAGCCGGAGGCCACCGACTTGCCGACGCCGGGCAGCCCGCAGTAGACGAGGAGCGTTGGACGAGCCACGCCGCACACTCTGTCGGGAGGGATACTAAATCCGAACGGTTCGTAGAACGCGCCCCGGAGGCCGCGTTCTGGCCGTTCTCGAGTCGACTTCCGACCGGCCCGACTTTCGACCGAGCTAACTCGAGCGACCCGCCGAACCGACTCTCGACCCGGCTGACTCGAGCGATCGACTCATTCGAACCCGAGTTCGCGAGCGCGTCGGCGGAACAGTTCGCCGTCGCCGCCGTCGACACCCAGTCGCCGCTCCAGATCGGCAGGATCGCACTCGAGAGCCGGCTTCTCGTGGACGCTGTCGGGGAAGTGGACGGCCAGTTCGTACCGGCCGACGTCGCCGTCGGCGGAATCGACCAGGCGCTCGTCGGCGCTCGAGAGGTCGAGATCGAACGCCTTCCGGACCACCGCAGCGAGTTCGGCTTCGGCGTGGGTGTAGCCTGGCAGGCTCCGCTTGACCGGTGCGGGGACGTCGGCGATGTAGGCCTCCGTGGCGTCGTGGAGCAGTCCCCAGCGGACGGCGTCGGGACCGCCGCCGCGGGCTTCCACCTCGTAGCTGACGTGGACCGCGTGTCGAGCCACGCTGTAGAACTCCGCCCCGTGGCCCGTAAAGCGAGTCAGATTCGAGAGCGCGTGGGCGATATCCGCGAGCGAGACGTCGTCGGGATCGGCGGCCAGCGGCGTGATCGTCCTGCCGGTCCGCGTGTTTATCATCCCGTGACCGCCGTTTGACTCCGCGAGCACCGCTTGTAGTTCGCCCGCAACGGCTTCGAACCGGGACCGGAGTTCAGCGTCGACGTCCTCGTCGGTCGCCCGGATCGTCCGTTCGAGCGTCGCGACCTCGCGCTCGAGGCGTTCGATCCCCGATTCGAACGCCGAGTCCGCATCGTCGAGAGAATCCATACGAGACGTTCAGGTGAGGATACCAAAAGTGGTGCGTGATAGAACGCGCGACGACGTACGCAGGGGTAACACACACCCGGCTTCGCGTCGTCGTCTCGACACCCGACAATCGGGCCACGCAATCACATGAAACGACGGTCCCTCATCGCAGCGGCGACGCCACTGGCGGTGCTGAGCGGCTGTCTCGACGGTAACGAGAGCGGCTCGAACCCGGACGGGGATGGGTCGACCGCCGGCGAGGGCGGGACGGAAACCGATCAGGCGGAGCCACCGTTCGACGTCACGACCGTCGACGGACCCGGGAGCGACGCCGGAACGGTCAGCGTTCCCACCGACGGGCAGGTCCAACTGGTCAACTTCACCCGACTCAACTGTCCGACCAGCAAGGCGCTCCTTCCGCGCGTCAAAGAGGCCAGAGACCGACTCGAGGAGACGGTCGACGTCGGCCCCGACGAGACCGTCCACGTGCTCTCCGTCATCGACGGGAGCGCCGGCGCCCAGCCCTCGGCGACGGAACTGGCAGACTGGTGGGCCGAACAGGACGGCGACTGGACGATCGGCAACGACGAAACCGGCGCGCTCGACGACCACTACGATGTCACGCTCCGGCCGACGACAATCGCCATCGACGGCACCGGCGAAGTTCACTGGCGCGACGAGGGCGGGACGACGGCGAACACGATGGTCAGCGGCGTCGAGACGGCGCTCGAGCAGGCCGCGAACGAGAATCGCTAATCGTATCCTCGAGTTTAAATACCAATCCGCGGCCAGACCGTCCATGATCGACGACGCGATCCGCGTGCTCGCGGGCGACTGTACCGTCATCGCCGAAGACGCCGACCGCGAGGAGTACCGCGGCCGGGTGACGACCATCGTCAAGCCCGACAACACCGTCCTCGTCCACGACAGCGACGGCTACCAGCCCGTCGCGTGGCTGACGCGGGCCGACAGCGTCTCGAGCGACCGTGCGAACGACTTCACGCTCGTGGCGAAGAAGGACACCCAGACGCTGCGGATCGCCGCCCACGATCAGGACGGCTTCGCGCACTATCCGGCCTCGGCGGCCGGAACGCCCGTCGGGCGCTGTCCCGACTGCGACGGCGCGCTCGTGCGCTCGAACGGCGTCCACTGCGTCGGCTGCGGAGATCGGTACGGAGTGCCTCGAGACGCGACGATCCGCGAGGAGCAGTGTGACTGTGACTGTGGCCTCCCCAGAATGCGCGTCGAGCGCGGGCTGGCATTTAACGTCTGTCTCGACCGTGCCTGTGAGTCCCTCGACGACGCCGTCCGAGAAGCGTTCGACCGCGAGTGGGCCTGTCCGGAGTCGAACTGCGATGGCGACCTTCGAATCCTCCGACGCGGCGGACTCATCGCCGGCTGCGAGCACTACCCCGACTGTGACACCGGCTTCGCCGTCCCCGCGGGCGTCGTCGACGGCGAGTGCGGCTGTGGACTCCCCACCTTCGAAACCAAAAGCGGAACGCGGTGTCTCGACGCGACGTGTGAGGAGCTGTTAGAACGGCCGCTCGAGGCCGAATCCACGGCAGGGAGCTAATCTAACAATGCGCTTCAGAGGGAACCACATCCACCGCACTACAGCAACCCGACCAGCCGCTGCGGGTGGGTGGGACTGAAAGGGGCTGGCGTTGAGCGGACGCTTTGCGTCCGCGATGCTCGGAAGAGCTTGCTTTTCCGTTGCGCTGGGCGAAGCCCGACAGCCCAAGCACCGCAATCGAACGAAGTGAGATGCGGAGCGCAGGGTTGGCGCGCGAGTTCAGCGTGCCAGGGGCTTTCGAGACGGTCGAATTAGTCGCCGCTGCTCGAGTATCGTCCACCGACACTCGCCATCCGTTACCGATTAGGAATCGATCCGCAGCCCCTTAGTCCCGGCCGGCGAAAGCCCGCGTATGACACTCGAGGGGCGATTCGACGAGGATGCAGGCGTCGTTCGCGTGGGGAGCGACGCGCGACAGCGCTATCACGACTCGCGGGGCTACGGCTACCCGCTCGAGGGCAACGAAATCGCCCTCGCACCGATCGAGGCGGCACATCTGCTCTATCGCGGGGACCTCGAGGCGGTCGTCGACGACGCGAGCGGCGACCGTATGGATTTCCGCGCCTTCGCGGCCCGCGAACCCGGCGAGAAGTTCGGCGTCCGATTTCTCGTCTACGCCGACCTGCGCTCGCGCGGGTTCTACCTCTCGCCGGCCGCGGAGCCGTGGGTTCCCGACCCGCCCGAGGGAGCGGTCGATTTCGCGGTCTTTCCCCGCGGGAAGGGACCCCGTGACGGCGAGATCGAGTACGCGCTGCGGGTGATCGGCGAGCGAACCGACGTCCCCGCGGACGAACTCGAAGACGCCGTCCTCGCGGTGGTCGACGAGGAGAGCGAGATCACGTACTTCGACATCTCGTCCCGCGATCCGTCGGGGTCGTCGACCCCCGACGCCGGGTTGCCCGACGGCTGCGAGGCCGACCTGCTGGCGGATCGGGTCGTCGTCTGGGAGCCCCCACTCACCCTCTATGAAACCACCTTCTACGGCCAACCGCTCGAGGGTCGGGAGTACGACGAGCCGACGCTCCAGTTGTCGCTGCTCGAGGCGGCCTTCCTCGCCGAACGCGGCGCGATCGATCTCGATCCGGAGACCGTTCGCGACCGCGGTCACGAGGTCGAGGGCGAGCGGTTCGCCCGACGACTGGCGGTCTACACTGAACTGCGCGAGCGGGACGTCGTCCCGAAGACGGGGTACAAGTTCGGCGCGGACTTCCGGACCTACGCCGACGTGGAGTCCGTCGAGAACCTGGGTCACTCCGAGCTGCTGCTCCGGGTGCATCCCGACGACCACGTCTTCGAACCGCGGGACCTCGCGCTCGACGTGCGCCTCGCCCACGGCGTCCGCAAGACGATGGTGTTCGCGCTGATCGACGCCGACGGCGGGATCGACTGGTGGTCGGTCGAGCGGCTAACGCCCTGATCCGGGGCCTCCCACGAGCGCAACGATAAAAACCCCGACGCGAGAGGGTAGCCGTATGCAACTCGAGGTGATCGGCGTCGGCGGCGCAGGCTGTCGGATCGCCGATACGATTCGGGCCACGGAGCCGGCTGGACACTCCTTTCTCACGGACGTCTTCGCGTTCGATACCGACGAAGCCGACCTGCAGCGGACGGTGCTTCCCGAGTCACACCGCTATCGCTACGGCGCGGAATCGGCGTTCGACGGGGGGCTCGAGGCCGCGGCGGCGGCCGGCCGGGAACACGCCGCGGAACTGCTCGAGGTACTCGAGCGCGGCTCCCCCACCGAGGCCGACGCCTTCCTTGTCACGGTCGGTCTCGGTGGCGTGACCGGCGGCGGCACGGTCCCCGCGCTCGTCGCGGCGCTCCAGCGGACCTACGACGAGTCGGTGTACGTCCTCGCGACGCTGCCGGCCGACGGGGAGTTCGACGCGGACGCCGGCGAACCGTCCGGGCTCGGCGGTGGCTCGAGAAAAGCGTCGGCGACCGGCGGCGACGGGACGCCGCCCCGGCCCGACGCGGCAACGAACGCGGTTCGAACGCTCGAGCGACTCGAGGGACTCGCGAGCGCGATCGTTCCGTTCGACAACGAGGCGTGGCTCCGGCCCGGCGAGGAACTCGCCGACGCGCGCGATCGATCGAATCGAGCGCTGGCGACGCGAGTCGCGGCCGTCTTCGCCGGCGGCGGCGAGTCCGACGGCCCCGTCGCCCAGACCGTCATCGACGCGAGCGACGTCGAGCGAATCGTCGGCAACGAGTCGGCCATCGTCACGCTCGGCTACGCCGAAGAAGCCGTCGAGACCACGAGTTCGAAGTTCGGGCTGGGGCTGGTGCCGACGGCGCGAGAGATCGAGACGAGCGAGGCCGTCAGCGCCGTCGAGACCGTCGTTCGAAAGGGGATCAGGGGGAAGCTCACCCTCGAGTGCGAACCCGAAACTGCGGCGCGCGGACTCCTGATCGTCGGCGGCCCGCCGGCGTGGCTCAACCGACAGGCGATCGCCGAGGGCCGGCAAACGCTCGAGTCCGCTATCGGCGGCTCGGGGATTCTGGGCGGGGACGCGCCGCGACCCGACGGCGAGACGGTGTTCGCGGGTGTCGTGTTGGCCGGCGTCGGACCGGTGGAACGGCTCGAGGAGTTGCGAGCGACGGAAGATCGAGCCGAATGAATCGAAGGCGGCACCGGTCACTCGACGGAAGCGGAAACGAGCGTAGTACTCATGCTGGCGAAGAGGAGTGCTACGGCCCCCAGCCGACTTCTCCTCGCGGGTCGTAGCACCCTCTGCTCACGGGCGAAACGCGCCCGTTCGCATGGTATGCGGGACCTGCGGTCCCGCACTAGAATGGTTCGCGGAACCGTCGGTTCCGCGCTACCGTTCGTTCACACCGTTCACTCGCTCGTCCCTCGCGGTTCGAATCGCAGTTCGTCGACGGCGAACTGCGATTCGGTGCGCCTACAGTGCGACTAGCCGCGGTGCGTTGGGCGATCCCGCCGCACCGAGGGGTGATCAGGCGAGTGCCTCGAGCAACCGCTTTCCGAGGACGACCTCCGTTCCGGCGAGGCCGACCGAGCAGAACAGCGTGAGGTCGTCGTCGCTCGTCCGGCCGCGGTCTGTATCCACCAGAATCGCCGCGAGTTCGACCAGTCGTCCGCGGTCGTCCTCCGCCACGAGAAACGGCCGGTCGTAGGCGTCGACCTGCGGGAGCGAGTCGGTACTGATGACGTCAGCGCGCTCGACTACCTCGAGCGGCAGTTCGTGGGCGTCCCGGAACCTCGGTCCGATCGTCGTGACGTGAGTCCCGGACTCGAGCCAGCCGGGGTCGAAGACCGGTTCCTCGCTGTCGGTCGCACAGACGAGCGCGTCGGCCTCGCGGACGACCGGCTCCGGATCGTCCACCGCGCGGACGGCCGGTTCGACCTCGTCGTCGACCGTCTCCGCGAACGCGTTTCGGCTCTCAGCCGTCGGGCTGTAGACCGACACCGTCGAAAAGTCGCGGACGGCACAGGCCGCGCCGACCTGCGCTCGAGCCTGAAAGCCGCTGCCGAGCACGCCGAGCGTCTCGCTGTCTTCGCGCGCCAGGCAGTCGATCGCGACGCCGCCGATCCCGCCCGTCCGGAGACCGCCGACGGCGTGACCGACGGCGAGCCCCTCGAACGCGCCCGTCGTCGCGTCGAAGACAGCGACGAGTTCCGTGTGGTCCGCGCCCGATTCGGGGTAGGTCTCGTAGACGCGAAAGCCGGCCGCGTTCGTCGGCCCGGTCGCGGCGCCCGCGGTGAACACCAGGTCGCCCGCGCCGGCGTCGACGGACCAGCGCGGCGGGGCCTCGAGCGTTTCCGCTGCGCGTTCGGCAAACGCGTCGGACAGTGCGTCGACGACGGTCTCGTAGTCGAACTGAGAGTAGACGTCTCCGTCGGTAAGGATGGGAAAGCCGGACATGCTCGATCCGTCGGTCGCGACCGGGATAACAGTTGCACGGACACTCGAGGCGGACCCGTTTCGCCGCCGACTGAAACCGAGTTCGGTAAGCCACCGTACTGAAATGGCGTTCAGATTATAATTATGCCGGACGACACCCTCTACGACAGTATGTGGAGACACCGCCCGACGCACCCCGAACCCGTCACCGGTCGCTCGATCGCCGCCGGCTTCCTCGCGGTCGCCGGTCTCGTCGCCGTGCTGGTCGCCGTCGACTACCTGACAGCCGCCGTCACCACCCTCGCGGTGGTGATAGCCGGGGTATTACTCGTCCGTCGACTCCGGCGCGATCGGACTCTCGAGATCCCCGGCACCTGCGTCGGCCTGCAACTCACCCTGTCGAGATCCCGGGACGCTGCCCCGACCGTCGCCGAGTGCTCGATCGCGCTCGTCGACAGCGAGGCGTCGGCGCCGGACGGCCGAACCGGTTGACCCACCTCGCCGTATCGATGATCTCCCGCTCGGAGTCGCCCGGCCTACGCCGACTCGCCCGGAATCACCGCCCCCTCGTGCTCGAGCAACTCGCGTTTCAGGTCCAGTCCGCCGCCGTAGCCGGTGAGCGAGTCGACGCCGACGATCCGGTGACAGGGGACGACGATCGGAACCGGGTTCCGACCGCAGGCCTGTCCGACCGCGATCGGCGCGCTCTCGAGGTCCCGCGCGATGTCGCCGTACGTTCGCGTCTCGCCGGCCGGGATTGCCGTCATCGCCTGCATGACGCGCCCAGTGAAGCCCTCGGGATACTCGATTTCGAGATCGAACGCGGTCCGCTCGCCGGCCTCGTACTCGCGGACCTGTTCGTGAATGGTCTCGGCGTCCGCGTCGATCCTGGCGGCGTCGACCTCTCGGTCGCGGCCGAATATCTGAATCTGCATCGTCAGTGCATTCGGTGGGAGTGATCTTTACTCTGCCCAGAGCGGCGACGCTACCCGGGGACTCGACGCCGAACCGAAGCCGAAGGCTTTTGCGAACCCGCGCGCGAAAATAATCAGTAATGACCGGAGACGACCCACTCGAGGAGTCCGAGTCAGGGGAACCGTTGACCGACGGGGGTGAGCGATCCACCGGATCGCAATCCTCGTCGGAGCTTCGCTCTGACGGCGGAGCAGCAGGCGCAGACGACGTCGCGCTGGACCCGTGGGGATCCTCGAGCGTCTCCGACTACCGAAAACTGTTCGAGGAGTTCGGCATCGAGGAGTTCGACGAAGTGCTGGACGAAGTCCCCCATCCCCACTACCTGATGCGCCGCGGGGTCATCTTCGGCCACCGGGACTACCGACCCGTCGCGCAGGCGCTGCAGAACGACGAGCCAGCGGCCGTCCTCTCGGGCTTCATGCCCACGGGCGACCCCCATATCGGTCACAAACTCGTCTTCGACGAGATCATCTGGCACCAACAGCAGGGGGCCGACGCCTACGGCCTGATTGCCGACCTCGAGGCCAACTCGGCTCGCGGCATGAGTTGGGAAGAGATCGACGAGCACGCTCGGAGCTACCTGCTCTCCCTGCTCGCGCTCGGCTTCGATCCCGAAAAAGGCGAACTCTACCGTCAGTCGACGAACCGCGAGGTGCAGGACCTCGCCTTCGAGCTCGGCGCCGAAGCCAACTTCTCCGAGTTTCAGGCGATCTACGGCTTCGACGGCGAGACCGACGTCTCGCACATGCAGAGCGTGGTCACCCAGATGGCCGACATCCTCTACCCGCAACTCGAGGAGCCAAAGCCCACGGTCATCCCCGTCGGGCCGGATCAGGACCCACACGTCCGACTGGCACGGGATCTGGCCGAACGGATGCGCTTTTTCAAGGTGAGCGAAGCCTACGCCAGCTTCGAGCTCGAACCCGACGAGCGCGCTCTCGTCGCCGACTTCTACGAGCGACTCGATCCCGCCGACTTCGACGACGACGACCTTCGCTGCGTCCACGTCGCCGAGGCGCTCGAGGGGACGCCGCTGTCGGATATCGACGCGGACGCCGACACGCTGAGTTCGGTGCTGACGAAGCTGAACGAGGCCGGGATGGAGCCGGTCCGTCCGCGCACTCGCTTCTTCGATCGGCGGGCGACCGACGACGCCTTCGATGCGCTCATCGACGCCCTCGAGGGCGAGAAACGGGTCTACGAGAGCCACGTCGACGCCTTCGAGATCGACCGCGCCGAAGCCGAGAAGCTCGCCAGACAGGTCGAAGTCGAGAACGGCGGCTACGGTTTCCAGCCGCCGTCGTCGATCTACCACCGGTTTATGACCGGTCTGACGGGCGGGAAGATGTCTTCCTCCGTGCCGGCGAGCCACATCTCGCTGCTCGACGACCCCGAGGACGGCTACGACAAGGTGAAATCGGCGACCACCGGCGGCCGGGAGACGGCCGAAGAGCAGCGCGAAAAGGGCGGGAAGGCGGACGAGTGCCCGGTCTACGAGCTGTACGCCTACCTGCTCGCCGGCGACGACGACGAGTTCGCCAAGCGCGTCTACGACGAGTGCGTCGGCGGCGAACGCCTCTGTGGCGACTGCAAGGAACAGGCCGCCCAGCTCATGGAGGAGTTCCTCGCAGAGCACCAGGCAAAACGCGCGGAGGTCGAGGAGTTGCTCGAGGACGCCGATATCGAACTCGAGTCGCCGCGTCGACGCCAGTAACGGCGACGAAGCGGAAACCGTTCCGGACGGCAGCAGCGACGGTCCAACGGAGAAACGGCGGCGGCAGGCGATCGCGTTCGTTCGTTTTTTGTCACTGAACCCGAGGAGAACACATATCAGTAGCCACGATGTATCCCGGGTCGATGGAGACCGGCCGAGCCGCCAGCCCAAGCCGAGACGTCGTGCGCTGTGCCGATATTCTCGGCTCCTTCGGCGTCACGCCCGCCGACGTGCGCGCCCAGCGCCGTGAGTACCACACGACGGTTCCCCCGGGCGAGGCGGGCGGCGACGCCTCGCTCGAGGCGATCATCGCGGACGTGCTCGCCGACGAACGCGACCGAACGGCGACGGTTCGACAGCTGATCTGCCACGGCGACCGCGGCGTTACGTGTTCGGCACGCTACGCCCAACGAGCGCTAGGGCGCGAACTCGAGGCCGTCTTCGCGTCGATCGGCTGGTCGCTCGAGTGGACGCGGACGGGGCCGGCCGAAACCGGACGCGACCGGCTGGAACTCACCGCCACGGATCCGAAGAAACGCACCCGCGAGGCGACGGTCACCTACCCGCAGACGCCGCTGGCGGACGACAACCTGCCTGCCGTCTTGCACGCTGTCGACGAACGGCTGCTCGCCGGAACCGGTGCGACGGTCGTCCCGCTGTCGACCGGCGTCGACCGCTGGCGGGCCGCACTCATCGAGGCAGAGGAACTCGAGAGCCTTCGGGAGCGGTACGGCCGGCTGATTTCGGCGTTCGATCGGCCGCTGCTGCCCGAGCACGACCTCGAGGCGTACGTTCCCGCGGACGACCTCGAAGCGGGTGACGGCGACGAAGACGTCGGGGTCGACGATTCGAATGGTGCGTTCGAATCTGGTCCGTGGCCGTCGTGGGCGCTCGAGCGAGCGAAACGGCGACCGTCACTCTTCGACAGCGAGAACGACGCCGCTACCCCGGAGACGGACGACGCCCAGTCCTCGGTCGCGTCGCTCATCGAGAAAGCCGAACCCGATGGGAGCGAGACCGCAGCGAACGAGGGGGACGCGACGGCCTCGACACCGTCGACGCCGTCCCCGTCGCCCGAAACCGACGGCTTCGAGATCCGAGGCGGTTCGCCGACGGTCTCGAGGGTGAGCGACGGCGACTCGAGCGCCGATCCGTCGCCGCGAGACGTCGCCGACGCGATGCTCGAGGACCAGCGAGAGCGAACGGCCGAGCGAGACGACGGACGCGATGGACGCAAGCGAGGCGACGAAGATGGCGATGCGTCGTCGGACGACGGATTCGGCACGCTCTCGGGCTCCTCGAAGACCGCTCGAGTCGGCAACGACTCCTTCGGGACCGACGACGAGTTCGCGACGGAGCACGACCGCTACAGCGCGCTGGGGGTCGCCCTCGGCGCCGGCGGCACCGTCAGCGTCGAGGGGCTGCTCGAGGACGACGAGTTCCTTCCCGAACTACCCGCGATAGAACCCGAGGAGACCCGCATCGAGTTCGCGGAGTCGTTCGATCCCGACGCGGTGAGGACGGCGAAAGCGGCCGGCGAGCAGGAAGGGTTCGAGTGGGTCGATTCGGGCTCGCTCGAGACGACGCGGCTCCCGAACGGGTAGTCTCCCGCCGCACTCAGGGCGCGAGTCCGTTCGAGTCGTCGTTCGATTCGCCGGATGGGTACAACAGCGGGACCTCGATAGTGACGACCGACCCGGTCGGCTCGTTCGTCCCGAAGGTCACCGACCCGCCCGCGATTTCGACGCCCCACTTGGCTAACCAGAGGCCGAGGCCGCTCCCGTGGTCGAGCGGCGTCTCGGTCCCGCGTTCGACCGACGATCGCTCGTAGGCGTCGATTCCGGGGCCGTTATCCGCGATACGGATTCGCACTCGCTCGTCGTCCGCCTCGACCTCGATTCGAACGAACGGGTCCGAGCCGGTGTTGTGTTCGATGCCGTTTTCGACGAGGTTCGCGAACACGGGCTCGAGAACGTTGGCGACGTAGATCCCATCCAGATTCGACTCGCGTTCGATGCGAGCGTTCGGATACTCGGTACGGACGGCCGTGCTCACATCGCGGAGAAGCATCTCGAGTGAGACGGGCTCGATCGACTCGCGTCCCTGTTCGAAGACGTCGATGATTTCGCGGGCTTTGGTCGCCAGCGCTTCGATACGTCGCGCACTCGCCGTGATTTCGTCGGCAATATCCTGATTCGCACCGTCTGCGAGCAGTTCCGCGTAGCTGCTGATGACGTTCGTCTCCGTTCGGATGTTGTGCCTGAAGACGCGGTTCAGGACCTCGTGGCGCTGTTGCTGTCGCACGTGCTCGCTGATATCGTGAAACGTGATGACGTGGCCGATCGTTCGATCGTGGACGTCGGTGATACGC
The DNA here is from genome assembly GCF_052040125.1 of Natronorubrum marinum. Lineage (NCBI taxonomy): Archaea > Methanobacteriati > Methanobacteriota > Halobacteria > Halobacteriales > Natrialbaceae > Natronorubrum > Natronorubrum marinum. The sequence goes on from NZ_JBPPFV010000003.1 coordinate 30,255, forward strand.
GTCGCCGTCACGTCGTACAGTCGCTCATCGTCTCTGCTTCGGAAAGGGCGTTGCACCGAGACCAACCCGTCCGACGAGACGTAGAAGTCGTCGGGAACGGCCGCTCGAAGCGGGTTCCCCAGCACAGCACGGGGTTCCGTTCCCAGAATCACCGCACCGGTTTCGTTGATGTCGACGACGACCTCGTGTCCGTCGACGACGATGGCACCGTCCGGCATCCGCTCGAAGAGCAGTCGGCGTGCACGCGGATTCGGCGACGGACTCGTCCCGAAGAGCTGAAACCGCGTGAGTGCGCCGAGGCAAGCGACCCCGGAGATCGAAAACGCGACCGGTGTGGGATCGAGACCCGGGATCGGAATCGCCCCCACGAGAAAGAGGAGGTTGCTCGCCCACGGCGCGATGATCCCGACTAGGAGTGCAGCGCTTTGCCCTCTGAACGGCAGCGAATCGTTCCGAATCAGTTTCAAGAGTGGAACGGCCCCGAGCAGTCCGAGCAGGTAGGTGTAGGCGGCGATCACCCAGAACCAGGGGCCGGGAGTCCGGCTGAGTAACAGCATATCACCTTCGTACACCAGTCTCGAGTCGGTGTAGAGCAGGCTACTATCGGTCAGTGCGAAGATCACGGTGAGGACCGGAACGATCGAGATGAGCGCGACGTAGCGTGGCTGGACGTACCGATCCCGGCCGGTGTACTCCAGCGAGAAGAGCAGCCAGCCGACCGGAATGGCGACGACGCCAATCCACCTGAGATTCGCCCAGAAGACTTTCCCGCCGAGCGTCGATGCCTCCAGATCGAAAACGAGGAGAGCCGACCAGATGCACTGTCCGGTGAGCATCACGACGAGCGGAACGGCGCCCGGCTCGGGTCGTTCTCGCCAGGCGAGGAGTGCCGCCGCTGTTCCGATTGCCACGGTTGCAAGTAATATTCCCGACAGAAATGTAAGAGAGAACACCGATACTCGGGGAATGGCTCCGTTAGCTATTAAACGTGCGGAAAAATCGAACCATTGAAAGATATCTTCAGGCCGTCGGTTGAGTCAGGGGATCAGTACGACGAACGCAAGAACGACGAAGACGACGAGATACTCGCACTCGGCAGCTTTCGCCAGCAGTCGCTCGTTCTCGTACCGGCCGACCAACGACGTGACGCCCAGGGAGTAGGCGAGTCCGGCTAACAGCGGAACTGCCAGTACGGGCGGGATGTGCCCCGTGTAGACGGCGAACGCGACGAGCCCGGCCGTACAGCAATCGATCCCGGCGAGGATCCTGCGCGTCCGGTCGACGCCGAAGACGACCGGAATTGTTAGTACGCCGATATCTCGATCGCCTTCGACGTCACGGACGTTCGGAATCTCCGTGTTCGTGAACACCCGGAGAAAGAAGTACGCGAAGACGAACAGCGCCGACATCGTGACGGCGCCGTCGGCGAACGCGAGCGGAAGGAACGTCAGCGTCACGGCCCACGCGAGTGCGACCACGATCGTGTTAACGAGGAAGACGTCTTTCAGCCGACGGACGTGCATGCCGGTTTCAGGAATCCAGTCCGTGGCGTAACACACCCAGAGCACCCCCGGAAGCAGCGTTATTGCGAGCGCGACCGGCCCACCGAGAACGGAGAGCGCGACGGCGAGTCCGTAGGCGATCGACGCTAACACGTAGAGGGCGCCCCGGTGCCGTCTGACGAACCCCGCTTGTCCGGGATTCGACACCGCGTCGGTGTCGACGTCTGCGAGTCGATCATTGGTGTAGACGGCGAAGACGACCAGTCCGACGACGACCGCCGCCGGCGTCAGCGACAGCGAGAGGAGAACCGAGACGATGACCACCTCGGCCATCGCGATCAACGCCAGATACGTCGAACTGTACACCAGTGCGTTCCAGAACCGGCCGATACTCGAGGGCAGTCGAGCGAGCAGCGTACTGCGTCGCGCGACTGTCGTTTGACTCTCGTCTGAGAGCGGATGATTTTTTCGTGCCATAGTTGCGGTAGTATTCGAGCGAAGCCGTTCGGTAGCGGCTCCGCACTGAATGTGTCGGTAATCCCAACAGATATGCGTATGGATTGCAAAACTGTTACATTAACATCCGAGAGTAGGCGATTGAAGTGCAAGCCGCGTTTTCGTGAGACGAAGTATAATATTTTGATACAGTAAATTTTAGTGAGAGATATGAGGTGATCCGGGTCGAAGATGGATCGGCACGGACGGACACCGGTCCGGGTCCCCTCCTGCGAGCATGGCGGTGAACGCAAGGTTTTTCGCCCGCCGTCGAGAGACGAGAGGTATGGCACCCGAATCCCACGTTCGTGCCGGTATCGGTGACCGACCGTTGCGTTGCAGTCAGGGATTCGGTTTTTTCTTCGCCCGGTGACACCGGGCCGGTGGAGCCGCGAGCGCACACATCGTGTCCTCGCCGCGAAACCGACCGTTCGACGCGGTCCGGTCGGCGGTCGGCCGGGCAGGCAGTATCGGAACCGCTAACTGACCGACACGCAGCCATACGAACAAGCGAATGCAACTTCCAGCACAACAGGTCGCGGTGTTAGAGGCCGCGAGCGCAGACGAGGCGGCGTCCGTCGACGCCCTCGCTGCGGCGACCAATCTCCCTCCCGAGACCGTCACCGGCGCGGTGTTCGAACTCGAGGAGGCAGGGCTGGTCGCCGTCGCGGAGCGGGTCGACGAAACGATCGCCCTCACCGACGAGGGCGTCGAATACGCGGACGAGCAACTTCCCGAGGTGCGGCTCTACGAGGCCGCGCTCGGGGCCGACGGCGATAGCGATCCCGTCCAGATGGGACGGGTCATCGGTGCCTCCGGACTCGAGGGACCCCAGGTCGACATCGCGCTCTCGAACTACGCCCGCAAGGGGTACGGCGTCATCGACAGCGGCGAGATCACGGCCGATCCGGACGCCGATCCGAGCGCGGACGCGGAAGCGAACGCGCTCGAGACGCTCTCGGGAACCGACGACGCAGCCGTCGAGAGCGTCGACGTCGACGAGGGCACCCTCGAGGGACTCGAGCGACGGGGCCTGCTCGAGCGCACCGAGTCGACCGTCCGCGAGGTGACGCTGACCGAGCGCGCCGTCACCGAACTGATGGCCGGCCTCGAGACCGCCGAGACGGTCGGGCAGGTCACGCCGGAACTCCTGACGAGCGGGGAGTGGGCCGAGGTCGAGTTCGCCGAGTACAACGTCGAGGCCGACGCCGAGCAGTTCGAGGGCGGGAAGGTCCATATCCTCCGGCAGATGTCCGAGCGCGTCAAAGACGTCCTCGTGGGCATGGGCTTCCAGGAGATGGACGGCCCCCACGCCGACGCGGACTTCTGGATCAACGACTGTCTGTTCATGCCGCAGGATCATCCCGCACGGACCCACTGGGACCGGTTCGCCTTAGAGCGGCCGACCCACATCGACGACCTGCCGGAAGACCTCGTCGAGCGCGTCGAACGCGCCCACCGAGAGGGTATCGGCGATGACAGCGAAGGCTATCACTCGCCGTGGGACGAGGACTTCGCACGGGCGCTCGCGCTTCGGGGCCACACGACCTCGCTGTCGACCCGGTACCTCTCGGGCACCGAAATCGGCGAGATCGAGCCGCCCGCGCGCTTCTTCAGCGTCGAGAAAGCCTACCGAAACGACACCTTGGACGCGACGCACCTGCTCGAGTTCTACCAGATCGAGGGCTGGGTGATGGCCGAAGATCTCTCGGTTCGGGACCTCATGGGCACCTTCGAGGAGTTCTACGCCCAGTTCGGGATCGAGGACATCCAATTCAAACCACACTACAACCCTTACACGGAACCCAGCTTCGAGCTGTTCGGCACTCACCCCACGACGGGCGAACTGATCGAGATTGGCAACTCCGGGATCTTCCGCGAGGAGATGTTAGAGCCCCTCGGCGTCGACTGCGACGTGATGGCGTGGGGACTCGCACTCGAGCGACTCGCCATGCTGACCACCGGCGCGGAGGACATCCGCGACCTCCACGGCACGCTCGCCGACCTCGAGTTCCTGCGGAACGCGGAGGTGACCTACTGATGCCCACCGTCGATATCGACCCCGACGAACTGCGAGAGTTAACCGGTCGCGAGGAGAAAAGCGACGACGAATTGAAAGACGACCTGTTCGGTCTCGGCCTCGAGTTCGAGGGGCTGACGGAGGACGGGGAGTTCGAACTCGAGTTCGCGCCGGATCGGCTCGATCGGCTCTCGGTCGAGGGCGTCGCGCGCTCGATGCGCTACCAGTACGGCGACGCCCGCGGCGTCCACGTCCCCTCGCCGAACGCGGCGGAGTGGACCATCGAGGTCGACGAGTCGGTGCCGGACGAACGGCCCTACGTCACGGGCGCGGTGATCCGCGACGTGAACTTAGACGGGGACGCCCTCGACTCGCTCATCCAGCTGCAGGAGAAGCTCCACGCGACGATGGGGCGCAAGCGCGCGAAGGGCGCGATCGGGATTCACGATCTGACGATGCTGAAAGGCGGGTCAGCGACGGAGGGAGCTTCGACCATCCGGTACGTCGGCGTCGAACCCGACGAGGATCGGTTCGTGCCGCTCGATTCGGACGAAGAAATGACGCCTGCAGAGGTTCTGGAGAACCACCAGACCGGCGAAACGTACGCCGATCTCGTCAGCGGCTACGACCGCTATCCCGCGATCTACGACGATATCGGGCTGTTCTCGTTCCCGCCGGTGATCAACGGTCGCCGGACCGAGGTCTCGACGGACTCTCGAGACCTGTTCGTCGAGATGACGGGCACCGACCAGTGGACGATCGACAAGATGCTGAACATCGTCTGCTACGCGCTCTCGGCGCGCGGCGCGACGCTCGAGGACGTAACAGTGGACTATCCCGATCGCGAACTCGTCCGGCCGGATCTCTCGACGAAGACGAAGACGGTCTCCCACAGTCGGATCGAGACCATCCTCGGCATCGACCTCGATCCCGAAGAAGTGATCGATCTGGCGGAGCGGTCGGGTCTCGAGGCCGTCAAAGAAGAGAACGAAGTCGGCGACCTCGTCTACGACGTGACCATCCCGCCCTACCGCGTCGACGTACTCCATCCGCTGGACGTCATCGACGACCTCGGTCGGGCCTACGGCTTCAACGAACTCGAGCCGACCTACCCCGACGTGGGGACCGTCGGCGGCCGTCACGAGCGCTCGCGCCTCGAGCGCGCCGTGCGCACCCAACTCGTCGGCCTCGGCTTCGAGGACCTGTTGAACTTCCACATGAGCAACGAGGCTGAGAATTACGAACGCCTCGAGATCGAACCCGGGTCGGACGCCTACGGCGCGGGCGAACCGGCGACGATCAAGGAGCCCTATAGCGAGGACTACACCATCCTGCGGACGTGGCTGTTGCCCTCGCTCATGATGGTCCTCGAGCGAAACACCCATCGCTCGTATCCACAGCATCTCTCGGAGATCGGGTTCCGCGCGGCGCTCGACGAAAGCGAGAACACCGGGGTCGGCGAGAGCCGGCACGTCGGGGCCGTCCTCGCGAACCACGACGCGGGCTACGAGGACGCCAAGGCGCGCCTGCAGGCGCTCGCGCGCAACTTCGACGTCGACCTCGAGACCCCACCGGCGGAGCACCCGGCCTTCATTTCGGGTCGAACCGCGTCGGTCGTGATCGACGACGAGGACGTCGGAATCGTCGGCGAGATCCATCCGAAGGCGCTGATCGAGTACGATCTCGAGGTACCCGTGGCGGCGTTCGAGTTCGATCTCGAGGCGCTGCGGTAGTCGGTTGTTCGGTTTTAGTTCTCGAGTTTGAGGGCCGATTTGCGGTTGCGGCTTAATGTCTGTATCGCGAGCGAACGAAGGCGCGGCGCCACGCGCCGCGGGAAGACGAGCGGCGAAGGCGCGAGTCAGTGAGCGAGCGGGCCGACGACTGACCCGTAGGGGAAGGAGGAGTGTTTTTAATCGAATTTTTGCCGAGGGACGTTGCGCTGTGCGGCAGCTACGCTGCCGTCAGCGCGACAGACCGCAGCGCAAAACTTCGTCTTTTAGAATTCGTGTTCGACGTCCTCTTCGTCCGCTTTCTGGATGATGATCTTCCCGTCACGAACTCGAACGAAGACTTCGTCACCGATATCCATGCCCGCGACCTCGAGTTCGTCCTCGTGGAGATTGAGGTGGACGTTGTGATAGTTACCGTCTTCGTCTTTCGCGCCGCTTGGACTCAGCTTCTTTTTCCGTACCATCGCGGGATTCTATGACGAACTTCGCCGTAGGATATACTTAAGTGTTTTCGACGCCTCAACGGGAGACCGTGTCACGCATAGGGTGGGACGAATTCGGGCCGCCGCCGCTGTTGTGACGACGGTTGCAGATATTGCGGGAAAATGGCGTAGGCCATACACTTAAAGATACCGGCGCAGTCGGTCGGTTTTCGGGGATATCTTTATGTCGGATCGTGTGCTGAATTAGCATGGAGTCGAAAACCATGGTACGTGAAGACGGTAAACGAAACTTTGCACTACGCGAGTCGGGCGGCGACGAGTCGAGCGTCTTCTCGGGGAACACTCCCCGTCAGGCGGCCCTCAAGGCGGCCCGACGACTCGAGCCCGGCTCGAGTGAAGACGACGCGGAACGTGTAGAGCTCAGACTACGAGAGAAAGGGACGAGCAAAGTACACATCTACGAAGGCTGGGCGTGGGAGGAGACGGCCCCCGACGACAAGCCCGACTGGATGCCCAACGAGATCACGGAAGCAAACGTCTCGAAGGAAGGGATCGAACACCTCGAGGAGTAACGTGCCGACGATCGTGTTTTCTCGTTCGCCACCTCTCGAGTGCCGAATGTCTAATTTTCTGAGTCTATAGAAAAATTTCGGTTGTTTCTCCCGTCAATAGCTGCATCTGTCACGTCCTTAAGGGACCACAGAGGGGGCTAATGTAATGCCCACCACGTATTATTGTTAGGTCCGACTAAGAAATACGCTTATATGGATTCGAGCAGCCAGAGTCGGTCGTAATATGAGGCCAATCGGTCACAAAATGAACGTCGAGAAGGACGTTTGCGAACCTCCTTTGGAGAGTGCCTGTACGGACGGACAGCCTGCAGACGGCGAGCGGACCGTCGTCCAACCGCGAAAGACGGCGATCACCCGCACGCCCGGTTGGTCGATCGGTCGCTCGGATGACGGAGCAGAACGCGAGGAAGACGCATGATCGACCGCAAGTGGATCAACCTGCTGCTCGCGACCGCGATGTTCAACCTCGGGTTCGTGATCTGGTTCTCGTTCGCCCCGTTCACGGGCGAGATCGCCGACGAGTACGGACTCTCGGTGGCCCAACTCGGACTCGTGTCGAGTGCGGCCGTCATCGCCGTCCCGCTCGGCCGGATTATCATCGGCCCGCTCACCGACAAGTTCGGCGCGCCGGTTACCGCCGGCTTCACGCTGGTGATCGTCGGCATTTTCTCGATCATCAGCGCGTTCGCGCCGAACTACGAGATTTTCACCATCTCGCGCGTGATCGCCTCGCTGGCAGGGATCACCTTCGTCATCGGCATCCAGCACGTCGCCCAGTGGTTCGAAGAGGAGAACCTCGGCCTCGCGGAGGGGATCTTCGCGGGCGTCGGGAACGCCGGCGCGGGCCTCGGCGCGTACTTTACGCTCCCGCGGATCTTCGGCGACGGCTACTCCGACGCGCTGTTCGCGTCGAACTGGCGCGCCGCGTTCTTCTACACCGGCGTCATCGCCATCGTGCTCGGAATCGTCTACTTCGTGGTCGGTGACGCCGCGAAAACCGAGGAGCGACGTCAAGCGGCCAAACAGGGCGTCAGCAAGGAGCAGTGGCTCTACATCGCCACCCGCCACGGCGCGGTCGTGCTCTCGGCGGCGTACATCATGACCTTCGGTCTCGAGGTCGCGATGAACGGCTGGCTGGGAACCTACTACCGCGAAGGATTCGGACAGGGAGATCTCGTCATCGCGGCGACGTTCGCGGCGACGTTCTCGATCGCAGCCGGGTTGCTCCGTCCGCTCGGTGGCTACATCAGCGACCTGATGGCTCGTAACGAGAGGGACATCCTCCCTTGGTTCGAGGGCCGCTACCGCGAGCAGTGGACGTTCGCGACGATGGCGTTCGTCGTCCTCGCGCTGTTCGGGATGACCGCCGCCGGACTAAGCGGCAATATCTACATCGCCGTGACCGCCGGCTTCCTCGTCGGCGTGGGCTGTGCGTTCTCCGAAGGAGCGATCTTCGCGCAGGTACCCGCGATGTTCCCGGACAACTCGGGCTCCGTCGCCGGCATCGTCGGCGGTATCGGGACCGTCGGCGGCTCGGTCTACCCGCTGCTGTTCGCCGCGCCGTTCCTCCCGAACCTCCATATGGGGTACGCCGTCGTCGCGCTCACCATGATCCCGATCCTGGCGCTGACCGCCTGGGTGTTCCAGCCGGAAATCGCCGAGAACGCGACCGAAGACGGCTGGTTCGTCTCCGAGAACCCGGCCGCAACCTCGAGCGCCGCGAACGCGCCGAGCGACGACTGAGACTGGTAGCCGACGCCTCGAATTCGAGCTTCCGCCGCTGACCGATTTTCACGGGTTTCCGACAGTCTTCGATCGGAGGAGTACGCCCTTTAGCGCCCGCGGTGTCGGCCACAGTATGCCCATTCGACCGCCGACGAAAGACGACCTTCGCGCGTTCGGCGACTCGCTGTTTCTCGATCTCACTGACGAGGAACTCGAGTTCTTCGCCGAGATGGCCGAGCACCGAGCCGAGGCCTACGAGACGGTCCGCTCGTACGACCCCGTCTCGCGTCTCGGCGGAAGCGAACGCCGCGAGCGCAGCGCCGGCGTTCGCGTCCCCGACGAAGATAATCCACACAACGCGTGGGTGAGCCGCTGTTACGTGGCCGGCGACGACGGCGGCGACCTGGACGGGATGGAGATCGCGGTCAAGGACAACGTCTGTGTCGCCGGCGTCGAACTGACCTGTGGCTCGCAGGTCGTCGAGGGCTACGTCCCCGACGTCGATGCGACCATCGTCAGTCGGCTGCTTGCGGCCGGCGCGGACATCACCGGCAAGGCGAACATGGACGACTTCGCCATGACCACGACGGGCCACAGCGCCTTCGGCGCGATCACGAACCCCCATGACGACGACCATCTCGCGGGCGGCTCGAGCGGCGGGAGCGCGGTCGTCGTCGCGACGGGCGAGGCTGACGCCGCGATCGGCTCCGATCAGGGCGGAAGCGTCCGGGTTCCGGCCGCATTCTGTGGCGTGGTGGGACACAAACCGACCTACGGACTGGTTCCCTACACGGGCTGTATCGGACTCGCACACGCGATCGATCATCCCGGACCGATGGCGAGAGACGTCGAGACGGCCGCGCGAATCCTCGCGGTGATCGCCGGGAGCAACGAACGCGACCTGCGGGACGCGAGCCCGGTCCCGGTCGAACCCTACCACGAGAACCTCGACGGCGACGCGGCCGACCTCTCGATCGGGCTGCTCCGGGAGGGGTTCGACCAGCCGGAGGCCGACGAGGGCGTCCTCGAGCGCGCCCACGGCGCCCTCGAGACGCTCGAGGACCAGGGAGCGAGCCTCGAGGACGTCTCCGAACCGATGCACCGCGACGCCGAAGACATCCACACCGTCTGTACGGCGGAGGGCCTGCTCGACGCGATGATCGGGGAGGGGCTCGGTCACGGCTGGAAAGCCTGGTACAACACCTCCTGGATCGAGTTCTTCGGCTCGGCGCGGCGGGTACAGGCCGATGACTTCCCGGCTCCGCTCAAACTCTCCCTCCTCGTCGGTGCCTACACGAACGACACCTACCACTCGCGGTACTACGCCGACGGGATGAACCTCGTCGTCGAACTCACCGAGCGCTACGACGCGCTCCTGGAGGACCGCGACCTGCTGGCGATGCCGACGACGGTGCGGACCGCGCCCGAACACGAACCCGAGTTGGATCAGTACGATCGGCTGCGAGCGGAGACGGTCCCCGCCAACACGACCGCGTTCAACCGGACCGGCCATCCCGCGATCAGCGTTCCCGTCGGCGAGGTCGACGGGCTTCCCGTCGGGCTGATGCTGGTCGGCTCGCGGTTCGACGACGCGACGGTACTCGACGCCGCTGAGACGCTCGAGTCAGCGCTCAACGGCGGAGAATCGGGGACGTAGCGGCGTGCTCGAGCCGGCCCACGACGCGTGATCAGTCGTCTGAGTCGCTCGAGTCCGCGACCATCGACGCGAAGTTCTCGATGACGCGAGTCGCGTTCACGTCCTCGAAGCCGTGGTCGTCCGCCGTCCAGTCGAAGTCGGCCGCGAGTCGGTCGCGTAGGTCGGCGGTGAACTCGGGGTGGAACTGGACGGTCCACAGCGGAGCCGTTCGGTGGCGCGTCGCGAACGCGTGGTAGTAGTCGGCCGAGGCGACGATCTCCATGCCGTCGCCGACCGCCGTGACGACGTCGCCGTGCGTGACGGGGACGACGGACGAGACGTCGTCGAAGAGCGGGTCGTCGGCGAGGTCGGCGTCGACGGGCCGCGCGGTCGTCCCGACGTGCTCGACGGTCCCGCCGAGCGCCGCGTTGGCGATCTGGTGGCCGAAACAGACCCCGAGCGTCGGAATCTCGCGGTCGATCAGTTCGCGGACGAGCCGCTTCTGGTCGGCGATCCACGGCCGCTCGTCGACCTCGTAGACCCCCGCCGTACTCCCCGTGAGGACGACGCCGTCCGCGCGCTCGAGGTCCGGACGCTCGCCGGCGGGATAGTCGATCTCTCGGGTTCCGGGAGCGGCGCTCGAGACGAATCCCGCGAGCGCGTCGCAGTGGTACTCGGCGTCGGGATCGACTTCGTTGCGAACGACGACGATCGTCGGCGAATCCATTGGCGAGCGTTCGGTCGAGTGGAAAATAGCAGTGTCGGTCGATCGGCGAGCATCGACGATCGGTCCGGACTCGAAGCGGTACCTGCGTTGCTCGATTCGAGGTCGTTGCGTTCGCGACGGGCGAGCCGATACCTCGTGTGGACGACGATTCGTGATCAGATTGAACGAGGTCGGATCCTCTGACTGGGGAAGCTCACTCCTCGGGCTCCTCGATGAGCCGCGCGATGCTGACGAACGTGTCGAATTTCGGGGGCGCACCCTGGATCTGGATGGTCCCCTGCTCTCGATCGTACTGGACGAATTCGACCTCGGCGGCCCGCGGAAGATGCGTGTGCGTCAGCTCGATGGCGATATCTTCGAACGCGTCCGCCGACCGATCCGCTCGCGTTGGCTCGTCCTCCCACTCGTCGATCTGCTCGACGAGTTCCCTGATGGCCACCGGGCCGTCTCGCTGCTCGAGGTAGTACAGCACGTACCGTCGGCGTTTGTCCTCGAGCAAGTCGAACACGGTACCTAGCTTTACCATGCCCTGTACTAGCATGGTATGGGTTTAGATCGTACGACTGTTCTTCGCACAGCTGTCACGTCAGACACCGATTAAACACGTTCTACGGGGCGGTAATACCGTCACACTTGGACCGATATCGACGAAAACTGACGAACGATCCGGTTAGTCGTGGATTGGTCGTTGACCGGTCACCCTGAACGGTGCCCGGACAACGGTTTCCGACAACCGGTCGCTCGCATCGGACGCCGATTCGGGAACTACGCCGGTCTCGAGTCCGACGAGCGACCGCCGCCGAGCAGTTTGAGGAGCCCCTGTGCGGCCAGGCCGACGACCATCCACTTCCAGGCGAGGACGGCGACGCCGAGCAACAGGAGCGCGCGGGTCCGCCGGCCCTCGCTGAACGACTTCTTTGCCTCCGAAAGCACCGAGACGACCGTCAGCGATCGCGTCACCGTCGAGCCGAGGAGCTTTTTGAGTATCATACCTGTCCTTGGGAAGCCGACTGGATAACGAACGCCCCGGAGCGCGCAAGCGTGTCGATGAGCGGGTTCGGCCGCGTCGATCACTCCGGATCGAAGCCGCCGACGAGGTACTCGAGGGCGAACAGCGCGATCGCGCCGAAAAGTGCCCACGCGGCCGTCAGCGCGATCGTTTCCGTCGTCCAGGCGTGCGTCTCGCCGATGTTGTGCAACGGAGCCGGCACCGAACCGGCGATGAGACTTACCAGAAAGACCAGCGTCAGCTCGCGCCGACGGGCCAGCGCAGCGCGGACGACGCGAGCGATCGTCACGAGGCCGATGAGACCACCGACGACGAACAGTGCGACCGTCGTTCCCGGCCCGACGGCGGCTCCGATCGAGCCCCCCGTGACGAGGTCGCCGAGCGCGCGAACGAACGCGCTCAGTTCCGAGGAGAGGAAGACGTACTGCCCGAGCAGGATCAGGATCAGCGAGCCGGAGATTCCCGGCAGGATCATCGCGCTAACGGCGATCGCGCCGGCGACGAAGATCACGGCGCGGCCACCGCCGGGCAACTGGACGACGTCGGCGGCGATCAGCAAGGCGAGCGTCGCACCCACAATCGCGACGCCGACGTGTTTCGACGACGACCACTCGAGACTCCGACCGAGGGCGATCGCCGAGGCGGCGATCAGCCCGATGAAAAAGCCGAAGAGGGCGACCGGATGGGACGCCGCGAGCGACGAGACGGTTCCGGCGATGAGTACGACCGAAGTGACCATTCCGATACCCAACGGGATCAGAAACTGTAGATCCATCTCGACGAGGGCCTCCCGCGCACGAGGCCGCCGATCGGATCGGTATCCCCTGAGGACGGCGACGGCTCGGCCGGGCGTGAGTGCGGTGACGGCAGCGATCAGTCGCCCGTAGAACCCGAGGAGGAGTGCAACGGTGCCGCCGGAGACGCCGGGAAGGGCGTCCGCCGCACCCATACAGAGCCCGTAGCCGTAGATCCGGAGCAGTTCGAGGCGGTCGAGGGAGAGATCGGTTCGGTCGTATTCCATGGATTCACTCGTGGCGTCCCGGACTCGCGTTCCGCGCCGACCCCGCTGGTCGCCGCTGATCCGAGCCTGTTCGACCGGGCCGCCGGTTCGTCTGCATACGTAGTCGGTCGCCACCCGGCCGTATAAAAGTGCAACGACACTATCAGCCGCTGCCGGGGCTACGGGAGCGCCGAACGTCACTGCACACCCGACCGCACGGTCGTCGTGCGACCGGGCGTGACCCGTTTCAGTTGTTACTACCGGTAGCGAACCCTACACGCGGCGTCGAGTAGCGGGAATCGTGCGCCAAGCTACCGTGCCAAGCTTTGACCCCCCGGGCGGGAACTTTTTCTCGCTCCGGTTTGATACGCTGGTCACGAAGCTATGGACCTCGAGTCGATCCCGGGCGTAGGCGAAAAGACGGCTCGGGCGCTGGACGCGCTCGAGGAACCCGAGCGCGCGCTGCGAAGCGGCGACGTCGCGACAATCGCGACCGCGCCGGGGATCACCCAGGGTCGGGCCGCGCGAATCGCGCGCGGCGCGATCCGACAGGAACACGACGATCCCGGCGGCTTCCTCGCGACCGATCGCGCGCGCGAGGTCTACCGGAACGTCCTCGCGTTGCTCCAGGCGCGAACCGTCACCGACTACGCCGCCCAGCGACTCGAGACGATCTATCCCAGTCCGCGCCGATCCCGTATCGAGGAGGTACAGGCGTTCGCGAGCGACGCCGTCGAGCGCGACGACGACGAGGCGGTGCTCGAGGCACTCGACGGTGTCGAGCCGCTCCGACAATCCGGCGACGTCCGCGTCAGGGAGCGCTGTCTGGCGACGACCGACGCCGAGCGCTACTCCGAGGCGCGGGAGGCGATCCCGGAGCTCTCGGTCGAGGTCGTCGAGGACGCACAGGGGCTGGCCGAACTCGCGCGGGGCTACTCGACGGTGTTCGCGCTCGACGAGTCGTTCGCCGGCGTCACCGTCGAGGGCGACGTGCAGGTTCGGCCGGACGCGCTCGAGAACCCCGCCGAGGTCGTCCCCGAGCGGCCGCTAGCGTTCTTCGCGCGCAACCGGGACCGACTCCAGGCTGCCGTCGAGGTCCACCGAGCCGCCGGCCTCGAGCCGGCCTGTGACCTCGCGGCCCTCGAGGACGGCCTCTCGCGACTCGACGAGGACGGCACCGTCGCGGGCGACGACGAACTCGATCGGCTGACGACGGCGGTCGACGACCTCGACGCGGCGGCGAGCGCGGCCGAGAGCGTCGCCAACGACCACCTCAGACAGGCGATCCGCGAACAGGACGTCACGATCGAGGGGGCCGATCTGCTCTCGCTGGTCGAACGCGGCGCCGGCGTCGACTCCCTGCTCTCGCGGGAGTTGGCGGACGAGTACGCCGCGGCCGTCGAGGCGGCTCGGGACCACCTCGTCGACGCGATCGATCTGGATCAGGGCGAGGCCGAAATCGCCCGCCGGGCGTTCAGCGACGAACCGACGTTTCCGGTCGAGCGCGACGAGGCCGTCGTCTCGCGGCTGCGCGAGGAGCTGACGGCCGCCAAGGAACGGCGCGCGGGTCGACTCAAGCGCGACCTCGCGGCCGATCTCGCCGACCAACGCGATGACGCCCGGCAGCTGGTTCGGGACGCCCTCGAACTCGACGTCGAACTGGCGATCGCCCGGTTTGCACGGGAGTTCGAGTGTACGATGCCCGAATTCGTCGCCGAGGACACTCCCCACAGCGATTCCGGCGACGCGGTCGGCTTCGCCATCGAAGGCGGCCGCTCGCCGCTGCTCGACGAACCGCTCGAGGCCATCGATCCCGTCGACTACGAGGTGTCTGGCGTGGCCTTGCTCTCGGGCGTCAACAGCGGCGGGAAGACGTCGACGCTGGACCTAGTCGCGAGCGTCGTCGTGCTGGCTCATATGGGCCTACCCGTCCCCGCCGAGCGAGTGCGGCTGCGGCGGTTCGACGACCTGCACTACCACGCGAAGACCCAGGGGACGCTGGACGCCGGCGCGTTCGAGTCGACGGTGCGGGAGTTCGCCGATCTCGCACAGGGCGGCGAGGGCTCGCTCGTGCTGGTCGACGAACTCGAGAGCATCACCGAACCCGGCGCGTCCGCAAAGATCATCGCGGGCATTCTCGAGGCGCTCTCCGACAACGGCGCGACCGCCGTCTTCGTCTCCCACCTAGCGGGCGAGATCCGCGAGATGGCCGACTTCGCCGTGACGATCGACGGGATCGAGGCCGTGGGACTCGTGGACGGCGAACTCGAGGTGAACCGATCCCCGGTCAAAGACCACCTCGCGCGATCGACGCCGGAGCTGATCGTCGAGAAACTGGCGAACGAAGCCGGCGAGCCGGTGGCGGCTAACGGCGGGGAGCCGCCGGCCGGCGAGGCCGAACCCGTCTTCTACGATCGGCTGCTCGAGAAGTTCGACTGAGTCGGTCTGGTATACCGATTTACCGGTGCAATTGCGACCGTCCTGCGATTGCACCGGCATTGACGTACAGCGGTCCATACGAACGGACTCCGACGACCGGTACCGTCTATTCTTAACCGTTCGACATCAACATACTTTCACGTCGAAGCGATAAGACTGCGACAATGACGCGAGAGTACGACAAACTGGTCAGAGACGACATCCCGGAGATTATCGAACGGGACGGTAACACGCCGGTCGTTCACGTCGCAAGCGAGGACGAATACGAGCGTCGCCTGCTCGAGAAATTAGACGAGGAAGTCGCGGAGTTCCGCGAGAGCAGAGTGATCGCCGAACTGGCCGACGTTCTGGAAGTGATCCACGCGATTCGGGAACACGAAGAGGTCTCGACGGACCGCCTGTCGGAACTGCGCGCCGAGAAGGCCGAGGAACGGGGTCGGTTCGAAGACCGGATCGTTCTCGAGCGGGTCGAGCCGTAGTCGTCGCTCGCTCAGGAGTAGCGTTCCGAGACGCTCCCGGTACCAGCCATCTTTTCGGCACTACCGGTCGTTACCCGGCACGTGGATCTCGCGATCACGAACACGCTCGCGTTCACGATGGCGGACGAGCGACTCGGCATCCTCGAGGACGCGACGATCGCCGTCAAAAACGGCGAGATCGCCTCCGTTGGGCCGTCTTCGACCGAGCTGCGGAGATGTGGCGACGCGCCGACTCAAGGCTCGTCGAACGCGTCGAGACGGGCTGGCTCTGAGGGGAGCAAGCACTCGCCGTTGCGGACCGCAAATCGCTCCAGGGGATCTGTACTATGCAAGTGTAATACCTACCACCGTCCGCGGCCGATGCTATGTCATGCCGTATCAATTCGTCTGTTCGGAGGGGAGCTGTCAGTTCATGATCCGTTCGAGCAGCGGCGACGAGGTGGAACGGCTGGTCCGGGCGCACGTCCGGATGACCCACGGCGGCCGGATCGATTCGGCGGATCTCGAGCGCGGGATGGAACGGATCGAACTGGCCTGACCTGAATCGAACTGGCCTAGGTCAGATCGAACCGACCGGAAACGGCAGGCTATGAACGCTCGAGTCGGTACAGCCCCAAGAGGGGCTGTTTCGGTCACATAGGCGCGGGATAACGGTTTGGAGAGTGTGGATCGTTCCCCGGAGAGGGACGAAACTTGAACATTACCCCGCCATGAGTGACATTACACCGATGGTTGTTAAGTATTTTCACTAGATCTAGGGAACACCTGTTATTTACCGGTTTGTTTGTAGACAAGCGTCTCTCGGGTTTGTGGAGTAATAGCTCGCCGCGAACGAGTAATCCGGTAGTACGCCACAGGCGTCCAGCGCCCCCTGACGCGCCGCTTTCGGTTCGCTGCGAAGAACTAAGTAGCTACGAGAGCGTGGTGAAAGTGATGGTGGACGACCCCGACGGGGGGATGTTGTCGTGGGACGAGTCCGTGTTCAAGAACGAGCACGTCTTCGAAATCGACTACGTTCCCGAGACGTTCAAGCACCGCGAGGGCCAGACCCAGAGCCTGACGTACGCGTTGCGTCCGGCAGTGCGAGGGTCGCGGCCGCTGAACGTCGTGGTCCGCGGGCCGCCCGGAACTGGCAAGACCACGTCCATTCAGAAACTGTTCGACGAGGTCGGCGCTCAGACCAGCGACGTCCGGACGATTCGCGTCAACTGCCAGGTCAACGCGACGCGGTACTCGGTGTTCTCGAGGCTGTTCGAGGGCACCTTCGACTACGAACCGCCCTCCTCCGGCATCTCCTTTAAGAAACTGTTCGGCCAGATCGCCGAGAAACTCGTCGAGGAGGACAAGGTACTCGTCGTCGCCTTGGACGACATCAACTACCTCTTCTACGAGAACGAAGCCTCGGACACGCTGTACTCGCTGCTTCGCGCTCACGAGGAGTATCCGGGCGCGAAAATAGGCGTCGTCGTCGTCTCCTCCGATCCCGCACTGGACGTCATCGACGAACTCGACTCGCGAGTCCAGAGCGTCTTCCGACCCGAGGACGTCTACTTCCCGGTCTACGACCAGCCCGAAATCGTCGATATCCTCTCCGAACGCGTCACACGCGGCTTCCACGACGGCGTCATCTCGAGAGAGACGTTAGAGCACGTCGCCGACCTCACCGCCGACAGCGGCGATCTCCGGGTCGGCATCGACCTGCTCCGACGCGCCGGGCTGAACGCCGAGATGCGCGCCAGTCGCACCGTCGAGATGGAAGACGTCCAAGACGCTTACGAGAAATCGAAGTACATCAACCTCTCACGGAGCCTCTCGGGGCTCACCGACACCGAACAGGCTCTGCTCGAGGTGATCGCCCACAACGACGGCGATCAGGCCGGCGACGTCTACGAGGCGTTTCGCGACCGGACCGATCTCGGCTACACGCGCTACTCCGAGATCGTCAACAAACTCGATCAGTTGGGGCTGATCGACGCCGACTACGCGGACGTCGACGGCCGCGGGCGTTCGCGGTCGCTCTCGCTCTCCTACGAGAAAGAGGCGGTGCTGGATCGCCTCGAGTGAGCCGACACCGTTTCTAAACGCCCCAGATAAGAACGATACCGATCGTCGTCACGACCGCCAGCAGAAGCTGTAGCGGTCCGCCGACTTTGAGAAAGTCGGTGAATTTGTACCCGCCCGGGCCGTAGACCATCAGATTCGTCTGATAGCCGACCGGCGTCATGAACGAGGTCGCGGAGGCGAACATCACCACCAGGAGAAACGAGAACGGCGCTGCGCCGAGGCTCCCGGCCGCATCGACCGCCACGGGGAGCATCAACACGACCGTCGCGACGGGGGTGATGACGTTCGCGAGGAGTCCCGTCACGACGGAAAACAGTAACAGGACCGCGACGAGCGGGAGGAATTCGGCGGTCGAAACCAGCCCGGTGGCGATGATCTGGGAGCCGCCGGTCGCCTCGAGGGCGGCGCCGAGGGGAATCACGCCCGCGAGCAGGAACACGATGTTCCACGAGACGGCGTCGTACGCGTCGGTGGTCGACAGACAGCCGGTGACGATCATGAGGAAGACGCCGGCGAACGCCGCGATAGCGATGGAAACGAGACCGAGCGCGGCAGTGGCGACCACGCCGGCCATGATCCCGAGGGCGAGCGGCGTCTTCGGCGACAGCGGCGCGACATCGTCGACCCCGTCCTCGAGCAGGCGATCGACGACGTCCTCGTCGACGACAACGAGATCGCCGGTTTCGGCCGTGTGTTCGATCGTTCCGGGAACCGTCTGGACCAAGAGGAGGTCGCCGGCCCGGAGCTGGACCTCGCCGAGATCGGTTCGGAGCAACTCGCCCTCGCGACGGATCGCCAGCACGGTCGTCCGGTAGAACTCGCGGAGACGCGTCTCGGAGAGCGTCTTCCCGACGAACGACGACTCCGGCGGAACGAGCGCTTTGGCGAGCACCCCCTCACCCCCGGATTCGTCGAACGTCTCCTCGGTGACCGGCTTCCGGGGGAGTTGGTGGACCCCCTGATTCCCGGCGAAACGGTTGACCGCCTGCAGCGTGCCGTGGACCGCGAGCACGTCGCCTTCCCGGATTCGTCGGTCCGTTTCGATCGGGACGAACGCCTCCTCGTTCCGGTGGGGTCGCTCGACGAGGGCGTCAGTTTCGGCTCGCAGTTCGACGCTCCCCTCGTGACCGTGCTGCTGGTCGTACGCCGTTTCGCCGAGGCGCGCGGTGTCGTCTTTCGACGCCGCGCCGTCATCGTCGTACTGGAGCACGGGCTCGTTCTTCTCGGGTCGCACGTCGCGGTCCCCGTTCCGACGGACCTGCAGGATGCGAACGTCCGCTTCGGTTCGCTCCTCGAGTTCGTCGACCGTGAGCCCGACCGGTTCCGAATCCGCACCGACGCGGACGTGAGCGAGGTGGTCCTCGAGGTCGAACTCCTCGACGAGGTCCGCGTCGACCGGGATCCGTGCGGGCGTCAGCCATCGGCCGACGGTCATGAGGTAGCCGAGGCCGACGGCCAGAATCACGGCGCCCAGGAGGGTGAATTCGAACATGCCGATGGGAGCCCGGCCGAGCAGGTCGACGGCGAACTCGCTGGCGAGCAGGTTCGTCGACGTGCCGACGAGCGTCAGAGTGCCGCCGAGGATCGCCGCGTACGAGAGTGGCAACAACAGCTTCGACGGAGAGACGCCGGTCTTCTCGGCGAGGTCCGAGATCATCGGGATGAAGATCGCGACCACCGGCGTGTTGTTGATGAACCCCGCGATCGGCCCCGTCGTCGCGATCGTCGCCGCTAGCGCGCGCGTTTCGTCCCCGTTCGTAAACGCCGCGAGCGAGAGTCCGAGCCGCTGAACGAGCCCCGTCCGCTGGATGCCCGCACTGAGCATGTACATCGCGACGATCGTAACCGTTGCCGTGTTAGCAAAGCCCGAGATCGCTTCCCGGTGGCCGACGCCGGTCAACGGTTCGAGGACGGCCAGCGCGACGATGATCCCGATCGCCGTCACGTCGTTCGGAATGAGTTCCGACACGAACAGTACGAGCGCGACGGCGATGAGTCCGAACACCACCAGCGCACCTGCGGGAACGTCCGCACCGATCATCGTACGCGCTCCGATCGACATCCGTCAGTCATCTCCCGTGTATGTCTGCTGGCGGTAAATCTATGTTTGGGTGTACAGACACGATCGTGTGTTCGATTCGCAGGACTCTCGAGGGCATCGAGGGCTGCTTCGACGAGTCGACGCCCGAGAGAACGTCGCCGGTGAATCCGCTGCTGCAGTAAGTACGCGAGATGACGTTCGAGTACGCCGGGTGGAAAAACGGCCGGTCGTCCCGGTTGGTCTACTGATTCCCGCCGGCTGTCCGATTCACTCGCAGTGGTCGAAGTCCGAGCCGTCGGCGGGGAACGCGTACCAGTCGCCGTCGATCTCCATCGCACCGGCGTACAACGAATCGGTGGTTTCCTCGTCGTCTTTCTCGATCGTCGCCTCGTATCGCAGTTCCTTCGCGTCGCCGATCTCCTCGGCAAATTCGCCGTCTTCGTTCGCTTTCTCGAGTTCGTCCTCATCGATCGATTCGGAACACTCACACGAGATGGACGCGAGTTCTCCCGATTCCCCCATCGAGTACATCATTTCGTACATGTCGGCGATTTCGTCTTCGTCGACTTCGTCCGTGTACTCGTGGGGGTAGTAGGACGCGGCTTCCTCGTACTCGCCGTCGAAGAGAGCGACGATCAGTCCTTCGCCGGCGTCACACGCCGAGTCGCCACCGAGAAGGCTTCCGGTACATCCTGCCACGCTGACTGCGACGCTGGAGGCCGCCGTAGCCTCGAGAAGCCGTCGTCGCGAAATGCGCTCTGACATACGACAGTTCGTTGTGACAGTGGTATCAAATATGTTATGGTGTCAAAATTCCTTACTTTCTGTATGAGAGTACTAAGCTGTGGCCCTCGAATCCATATACCAGAACTGAAAGGCCGAGAATAGAACGATGCGTTACGGGCCACGACAACGTCGCAACTCGCGTGTCATCGGAGTGTCGTAGTCGTGGGCGGCGAGTCGATAGCTGTGTCGCGGACGGAGAACCGACCAAGCAATCGCCGGCCTAACCGACACAGACGACTCCGTCCAACGGCCGATATGGAACGTCACGACTTCTACCATCCGTCCAGTACGAGGCGAACGTCGCGAGCGAAGCCGACGCGCAGAACGCGACGGAGGCGGTCCTGACGACGCTCGGCGAACGCCTGAGCGCGGATCAGGCCGAGGATTTGGCGGCCGAACTGCCCGGGGACCTGAGCGACCACCTCGTCGAGGGAGAATCCGGGAAGCGCTTTTCGGAGGAGGAGTTCGTCTCCCGGGTCGACCAGCGGATGGACACCCTCGACCTCACTGGCAAGCGTGCGGCGACCGCCGTCATCGGAACGATTCTCGAGGCGGTCGACGAGGAGGAGCGGGCGGCGGTCGTCGACCAGTTCGAAGACTACGGCTTCGAGACGCTGCTCGGCGAGACGGACGCCGACATCGGTACCAGCGAGCGCTCGCCGCGCGAACGATAAGTACGAGAGACGAACCGCGAAGCGCGTCCGATCGGCCGGAGGATCCGATGGATCAGTAGACGACCGCCGATCCGGATCAGCGCTGGGAGCCTCGGAGGATCAGCGGCCCGATCGCGAGCGTTCGCTTCGCGGCGGTCGCGATCCGCATGACGTACGCGCTGAGCAGGAAAAACGGCACGAGCGTGATCGTAAAGCCGACCGCGACGATCCACAGCACATCCTCCACGCCGGCGGTTGTGCCGGGTGCCGTCGACGCATCGACGAACGTGAACACCGATCCGGCGACCAGCAGGGCCGGAATCGCCGCGTAGAGGATGAGCCGCGAGAGGTCGATCAGCTCCCACTGGAAGTACAGCGTCTTGACGTGCTCGCGGGCCGGGCCGAACATGACGAGCGCCGTCCTGAGTTCGTCGATAGCGTCCCGGTGGTCGTCGTCCAGCGCGTCTTCGTAGTCGTCCTCCAAGCGCTCGAGCTGGAAGATCTTCCAGGAGTAGTTGTAGTCGAGGGCCGCGTTCAGGACCTCGAAGGTGCCGAACTGCGCGCCGTCGAGCTGGTCGCGAACGGTGTCGGCGTTGCCGACCAGACTCTCGGTGAACTCGTCGACCTCGTCGGCCAGCTCCGGATCGTCGACGCCGTCGACCGACTCCTGAAACTGGTCCGCTCGCGACTCGGTTGCATCGATGAGGTTTCGCAACAGCGCCGAGGGATCCGCCGGCGACGGTTTGCCAACGAGATCCGTGACGTGATCCCGAAAGTCCATCGTCTCGCTCATGCGACGGTGTTGCTCCCCCAGCGGGCCGTTTTCCTCCGAAATGATGAGCTGACTGATCGTGACGACCAGCGTGACGCCGGTGATGAGCGCCCCGATCATCGCCGAGAACAGCGTTTCGATCACGCCGCGCTCTTCGAGCAGGACCGAGAGCGGGGGCTCGAGTTGCGAGCCGATTCCGACGAAGCAGGCGAAGAAGACGACTGAGAGCACGACGGTTACGACCGTCCGGTTCGCGCCGAGCAGCAACCAGAGCTTGAGCCGACTCTCGTCGGCTCGTTCGCGCATGGTGTCCTGCGTGCTGACCTCGTCACTCATCGGTAACGCTCCCGGGTCGCTTGAAAACGAGGTATTTCGTTCCGCCACCGGTGTACTCGATGGTCGATACCAGTTCCCAACCGTCGGCTCCCAGTTCGTTCAACTCCTCCGTGGGGTCGACGGCCTCTTCCATCGTCGGCCCGCGCGGCGGTTCGACGACCGTGTACTCCCACGTAGGGACGGCTGTGCGACTCATAGGTCCATGCTCAATGGACCGATGTAAAAGATTCGGGCGGTGATGCGCCGGGCCGAGGGGTCTTCGCGCCTCGAATCGTCCGGCATCGAAAGCGCTCGAGTCGGCTGTCGGCGGGTCGTCGACGACCGATCAGGCCTGATCGATCGTCTCGCGGTAGTCCTCGGTCGTCTCGATGGCCGAGTCGACCTTGTCCTTCGTGTTTCCATCGGCTTGCTGGCTGACCTGTCGGAGCGTGTTGAGTCGCTCGTCGAGGATCGCGTGATCGGGTGCCGTATCGCTCATCGTGTAGTCGGCGAAGGCCTCGGCCGTTTCGCGGATGTCGTCGCGGACGTCGTCGTCGTCGGCCGACTTGGCCGCTTCTTCGAGGTCGTCGCGGGCCTGCTGGAGTTGTTCTGTCATATCCGGAATCAGGACGAGACGACGCATAACGATTGGGCGAGCAATGGCCACGTTCGGCCGACGGCGGCAAGGGGAATCGACACCGTCGGCGGAACCGAGGCGCTCGAGCGCGGTAGACGGCGAGCGGTACGCTCTGCCTTCCACAGGAAAGGGTATCCTACGCCGTGACTGTCGGCGAGAAACCCCGCGAGTACCAGCCTTACTGACTGACGCCTTCTTTACCTCACCGCTCCCCGTCAATGTTGTCATGCGAGTATCACGAAGAACGGCGCTGAAGGCGATAGGCACTGCGGGGGGACTCACGGCAGTCCCGACCACGGTGTACGCACGCGGCGAACACCCCGACGACGAACGGAAGCCAGTAAACGACGAACCCGAAAAAAAGCCGCCGGCTCCCGGAGCCGCGGTCCGCGTCGCCCACTTTTCACCGGACGCCCCAGCCGTCGACGTGCTCGTAGACGGGGACCAGGTGCTCTCGAACTTCGATTACGGCGAGCTGTCGCCGTACCTCGAGATCGAACCCGGAGCCTACCAGGTCACGATCACCGCGGCCGGCGATCCGGACACGGTAGTGTTCGACGACCACGTCGACGTCGGGGAGGCGTTCTACACCGTCGCGGCGATCGGCGAACTCGGCGCCGAGACCTTCCGCCCGGAGATCCTCGTCGACGCTGAGCCGCTGCCAGAGGACGCCGAGGCCGGCTCGGCGTTCGTCCGCGTCGCACACTTCTCTCCCGACGCGCCTGCGGTGGACATCTACGCCGACGACGCTCCCCTCGTCGAGAACGTCTCCTTCGGCGACGTCTCCGACTACCTCGCCGTCCCCGCCGGCGAGTACACCCTCTCGATTCGGCCGGCGGGCGACCCCGAGACCGAAGTGGCGTCGTTCGACGTCGCGCTCGAGGCGGACACGCCCTACACCGGCTACGCTATCGGCTACTTCGAGCCGGCGGCGGACGTGACGGACCGGGACTTTACCGTGGAACTGACGGTCGACGGGCCGATGGCCACCGAGGAAGACGAACAGTCAGCCGACTAAACGCGTTAGCTACGGCTGAGGAGTGGTGAGCTCCCACGGCACCCGCCGTGGACGTTCGCGCTCCTATTGCGACAGGGTCCCGATCGGTCGTCGTTCCGGCTCGGAGACGGTCGCGCCCTGGTCCCGCGACACATGCGAGCGCGTAAAGTGCCTCGAACCCCTGACTCCGACAATGAGCGAGACTCGAGGCCCCCTCCAGCCGGACCGTCCCGACGTGGACCGACCGTTCGAGGTCGACGCGCCCTTCGACCCCGCAGGCGACCAGCCCGAGGCAATCGAACAGTTAGCCGCGGGCTTCGATTCGGGCATGGACAAACAGACCCTGCTCGGGGTGACCGGGTCCGGGAAGACGAACACCGTCTCGTGGGTGATGGAGGAGGTCCAGAAGCCGACGCTCGTCATCGCCCACAACAAGACGCTCGCGGCCCAGCTGTACGAGGAGTTCCGAAATCTCTTCCCCGACAACGCCGTCGAGTACTTCGTCAGCTACTACGACTACTACCAGCCCGAGGCCTACGTCGAGCAGAGCGACACCTACATCGACAAGGACGCCTCGATCAACGACGAGATCGACCGCCTGCGTCACTCCGCGACCCGTTCGCTGCTGACTCGCGAGGACGTGATCGTCGTCGCCTCGGTCTCCGCGATCTACGGCCTGGGTGACCCGCGCAACTACATCGACATGTCGCTGCGACTCGAGGTCGGCGAGGAGGTCGGCCGCGACGAGCTCCTGAAGCGGCTCGTGGACCTGAACTACGAGCGCAACGACGTCGACTTCACGCAGGGCACGTTCCGCGTGCGGGGCGACACCGTCGAGATCTACCCGATGTACGGCCGCTACGCCGTCCGCGTCGAACTCTGGGGCGACGAGATCGATCGGATGGTCAAGGTCGACCCGCTCGAGGGGAAGACCCAGGGCGACCAGCAGGCCGTGCTGATTCACCCGGCGGAACACTACTCCATTCCGGAAACAAAACTCGAGAACGCGATGGACGAGATTCGGGACGACCTCGACAGCCGGATCTCCTACTTCGAGCGCACGGGCGACATGATCTCGGCCCAACGCATCGACGAGCGGACGACGTTCGACCTCGAGATGATGCAGGAGACGGGCTACTGTTCGGGGATCGAGAACTACTCGCTGTACCTCTCGGATCGGGAGTCGGGCGAGGCCCCCTACACTCTGCTCGACTACTTTCCGGACGACTTCCTGACTGTGGTCGACGAATCCCACGTCACGCTGCCGCAGGTCCGCGGCCAGTACGCCGGCGACAAGTCCCGGAAGGACTCGCTGGTCGAGAACGGCTTTCGGCTCCCCACGGCGTACGACAACCGGCCGCTCACCTTCGAGGAGTTCCAGGCAAAGACCGACCAGACGCTGTACGTCTCGGCGACGCCGGGCGACTACGAGCGCGAGGAGAGCGAGCAGATCGTCGAGCAGATCGTTCGCCCCACGCACCTCGTCGATCCGGCGATCGAGATAGCGGACGCCACCGGACAGGTCGACGACCTCATGGACCGCATCGACGGCCGAATCGAGCGCGACGAGCGTACCCTCGTAACGACGCTGACGAAGCGGATGGCCGAGGATTTGACCGAGTATCTCGAGGAGTCCGGCGTCGACGTCGCGTACATGCACGACGAGACGGACACCCTGGAGCGCCACGAGATCATCCGCTCGCTCCGGCTGGGCGAGATCGACGTGCTCGTGGGGATCAACCTCCTCCGGGAGGGCCTGGACATCCCCGAAGTGAGCCTCGTCGCGATCCTCGACGCCGACCAGGAGGGATTCCTCCGGAGCGAAACCACGCTCGTCCAGACGATGGGGCGGGCGGCCCGAAACGTCAACGGCGAGGTCGTCCTCTACGCCGACGAACCCTCGAACGCGATGGAGTCCGCTATCGAAGAGACCCGACGTCGCCGCGAGATTCAGCGCGAGTACAACGAGGAACGCGATCTCGAGCCGACGACCATCGAAAAGGCGGTTAGCGAGGCGAACTTGCCGGGGAGCAAAACGGACACCTCGAGCGTTTCCGGGAGGGAACTCGCGGACGAAACCGAGGCCGCCCGTTACATCGAAGAACTCGAGGATCGGATGGAAGAGGCGGCGGGCAACCTCGAGTTCGAACTGGCGGCCGATATTCGGGATCGAATTCGGGAGGTTCGCGAGGAGTTCGAACTCGAGGGCGGCGACGAGGGAATCGCGCCGCCTACAGAGGAGTTCTGAGGGTGCGATCGAAGGTCTAGTCGCCACCGAACGTCAGTGCACGCCGCTTACGATCAACCGGCCAGGACTGGCGGACTTTCGCCAGTCCCGGCCACCCCGCTGTGGACGGACGACGATTCCCACCGGCTGACGACCTCACCGCCTAAACTCGATCGCTCGGCTCCTTCCTGGAGAAACCGACCGCCACACCTCGGCCCGAGGTTACGTCCAGGTAACCTACCCGGTGACTCTGCGGTAAGTGTCGGTTATTAGTCTCCGGACTCCCCACCCGTAGTATCTACGGAATCACAGCTTACTTGATACACGTCTAGAGGGGATATGAACGCACATCACACCAACACACGCGACGATTCACGGCGCTCCGAACCACCTGCGCGAAATCGTGAGACGACCGACGAGACGAGCGCAAAAACGAGGACCGCGGAATATTCGGCGCGACCGGGTCACGGCGCTCGCTCGAACGAGTGGAAGCACACAGCACGGGCGGATTCGACCACCGACATCGATCGGCGTCTCGTTCTATCGAAGCCGCGGTCTCGAGAGTCGGGAACGATTCCGACGTCCGGGAGCGAACCCGGGGCTCAGTCCGGAGTTGATACGCAGTGAGTGGGAACGCCCAGCTCGAGTTCGGACTGGCTACGCTTCCCGAGTACCACCGGCGCGTCTGGCAGATCCACGACGATTATCTCGACTTGCTCGAGGACTGGAGTCGGTGGCAGCAGACGTACCAGGGAGAAATTCAGGTCTGGTCGACGATTCGGTCCCTCCTGATCGAATCGCGCGAACTGGACGGCGACGGCGACCTCCCCCCGGTCGGAGATCTGTTAGAACAACTGGGGATCGAGGGGTGGTCCTCGGAGCTACCCGCAGACGAGCGAGATGCACTCTGGGAGATGGTGATGGCCGCCGACATCGATCCGGAGAACGACAACTTCGACGCGGTGCGTGACTACTGGACGTCGGAACCTGGGCTGGTAGACGAGTTGATGAACGACGAGTGGACGATCGGGCAGTCACTGACGGCGACGCCGGACGGACGGACGGAATCCATCGAAAACCGCCCGCCGGAAGAGACACCGTTCGTCGAATTCACGCGTGCGGTCGCGACGCGACTGATCCTCCTCGAGTATCACGCCCAACAGTTGCGGCTTCACCTCGAACAGCCGGTACCGATCGACGAGACGTCCCCGTACGTTCGATTGTCGTTCTCGGCTGACCCTCTTGGGGACGCGGACGAAGACGACGTGCTCGACTTCGAGACCCTCTTTCACGAGACGACGTTCGTCGGCTCCAGTCCGTTCTGGGAAGCGTTCGAGACGCTTCCCTACGAGCAGCAGCAGCGACTCATCGACAAACTGGCCAGTGGTCTGAGTGCGACGTCGGTCGGCCGTGACATCCTCCGCGACCTCGCTACGGGTGACTTACACGAGGAGTTTCGTTCCGCCGACCTGTTTTGCGAACCGACAGACCGGGAGACGCTCGTCACCTACCCGCAATCTGTGTTCGACGACGACGGAAAATTCACCCAGTGGTCCGGCGAGACCGAGCGAGCCATGGAACTCGCCTGCTTACTCGTCCCCGGATACGCCGTCGCTGCGACGGACGGCGAATTTAACGGGGCGGTGTCCGGCGAGATCGGGCGACTGTTGTACGCGTTCCACGCCGAGCCAGCCGTCGGAAACTCGATCCCCGCTCGGCTCGCGGATGGGGCGACGGTCGGGGAGGCGTCGGGCGAGATCACGCCGGCGGAGTTGCGGACGTTTCTCGATTCGATAGCGGACAAAGGAGTGGGATCGATCGCGAGCGGCGTCGCATCTTCGTGGACGGCCCGACACGGACTGTCGGATTTCGCCGATAACCTCCCACAGGAGAACCTCTCGCTCCTTCACGATACCCTTCGGATCCGGGCGGCCGATTCGAGCGAGGACGTCGTCGATAGTATCGTCGAGCAACTCGACCTTCAGGATCCCCTCGACGACATCGATCTTCCGGAGAAATCGGCGTGGGTCCGCGCGGCCGAGGGGATGGAACGATTCGTGACGATATACCGCGGATTGACGAGCACCTGTAAGGTATTCGTCCTGATAGCTAATGACGACGATCCGGATTCGTGGGACGAGCACCTGGAGGACCTCCGGACGTGGCTCGGAATCAAGGACGTGCTGGTACTGGCCGACCAGTTCGAAGGTGCGATGGTCGCGAGAGGCGACGGCACCGCCAGATCCAGCGCTCGGCTCGGCCTGAATCGAGCGATACAGGGCGTGGAAACGACCACTGTCACCAACATGACCGGCGAGTTGAATTCGCTTATCGACCAGACGTTGGACAAGGCCCACACCTATTTCGTCGATCTGAACGGACTCGACGGCTCGAGACCGTTCGGACCGTTGTCCATCGGTGACAGACTCGATCGGGCGAACCGGACGGTCGCGCGGTTCAGTAGCGTCTACCAGCAAACCGGCGAACTAACCGCAGAAGCCGTGACCATGCTGAACGAAGCGATCAACGATCTCGATCGAGTGGTCGGTCAGTTACGAGCGAACATTCAATACGGAAGACTCGTCTGGGGCCACTCGGAGGCGCAGTTGGAGGCGCTCCTGACGTCGGTTGAGAACGACGTACGGACCCCGTTACGCGACCTCGACAGGGATTTTAGGCAGTTCGCGAGTCTCGACGTCGCCGACGATCTCCAGGCGGTTCGCCACATCACGAGCAGCTGGGGTGACCCATCTGGAAGGGACGTCGCCGTGGGATACGTAGACGAGGTCGAGCGGCAGCGAACGGCCCTCGAGATAGAGCGAGAGCTGTATCGAATGCGAAACCGGGACGTGCTGTTCGCGCGGTTCGTAACCAGATCGTTGATTCAACTCGCGAGCGTCCTGGCCGACGCGATCGGTATCGTTCTCGCGGTCAAAGACGTCTCCGACGCCATAAGCGAGAAGGACTACGGGGCCGCAGTTGGCGCCGGTCTCGTCGGACTCGGCTCCGTCGGCTTGCTCGGCGCTGCTTTTCTCTCCGGTCCCGTTGGGTGGGCCGTTGCCATCCCGTCTGCCCTCCTGGTCGTCGCCGGGATCGGCACGACGATGATTTTCTCGCACACACCGCTGGAAGAGTGGATCAAGTACACCTACTTCGGAACCCTCCGGAATCGGCATCCAGACTCCCCCGAGCATCCACACTGGGGGTACAGTATCTCGTACCGAAGCGCTCTCGACGGCCGAATCGACGTCGATCAGTATTGGCAGCGCCAGATGTCCGGCTACTACACCCTGTTTCTCGGCTTCGATATCATCGAAGCAACGCTCGAGGAAACGGATGACGGATTGCCGGCGCTCTCTGTGAACGTGGGAAACGTCTCGGGAATCGGCTACGGATCAGTGTTTCTGATCCGCCTCCTGACCGGAGATCCCGCGCCGGCAGGCGAAGACGACACCCGCTTGCTGTGGTTCCCCCATCGCGGGTTAGTCGAGGTTATCGACGAGGACGGCGAGGAGTTCGGCATCATCGAGTCGTGGATCGAGTACTACGAACCGCCCGGCGGCGGGGCGGTGTTTTCCGAACGCGTGGTCAACGCCATTCAGGAATCGTCCTACAGGGAGTTGGCGATCGACGTGAAAAACGTGCGAACGAAGACAACGCTCCGATACGGGGGCGTCTCGGACGACGACTCGAACATGACCGGGGCGGATTTCGAGATCTCGCTCGCCGAGGATAAGTCCGACGACGCGGAGTGGAGTCCGCTGGCGAATTTACTCGGCGTCGACGACGAGACGTTCTTCAGGGAAGACGACCCCCTCGAACGATACGTCGAGGTCGTTCACGCGCCGTTGGCCCTTCACATGGTGCTTGACGCCATGCCGGGACTGTCCGGGGCGGATCCAGCCGAAGTCGCAGAGACGCTCTCCGCGAACTTCGTCGCGCCGCGAACCCGCACGGCGCTCTCTGTCGAATACTCGGGGGTAGACGACTAATGACGGACGACGACGGAGCGATGGATCTCGAGGACGCGGTCAGCAGGGAACTCGCGAGACTCTTCGAGCCGATCGACCAGGCCGTCGAGGACGGCCCGGTCGGCGTCTTCACGTTGCTGAACCGGGCGGGTATCGAGACCGACGCCGCGGTAGCGTCCTTCGAGTCGATCGAGCAACTGCTTGACGACGTCGCGTCGGCCTACCAGACGGTTCGAACCACGATTCGAGACAACTCCGTACCCGACCCGCAGGAACTGCGGGCCGTCTTCGAGACGATTCGGGATCTGAACGGTGTCAACCTCCCAGATTCCGTCGACGTCGACGGAATCGGAACGGTGCTGCTCGATTACCTGTTCGTCGAGTACCTAGAAACGTACCAATCGGGAACGTATCAGATCATGCGAACAACGGGCGTTATCGTCGTGGAAGAGCGCGACGATGGCGGGTCGCGCCAGCGGCTCGTTCCGCGGCGCATCCCGGAGCTCCTACAGGAACCGAGGACGGCCGTCGAAGCGGCCGTCGAGTGGGGATCGAGCGATTTTCGCGCGTCGATGTTCGTCTCACATCTGTACTGGCTCTTTCGGACGTTCGGGCTATTCCCGCGTCTCGAGAACCCTTACTCGGCGGAACAACGGGCACTGACAGACGACGGGATCGAGGAATCCGCATCGGCGTTCGGCGGGCGAATCGGGAGTCAACTGGTCGTCCCGGTCGTGTACGGTCCGAGCGGTGAGTACGGGTTCAGGGTTGTCACGCTTCCGGAGACAGCCGACCACTATCCAGGCATCGCACTTGTTCCGTACACTCCTCTCGACACGTTCGACCTCGACGAAGCGCTCGATCTCGGGGCGGACTGGACATTGCACACCGACGCCTCGTTCGAACGGACGGACTGGGGGATCGTCGTGCAACCGCCGAAAGACGATGACGGAGCACCGGTCGACCTCCGTGGCCTCGATCCCGACGCTGACGGACTGCCGGTGTCGGTTCGGAGCCACGCTTCGCTCACTTACGACGGGCGCACAGAAGACGAGGAGTACCGACCGCTTCTCGGTTCGGCAGACGGATCGGGTATCGCGCTGGGATCGATCGGTGTCGGTGCGCTGTTTGAATACGACGATGAGCTAGCGATATCGGCGGAACTTCCCGCGGAGGGCCGTCTCGGCATCAGCCCGACGGACTTCGACGGGTTCCTCTCGAACGTCCTCCCCGAAGACGGCCTGTTCTACGCCTTCGACGTGCTTCTTGGGGTTTCGACCGCGGCAGGCCTCTACTTCGAGAGCGGTGGGACCCTCGAGGCGGCGATTCCACAGAACGCCCAACTCGGCCCGGTCTCGGTCGAAGAAATTTACGTCGCCGCGCTCCCCGGCGGGGTCGACGACGAGGACGGAGACGATCCAAGCGTCACGTTAACCGCCAACGCTTCCGCCTCGGTCGAACTCGGCCCGGTGGTTGGAACGGTCCAACGAATGGGCATCCGCGCCAGTATCGCCCTCCCGGAGGACGGCGATGGGTCGCTCGGTCCGATCGACCTCGACGTCGGCTTCGACCCGCCGAACGGTATCGGCCTCGCCGTCGACGCCGAGGGTGTCTCCGGCGGCGGCTTCCTCGAGTTCGACTACGAGAACGAACGCTACGCGGGCGCGGTCCAGTTGCACGTCGGGGAGCTAACGTTCAACGCGGTCGGCCTGTTGACGACGCGGATGCCCGACGGAAGCGACGGCTTCTCACTGTTGATCCTTATCACCGCGGAGTTCCCGCCGATCGAACTCGGGCTCGGCTTCACGCTGAACGGGGTCGGCGGCCTCGTGGGGATTCACCGCGGGGTGAAGACGGATCCACTGAAACGAGCGGTCCGTGACGGGACGCTCGACTCGGTGTTGTTCCCCGAGGACGTCGTCGAGAACGCCCCGCGGATCGTCAGTGACCTCCGGGAGACGTTCCCACCGACGGCCGACTACCACGTCTTCGGGCCGATGGCACGCCTGGGCTGGGGGACACCGACGCTGATCACAGCGGATCTCGGCGTTCTCCTCGAGATTCCCTCGATTCGGATCGTCCTTCTCGGACGCATCAGCGCGGTCCTCCCCGACGAAGTAGCGCCGCTCGTCGAACTGAACGCTGGCGTCTTCGGGATCATCGACCCCGCGATACCCGAACTCGAGTTACACGCCTCGCTGTACGACTCGCGCGTGGTGGCGTGGGAGCTCTCGGGAGATTTCGGGCTGCGGATTCGCGGGGGCGATCAGCCCGACTTCCTCCTCTCGGCGGGAGGGTTCCATCCGCAGTACGACCCGCCGGCGTCTTTCGCCGATATGCGACGTCTCCGGGCCTCGTTGGGTCCGCCAGGGGGCAACCCGAGTCTGGATCTGAAAGGCTACTTTGCAGTCACCTCGAACACGGTGCAGGCGGGGGCGAACTGCAGTTTCGCCGGTGAGTTCGGCCCGGCGTCGGTCGACGGTGAACTCGGCTTCGACGCGTTAGTTCAGTTCGACCCGTTCGAGTTCATCGTCGACGTCATCGCCTCGCTGTCGGTTCGCGCGCTCAAGACCACGTTCTCGGTTTCCCTCGAGGGGAGCCTCTCGGGGCCGGCACCGTGGCACATCGACGGAACAGTCAAAGTCAGTATCGCCTTCGTCTCCGCGACGGTGCGGGTCGACGCCACCTTCGGGTCGGCGGACGACCGGGACGCCTTGCCGCCGGTCGACGTACTCTCGAAGCTCGCGGCCGCGCTCGAACAGCCCGGAAACTGGAAGACTGGTCTGCCCGGTGTTGGCGAGTCGCCGGTCACCCTCCGCGATCCGGGCGACGTCGACGTCGAGGGCAACGGAGAAGACGAAACGCCGACGATCCTCGTCCATCCGCTCGCGGCGCCGTCCGTTCGCCAGACGGTCGTCCCGCTCGACTTCGAGATCGAACGGTTCGGAAACGCCAAACCGGCCGACGCGACCCGTTTCGAGATCGCGGGTGCGTCGGTCGACGGGGAAGACGAGAATGAACCGACGCTCTCAGTCGGCGAGTCGGTCACGGAGAAATTCGCACCTGGGGAGTACCTCGACCTCTCGGACGACGAACGCCTCGATAGCCCGGCGTTCGAGTCGATGCAGGCCGGGACGCGGTTCGAATCCGGCGGCGTCTACGCCGGTCAGGAGACGGCGGACGACGGGCCCGACCTGGCGAACAACGCCCGGCGGACGGTGTTGGCCTACGAAACTTCGGTCAGAGACGAGCGGTGTGGCACCTACGGCGTTGCACTCGACTCGTTCGACGCAGTTGAGGTCGTCCCCACCAGTTTCGGGAGCGAGATTACCCGGCAACTCACCCGCGCCACGATCGATCGGCGGACGATCGGTTGTGAGACCGGCCCGGCGCCGAAAGAGACCGTGGACGAGGGGACCACGCCGAGCGAGGCCACCCTCGAGGGATCGTTCACCGGTGGAAACGGGCAGACACGATATCGGATCGTGCGCACGGACACGTTCGAACCGGTCGATTTGGACGGACACGACGACGGCGGCTACACGAAGGCCGAGGCGAAGCGCACGATCGAACGAGACGCACCTGACGGGGCGACCAGTCGGTACCAGGTCGTCGCGGCGGACCAACTCGAGTGAAACGATGGACGCATTTGGACACGAAATCAGCTGGAACGCCCCGGTCGACGACGCGACGACGGACGAACGAGTGAACCGCCACTGGCGACCGCCCAAGCGATCGCTCCATCGGCTACTAAATTCGGCGACTGGAGGGGAGCCATGAGCGGCAACGACGAGAGCGAAACCGGAACGAGCTACGGGTTTTATCCGATCGTCAGGCCGGGATTACGTCCCGGCTCGGACGAGCAGTTCGAGTGGCAGCCAGAAAACGGCGACATCGGATCGATCGACGCCGACGCGGTCGACGCCGGTGAGCTCGGCATCACGCTCACGGTCGCCGGCGGCGACGAGAGAGCGGACGTCGACCTCGACGCGCGGCTGTTCGGCCCCGGCGACGTCACCGGGCTCGACGATCGGACGATCCTCAGGGAAGAGCCGAGTCCCAACGCAGATGCGCACCCGCCGACGCAGTTCCCCCTCGTCGAGTTCGGTTCCGCCGAGTTGCCGTGGCTGTTCAGCCCGCAACGGGCCGACGAATACGGCCGAACGCATCCTTGGCTGTGTCTCGTCGTGATCGACCGGGACCGGCGTGGCGTCTCCTACGAGCCGGTCGGCCCGAAGTCGATGCCAGTCATCGAGACGCCGGTCGACGAACTCCCAGACCCGGCGGAATCGTGGGCGTGGGCACACGCCCAGTTGTTGGGCGATCGAGTCGACGGGGCGGCCGCAGTCGTCCTCGAGGAACTCGGCGAGCCGTCGACGGCGACACGATCGCGACTGATCGCTCCGCGGAACCTCGAGGAGAAGACGCGCTATCGCGCCTGCGTGGTCCCAACCTTCGAGGCGGGGCGGCTGACCGGACTCGGACGGGATCCCGCGAACGCCGAGCGCGCCTTCGCCTGGGGTGACGACGGGTTCGTCCGGTTACCGGTGTATCACTCCTGGACGTTTACCTGCGCGGCGGAGGGCGACTTTCGAACGCTCGCGGACAGGCTCGATCCACAGCCGGCCGACGACGGTATCGGGACGAGTATCGTCGACGTCACGGACCCGGGACCGCCAGCGCTGGTGAAAAGCGCCGTTCCCGAAACCGATCGCGGCGTCGTCACCATCACCGGGGCGCTTCGCTCGCCTCACTCCCCGTCGATCGGCTACCAGGACGACGTCGGAGCGGAACTCAGACGTCTCCTGAATCGGACGAAGGCGGTCGACGAGGAGCTGGAACTCGGCGTCGTCGGGCCACCACTGTACGGCCAGTGGCCCGCGCGCGTCGATCGACTGCCGGAGACGCCGCCCGAAGCGGGCGACGACGAATGGACGGCCGAAGTACCTCGATGGTTCGACGAACTCAACGGAAATCCCACCCACCGCGGCGCCGCCGGCCTCGGGACGGTGATCGTCAACGACCTCCAGGAGGAGTTGATGGACGAGGCCTGGAACCAGTTCGACGGGGTCGCCGAGGCGAACGCCTTCCTGGCCAGGTCCCAGCTGTTTCGCGACGTCAACGCGGTTCGGTTCGATCACCTCGCCGCCCTCCCCGACGACGAACTCATCGGGATTACCGAATCGATCCACGGGCACGTGCGTCTCGAGAGCGGTGGGACGGTACTCGACCGCGTCGAGACCGACCCTCACGTCCGGGGACGGACTCGACCGTCGTTTCGAACTCTGACGCGCTCGAACGGCCCCGTGTCGAGACGGCCGGGGGTCGACGTCGAACGGGCGTCGGTACTCGGGGCGGACGGGGCAGACGACGGTGTCGGTTCCCACCGCTTCGGAGCCGGCTGGCGTCCGGGTAGCGGCACCTACTGGGAGGGAATCCACGCCGACGACCCCGTCATGACCGGCGCGTCCCTCGACGACGACCCGCAGTTCACCGCGGCTGGCGAGCGGGAGTGGCGCTGTCTCGCTCGGGCTGACACCTCGGCGTGGGCGGACGCGACCGAGGTGCCGGAGCCAGTCCGGTCGCCGAAGAAACCGACCAGCTTGAGCAGTGAAATAGGCTGGACCTCGGAAGCGATGATGGTCACCGAGGACGCGAAGCGAGAGACGGTCGTGCCAGCGACCGACGTCGACGATTCGACGACGGCTGCGAGCGAGACGGCGAGTGCGGAGGACGAGTTCGCCGAACCCACTGCGGGCGACGAGCGTGCAGGCGATACCAGTCGGGACGACGAACCGCCAGCGTGGGTCGCCTCGTTCGTCCGACCCATCGTCGAACGGGTTCGAGCGACGATCGAGCGACTATTCGGGAGCTCCGTCGGTAGCGGGCGACGCGACTCCGACGAAAGCCGACGCCGAAAGAACGAGGCGCCCGATGATAGCCCAGACGAAGTGACGGACGCCGAATCGATTCGCACGGACAGTCCCCACTACGTCGGTTCGTCGCCGGAAGTCGGTGGTGGGGTGACGGGCCCCGACATTGGAGACTACCTCCCGGATCCACCTGATCAAGGAAACGACGGGCCGGGTCCCGACCCGGACGATGATGACGAGGATAACTCGGACGACGCCGACGGCGAAACGGACGATGGAACTGTGGATGGTGACGAGGAGGAAGAAACGGGTGACGGCGTGGACGAAGGAGACACCGACGATCAATCGGAGGAAACCGCCCGCGATCGGGTTCTCTCGAAGCTCGACCGGATCGAGCGGGCGGTGCGTATCGCCGACGGGCGGACGAGCGACGTCGCCGACGCGGAGCCGGAGACTGCCGACCAGCACGAAGCCGTGCGACACCGATTCGAAATGGAGCCCTCGCCAATCGAGTGCGCCGACGAAGCGCTCGAACTCGCACAGACGGTCACGACGGGCCTGAGTAAAGTCTTCGTCGAGGCCGAACGAACTGACGAGCTCCACCCCCAGTTCACGGAGAGCGAGGCGATACGGGAGGCGCGACGGCTCGCCATCGAACTCGAGGCACTCCTCGAAGTGCTCGTCCGGGCGCGAAAGGCGCTTTCGTCGGACGAACCGGGGGCCGGAGAGGTGCTGTCAGCGGTCCCCGACCGCGTGGCGACCGCCATCTCGATCGTCGAGTGGTTGCGCGACGGACTGCGACCGAGAGACGACGTGGGTCCCGAGACGGATCACGCAGGGCTCGAGCGAGCGATCTCGGGAACGATAGACGCGGCAGCCGAGTGTGGTATCCTCTCGAGCGTGAGTGTCGATCCGGCGACGATCGCCGACGAGTTGCGCACTCACCTCGATCCCGAGGAGACGTTCCGCTCGCTCGCCGCCCGACGGCTGGGGGTCGACCAGGAGCTTCTGACAGCGCGGGCAACTGACGGCGCCCGAGAGCGAGACGCGCTCGGGCCGGTGCTCGCGGCGCCGACGTTTCCGCGACCGATGTACGAGCCCCTCGCCGAGCGCGAACCCGAGTGGTTCCTGCCGGGACTCGAGGAGGTCGAACGAAACAGCGTGATGCTCGTGAAGACGAATCCGGCGTTCGTCGAAGGGTACATGGCCGGACTCAATCACGAATTCGCCCGCGAGCTTCGCTGGCGGAGGTTCCCAGCCGACCGGCGGGGGACCTACTTTCGTCGGTTCTGGGACCGAACTGGTAACCCGGCGCTCGATCCGGACGATCCGGAGGACATGGCGGACATCGCGCCGATGCACGAGTGGCGCGAGGAGAACGAACTCGGGGCGAACCCACCGCCCGGAAACGACGACGGCGCGAAACTCGTCTTGCTGGTCAGGGGTGAACTGCTCCAGCGCTACCCGAACACGACCGTCTACGCGACCGACGCCATCGACGCGACGGGCGGTGAGAACGGCGACGCGGGCGAGCGCGTTCCCGGACTCCCGGACACGGAGATCAAGGCGGAAGACGACGAGCGCGAGGACATCAAATTCCCCGTCTTCGAGGGGACGATCGGGTCGGACGTCAGGTTCTACGGATTCGATCTCGACCTCGAAGACGCGCTGTACGAGCCGTATCAGGACGAGGGCGAGGCGGCTACAGACCGTGCCGACGCCGGCTGGTTCTTCGTCTTCGAGGAGCCGGCGGCCGAACCGCGATTCGGCCTGCTCGATCCCGAAAACGAGGACGAACGCCTCGCGAATCCGGGCGACCACGTCGCAGTCGCGACGACCGACCCGCCGTTCGATCCCGCGCAGGTCGAAGACGCAGAGGAAGAGCGAGAGGCCGGCGTCGAGGCGACCGACTGGGGGAGAAACGCCGCGCACGTCGCGAAGTACACTTGGCAACAGCCCTACCGCGTCGCGATACACGCGAGTACGATGCTCGAAGCGGAGGGGAGTGACGAATGATCGAACGTATCAACCGACTACACCAGAGGCGAGCACGAATAGACGCGGAGATCATCCACACCCGAACGCTCGCTGAACGGTTGCGTGAGCTGGAACGGGCGATCGAACGCAGTGAGGGCGTCGATGAGGTAGTCGAACGCGTCCGCGCAGAATTCGAGCGGTTCGCGACGGAGACGACCGAGGCCGGGTCGATCGATTCGGATGGGGCAGAACGGAGTATGAGCAAAACGAGCGACGACGAGACGCGACAGCAGGCGCTGTCCTACCTGATCGACGAGGAGGTACTGCAGGCGGTTCTCGCTGCGCCGAACCTCGCCGAGCGCGGAGCAGAACTGCGCGCGCTGGGCGACCTCGGCGCGGACAGACGGACGTTGCTCGAAGCCGCGGTGGTGACTGTCGAGCGATTCGTCAGGGCCGAACGACCGGCGCTCGAGAAACGGTGGCACGGGTCGCTCGCGGTCCTCGGCGCGTATGCGGCGGGAGGGAAGGCCGACCGAGACGACGTACTGGGTGCGTTCGAACCGGTGTTCGCCCCGAAACGACGGAACGAGTCGTCCGTCGCGGCGCTCGAGGCCCACGCCCTGACGTTCGAGTTGGTGACCCGCGCCTGCGTCGTCGCTCGCGATCGCTACGACGAGTTGATCGCCGAGGCACTCGAGGACGTGTACCGCGATCGAGACCCCGTATCGCGGCTCGAGCCGGAGCCGTCGCTCTTGCTCCCGGTTCGTCTCGAGACGCGGTTCGTGGATCCGGACGATCCCCACGAGCTTCGAATTCGCGTCTATCCAGACCAGATCCACGTCGACAGCCACGAGTCGGAGCTGACGGAGGCGGAGGTCGTCGCCGGGAAGCAGTTCTGGGCGACGCTCACCCTCGGATTGGCTGGCGAGGCGGCGACGTCGGCGGAGGGACCCGGATCGTTCGTCGAACCCGAGGTTCAGGCGTTCGCCGACGACGTCGACCTCGAGGCCTACGAGCGAGCCGTCGCGGACGGAGACGACGTCGACATCGCTGCCAGGTACGACGAACTGAAATCGAAGGGATGGAACCGACTGATCGAGCGGTTCGATCCGGAACGAGCCGCCTACATCGTCGAAGCGGTGACGCCCGTCGAGACCGACGAGAGCGGTAATCCGGTCGAGCCGATCGCGGACCGACTCCTCACGCGGCCGGACTCGGACGAGAAACCGTTCGATGCCGCTCGAATCACGTTCGAGAGCGTCGATCGAAAGAGCGAGTCCTGGACGAAACGGGCGACCGCTCGCCTGTTACCCGATCGGTGGATCGCCGTTCTCGAGTGGGACGCCGGGCCAGACACCGCACGGAAGCTCGTCACCGGCAACGTCGTCCCGCCCGGGTTGGCGATCGATCCGGCCGTCGAACCCGGGTCGGCCGGCGACGAGATGGACTGGTTGTTCGACTACGAGCGGGCGGTCGAGGACGGAATGGCCATCACGGTCCCGCTCGCGGAACTCGACGGGTTCGACCCCGCAACGGACGCCATTGACTCCCTGCTCGTCCTCGGTATGCGGACCACTGCGGAGGCGACGCAGACGGCCGAGGACGTCAGGTCGCTCTTCGACGCACACCGTTTTACCGACGGCCTCGCGCTGCTCGAGTCCGGAACGCCGACGAACCTCGAGTCCGCCCCGGATCCCGAGACACCCGATCCTCCGGAGCCGGCGGGGAAGCAGGTCGCTGACGCGGACCGACCGACCGACGCAACGCTGCTCGCCGGCGCGCTCGGCCTCGTCGATCCGGTGGACGGGTTTCATCCGTTCGAACGAGTTCCGAACGCCGATTCGACGCGGTTCGAGGACGCCAAGCACGTCAACAACGTGCTGTGGTCGGCGACGCTCGGATACTACCTTCGCCACCTCGCGGTCCCGAACGAGCTCGCCGCCGGGCTGGATCCGGTCGACGGCGTCGAGCCGCTCCCGACGCTCGACGTCGAGGATACGGCGGCGTGGCTCGAGGGAGTCGACACCGCCCGAAACTTCTTTACCGAGTACGTTCGCGGCGGCGGCCCCTTCCCGACCGTCCAGGTCGCAGAGATTCCCTACGGCGTGTTACCGGTCGCACGACTCGACGAGGAACGGGCGTGGTTCGACGGTCGCGGCAAACTCGCCGATCGGATCGCCGCCTATGTGCGAAGCCTGCGGCCGCTGTGGGACGAGGCGATCGCCGACGGGCCGCTGTCACACCCCGCTGACACCGTCGGCGCGAGTCCGCTCGATCCCGCACACGAAGACTGGGACGTCCTCGACGTACTCGAACGGTCGGGCGCGTCCCACGGCGCGACGAGTGGCGCCCGGTTTCGGAACTGGAACGAACACGTCCGTACCTGGGACAACGAACTGCTCAGTTGGGGGTACGTCGGCCAGGTCCTGGCGGCCAACGAGGCGTTTGATGACGGCCGAGCGGCGGTAGAAGCGTCGATACCGCCCGAGACACGGGAACTCCTGTACGACGCGCGGGCGACCACCTTCGATCGAGAGGATATCGAGGACGAGGTGACGACGCCCGCACACGGATTCGTCGACCCCGACTTCGATCGTTTCGTCGAGATTCTCCGAAACGAGTCGTTCGATCGCCTCCAGACGCTCTCGAGCCAGGTTGATTTCGACGCCGAGCGTCACGGCCTCCTCGTGGAGGACGTCTTCGAGTGGGCCGGCGTCGATCTCGAGGGGCTCGATCCGGAGTTCGAGGATGAAGACGAGGTGGAGGAGGTAAACGAGGAGTGGCGCACAAAGCGACGGGCGCTCCTCGAAACGGTCTGGGAGGAAGAATTATCGCCCGGGATCAGACACGCGCTGTTCCTACGAGCGATCGAAGCCCGCGAGGGCGACGGGTTGTTCTACGATCGCCTTCGGTTCTTCGACCCTACCGTCGCCGCCGACGCCTCGACGCTGCCCGAGGCGATCAATCACCCGCGACTCGTCACCGCCAGCACGTTCGCTCGCCGGTACGACGACGCCGGCACGATGAATTCCCTGGCACGCGTCCTGACCCACTACGCTACTCTGCAGGAGTACGCCGACGGTCGGCTTCGACTGGGGCTGCAGGTCGACGATCCACCCGCGAGCGACCCCGACGGAATCCCCGGGCACGGTTCGACGCGTTCCGACCTCTACGACTACGTCCCGGGCGTCGCCGGAACGATCGCAGATCCCGACAACGTCGAGTACGCACCGCTAATCGATTCGTTGATCGCAGGTGAGGACCCCGATGACGTGCTTCCGAACGGCTTGACGGCACCGCAAACGACAGTCGACTTCGCCGAGAGCCTCGAACACGTTAGCGGACTCGACCGGTCGTCGACTGCCTCGCTGACCGCCGAGGCGCTCGACGCGACCAGCCACCGGCTCGACGCCTGGTGGACGTCGCTGGCGACGGCGGCGGTGTTCGCCCACCGCCGGATCGGCCCCCACGGCGTCCGTCCGCGCGAGGCGGGCCTCCACGTCGGTGCGTACGGCTACGTCGAGGAACTCAGACCGGACGCTCAGGTCGAGGACCGATTGACACCGGCGTTCGTTCACACGCCCTCTGCAGATCTGGCGAACACGGCCGCACTGCTCAGGAGCGGTTACGACGCCGCCGAGGACCGCGAGTTGCGCGAGGCGCTAGCGATCGATCTCTCCGCAGAGCGGGTACGGGACGCAAAGTGGCTGCTCGACGGGGTCCGACGGGGGACCGCCCTCGGCGAATTGCTCGGCGCCCGCTTCGAGCGGCGGATGCACGAGGTAACGATGGACTCGCTGGCGGAGATCGACGAGGGAGACGGGAACGTCTGTAACCTCATGCGATGGAAGCACCCGCTTCGAGAGCGCTACCCCGCCGTGAGCGACCAACTCGAGACGGCCGACGAAGCGAGTGGCCCCGACGAGAGCGGGGCAGATGTGGCACGCAGCGACGTCCTCGACGGCTACGAACTGCTCAGAGAGTTCCAGGCCGACGAACTCGAGTTGGAGGGGCTCTCGATACCGGATCAGGACGACGGGCCCGACGAGGGCGAAATCGACGCGTTCGACGCCCTGCTCGCGGAACTCGACGACGACCTCGACGCGGTGAGCGACCTGCTCGTCGCCGAGACGGCCCACCAAATCGCCCGCGGCGATCCGGAGAAGGGTGGCGCGTCGCTCGAGGGACTCGAACGGGCCGAGGGAGTGCCCGATCCGGACGTCGTCGAGGTACCCCGCTCGGAGACGGGCGTCACACACCGGCACCTGCTCCTGTTCGACCCCGAGATGGCGGACGAGGGGAAGACCCCGAGAGCCCACGCGGAGCCGGTCCTCGAGTCGTGGGTCGACTCGCTACTTCCGGCCCACGACGAGGTCGAGTGCGTCGTCGCGTGGGAGCAGACGGGCCAGAGCGACGAGAAGGATGAAGGCGATGAAGTCGTGCTCGATTCGGGAACGGTAGTTGTCGAGCTCGCGAGCCTCGGCCTGTCGAACCTCGACCTGCTCGCATTCTCTGGCGAGCATCGCCAGGGACGATCGGAACTCGACGCGAGGGTGCGACACCACGTCGTCCGAGCCGAATCCGTGCCCGCCGACGCCGAACTCTCGATCCGGTATCGCGACGACGACGGGAAGCTAGACGTCGCCACCGTCCTCGAGGTGGCGCGCAGCCTCTCGGCGCTGCTCGACGAGACGCGGCCGGCGACGGGAGTGGATCTCTCCCATCCGAGCGAATCCACTTCGGCGGGCTACTCGGTTGCGACGGCCGACACGCTCTGGGATCGGTACGACGGTCTCGGCGGCACGGACGACCTCAAAAAGAGACGAGGCGAGCTAGATTCGGCGATGGCGTTGCTCGTGCCAGAGGACGAGGACGATGAGCAGGACGAGGGCGGTGATCCGATGACGTCCGTTCCCGAACGGATCGACGAGGTCGTGGCCGCCGCTCGAGCGGCGATCGAGACGATCCCGTTCGACGACCTCGAAGAGGTCCTCGCGGCTATCGACGGGGACGACCTCTCGGGTGCCATGTTCGCGCTCTCCCCGCCAGGTGACCGGGAGAACCTACTGCTCGAGGCGCCGGGGACGTTCACCGAAACCGTCTCGCTCGACCCGGAGTCGATGACCGAGAAGACGGTCGTCTACGACGTCGGCGAGCGCGATCCGTCGATCGAAGGGAAACCGATCGAGACCACGGAGCTTCCCCCGGCGGTGAGCGGGTCGGGTCCCTCGAGCGACGCGGTCGAGGCGGCCTTCGACCGACTCACCGAAGCGCGAGAGATCATTCTCGAAGTCGCCACCGCGCTCGAGAGACCCGCGCTGCTCGAGAGCTACGAGGAGCCGGCGACCACGCTTCGATCGTCCAGAGCGCACTACGAACGAGCCCGAGAGACGTACGAACTCGCGTGGAGGGCACACGAAGGAGGCGCCCACGAGCGTGCGAGAAAGGCCGCGAAGCGGGCGATCGATCTAACGGAACGAGCTGTCCACCTGGCGAAGGAGACGAGCGTCCTCGCCACGCCCAACGACGAGCTGATTTACGTCGATGACGTGCCCGGCGCCGGTGGCTTCGAGGGGCCGCCGACGGTCACGGTCTGGGGAACTGACGGCGA
The DNA here is from genome assembly GCF_052040125.1 of Natronorubrum marinum. Taxonomy (NCBI): domain Archaea; kingdom Methanobacteriati; phylum Methanobacteriota; class Halobacteria; order Halobacteriales; family Natrialbaceae; genus Natronorubrum; species Natronorubrum marinum. Next base: position 73,956 of record NZ_JBPPFV010000003.1, read on the forward strand.
GGCGTGGTTCGAAGACGACGGGTTCGAGGAACCGACGATTGCCGACGGTATCCTCGAGGTATCGGTCGATCTCTCGGTCGACCCGGGTACCTGGGTCGCGGTGACCGTTCGAGGCGGCGACCGACTGATCTACCGACGGAGTGGGTACGTCGGCGCTCCCGAACCCGAACTCGACGACGCCATCGCCCGCCTCGCCTGGCTCGCCTGGGCTCGCGAGGAAGTGAGGGTGGCGGTCGAGTCGATCGAGGCCGCCGTTTCCGCCGTCCCGTCCTGGATTGCAGTCGAGACGGCACTGGAAGACGCGAACGACCTCGATTCGCCGTCTCTCACGGACGAACGACTCGAGCTGGCATCGGCCGCACTCCTCGGATCCGACGAGAGGGCGGGACTTGCAGACATCGACACTGCGTCGGTTCTGGCGGCGCTCGACGCCATGCTCGTGCCGTGGGATGGCGCCGCGCTGGCGGACCTCGTCACCGTCAACCGTGCGTCGGCGGGGCCGACGGAGGCTAGCTATTCGAGCGAGCCGACGCGACCAACGTTCGCCGTCGAGTCGAGCCTCCTGCTCGATCGTCTCGACGTCGATCTCGAGGCCGACGCGATCGCGACCGCACTGGAGGCGATCGTCACGCTCCCGGGGGACTCGATCGTCGAGATCCAACGGGCGGCGAACGGGTGGGAACCGGACGGGTACGGCGAGACCGTCCCGATATCGATCGCGCAACGACGGCTCACGGAGTGGCTCTACCACTCAGGTGAGAGCGACGACGGAGGGGCTGTTGCGGTCGCGACCGCACTGAGTCATCTGGCTGCGCGCATCGACGAACCCGACTCGGACGTCGCGGCTGCGTTCGACGAGCGACTTTCGGCCGCGTTACCCACGGAGACCGATCTCGAGACGGTTTCGGCGGTCCTCGGGCCCCTCGCAACCGCACTCTTCGACGAGCCGACCGGCGGGAGCGGGGAAGTCGACGGCGACGTACAGTTCGGGGAGACGACCGAGCCGCTGCTCGCGACCGGGGCGGCGGCCACGGCAGACGAGGTCGACGCACTCTCCGACGTGCTCGCAGCCGTCGAAGACGAGCCGACCCCTGCGGAGACGTTTCGACTGGCGGTTCTAGAACTGGTTCGAGACGCGCTCTGGGAGGTGGGGTGGTTCTCGGTGTACGGTGCGATTCCGGAGACGCCGGCCGGCCACACCCACGAAGACGAACGGCCACTCGCCGCTCAGGCCGGCTCGGTACTGTCGAAGCTCGGAGATCGAATCGACGCGGTCGAGTCGATTCCGAGACCGGACGAGGACGCCCCGCCCGAGGAGCGAGTCGAAGCGGCGACCGACAGGCTCGAGACGCTCTTCGACGGCTCCGTCCCCGTACTGCCGCCGTTCACGCCGACGAACGCAACCGAACTCGAGGCGACGTTCACCGACGATCCGGGGTCGCTCGCCGAGAACCCCCTCGCTGTCGAGACGTGGTTCCAACGGGCGGCACAAGTAACCGAGCGGCTGGCCGACGAGCGGGAAGTGCTCTCGTACGTGGCGGCGCTCTCGGACGGTCCGGTTCGCGAGTTCGGTGTCGGTCAGCTCCCGTACACACCGGACGACGAGTGGGTCGGCCTCGACGGCGTGGAACCGGTCGACGGTTCGGTGTCGATCGTGGCTGCGTTCGGCGTCGGGAGCGGCCCCGACGGATTCGCGTCTGCAGACGGCAACCCCTCCGTCGCCGGTGTCTTCGTCGACGAGTGGGTCGAAGGCGTCGCCGCCGAACAGCAGGACACCGGCCTCGCCCTGCGCTACGACGCTCCAGGGTCGCGTGCGCCGGGATCGATGCTGCTCGCGATACCGCCGGGACGCGAGGGGTGGACGATCGAGTCGCTGATCGAAACCGTCGAGGAGACGATGACCTACACGAAACGCAGGGCCGTCGACGCCCACGACCTCCACGCGCGCACCGACGACGTACCGTGGCCGCTGCTGCCGGCGCCGTACTACGCTGAACGGCTCGAGTCGACGCCGAACGAACCCGTCATGGAGCCCGAGCGGGTATCTTACCACTCGCCGCTGACTCGGGAAGCCTGCCGATTGCACGTGATGAAACGAGCCGCCGACGCGGGGGTGTTCGACCGATGATCGATCAGTTGCGAGACCGTCGATGGCGACGGCTGCGACCGACGAGTCGCGACGCCGACCTGGCCGACGGATTGGCCGCGGCGGTTCACGACCCGCTGTGGATGCTGTGTCGACAGTGGCAGGTCGGTGAGTTTCGCGGTGAGGACGCGGGTTCGCCGGTCGACGTCGACGTGACCGTCGAACACGACGAACTGGATCGGTTCGAACGACGGGGCGAACGCGGCGGCGAGGTCGTCCCGTACGAGGACGGCCCGCTCGAGTCGGCGATCGAGCGCGAACGCGTACTCACCGCCGACCCGCCGGCGCGCCTCGCTGCGGAGGCCGGCACGGTGTTTCTCGAGACGCTCGAAGCGCACGGATTCCTCGACGAGGACGACGAGCCGTACGGCACGAGCGACTTCGACGGTCGCTACCGCCTCTCACGACCCGACGAACCGATGCCCGAGCGCGATCGACGCTACTACCGCGTGATGGGTGACAGGGTGCTGGACGGCGCAGCGGTCTTCGATGCGCTCGATCGCGCACTGTCGGCCAATCCGCCGAAGTTCGAGGACGTTCCGCTTCCGACGGGAATCTATCGCCTCGAAGACGTCGGTGTCGAACTCGCGAACGCGTACGCTGACGCCGCCGAGACCTACTGCGAGTGGTACCTCGAGCTCTACGACGAACCCGGTGAGAACGGAGACGCCTGGCGTCCGACGCGCCTCGAGTACGACGGGGCGGTCGTGACCGGGTTGGGTGACGACGAGAACACGTTCGAACTGCGCGGCTATCCCGGCGGACGACTCCACTGGCACGCGTTCTCGCCGACCGAGGACACACTCGACCGCCTCGACGGCACCACCGTGACCGATGGCGGGGAGCGCGAACCGACCGACGTGACGACGGACGAGCCAGCAGACGAGGCCGTATCGACGGACGATAGGGAGCCCGACGAGTCCGATTTCGAGTATCAATCGATCGAGACTAACATCAAGCCGGTGAACCGTCGCTCGGAGACTAACCGATCGCAGACCGCCGAGGCCGACGAGTCGACCCAAGAGAAGCCACGAACGCGGATCAACCTCGACGACCGAGTCGATATCCCGGGTCGATTCGACCTGCCAGCGTTTGACGCGTCGGATCTCCGTAATCGAACCGACGTGGGGGAACTCGACGCGACGCCTTCGAGCGACGCCGACGAGGAGTGGCTGGTCCCGACCCCGATCACGTTCCCCGGGATGCCCTCACCGCGCTGGTGGGAGGTCGAAGACGCCGGCTTACTCTTCGGCGACGTCTCCCTCGACGGCTCGAACCTGGTCAGGACGCTCGTCCATGAGTTCGCGCTCACCTACGGCAACGATTGGTTCCGCGTGCCGATCGAGGACGTCCCCGTGGGTGCGCTCACACGGATCCCCGAGTGCACCGTCACCGACTCCTTCGGCGTAAGCGAGTCAGTCACCTCCGGGGAGGACGATAAATGGCGTCTGTTTAGCCACGACCTCCCCAACGAGACCCACCATCAGGGACTGTTCCTGCCGCCGACGGTCTCCGACGCCATCGAGAGCGACCCGATCGAAGAAGTGCTGTTCGGGCGAGACCCGATGGCGAACCTGGTGTTCGCCCTCGAACGCCTCGTCGAGGGGACGACCGGCGAGCCGATCGATCGGACGGAGTTCAGGCGCCCCCGTCTGGAAATCGTCCGCACGAACCCGAACGACGACCCCGACGAGGAGTTCGTCGAACTGGCCAACCCGGGAGACGACGCGTTCTCGCTCGCGGACTGCCGACTCGAGGTTCACTCCGACGGCGGTCTCGACGCCGGCATCGGTCTCGCGGACGAGGAGACGCTCGGCGCCGGGGAACGCCTGACCGTTTACACCGGGGACGCCGGTGTGCGCGACGGAATCGGTATCGAAACCGGTGCGAGCGTCCTTGAAGAGGCCGAGACGGTCTCGGTCGTCCGGTTCGAGGAGGGTGACGATGTAGGAGGAGGCGACGGTTCCGGTGGCGACGACCCCAAATCCCGCCGGATAATCGCCAGACGGCCGCTCTCGGCCGTTGACGAGGCCGACGCCGCCTATCGCATGGCATCGACCGTCCCCGATCACTGGTACCCCTTCAGCATCGACCCAACGAAACCCGAAGGTAAAGCGGCGGGCGACGGGGGCGGGTCGGGGGGTAACGGCGGAGCACTACCGGAGGACTACCGCCTGCTTTTGTCGATCCTCCTCGACGCTGATTCGCTCGACGTCCACGTCGACGAACTCCCGCTGCCGGAGGGGCGACTACTCGACCCAGAGGAGGAGTCGCTCCCGAACGGTGAGGAAGTGTTAAAACTTCACGAGGACGCGGTGACCCGAAGCGGACGGACGGCACAGCGCCACTATCAGTACGTCCACTGGGCAGACGGTACCGTCCACTGCTGGTCCGGGCGAACGGTGCGGCCAGGCTACGGGGAACTCGCGAGCGCGCTCCGATTCGATGTGCTCGACGATTTCGAGTGAGGGGGCGTCGGGTTTGGGCACTGCCCGACTACAGTTCCAGCGTGTACACCGCTTCATCGTACTGCTCGCCCTCGATCGTAACCTCGCCGGTGTCGGTCCGCTCGAATCCGAGTCCCTCGTAGAACCGGCGGCTGGCGTCGTTGAACGCGAAGTCGAACGAGCGGACGCGGTCGACGTCGTACATCTCGAGTCGCTCGAGCAGGTACTCGTGCAGGTCGGTCCCGATACCCGCACCCTGTGCGTCGGGCGCGACGTACATACGGAGGATATCAGCCGTGTCACCCTGTGCAACGGCGTGCGTGAAGGCGACAATCTCATCGTCGCCGGACTGGGTTCGGCTCCCGTCTGTGGACCCGTGCCCCGCGCTCTCATCCGCAGACTCACACTCCCCGCGCTCGATCACGAGAACGACCGTCCCGGGCGCCTCGAGGGGCATCGAGCCGGTGGTGTACCAGTTGTCGACGGTTCGGTCGATCAAATCGGCCTCGAGTTGGTCGTAGGTATCGTGCCACGTTTCCCGGGCGACGGCTTTGATATCCTCGAAATCCTCCGAGTTCGCTGGACGAATGTTCATGGTCTTCCTTGACAATACTGGCATAAAGTGACTTCGACTGGTGATACAGCTGAGAGTCGGTGTCCCGACCGCAAAATCGGAAACTAGCCGGGACGGAACGGGTTCCCACACCCGGCTACTCGCGAACGTCGAATCCGCGATCGCGGAGCAGGTCGGGCACCCGATCGCGGTGGTCGCCCTGCAGTTCGATCCGACCGTCGTCGACCGTCCCACCCGTTCCCATCGAACTCTTGAGATCCGACGCGATCGATTTGATCTCGTCCAACTCGAGGTCGAACCCCTCGACGATCGTCACCGGTTTGTCGTAGCGACGACTCTCGGTTCGGATCGACAGCATCTGCTGGGACGTCTCGAGGTCGCCCTGGCTGTCGAGTTCGTCGAGCAAGTCGTCGAGGTCGTCGTTGTTTGACATTGTGTATCGTAGGCGCCTCGGGGAAATAGCGCTGTCCCTGCCCTCGCAACGGACGTCGACTTCTCGAAGCGCATGCGCAGCAACGCATAACCCCCCGTTCTTCCGGAACGCGTCCTGTAAACCGTCTCGGGGTCAAGTGGTTCGAGACGCCAGCGGCGTCTCGTCATCACGGAAGAGCGAAGCTCTTCCGAACGACCCCGAGGCACTCGGCCTGCTTCTTTTGCAGATCCAGAGAAACGGTCTCGGTGCTGCGCGTTCCCCAATGAGTCGGCAGCGGCGGTCGCCGCGCGTCGGTCGCTAGAGGCGCGACTTGAGCGTCTCTGCCGTCTTCGTCCCGATACCCGAAACACTCTCTAAGTCCTCGAGGCTCGCCTCGCGGACGTTCTCGACGCTCCCGAACCGTCCCAACAGCCGCTTTCTGGTTTCGGGGCCGATACCCGGCACGTCGTCCAACACCGTCTTCACCTCGTCGCGGACGGTCTGGTGGTACTGCACCGCAAAGCGATGGGACTCGTCGCGCACCCGCTGGAGGAGATGCAGGTGTGGGGCGTCGCTGGGCCAGACGAATTCCCGCTTCGGGGTGACCACGCGCTCTTCGGCCTTCGCCAGCGCGATGGCGGGCACGTCCCAGCCGACCGCAGCCAGCGCGTCGCGGGCGGCCTCGAGTTGGCCCTCGCCGCCGTCGATCACCAGCAGGTCGGGGTCCGGCCGATCGTCGCGGCCCTCGACGGCGCGGCTGGCGCGCCACTCGAGTAACGCCCGCATGTTGTCGTAATCGTCGTTCTGATCGGTCAGCTTCTTCCGCCGGTAGTCGGCCTTCTCGGCGCTGCCGTCGACGAACGTGACGTTGCTGCCGACCGCGGCCTTTCCCTGCGCGTGGCTCACGTCGAAGCCCTCGATTCGTCGGGCCGAGTCGATCTCGAGGGCGTCCGCGAGCATCCCGCACTCGTCGCGGCCGCCGACGTTCCGGCGGGCGTTCTTCAGCGCGAGTTCGACCAGCTTCGCTTCGCGGCCGGCCCCCGGCACGCGGACGGAGACGCCCTCGGCCTCGAGCCACGCGGCGACCTCGCTGTCCCCGTGGCGTTCGGGCAGGAGCAAGGCGTCGGGCAGGTCGCGCTCGGCGTAGTACTGGACGATGAAGGCGGCGAGAACGGCGGGGACGCCGCCCGCGTCAGTATCGCTCGCTCCGACATCCGCCTCCGGTGCCTCGAGCGTGTGTCGGTCCCGATCGACCAGTTTGCCGGACTCGGCGCGCAGGCGGGCGACGGTCGCGTCCTCCCCCTCGATGGCGACCCCGAGGACGTCCACCGCGCGCTCGTCGCTGCGCGCCTGGACCGCCTCGCCGCCCTCGCCGTGGAAGGCTTCGACGGTCTCGAGGCGATCCCGAACGTTGGCCGCGCGTTCGAAGTTCCGGTCCTCGGCGGCCGCCTCCATCTCCCGACGCAACGGGTCGGCGAGGACGCCCGTCTCGCCCTCGAGGAAACGCTCGACCGCGGTTACGTCCTCGGCGTAGCTCTCGAGGTCGATCTCGCGGGTGCAGGGCGCGGTACAGAGCCCCATCTCGTAGTCCAGGCAGGGCCGGTCGCGACCCACGTACTTGTGATCCGAGCAGCCGCGAACGCCGTGGGTCTCCCGCAGCGCTTTGACGACGGTTTCGACCTGCCCCTTGTTCGTGTAGGGACCGAAGACGGTGGCCGACTCCTCGGGGTCTCGAGTGATCTCGATTCCCGGCGCCTCGTGGCTCGTCAGCTGCACCATCGGATACGATTTATCGTCTTTGAGCCGGACGTTGTACCGCGGCTGGTGGCGCTTGATCAGGTTCGCCTCGAGGAGCAGCGCCTGCGTCTCGGTGTCGGTAACGGCGATCTCGATCTCGTCGGCGCGATCGACCATCCGGCTGATTCGGGCGCTCCGCGGATCCGCGTACGATCGGACGCGACTCCGGAGATCGACCGCCTTCCCGACGTAGAGCGTGGTTCCCTCGAGCCGGAACTGATAGACCCCGGGCTCGCGCGGTAACGATCCGGCTCGATCGCGAACCCCCTCGGCGTTCATCGGCGGCCCTAGAACCTCAGTGGCTTTCAGCCTGACTCCTCGGGGTCGTTCGTCGGCTCGGTCTCGGTCACGTCGGAGGATACGGCTTCGTCAACGTCGACGGTAGTCTCGTCGGCTGGAGTGGACTCCCCTCCCCGACCGCCCGCCGGCTCATCCTCCCCGTCTGTACCGGCTTCGACGACTGCATCGCTACCGACGGGACCCGGACCCGGGGCAATCGCCTCCTGTAAGTCGATCTCCCGCTCGGCCTCGAGATCGTCGTCGCTCACCGGGACCGAGATATCGTCGTCGCCGCTCACCCGAAGGAGGAGTCGGCGCGAGCGCGACCGAATGTACTGGACGAAGAACGCGGCGGCGATCAGCACCAGGAGGACGCCGACCGCGAGAACGGTCAAGTCGAACACCGTAAGGAGGGTTTCGATGGTTTCGAGTGCGCCGCCGGCGATCCCCGTCGCGCCTTCGACGTCGAAGTTGTCGGCGATGCTGGCGAGGTCGTAGGTCATCGCCAGAAGCAACACGCTCAGCGCGAGAAAGAGGACGATCGACCCCCAGACGAGCGGGGCGATCGAATCTTCGGTCTCGACGGAGACCCGAGCGACGTTCGGTCGCTCGACGGTCCAGTAGTTCGGCCCGTCGCCGCCCTCCGTGAACACGAGGACGCGATCGTTCGTGACCACGAACGTCGCCCCCTCGAGGTCGACGCGTCGCTTCACGCGTTCGCCGTCGTACAGCAACTCGTCGACGTGCTCGCTCCAGACTCCGAGCATTCCGTCTCGTGGTTCCACACCGTCCGGCAAGTAGCTCGTGCCCTCTCGCGCGAATCGAGAATCGAGACATGATACCATCCGACACAGTACATTCTCGGGTCTCGGCTCCCAAAACCGGAGCATGAGTGACTCGACGGTCCAGTGCTGGCTGGTCGAACGAACGTTCGACGACCGCAACCTGGTGACCATCGTCTACGCGACGCCCGACGGTTCGCGCTACCAGCAGCGGGAACGCTCCGCGACGTCGCTGCGGACCGGTTCCGAGGTCACCGCGGCGACGGAGATTCCCGAAACCGAACTCGAGTCGGTTCCCGACGACGAGACCCGAAAACGGTACGCCGAAGAGGCCGAACGAACCGCCGAGCAGTATGATCCCGGTGAGCCCATATAGGATCGATCCGACTGGCCGATAGAGAGATAGTTTGTTCCTCCGGACCAACCGGAATATCAATACAACGAAGTAACAACTCTTATCGGCGAACGGTGAGACCACACAGCCATGCCAGCTATCACAGTCGATAGCCTGACCAAATCCTACGGTCAGGAACTCGCACTCCAAGACCTCTCGTTTCAGGTCGAAGAGGGCGAAGTCTTCGGCTTTCTCGGTCCGAACGGAGCCGGTAAATCGACGACGATCAACGTCATTCTGGACTTTATCCGGCCGACCGACGGCCGGGTGGAGGTGCTGGGGATGAACGCCCAAGCACACAGCCGTGAGATCCGCTCGCGGACCGGCGTCCTCCCCGAGGGCGTCGAAACCTACGACCGGCTGACCGCCCGGCAACACCTCGAGTTCGCCATCAACTCGAAGGAGACCGACGACGATCCGCGGGACCTGCTCGAGCGCGTCGGTCTCGTCGACGCCATCGACAAAAAGGCCGGCGGCTACTCAAAAGGGATGTCCCAGCGACTCATGCTCGCGATGGCCCTCGTCGGCGAACCCGACCTGCTGATCCTCGACGAGCCCTCGACGGGACTCGACCCCAACGGGGCCCGCGAGATGCGCGAAATCGTCCGCGAGGAGAACGCCCGCGGGGCGACGGTGTTCTTCTCGAGTCACATCATGGAGCAGGTCGAGGCGGTCTGTGACCGCGTCGGTATCCTCCGCGACGGCGAGATGGTCGCCGTCGACACCGTCGAAGGGCTGCGCGACTCCGTCGAGGGCGGAACGAGCCTGCGAGTCACCGTCGATCGGATCGACGAGGATGCGCTGCAGGCCGTTCGATCACTGCCCGACGTCAGCGATGCCGTCGTCGAGGGCGAGAGCCCGCCGACGCTGGTCGTACAGGTTAGCGGCTCGAAGACCGCCGTCCTCACCGAACTCGAGGATCACGGCATCGAGGTCCAGGACTTCACGACGCGGGAAGCCTCACTCGAAGACGTCTTCCAGTCGTACACCACGGGACCGGAGGTGGAAGCCCGATGAGCACCGAGTCAAAAACGGGATCGGGGTCGGAGTCGACCGCGAGTTCGGTCAACCTCACGAGCGTCCGGGCGATCGCGAGGAAGGACTTCCAGGACGCCGTTCGATCGTGGATGTTCTGGGGCCTGAGCGTCTTCTTCTTCGTGTTACTCGTCGCCGTCACGGGAACGCTCTCGTACTTCGGCGAAGATATCGCCGCGGAAGGAGCGACGACGGAGGCGCTCGTTTTCTTCGTCAGTCAGATCACGCGGCTCGTGATCCCGCTGATCGCGCTGATCTTAGGCTGGAAAGCCATCGCCGGCGAGCGCGAGACGGGGAGCATCAAGATCCTGCTCTCCTTGCCCCACTCCCGAAAGGACGTGCTGCTCGGGAAACTCATCGGCCGGTCGGCAGTCCTCTCACTGTCGCTCGTCGTCGGGTTCGTACTCGCCGCCGTGGTCGTTGCAGCGTTGCTCGGCGGCTTCGACGTCGTCGACTACTTCAGCCTGCTCGTAATGGCGATCATCTACGGGATCGCCTACACGAGCATCGCCGTCTCGCTGTCGTCGCTGACCCGGTCGACGACCATCGCCGGGGCCGCGATGTTCGGCATCTTCATCTTATTCTACGTCGTCTGGAACGCGCTCCAGTCCGTCTTCCAACTCCTGATGAACCGCGGCACGATCGAGGGCGTCGAGTACACGGTCGAGTTCCCCTCCGGCGACGGTACCGTACAAGAAATGACGGCGGAACGGCTGCCCGACTGGGCGCTGTTCATCGACATGATCGATCCGGGGAACGCGTTCCAGAACACGATCACGTTCCTCGGCTCCTTCGGCGGCGAGGACATGGGTACGTCCTACCCCGCGGAGTGGTTCGCGAACGGCGTCCCGTTCTACCTCGAGAACTGGTTCTCGTTCGTCATCCTGCTCCTGTGGATCGTCGTCCCGACCGCGATCGCGCTCTACCGGTTCGATCGCGTCGATCTCTGAGGCCGGTTCCGTTCGTGCGGCGAGTTTTGCGTTTCGACTCCGTCCACCCGCGAGTTCGGCAGTCAGTGAAGACGCGTCTCACTCGCCGGCACTCGGCTTAGGTAGCTGCCGCGCGTACGCGAGTCCGTGACCGACTGCATCTTCTACGGCGGGAAAGGCGGGGTCGGAAAAACGACCTGTGCGGCGGCGACCGGTCTCGAACTGGCCGACGAAGGCCGCCGGACGCTGATCGTCTCGACCGACCCGGCCCACTCCCTGTCCGACTCACTCGAGGCCGATCTCGGGCCCGAACCGAGCGAGGTCGATCTGGGAGCCGGTCCCGTTCTCGAAGCGACCGACGAGGGAGCCCTCGAGCTCGACGCGGGCGGCAGCCTCTGGGCCGTCGAGGTCGACGCCGAAACCCAGCAGGAACGCTACGAGAAGCTAGCGACGGCGCTCGCCGCCGACCTCCGCAGCGCCGGCATCCGCCTCTCGGACGACGAAGTCGAACGGATCTTCGCGTCGGGCGCGCCGGCCGGCGGGGACGAGATCGCGGCGTTAGACCTGCTCGTCGAGTACGTCGATTCCGGCGAGTGGGACGTCGTCGTCTTCGACACCGCGCCGACGGGCCACACCCTCCGGCTGTTCGATACGCCCGAGGTGCTGGGACCCGCCCTCGAGACCCTCCAGTCGCTTCGCGGGCAGGCCAGCCGGATCGGCACCGCCGCGAAGTCGGCGGTGTTCGGCCCGATGTCGATGATGGCCGGGAGCCACACCGAGGGCGAGGAGAGCCTCGAGGCCTTTCGGGACCGTCTCGAGCGCGCTCGCGACCTGCTGGCTGACCCCGAGCGAACGGAGTTTCGCGTCGTGCTCATCCCGGAGGGGATGGCCATCGCCGAGTCCGAGCGCCTCGTCGAAAAACTCCGCGAGGCCGGAGTACGGGTCGACCGACTCGTCGTGAATCGCGTCTTCGAGGATCCCGACGAGGGCTGTTCGCGCTGTCAGTCTCGATTCGAACGACACGCCGAGCGGGTCTCGGAGGTTCGGGAGACGTTTCCGGAGCTCGAGGTCGTGACGCTGCCCGAACGCGAGGGGGAGGTGCAGGGACTCGAGGCAGTATGGTCGATCGCCGATCGACTGCCAGCCCCCGCGTAGCCGAACTCGGTTGAAGCGCCGCGACCGTCGCTCGTATCGGCGCAAAGCGAGGTCCTGCAGCGTGAGTGCCGTCGGGATCAGTCGCCGGTGAACCACAGAACGGCGAACGAGGCGGCCAGCACGACGCTGACCGTGGCGATCGCGGGAAACGCCGCGACGACGCCCCAGCGAGTCGAGAGGACGCCGAACACCGCCGGTCCGCTCGCGCTGCCGATGGCGGAGCCGGTCTGGATGACGCCGAAGAGGCTCCCGCTCGAGCCCGTCTCGGCGTGCTGGGAGACCATCGCGTTCTTGACCGGGTAGCTGGTGTACATGCCGGCGCCGATGACGGCGAACCACACCGCCAGGATCACCGTCAGGACGCCGATCGGTAGCTCGCCGAAGACGGCCGTCAGCGCCAGCGTGGCAGCGACTAGTACGGCGGTGAGAAGCGAGGCGACGATACCCAGCGCGGCCCGATCGAACCGATCCGCGAGGTCACCCGCGTACAGGGAGGCGAGACTGCCGCCGACCAGGAGGGCGAAGAACGCGACGTTTCCGACCGACGCCGACGTTCCGGTCTCCGCGGCGACGTAGGCCGTCGTGTACGTCTGTATCGCCCGGTGTTGCATCGACAGCACGAGCGTGACGAAAAAGAGGACGACGACGCTCTTCGTGATGGTAAGATCGAACGAGAGATCCGCCGAGCGGATCGCTTGCCGAATCGTCTTTCGGGGCTCGCCACCGTCGGTCCGTGGGTCGTCAGTCCGCGAGTCGTCGGTGCCATCCGACGTCGCGTCGTCCGGTGTCTCAGCCGTGAGAAAGAGGTAGACGACCAGACAGCTCACGGCGAGTCCGATCGCGACGCCGGTGGCGAGGGCGAGCCGCCAGCCCGCGACCGCGGCGACGCCGCCGACGATCACCGGCGCGGACATCGTCCCGAGCGCGCCGCCGAAGCCGAAGACGCCCATCGCCTTCCCCTCGGTCGCCTCCGTCTCGTAGTCGCTGACGAGCGCCATCCCTGTCGGGTGGAACGCGCTGCCGCTGATCCCGGCGATGGTCTGGGCGACGAGCAGCGTCTCGTAGCTCTGTGCGGTGCTCGCCAGAAAGATCCCCCCGGCCATCCCGAACAGGCCGCCGACGAGGAGGCGCTCCTTCCCGATCACGTCGGCGAGCATGCCGGCGGGAAGCTGGAAGAGGACGTACATGAGAAAGAAGATGGTGACGAGAAAGCCCGCCTGCCCGTAGGTGATCCCGAGGTCCGCGACGAGCAGCGGAATAATCGGCGGGATCACGATCGCGAAGAACTCGTTGACCCCGTGGCCGACGGTGATCGAACCCACCGCTCTCGGACGGGAGACGTCGCGCAAGCGCCTGAACAGAGTCAGCACGGTGCGGTTCAATTACGGTCGTTCGTACTAAAGTCGTCGGAAGCACGTCCGTTTGGCCGGCAGTTCTCGACGCTCACTCGAGGTCGATCCCGTACTCGCCGAGCAGTTCTCGGAACTCGTCCTCGTCGACGATCGGAACGTCGTTTTCCCCCGCGTCGTCGCGCTTCGTCTGGCCCGGGCTCTCGCCGATAACGAGGTAGTCCGTGTTGCCCGAAACGCTGCCCGTCACGTTGGTGGCGTTGGTCTCGACGGCCGCAGCCGAGCCGGAGCCGAACGCTTATGCGAATCGTTCCCCAATTCAGAGACATAATGGCCAGTTCAGTGAGCGGCGGTGACACCCACGACGATGAGATCCGCCTCTGGCGTGAGGAGGACTGGTGGGTCGCCACGGATGTCGAGACGGGAGTCACTAGCCAGGGCCCGACTCGAGAGACTGCACTGGAAAACCTCGACGATGCAGTTGCACTCCACAAGGGCGACAGCGGGAGCGAGCCGACCGATGCGGAGCTTCGCGAACTGGGAATCGACCCTGCGGAGAATACGACTGGAGACCAGCGTCCACCGGACGTTCTCGAGTAGGAATGGGTCGGCGAACATTCTCCGGGAAAGAGGTCGTGAAAGCGCTGGTCAACGCCGGCGGATTCGAGTGGCGTCGAACGACCGGCGATCACGCGCAACTGTACTACGAACACCCGACGAACGAGGATGACCAACGGCGAGTAACGGTCCCGTTGCACGACGAACTTCGAGCGGGAACACTCAGAACGATCGCCGATAGCGCTGGCGCACGGGACTTCGACGAATTTTGTGCGTGGATCGATCGCAACTCGTAGCGTCCCTTCGTTCGAATCGGTCCGAATACCCAATCACCGATCACTCGAGACTAATTTCGTACTCCTCCAGCAGCTCCCGGAACTCGTCCTCGTCGACGATCGGAACGTCGTTTTCCTCCGCGTCGTCGCGTTTCGTCTGGCCCGGACTCGAACCGGCTACGAGATAGTCCGTGTTCCCCGAGACGCTACCCGTCGCGTTTGCCCCGTGGGCTTCGACGGTCTCCTGGGCCTCGCCGCGAGTGACGCCCTCGAGCGAGCCGGTGAAGACGAAGGTCAACCCCTCGAGTTCGTCGCCGCCCGTCTCGAGGGCCGATTCCTGCGGTGAGACGTGCTCGAGGATGTCGTCGACAGCCTCGGCATTCGCCTCGCTCGTAAAGAAGTCGTGTATCTGCTCGGCGACCGTTTCGCCAACGTCGTCGACGCCCTCGAGCCGTTCGGGATCGTCCTCGGCCGTCTCGCGAAGCGCCTCGAACGTGCCGAACTCGCGGGCGAGTTCGCGGGCCGTCGTTGGCCCGACGTGGGGAATTCCGAGCGCCGAGCAGAAGTCGGCGAGCGGGGGCTTGCGGGCGTCCTCGAGTTCGGACAGCAGGTTCTCGGCGCTCGTCTCGCCCCAGCCCTCGAGTTCCGTGAGGGCCTCGAGCTCGAGTTCGTAGAGGTCCGCGACGGACTCGAGCAGGCCAGCGTCGACGAGTTGGCGGACGCTCTTCTCGCCCAGTCCCTCGAGGTCCAGCCCATCGTCGCTGGCGTAGTACTCGATCGAGCGGCGAAGCTGGGCGTCGCAGGCCAGCCCGCCCGTACAGAACGCCATCGGCCCGTCGCGCTCGACGGCGCTGTCACAGACCGGGCACCGGTCCGGAAGCTCGTAGTGGCCCTCACTGTTCTTCTCGACGACCTCCTCGACGTAGGGGATGACGTCTCCCGCGCGCTGAACGCGGACGGTATCTCCGACGTTGACGTTCTTCTCGGCGATCTCCTCCGGATTGTGGAGACTCGCCCGCGAGACCGTTACGCCGCCGACGTCGACCGGCTCGAGGAGGGCAACCGGGGTCAGACGGCCCGTGCGGCCCACCTGTACCGCCACGTCGACGATCGGGGTTACCTCCGCGCGGGCGGGGAATTTGTAGGCGAACGCGTAGCGGTCGTGACGCGCCGTGCGCCCCAGTTCCTCGCGAGCGTCGCGGTCGTCGACCTTGATCACGGTGCCGTCGATCTCGTAGTTCAGCTCGTCCCGCAGCTCGAGCGTTCGATCGCGGTAGTCGATTGCCGCCTCGATGTCGTCGGCGAACTCGACGTGCTCGGTCACCCGCAGCCCCCACTCCGGGAAGCGCTCGAGTTCCGCGCTGTGGGAGTCCTCGAGGTCGCTGGCCTCGAGCACGTCGAAGTAGAATACCTCGAGCGGACGGTCGGCGACGATACTGGGATCGAGTTGTCGGATGGTTCCTGCAGTCGCGTTCCGCGGGTTCGCGAAGGGCTCCTCACCGCGTTCGATCCGCTCGCGGTTGTGTTCCTGAAACGCGTCTTTGGGCATGTAGACCTCTCCGCGAACCGCAAGAAAATCGGGGTAGTCGCCGTGGAGTTGCTGTGGAACGGATCCGATCGTGCGGGCGTTTCGCGTGACGTCGTCGCCCTCGCGGCCGTCGCCGCGGGTGACGGCGCGTTCGAGCGATCCGTCCTCGTAGACGAATTCCATCGAGACGCCGTCGAACTTGGGTTCGCAGACGTACCGAACCTCACCCACCTCCCTGCGCACGCGATCCGCGAACTCCCGCACATCCTCGGCCTCGCCGCTCTGGTCGATCGAGAGCATCGGCGCGACGTGTTGGACCGTCTCGAACGCCTCGAGCGGTTCGCCGCCGACGCTCCGGGTCGGGCTGTCGGGATGAGAGAGATCGAAGGCATCCTCGAGATCCTGCAGACGAGAAAAGAGCGCGTCGTAGGTTCGGTCGGCGATGACAGGCTCGCCCTCGACGTAGTACCGGCGGTCGTGGTCGCGAATCGCCTCCCGCAACTGCTCGACCTGCTGTTCGGCCTCGTCCTCCGAGCGCTTCTCGACGGGTTCGAAGTCGGTCGGCGGATCCCGGAGGTACGGGTTCTCCTCGTCCTCGTCGGCGACAGACATTGCTCGAGGGTAGCCGCTCGCACCCGTTAACGTTACTGACTGCCCCTCGACCGCGAAGTCGGGGGATCGTCACCAACCGGCTCGAGGCGCGTCACTTCCAGGGGTTCTCCACCAGTTCGGTGTGGACGCTCGAGCCGACGGCGATCCGGCAGTCGGTCCGCGGCGAGGCGATACAGAGCAGCACGTACCCGTCATGTCGGTGTCGGTCCTTCAGCGCACGCGGCGGGCGACGATAGGCGAATGCGTCCTCGACGTCGGCCGCGCCGGTGTCACCGTTCGCCGTTCCGGCCACCTCCGCCTCGAGCAGCCGTCCCGTACAGGTCCCGCAGGCACCAGTGCGACAGCCGAAGGGAAGGGCGATATCGGCGCGTTCGGCGGCCTCAAGGACCGTCTCGCTTTCTCGGACCGTGACAGTCCGGGTGCGTCCGTCCGGCCACTCGAGGGTCACGTCGTGGCTCGCCATGGCTCCGGTAGCTCCGGCCGATCACCCGCGGCGATCACTGCCAGACGTCGCTCGTGCAGTCGCCGTCGGGCCAGCGGATCTCGTGGGCGCGAGCCGGTCCCTCGGGGCACTCCCCCCAGTCGACGAGGAAGTCCTCGTCGAGTTCGAGCGTGCCGTTCCGCGGGTCGACGTCGGCCTTCAGCATCACCGACCCCCGCTCGCCCTCCTCGGGGTAGAACTGCTCGTCCCACGAGGAGAACAGCGAGGTGGTCCAGTAGAGTCGTTCGCCGTCCAGCGAGAGTTGTACCATCTGCGGGCCGGCGGCCAGTTCGCGGCCCTGGACCTCCCGTACCTCCCCGAAGGTCCCACCAACCGAGAGCGAGTCAGCCCGTCGCGGGTTCGACGGGTCCGAGACGTCGTACATCCAGACCTCGCCGTGGAGCCAGTTCGAGCCGAACAGGTACCGATCATCCATCGAGATCAGGATGTCCGTCGGGAGCGCGGGGACGGGCATGTCCCAGTCCTCGTGTTCCCGGCTCTCGAAGTCGATCACCTTCTCCGCGCGGTATTCGTCGCTCTCTTCGTCCCGCCAGAAGTGGAAGACGTTCGACGAGAGCGCGGCCCCGACGAACCCGTGGGTCGATTCGGGGGTGTGGAGGAACCGCACCTCGAGCGGGATCAGGCCCTCCTCGCCGAGGTCGATCGTCTGCTCGACGGTGCCGGCCTCCCAGTCCCAGAAGTGGAGCTTCTGACCGTAGTTGCCCGCCTCGACGTCCTCGAGGTCGAAACCCGGATAGTACGTTTTGGGAGCGGCCCACTCGCTCGAGACCATCACGTTCTGGCGCGGCTGGTACCAGTAGTCGTAGTTCATCTCGATCTCGCCCGGCGGCTCCCACCGCCCCTCGATCTCGAAGTCCTCGTTCAACTCGAGGAAGCCGCCCGGGAGGTCGCCGTCGGCGTCCCCCAGCATGCTGATCAGGATCTGTCCGTCGGGGATGCAGTGGACGGTGTGCGGTGCTGAGAGGTCGTACTCGAAGACCGCCTCGGGTTCGATCACCTCGACCAGTTCGGGGTTCCGCCGGTCTTTCGCGTCGATCACGTGGATCCGCGAGGAGCGCTGTCCAGGGACGATCAGGTGTCGCCGCTCGAGTCCCTCGACGTGACAGGACGACGAACAGGCGTTCCACCCGAAGTGGTGGAGTTCGTCGCCGCGGTTCGGCAGTTCGACGCGGTCGACGATCTCGCAGTACGTGTCCGAATCGGGATCGAGGTCGACGACCGCGACGAAGTCCGGGGCGTCGACATCCGTACCGACGTAGAGGCTCATCACGTAGGCCAGTTTCTCCCGATCGCCCTCCTCGATAGCGGCCTGCGGCGTCGCGTAGCCGGGCCCCTCGTGGTGATGATGCTCGTGGTCGTGATCCGGTTCCGCGTCGCCAGGTGTGCTAGCATCACTCATGGGTTTTTCCGACCACGAGCAAGGAGATAAATCTGGTCGGGGGGCCGCAACGGGAACGGGAGCTACGCCCAGGGGCTGTCGCCGACTTCTGCGCGCACCCGCGGGCCGACCCTGATGCGGCAGTCGATTCGCGGCAGGGCGATACATAGCAAGACGTACCCGTCCGCTCGTTCTCGTTCGCTGAGCGCCCGCGGCGACCGTCGGTAGTCGACGGCGGTCGCGACGTCGAACGACCGGCCAGTCTCGCCCTCGGCGGCGTCAGCAGCGCCGTCTTCGGCCTCGAGCACTCGACCAACGCAGGTGATGCAGGTTCCGGTTCGGCAGTCGTACGGAAGCCGAATTCCAGCTTGTTGGGCCGCCTCGAGCACCGTCTGTCCGTTCTCGACGCCGATCGTTTCGGTTCGACCGTCGAGCCACTCGAGCGTCACGTCGTAACGGGTCATCGCTCGATCCTCTCCGCCGAACCGAGTTCGAAGCAGTCGATCATACGAGCCCTACCACGCGCAGGCAAAAAAGGCAGGACCCGACATACCGACTCGAGAACACCACCGCCGGTCCGAACGCCGTCGGATCGGTGAATCCGAGCCGGCCGTCGGATACCCAGTCTTTACCCGCACCGCTCTCGTAGAGGCCGACTAGATGGGACAGGGAACGGATACGGAGTTCGGGCTGGTCGACCTCGAGGAAGTGGAAACGCCGGGCGACGAGTGGGAGGAGATCGACGTCTCGGAGACCGAGGCCGATCGGATCGCTCGCAAGCGCGACCGCGAGTTCGAGCAGTTCGAAGAGCGGATCAAAGACGCCGACCAGTTCAAAGTCGAGCAGTCGGTGTTCGACGACGCGACGCTGGCGGCGCTCTACAAACTCGTCCAGGACGGCTACGTCGAGGCCTTCGGCGGCCCGCTCTCGACGGGCAAGGAAGCCAACGTCTACCACGCGCTGGGCGACAATCGCGACGTCGCCGTCAAGATCTACCGGATCAACGCCTCGAACTTCCGCCAGATGCGCGACTACTTAGAGGGGGACCCCCGATTCGAGGGCCTGGGCGGCAAGAAGAAAGACGTCGTGCTGGCCTGGACGAAGAAGGAACTCGCGAACCTCAAGCGGGCCAGAGCCGCCGGCGTCCGAGTGCCGGAGCCGATCGCCACCGAGCGCAACGTGTTGGTCATGGAGTACATCGGCGACGACGACGGCCGCGCGAAACGGCTCGGCGAGGTCCACATCGAGAACCCCCAGACCGCCTACGAGGTCATGCGCGAGTACATGCGCCGGCTCTACTCGGCGGGCATCATCCACGGCGATCTGAGCGAGTACAACGTCGTCTTCGACGAGGGCCAACTCGTGATCATCGACGTCGGGCAGGCCGTCACGGTCCACCACCCGAACAGCCGGACGTTCCTCGAGCGCGACTGCCGAAACGTCGCGAGTTTCTTTTCACGGCAGGGGCTGGAGACGAGCGAGGAGGAGTTACTCGAGTTCGTGACGAGTCCGGAGCCGGATCCGTCTCGGGACTGACTGCCACGGCGGCGAGGGCGGCGAAGGCGCCGACGAACGGACCCGATATAGCTGCCACGACATCGAAGGTGTCGCTTTTTTCCGACGGATCACGACGGCTCGAGTATGGCCGGGTGTGAAAGCTGGGAGCCGTGTTATCGGAGCGCGAGCCACCGCCTCTCCGTCAGGCACGCGACGGGAGAGCGGATCGTCCACTGGCACTACTGTTCCGGCCATCTTCGAGCAGAGATGCGGCGACTCGACGCGAGCGCGTACTTCGACGTCGTCGACGTGGCCGCGCTATCGTAGCGGGAGCCAGATCACGCCCCCGAACGCATTTGGGTCTCGCAGTCGCGTCATAGCGTATGAACATCGGGATCATTTCGGACACCCACGACAACGTCGAGGCGATCGAGCGCGCGACCGAGATTTTCGAGGAGGAGGGCGTTGAGATCGTAATCCACTGCGGCGACTTCGTCGCCCCGTTGATGATCGGCTACTTCGACGGCTTCGAACTTCACGGCGTTCTCGGGAACAACGACGGCGACGTCGCGAACCTTCAATCGCAATTCGACGCGCTGGGCGGCGAGAGCGAACTCCACGGCCGCTTCGCGAGCCTCGAGTTCGACGGCCTCTCCGTCGCCGTTCTCCACGGCGAGAGCCTCGAGGAGGTCGAGGCCATCGCGGCCGGCGAGACGTACGACTTCGTCTGTTACGGTCACCACCACGAGCGCGAGCTATCGGACGAGGGACGAACGACCGTGCTCAATCCCGGTGCGCACGTGCTGGCCGCCGAGGACGACCGCACCGTCGCAGTCGTCGACACGCGCACCGAGTCGGTGCGGTTCCGATCGCTCCTCGAGTGATCCGTCGACCGTGCGTTTCGGGTGGCTGTATCGCGTTCTCGTCGGCTGTGCTACATGTACATTCGGTCCTCGGGCCACGACTGGGTGCCGATCGGCACGTCGCCGGCTTCGAGCGTCTCCAGTCGCTCGGCGAGTTCGCTGTAGTAGCGAGTCATCGCCGCGGACCGTTCGCGTAACGGATCGTCGTCGACATCGAGCGCGTAGACCTCGCGCACGAACGCAAGAAACCGAAGCGCCGCGTCGAAGTCCGGTCCCGGCGGATGGATCGGCGTGACGAGCGTTCCGACGGGAGGCGTCTCGCCGTCCAGATTCCGGAGAGTTAGCTCGCTCGGCACGCCGTCGAGAACGCCTCCGTTGAGGGGAACGATGTCGGTGTTCTCGAGTCGTCGCGTTCGGTACTCCGGAGTGCTTACGGCGTAGACCTCGTGTTCGTCGGGGTCGTGGGGGATGGGAATTCCGTGAAAGATCACGATCTCGTCGATATCGGCTTCGGTTCGGCCGATCAGATTCTGAATCGCGTCGACGAACGGTGCGGCGGCCCACACAGGTATCGACAGTTCGCTGAGCACCGCGCAGTAGTCGGCTTCGGTGTCGACCTCCGGCGACGCGTAAACGCGTATCGGGTGTCTCGGCTCGCCGTTTTCGACCGGCGTAATCTGTGGAACGCCGCGGGACCGGACGACGCCGATTTGATCGCAACCTCGAGCGGTCACGAGGTGATCGAGAGCCGTAACGCCTGCGACGCCGAGGTTGGAGAGCGCGACGAAGAGCGTGCCACTCAGTCGGTCGGCAGTCGAAACGGAGCTCTCGTATCGAACGTCTGGGGACATGTGGACTCACACCACCGCGGTGCGTATATTGATGTGGGGGAACGGCACACTCGAGACGTGTAACCGAGGCGCTCACGCGCGGACCAAGCGCTTAACCTCGCTCAGCTAGTACCGTTCCGTATGCAACACGTGAAGATTCCGCAGGACCGCATCGGCGTGCTCATCGGCGAGGGCGGCGAGACGATGCGAGAGATCGAGGCGGAAGCCGAGGTGCGACTCGACATCGATTCGGAGAACGGCTCCGTCGCCGTCGAGACCGTCGGCGATCCCGTGCTCGGTCTCAAGGCACCGGATATCGTCCGTGCGATCGGCCGCGGCTTCGCCCCCGAGGCGGCGTTGCGACTGCTCGAGGACGATATGATTATGTTCGACGTCGTCGATATCGACGCCGCCGCGCGCAACACGAACGACATGAAACGCAAGAAGGGACGACTCATCGGCGAGGGCGGCCGAACCCGCGAACTCATGGAGGAGCTGTCGGGCGCCGACGTCGTCATCTACGGCTCGACGCTCGGGATCATCGGCGCGCCACAGCAGGTCGACGTCGTCCGAACGGCCGCCGAGATGCTCCTCGACGGCGCGCCACACGGCGCCGTCTACTCCTTCCTCGAGGAGAAACACAACGAGATGAAACATCAGGGCATGCAGTACCACCGGTTCCCCGGCGGCCAGTCCTGATCGGGAATCGCTCTATTCGGGCCGGCGATAGACACCGACGAGACCGTCGCTGGCAAACGGGTATCCACATCGGTTCAGTAGTCAGGCATCTTCGCCTCGCTGCCGTGTTCGATCCGTCTCTCGCTGACGGTATTGTCGGCCGCGAGGATTCGATCCAGAAGTGCCGTAGCTCGTTTTCATAAGAGTTCTCCTACATATACATTCTGTTAAGTGCGAAAATAGCCAAAGTTTATAGTTCGATAGTGTGAGCGCAGCACATGTCACAAAGTGCCACAGGAGGGACGATGGTCGAGCGCATGGGCAGCGGAATGGCCACCTGGGTGGAACGGTGGATGCCCAGTCCGTTCCTGTTCGCGATCATCCTCACGTACATCGTGTACATCGCGGCGGTGCTGGGGACGGACGCGGGCGTATTCGAAGCGGTCGAGTTCTGGTACGACGGATTCTGGGCGTTCCTGACGTTCGCGATGCAGATGGTGCTCATCCTAATGACCGGGTTCGTCGTCGCCTACCATCCGCGGGTCAACGCCGGCCTGCAGCGGTTGAGTGAGCTTCCGTCGAACGGGAAGCAAGCGGTCGTCCTCGTCGGCGTGATCGCGATGGTGCTCGCCTGGGTTCACTGGGGACTCGGACTGATCGTCGGCGCGATCTTCGCACGAGAGATGGGCAAAACGGCCTATCGGAACGGAATCGCCGTCCACTACCCGCTGCTGTGCGTGGCGGGCTACATGGGTCTCGGGCTGACCTGGCACTGGGGACTCTCCGGGTCCGCCCCGCTGTTGCTCGCGACCGAGGGCAACGAGTTCATCGAGATGGGCGTGATCGACGAGACCGTCCCCACCTCCGCGACGATCCTGCATCCGTACGCGTTGACGCTCACCGTTCTCTCGATCGCCTTCGCCGCGGTCGTGCTCTACTTGCTGAGTCCGTCGCCCGAGCGCTCGCGGGATATTACGGCGTATATCCCCGAAGACGAACTGTTCGAAACGGCTGCAGACGGCGGCGAAGTGGAGACGGTACCCAAGGATTCGGCCGGAGACTCGTCCGACGAGCGGGTTCCCGCGGAACGACTCAACAACAGCCGGATCATGGGCGGACTCATCGCACTGACTGGACTCGTCATGGTCGGCTATACGTTCGCGACGCTCGGGTTGGACGCACTCGACCTCAACGTCGTCAACTTCGCGTTCCTCATGGCCGGGCTGGCGATCTACACGCGCCCGCAGCTGTACCGCGACCGCTTCGGCGACGCGTCGAACGCCGCTGCGGGAGTCATCCTCCTCTTCCCGTTCTTCGCCGGGATTCAGGGAATAATGGCCTCGTCCGGACTCGCGGAGTCGATGGCGGAAGGACTGCTCGCGATCTCCTCGCCGGAGACGTTCCCGATCTTCGCCTGGCTCGCAGCGGCGATAACTAACATGTTCGTCCCCTCCGGCGGCGGCGAGTGGATCGTCCTCGGACCGTCGGTGCTCGAGGCCGCTCAGGCTCACGGAATTCCGGCCGGCCACGCGACGATGGCCTACGCGGTCGGCGACGCACACACCAATCTATTGAACCCGTTTTGGGCGCTTCCGCTGCTGGCGATCACTCAGATAAAGGCCCGCGAGATGTTCGGATACGCCATCGCCATGTTGCTATTGCTGATTCCGTTCCTCGCGATCGTGCTCTACGTCGTCCCGTACTGAGTGCATCGACCGATTCCACGACTCGATACGGTACGACTCAACACGGCTCGAGACGGTTTCGCCGGTTCCGTCTCGTTCACGGTCTTCGACTCACGATATCGACCGACGCGCACCGATGAATCGTCCCTACTACGGCTGGATCGTCGTCCTGGCGTGCTTCCTCGGGACGTTCGTCGTTTTCGGTCTCTCCTACTCCTTCGGCGTCTTTCTCGAGCGAATGGCCGACGACTTCGCCCGCTCTCGTGGCGTGACGACGATCGCGTTTGGAGTACAGACGCTGATGCTCTACGTCGGAGCCGTGCTCGTCGGCGTCTTCGTCGACCGACTCGGCACCCGGCGAATGCTCGCCATGGGAACGGCGGTGCTCTGTCTCGGCCTGGTCTGGACCAGTCTGGCCTCGTCGTGGGTAACGGTCGTCCTCGCGTACGGCGTCGTCACCGGGATCGGGATGAGCGTCGTCTACGTGGTTGCCTACGCGACCGTCCCGCGCTGGTTCGACCGACGGGCGGGGTTCGCCGGCGGCGTGGCCTCCGCCGGACTCGGCGTCGGGATGCTCGTCGTGGCACCCGCGGCGACCGTGCTCATCGATCGCGTCGGCTGGCGCTCGTCGTTTCTCGTCCTCGCCGGAGTGGTGGCCGTCCTGTTGCTCGTCGCGACGGTACTGATCAGGGACGAACCCACGACGGAGCTGATACCAAGCGCGGAGTTCGCCGACGAGCCCCGATCGCTCGAGGCGAACGGCGACGGCGACCGACGAACGAACGGTGGGGACAGCGAGACTCGAACGCCGGAGGCGGCCGAACGGCCGTCGGTCGGCGAGCAACTCGCCGACGTCTACGCGATCGCGCGCTCGCCGTCGTTCGTCCTGGTCTTCGTCGGCTGGGTAGCGATCTACACGACGATGTACATCGTCTTCGTCCACCTCGTCGTCTACGCCTCCGATATCGGCCTGTCGCGGGCCGCCGGCGCGACCGCGCTCGCCGTCATCGGCGGCGCGAACGCGGTCGGGCGGGTCGGCATCGGCTACGTCTCGGACTACGTCGGTCGCGTGCGCGTGTTCGCGGGCTGTTCGGCGATCATGGGCGTCTCGACGCTGGCGCTGCCGACGATCGAGACGACGCTCGCGCTGTTCGCCTTCGCGCTCGTCTTCGGACTCGCCTACGGCGGGAACGGGGCGCTCCTCGCACCGCTGACCGGCGACCTGTTCGGTCGGGCGAACCTGAACGCCGTCTTCGGACTGATCTCCGGCGCGTTCGCACTGTCCGGTCTCGTCGCGCCGTTTCTCGCCGGTATAGGATACGATACGCTCGGCACGTACGATCCCGCGTTCGCCCTCGCCGGCGTCGCCGCCGTGCTCGGAGCGATGGCGATCGTCGCCGCCGACCGACTGCAGGATTGAGCGACCAGCCATAAATTCGGGCGTTGTGAACACTGGTCTGGCGCCGTCACACCGCGAATTCTCACGCTCTGACGGCGGGTAATCGTTATAAATACCAGTAGCACGGCTGGCAGCGAACTGCCGTACTGCGCCCTCGTAGTGGGATTTGACTCGTACGTTCTCGAAAGATTTATATAGAATCACAAACAATCCTTCGCTTGACTATGGCACAACAGCAGATGGGCAACCAGCCCCTTATCGTTCTCTCGGAGGACAGCCAGCGGACATCCGGCAAAGACGCGCAGTCGATGAACATTCAGGCCGGGAAGGCCGTTGCCGAGTCCGTACGGACCACGCTCGGTCCGAAGGGGATGGACAAGATGCTCGTCGACTCCTCGGGCAACGTCATCGTCACGAACGACGGCGTCACGCTCCTCTCGGAGATGGAGATCGACCACCCCGCTGCCGACATGATCGTCGAAGTCGCCGAAACCCAGGAGGACGAGGTCGGCGACGGCACCACGAGCGCCGTCGTCGTCTCCGGTGAACTCCTCAGTCAGGCCGAGGACCTCTTAGAGCAGGACATCCACGCGACCACCCTCGCGCAGGGATACCGAGAGGCCGCCGAGGAAGCCATCGACGTCCTCGAGGACATCGCCATCGACGTCGAAGCCGACGACACCGAAATTCTCGAGCAGATCGCCGCTACCGCGATGACGGGCAAGGGTGCCGAGAACGCCCGCGACCTGCTCTCCCGACTCGTCGTCGAGGCCGTCCGCTCGGTCGCCGACGGCGACGAGGTCGACACGGACAACATCAAAGTCGAGAAGGTCGTCGGCGGCTCGATCGAGAACTCCGAGCTCGTCGAGGGCGTCATCGTCGACAAGGAGCGCGTCTCCGACAGCATGCCGTACTTCGCCGAGGACGCGAACGTCGCGATCGTCGACGGAGCCCTCGAGATCAAAGAGACCGAGATCGACGCTGAGGTCAACGTCACCGACCCCGATCAGCTCGAGCAGTTCCTCGAACAGGAAGAGGCGCAGCTGCGCGAGATGGCCGAGAAGGTCGCCGACGTCGGCGCCGACGTCGTCTTCGTCGACGGCGGCATCGACGACATGGCCCAGCACTACCTGGCTCAGGAGGGCATCATCGCCGTCCGTCGCGTCAAATCCAGCGATCAGGGCCAGCTCGCCCGCGCGACCGGCGCCACGCCCGTCTCGAGCGTCGACGACCTGACCGAGGACAACCTCGGCTTCGCCGGCAGCGTCGCCCAGAAGGAGATCGCCGGCGACCAGCGCATCTTCGTCGAGGACGTCGACGACGCCAGAGCCGTCACCCTCATCCTCCGCGGCGGCACCGAGCACGTCATCGACGAGGTCGACCGCGCCATCGAAGACTCGCTCGGCGTCGTTCGCACAACGCTCCAGGACGGCAAAGTCCTCGCGGGCGGCGGTGCCCCCGAAGTCGAGCTCTCGCTCGCGCTGCGCGACTACGCCGACTCCGTCGGCGGCCGCGAACAGCTCGCCGTCGAAGCGTTCGCCGACGCCCTCGAGGTCATCCCGCGCACGCTCGCCGAGAACGCCGGGCTTGATCCCATCGACTCGCTCGTCGAACTCCGCGCCGACCACGACGCCGGCGAGACCACGTCCGGCCTCGACGCCTACACCGGCGACACGATTGACATGGCCGAAGAAGGCGTCTACGAGCCGCTTCGCGTGAAGACCCAGGCTATCGAGTCCGCCACCGAGGCGGCCGTCATGCTGCTTCGCATCGACGACGTCATCGCCGCCGGCGACCTCGCGGTTGCCGACGACGACGGCGACGACGAGATGCCGCCGGGCGGCGGTGGCATGGGCGGCGGCATGGGCGGTATGGGCGGCGGCATGGGCGGCATGATGTAAGCGAGGTCTGACCGAAGGGAAGACCTCGGAACTGCGAGCGGCGCAAGCCGCGAGCAAAGCGAGGTTCGGAGCGAACGTAGTGAGCGAGAATCGCTGAAAGCGAGCGGGGAACGACTGCGAGGCGTGAACGTAAACAGAGAGGGAGCGGAGTTCCCTCAGCAGTCTGGCTACGCCCGACGGCGACAGAGCTTCCCACAAGCGGAGGTTAGCTGGGTTGGGAGATCTACGGTTTGGAATCCTTTAACGAATGTTGGCAGTGCCGGTCGACAATCGAAAATTTTTGCGATAGTGAGAGACAGAGTCTCCCGAACCACTATGCTATCGTTACCTATCCACTGTTAAGACCGGGATTTAGGGTATCTTTTGCTTCGACATCCTGTTCGATGGTGGAAGGGTGCGACCTACCACTCAAAGGCCGAGTCCCGATATTGTCCATTGGGATAGGATAGGTAGACCACCTCGGTTAGCATTCAATCTGTCAAAGAGTATTTAAAACTACGTGGAGGCGCTGTTTTCCCGCGCTAAAGCACAAGGATTTAATACACAGTTTTGGTGTATAATCAAAGAAAAATAAAGATAGTAAAGTGTAAAGTAATTTAAAATGAACTATTCTGTATGGATAGAAGGACCATACTCCAGACAATAGGAACTGGTGTTAGTATGGGGGCATTCGCAAGCCCTACGGCTGCAACTCCCAAGGATGCCGACCCACTAACAAAATTAGAAATAGAGGCAGAAGAATTGCAAAGCGGCGACACACGCCAATACTATACTCAGGTTCGGACGTCCCTCCCGGAGAAGCGATGGAAGCGTTTCTCAGAGAACGATACAATCCAGGAAACGGACAAGATAAAAATCCGGTTAGGATAGAGGACCTCGTGGGAATGAAAATAGCTGGAACAGGAATTCCAGAACACATCCGTCTCAAAGCTCCACTTAATTCAAGTAAATGTAAAATTCAAGATTATGTTGAATTTCGATTGCTAGAAAACGGTGTAAGACCAGTGGTGCAGCGTGTCTACTCCTTGGAGGGATTGCAGGCGTTGTAGGCGGTGTTATGGTTATTTTCCCAGAACCGGGTTCAACAGCAGCAGGGACACTAGCAATCTCCAGCATTCTATCCGGTAGTTGTGGAATAATTGAAGGTGTTGACGATATTGTAGACGAATGCAATGTGAGTGAAATAACTATATGCCAATTTCAGCCTTGTTGGTACTGTGTTCCACAATTACAGTTGTGGCCAACGGATTGTATCTGAACTAGATATTATTAGAAACATACTATCGAAAGGTTTAATATACTAAGTGATTCTGATAATATCAGAAATGAATGGTCGTAAAGTATCAGGAATACTCGCTGTTATCGGAGGTGGGTTAGTAATAAGTTCAGGCAAACTAGGTTCACTAACTGGATACGAGAACGGTGGTCCGATTATGATGTTGGTTGGAGGAATACTATTACTGGCAGCTGGCGGAATCGCTTTCTCGTCACTCTAAGAATTGAGTCCGTTCTGGCAGTCACAACTGTTGGTCCCGTAGTACAAGGGCGACTTCCAGCCTATCTCTCGGGTGGGAAGTGGAACACCCCTCGGACTGAAATGGATCAACGTTCACCTATACGGTTTCACGAACCACGACCTGCTGACCGTCCTCGAGACGTGAGTGCCGCGATCTCGAGCCTTCCTTCCCCAGGGCAATCATAGACGGCACGACGCTCACGATGAAATGGACCAGCGCAGTGTCCGCCATCACCACCAATTCTCTCGACACATCAATGCGATCGGGACCGACGCCCGGGGAAACACGAACTACATGACGGCCAACGAGAGTGTCTTTCAGTCCTCGCTCTGCGCTCGAGCCCCCGGCCCCTCCCACGCGCCGAATCTCGAAATCGCGACCAGCAGGCCCCAAGAGAGCCCCACGCCGACGAGCGCGAAGCCGATCAGAAGGCCGAAGAAGGCCTCGAGACCGATCCCCAGTGCGAAGCCGCCGATGGCGATACTCGCCGCGCCGAGGCCGAACTCGCCGAGGTAGGTGTAGCCGTAGGAGAGCCCGCGGGCGTCTTCGGGCGTGTGAACTGCGACGGCCTCCTGGTAGAACGGCTGGATCGCAAAGAGGAAGAAACCGAGGACGGCACAGAGGGCGACGATCGGGCCGAGTCCCATCTCCCGAACCGGGACGAAGGCAACCGCGAGAACGGCGAGCACGGCGAAGATACCGGCGAGACCGCGCTCGACGCGAATTCTATCGGTGAGTTTGCCGCCGGCGTACTGGCCGGCGATGCCGACGACGAGCAGGCCGACGTAGATGTAGTCCGCGGGTTCGATCCCCTCGAACCCGGTCGGCAGGTCGAGGACGGCCATCGCCGGCGCGTCGTGGAGGATCTCGGGCAGGTAGGTGAGGATGCCGCGGTAGAACAGCCCCTCGAACGTGACGATGGCGAAGACGACGGCGAACGCGCTCGCGAACAGGGCGCGCGACCCGGAGACGAATTCGGACAGCGAGAGCGGTTCGGAGGCGTCGGAGACGTCGTCGGCGTCGACCGCACCCGCCGGGTCGAAGTTCGCGCTGAGTCCGTACGCGAGGCCGACGAAGCCGGGGACGGCGAGAACGGCGGCGACGTATTGCCACTCGAGGCCGACCATCAGGAGCGTCGCGGTGACGAACGGGCCGAGCGCGATACCGACGTTACCGGCGATGCCGTGGTAGGCGAAGACCGTCGGCCGCTCTTCGACGCCGGTGCTGATCAGTGCGAGGCCGGCGGGGTGATAGACGCTCGCGGCGATTCCCCAGCAGACGAGCGCGAGGGCGATCGTCGCGATCGAGTTCGCGAACGCGAGGGCCACGAACGCGAGCGCCATCCCGCCGAGACAGACGAGGATCAGCCGTTTGGGTCCGTAGCGGTCCGTGAGGACGCCGGCGGGTAGTGCACCGAGGCCGAACGGCGCGTAGCCCAGGGCGACGATCAGGCCGAAGACCGCAACGCCGGCGTCGGGAAACTCGGTCAGCCAGACGACGAGAAAGATCGGGATCGAGGTCTCGAACCAGTGGACCAGCGAGTGGCCCAGCATCGTGAAGTTCGCGATCGCTCGATCGTTGTCGGGAAGTCCGAACACAGTTCGTTCAGTGCGATAGTACACCCGCTATCGATATTTAATTGGTCGTGTTTTGGCCGTACAGTCGAGTTATCCACATAACAGGTCCGGCGAAAACTCGCCGCGTGTCGGCACTGAAAGCCCGACTGTGCCGGCCTGACAATTCGAACCTACTAAGACGATGCCGCAATATTCGCCACTATGAACACGCTTCTGCTGGACAGCGGCGACGTCGACGACTACGCGCAACTCGGCGACGTCATCGAGGCAGTCGAGCAAGCATTCGCCGCTTTCGAGCGCGGAGACACGCAGATGCCCGCGAAATCCTACATTGACCTCCCGCAGTACAACGGCGACTTCCGATCGATGCCGGCCTATCTGGCGACCGACGACTGGGACGCCGCCGGCCTGAAGTGGGTCAACGTTCACCCGGACAACCCCGGAGACCACGACCTGCCCACCGTTCTGGGGACGATGATCTACTCCGATCCCGAGACCGCCTTCCCGAAGGCGATCATGGACGGCACGACGCTCACGATGAAACGCACCGGCGCCGCAGCGGCCGTCGCGACTGACTACCTCGCCGTCGACGACGCCTCGAGTCTCGGTCTCGTCGGCGCTGGCGTCCAGTCCTATACGCAACTTGAGGCGATCAGCGAGATCCGATCGATCGAGGAGGTCGTCGTCTCGGACCCCGACGATGCGCGCGTCGACGCGTTCGTCGACGCGTACGACGACCGGTTCGACGTACGCAGCGGATCCATCTCCGAGGCCGGCCACTGCGATATCCTCTCGACGGTGACGCCCGTCAGAGACCCCATCGTCGGCCCGGAAGACGTCGGCGACCGTACCCACATCAACGCGATCGGCGCCGACGCGGAAGGAAAACACGAACTGGCCGACGACCTCCTGCGAGCCGCGACGATCGTCATTGACGACCACGAGCAGTGCACTCACTCGGGTGAGATCAACGTCCCCTACCACGAGGGCACCCTGACCGACGACGACATCCACGCCGAGATCGGTGAGGTCGTCGTCGGCTCGAAACCGGGCCGGACGGACGAAACCGGCGTCACCGTCTTCGACTCGACCGGACTCGCCATTCAGGACGTCGCTGCAGCCCACGTCGTCTACGAGAACGCTCGAGCCGCGGGCGACGGCCATCCGTTTGATCTCGTCGGCGTCGGCGACGCAAACTGAAATCGCGTCCCCCTCGAACTATTCTCAATCGCGGAGTCGCCGGGGAACCGATCCCGTCATCCGAAGTTCGTCGCAGTAGTAGGCGACGGGATCGCCCGTCGGCGCCGGCAGGTCGTTCACCTCGAACATCGTATTCTCGTCGATCGTAACGGTTGCAGGCTGTAACGGCCACGGGTCGTGTGCGATTTCGCCCGACAGGACGCCCCGATTCTCCTCGGCGGCGTAGAACCGTCGCCGCTCGACGAGCCAGTAGGCGAGCGTGTCCGGCTCCGGGGTGAAGACGTCGCCGTCGGGCTGATACGTCGCGGAGAACCGTGCCGTGGGTTGGTCGTCGTCGAACCGCGGCCGAGCGCCGACGGTAGTCTGTCCTCGCGTGCTCGAGAACACGACCCCGTCCTCGTCGCCGGAACTGACCCGCATATGGGCGTGGTAGACCGGCAACCGGGTCGTTCGACCGACGGTCGCGGCGATCAACGGGCTTCCGACATCGATGCTGAAGAAGAACAGGCCGGGATCGCCGCGGTGGCGGACGTACGTCCGGACGTTGAGTTCGGCGACCGCCGTTCGGGCGATGGGCGGTGATCCGCGGATACCAGCATTCGTGAGCACGAACGTGAGGACGCTGAGCCAGGCGTCGCCGTCGTAGGTCTCGAGCGTCAACTCGTCAGGTATGTGTGACCGAAGCGCGTCGGGATCGGCGGGCCAGTTGAGAAACGCCCCGTCCCGCCACGTCATCGACGCGACGTGTGGCGCGGTCGGCGACGAGCCGTCGGCGAACGTCCATCGGAACGGATCGGTTCGTTTCCGTCGTTGTGTCCGCGTCCGTTGCTGTCTGTGTTGTGTCATCCTCGAGAATCAGCGCGGGGGCTGTACGTCTCGATACGGCGGGAGGCGATATAAAGCAGACAGTCGTCTGTCAGAAGTGGTGGTGGTTCGATACCGACCGCGGTTAGTCCTCGATCTCGATCGCCGGCCGGCCGGGTTCGGCGTTCGTGACCACGCTGTCGTCGGCTTCCTCGGCGCGGACGACCGACACCGGCGCGTCGAACTCGCGTTCGATCAGCCACGCGGCGGACTCGAGGGCCGCGTGCTCGTCGTCGAGACCGAGCGTCATCGAGAGCGCCTCGCGTCCAGCCTGCAGGTCCTGTCCGTAGCTGGCGGCGGCGTCGCCCTGCTCGCGAATGTGTGATTCCTGCATGAGCTCGCCGATCAGGTTGTCGGCGTCGCTCTCGATCGCGATCTCGAGGGCGTCGTACATCCAGTCCGGAGCCACGACGACGTCGATCGACTCGGGGTCCTCGATGCCGGCCACCTCGACGATGTCCCGGATGTCCTCGCGGGTGTTCCGGACCAGCCGTCGGCGCTTAGCGACGTAGTCGCGGTCGACCTGCGCGGTCGGCCACTCGGCGTCGACGACGAAGCCGTCGTACCCCAGTTCGTCCCACAGCTCCTCGGCCAGGTGGGGGGCGACGGGTGCGAGCAGACGAACGACGGCCGACAGTCCGCGTTCGTAGGTTTCGGCGTGGGGTTCGGCGTAGTCGGCGTACTGCCGGAGCGTCCGCGTCAGATCCTGGGTTTCGCGCAGCGCCCGGTTGAACGTTAGCTCGTCGTACTTGCCGCTGGCGATGGCGATCGTCGCGTCGATCTCCGCGTCGACGTAGCTCGCGATGGCGTCGTCGTCGCCGTTCGGTTGGCCATTGACGTACTCGTCGACCATCTCCTGTAGTCGCGTGAGGAACGCGTAGGTCGACCGAACGCCCTCCTCGCTCCAGTCGAAGTCGCGTTCGGGCTGGGCGGCCTGCATCATGAACAGCCGCGCGGTGTCGGCGCCGTACTCCTCGACGATCCGCTGGGGCGAGACCGTGTTCCCCTTCGACTTGGACATCTTCTCGCCCTCCAACTGGACCATCCCCTGGGCCAGCAGGTTCGTGAAGGGTTCGCGGTGCTCGAGCCCCTCGTGGTCCGCCAGTACCTTCGTGAAGAACCGAGAGTAGAGCAGGTGCATCACGGCGTGTTCGATGCCGCCGACGTACTGGTCGACGGGCATCCAGTCGTTGGCCCGCTCGAGGTCGAAGGGCACGTCTTCCGCGCCGGGCGAGACGTAGCGCAGGAAGTACCACGAGGAGTCGACGAAGGTGTCCATCGTGTCCGTCTCGCGGGTGGCGTCGCCCCCACAGTCAGGACAGGTCGTCGCCTTCCACTCCTCGGCGGCGTCCAACGGATTGCCGGTGGTGTTGATGAATTCGGGTAACTCGACCGGGAGATCCTCGTCGGGAACCATAACCGGACCGCAGTCCTCGCAGTGGATCACCGGAATCGGGGTCCCCCAGTAGCGCTGCCGGGAGATTCCCCAGTCGCGAAGCTGATACTGGGTGGACTCCGCGGCGCTGTCGATATCCTCGGTCAGTCGTTCGCGAGCCGTCTGGCTCTCGAGACCGGAGTACTCCCCCGAGTTCACGAGGACGCCGTCGTCGGTGAACGCCTCCTCGCTGACGTCCGGCGCGTCGGGGACGGTCTCGCCGTCCCAGTCGTCCGGCTTCGGCGCGATGACGGGTACGATCTCCTCGTCCATCTTCGTCGCGAAGGCGTGGTCGCGCTCGTCGTGGCCCGGGACGGCCATCAGCGCGCCCGTCCCGACGTCCGAGAGGACGAAGTCGGCGACGTAGACGGGAATCTCCTCGCCCGTGACGGGGTTCGTCGCGGTCAGATCGGTCGCGACGCCGTTCGGTTCGTCGCCCTCGGGATCGGCCTCGTGCTCGACGAACTGTCGAACGTCGTCGTCCGTCTCGGCCAACTCCTCGCTGATCGGGTGGTCCGGCGCGAGCGCGAAGAACGTCGCGCCGTGGATGGTGTCGACGCGGGTGGTGAAGGCCTCGACGGAGCCATGGCCTGCGACCTGAAATTCCAGTTCCGTCCCGAACTGCCGCCCGATCCAGTTGCGCTGCATCTGGCGCACCGAGTTCGGCCAGCCCTCGAGGTCGTCGATCGACTCGAGCAACTCGTCCGCGTACTCGGTGATTCGCAGGAACCACTGCTCGAGTTCGCGCTGTTCGACCGGCGTGTCACAGCGCCAGCAGAGTTCGGCTTCGCCCTCGACCTGCTCGTCGGCCAGCACGGTCTCGCAGTGGGGACACCAGTTGACCTCGGCGTCGCGACGCTCGACGAGTCCTTCGTCGTGGAACCGCGAGAAGAGCCACTGGTTCCACTGGTAGTACTCCGGCGTGCAGGTGGCGATTTCGCGATCCCAGTCGTAGCCAAAGCCCATCGACTCCATCTGGTCGGTCATCGTGTCGATGCAGTCGAACGTCCAATCCCGGGGGTTGGTGTCGCGCTCCTTGGCCGCGTTCTCGGCGGGGAGACCGAAGGCGTCCCAGCCCATGGGATGGAGGACCTCGTCGCCCTGCATGCGTCGGAATCGGGCGTAGGCGTCCGTGATCGTGTAGTTCCGCACGTGGCCCATGTGGAGTTTACCCGACGGGTAGGGGTACATACCGAGGACGTACGTCGGATCCTCGACGTCGTCGGGCGTCCGATAGGCGTCTTCGTCATCCCACGCCTCCTGCCAGCGCCGTTCGACCGCCGCGTGGTCGTATCCCGCGTCGCTCATTCTTATATACATCTAGGACGGGACGCCACCCTATACCTTTCCATACCGTAGCCCGCCGGGTCGTCGAAGGCTCCAGCACCGGTCCCTCAAGAACGACGCTTATGGCGGACCCACGCCCGGCCCGAGACGCGAACTCATAGGGAGCAACGTAGGCGTTCATCGGTTCGGAATACAGGACCGAGAAACACGACCCAGTCGAAAATCACGAAACACCCGGGTGGCTACGATACTCCCTGTCAGAGGACACCGATGATCGCGACGACCAGGCCGACACCGACGAGTATCCCGCCAGCGGCCTTTCGGAGGCGGACCTCCGAGCGAACCCGTTCTTGCTGCGCTTCGAGGGAGTCGGCCGCGATCACGAGCGGCGTCTCGTCGGTCCCTCGCAGGACGTATCCGTCGGGCGTCTCGATCAGTTCGCCTCGAACGATCAGTTCGTCGCCGTCACGGACGACGGTAGCCTGATACTTGTCCGGCATGGTGGTCTTCCCGCCGACGTTTACGGTAAACTCCAGGTCACTGACGACGCCGCCCTCGCCCGCCAACCCGGTCCGCTCGAGGAAACGATTGACCGGACCGAGGTCGCCGAGATAGGATTCGGTCGCGGGCTCGCCGAGAAACAGCCCCGACGAATCGAAGGGGTCGTCGCCCTCCTGAATCGCCAGCGTCGTCGCGTCCACGCGGACGCGGTCCCAGCTGTGATCGACGGCGAACTCGCCGGCCGTGAGCTCGGCCTCGTCGGTCCGCCACCGGGTGCCGTTCGCCGCGCTCTCCTTCTGGCGCACCCGCCACGCCCAGAGGGCGGCGTCGTCGCCCCCGATCGGATCGGGGCCCGTCCGCGTCGGCGACGCCGGCTCGAGGACGGAGACCGGGCCGCTGATCGTCGTCTCGCCGCCCTGCTCGACCGGCTCGTCGCCCGCCGACGCGAGTTCGCCGATCGTCTCGTGTCGACCGCCGAGTTCGCTGGCTCGAGACAGAACGATACCCCCGAACAGGAGAAAGGCCCCGGCGAAGACGAGTGCGGTCACTTGGACCATAGCAGGAAGTTGTCATCCAGGTATAATACTTTCCCGGAAATATCCAATCGCGGTGACGGTCCAGCCGGTGATCGAGTGGATACTATCGGCGCTTTCGCGACCGCCTCCGCACGGCTACCTCGCCCCGTTCGGCCGATCTACCGGCCGCCGCCGGAACCGAAATCCGGGGCCTCGAAGAGTGGCAGCGCCGGCTACTCGATATCGATCTGACGCGACTCCTCCCCGCCCGACACCTTCGGCAGTCGAACCGTCAGCACGCCGTTCTCGTAGCCCGCCGACACCTCTTCCTCCTCGACCGGTTCCGGCAACCGAATGCGGCGGTTCGCCGACGTTCGCGTCCGTTCGCGCCGGAGGTAACGTCCGTCCGCCGAGGCCTCCTCGTCCTCGCGACTGGCCTCGAGGCGCAGCGTCCCCTCCGAGAGCGTCAGTTCGATGTCGTCGGTCTCGTAGCCGGGCAGATCGGCCGTGACGAGGTACTCCTCACCCGTGTCGACGACGTCGGCCGGGACCGATCCCGGCACCTGGAGACCGCCGCTGGTCATTCCCGATTCGACCTGCCGGCTGACGCGGTCGAGCATCTCCTCGATATCCTCGAAGGGGTTCTTTCGCATGCTCGCTGGTACGGGTTCGAGCAGGATAAATTCTGCCCGCGATAGAAGGTCACAACAGACTACTCCGGCAGCGACACCAGCCCGTCGTCGAGCGCGTCTAACAGGACGTCACGCGCGTGGCCGTCCGGATCGACGCCGTCGTAGACCGCCTTCACCTTGCCGTCGGCGAGAAGGAAGGTCGTCCGCGTCGTGACGCCGCTATCCCGCAGTTCGACGTCGAATGCGTCGGCGATCTCGGCATCCGGATCGGCCAGCAGGTCGAACTCGAGGCCCTCCTGTTGGCAAAAAGAGTCGTGCGAGTCGACGTCGTCCCGCGAGACGCCGTAGACCGTCACGCCGGCATCCTGATAGGTCTCGTGCTCGCGCTGGAACTGGTTGGCTTCGATCGTACAGCCGGGGGTGTCGTCTTTCGGGTAGAAGTAGACGACCGTCGGCTCGTCGAACTCGAGGCGAACCTCTTCGCCGTCCTGATTCGGTGCGGTCACGGTTGGGGCGTCGGATCCTTCGTCGAGTGTCATACGCGTACTCCCGCGGGGACGCGGAAAATCGTTTGCGGTCCGACGAACCTGACCGATAGAATCGCAGCGACATCGCTCGACGAACGAAATATGATTTCGGGAGCAAGTGCCGAAACAACGGATGGATAGCGAACGCAACCCCCGAATTCTGTCTCCTACGAGACCGTAGGTTGGTTTGGACGTAATAATTGATTAGTCGTCCACGGCGGTCGCTTCAGTAATCAAAGAGAGATAGTCAATTTCGCGTACTATTCCTCGTTCTTCGTAGTTAAACGACACCATCGTTTCCTCGCCGGGAGAGAGTTCGTGATCGTCCGGATCGAAGCCGATAAACTCTCCACTTCCGAACACCACCCAGATACTCCCTTCGTTATCGTCGGCTTCGGTCCCCGGCCAGATTCCGAAATTTTCGTCCGAACTCAAACTTTGATCTTGGGCCCCCGAAACGGTCTCTTCGATCTGTTCTCCGTCAAACGCGAACTGGATCTCTACCGTCTGCGTGCCCCGATTCGTAATCGAGAACACGCTCCGAAGAAACGTGAACCCGTTTCGGTTGAGTCCCTGACTCTCTCCGACTGTTCCCGATAAATCGAGTTCGAGAAGACCGTCGTTGTCACTGGTGGCAAATTCACTCTGCGGAGTAAGCGTGAGTAGTGCGCTCGCGTCACCGGCAGTTTCGACCGTGACCTGACGCTCGGCTGTCACCTGGCTGAACGCACCCGTCCCGAGAAATGTACCGGCGGCCGCCAGTCCGCCGAAACCAACGAGGACGGTGCGTCTACTCGTCATGACGTACAGGATGGTGTCTTTACTCATAACAGTGAGTGTTTGACCGCTCTCGGGCAGATACGACCGGTCGAATCAACCGAAACCCGCTGCGACGGGGGTGCTGTCGGCGCTGGCCGTGGTAAAATCGAAGCGTACCGCAGCGTACTCAGCTATCACTGCTCGAGGAGGACGGTCACAGCAGTTATCTCGCTTGAGAGTCCAGTGTTCAGTAATGAAGCGCCGGACACTTCTGGGAGTGGGAACCATCTCTATCGGTGCCGGTGCGCTGTACGGAACCAACGCGTTTAGCTCGATTAGTGCCGAACGCGGGGGCCCGATCAACACGGCAGAAGATTCGAGCGCCCTGCTCGGAATTGACCGTGATGTGACCCCTCCGACGGTCACAAACAATAGCCCGCTATTTATGAACGTAGAGCTCAGAAGCGATACAGTCGAGTTCGACGTGAGCGGCGACGGTAGCTTCGAACAACCTGTGATGGTCAATCTCCCATCGACAACGTCTCGAGAGATTCAATTCAGAGGCGGTGGCGAAGTGACGCTCTCAGCAGACCTGTTCAGAGACGGACCCGACGGATCCTACGCCGGGACCATTTCGATCGAGAGGGATTTTACTGCGCCTCCCGTCCGAGGCGTCGATGGCAGCGCTCAAGCCGGAGGACCAAACGGCCAATTCAGCTTTCAGCTGGAAAACACCGGCAATACTGATATCGAAATTACGGCGATGAGTGTCGATCAAACGAACACCGACGCAACTCGAGTCAGCAATCCGGGGACGCTGAGTGCAGACGGCGTCGAGGTCGCGACTGGCGGTTTCGATATCGGTGGCGACTTCGTTACGTTTACCCAAAACGTATCGATAGACGCGGAGGCAGGTCCCGTGGAGTTCAACTTCAACAAGTTTCGAAACCCCGACGCCCAAGGGAGTCCGAACGTCAACATGGAAGGCGCAACTGTCGAGATCACCGTCAGATACACCAGTTCCAACCAGGAGCCGTCGACGACTGAAATCGTCTTGGAAGATCCCAACTAATCTCAGAGCCGTGATACGGTCGAAAACACGGGGGCACCGGACGCGAGCAGCGGTCGAGTTCCCGAATGTGCGTACGGGTCGTGAGAGTCGCTGATTCTGATCTACTGCCGCGTATGTGACATAGACGGTTAACTTCTATCGGATAATAGATGATCCGTGCGTGATCCAATCGCGCTGCAAATCCGATAGTGACGCTGAGAGGGCTACCCGTCCGCACTCACGCTTCTCAGCACGTTCAGCGGAAAACAGTGGAAGTTCAAACTGAGAAGGCGAGACTGATCGTCCCGAGACCGCCTACACTGGTTGCGAACCCCGACCCTACCCGACCACGTGCTCGGTGTCGTACGATCCCAGCCGCCGAACCCAGCCCTTCTCAGCCAACTTCTCGAGATCCTCGATCGCCTCCTTCGTCCGGGCCTCGTAGAGGCCGGCCTCGATGTCGACGTGGAAGACGTAGTCGCCCAATCGCTGGCCGCTCGGCCGGGATTCGACGCGCGTGAGGTTGATATCGCGGTTCGCGAAGGGCTGGAGCAGTTCGAGCAACAGCCCCGGATAGTTCGCGTTCGGGTAGACCACGAGCGAACTCTTGCCGCCGCCCTTCGAGCGCTCCTCGGCGGGCGCGAGCGCGAAGAAGCGCGTCGCGTTCGAGTCCTGATCTTGGATGTCCTCGGCGAGCACCTCGATGCCGTTACCGCCGTTGTCCGGGTGGGCGATGCCCGCGATCGACGGGTCGTCGCGGGCGAACTCGACGCTCTGGGCCGTACTCGCGACGGCCTCGAGGGTGGCGTCGGGGTACTCGCGCTCGAGGTAGGAGCGACACTGGGCGAGCGCCTGCGAGTGGCTGGCGATCGTGTCGAACTCCGGGCTCTGGGCGAGCAGCGCGTGTTTGATGGGGGTGACGATCTCGCGGACGACGGCGACGTCGTACTCCGCGAGCGCGTCGAGACTCTCCGTAACGGAGCCCTCGATGCTGTTCTCGATCGGAATGACGCCGCGGTCGTACTCGCCGCCGGCGACGGCGTCGACGATCGCCGTTACCGACTGGCGAAAGTCGATCTCGTCGCCGTTCGCGACCGCCGTCGCCGCCCGATGCGAGTAGGTTCCTTCGGGACCCAGCGTAACTGCAGCCATTACGTGGTGATACCCGCGACGGGATCAAAAGGTCTCGGGTCCCGCGAGGTTTGCGACCGGTTGGCGATTCAGGCCGTCGCCGTGACGATATCGTCCTCGTACTGGCCGACGGCTTCGAGGACCGCGTTCCGGTCGTCCGCCGGGACGTCGAACTCCTCGAGCGTCGCCTCGAGGTGGGCGACGATGGCGTCGAAGTCGGGTTTCGTGATCTCGAGGTCGTCGTGTGCGGCCTCCATGTCTTCGCCGGAGTAGTCGACGGGACCGCCCGCGACCGCGCTGATGAACTGCGTCTGATGGGCGCGTTGTTTCTGCATATCGACGTCGTCGAAGTAGTGGGCGACCTGTTCGTCTGCAATTACGCGTTCGTAAAACCGGTCGACGACTGCCGCGATGGCGTCCTCGCCGCCGAGTCGGTCGTACAGAGTTTCGCTCATCCGGCCGGTCCTACGAATGGCGGGTGTATAAGTGTCCGTCCGAACGTGTTCCCGTCGGAATTTCCGGAAGAGAGATATCGTCGATACCGGTCAGGTTCCGCCGCAAATCGATCACAGCGAAGCCCTGTAGACACATATAATCGAGTCGACCGGTTAGCGGCCGACAAGCGTGCGCTTTTCATACCCGAGGCGACGACTCATCCCTATGAGAACGCGCGGGACGCTTCGATTGGCGACACGGGGGTCCACACTCGCTCGGCGGCAGGCCTCGCTGGTACAGGAGGCCTTAGAGGATCGGCGGTACGAGGTCGAACTCGTCACCGTCGACACGACGGGCGACCAGATCAGAGACGAACTGATCCATCGACTGGGGAAGACCGGCGCGTTCGTCCGCGAACTCGACGAGCGCGTCCTCGAGGGCGACCTCGACGGCGCGATCCACTCGATGAAGGACATGCCCACCGAACAGCCCGAGGAGCTGGTGACCGCCGCCGTGCCGGAACGCGGGAAGCCGGGCGACGTCCTCGTCACGCCCGACGGCTCGACCCTCGAGGAACTCCCCGACGGCGCGACCGTCGGCACCTCGAGTCTCCGCCGTCGCGCACAACTGCTCTCCGAGCGACCCGACCTCACGGTCGAGCCGCTGCGTGGGAACGTGGACACGCGCCTCGAGAAACTGCTCGCGCCCGCGCTGCAGGCAGAACACGAGGAGCGGACGGAAGCTGACAAGGAGCGCAAGGGAAACACCGGGAACGACGACTTCGAACCCGAGTTCGACCAGACCGTCGACGACTGGTTCGACGGCCGCTCCGAACTCGAGCGACAGGCCCTCGGCCGCGAGGTCGAGACCGAGTTCGACGCCATCGTGCTGGCCCAGGCGGGCCTCGAGCGCAGCGGCTTCGCCCACTACGTCGACTACCGGAAACTGCCGACGAACGCGTTCGTCCCGGCACCTGGCCAGGGCGCGCTCGCGGTGACCGCAGTCGACGGCGAGACGGCCCGCGAGATCCAGTCGGTGATCGATCACCCGCGCAGCCGCGTCGAGACGACCGTCGAACGGACGCTCCTCGCGGAACTCGGCGGCGGCTGTATCGCGCCGATCGGGATCTACGCGGTCGTCCAGGGCGAGTACGTCCACGCGAACGTCAGCGTCTTCGACCGCGACGGCGAGGAGTCGGTCGTGGCGGGCCGCGACCTACCGATCGAGAGCCACGTCGAGGCCGCCCGCGAGTTCGCGCAAGATCTGGCCGATCGCGGCGCAGCAGAACTGATCGAGCAGGCTCGAAAGGCAGCCGACGAAGACGAGGACGAAGCCGACATCTCCGAGGAAGAAAAGCCGGAGGGGAAGTAGATGGCAGAGACGAACACGTCGACGGAGGCCACCGAATTCGATCCCGTCGACGCCGACCCCGGCACCGTCTACCTCGTCGGCAGCGGCCCCGGCGACCCCGAACTCCTGACCGTCAAGGCCCACCGACTGCTCGAGTCGGCCGACGTCGTCCTCCACGACAAGCTTCCGGGCCCGAAGATCATCGAAATGCTTCCCGAAGACCGCCGCGAGGACGTCGGCAAACGCGCCGGCGGCGAGCGCACGCCGCAGTCCGAGATCAACGAGCGACTGGTCGAACTCGCCCGCGAAGGGAAGTCGGTCGTTCGGCTCAAGGGCGGCGATTCGTTCGTCTTCGGCCGCGGCGGCGAGGAAGCCGAGTACCTCGCGGCCCACGACGTCCCGTTCGAGGTCGTGCCCGGAGTTACGTCGGCCATCGCGGCACCGGCCGTCGCCGGCGTCCCGGTTACCCACCGCGACCACGCCTCCTCCGTCTCGTTCGTCACGGGTCACGAGGATCCGACCAAGGAGGAGTCCGCCGTCGACTGGGGCGCGCTCGCCGCGACCGGCGGCACCATCGTCGTCCTGATGGGCGTCGGCCGGCTTCCCGACTACACGAAAGCCCTACTCGAGTCCGGCATGGCCCCCGAGACGCCCGTTGCCCTCGTCGAACGCGGCACCTGGCCGGGCCAGCAGGTCGCGACGGGAACGCTCGAGACCATCGTCGACGCCCGCGACGAGGCCGATATTTCGCCGCCCGCGGTGACGGTAATCGGCGACGTTGCCGCCAGTCGCGAGTCGGTGGTCGACTTTCTGCAAAACGACTACGGCGACGCCAGCGAGGACGACTGAGGGGAACCCACGATGAGCGAGACACCAGAAACCCCCGCTGTCGCCGTCTTCCGGCCCGACGACGAACGGATCGCGGATGCAATCTGCCTGCTCGAGGACCTCGACGCCGATCCCGTGGCGGACCCGATGCTCGCCGTCGAACCGACCGACGCGACGCCCCGAACCGACGCCGACTACGTCGTCTTCACCAGCAAGACGGGCGTGGAACTCGTCTCCGAGGCGGGCTGGGAGGTAAGCGGCG
Organism: Natronorubrum marinum; assembly: GCF_052040125.1. Taxonomy (NCBI): domain Archaea; kingdom Methanobacteriati; phylum Methanobacteriota; class Halobacteria; order Halobacteriales; family Natrialbaceae; genus Natronorubrum; species Natronorubrum marinum. The sequence goes on from NZ_JBPPFV010000003.1 coordinate 116,832, forward strand.
AAACCGTCTGTGCGATCGGTCCCGCAACAGCCGACGCCCTCCGCAGGGAGGGGTACGCAGTCGATATCGTCCCCGAGGAGTTCACCTCGAGCGGACTCGTCGCTACGCTAGCAACCGAGATCGACGGCGCGCGGGTCGAAGTCGCCCGCAGCGACCACGGCAGTCCGGTGTTGCTCGACGGCTTCGAGGACGCTGGCGCGTACGTCCACGAAACGATCCTCTACCGGCTCGTCCGACCCGACGGAAGCGGCGAGTCCGCTGCGCTCGCCGCCACAGGCGACCTCGACGCCGTCTGCTTCACCTCGTCGCTGACCGTCGAACACTTCCTCGAGGCCGCGGCCGAGCGGGGGATCCGTGCGGAGGCACTCGAGGGACTCACAGAGGCCACCGTCGGCGTCATCGGTGCGCCGACGGCCGAAACCGCCGCCGCACGCGGACTCGACGTCGACGTGGTCCCCGACGAGGCCACGTTCGAGACGCTCGCCCGGGAGACGCTCGAAGCCGTTCGACGCGTCGACGAGTAGCCAAGTCGATCACGCAATCGAGCCAGGCAGGCGCGCGTAGAGCGCGTGATATTGCCTCACAACCAGCGCTGGCAAGGTCAACGTCTACCTCCGCGAAACCACTTCTATCTACTGTCAATGGCAGTAGAAACGTTTCGCAAGAGTAGCCTGGATCCACCGAACTCCGTCGGGCTCCGAGCCGCGTTTCTCGTCCTCTGGGCGATCGACGCTATCGCAGCGACGCTGTTCTTTCTGGTTCCGTACGCGACCGAACTCAACCCCGTCACCGTCTTCTTCTACGGGCTGTTCGGACTGCCCGGCGTACTGCTCGCGGCCCTCTGCTACGCCGCCGCCGTCGTCCTGATCGGCCACGTCCTCTCGGACCCGATGGACGTCCGCTTCGTCGGGTTCATCGTCGCACTGTACACCCTGCTCGCGGTCAACAACGTCCTGCTGCTCCTGTTCCGCGAACCGGTGGTCGAGATGGTCTTTCTCTGAACCAGACCGCAACTTTATGACCGAAGCCGCACCAACGATACCTCCATGGCTGGGCCAGTACCCGAACTCGAGGATCGTGCGACTCGGTGTGCGACGCGGCTGTGCGACGCCGACCGCGTGCTGCTGGCCTCCCACATCGACGCCGACGGGCTGACCAGCGCCGCGATCGCCGCGAGCGCGCTCGAGCGGGCCGAGATCCCGTTCGAGACGGTCTTCGAGAAACAGCTCGACGAGACCGCTATCGCCGATATCGCGGCGACGGACTACGAGACCGTACTCTTTACCGACTTCGGGAGCGGCCAGCTCGATATTATCGGCGAATACGAAGACGCGGGCGACTTCACACCCGTTATCGCGGACCACCACCAGCCCGCCGACCGCGAGACGGAGTACCACCTCAATCCGCTCCTGTTCGGGATCAACGGCGCCTCGGAGCTCTCGGGTGCGGGCGCGAGCTACGTGCTCGCCCGTGCGCTTGCAGACGTTCAGAGCGGGAACGAGGAACTGCGTTCGACCGAAGAGACGTCGGCCGACAGTGAATGGACGGACCCACGCTCCGACGGCGGGATCGTCACTGCAAGCGGGACCAGCGACGCCCGCGCCGACAACCGCGATCTGGCCGCGCTGGCCGTCGTCGGCGCCGTCGGCGACATGCAGGCCTCGAGCGGCGAACTCCACGGCGCGAACGCGAAGATCGTCGAAGAGGGCGTCGAGGCTGGCGTCGTCGAAACCGGCACGGACCTCGCGCTCTACGGGAAGCAGACCCGCCCCCTCCCCAAGCTGTTCGAATACGCCACCGACGTCCACATCCCCGGCATCTCCAACAGCGAGGGCGGCTCGCTCCGATTTCTCGACGGGCTCGATCTCGAGTTAAAACGGGACGGCGAGTGGCGACGGTGGTCCGGCCTCTCGAACGACGAGAAACGGACCGTCGCCAGCGCGCTTGTCCAACGGGCCGTCTCGAAGGGCGTCCCCGCGTCGAAGATCGACCAACTCGTCAGCACCGCGTACGTACTGCCCGCAGAACCCGTCGGCACCGAACTCCGAGACGCCAGCGAGTTCTCGACGCTGCTCAACGCGACCGCCCGGTACGAACGCGCCGACGTCGGCCTCGGCGTCTGCCTCGGGGATCGAGGCGACGCACTCGAGCGCGCCCGAAAACTCCTCCGAGATCACCGGCGGAACCTCTCGAACGGGATCGACCTCGTCACGCGCGAAGGCGTCACGCACGAGGAGCACCTGCAGTGGTTCGACGCGGGCGACGAGATCCGTGAGACCATCGTCGGTATCGTCGCCGGAATGGCCATGGGGAACGAGGGGATCAGCCGATCGAAGCCGATCCTCGCGTTCGCGGCGAAAAACGAGGACGAGGTGAAGGTCTCCTCCCGCGGGACCCACAATCTGGTCCGTCAGGGGCTCGATCTCTCGATCGTCATGGGCGAGGCCTCTCGAGCCGTCGGCGGCGACGGGGGCGGTCACGACGTCGCCGCCGGTGCGACGGTCCCGAAAGGCGAAGAAGCGGCGTTTATCGAACGAGCCGACGAGATCGTCGGCGATCAGCTATCCTGAGTTGCGCGGCGATCAGTGCGATCGGTCCATCGACGCCGGCACCGTCGGCACGAGCGGCGCGCGTTTGGTCAGCAGATACGTCGACTTGCGAACCGCCCCCTTGGCGTACTGGACCGTGCTCTTGTGGATCGGCGTGCGCTTGCCGCGGATCTGCGTCCGGCCCTCGAGGATGGCGTCGACGAGTTCGTCGCCGTCGATGTCCGCCTTGGTCGGATTCCCGGAATCCGGTGTAACGAGGATTTCCGTGTACGCCTTGCCGACGTTGGGGAGGTAGTGGGCGTCGCTCGCGCCGATTTCCGGATAGTCCCGGCGACGCGCGAACGTCCGTGCGCGACGGTTACGGTAGCCCGTAAAGACCATCGAGTTGTAGGTCTCGATCGCGTCGGCATCCTCAATCCGCCGTTTCCGGACGCCGTGACGGCTGCGCTGGAAGGGGTGGGGGACGATCGCGATTCCGCCGAGTTCACGAACGGTTTGGACGGTCTCCATGAACGGTTGACCGGGGTCGGGACGTTCTTCGACACCGATCGCCAGCAGGTGGCCGTGACGAGTCGAGACTTCGACGCCGGGGATACCGATCAGGCCGTACTCCGGTGCGAGTCCCGCGGCCCGAATCGACTCGCTGATCTCGTCGTGATCGGTAATAACGATCCCGTCGAGACCGATGTCGGCCGCCTGCTCGAGGATGAGTTCGATCGGTTCGTGACCGTCGTACGAGTCGTCCGAGTGGACGTGGAAGTCGATAGCAAAGGGGATCTGAGATATCATAGGACCATCGGGTGGCTTCCGTGTCTATCCATTCGCAGACGAGAGTATAAGCGCTCCGCTGGATATCTTCTCGACGGACCGGAACGATTCAATATCGCACTATAGAATTTATAGAGCGATTACTCGGCAGTTCGGTCGACGGATGACGTGAAAGCGTTGCAGACGAATCGGGCCGTCGAACGCGTATACGCCGCCCGAGAGACCAAACTCGGATCGATCACCAAACACCGAACGCCGATTCGAGATGACCGACGTAGTTCGAGTCGTGAAGTTCGATCACAACGACCGCGGGTTCCCAGACCCTACTGTAACTCGACGTGACCGGCCGAGGCGTCTCGAGAGCGAGCACCAAACTGCACGACGAGAGCAATCGGTCGCCGAACGACAGTGGCCTCATTGTATCACCGTGTGCGCAAGGGCCGAAATCGGTGGGTTCCATCGTGGATTCGGTACGGGAGCATCGCAGAGACTGCTAGGCAATAATTACTCGAGCGACGCTATCCGCGTACTGGTGTTCGCAACTCCAGTAGTTCAGCGAACTCCGCTCTCGAGTCGGCAGTAGACGAACCAACCACGAGTCGAACGCTTCTGCGCCGAGATTCATCAGCCACGGTTCGTCGAGAAACGTCTCTGAGCGCGTTCTCTGCGTGATCTGAAACCGCCCGCATAGCGCGTTGAACCACCGTACGACCGACAGAAGCCACCCTACAGAGCCCTCAGATCACGAAAGGGCGTAATCGAGCGCGATTATATTGTATACTGCGATATCGAACCGGCTGTACACCCTATCGACAGGGATGGGACGCTCACTTCGTCGGCGACTGGCCGTCCGGAACGACGTCCGAGAACCGCACTCGGTCGAGGATATCCTGTACCTCGATTGGGCCGCCCAGTTCGTCGACGGATTCGTGGATGTGGTGCATACACTGCAGTACGCCCTCGACGGCCGCTCGGCGAGTCGAGACGCGGCCGATCGACTCGGCGATCGTCCGATCACCGAGCGAGTACTGGTATCGAAGTTCCCAGCATCGACTGAGTCCGAGTCCGGGATGAGACCGATTGGCCGCCGTTCGATCGGCGACGAGCTCGATCGGCGGCTGTCTGTGACGATACGCGAACTGGCCGTCGCAAAACATCACGGCTCCCCATCCCGGTGGCAGTTTTTCGCGTGGAATGGGGGGATTATCCGGGGACATGTGCCTCGTGAGGAGCGTCGCGGGAGTGTTGGTTCCGCTTGCGCACGCACCCTCCGTATGTAGGACACCCCTACAGAGTTAGCTGATTGCCACGTTCTGAAAACGAGTCTCGCGATATCGAAACCAACCACGTAGATCACGACGCGACTGCCGACCGACCGTCCGACTTTTGTCTCCGCTCGCCTTCGATCCGCGTATGGCCGACTTCGATCCCGAGAAGTTCGAGGACAAGTACGCGAACTACTTTCCCGAACTCCAGCAGGCGTACAAGAACGCGTTCAACCGAATGAACGACACGCACGATTCGGAGCTCGTGCACGCGATCGACCAGCAGGTGTTGAACGAGAGCGAACCGTTCTACGAAGGGGATGGAGAGTTCCGCGTCGAACTGCCGGACGATCCGTACGATCGACTGTCGGGTGTCCTCGTCGAAAAAGAGCGATTCGAGCAGGTCCTCGAGACACACGTCGAGGAGATCGAAACCGAACTCCAGCGTGTCTTCGGATTCGCCTGATCGGCCAGCCAGAACCGAGAACGTGTTCCCAGACGAACATAGATGACGGAAGGTTTAGGGGGTCTCGTACCCAAGCGAATCGTATGAGTACCGAGACCCAGAACGACGGGGACGACCTCGAGGACCGCGTCGCGAACTTCCTGCGTCGGAACTTCCCGCAGATTCAGATGCACGGCGGTAGCGCGGCAATCCAGGACCTCGACCGCGAGACCGGCGAGGTCACCATCGCGCTCGGTGGCGCCTGCAGTGGCTGTGGCATCTCGCCGATGACGATTCAAGCGATCAAGAGCCGAATGGTCAAGGAGATTCCCGAAATCGAGCAGGTCAACGCCCACACCGGCATGGAGGGCGAAGCCGACATGGGCGGCGGTGGCGGCATGAGTCCGTCGTTCCCCGGCGAAACCGTCGACGACGACGGCGAGACGGACGAAGGTCCCGAAGCCCCGTTCTAAGTTCTCGAGCAGTCGATCCGTTTGTTTTCGGCGAAATTACGTACGTAGCCGTTGGCACCGCCACAAACTGATGTCGAAACGGCGACGGGCATGACATCGTGGCTGAACAGCGCGACAGTCTGCCGTCTGTCGATCCCCACCGGTTTCGTATCGCCATATCTGGTGTATCAATAGCCGATCAGCGAACCGCTTGTCCTCGCTCCCACGTCCGAATCAGTGCCGTCAGTAGGCGGTTCGTGGGCGTCTCGAGTCCCAGTTCCTCACCTCGGTCGACGACGAAGCCGTTGATTGCCTCGATTTCGGTGCGTCGCTCGGCGAGGATATCCTGGTGCATCGAGGAGGTGTTAGCCGCCGTATCGGCGGCAACCGACTCCATCGCGTCGACGGCCGCGCAGTTCGACAGCTCCACGTCGTCGGCGCGGGCGACGCGAGCCGTCTCGCGAGCGGCCGCGCGCGAGAGGCCGTTCGTCTCGCTTTCGAGTACGGCTCCGTTCTCGGTTCTGGTCAGCGCCGTCACGGCGTTGATCCCGGCGTTGACGGCGAGTTTCTCCCACAGGCGACGGGGCATGTCGTCGGCGACGGTGGTCTCGAGACCCGCCGCCGAAAACAGATCGCCGATCTGGGTGGCTTGCTTCGATGAACCCCCGACTCGAGCACCGAGAACGATGTCGCCGATACCGGTACACTCGACCACGCCCGGTTCTCCCAGGAGCGCACCGTAGGAGATCGTTCCGGCGAGAACCGGTGACTCGAGGGCGGTGGCGAGCGTCTCCTCGTTCCCCATGCCGTTTTGCAGTGAGAGAACAGTGTCGTACGACCCCGTTGCGAGCGTCTCGGCGGCGGCCGCCGTGTCGAACGATTTGACCGTGACGATCGCGAGGTCGGCCGTGAGGTTGCGACCGTCGGTCGTCGCACGGGGGGTGGTCGTCGTCTCGAACTCGCCGACGAGCTCGAGACCCGTCTCGCGAACGGTGCGCACGTGGGGGTCGCGTCCGACGAGCGTGACGTCGTGTCGTGACTCGCGCGCGAGCACCCCACCGACGAGACTGCCGAGGCTACCGGCTCCGTAGACCACGATCTCCATGTCGGAGGCTGGGGCCACCGCGATAAAAACGGTTGCCGTCTTAGTCCTCGGTCCAGTAGTAGAGGTTCTCGCGTTCGGTTCCACAGGAGGGGCAGCTCTCCGGCAGGTCCTGATTGAGTTCGCCCATCTCGCCGCACTCGAGACAACGCCACATCAGGTGTGCTTCGCCGAACTCGTGGCCTGATCGAACGTGGTCTACGCTCAGTCCCTCGAAGCCGTCGCGGAGGGTGACGTAGAAGCCGTCCTCGTCGAAACCCCGAATGTGGCCGACCTGTTCGCCGTCCTCGGTGTAGAGTGCGGTCCCGAAGCCGAGTCGCGGGGGGTCTTGCTCTGTGGCCATGTCGATAGCTCACGCTTCGAAGCGGCATAAAGCCGTCACGGTGTTCAGATCGACTGACTAACGCGATTGTGGGAAGCTCTCCAAATCGAATACGAGTAGGTGATAAATGAATAGTCGCGATACCAAATGCGCAACGTCATCGAAAGCGGATCCGACTTCCGCCGAACCTATGTCAGAGTACCACACGGTAATAGAAAACAATATACAGCCCCCGTGCAGATACTCGGACCATGATAGATCGTCGCACCACTGGGGAACCCACCGGTGCGTTCCCAGTCGACCCACACCGTTTCGTACCGTCCGGGAACGAGCCACGATGGGGCACTGGTGAGAGAAAGACCGACAACGGGCGAGTCAAAGTGGCGACTATGTGCCCTCTACCGGCGCTTGCGGAGCGACGACGCCGTCACAGTTCGGTCGACGGTTCGACGGTCTCCCACCCCGTAGACGGCGTGATCCGATCATGACTGGCACCGGCGTTGCGACCATCGGCGACTGTCGGATCGCCTATCGGCGAGCCGGCACGAGCGGTCCGCCCGTCGTCCTCTGTCACGGAGCCGGCATCGACGATGCGACGGTCTCCTGGCGACACACCATCGACGCGTTGTCGGACGACTACCGCGTTTACGGCCTCGATTGGCCGGAGTACGGGCGAAGTACGGGCAACGTAACGCACACTATCGAGACGTACGTCGACGTCCTCGAGGGATTCATCGAGACGATTCCCGACGACCGAGTCTCGCTCGCCGGCATCTCGATGGGCGGCGGGGTCGCACTCGGCTACGCGCTCGAGCACCCCGAACGCGTCGAGCAACTGGCGCTCGTCGACAGCTACGGGCTCGGCGGCCGACTCCCCAACGCCCTCCCATGGAAGCTCCTCTCGCAGGTTCCGGGGATGACCGAATTCGGCAAGATCGCTGCCGGCGCGACGACCGACAGCGTCCGCATGGTGCTCGACAGTCTCGTCGCCGACTCGAGCGCGCTCCCCGACCCGTTCGTCGAAGACGTCAGGCAGAAACTGATGGAGCCGGGCTCGATTCAGGCGTTCAAGGCGTTCCAGAACAACGAACTCTCGTTCAACGGCCGCGTCGCGACGAACTTCGTCGACGAACTCGGTTCACTGTCCGTGCCGACGCTACTCGTCCACGGGAAAGAGGACCCACTGGTCCCCGTCGAGTGGTCGGCCCGCGCGGCGCGTCGGATTCCGGACGCGAAGCTGGATCTGGTCAGAAACTGCGGTCACTGGACACCTCGAGAGCGACCCGAGCGGTTCAACGAGAGTCTCTTGGAGTGGCTACCGGACTCCCGACGGGTGCCGAAACTGCGGTATCCGAAGGCGCAGATGCCCGGGATTACTCGAGCGAGTTACTGATCGCGTTCGTTTACTCTCCGCGATCTGGCCGAGCGCATGACTCGAGCAACGCGAGAGTCATGTAATCCGCTGTCGGAGCAAGCTCCGACAAGCATCGCGGACGCGATGCGTCCGCTCAACGGGGAAAGGCAGGCCGTCCACGACACCGACCGCGAGAGAGCGCCGAAGGCGCTCTCGAGCGGGCCGGCGACTGATGTGGAGGCCGCCGAGCGGCCGGAACGGAAGGAGGAGTGCTTTTCATCAAAGTTTTGCCGAATGCGGTCGCGAAGCGACCGCATGCAGAGCAAAAGTTTGTTTTACATGAAATCCTCGATCCCACTTTGCTTGTTCTTATCGTTCTCGAAAATGCTCTCGAGGGCCTTCTCGAGCACCTCCAAGCGCTGTTTCGTGTAGTCCCGACAGTCGTACTCGTCGGCGACTTGAATCGCGGTCTGCATGTACTTGTTCACGGAGCCCTTGTGGACCGTGAGGTTGACGCGGCCGCCACACTCCCGACAGTCCCCGGTCAGGGGCATCCGGCGGAACTTCTCGCCGCAGTCGAGACAGCGGGTCTCTTGCCGGGAGAACGCGCGGAGATTCCCGATGAGGTCCGGCAGAAAGTGATACTCGATGACTCGCTCGGCGACGTCGGTCTCGTCGACGGCCTCGAGTTTGCGCGAGAGCTCGAGTTGGGCGTCCATCTTGTCCATCATCGACCCCAGCGTCTTGTACGCCGAGAGGTCGGGGCCCATCGCGATGTCGGTGGTGTCGTGGGTGTGCTCGAAGCCGGTGTACTCGCCGTCCGTTCCGAGGGTGTCCTCGCCCATCTGGATCTCAACGGATTCGGGGTCGGCCTGCTCGAGAGTCGCGAGGTAGAACTCGCGGGGGTACTGCGAGACAATGTCCATGTTGTGGGCCTCGTCGTCGATCTCGGAGGGGTCGATGCGGGAGGACATGACGAGGGGTGCGTCCATCTTACCGCCACGTTGATCTGGCAAAAAGCTTTGACTAAAGTTCAACAGGCCGTCCATGAGGAGCATAACGCAATCTTCATCGCCGTCACACTGGCCGACAAATACATCATTTGCAACTAGTGTGTTCGTTTCCTGGACAGTAAGACAGTACGTATGTTCGATATCACTCTCAATGATTTCAACTGAGGTGACTTCGTCGAACCAGATTTCACCGCCGTCAGCGAGCAGACGCTGCGTGCGTAGCTCTGTCGTCTCGAGAACGGATTCGATCGTTTCCTGCTTCCGGTCGAGATGGAATCCAATACGGTCGGCGAACCGGGCCGCGTTTTCAGACGTGATTTTGAGAACCTGCGACTCGAATTCAGGAGTCTCTTCCTCGTCACTGTAGAATTCAGCAACTACACCAGTAGTCGGACGGCGTGTTTCGCGATAGGTTTTCGTTGCAATCCCGAAGCGTTTCAATGCTGCAACGAGGTCAGTTGCGAGATCGTCGCTTACCGTCGTTGCGCGGATCTCGATTCGCTCGCTGGATGTACTTCCGTCACCGCTGAAATAAGCCGCCAGGAACGCTCGCAGGTGAGGACGTGGGCTATCGAGGACGAAATCGGGAATCTGTTTGTCCTCCGCGCCCGACCCGAGCTCGAGTACATCTGCGAATAGCGTCGAAACGAGACGACTCGAAACCGTCACTTTCCACTCGTTCTCTTCGAAGGCGTCGATCGACAGGCTGTCTCTGAATGCGCGAACAATCTCATCCCGAGGCACCTCATCAGGTGTGCAGATCGTGGTTTGATAGAACGAGCCGTTTTCACGACGGGTGAACCCCTCAGCAGCGTAGTAGCCGAGCACTGTTGCGACAGTTTCGTCGATCTCGAAGTGGCGACGAATAGTCGCCGTATCTCGTTTCATACCGAGTGCAACGTCCTCCGGAATTCGCTCGATAAGATCCGCCTTGCCGAATATCGAAAGGAGTGGGGCAACCGGAATGCTATCTCGATTCACCCAGTTGTACACCGTCGATTGAGAGAGTTTCAGTCGTTCTGCGACCGGCTTAAGATACGCCTGTTCCGGAGTTGCGTCGTTGAGTAGTGTTTTGATCCGGTCGGAGCCGAGGCCACGAATGGTGAGCGATTCGTTCGGGACTGCATCTGCGTCGATAAACGCTTCCAGCAAATCGAACGATTTCGCTGTCCCTTCGAATTCGATCGATTTTGGTGTCGGAAGTTCGTCACCGGCCGAGAGTTCTCGAGCGTCTACAGACGCTAATCCGGAAGGAGACCACCGTCTGAACGTGTGATCTGGAGTTACGTTCAGTGTTCGGCCGCTCCGCGTTTCTATCCGGATGAGATGGTCGGGGGCTGGATGTTTCGAAACTGCTTCGAGGGGTTGTTCGACGGGTGTTCCATCAGCGGTGACTGACGGAACGCTGAGACCCTCGACATCCTGCACGAGCGTTCCGAAGTCGTCTTCCTCGGGATCCGTTAATCGTTGTTCGACGAGTGTTTCAATCGGTTCGTGGTGCCATGCGTCTGATTCGTCCTGATACCAGAGTTTCGTCTTCGGGTGGAAACAGTTCCGGCGTTTCGCGGCGTGAAAGTACGGATGCGCATATCCGACCGCCGCGCTCGTGAAACCAATCACTCTTCCGACGGTTGCCGCGCTCGTGTGCGGCGCCATTCCGAACACCAGTTCGCCGACGAGTTCCTGTCGGTCGTCGATCTCGTAGAACCGCTCGAGGCCGTAGTACTGCTCGAGTAAGTCGTCGATGAAGTCCGCGGTCTGCATCATGTGCTCGGCCGCGCCGTCCGAGAGGACGATGTCTTGGACTTTGAGTTCGACCAGCTGGTCCTCGTGGGTCAGGGGGTCGCCGCGCATGTCCTCCTCGTAGCCCAGCGCCTGCAGCTGGCCGACGTCGATGTCGAGTTCGGTGGCCCGGACCGCCGTGACGGGCAGGTCGGTCATGTCGTAGCGGACGGTGCCGTCCTTAAACGTCGAAACGTCGTGTTTGGCCCGCAGGATCCCTTTCTCGATCGGTTCGGGAACCTTCGTGTTCGAGGAGAGCCCCTTGACGCCTTTCAGGATCTCGAAGGCGTTCTCCCGTTCGCCGACCGACTCGAGGGCGTCGCGGTACTCCTCATGGATGTCGACCTCGATGTTCTCGACGCAGGTGGCCTCGCGCTCGCAGTGACCGCACTCGACGCGGCCGGCCTCGTCCGGTTCGATCCGGGTATCACAGTCGGGACAGCGGTAGTCGGGGGTTGTCCGGGCCTCGCAGTCGGGACAGCGGTTCTTGAACGTCTCCGTCTCGCAGTCCGGACAGCGATTGCGGCCGATCTGGACCTCGACGACGCCGGGCGTGTCGGACATCGTCTCGGCGTGTTTGGCCGCGTTGGCGACGTTGCGCTGTGCGCCGCCGGCCTCGCCGATGGGGAACAGCGTGTGGACGGGCGGACTCAGGTCCCGGCGCTCGGACTTTTCGGGCCGGCCCATTCGGTTGCCGATTCGGGTCGGAGAACGTTCGCGAACCGCGAAGGGGGCGACCTCGTTGACCGCCTCGATGGCGTTGTCGCCCTCGGTCTCGTGGCCCCACGTTCGGGCGCGCTCGGAGAGATCGTCGTCGCTCCAGGTGCGCTCGAGTTCGACGCTGGGCGTCCCATCCCGCCCGTCGGCATCGAGTGCAGCCCCGTCGGTGACGGCCCGTCTGGGTTCACACCCCAGCGTGCGGGCGAACGGCCGCCAGTCGTCGATCTCGATCCGGCCCTCGTCCGACCGCTGGCGGTGTTCGATGATGATCGTCTCGAGCGCGACGGCGGTCGACTCGCCGTACTCGATCACGAGCGTCCCGTCGCCGTCGGCGTCGTTCTCGACGCGGCCGTCGGCGACGGTCGCCGCGAGATCGCAGAACGTCTTGACCGAGATGTCGTGCCAGAGGTAGGTGTACTGCGGATGCAGCGGCGCGTCGTACTCCGTGGCCCATTCGAGGGCCTCGTCGGCGTCGGGGAATTCGAGATCGATTCGGGGGTCGTCCTCGAGGGCTTGCGTGTCTGCACCGGCGTCCGCCATGTCTTGGATCCACCACTCGTAGACGTAGGAGGCCGGGGCGAGCGGGTGGTTGTTCTCGACGAACTCGCCGTAGTTGACCAGGTACTCGCCGGTATCGAGGATCTTCTCGACGCCGTTTCTGATCTCGAGGGCCTCCTCGGGGTCGTCGATCCGGCGGACGTCGCCGTTCGCCAGTTTGACCGTCGGGCCGTCGATGCTATCGACGGGGATGACGCCGTGGGCCTTCCCGGGCCGTTCGGTCTTGATCTGGGTCCCGGTCGCCAGAAAGTCGTCGACCAGATGCATCGTCGCGGGGTGGACGCCACCGGTCGCGAAGCCGTGGTTGCGTGCGCGACCGTACCGAAGCCGAAAGCCCCCCTCCGCGCTGGGGTGGGAGAAGACTGGCCGGCCGGCGATCAGATCCCGGAGGAACTTCCCCGATGGCTCAGCTCGCGGCGGGCCGTCCGTTTCGTCGTCGCCGTCCTCGCTGTCGTCTGCCGCATCGCCGCTCTCGTCCGCGTCCGCACCGTCCTCTCCGTCCTCGCCTTCCTCGTCGGCCGTATCCCCTTCGTCGTCGGCGTAGTTGCCGTCGATCAGGTCCTGCAGCCACGGCCAGTCGACCTCGTCGAGATTCCGGGTGTAGCGCTGGATCTTCGGGGCCTTGAGTGCGATCCCCTCGGCCATGACGAGACACATCCCGCCGCGGGCGCTGTTGGTGTCGACGCGCTCGAGATCGCGAAAGCCCGAGACCTCCTCGTCGCCCGTCGCCTCCCCGTCTAACATGATCGGGAGGTTCTTGGCGATGAACTTGGCCTCCTTCGACTTCGGCGTGTACTGGAGGCCGGTCTCCTTGTCGTAGAGGGCGAGTTCCTCGGCGTAGCGTTCGATCTCGTCCTGGCGCGCGTTGTACTGTTCGATGCCCACGAGCGCTCGCGTGTAATCCGCCACGAGGACGGAGAGGGCCTGTGCTGTCCCACCCGCAGAACGGATCGGGCCGGCGTAGTAGACGTTGACGAACTCGGTGCCGTCGTCGTTTGTGAGAATTTCGACCCTGTCGATTCCCTCGATGGGGGCGGCGACGACACCCTCGGTCAGCAGGGCGACCGCGGTCCGAACCGCCCCTTCAATCTTCCCCGCTTTCGTCTCGTAATCGCCGACGCGACCCTCCGCGAAATCCTTCGCAAGTTCGAGGGCGGCTTCCTCACGGGACATTTCGCCCTCGAGTTCGCGGACGCGTTCGGCGACGCCGTCGATCCCGAGGATGTTCTCGACGCGGTCGGCCATGTCCTTGGCGACCGGAATCTCGACCTCCGGTTCGGGATCCGCGCCGCGTTCTTTGGCGCGCTCGGCGACGTCGAACGCCTCGTCTAACTGGGACTCGAGTCGCTGGAAGTACCGGGTGTCCTCCTCGCGCATGTCAGAGCCAAAGGTCGAGTTCGGTGGTCTCGTCGTACTCGCGCACCAGTTCGTCGGCGAAGACGCGCATGTAGAGTTCGCCCGCCCAGACCGTCGCCTCGTTCAGGTGACCCGCGAGGGCGTCGCCGTCGGGATCCGAGAGGACCGCGTGGGTGTGCGCGAACCGTTCGCCATCCAGCCAAGAGACGTTACCGACGCAGCTGGCGACCTCGAGCGGCTCGTCGAATTCGACGGCCTCGTAGGCGCAGTCGTCCTGGTCGTAAAACCAGATTTCGGCGTCCTGGACCGCTCCGAGGGCCTGAAACCAGGCCGCGTCGGCCTCGACTTCGTTCGCGAGCGACTCGATTTCGGCCCGCCAGTCGGCGCCGGTCTCGAGGCGGGCGACATACTCCGATTCCGTCTCGACCGCCCTGTAGTTCATACCAGCTATCAACGTCGCCACCACAAAAATGGCTCCGGTCTGGCATGGACTGTCCCCCGATGTGAACAGTTGTGTCGGATCCGCAGAAGATGATCAACGCGGGCGGACGCTGTACACCTGCTTGCAGTATTGTCCATCGAATCTAGTTGAGTTTTCCCAGCAGTCATCTTGATTATATTACTGTGTCGCTATTTGTTAGATTATGGATGCGGTAAAATTCGCTTGGGGAAGTTCTAGCTCCCTGCTACCAATATACATGAGTGGTGTTTGTTCGCGGGATGGTACACGATCAGTTCACCGCCACACGACGGCGGTTGCTTGCATCAGGTGCAGCGGTCAGTGCAGCCGTGGTTGCCGGCTGTATCGGTGGGGATGAAGGGCCCGGGGACGACGGTCTCCTTTATACCCAGGAAGTAAGTCCGGACGGCGAGTTCGATCCGGTCATCACGTTCGACGCCTACAGCGCCCAGATCAACAACCTCGTCTACGACGGGTTGTACGAGTACGATTTCAATCTGGATCCCCAACCGAAACTCGCAGCGGGCGAGCCGGAAGAGGAACGCGACGGGGAACGCTACATCGTCGAACTCGTCGACGGTGCGGAGTTCCACAACGGCGATCCCGTCACCGCCGAGGACGTCGTCCACACCCTGACGGCACCGGTTGAGGAAGAGACCCAGAACATGCCGACCTTTCAGATGGTCGACGTCGACAACACCGAAGCCGTCGACGAACAGACCGTCCAGATCGACCTCGAGTTCCCGTACGGGGCGTTTACCGAACTGCAACTGGTTGCCAACATCGTCAACGCGGAGGTTCGGGAGGACGACCGCGACACGTACATTACGGACCCCGTGGGGTCGGGTCCGTTCACGTTCGAGGATTGGACCTCCGACGAGTACGTCGAACTCGAGGCCTGGGACGACTACTGGGACGACCCCGCGCCGGAACTCGAGTCCGTCCGGTTCGAAGCGGCTGAGGACGACGCCGGCCGCGTCTCACAGATTCTCGCGGGCGACACGGACGCCATCGCGACCGTGCCGCCCGAGGACTGGGACCAGATCGAGGGTGAGGAGGGTATCGAGGTCCACCGGACCGAAAGCCCGTCCTACATGTACGTCGCGTTCAACTGCAACGACGGCGGCACGACCGATCCGGACGTTCGACGGGGCGTCGCCCACGCGTTCTCGATCGACGAGTTCGTCAACCAGAATCTGGGCGATAGTGCCGTCCCGCTGGAGTCACCGATTCCGCCGCTCGTCGACGAACTCGGCTGGGACTTCCCGACGGACGACTGGGCGGACATGTCGCCGGGATACGATCCGGACGAAGCACAGGAATTACTCGACGGAGCCGCGCCAGACGATTGGAATCCGACGATCATCGTTCCGCCGGACGACGTCCGTATCGCACTCGGCGAACTGATCGCCTCCCGACTGGACGAACTCGGCTACGACGCCGAAGTCCAGAGTCTTGACTTCGCGACGCTCGGCGAGACCTACGTTACCGGAGATGCGGACGATTACGAGATGTACATTCTCGGCTGGACCGGCGGCCCCGACCCGGACGTCTACCTCTACAACCTGTTCCACGAGGACAACGAGGGGATCTCGCAGGGTCACTTCTACGAGGGGAGCGACGACTTCCACGACAACATCATGGAAGCCCGCGAGACCGTCGATCAAGATGACCGTCGCGAACTCTACATCGACGTAGTCGACGAGATCGTCGAAGAGGTCCCGGTGATGGCCGCCTATTCGCCGCACAACACGATCGCGACCCAGGACTACGTACGGGATCTGCAACCGCATCCGGCCGTCGCGTCCAATCCGCAACTCGTCTCCGACGAGAACAACGTCTCCATCGATGACGGATAGGACCACCTCGGGGAGATAAACCCTGCTCGCGATCGGTTTCAGGGACGGGCGATAACCAAACGAATCTCAGACGCAGGATACACGCATGGGACTGCTCCGATACACGATCTACCGACTGCTACAGGCGATCCCCGTCCTGATCGGGATCTCCGTGATTACGTTCGTTCTGGCGAATCTGGCACCGGGCGATCCGGTCCGGCTCATGCTCCAGGGCCAGGAGGTCAACGAGGAGCTCATCAGGACGATCGAAGAGCGCTACGGACTCGATCAGCCGCTGCACGTCCGGTACTGGAACTACATGACCGGACTCGTCCAGGGTGACCTCGGCTACAGCATCCACCGTCGACGACCGGTCTCTGAGCTCATACTCGAGCGGACCGGACCGACGCTCCTGCTGGTGCTGTCGGCGTACCTGTTCGCGCTCGTCACGGCGATTCCGCTCGGCGTCATCGCGGCCAAGCGCCGAAACGAGCCGACCGACCACATCTCGCGGATCGTCGCGCTGATCGGCGTCAGCACGCCCTCGTTCTGGATCGGCATCATGCTGATCATCGTCTTCGCGGTCAAACTCGGCGTCCTGCCGTCGGCGGGGCTGGTCTACCCGTGGCAACCGCCGGAAGCGGCCGGCCACGGCAGCTATCTCGAGCACTGGACCGAGACGATCAGACACCTGATACTGCCGATGATCGCGCTGGGAACGTTGCAGATGGCGACGCTGATGAGAGTCGAGCGAACCCAGATGATCGAGTCGCTACAGGAAGAGTACGTCAAGTTAGCTCGCGCGTACGGCGTCCCCGAGCGGACGATCCTCCGAAAACACGCCTTCCGGTCGGCCCAGTTGCCGATCATCACGATCGTCGGGCTCAACCTGTCGACGGCACTCGGCGGCGCCGTCCTGGTCGAGACCGTCTTCGCGATCAACGGGATCGGACGGCTGTTCGTCGAGGCGATACAGCAACTCGATTACCAGCTGGTGATGGGGATCACGATGGTGCTCGGCTTCCTGTTCGTCATCGGCGTCGTCATCACGGACATCTCATACGCGTACATCGATCCGCGCGTGACCTACGGGGAGCATGACTGATGATGGGAGGGATATAACACATGGCAACGACCGAATCACAACTCGAGGACCAGGAACCGGGCGCCGCCGAAGGCGGATCGGCCGACGAGGAGGTCGAGGCGCGCGTCGGCTGGCGCTACACGCTGAAGAAAGTCAAGCGGGACGCGACCGCCCGAATCGGGCTGTACATCGTCGCGTTCGTCATCTTCGTCGCGGCGTTCGCGGCGATCGATAGCAATCTCTCGCGGCTGACGTTTGGTGCGCTATCGGACTACACCGCCGCGCAGGCGCTCCCGTTTTTCGACCATCCGACGCGGATCCCGCCGCCGGGCGAAGGGAACCCGAATCAACCGCCGATGTTCCTCGACGGTGGGACGCTCTCCCAGCCGCTCGGGACCGATCCGCAGGGCCGCGACTACTTTACCCGCATCGTCTACGGCTCGCAAGTGTCGGTCAGCGTCGGGCTCGCGGCGACGGCGATCGGACTGATCGGCGGGACGATCATCGGCTCGATCGCGGGCTACTACGGCGGCTGGGTGGACGACGTGCTGATGCGATCGATCGAGACGGTGTACGCGATTCCGCCGCTCGTGCTGATCATCGTCTTCACCGTCTTCGTCAGCGGCGGGAGCCCGGACATCCAGTACGCGGTGATCGGCGTCGGCATCGCCTTCATTCCGGTGTTCGCTCGGATCATCCGCAGTCGGGTGCTGTCCGTCCGGGAGATGGACTACATCGAGGCCGCCCGCGCTGCAGGGGTAAAGGACCGCAACATCATCCGCAGACACGTCATCCCGAACAGCTTCGCACCCGTGATGGTGTACGCAACGCTGCAGATCGGCGTCACGATCCTGATCGTCGCCGGCCTCTCCTTTCTCGGCTACGGCGCCCAGCCGCCGACGCCCGACTGGGGAGAGATGCTCCGGATCGCTCACGGGCGGTACATGCACTCGAACATCTGGCTGTCGATCTGGCCCGGCCTGGCGATCCTCGTGACCATTATGGGATTCAACCTGTTCGGCGACGGGCTGCAGGACGCGCTCGATCCGCGGATCAAGAACTAACTATGAGCTCCGAACCACTCCTTCGCGTCGAGAACCTGAAGACACAGTTTTTCACCGAAACCGGGACCGTCCGGGCCGTCGACGGCATCTCCTTCGAGGTCAACGAGGGCGAAATCGTCGGACTCGTCGGCGAGTCGGGCGCTGGTAAATCGGTCGCCTCGATGAGCCTGCTGCGGCTGATCGAAGAGCCAGGCGAGATCGTCGGCGGCGAGATCACTTACAAAGGCGAGACCATCTTCGGCCTCGAGGAAGGTCCCGACGGCGAACTTCGGGAGCGAGACGACATGCTCTCGAAATCCGAGATGCGCGAGCGGATTCGCGGTCGAGAGATCGCGGTGATCTTCCAGGACCCGATGGAGTCGCTCAACCCCGTCTTTACCGTCGGGGGCCAGCTCCGGGAGTTCATCGAGATCAATCGCGACCTCTCGAAAGACGAGGCGAAGGTCGAAGCGATTCGGATGCTCCGCGAGGTCGGGATTCCGGATCCCGAGGACCGGTACGAGGAGTATCCCCACCAGTTCTCGGGCGGGATGCGCCAGCGCGTGCTGATCGCGATGGCGCTGGCCTGCGAGCCGAACCTCATCATCGCCGACGAGCCGACGACCGCCCTGGACGTCACCGTCGAGGGCCAGATCCTCGATCTCGTCGACGACCTCCAGGATCGCTACGACACGAGCTTCATCTGGGTCACCCACGACATGGGCGTCGTCGCCGAGATCTGCGACCGGGTGAACGTGATGTACCTCGGCGAGATCATCGAACAGGCGCCGGTGGACGAACTGTTCTACGACACCAAACACCCCTACACTGACGCCCTGCTCGACTCGATGCCCCGGCCCGACCGGACCGTCGACGAACTCGACCCCATCGAGGGCGTGATGCCTGAGGCGATCAACCCGCCCTCGGGGTGTCGGTTCCACCCCCGCTGTCCCGACGCGCGCGAGGTCTGTACCCGCGTCCATCCGGAGACGCTCGAAATCGACCGCGCCGACGGTCATCCCCATCGCGCGGCCTGCGTGAAACACGACGTCTTCGACGTGGGCTACGAGGAGAGCGCGCCGCTCGAGGCGGGCGACGAGGCCGAGACTCGAATCGGCGAGACGGGGACGGAGGAGAACGCGAGCGCGGAGTCGGCCGTCGAGGAAGAACAAGCCTCGACGGACGGTGGGCGTACCCAGGGTCGAGACTCGAGTGGCGGAGGTGACTCGCAACGATGAGCACGCCCGACGACCCCATCGGCTTCGGCGAGAGCGATATCGCTCACGGCGAGACGCTCCTCGAGGTCGACGGCCTGACGAAGCACTTCGCGGCCGACTCGGGACTGCTCGCGGGCGTCAACCTCGAGACCGATCAGTTCCCGCCGGTGAGCGTCGGCGTGGATCGGGTCGAGGCCGTCGACGACGTCACCTTCGAGATCAAGAAGGGGGAGACGCTCGGGCTGGTCGGCGAATCAGGCTGCGGGAAGAGCACGCTCGGACGGACGATCCTGCGGCTGCTCGATCCGACCGACGGGACGATCAGCTTCAAGGGCGACGATCTGGCCGACTTGAGCGGCGAGGAACTACGCCAGAAGCGCTCGGAGATTCAGATGATCTTCCAGGACCCACAGTCCTCGCTGGATCCGCGGATGAAGGTCGGCCAGATCATCGAGGAGCCAATGGGTGCCCACGACATGTTCGACGACGAGGGACGCGAGGCGCGCGCGAAGGAGTTGCTCGAGAAGGTCGGGCTCGATCCGCGCCACTACAACCGTTACCCCCACGCCTTCTCGGGCGGCCAGCGCCAGCGGATCAACCTCGCGCGTGCGCTGTCGGTCGATCCGGACTTCGTCGTCTGTGACGAACCCGTCTCCGCGCTCGACGTCTCCATCCAAGCGCAGGTGATGAACACGATGGAGGAACTCCAGGAGGAGTTCGGCCTGACCTACCTCTTCATCGCCCACGACCTCTCCGTGATTCGCCACATTTCGGATCGCGTCGCGGTGATGTATCTCGGTCACATCGTCGAACTCGCGGAGAAGGAAGAGCTGTTCGAGAACCCCCAACATCCCTACACGAACGCGTTGCTCGAGTCGATACCCGTCCCCGATCCGAGACAGTCGGGGGTTCGAGGCGTCCTCGAGGGCGAAGTGCCGAGCCCGCAGGATCCGCCCTCGGGCTGTCGGTTCCGGACGCGCTGTCCGCGGCTGATCGCCCCAGCGGAGTACGAGATCGGCGAGGAGGAGTGGGCGCACACGCGGGCGTTCATGCGCGCGGTCAAGCGACGGACGTTCGAACCGATGCCTGCCGCCGAGATTCGCCGAGAGTTCTTCGACGGCGAGTTGCCACGCGGTGGGGCCGGCGAAATCATCGGGGAGGCAATCGAACTGATCGCGACCGATCGAAAGGGCGGGGCCCGCGACCCTGACAGCGACGACGACGAGGTCGAGGAAAACTGGGAGGAGGCCACCGACCTCCTGCTCGAGCGCTTCGCCGAACGGAGCATCTGTGCGCGCGAACGACCAGCCTACGACCTCGAGTCCGAACACGGGTCGGGAACGCACTTCGCGGCGTGTCACCTGCACCGGTAATCGGGCCAGTTTCGAACGGCGCATTACCCGTTTTGTCTATTTTTGTATGTTTGTGGAATGACCTCGTGACTCGAACGTCTGTCTGGAATATTCGGCACTTATTCGCATCGAGGAGCTCTGAAGCGCCCGTTAGGGATATAGTCGATCCTGTGGTTGTCGACGCACGACTAACACAATCTTTCATCTCGGAAATACTTATATGCGTGCCGCGTCTTTTTACTCTTGTATGAGTAAGATACTCGCCACCGTCACGGCAGGCACCCGACGAGTCGCAAAGGCACGACGAACGATCGAACACTCCCCGCAGTTCGGCGGGGATCAGGAGACCGACGACGACAGCCCATCGGGACAGATTCCACCCGGCGGCTTCCTCACCGGGTGAGGACGAACCGATGGTCCTGACTCGCGGACGCAGTCTCCCTTTTCCACTCACCTCGACGCCGCGTAGCGATCGCTCCGGATCGGGTCATTCGGGACGACTCCTGATCGCACGGTAGCCGACAATCGACCGAGTACGCCGGTTCGATGCCGACGAGACATCGTTCAAGACGAATACTCACTCACTCGAGTACCGACGCCGGATGTTTGAGGTAGACATCCTGTTCGACCACTCGCTGATACACATCGTACAGCGTTTCGACGGCCGCCTCGTCGGGCTCGAACTGGATATGGGGCGCGGCGTGATAGCCCCGAGAGCTGACCAGGAAGAAGTACAGCGTTCGGTGGTGATCCGGCGTCGCGTCGACCACGCCCAGCGCTCGCCCGCCGAGGTCGTCCGAGAAGTCGTTGAGCAGCGCCGCGATGTCGTCCGCCAACTGCTCGTCCGGCCGGTACTGCGGGACGCCGAACGACTGCTGCATGAACGTCGTCGCCGCCTTGAGCATCGGGTTCGAGTCGATCCCGGTCGGATCGACGCGCCGAAACGTCTCGTACAACGCGAGGAGCGTCGAGAGCTCCTCGTTGGTGACTGCGATTGGGAAGACCGGCTCGCCGCGCGGGAGCGAGTAGTCCGGAAAAGCGTGCGAACTAGGGTTCGGCAGCCGGGCAAACACCTGCTCGAGGGACATGTATGCGACTACGACACACATACCCAAACGATTACTGGTGGCGGGAACCGGACGACGACTACTCGAGTCGGATCGTCGTCGCGTCGCTCGGCTGATAGCGGTCGTCGTGAGTCGCGACGAACGCACGGAGTTCGTACTCGCCGGGGTCGGGCACGATTGATTCATCCATGCCGCGATCCGTCGTGCGCTCGAGGCGGCCGTTCCAGGTGAACGTGACCTGTTTGCGCTCGCCGCCGCCGAACCGGAACTCGGAGGGGCGACTGCGGGTGTACCGGCGCTCGTCGCTGGCCTCGAGTTCGCCGTCGAACGTCCACCCCCAGCGGCGCTGTCGGGGCGTCGGGATCGAGACGGGCAGCGGGAAGCGGTTCTTGAAGACGACCGTGATCTCGACTGGTTCGTCGCGCTCGTAGACGTCGCGGTCGGTGTCGATCGAGACGGCGATCGACCGCCGGGCGAGCGCCGTCGGCACGAGCGCGGCGAGGAACGTCGCTACCGTGTACCGGGAGTCGTCGGTCCGGAATCCGAACTCGTCGTCCGCATCGGTCCCTCGCTCGTCTCGCGGTTGCGGACCGACCATCGAGTGGCAGTCCAACGCTCACCCACTAAACTGTGGGGCCGTACGACAGTTCGTGCGATGAGTCCGTCGCGGTCGAACTCGTGCCGATCGCACGACCGCTCGCGAAAGAGCGTTCAGTATGGACGAACTATTTATCGTTCACACAACTATCGGACCGTATGAAGTCTTGGTTCCCGGCGCTTGTCGGTATCGGAATCGGTGCCGTTCTTGGGTATCTATTCGGTGTACAGCGTGGAGACTTGTGGATCGGAGGTAGTATCGCAGTTGCTTCGGCAATTGCGGGGTACGGTTATCTTGCATATCCCGAATATCGAACCAGATGGTCTGGTGTTCACTCGAAGTTTTGGTACACTCTCATCGGTGTACTGGGGCCCATACTGATGCTTCTCACGCCAAATAGCGGACTCCTCTCCGATGACCTATCAGTAGTGGTCCTTTTCGGTAGTATCTGGCTCGGTGGCGTATATGCTGGTGTGGCACTTGCCCATGAGTCTCCGAACAACCCTGCTACTGAGACACCATCGACTCCGCAAACGTCTCCCGGCGACTAAGCTCAATACGCACGTGTATACGCCGAATCGGGGGCGATAACACCGGTTTTTAGTAGTACTGACTGGAGTTCACGATCGAAATCAGAGCAAAATGGGCGTTTTGAGCCGTCCGCTGTTTTTCCCCACCCCCAGTTATCGCCAGGCCGGAAGTGTCGGCGCGTCGTCTACCCGCATCGAAAGCCAGGCACCGTCGGCCGAGATATCGGCGATGACGTAGTCAGTACTCGAGCTACTCGAGTCGATCGAACCGACGACGGTGTCGTCGGACGTCATGGCGTGGGGGTTCGTCGCCATGTATGAGAGTGTCTCCCACTCACATATAAACTCGTCGAATCGGACTATCTCGCCAGCCGACTGATCGATACCCGTTATCGCGGGCGTACGAAACACTGGGTTTATACTCATTTTCGCCGTACCGTGGTGATATGAACGTAGCCGACGCCATGACGCCCCGCGAGGACGTGGTCACCGTCGAACTTCCAGGCACCCGCTCTGACGTCCTGGAGTACCTCCAGGAGAAGTCGTTCTCCTCCGTCCCGGTCGTCAAATCGACCGACGACGGCCTCGAGTACCGCGGGCTCGTCTCGCGGGACGTGCTGATCGAACAGCCCGACGAGGACCAGCTCGTCATGCTGATGGAGGACGTGCCAACGACGACGGCCGACACCGCGCTCGAGGACGTCGCGCGACTGATGGTCGACGAGGGCGCGCGCCGCGTCCCCGTCGTAGACGGGGAGTTCGAAGGAATCGTCACCGTGACGGACGTGATCCACGCGATCGCGACGGGTGACCAGGAGACCGACGGCACGGTCGAGGGCTACGCGAGCACGGACGTGAACACGAGCTACGAGGGCGCACCGCTCCCGGTCGCCGAGCGCGAACTGTACTACGCGAACGTTCCCTACACCGTCGCGCTGGACGAGGAGGGCAAGATGAGCGGCGTCCTCACGGAGGTCGACATCATCGACGTCGCTCGCATCGTCGAGGGCGAAGAGGAGACGGGCGACAACTTCCCGGATCAGGACTCGGAGTGGTCCTGGGAGGGGATCAAAGGCGTCGGGAGTCGCTACCTGCCGACGCGGGACATCGAGATCCCGACCGGTCCGGTCAGCGAGTTTATGAGCGGCGACGTGGTGACGGTTTCGGCCCAGGCGTCGGTTCAGGATGCCGCCCAGCAGATGATCAGCAACGATATCGAACAGATTCCAATGCTCACGGGCGAGCAGTTGGTCGGCATCGTCTGTGACGTCGATCTTCTGGAGGCGCTCTATGAGTGAACACGAACGCGCGGAGACGACGGCGACGACGGACGAATCGACGAGCGAGCAACTGGTCGAACTGGCCAAGCGACGGGGCTACTTCTTCCAGTCTTCCGGCGCGTACGGCGGCGTCGGCGGCTTCTATACGTTCGGTCCGCAGGGTGCCTCCCTGAAGGGCAACGTCGAGGACGCCTGGCGCGACCGCTTCGCCGTCGCGGAGGGGAACATGGAGATCGACGCGCCGACGATCATGCCCGAACCAGTGTTCGAAGCCTCGGGCCACCTCGACGGCTTCGACGACATGCTCGTCGAGTGTCCGGAGTGCGGCGAGAGCCACCGCGCGGACCACGTCGTCGAGGACAACACGGAGTACGAAGACGCCGAGAGCCTCCCCATTCCGGAAGTCGAGGAGGTCATCGCCGAACACCAGCTCGTCTGTCCGTCCTGCGGCGCCGGCCTCGCCGGCCAGGCCGTCGAGGCGTTCAACCTGATGTTCGCGACGAACATCGGCCCCGGCGACTCCCAGCCCGGCTACCTGCGTCCCGAGACCGCACAGGGTATCTTCGTCGAGTTCCCGCGGCTGAAGGAGTACGCCAGAAATCAGCTTCCGTTCGGCGTGACCCAGGTCGGCCGCGCCTACCGCAACGAGATCAGCCCCCGGCGCTCGATCATCCGAACCCGAGAGTTCACGCAGGCCGAACTCGAGTACTTCGTCGACCCCGAGGAGGACGAGCCGGACCTCTCGAGCGTCGAAGACGTCGAAGTCACGCTCTACCCGGCCAGCGAGCAGAACAAAGACGACGGCGACGAGATCGAGACGACCATCGGCGCGGCCGTCTCCGAGGGCGTCATCGCGAGTCCGTGGGTCGCGTACTTCCTCGGCGTCGCCAAGCCGTGGTACGACGCGGTCGGCGTCGACATGGACCGGTTTCGGTTCCGCCAGCACCTCTCGGGCGAGCGCGCCCACTACGCCAGCGACTGCTGGGACGCAGAGGGCGAGATCGACGGCAACTGGATCGAGCTGGCCGGCTTCGCCTACCGCGGCGACTACGACCTCTCGAAACACGCCGAACACTCCGGTGACCGCTTCACCGTCTTCAAGCAGTACGACGAGCCCAAAACGGTCGAACGCGCCACCGTCGACCCCGACATGAGCTATCTCGGGCCGGAGTTCGGCGGCGCGGCTCAGGACGTGGTCGATGAACTCGAGTCCCTCGCCGGCCGTGATCGAAGCGCCTTCGACGGCGACACCGTCGCAATCGACCTCGAGGGTGAAACCCACGAACTCCCCGTCGAGAAGACCGGCTTTTCGGTCGAGGAACAGACCGAGGCCGGCGAGCACATCGTCCCCCACGTCGTCGAGCCCTCCTTCGGTGTGGATCGGCTGGTCTACACCGTCCTCCACCACGCCTATCGCGAGGACGAGGTCGACGGCGAGGAGCGAACGTATCTGGACCTCGAGCCAGAAGTCGCCCCGACGTTCGTGGGCGTCTTCCCGCTCCAGAACGACGAAGAACTCGAGGCCCAGGCCGACGAAATCGTCGCCGACCTGCGCAAGGAAGGGCTCTCGATCACGTACGACGACTCGGGCAACATCGGTCGACGCTACCGCCGGCAGGACGAGGTCGGCACGCCGTTCTGCGTGACGGTCGATTACGAGACGGTAGAAGATGAAGAGACGACTGTCACGGTTCGCGAGCGAGACACGACTAACCAGAAGCGCCTGCCGGTTGAGGGGCTGGCGGAGACGCTGGCCGAGATTCGGGAAGGCGACCTCGAGTTCGAGGAGCTGTAGCGGTTCGGTTCAGTTTCTGCCGCAGACGGGTCGCCATCGCATCGGAAACGACGCACGACACTCCGTCTCAGTCCGGGCTCCAGTCGCCGAGATCACGAGCGACGAGCACGTGACCGAGAACGTAGAGCGGGACCGTGATCATGACGCCGACAATACCGTCGACCGCGATTTCGCCCGGGATCGGCGGCAGAAACAGGAACACTAGCACGGCGACGATTCCGATTGCGATGACGAGAATGCGTCCATCCGGCCCGAGATCGCGGGTCGCCGATTCGATCCGCCGACCGATCGGCGACTGAGCGAGCGGTCCCAGCACGATCGCACCGATGACGACTCCGACGGCGACCCAGCGCCAGTCGTGGACAGTGGACGCGTTGAGCGCCGCGAGGAGAACACCACAAACGGCGCCCACGAGATCGCTCTTTGTCGGCGGTCGATTCGGAAAGAACCCGTAGCAGTGTTGCATCCTTTTCGAGTCCCGATTATCGCGGCTGGACCGAATAGCTATCGGTTTGTCAACATCTCCGCCGGAACCGGCTTCGGCCGATCGCTTGAGGGCGCACCGATGACTACAACCGACGACCCCGCGGCGCACACAACCGACGGACTGAAGGTCCCGTTGTCCGAGGGGAAACGTGATGGCTGACGAACTGAAGCGACGACTCGTCCACTCGAGCGGGGCGGGTCTCGTCGCCCTCTACCTCCTCGCAGATTACTTCGAACTCGGGCTGACGTGGTCCCGGTTTCAGGTCCTGATGGTCGCTCTCGCCGTCGGCACGATCGGCCTCGAGTTCCTCCGGCTCCAAGTCGGACTCGACTGGCAGATCTACGACAAACTGACGCGAGACTACGAGCAAGACCAGTTCGCGGGCTACGGCTACTACATGGTCAGTATGACCGTAGCCGTGTTGCTCTTCGAGCCGGCGATTGCGCTGCCCGCAATGCTGATGCTCGCGCTCGGCGACCCGATCAGCGGCGCCGTCTCCGACGACAGCCTCAAATTCGTCAAGGGGCCGAAAGTGCTCGTCACGATGTTCGTCGTCAGCGCGATCATCGCCGCGCCGTTCCTCTACGAGACCCCGCTCGCCGTCCTCGCGGCCGCAGTCGGGGCGACTATCGCCGACGGGGTCAAGGTCCGGATCGGCGACTACATCGTCGACGACAACCTGACGATCCCGATCTACGCGGGGCTGTTGGCGTGGGTCGTCCTCGAGTTCGGTCCGGTCTGATCGAGGTCAAAGCGTTCCGATGTTGCTCGAGACGCTCTCGAGGCGACCCGAAGCGACGAGATGAGACGAAACCGGCACCGTCGAGAGCGATCAGAGATCGGTCGCCTGGAACCGCCAGTAGCCGACGCCGATCGTGACGACGATCCAGCCGACGAGTACCGCGAGCGCGACCGACGGCCGTTCGTAGACCGCCGGCTCGGACGGCGGCTGGATGAACGCCCCGCTGTTGAGGTCCGGATACGGCCCGGCGAGCAGGTTCGTGTACGCAGCGACCGGGTTCACCGCCGCGACGACGTCGACCCACTCCGGCGTCGCGTCGGGAAGCGAGAAGCCGTGGCGGACGTACAATACGGCCTGGGGGAGCGACGACCAGAGTCCGAAGAAAAAGAGGACGAAAACGCCGAACGCGGCGACCGTCGCTCGAGTTGTCGTCCGAACGACGGCCGAGATACCGACGGCGATGGCGGTGAACGTCACGCCGAGCAGCGCGAGCACCAGCGATACCGTGACGAGTCTACCCGGGTCGACGGTGACGTCGAGGAGCAGCGCCAGCGTGGCGGTAACGAGCAAGGAGGAGAACACCGCCGTACAGGCGACGACGCTCCGGCCGAGGAACGTTCCGACGACGACCGTTCGTCGGGAGAACGGGAGCCCGAGCAGGATTTTGAGCGACCCTGCCGTTCGCCTCTCGACGAGCGCGGAGGCGAAGAAGCCGAGCACTAACAGCGGTACCAGCATCGCGAACAGCGGGAGCACCGCGGGGATCAGTTCCGGCCGGCTTCCGGACAGCGCCGACGCCGACTGATCGGCGGCGTACGTCACGAGGAGCCCGAGGAGGGCGAAGATCGCGACCAGCAACTGCAACTGCCGCTCGCGGACGGTGTCGCGAACGTCCTCGCGGACGAACAGTGCGAGGGCCCTGCCGGCGCTCACTGGGCGACACCCCGCGTGTAGCTCTCGAACAGCTCCTCGAGCGACGTCTCGTCCGTCGTTACGTTTCGGACATCCGCCGTGGAATCGTAGAACGCGGCGATGACGGCTGCCTTCGTGGCGTCGTCGCAAGCGACGACCACGGTCGAGCCGTCCGTTTTGAGGCCGGTGACGCCCTCGAGCGAGCGGACGCGTGCAACCGTGTCGTCCGGAACCGACGACAGCTCGATCGTCACGGTCGACGAGCCGCCGGTCGACGCCCGCAGCGCGTCGATCGTGTCGACGGTGACGAGTTCGCCGCCGTCGAGAATCGCGACGCGATCGCAGACCGCCTCGACCTGTTCCATGATGTGACTCGAGAAGAAGACGGTCGCCCCGCGCTCGTTCTCCTCGCGGACGATCCGGCGCATGGTTCGCGCGCCGTTGGGATCGAGGCCGGTCGAGGGCTCGTCCAGCACGAGCAGGTCCGGCTCGCCCACGAGCGCGACCGCGAGCATCAGTCGCTGTACCATTCCCTTCGAGTACTCCGAGACGGGATACGTGTCCGGGCCGCGC
The DNA here is from genome assembly GCF_052040125.1 of Natronorubrum marinum. NCBI lineage: Archaea > Methanobacteriati > Methanobacteriota > Halobacteria > Halobacteriales > Natrialbaceae > Natronorubrum > Natronorubrum marinum. The sequence continues at coordinate 145,496 of NZ_JBPPFV010000003.1, forward strand.
ATGCCGACGCGCTCTATGAGGTCGTCGGGGTCGTCGTCGGCGTCTTTCGCGTCGATGGCGAACGTCACGTGCTCGCGGCCCGTTCGCTCGCCGATCGGGCCGTAGCCGTCCGGGAGAACGCCGACGCGTTGGCGAACGGCGGTGCTCTCGGTGGCGACGTCGCGACCGAGGACGCGAACCGAGCCCTCGGTCGGGGCGGCGTAGTCGAGCAGAATGTCGATCGTGGTCGACTTTCCGGCACCGTTCGGGCCCAAAAATCCGAAGACTTCGCCGGATTGAACGGTGAGATCGAGGTCGTGGAGGGCAGTGACCGAGCGACTACCAAAGAGACCGCGTCGATGGTAGCGTTTGGTCACGCCGCGAAGTTCGATCGCGGTCATACAGCGGTCATCTCAGCAGTCAATCATTAACTTTTTGATCAGTCCGGTCGTTCGGCCGACCTCCCTCGAGAACGAACGGGTCGAACGTCCGTCGGCGGTGGCGAATCGACGTCCACAGTTGAAACGGCCGACGAATCGAGGTCGCCGGTCGGCAGCGAAAATTCGAATCAGGCGTTCAGTCGCCAGATCTCGAAGTTGAGCACCGTCGCGAACGTCACCCACGCGAGATACGGCACGAGCAGCGCCGCCGCGCGACGGTCGACCCGACGGAAGGAAGCGATCGTCGCGACGATCAGGCCCCAGAGGACGAGGATGATGCCGAGGGCGACCAGCGGCGCCTCGAGGGCGAAGAATGCCGGTGTCCAGGCGACGTTGAATACCATCTGTACGCCGAACAGGCCGAATGCGAGCCGTCGACCCGAGGAGTCGCTGCGCCAGACGAGCCACAGGGCGACGCCGAGGAGGGTAAAGATTACCGTCCAGACGATCGGAAACGCGATTCCGGGCGGGTAGAACCACGGCTTCGTGAGGCTCCGAAACCAGGACGTATCGGGCGACGAGAGAACCCCGGGGAGACTCCCGATCAGGTTGATCGCGAGCACGAATCCGACGGCCTGAAGCAGCGGATCGCGATCGGGGAGTCGACGCGTGACGCGGGCGAAGTCGGCGACCATAGCGCGCGTACGACTCGAGTCCGGAAAGCGCTGGTGCCGTCGAGTACGGGAACGATACCGACGCGATCAGCACGCGCGAAGTGTCCCGTTGCGACCGGTCCGAACGGTTTCGGACGGTGACTCCCCTAATAGAAATGCCTATAGTGTTCGGTTAGAATCACGTTGACAGATGGGTCCCGCTTTCCGTCCCGCCCTCCTCGAGTCGGGACGCCGGCTCCGAACCGCTCTCCACCGGCGCGTCCAGATCGACACGCGAACGCTGGCCGTCTTCCGGATCTTCGTGGGGCTGCTCGTCGTCGCGGACCTGTTGCTCCGGTCGCGGAATTTCCGGTACTTCTACACCGACGACGGCGTCGCCCCGCGGTCGCTGGTGCTGGAGGCCTCGGCGAGCGATCCGTTCTCGGTCTATCACCTGACGACGGATCCGACGCTGATCGCGGCCCTGTTCGTCCTCCAGGGGCTGATCGCCGTCCAGTTGATCGTCGGCTACAAGACGCGACTCGCGACGGTGTTGACGTTCCTGTTCGTCGTCTCGCTCGACCACCACAACCCGTTCGTGCTGAGCTACGCCGACACGCTCTTTCGACTGCTGCTGTTCTGGGCCGTCTTTCTGCCACTCGGCGAGCGCTGGTCGGTCGACGCCGTCCACGCCGGTCGCGAGCCCAGATCGGTCGTCGCGAACGCCGCGACCGCGCTGATCATGGGCCAGATGGTCTACATGTACTTCACGAACGGGCTCATCAAATCCCAGTCCGACGTCTGGACGAGCGGCGACGCCGCGCCGCTGGTGCTCGGCATCGACGAGATTACCTTCCTGCTAGGCGACACCATCCGTCAGGTTCCGACGTTGCTCGAACTCGGCGGCCTGATCTGGTTTACCATCCTCGTCTGCTCGCCGCTGTTGATCCTCCTCCCCGGCCGCTGGCGATACCCCCTGATCGGGCTGTTCGCGGCCGGTCACCTCTCGTTTGCCATTTCGGTTCGCATCGGCGCGTTCCCCTACGTCGCGCTCGCGGGACTGCTCGTCTTCTTCCAGACGCCGTTCTGGGAGGATCTGCAGCGGCTGGGACGGTACGCGGGGATCGATCTCGAGCGACTCTCCGCTCGCGCCGCATCGCTCGGGCGGGCAGCCACCTATTTCCCGAGCTATCGACTGGACTCCGACCGAGCGGTGCGGATCCGCGGCCGCGCCTACACGCTCGCGCTCGGCGCCGTCGTCGTCACGCTCCTGTTCGTCGCGGCCGTCATGGTGTTCAACGTCGGCGCCGCGCTGGCCGACGACGAAAGCGACCAGCCGATGGAAGATCGGGTCGAGGGGACGGTCCAGGAGACGCTCGCCGAGACGAGGGGCGTCAGTCGGATCGAATCGACCGCCTCGAGGTTCGGCATCGATCAACCCATCGGTTGGGGCGTCTTCGCCGGACCGGATCCGCGGACGACGGACCGCTACTACGTCTTCCCCGCCGAAACCGAACATGGCGAGGTAGTCGACGCCTACACCGAGGGACCGTTGACCTACGAGCGACCCCACGACGGCCAGTTACAGAAGCAGTACGACACCTATCGCTACCGGTTCTACATGAACAGCGTCCGCCGCGGCAGCGTCCAGAACGCGGTTCCCGACCACCTGTTCGAGCACGTCTGCGAGATCTGGGCGGACGACCACGGCGAGGAACTCGCGTACGTCAACATGTACGCGGTCCACGAGGACGTGACGTACGAGACGATTACCGACCCGGAGAATCGGGACCGGGAGTACCTCGGGATCTACCGCCACGGTTGCGGCGACAACGAGCCGAAAGTGATCGAGCCGCCGGAGTGAGGCGGTTCGACACGTGCGGCAGTGAGGATCGCCCGTCGTTCAACCGGTAGCGAACGCACCGTTGCCCCGGGGCGATCATCGATCGCCGATCTGTCGTTTCATCGCGTTCCGTGCCGCTCTGGCTCTCTGTGCCGCGTCGGTCTCGCTCCAGAGTCCGGCCCCACTACGAACATCTTTATCCATGAGTGACAGTATTCGGTACTGCGTCAAAATCGTTGTCCCCTGGTGGCACGAACAGACGACCTTCCTCGAACAGCGCGGCATTTCACTTCCGCTACGGTACGAGAACCCTTATTCACGCCGACGATGAACCACAGCCAATGGCAGCAACGGACGAGGGCACAGAGATCCCCTCCATCGAGCATCCACTCCTCGAGCCCGACTTCCTCGAGCGCCGACTCTACCAGCTGAAACTCGCCGGCACGGCCGCGAACGGACACACGCTCGTCTGTCTCCCGACCGGCCTGGGCAAGACGACGGTGAGCCTGCTCGTCACGGCGCGCCGACTCGAGGAGGTCGGCGGCAAGGCGCTAATGCTCGCGCCGACCAAGCCGCTCGTCCAGCAACACGCCGATTTCTACCGCGAGGCGCTGCAGATCCCCGACGAGGAGATCGTCGTCTTCACCGGCGACGTGAGCCCGGACGACCGCGCCGAGACGTGGGAGCAGGCGACGGTCGTGATGGCGACGCCGCAGGTGATCGAGAACGACCTCGTCGGAAGCCGAATCTCGCTGTCCGACGTCACCCACCTCACCTTCGACGAGTGCCACCGCGCGACTGGCGACTACGCGTACAACTACATCGCCGAGCGCTACCACGCCGACGCGAGCCAGCCGCTCGTGACCGGGATGTCGGCCTCTCCCGGCGGCGACGAGGAGGCCATCCTCGAGGTCTGTGCGAACCTCGGCATCCAGGACGTCGAGGTGATGACCGAGGAGGACGCCGACGTCAGCGAGTTCACCCACGACACCGACGTCGAGTGGGAACGCATCGACCTCCCCGAGGAGGTCATCGAAATTCGCGACGCGCTGAACGAGGTGATCACAGACCGCTTAGAGAAACTCAAGGAACTCGGCGTGGCGAAGTCGACCCAGCCCGATCAGTCTCAGAAGGACCTCAACCGGATGCGAGCGGAACTCCAGCAGCTGATCAACAACGACCAGTCGGAGGGGTTCAAGGGGATGTCCGTCCACGCGGAGGTGATGAAACTCCGGCAGGCCGTCACGCTCGTCGAGACCCAGAGCGTCGAGGCGGTCTGCCGGTACTTCGACCGCCAGCGCAACCAGGCCAGATCCTCGGGCGCGTCGAAAGCGAGCCAGCGGATGGTTTCGGACCCCCGCGTTCGCGAAGCGATGCGCAAGGCCGAGTCCTTCGACCAGCTACACCCGAAGTACCGCAAGACTCGGATGCTGCTGGCCGAGACGCTTGGGCTCGAGGGCGGCGAACGAGTCATCGTCTTCACCGAGTCCCGCGACACGGCGGAGGCGCTGACGGAGTTTCTGAACGACAGCTTCGACGCCAAGCGCTTCGTCGGCCAGGGCGACCGGGAGGGATCGGACGGGATGACCCAGAAGCAGCAACAGGAGGTGTTAGACCAGTTCCGCGCCGCCGAGTTCGAAGTGCTGGTCTCGACGTCGGTCGCCGAGGAGGGGCTGGACGTCCCCGAGGTCGACCTCGTGCTCTTTTATGAACCCGTTCCCACCGCGATTCGGTCCATCCAGCGCAAGGGACGAACGGGCCGCCAGTCCGAAGGTCGCGTCGTCGTTCTCATGGCCGAAGACACCCGCGACGAGGCCTACTTCTGGATCTCCCAGCGCCGCGAGAAGGAGATGGAGTCCGAACTTCGCGAGCTAAAGGGGATGGCCGACACGCTCGCCGAGGAGTTGGACGACTCCCAGCAGGCGCTGTCGGATTTCGACGGCGACGCTGCCGGCGGTAGCGAAGCGGAAGTGAACGGAAGCGGCGGAAATTCGACCGCAGTCGGCGATTCTTCCAGTGGAAGTGAGGGGGTTTCGGCACAGCCCGGGCTGCAGGATTTCTCGAGCGACAACTCGGAGTCGAGTACCGATGAATCGGGTGCTGGAGACGAGCAACCGAGCGACGAGGACGGCGAACTCGAGGACGAACCCGTCGACGGCGACGCCGACTCCGTCGAAACCCACGAACCCCACGCCGAGGGTGACGGGATCGAGATCGTCGCCGACCAGCGCGAGATGGACGCCAACATCGCGCGGGATCTCTCGAGGCGCGAGGAGATCGAGATCCGCCTCGAGACGCTCGACGTCGGCGACTACGTCTGTTCGGACCGCGTCGTCGTCGAGCGCAAGTCCGTCGCGGACTTCGTCGACTCGCTGGTCGGCGGCGACCGCTCGATCTTCGAGCAGGTCGGCGCGATGGCCCGTCACTACTCCCGGCCGATCGTGATCGTCGAGGGCGACGGCATCTACGAACAGCGGGACATTCACCCGAACGCGATCCGCGGCGCGCTCTCGAGTCTGGCCGTGGACTTCGGCGCGAGCGTGTTGCGAACCGACGGCGAAGACGAGACGACCGAACTGCTCGCGGTGATCGCCGGCCGCGAGCAGGAGACGTCCGATCGCGAGGTGTCGGTCCACGGCGAGAAGGGGGCGAAGACGGTCGCCGAACAGCAGGAGTACGTCGTCTCCTCGATCGCCGAGATCGGACCGGTGACCGCGCGGTCGCTACTCTGTGAGTTCGGCACCGTCGAAGCCGTGATGATCGCGAACGAGGACGAACTGCAGGCGGCCGACGGCGTCGGCGCCGTGACAGCGGAACGGATGCGGGAGGTCATCGGAACCGAGTACGCGGGGTCGAACTGATCGACGCCCGAGTTACCGACCCCTTACGCTCGAGCGGACGGCTGTTTCCACGAACTACTGAAACGATAGCGAGACGAGGCGGTCAGCGAGGACATCCAGTGACGGACCCCGCGACGATCGGACGGCGGTGACGGGCCCCCACAACGGTCGGATAACAGTGACAGACTCCACGATGATCGGACGACAGTAACAGGATGAACGGAGCCAACCCGGGACGATCCTCGTCGATGCAGTCGGCGACGACCGCGGAGGCAGCGACGCCGCTGGCGACCGGTCCGTCGCTGACCCCGCCGTTCGACGACCCCGTGCTCATCTTCGGGCTCGCGATGGTGATCTTCCTCGTCGCGCCGCTCGTCCTCAAACGCTACCGGCTCCCCGGAATTATCGGCGTCATCCTGATCGGGGCCGCGATCGGTCCGAACGGCGCCCACCTGCTCGAGCGCGACGCGACGATCCAGTTGCTCGGCGAGGTCGGCCTGATCTACCTGATGTTCATCGCGGGCCTCGAGATCAACCTCAATCAGTTCGTCGAGTACAAAGACCGGAGTATCGTCTTCGGGCTGTTATCGTTCGTTATCCCACAGGCGGTCGGAATGGTAGTCGGCGTCTACGTGCTAGGGCTGACGGTCGCCGCAGCGTCGCTGTTCGCGGCCGTGTTCGCCTCCCACACGTTGCTGGCTTACCCGGTCGTCAACCGTCTCGGCATCGCGACGGACGAGGCGATGACCGCGACGATCGGCGGCACGATCCTGACCGATACGCTCGCCCTCCTCGTGCTCGCGGTCGTGATCGCGTCCGTCGACGGGGCGTTAGACACCGCGTTCTGGCTGCAACTCGGCGTTGGACTGACGCTGTTTTTCGTCGGTATCTGGCTGCTCGTCCCCCGACTCGGACGCTGGTTCTTCCGCATCCACGACGAGGAGAGCTACTTCGAGTTCCTGTTCGTGATGGCCGTCCTCTTCATCTGCGCCTTCCTCGCCGAACTCGTCGGCGTCGAACACATCATCGGGGCCTTCCTCGCCGGTCTCGCACTCAACCGGCTGATCCCCCAGTCTGGGCCGCTGATGAACCGCATCGAGTTCGTCGGCAACGCGCTGTTCATCCCCTTCTTTCTACTCTCCGTTGGGATGCTCGTCAACGTGGGCATCCTACTCGCGGGGACCGGAACGCTCGTGATCGCGGGCTCGTTGATCGTGATGGTGCTGACGACGAAGTACGTCGCCGCGTGGGTGACGGGACGGCTCTACGGCTACGGCCGCGATCAGGTGCTGGGCATGTTCGGTCTCTCGGTTGGCCAGGCCGCCGCTGCGCTCGCGATCGTCCAGATCGGCTTTGAGGCGGGCATTCCCGGCTTCGATCAGAACATGATCAACGCCGTCGTGCTGATGATCCTCGTCGTGAGTTTGGTCAGTCCGGCGCTCGTCGAACGCGCCGGCGGCGCGCTCGTTCGCGTACGCGAGCACGAGGAGTACGATCCGAGCGACACGCGACAGCGAATCCTCGTCCCCGTTTCGACGAGTTCGAAGTACAGGGAGTCGCTGCTGGATCTGGCGTTTACGATCCGCAACGAGCGCGACGACGAGCCGATCCATACCGTCGCGGTCGTCCGGCCCGACGCGAACACGCGAACGGAGGCGAAAGTCGCCAGAGCGGAGGCGCTGCTCGACGAGATGGAGGCCTACGCCTCGAGCGCCGAAGTGCCGATCGAAGAACACACCCGGGTCAATCACAACATCGCCTCCGGCATCGTCCACTCGAGCGTCGAGAACCGGATCACCACGCTCGTCATCGGCTGGGACGGCGCTCGCTCGCGAACCCAACAGGTGTTCGGCCACACCATCGACCGGGTGCTCAGTCGAACCACTCAGTTAGCGCTGGTCAGCCGCGTGCGAGACCGGCTCAACACGACTCGGCGGATCGTTCTCGTCCTCCCGCCGGGGATCGACCACAACGACGGCTTCCCCGAGGCGCTGCACACGGTGAAGCTCATCTCCGAACAGACGGGCGCGCCGATTCGAGGGCTCGTGATCGGCGGGAACCGAGCGCAGTGCCAGCGGCTGTTCGGCCTCGTCGAGCCGGACGCACCCGGCGAGTTCGTCGACCTGAACGACTGGGACGAACTGCTCGCGACGCTTCGCGACGACGTTCGCTCGGACGACCTCGTCGTCTGCATGAGCGCGCGCCGGAACGATATCGGGTGGGATCCCAAACTGCAGACGCTCCCGAAGAGCATCTCGACGCTCACGGAGGGCAACTTCGTCGTGATGTATCCGGCGACCGAGGAGCGAGACGACGACCGGCAGTTCCTCCGGTTCTCCTGAGGAATCTCAGCACCGCTGTTCGACGAGCGTGATCTGACGCGGCTCCTCGTACTCACCGTCGACCGGACTCTGTTGGATGAATCGATGGATCGTTACCGTCTCGAGGTCGTCGCCGAGATAGGGCGATAACTGGTCACAGACCCAGTTGGCGTACTCGCCGGAGATCATTTCGGTCGGTTCGTTGCCCGCCGAGTTACGGACCGACTCCATGTATTTGCGGTGACGGAACGTCTCGTACTCCTGCGATGCGTCCGGTGGACGATCGCTTACCACGGCTTCACCATTGAAAGCATTGAACGTCGCTCCGTCTTTCGTCTCCGCTTCGGCGGCGTACCAACTGTACGACTGCGACGGGTCGGGCGTGTACAACCCCCATCGCTGTTCGTCGGGAAGGTTCGACTCCATCTCGTCTGGGACGGCCATCCCGGTCGCGTGACTCGCGCTAAAGGCCAGGATCCAGACGAGAAAAATGACACCGACGACGGTCTTCAACGATCGACCGTACGTGACGGCGAACGAGGTGATCGATTCGTGACCCCTTCGAAGCAGAGCATCGAGTACGCGCCGTTCCACGGGCGGTCGGCCGATCGGACCCAGATGAGACGCGGTCGGGAGTCGATCGATAAGCGGTCGAGACGGGATCAACGAAGCGGCCGAATCCCAGAACGGAGCCGTGAGGAACGGAAGCACCGCTGCGATCAGGACGAGCGGAAACAGACCGACGGACATCACCGGCAGCATTCCGAGGAACGCGCCGATATACGCGAGGGCAAAGACCGCTCGCAACCGCCCGGTAGTACACAGGAGGAACACGACCGAACCGGTCAGTAACGTCACCCAGATCCAGTTGAGCGCCTCCAGAAGCGCCGGGTACTTCCCGAGGTGATTGCCGAGATAGATCGTCATTACGTCGTTGGCGAGGGCGATTCCGATCGCTTCGCCGGCGAACCACGTATCGCCACCGTGTTTGAGAATCGCGTTTTGGGTCAGGACGGCGATCGGTTGGACGAGAAGCGCAGCAGTCGTGAATCCGACCACGGTAGTCCGCGCTGTGCCGCGACGCAGCGCGTCGATCGACCACCGTTCCCCCAGCGGGACCAGAACCGCGACCAGGAGCAAGACTCGGAGTAATCGGTCTGCGCCGTTGAGGACCAGGGGATTTCGCACCTGCAACGACACGAGCAGCAAAAGCGAGACGAGCGCGACCAGTCTCGTTCGATAGCCCAGTATCAGTGCGATCGCAAACGCCGCGGCGACCGCGAACAGCAACTGCTGAAACCACAGTTCGCCGGAGAGGCCGTGAAGCGAGTAGCCGTCGTACAGACTGGACGTAGCCTCGTAGAGCGCAACCGGATAGACGCCATCGTCGGTGTAGAAGTACCGCATATCCCGTGCCCGGTGGAGCAGGTCGACGAGAATGATCAGACCGAGGGCGATACGAAGTGCCGCAAGGGCACGCGTGTCGATTTCGAACCGAGACCGAACCCGTTCGTGAACCCACTCGAGTCGATTGCCGAGGGAGAGAGTATCGCCCGTTTCGAACCCCTTTCGGTCCGGTTTTAGCTCTCCGCCCATGATTCTCGAATCACCTCCGGACGGACTGTGTACCGTTCCCAGCGGTCCGGCGTTCCAGCTGAGACGCTCCACTTTTCGAGGGGAAACATGATAGCTCATGTGAATAAGTCCGACATAAGTTTTGTGTGTTTACTAACCAGTAATCGCGTTTCGCCCCGGGTATGCTACCTCCCCTACAAAAAGAGGCGACGGCCGACTACGGGAACCGAGAGCCTCGAACGTCACAGCTGTACGGACGCGGCTGTAGCGACAACGAACCGGAGACGACCCAGCCGCCGAAGTTCTGACGAGTCAGTCGTCACACGGCGAGCCGAACCGAGCGCCCGAGTAACGAACCGAGAACGTGCCTCCTTACCGCAGCGTCTCGAGCGTCTCGCTCGCCTCGCGGGCGGCCTCGAGACACTCTTTCGCGTACCGCGGATCGTCGGTTTCGGCGGCCTTACGGGCGAACTTCTCGAGAGTCTGCACGAGGGAGGCGTGAGCCGCCTCGAGATCGCCGTCGGCGGGCGAGGACTGGGTGGTCGACCGACGGCCGTCGAACGACCGAGGTGAAGGGGCCGACGACGGGGTCCCGGGCCGCGGCTCGTCCTCGGTGCTCGAGTCGGTCTCGGGTACGGAATCGGTCGGACCGCTCGAGTCGTCTCGGACGCCGGAGTCGGTCGGGTCGTGCCCTCGAGCGGCCGCCGGATCGACTGCCGAGCCCGTGTCAGTAGCCGTCCCACCAACCTCGGCGTCGGCCGGACTCGACGGCGCGGGATCCGTCTGCTGGGCTTCAGTATCGGCGGTCTCCTTGTCGGCCGTCTCTTCGGCCGGCTGGGCCTCGAGTTCCGTCCCCTGAACGGCGTCCGGGTTGCCGTGACAGCTCGGACAGAACGTGGTGCCGTCCTCCTGAAAGAGCGGGTCGCCGCAGGTGCCACAGTGGGCGTTCGTCATCGTGGCTCCCTTGAGCAGCAGGTCGCTCATGCGCTGGGTCGCCTCCCGTTCGCGTTCGTCGCGCTCGTACTTCTCCCGGAGTTTCTCGCGTTCGGCTTCCTTGTCGAAGTCGCTCATACTCGTCTAGAGGGAGTGGAACGTCGAAAAAGCTGCGAACGGTCGCGCACGAGAAAACCGAACGGCGGGCCGCTACTCAGTTCGGCGGTACATCCCCCGCGAGGCCGGTTGAACCGGCTCGAAGCCGAACTCTTCGTAGAAGCCGTCGATGTCGGCGATCAGGGTTACGTACGCCCGCGGCGGGGCTGTGTCGTCGATGTAGGTCTCGAGAGCGGTCATGATCCGCGTGCCGAGCCCCCGTCGCTGGTGGTTCGGGTGGACCGCCATATCCGAGATCTGGTAGACGGTGCCGCCGTCGCCGACGATCCGTCCCATTCCGACGATCTCGTCGGTGGGCTCGTGGACGGCGACCACGCCGTACAGTGAGTTCGACAGGCCGCGTTCGACCCCCTCGAGCGACCGGGCCGGCATCCCCGCGGCCTCCCGTAACGCGATGAACGTCTTGGGATCGGGGAGTTCCTCACGGAGACGGTACGGGTCGGTGTCGTCGGCGTCGACCATACGGAACTCCACTCGCGGGTCCGAAAAGACGGTTCCGGGTTTTGTCGAGACGGTCGTGGGTCCGAACGCAGTCAACCCAGTCGTCGTTCCGGGTTCAGGTCCTGTGGCCGGCGTTCAGGGCCCTCCCTCGAGCGCGGCCTCGACGGCGTCGACGGCCGCTTCGGGGGTGTCGACGGTCACGAGGTCGATGTCGATGGCCGAGACGTCGTGGGTCTCGAGGCCGACGGCGGGACGGTCGTAGATGCTCGCGAAGCCGATCTCGGTGAGCGTCCCGACGCCGCCGGTGAGCGCGATAACCGCGTCGCCGTTCAGCGGGACGAGCGCGTTGCGAGCGTGGCCCAGTCCGGTCGCGATAGCGACGTCGACGTGCTCGTTCGCATCGTCGGGCCGGTCGCCGGGCAGAATTCCGATCGTCGTTCCGCCCTCGGCTTTCGCGCCGCGACAGACGGCCTCCATCGTCCCGCCGCGACCGCCACAGACGACCGTGTGGCCGCGGGCCGCGAGTTCGCGGCCGACGGCTTCGGCCCGGAATCGCTGCTCGTCGGTGATCACGCCGCCGCCGATAACGCTGACTCGCATACGCGAGCAACTGCGGCCGGTGACAATGACCCGTTCGGTCTCGCAGCGAGTCGGCGGATCGGTCTCGAGACGATCGCCGAGAACGTCGGAACCCGCCTCGAGCGTGCGTCCGTTGGAACCCCCCTCGAGCGTGCGTCCCCGTCGGTGTCCACCTCGAGCGTGTGCCTCCGACGGGATCGAGGGTCGCCGAAGTCGACGAGTGACCACGATTCCGAAACGTAACGGTTCGCCGACGAGCGTCGCGAGCCGAATTGCGTTCGACAGCTGTCGACATAATTCTCGTCAGATCGTTCGAGGGAGCAGTTTTCGACGGATTTAACGCGTGGGACGGTGGATCAGTACGTGGTATGACGAAAGTTAGCGTGGTCGGCGCGGCCGGGACGGTCGGGGCCGCCGCAGGCTACAACATCGCACTTCGGGATATCGCGGACGAACTCGTCTTCGTCGACATCCCGGATCAGGAGGATACGACGATCGGACAGGCTGCGGACACCAACCACGGGGTGGCCTACGATTCGAACACGACGATCCGACAGGGCGATTACGAGGAGACGGCGGGATCGGACGTCGTCGTCATCACGGCCGGCATCCCGCGCCAGCCGGGCCAGACGCGTATCGACCTCGCGGGCGACAACGCGCCGATCATGGAGGACATCGGCTCCTCGCTCGCGGAGTACAACGACGACTTCGTCACCGTCACGACGTCGAACCCCGTCGACCTGCTCAACCGTCACCTCTACGAGGCGGGCGACCGCGCCCGCGAGCAGGTGGTCGGTTTCGGCGGTCGCCTCGACTCCGCTCGCTTCCGGTACGTCATCGCCCAGCGCTTCGACGTGCCCGTCCAGAACGTCGACGCGACCATCCTCGGCGAGCACGGCGACGCCCAAGTCCCCGTCTTCTCGAAGGTCCGCGTCGACGGCCAGGACCTCGAGTTCACCGACGAGGAGAAGGAGGAACTGCTCGAGGAGCTCCAGACCTCGGCGATGAACGTCATCGAAAAGAAAGGCGCGACGGAGTGGGGGCCGGCCACCGGCGTCGGCCACATGGTCGAAGCGATCATCCGCGACACCGGCGAAGTGCTCCCCGCGAGCGTCCCGCTCGAGGGCGAGTACGGCCACGAGGACACCGCATTCGGCGTCCCGTGTAAACTCGGTTCGAACGGCATCGAGGAGGTCGTCGAGTGGGACCTCTCGGAGTTCGAGCGCGACCAGCTCGGCGAGGCCGCCGAGAAGCTCTCCGAGCAGTACGACGAGATCGCGTAATCGCCGCCTATCCGACTCGTGTTTTTTCACAGCAGATCGAGCCCGCGAGCCCCTGCAGTCACCTCACGTTCAGATGCGAATCACTCACGTTCGGACGCACCTCAAGCGGCCCGGGGTCGAGCGTGATCCCGACGGACGGCTCGAGCGAGTCAGTGATGCGGTCGAACTCGACCCGGCTGGCGATCGTCGCGAGCGCGAGTTTGAGTTCGACCATCGCGAATCGCATACCCAGACAGTGACGCGGGCCGCCGCCGAACGGGAAGTAGGCGTACTCAGGTCGGTCGGGGTCGGATTCGAGCGTTCGATCGTCGTCCGCCCGCTCGGTTTCGGATCCGTTCCCGGATCCGTCTGCGAGCCAGCGCTCGGGTCGAAACGCCTCGGGATCGTCCCACCAGCGGTCGTCGCGGTGGATACCGTATGCCGAGAGCTGCAGGGTCGTCCCGGTCGGAACGCGATAGCCCGACAGCACCATCGGCGACTCGGGTTCGCGATAGACGCCGATTACGGGCGGGTAAAGCCGCATCGCTTCCCTGACGACGGCCTCCGTGTAGGCGAGATCAGCGAGATCTGCGAGTCCAGGCTCCCCGTCGCCACAGACGGTCGCGAGTTCGCGCTCGAGATCGGCCCGGACCGCCGGGTGACCCGCGAGCAGCCAGCAGGCGACCGACAGCGCCGTGGCGGTCGTCTCGTGGCCGGCGAAGAGGAAGGTGACGAGTTGATCTCGAACCGCCTCGGCGGTGAGCCGGGAGCCGTCGGGATACTCCGCACCGGCAAGCACCGAGAGGAGGTCGTCGCCGGCCGCGTTCGTTTCGCGGCGCGTCGCGACCAGTTCGTCGACGAGGGCCTCGAGGTCGGCCATCGCCGCCTCGTACTCGCGTTCGGCGGGCGTCGAAATCCACGACGGCAGGACCGACTCGAGCGCGAGCCGCCGCGGCGACGCGTAGTCGTCGATGGCGGTTACGGCCCGCCTGACCGTTTCGGCGCGAGCGTTCTCGAGGGAGACGTCGAACAGTGTTCGAGTGAGTACGCGGAGGGTGTACGTCGATAGCTCGTCCGCGAGCGCGATCGTCTCGCCGTCGTCCCAGCCGTCGAGAAGTGTCGTCGCCTCCGCGACCATTCCGTCGGCGTAGGAGTCGATCCGATCCGGGGTGAACGACGACTGCAGCAGCTGTCGCTGGCGTCGCCACCGTTCGCCTTCGGTGAACGCGACGCCCTCGGGGGCGAGGAGTTCGCCGAACTCGGTCTCGAAGTCGCCCTTCCGAACCGCGTCGGAGCGCGAGACGAGCACCGTCTCGACGGCGCGCGGATCGAAAACGAGCGCGAACTCGGTACCGTACCCCTCGTAGGCGACGACGTCGCCGTACTCGCGGGCCGACTCGACGAACCCGAGCGGGTCGCGGGCGATCGACAGCGTGCTCCCGACTACCGGAAGCCCCCGGATTCCCGGCGGCCGGTCGGCACTCGAGCGGTCACTTTCCGAGGCTGTCCCGTCGTCGGACTGCAGCGCTGGTGTCTCGCTCATGCTCGAACAGAGGACCGTAGCGAACATCGACGTGTTCCCGAAGCACTGAACCTCTTTATAGTGGCCGACGATGTGCCGGTATGCAATCGGCGGATCTGACGCTCCGGCTTCCCGAGCGGATGCAGCTTCCCGTCCCGAAAGTCGCGGACGAACTCGAATTTCACCGCGAGGAACTGCTCTCCTGGCACGTCGATCCCGAGACGAAACGGGTTCGATTTCTCTCGCTGATCGTCGGCGACCGCGATGCGATACGGGAGACGGCGGTCGATCTAGATGTCGTCCACCGGGTCGATCTCACGCCGATCGACGCGGACACGTTCTACGCGTACGCCGTGATGGACATCCGGGCCGCCGACGCGACGCTGATGGGCGCGTTCGACGAACCCGGTCTGGTGATCGTCCCGCCGATCGTCTACACCGGTCGGGAACGCGTCCACGTCACCGTCCTCGGCGAACCCGACGCGCTCGCGAGGCTGGTCGACCGATTCCCCGATGATGTCGGCGTCGAAGTCGAGCGGGTGAGCGATCACCAGCGCCGGGCCGAAACGCTCGCGGGGAGACTCACCGCTCGACAGTTCGAAGCGATGGAAACGGCTCGAGACTGCGGCTACTACGACGTTCCGCGCGGCGGGTCGCTCGAGGACGTCGCGTCGGCGCTAGCCTGTTCGGAGAGCGCGGCGTCGACCCTGCTCCGGACGGTCGAATCGAAGCTGGTGGACGCGGCGTTGCGACGATAGCGGCGCGAAGAACTGCAGACGGTCGACTCGAGAATCAGGGGATCAGTTGCTCGCCGTCGTCGTCGTAGATCCTGATCGCGTCGACGGGACAGGTTCGAGCTGCGAACTTCGCGTCGAGTTCCGCGTCCTCGGGCACCTCGCGGGCGAAGACGCCGTCTTTGACCTCCTCGCTGTCCTCGAGGATCGCTTTCCCGCTCGCTTTGTCCTTCTCGAAGGCGTCCCACTCAGCCACACACTGATACATGCCGATACAGGTGTCTTCGTCGAACTCGACTCTCATACCCGACGGTTCGAGCGTCCGGGACATACCGCTTCCGGACCACACTCGGTGGCCGGCGAACGAGTTGCTCCATGAGCGGACCGAGGGAACGTTTTTCCGGTCCGTCGTGGAACGACAAACGACGGAATGGTCGCACTATCGTTCGCCGCCCTCGTCGGAACCGCTATCCTCACCTGTCTGTTCATGGCGTGGGTACTCGGGGCGAACAGCAATTCGCCGCCCTTCGCCCCTGCGATCGGCGCGAACGCGATCTCGACGATGCGGGCCGCGTTCGTTATCGGCCTGCTCGCGGCCGCCGGCGCGCTCATGCAGGGCGGGAGCATCTCGGAAACGGTCGGTGCGGACCTCATCGACGGCGTGGCGATCACGCCGCTGGCGGCCACCGCGGGCCTGCTGACCGCGGCGACGTTCATGGCGGTCGGTATCTACACGCGGTATCCGATCCCCGCGGCGTTCGCGACGACGGGCGCGATGATCGGCGTCGGCCTCTCGCTGGGCGGCGATCCGGCGACGGCGACCTACCAGCGACTCGGCGCGTTCTGGCTGATGGTCCCGATCATGTCCGGGGGCCTGGCGTACGTGACGGCGATTTTGCTACGACGCGACGACGTCCCCGAAACCGTCGGCGTTCCGCTGCTCGCAGGGGTCGTCGGGGCCATCGTCGCCAACATCCGACTCGGGGTCATCCCGGATCCGGCGGCCGATCAGGGCACGCTCGCCAGGTTCGTTTCCCGGCAGTTCGGCGGCGGGCCGACGCTCGCGGCGGGCGTCGATCTCGGCACCGTCCTCGTGACGATCGGCGTCGGCGCGCTCGCGTTCTATTGGGTCCGACGACAGGTCCTCGTCTCCATCGAGAGCGGCATTCGATCGTTTCTGCTCGTGCTCGGTGGTATCGTCGCCTTCTCCTCGGGCGGCTCGCAGGTCGGCCTCGCGACCGGCCCGCTCGAGAACCTCTTCCGGATCGAACTCGGGCTGCCCGGGATCGTCCTGCTCTCGATCGGCGCGACCGGCATCCTCGCCGGGGCCTGGATGGCCGCACCGCGACTGCTGCAGGCGACCTCGAGGGAGTACGCCCAGCTCGGCGTTCGGCGGTCGATCGCGGCGCTCGTGCCGGGCTTTATTATCGCACAGCTCGCGATCGCGCTCGGGATCCCGATCTCGCTGAACAACATCATCCTCTCGGGGGTCATCGGCGGCGGGCTCGCGGCGGGCTCGGCCGGCGTCTCGAGGCGGAAGATCGGCTTTACGGTCACGTTTTGGCTGCTGACGCTCGGGAGTTCGATCGTCGTGGGGTACGGACTCTATCAGCTGTTGGCGATGATCATCGGCGGGTGAGTCGGCCTCGAGGGGCCGCGCTCGAGCGAGCGTCACTCCGCCGGCGACAGCAAGTAGCTCCCGCCGAGCGCGGTGATCCCGACGAAGACGCCGAGCAGTCCCACGGGTGGAGAGACGAGCGCCAACGCTCCGCCGAAGACGAGCGCACCCGCGCCGAACCGCCACGCGATCGACTGCGGGTTGTAGCCGCAGTGTGGACACTCCTCGGCGGTTCGCGAGATTTCGTCGCCGCAGCGACTGCAGTAGCAAACCGGTTTCATGGGTGCTCGCGGAGTGACTCCGTGTTGTGGGCTACTCGAGGCCCGACGATGATACGAGTGTCGCCGGCCGCGGACAGGTCATGCGTATGAAATTTGTGTGATATATCAGTACACTTTTCAGTGAACGGGAGAGTCAAACTGTAGACTATGAGTTCCATCACGCAGGCAATCGGTGACTTCGTTTCGAACTTCGTCGCGTTCGTGCTGATGATTATTTTGGCGATCGTCTCGTTTTTCTTCGTCGTCTTCGTCGTCGATTTCGGTGCCGGACTCGCCGGCTACAGCGGCGACCAGTACGTCGTGCTTTCCTCGGCGCTGCTCGTCGCTGCGGCGATCATCGCCGGCGGCATCTCGCCGCTCAGTGACCTGTCCGGGTCGACCGAGACCACCCGACAGGATGCGACCGTCACGGCCGACGACTGACGACCGCAGCCGAACCGAGTTCGATGGCGGGACCGAGTCGACGGCTCCGCAACCGTTTTCCGCATTTTCGACCGACGATACCGCCGGAGTGGCTACTCGAGGACCGTCACCGGACTCGAGGTCCGTTCGACGACCGTCGACGCGATGCCGCGGCCGAGGAATCGCTGGACGAACCCCTTCGTGTCGCTTCGGTGGCCGTACAGCACGACGTGATCGACGCGCTCCTCGCTCGCGTACTTCGGGACGACGGTTCCGGGCCGCCCCTCGGCGATCTCGAGTCGGACCCGTTCGGTCGCGGTCGATTCGTCGACTGACTCGAGGAGCGTCGTCGCTCGCTCGCGCGCCTGTGTCGTGCGTTCGTCGTCGCGCTCGAGGATACCGCCCTCGCTCATCCGTTCGCCGAGCGGCGTGACGACGGCGAGCAGCGTGACGTCGGCGTCGGGAAACGACTCGAGGGCGTACGCGAGGGCCTCGTCCTCCCGCGGGCGGCCGAGTGTGGGGACGAGGACATGGTCGGGATCGGCCATGGGTGTGGATTCGGTCGCCATCACCATTGGTCTACTGCCAACGGAGACGGCGTTCCGGTTGCTGTGTCTGAATGCCGTCTCGAGACACCCCAATCACCGGTGCAGGCGGTTACACGCCGTCGTCACGAAACCGCCGGATGGTGACGTCGAGTGGGAGGTCGTCGAAATCATCGTCTCCACCGATAACCAGCGTTGCGTCTCGTTCTGACGCGAGTGCGACGGCAGCCGCGTCTGCCAGCGAGATCTGTCCATCTGCCTTGATATCGCCGATGAGACGCCAGTCGGCCCGTTCGATCGACACGCCCGCTCGCTCGAGCGCTCGGAGATCGCGATCAGCAGTCCGACGCGACGCCACGGTCGGCGTCTCGTCGACACCTTCGAATCGGGCGACGAGATAGAACACCTCAGCGGCGTTCAGGCCGGTGAGATATCCGTTTGCCCGGTCGGAATCAACCGCAGTGAGTAACGATTCGACGGTCGGCCGGCCGGGTTCGTCGTAGAAATACGCGATGATCGCCTCGGTGTCGAAGACGTACGCGTCGGTCATCCCTCTCGCTCGCGTCGCGACGGTTGGAACCGTTCGGCTCGGTCGTTCTCACGTCGCTTCTCGTCCTCGCGCAGTTCGCGAACACGATCGAGTATCTCACCGCTGTCTCGATCCCCGGTCGCATGGATGCCGCCGAGTTCGTCGATCGACGGGATCGGTTCGACGACGATTCGGCCCTCGTCTTCGTAGACGAACACCTCACCAGGCGTCTCGATACCGAACTTCTCCCGAAGCGACTTCGGAATAGTCGCCTGTCCCTTCTGCGAGACTCGTACGACTGTCGGTTCGTTTGTAGTACTTCTCATAGTATGTTGTACAACGAGATCGAGATATTATAGTCTACCGGCGGTAATACGACTGAGCGTAAACGAGGACGGCAGGGACGAGAGACCCGACTCCGCGAGACGACAGTTTAAACCACGGGACGCGCCAAAGACGAGTAATGAATATCGAGGAGCTGTCGGGGCTCCCGGCCGGTGCCGTCGACCACTTCCGAAGCGAGGGCATCGAGGAGCTCTACCCGCCCCAGGCCGAGGCCGTCGAGGCCGGCGCGACCGACGGAGAGAGCCTCGTCGCCGCCGTCCCGACCGCAAGCGGGAAGACCATGATCGCCGCGCTCTCGATGCTGTCGGCGGTCGAACGCGGCGGGAAGGCGCTGTACATCGTCCCCCTGCGAGCGCTCGCCAGCGAGAAGAAGGCCGAGTTCGAGGCCTACGAACGGTTCGGCGTCACGACGGGCGTGACGACGGGGAACTACGAGAGCACAAGCGAGTGGCTCGCGACGAAAGACATCATCGTCGCGACCAGCGAGAAGGTCGACTCGCTCGTGCGCAACGGGGCCGACTGGCTCTCGGATCTGACCTGCGTCGTCAGCGACGAGGTTCACCTGATCGACGACCGGAACCGGGGACCGACGCTCGAGGTCACCCTCGCGAAACTCCGGCGGCTCAACCCCGCCATGCAGACGGTCGCGCTCTCCGCGACGGTCGGCAACGCGGACGAGATCGCCGACTGGCTCGACGCCGCGCTCGTCGACACCGACTGGCGACCGATCGACCTCCGGATGGGGGTCCACTACGGCAACGCCCTGAACTTCGACGACGGCTCGACGCGGGAGGTTCCCGTCGAGGGATCGGAAAAGCAGGAGGCCGCGCTCGTCCGGGACATCTTACAGGAGGGTGGCTCCTCGCTCGTCTTCGTCAACTCCCGGCGAAACGCCGAGGCCGCCGCGAGCCGATTGGGGCAGGTCTCGAGTCGCGAACTCGACGGCGACGAGCGGGAAGCGCTGGCCGAGCTAGCCGAGGAGATCAGAGAGGATAGCGACACCGAGACCAGCAAAGACCTGGCCGACTGCGTCGAGCGGGGCGCGGCGTTTCACCACGCCGGTCTCTCTGCCACCCAGCGGACGCTCGTCGAGGACGCCTTCCGCGACCGCCTGCTGAAGGTCATCTCGGCGACGCCGACGCTCGCCGCCGGGGTGAACACCCCTGCGAGGCGGGTTATCGTCCGCGACTGGCGACGCTTCGATCCCAGCGCGGGCGGGATGTCCCCGCTTGACGTCCTCGAGGTCCACCAGATGATGGGGCGAGCGGGGCGGCCCGGGCTCGACCCCTACGGCGAGGCCGTCCTGCTCGCGAAGAGCCACGACGAGAGCGAGGAGCTGTTCGACCGCTACGTCTGGGCCGACCCCGAAGCCGTCCGGTCGAAACTCGCCGCCGAACCCGCCCTGCGAACGCACGTGCTCGCGACCATCGCCTCCGGCTTCGCCCGGACGCGCGAGGGACTGCTCGAGTTCCTCGAGGCCACCCTCTATGCCAGCCAATCGACCGAGGCAGGGCGACTCGAGCGCGTGACGGACGACGTGCTGGACTATCTCGAGCGAAACGACTTCATCAAACGCGAGCGAGCGGGTGGCGATGCGGACGCCGACGCCGGAATCGACGACGGCGCGTTCACCTCCGCGGCCGACCTCGCGGCACAGCAAGAATCGACGCGCGAGGAGAGCCTCGAGGCGACCAGCCTCGGCCACACCGTCTCCCGGCTCTATCTCGATCCGATGAGCGCCGCCGAGATCGTCCACGGCTTAGAACGGGCCGACGATCGGCCGACCGCGCTCGGGCTCTACCAGCTCGTCTCGCGGACGCCGGACATGTACGAACTCTACCTGCGCTCGGGTGAGGACGAGAAATTCGGCGAACTCTACTACGAGCGCGAGGCCGAACTGCTCGGCGACAGGCCGAGCGAGTACGAAGAGGACCGCTTCGAGGACTGGCTGGCCGCGCTCAAGACCGGCAAGCTGCTCGAGGACTGGGCCAGCGAGGAGGACGAGGAGCGGCTGACCGACCGATACAAGATCGGTCCCGGCGACCTCCGCGGGAAGGTCGACACCGCCGAGTGGCTGCTGGGCGCGGCCGAGTCGCTGGCCGCGGAGGTCGACAGCGAGTGGACCGTTGCCGTCCGCGAGGCCCGCGCTCGCGTCGAACACGGCGTCGGGGAGGAACTGCTCGAACTGGTCTCCGTCGGGGGCGTCGGCCGGAAACGCGCTCGCCAACTCTACGAGGTCGGCATCGAGGAACCGGCCGACCTCCGGAGCGCCGACAAGGGCGTCGTTCTCGGCGCGCTCAAGGGCAAGAAGACGGCCGAAAACATCCTCGAGAACGCCGGCCGCGAGGATCCCTCGATGGAGGGCGTCGAACCGGTCGGCGGAGCGGCGAACACAGGGGCCGCCGGCTCGAGCGCTGGAGGCGGAGCCGACGAGGAAACGGCGACCGAAGCGGCGGACGACGATCAGTCCAGCCTGGGTGATTTCTGATGGAGCTCCTCGAGTGCACCCTCTTCGTCGACGACCTCGATCGATTCGTCGCCGATATCGGCGCAATCGGCGACCGACACGACGTGACGGTGCAGGCCTTCGACGCGAGCTACGTCGCCGACCCATCCCACCTCGAGCGGGCCGTCGAACTGGCCGACCGCGCCATCGTCCGCGGGACGAACGTCGCCCGGGACCGAGCCGTCGAGATCCTGCTCTACGCCGCCGGCCGCCGACAGATCGATCGCGCCCTCGAGATGGGCGTCAGCGAAGGAGAGAGCCGAGCCGTGCTCCTCGTTGACACGGTTTCCACCGGAAACGAAGGGGATCGGGGCACGAACGACGCCGATACCGAAGCTCCTATGGACAACGAAATGGCCGCTCGCGCGGCGCTGACCGAACTCGAAGCCCTCGTCGCGGCCGAACCGACCCTCGACGCTCGAGACGACGCCACGCTGTGTGACTTTTTCGACATCACCGATGCCGAACGCGGGTCGACCGACGCAAGCCTCGGTGACCTAGTCCGCGAGCGAGTGGCGCTGCTCGAGGTCGAGAAGTGAGTTGACCGAACGCGGTGACGGCTCCGCCACGGTCGCGTCAGTCGTCCGCCGACTCCTCGAGTCGCCTCTCCCTCGCTTCCCGAAGCCCGTCACAGATTCCGCCCTGACTCGACATATTGACCGTCGCGAGCCGGCCGCGACGGTGGACGAGGTCGAACGAGTTGGGGTCGATCGGCTCTCCCTCCGGCGTCCGGAACAGGACGTCGTCCGCCTCGGAGACGAGACCGGTCTCGCGGGCCTTCTCGAGGTAGCGCTTGATCGGCGCTCGCGGAACCCGGACGACGAACGAGCGGTCGGCGACGTAGACAGCGAGCGAACCCGTCACCTCGCCGTCGTCGGGCGTGCCGTCCGCCTCGAGGGGCTCGAGGTCCGCCAGTCGCAGCCCGGTGATCGCCTCGCCGTCGAGACCCGCCTCAAGCAGCGCCTCAGTCGCGTTGTACTGTCTGGCGACGCGGGCTTTTTCGTCGAGTTCCGCGCGGACCGCCTCGACGTCTCCGTCGGCGTCCGGAAACGCCTCGGCGAACGAGCGTTGCTCGTTGACGCCGCGATTGATTTCCGCCTCGTGCATGTGTTCGCGGAGCGTGATCCGGACCACCTCGACCGCAGGCAGCGTCGCGACCTCGTCGCGGGCGTCGACGGTCATCATCCAGGCGAACGCCGGCGAGCACCACGCCGTCGGGAGCGTGATCTCGACCTCGACTCGTCGACCGTCGATTTCGATTCCGTCCACGTACTCGAGTTCGACGATCGAACGGTCGAGTTCGGGATCGGTGACCCGATCCAATCGGTCGCGGACGGCGGCTCGCGTCGGTTCGGGGCCGTCGGCGTCGGCTTCCGGTCGACCCATCAGTCGTCGGCCGCCGCGGGCTCCCCGCCGGCGTAGTGGTCTTCGAGGCCGAACCGCTGGCTGATCTCGTCCTCCTGGAACTGCCGGCGCTTTGCCTCGATATCGATGTCGTAGAGTTTGGCGGCGTTCTCGCCCATCACCTTCCGTTTCGTCTCGAGATCCCACTCGACGCCGTACTCCGTGCGGTGCTCTTCCGTGAGTTCGGCCTCCATGACTTCCTCGACGAGCCAGTCGGGATTCCACAGCGCGTAGTCCGAGCCGAACAGGACGCGGTCCTCGCCGAGCCACCAGAGCAGTTCGGACATGATCTCGGAGAATTTTCCCGGCCGGTTCTGGGCGAACGGAGCGGCGACGGCCAGGCCGCCGTAGACGTTCGGCTCTTGACCCGCGATCCAGCAGAAGTCGTCGAGCCGAGGAAGGCCGACGTGTTCGACGATGAAGTTCAGTCCCGAGAACGAGGAGGCCGCGTCGTCGACGTCCTTGACGTCGAACGCGTCGCGGTTCAGCGGTCGGATCGTCGGTCCCTTGTGGGTGTGGATGTTCTCGATCCCCAACTCTTCGCACCGCTCGAGGAATCGGAACGCCTCCTCGTCGTCGAGGCGCCACCCTTTCGAGTCGCCGCGCCACTCGGCCGTGTACAGCTTAACGCCCGGAATGTCGTATTTCTCGTGGAGTTCCTCGAGGTACTCGATCCCCGGATCGGCGTCGCGGGGATCGAACGAGCCGTTGAGGACGAACCGCTCCGGGTACTCCGTCGCCAGTTCGGCGTTCTGCTCGGTCGTGTTGAACCCCTCCTCGTAGAAGTCGGAGAGATAGGTAGGCTGGAAGATGCCCATGTCGACGGCAGCGTTGCCGAACATGTCCTCGAGCATCCGGTCGGGGCCGTAGTGGCGGTACTCGTCCATCCCCCACTGGCGCTCCTCGGGCGTGAACGTCGTGTGGTAGTCGTAGAAGCACCGGATGAACTCCTCGCCGCCGTCGTGCTGGATGTTTTCCTCCGTAGCGTCCCACAGATGAACGTGAGCGTCGATGACGAAGATCTCCTCGCCGTTGTGCTGATACATCGCACAGTGGTTATCGTTAACACAGGCCATTACTCTTTTTCAGAGAGAGCTGAGTTACCCAGACGGACCACAGTACACCGTCAAAATTAGGTCGTCACTCTCAGGGTATCAACGAACAAACGGTCGCGACGTCTGATAGGTGGAGAACGTTATCACTGACCGTGTTGAACGGTGTCATAGCACCATGCAAGCAGCCAGACTTCACGAGTACACCGACGAGATGAGCGAGGCGCTGGAGGTAGAGGACGTCGACCGACCCGAAATCGATCAATCCGACGGCGTTCTGGTCGAGGTCGAAGGCGCGGGGTGGTGCCAAACGGACAACCACATCGTCGAGGGGATGTGGACCGAGTACGCCCCCCAAGAGCTTCCGATGACGCTCGGCCACGAGAACGCCGGCATCGTCGCCGAAACCGGCGAGGAGGTGACGCTGGTCGAAGCGGGTGATCCGGTGATCTGTCACCCCGTCCAGACCTGTGGTATCTGTCGGCCCTGCCGGCTCGGCGAGGACATGTACTGCGAAAACAGCGCGTTCAACGGCCTCACCACCGACGGCGGCTTCGCCGAGTACCTGCAGACGAACGAGCGAGCGGTGATCCCGCTTCCCGACGGCGTCGACCCGACGGAGATCGCCCCGCACGCCGACGCGGGGATCACGGCCTACCACGCCGTCAAGAAAGCCGTCGCCGAACTGAACCCGGGCGACACCTGCGTCGTCATCGGCGTGGGCGGGCTCGGCCACATCGGCCTCCAGTGTCTCGACGCCACGAGCGCCGCGACTATCGTCGCCGCCGATATCAAGGACGAGGCGCTCGAGTTGGCGACGGAGTTGGGAGCCCACCACACCGTCAACTCGGCCGACGAAAACGTCGCGGACGTGATCGCAGACCTGACCGACGACGAGGGCGCACAACAGGTGGTCGACTTCGTCGGGAGAGACGAGACGACCGCCCTGGCACCGGAGATCGTCGCCGCGGGCGGCGACCACCACATCGTCGGCTACGGCGGTCACGTCCACGAGCCCAGTCAGGCGCTGGTCAACGGCGAGTTCGCGTTCCGCGGCACGTTGGTCGGGAAGTACGCCGAACTCCAGGAGCTCGTCACGCTCGTCGACCGCGGTGACGTCGAGTTGCGGACCGAGACCCACGACCTCGCGGAGATCAACACGGTCGCGGAACGCCTCGAGCACAACGAGATCGAGGGCCGTGCGGTCCTCACACCGCCATAA
Source organism: Natronorubrum marinum (assembly GCF_052040125.1). NCBI lineage: Archaea > Methanobacteriati > Methanobacteriota > Halobacteria > Halobacteriales > Natrialbaceae > Natronorubrum > Natronorubrum marinum. The sequence goes on from NZ_JBPPFV010000003.1 coordinate 170,639, forward strand.
TACTCGCGACGATCGATCACGGGGGTCCGCGTCAGTCGGTCGCTCGCACAGGGTCGCTGTCCCGCCGTGCGAGGAAACCGACCACGACACCCGAAACCGTTCCGCTCAGCATCACGAGCGCGCTTCGTTTCGGAATCCGTCCCCGGACGGCCGCCTCGAGGAGCATGAGCGTATCGAGCGCGTCGACTAGAAGGGCGATCCGGTCCCAGTCGCTACGGGTCGCCCCGGTCGCCGTCAGCTGGCCGATTCCCAGCCCGAGCGCTCGAATGCACGCATACCGAAGCGCGACGACGGGTGAATCACCGTTCGTCGAGAGGCCGTACCACCGACCGAGCACGCGCGGAACCAGGAGCCCGATCGCTCCGAACACCACGCGAAACCAGGGAAGGAGTCTCGAGGCGATGGCTGTCATCGTCTGGTTCGTCGGGTGCGTCCGTATACGGGACATACGATCGATATGTTGACGGTCAGTGACGAGACGTTTTTTCATATTATTTGATACGTCGGCCGGATCGGAATCAGCCCGGCAGCAACACGTCGATTTCGGCGACCACGATCCCCGTCAGTCCCATCCGAACGGCGGCGACGTACCACCGCTACTGCATCCGTCACCGTCACGGCGATCGATCGTCGTAGACGCGGGCGGGGTCGTCGTCCGTACGGACGGCACGCTCTTGTACGATCCCGTGATAGCGTCGGTATGACCACCCTCGAGGATCCCATCGAGATCGGCGGCTGTGAGGTTCCGAATCGGCTCTATCGCGCGCCGGTGCTCGAGTGTGCGGGCAACGGTCCCGACGCGGTTGGGACGCTGATCGACGACCTCGAGCCCGCAGCGGAGTCGGGCGTCGGGCTGCTCTGTCAGGGCGCGACGATCGTCCGCGGCGACGGCGGCTGTGCCGCACCGGGGATGACCCGCGTCCACGACCCCGAGTTCGTGGCGCAACTGTCGCGGCTGACCGACCGGATCCACGAGCACGGCAGCCGGATCTTTGTACAACTCGAGCACGGCGGCCTGCGGAGCATGGAAACCTGGCACGCCGAGTATCGGCGGGAGAACCCGGAGCTGGAGCAACTGGCAGTATCGGAGCCGCCCTGGCAGCTGCGGCTGCTGGATCGACTCGGATTTCTTTCCTACGACCCGCACGTCCTCTCGACCGACGAGGTGTACGAACTCGCGGCCGATTTCGGCCGCTCAGCGGCGTACGCGGCGGAAGCCGGCTACGACGGCATCCATCTTTCGGGGGCGAATATGGGTATCGTCCAGCAGTTCCTCTCGCCGTTTTACAACCGGCGGGACGACGAGTTCGGCGGCTCTCCGGAGGCGAGACTCGAGTTCTTCGCGCTCGTCCACGACGAGATCCGCGAGCGAGCGGGCGACGTTCCGCTCATGACCAAGGTGCCGGCCGAGACGCCCGCACCGCCGTCGCCCGTCGTGCGCCGGAAGCTCTCACTCGAGGACGGGATCGAAATCGCCCGGCGACTCGAGCGAATCGGCTACGACGCGGTCGTTCCTGTCCAGACCTCGGTCGTCTGGGACATGAGCATCGTTCGCGGGGAGTATCCCGAGCGAGCCTGGGGGAACGAACAGTTACGCGAGGCGTACGACGCGGCGTTCGGCGGCGCGGCGCGCAGACGGCTGGTCGCCGCCGCGAACCGGGTCCAGTCGCTACAGTACGACTTCGACCCCGCGTGGAACGAGGAGTTCTGCCGTCGGGTTCGCAAGCAGGTGTCGATCCCCGTGCTTGCGGAGGGCGGGATCCGCGAGCGAGACGAAATGGATCGATTACTCGGCTCGAGCGGCGTCTCCAGCGACGGCATCCGCGAGGCGCCGGCCTGCGACATGGTCGGGATGGCCCGCCCCTTCTACGCCGAGCCCCGACTGGGGGCGCGGCTGCTCGAGGACGGTGCCGACGCCGAGACTCCTGTGGACGGCGATCTGCGCGTCCTCTGTGAGAACTGTAACAACTGCACGGTGCCGCAGGCGACCGGCGCGCCGGGTATCTGTCGGACGCCGAGCGTGTTGCGAAAACGAGGCGAACTCGAGCGCGAAGGGGTCTACGAGCGATCGGAGTTGTAACGACTCAGATCGTCACGGGACCGCTCGTCAGTTCCGCAAGCGTTCCCTCGATCCAGTTCCCGTCCACTCCGACTCTGAACTCGGAATCCGGCGATCCCGCGTAGTGGAGCTGCAGGGTGTACGAGCCGTCGTCGTCGATCGGCGCGGCTTCGGCGCGATCCGCGTCGAGTTGCTCGAGCAGCGCCATCTGCCCCCGATACTCCGGATCGGTCGTGCCGCTGATTCGGTAGCTCTGCCGTTCGACGTCGACACTCGAGCCCTCCATCGGATACTGGCGATCGTACCACTCCTGCAGCCCCTCGTCGATCGCGTACGTGTGCTCGTACCCGGCGTCGATCAGCGTCGCACCGCGCATCACCGACAGGTGGTGCGGACAGCCACAGTAGGTGACGATCCGCGTATCGGTCGACCACTCCTCGGTCGGATCGTCGTCGACGCCGTCCGGTGCGGGAGAAAAGACGGCACCGGCGATGCGGACTTCGTCGTACTGATCCCGGCCGCGCGCATCGACGAACTCGGCCTCGTCGTTTTCGTACCACTCGATGACGTCGTCGATCGGCGCGAGCGGCACCGCCGTCCCCTCGTACGACTGCGTCTCGTAATCGAACTCGTTCGCCGGCGACCCGTCGTCACCGCTGAGACAGCCGGCAATCCCGCCGAGCGTCGCCGTTCCGCCGACGGCGAGGAATGTCCGTCGATTCATATCTTTCTCTAGCGCCGTAACCGAGATAGGGTTTCTGGTGACGCGTCAGTTACCGCAGACCCCTTCGTTTCGACTGGAGATCGAAAGACGGGACTGGCGGAGGACTCGAGTAGAAGAACGGAAAGGAGTAGTCCATGCTGGATTCGAACCAGCGTCGAAGCCCCCAGAAGGCTTCAGGATTGGCCGCTACCCTAATGGACTTGACATGTTTCGCCGGGCTCGTTTTCCGACGACGTACCAGTCAGTAGTGGGTGTCCATATTAGAGTGTTACGAACTGGGGCGGAAGTCGAGGCCGGTCACGGGTATGGCAACCCCATCTGAGATTGCGTACGTGTGAATATTACAACGTCGGCGGTTCGTAGTTCTATTCGGTGGCAGTTTGCACAGAGAACGGTGCACCGATCGATCTCTTTTCGGATACTCTCTTTCGAGTAACCGTCGACGACCATCGTCGAGATATCCCGTTCCTTCTCGCCCGGGTGATGAAAGTCTAAACACGGTGGCCGCTCTTCGCCACATCGGTTGCACTCACAACGTTGGTCTTTGTACGTGTAGAGCCACCGTCTGATTTCGTTTCGGCGACGGTCCTTTCGCTCGATTCGTTCCTCCCGGTTTTTGTAGTACCAGCGCTGTTGACCCGTGAGTTCCTCCCACTCGACGTCGTCGGGTATGTCAACCCAGTCCGGTTTCGGTTGGACCGGTTGACCGCCGGTCACAGCCCGATCGAATGTCTTCAATTCCGCGCGCTCTTTTGCGGCGTTCCAGCCACCCAAGATTTTCATAATTGTCGCAGAGGCCGGCGTCAGCCCTATCTCCTCGTACTGCGCTTTCGTCGGCGACTCGCCGAGTTGCTCCGCGGCCCGCCCCAACGCCTCGAGACACTCCTCGTCCGTCGTCACACCCGCGTTCGCCGCGGCATCGTATATAAGACGGCGGCTCCGAAGCCAGCACGGTGTCGCCGAAGACGGTCGCTCGAGTCGAACCGACACCCCTTTTCCCCTCTCCCGCCCAGTGCCGCGTATGTACGTTGGACGGTTCGTCGTCGTCGGTCCCGACGTCGGCGCCTACCGCGTGTCGTCGCGCTCGTTCCCCAACCGGGAGATCACCGCTCGAGAGGACGCTCTCACCGTCGGCCCCACGGCGGACGCCCCCGAGACGGACAACCCCTACGTGTCCTACAACTGCCTGCGGGTGGTCGAGACGCCGACCGGGGAGACGGCCGCCTTCGGCAACGGCTCGCACGTCGATCCGATCGCGGAGAAACTCGAGTTGGGCTACCCCGCTCGAGACGCCCTCGCGGAGAGCCTGCTGGCGTTGGATTACGAGAAAGACGACTACAACACGCCACGGATCGCGGCGACGATCGACGGTGCGGGCGAGGCCCTGATCGGCACCGTGCGGAAGGACGCCCTGCTCGTCGAAACGGTCGAGGAGCCGACGCTCGTGGCGACCTACGAGAAGGACTCGCCCGAAGCGTTCGGTCTCGAGGCAGACGGTGCCGAGGCGGCGGCGAGCGAGGTCTACGACCTCGAGTTCGAACACGCCGTCTGTGCGGCGGGCGTCGCCCGAACCGAAGACGGGTTCGAGACCGCGATCGAGAACGGCGACTGATCGCTGGGGTCGGACGGTATTCGGTAGCGACAACAACTAACCCGGCGCTCGCCGATTATATCGTGTATGTCGACAAATTCCGACACCGGTATTCGTCTCGTCCGGAACGCCACCGTCCTCGCGACCGTCGGTGGGACGACCTTCCTCGTCGATCCGATGTTCGCGTCCCCGGGTGATATTCCGCCGATACCGGACACGCCGAACGACCGCGAGAACCCGCTCGTTCCGCTTCCCGACGCCGACTTGTCCCACGACGCCGTGGTCGTCACCCACCGTCACCGCGATCACTTCAACGACGCGGCGAAAGCGGAACTCGACGCGGACGTCCCGTTGTTCTGTCAGCCCGAAGAGTCGGACGCGTTCGTCGAAGACGGCTTTACCGACGTGCGACCCGTCGACACCCAGGCGTCGTTCGACGGCGTCACCCTTCACCGGACGCCCGGTCGCCACGGGCACGGGCAGTTAGCCGAGGAGATGGGGCCGGTCTCGGGGTTCGTCTTCGACGCCGACGACACGCTGTACGTCGCCGGTGACACGGTCTGGTACGACGCGGTCCACCGGACGCTCGACCGATTCGAACCCGATATGGTCGTCCTCAACGGCGGCGAAGCGCAGTTCAATCAGGGCGAGCCGATCACCATGGGGATCCCGGACGTCACGGCCGTCCGTGACGCAACCGACGCCGCGGTTGTCGTCGTTCACATGGAAGCCATCAACCACTGTCTCCTCACGCGTGACGAACTGCGGTCGGAGACGGAGAACGTCCACGTTCCCGAAGACGGGGAACGGGTTCCGCTGTAGCCGCTCCCGGCCGCGAAACCCCACCGCCGAGAACTCCGAGGAACGACCACTGGCCAACCTACAAACCCCTCGCGGCCCATATCCTCGAGCATGAAGGTCGGACTCATCTCGGACGTTCACGGCAACCGGGTCGCCCTCGAGGCCGTCCTCGAGGACATGCCGCCGGTCGATCGACTCTGCTGTGCCGGCGACGTGGTCGGCTACAACCCCTGGCCCGCAGCGTGCGTCGACGAACTCCGGGAGCGAGACGTGCCGACGGTGATGGGCAACCACGACGCGGCGGTCGTCGGCGATGCCCCGTTCCGATTCAACGGGATGGCGCGAGCGGGCGTCGAGTACGCCAGCGAACAACTCTCGGAGAGACAACGCGGGTGGCTCGAGTCCCTGCCCACGGAGCGACTCGAGTGCGACGGGCGGATCAAACTCGTCCACGGCCATCCGGACGATCCGCAGCGATACACGCGCTACACGTATCCGCGAGAATTCTCTTCGGGGCTGCTCGGCGAGGAGGACGTCCTCGTGCTCGGCCACACCCACGTCCAGGGCCTCGAGCGGTTCGCCGAGGGAATCGTCGTCAACCCGGGCAGCGTAGGCCAGCCTCGAGACGGCGATCCGCGAGCGGCCTACGCGGTCGTCGACCTCGACGCGTTGACCGCCGAAACGCACCGCGTGGAGTACGATATCGACGCCGTCCAGGAGGCGGTTCGAGAGACAAACCTGCCCGAACGGATCGGAACGCGACTCGCACGCGGGGAGTGAGTCGGAGACGGCGGCTCCGCGCGGCGATCGTCGGGAAGCGAACCCTTTTAGGCCAACTCGCCGGTAGGTCCGGGTATGGTATCTACCGGCCATACGACGTGCATCAGCAGGAACTCCCCTCGTCGCGTTACCGGCCGGTGTTGTCGCTCGAGTGGCTGCTCGACCCCCCGCCGAGCGCATCGCGCTCTAACTGTCGCATCCGAACCGGTGATCGATGTTCCGACGACTGCGTGAGGACACGCGAGCGATGTGTGAGCGCGATCCCGCCGCGAAGCGGTGTCTCGAGGTCGCGCTCGCCTATCCCGGGGTCCACGCTGTCTGGGGCCACCGGCTCACACACCGGCTCTGGAACACCGATTTTCAGTTGCTCGCCCGACTGCTTTCGCACGTCGTCCGCATGCTCACGGGCGTCGAAATCCACCCCGGCGCAACGATCGGTCGCCGAGTGACGATCGATCACGGCATGGGGGTGGTCATCGGCGAGACGGCCGAGATCGGCGACGACGTCCACATGTATCACGGTGTCACGCTGGGTGGCAACACGAACGAACCGGTCAAGCGCCATCCGACGATCGAGGACGGGGTCCAGATCGGGGCGAACGCGACGCTGCTCGGCGATATTACGGTCGGCGAGGACGCGGCGGTCGGCGCCGGATCGGTCGTCACGCGGGATGTCGAAGCCGGGGCAACCGTCGTCGGCGTGCCGGCGAAACGAGTGGATTGACGGTCGGCGTCGTCCCCGTCTCGAGTCGAATCGGGGCAGAGCAATACGGAACGTAACCCGGCTGATCACTGCTGTTCGTCGCTCACCGTTCCGTCCGAGCCCGCCGGGGACCCCTCGCCGGGGACGCCCTCGCCCGTCTCGACGCTGTCTTCGGACTGTTCGGCGTCCGAGTCGGTCGCCCCGGGGTCGGGGTCGGACGTGTAGCCGAGTTCGAGGCGGAGCTTCGCCGTGCAGTCGAATTCGGCCTCGTCGAGTTCGGTGTCGCCCTCCTGTTGGTCCATGTATCCGTTACACCGGCCGTGTTTGACGATGGTCATCAGCGACGCCGCAGAGCCACACTCCGGGCAATCGAGGTAGTAGTTTCCTTCGTCGTTCTGGTGCCAGGAGTCCGGCGTGAGTTCCGTGAACGCGATATCCTCGCGGTTCGCTTGGCTCATACTCCTAGGGAGCGGGTCGACGCCGGTAAAGAAGGGGCCGGAGCACGCAACCCGGACCGGAGCGACGGAACGTCACCGACGCAGCACCGAAGGGATGCTGACTCAGACCAGCGGCTCGACCAGTTCCTCGCCCGCCTCGAGCAACTCGCTCACCCGGTCCTCGTCTGCGGCTTCGGCGTAGACTCGCAGCACGGGCTCGGTTCCGCTGGGGCGAACGAGGAGCCAGGAGCCGTCGGCGAGCTGGAGTTTGAAGCCGTCCGCGGTGTTGACGCCCTCCACCGCAGTGCCCGCGACGCGCTCGGGAATTGCATCCTCGAGATCGGCGAGGACTCGCGCCTTCTCCTGGTCCGGACAGGCCACGCTACGCTTGTTCTGGACGACGGTGCCGTGTTCCTCGAGGAGGCGATCGACGCGCTCGTCCAACGGTTCGTCGGCGTGCATCACGGCCGCGAGCAGCGCCATCAGGACGCCGTCTTTCTCGCGGACGTGACCGCGGACGGTGAAGCCGCCGGACTCCTCGCCGCCGACGAGGGCGTCGTGGTCGGCCATCGCTTCGGCGACCCACTTGAACCCGACCGGGACCTCGTGGACGGTCTCGCCGTGAGCGTCGGCGACGCGATCGATCAGGAACGTCGTGGAAACGGTGCGGACGACGGCGCCCGAGTCGTCCTCGAGTAGGTAGTCGTAGAGCGCGGCGAAAAAGAGATTCTCGTCGAGATAGCCTCGCTCGGGTGTGACGATGGCGATCCGGTCTGCGTCCCCGTCGTTCGCGATCCCCAGCGTCGGGTCCGTCGCGTCGTCGGTGACGAGATCGATCAGCGCCCCGAGGTTCTCGAGGGCCGGTTCGGGTGCACCGCCGCCGAACTCCGGGTCTCGGCGACAGCGCAGACACTCGAGGGAGGCTCCGGCGCGCTCGAGCAGGGCGTCTGTCGTCCCGCGTCCGCTGCCGTGCATGGCGTCGTAGGCGACCGTCAGGTCGGCAGGCGAGAGATCGGCACTGCCAGTGATCGCCTCGACCAGTTCGAGGGCGGCGTCGGCGTGAGGCGTGACGAGGTCGACGGCCTCGACGGTGCCGTGTTCGTCCTCCGGGAGGGGGACCGGTTCGGCGAGTCGGTCCGCAATGGCGTCGGTGACGTCGGGGAGGGCCGGCGCGCCGTCCTCGGGGATGAACTTCACGCCGTTGTACTCCGGCGGGTTGTGGGAAGCCGTGATGGCCAGTCCGCCAGCCAGGTCGCGTTCGACGATCGCGTGGGCGACCAGCGGCGTCGGCCGATCTCGATCGGGCACGATGACGTCGAAGCCGTTGGCACAGAGCACGCGAGCCAGTTCCTCTGCGAACCCGCGCGAGGTCTCGCGGGCGTCGTAGCCGACCACGACGGGGGCCTCGAGCCCCTCGTCCCGCAGGTACGTCGCGACAGCCTGTCCGACCATCCGTACGCGCGGCGCGGTGAACTCCGCTAACGTCGCCCGCCAGCCGTCGGTACCGAAGCTGATCGTTTCCATACGCGTGTCTCATCGCCGGGCGCGAAAAAGGCGACGCAGTCGTACGAATCGTGCAGCGATCGGGGGAGGGGATCTCACATCAGAATCAGAGACGGCCTCGCGAACCCGTGACGGACGCGAATCCACGCCACGCCAACGGACGACGGGCGAGCAATGGTGTTTTCTTGACGGACATCCTAGCGCCGCTATGTCCGATACTCCCTCCGTCGTCGCCGTCAACGGCAGCCTCCGCGAGACGAGTTACACGCGCACGGCGCTGCGCTACGTCCTCGAGGCTGCCGCCGCCGCCGGCGCGGAGACGACGCTGCTCGATCTGGGCGAGTACGACCTCCCCGTCTACGATCCCGACGTCGACGACCCGGATGTCGCAGAAGAAGCGATGCGGATCGTCCGCGAGGCCGACGCCATCGCGCTCGGGACCCCCGTCTACCACGGTTCGTACTCCGGCGCGCTGAAGAACTTCCACGACTTCTGTGGCTGGGACGAGTACGAGGATACCACCGTCGGGCTGCTGGCCACCGCCGGCGGCGGGAGCTACGGCTCGACGCTCGATCACCTGCGGATTACGGTTCGCGGCGTCCACGGCTGGGTCCTGCCCCACCAGGTGGGGCTTCGGAACGCCTCGAGCAAGTTCGAAGCCGACCCCGACGCTATCGACGGCCGTCGGTTTCGCGATCCGGACTTACAGGAGCGAGTAGAGAAGTTAGGACGAAACCTCACCGAGTACGCGTTCATCGAGCCGAGCGTAACATCCTCGCGGTCCGCGGCGGCCGACGACTGAGTCGGCGACCGGGTCTCTCAGAAGTCGAAACGTTACCGCTGCATCCGACTCGTAGACGTATTGACGCGCTGTTCGAACAGCCGCTCGCCCGTCTCGTCGCAGGTCACGGCGATCACGTCGTGGGAGCTACAGCAGGATTCGACGACCTCCTCGTCCATGCTGATCTCGCCGCCGGAACCCGGACAGGTCTCGAGGAACATCCGGAGCCCGTTGAGCACTTGGCCTTTCGTTTCGGGCGTCTGTGTGTCCCATTCGGACGTCCAGTCCGCAAGGACGCGACTGGCAGCAACGTCGGCGACCACCGCGGCGCGGGAGGGCCAGCGGCCCGCGATACCGCGTTCGCCGACGAGTAACCGGGCGTCCTCGCGGGACTCGAGGTCGAACGCCTCCGGTTCGGCGTCGAAGTCGAAGGCGTCGATCACGGCCGCCGCGTCGACGCCGGTCTCGTCGACGTCCTCGATCGCCGCGAGCCAGTCGGCTTCGAACGCCTCGGTGAGACAGAGGTCGTCCCGGTCGGAACAGGGCTCGAGAACGCCGTGGTCGAGGAAAAAGGCCTCAAGCTCGAGCGGTTCCGGTTCCGCTTCCAGTTCGGGTTCCGGCTCGGTAGTGTCGGCGTTTTCGGTCGCGATGTCGTCGCCTTCGGCCGTTACATCGGTGGCTTCGGCCGTTGCATCGGTGGCTTCGGCCGTTGCATCGTCGCCGTGGGTCGCGGCGTCGGCCTCGTCGGTCCCGTCGATCGCGATATCGATCGCCTCAGTTCCGGCGTCGACGCCGCCGAAGCCGCTCGCTACCTGGGGTTCAGGGTCCTTGCCGAACCAGCGCAGAATCTCGGGCGGCAGATACCGCTTCGTCAGCGTCGGCGTGCCGGGGACGAGATAGCCCCGCAGGTAGATGAGGCCGATCGAGATGCCGACCGCGGCCAGCCCACCGAGTTTCGTCTTGCGGGCGACGAGCGACCCGACGACCGCGGCGATCGCGAGGTTCAGTATCGTACACGGCTCACACCGATTCTCGCCGGTGTACTCCGGTTGTTTGAGCTCGGCGATGTCGATCTTCATATCGTCTCAACGCAGGGACCGCGACGGTATTTATTTTTTGGAGAGATCAAGATAGAATTCTACGCCGAACGGGTGGAATTGGTTACTCGAGCCCGACGAGTCGTTCCTTCCGTCGGCGGGAGAGCTGTTTGATCTCGTACTCGCGGGACATGGCGGCCGACTTCGAGTCGTAGCACTCGTGATACTGGAGTTCGACGGGCGTGCGCCCGCGGGTGTACTTCGCGCCCTCGCCGGCGTCGTGTTCGGCGACCCGTCGCTCGAGGTCGGTCGTGTAACCAGTATACAGAGAGCCGTCGGCGCACTCGAGGACGTAGACGACGTGGTCGGCCATGGCATGGGCTACGAAGGGTATCGATAAAAAGCGCGACGGAGTGGGGGCGTGTGGTCGTCGGTCGCGATGCTCGAGCGGGGATCAGGTACCGCGAGCGCGGTGTCGTGCGGCTTCCGCGATCCCGGCGTTCGCCGAGCAGCTGATACACGCGTGGATCTCGCCGTTCTCGTCGGCGAAAACGCGTGCGAAGCGCTCGGACACGTGCGCGTCGCAGTGATCACAGGTGGGCATTGGGCAATGGTCACACCGGTCTCAACCGGTACCCGATAGTATTCGGTGTGCAATAAAAAGCCTTCCCCATACACTGTTTGGCGTTTCGGATACGAGAGAATTTTTTGTCGGTATCAGGGACTCGAGTCGCGGGCGTCGTCGATGGCCCGGGCGATGAGCGTCGCCTGGGCACCGGCGACGAAGCCCGCATCGATGTTGACCACCGAGAGGACGGTACAGGACTGGAGTAGCCCTGCGAGCGCAGCCTCACCGTCGCCGCCGAAGCCGTAGCCGCTCGAGACGGGCACCGCGACCACGGGCGTGTCGACCAGGCCGGCGATCACGGTCGGCAGCGCCCCCTCCCGGCCCGCGGCGACGATCAGCACGTCGGCGGCCCGAAACCGGTCGACCTGATCCAGCGTTCGGTCCAGCGCGGCGACGCCGACGTCCTCGACGCGGTCGATCGTCGCCCCCGCGTCGCGCGGGACGAGTTCGGCCTCGTCGGCCACCGGGCCGTCGACGGTGCCCGCGGTAACGATTCCGACCGTGGCGTCCAGCGACGGCTGTTCGAACTGGGGGGTGACGACGCGAACCGACGTGCCCCAGCGCTCGAGGGTAGCGTTTGGGAAGGAATCCTCGAGCGCGGTCTCGAGTGCGTCGAGCTGTTCGTCGTCGGTGCGGGTCAGCAGCGCTCTGTCGGTGGTCTCGAGGGCGGTTTCCGCGAGGGCGACGACCTGGGCGGGCGTCTTCCCCTCGGCGAGAATGGCCTCCGGAATCCCGCGGCGCTGTTTGCGGGCCACGTCGAATCGGCCCGCGTCGTTGGTTGTATAGCCCCTGAGTTCGGCTTCGGCTTCGGACGGGGAGAGGTGGCCGTTGGCGACGGCCTCGAGGAGTTCGCGCATAAGGGGAGTTGGGTGGTGGGTGTACTCGAAGGTGTTGGGTTGGTGCCCGAAAGATGGTGTGTAGAATGTACGGCTATCAACAGCGGCAACTATAGTAGACACTGAAAGTCAATGCACACCCGATCGCAGGACGTCGTTACGATCGGTGTGTGAGTCGTTTCAGTGTCTACTATAACGGCTACGACCGTACCCAGTCCACGCGTCTTTTCGAATCACGTCTCGTTCGGAGTTGGTTCCAGCATTCTGGCGATCCGATACGTACGACACCTGCGGGAATTGTGCAAAGACGACTACTGAAAGGTGAGCGGAATGAGTGGTTACCGAAGGGAGCGATCTACACAACGAGTCCACCCGCTCGAGACCCGCATCGAACGGCCAACGGCTCGGACGGTGCTCCTCCGACCGATCAGACTCGAGTCGCGCTCGATCGACCCGGCAGGTGCCGGGCCGGACCGCCGAACACCTAACCGTCGGTAGGGACGCCACAGCGTCCACAGAGCGCGCGCGAGCGATTTGGACTCCGATTTTGGCGGCCGAATTCCTGTCGTTTACTCATCAGTCATATACTTTCCGGTGGATTTGACCATCGAAACGGGCGGGTTAACCCCTGCAACCCCCGTATCCCGGGCCACAACCAAAACCATTATATGGGGTAACGCGGAATCCGTAAATCGTATGGCAGACCTTATCGTCAAAGCCGCCGTGAAGGAAGCGCTCGATGACAAAAACGTTGCCTCGGACTTCTACGAAGCACTCGACGAGGAAGTCGACGAGCTTCTCGAAGACGCAGCCCGACGTGCCGAAGCAAACGACCGGAAGACGGTCCAGCCCCGCGACCTGTAAGGGACGCCAACCGAGAACCATTTTATCGACGCTACGCCCGTAGCCGCTGGTTTCTACGCGCTCAGAGCAGCCGGTGTGTCGACTAGCTGGTACGACTCGGTGTTCGGGGGACGAGTTCGCCCGGACTCGAGTTCGAATCTGAACCGATCGAGTCGCTCATTCGTTTGAGAGATAGAAGACCGGATCGCTAGAGGACAGCTAGCGACGCCCAGCGTGTACAATACGCTGGCGGCAGTGAGTTCCACGTTTCTCACGGGCGTTCCCCGTTCGCTCTCGAGGCGCTCCCGCCGGTCGCGCCTCGCAGCCAGTCGGCGCCACCGCGCGTGATCTGGTCGGTTCGAAGTGAGAATACCGTCGTCAAATTCCACTTCGTGGAACGGTCCACAAACGCGAAATGTCGACTACTGCCGTCGCTGCTCGAGATACTCCTTCGTCCGGCCGAGCGTCACGTACTCCGCGGACTGCAGGTCGGCCACCGAGGCCGAGCCGGTGACGAACATCGCGGTTCGGAGTTCGAGTTCGATTGTCTCGATCAGGTCGACGACGGCGTCGGTGCCCTGTCCCGCCGGGCCGAGGAACGGTTTCGCGAGGCCGCCCGCGCGGGCCCCGAGGGCGACGGCCTTCGCGATATCGAGCCCGGACCGGACGCCCCCACTGGCAATCACGCAGTCGTGGACTGATGCGGCCTCGCTGGTGCTGACGACGGTCGGCTCGCCCCACGCGCGAAACAGCTTCCCAACGTGTTCCTGTCTGGACGCGCCGACGGCGGCGGCTCGGTAGGATTCGATCCCTGACCAGGTCGTCCCGCCCTGTCCGGCGACGTCGATCGCGTCGACCCCCGCGTCGGCGAGTCGCTGGGCCGTCTCCCGGGAGATACCGTTGCCCGTCTCCTTGACGACGACGGGAACCGAGAGGCCGGCCGCGACCCGTTCGATCGCCTCGAGACAGCCCTTGGCGTCGACGTCACCCTCGGGCTGGACGGCCTCCTGGAGAAAGTTCAGGTGGACCGCCATCGCGTCGGCCTCGATCATGTCGACGGCTCGCTCGACGTCTGCCACGTCGTACTCGAGCAACTGCGCCGCGCCGACGTTGCCGTAGAGGAAGGCGTCGGGGGCGACGTCTCGGACGACCGTGTAGGACTCGAGCAGCGCCTCGTCGTCGAGTTCGAGCCCGGCGCGCTGGCTCCCGACGCCCATGGCGATGTTCATCTCCTGGGCCGCCTCGGCCAGCGCGCGGTTGATTTTGGTCGTGTTCGGGTGGCCGCCGGTCATGCTCTCGATGACGATCGGCGCGTCGAGTTCGTGACCGAACAGCGTCGTCGTCGTGTCGATCTCGTCGCGGTGGAGCTCCGGCAGCGCCTCGTGGACGAGTTCGACGTCGGCGAAGCCCGCGCCGGACGTCTCCACGTCTTCGTCCTCGATGATTCGAATGTGGTCGTCTTTCCTGTCGGATGTTTCGGGCATCGGATCGTCTCTATCGGACCATAGCGAGAACCCATTGAAAAGGTGTCCATCGACGCCACGCGGCCGTCGTATCGGGGACCGACCGCCGACGTATCAACCGTATTCAAGCTCGCGTTTTTTTACGCTGGCAGGCGTAGTTCGAAGCCGCATGCTCCGGACACTCCTGGTCGCCTTCGGCTGTTTCGAGATCCTCAAACCCCAGCCGGTGATGGACGCCTGCGAACGCATCGGTCTCGAGAACCCCGAGGAAGCCCAGCTTCGACCCCACGCGCTTTGGGGAGCGCGACTCGAGGGCTTCCTGTTCGTCTGGCTGCTCGTCCGCGGCCGCGAGGGCTCGACGCTCGTCTCCACGCTGCTGGGACTGGCCGGCGTATTCCTGATCGCCCTCCCGCAGCCGGCCATCGAACTCAGCCAGCGGGTGGTCTACGAGAACACGGACGATCTCGAGTTAAAACCCTGGATCGAACCCGCGGCGCGCGCACTCGGCGGACTCTACCTGCTCGTCGTCATCCTCTCGAAGCGTAGCGATGAGTCGGACGCAATCGAGTCGGCAGAGTCGGCGTGACTCGAGGGCGAACGCCGACGTTCACGGCCAACCGTTTTGCGAGTGGCACCCGTACGAACGCTATGCGACGACTGCTCGCCCTCGCGCTGGGACTGTTGCTGAGTATCGCACCGAATCGAATCGTCGACTCCGTCGAACGGCTCGCCTTCGAGAACCCCGACGACGGCAGGCTGCGACCGTGGACGCTGCAGGCGGGCCGATTCAAGGGAGTCGTCTTCGTCTGGTTGCTCGGCCGACACCCCGAACACGCGTCGATCCTCAAACGGCCGCTCAGCGTGCTCGGGTTGGTGATGATACTGGTGCCGCGACAGGCCCTCGACGTCGGGCTCGAGCTCGCCTACGAGAATCCGGACGAACTCGAGGTAAAGCCCTGGATCCGTCCCGTAACACGTCTCTTCGGCGGCTGCATCCTCGTCGTCGGATTGCGTGCGGTTCGCGCCGCCGGACTGAAAACGGAGGACCCGTTGCCGGCGAATACCTGATTCTCAGTACACCCGACGCTCGACCCCGTCCTCGCTTCCGACGTACGTCACATCCGCCAGCCCGACGAACAGTCCGTGCTCGAGAACGCCCGGTATCTGGGAGAGCGAGCCGGCCAGCCCGTCGGGGTCCTCGATCGCCCCGAACGCGCAGTCGAGGACTATATTCCCGTTGTCGGTGACGACCGGCCCGTCCTTCTCGACAGCCTCGCGAAGCGTCGGCTCACCGCCGAACGCCCGAATGCGGTCGGCGACGACCGTGTGGGCGTCCGGCACCACCTCGACCGGAACGGGTCGCTCGAGTCGTCCCGCGAGTTTCGAGGGGTCGGCGACGACGACGAACCGGTCGGCTGCCGCGTCGACCAACTTCTCTCGCGCGTGCGCGGCACCGCCGCCTTTGATCAGCGCGCCGTCGTCCCCCGCGTCCGGATCGTCGACCACCTGATCCGCGCCGTCGATCGCGAGATCCACGCCGTCGACCGCGTCGAGGGTCGTCAACGGAATCCCGACCTCGAGTGCCAACTGGCGAGACTGGAACGATGTCGGAATGCCCCGAATCTCGAGACCGGCCTCGACGTCCCGACCGAGCGCCCTGATCGCGTGGGCGGTCGTCGACCCGGTGCCGAGTCCGACGACGAACCCGTCTTCGACTTCTTCGGCCGCGCGTTCACCCGCACGGCGTTTCGCCGCCTCGGAACCGCCTGCCGTCTTCATGCCTACTCTCGCGAGGGCCGACGGGAAAAGCGTTGCAATCTCGCGGACCGATTCCGGTGGCGGGCTCGAGTGCGTCGAGTGATCGGGTTCGAGTCGAACGCAAAAGAAGGGGGCGAACGGGGCCTCAGAGGTCGGCGCGACCGAACTGCCAGAGACCGATCCCCAGCGGGACGAGCGCCCAGACCGCGAGCACGACGAAGCCGAACCAGGGCTCGGCGAGCAGCGGCGGGTTCTCGACGCCGTAGGCGGTGGCCATCGTGAACTGCCCTTCGCCGAAGACGGCGGCGATCGCTGAGCCGTAGGCGGCGTCCGGCGACAGCGAGAGGAGGCTCACGTACCAGTCGGGATAGTCGTCCATCCACAGCGAGCCCTCGACGAGATAGAGCAGTCCCAGGGCGATGAAACTCCAAATGAACCAAAGAAAGACGATCAGCCCGAACGCGCCGGCCGCCGCCCGGGTCGTCGACCGGGTCATCGAGGAGAGCCCGACGGCGATACAGACGTAGACGAACCCGAACAGAATCGTCACGACCGTAAACAGGAGGTAGTCGACGATCGAGACCGAACCGACGAAGACGAACAGCCCGATCAGGCCGACGAGAAAGCCGACGAGGATCGAGACGGCGACGACCGCCGAGCGGCCGAGGATCTTGCCGATCACGACGTCGCGACGAGTGTGGGGCAGGCCGAGCAGGAACTTCAGGCTCCCGCTCTCTCGCTCGCCGGCGATGGCGGCGTAGCCGATCACCAGCGCGATGATCGGCACGAGGTAGCCCGCGGGCGTCTGAAGGGCGAAGACGAGGTCGAGCGTCGACTCCGCGCCCTCGCCCTCCAACTCCGCGAAGAGGTCGCCGGCCCACGAGGCCAGAAACGCGCCGCCGAGCGTAAAGAGCGCGAAGACGACCGTCAGTCCCATCAGCTTGCGCGAGCGAGCCGCGTCGGCGAAGTCCTTCTTCGCGACGGTGATCGCGCTCATTGGGCCACCTCCGCTCGGTTGTCGGACGTGTACGCCATAAACAGGTCCTCGAGCGACGATTCGTCCGTCGCGAAGTCCTCGATCGAGACGCCCTGCTCCTCGATCGTACGGAGAACGCTCGTCTTCGCTCGATCCTCGCAGGTGACGACGAGCGTCGTGCCGTCTGCGGAGACTTCGGAGACGCCGTCGACCGACTCGAGCGCCTCGAGCGCCGCCGAGGAGTCCTCGGGAATCCGGTCGACCTGCACCCGAAGCCGGGTCTGTTCCGGCATCGAATCGCGAAGGCCGTCGACGGTATCTTCGGCGACCAGCTCTCCCTTCCGGAGGATCCCGACGCGGTCACAGATCGCCTCGACCTGGCCGAGAATGTGCGAGGAGAAGAAGACGGTCGCGCCGCGGGCGTTCTCCTCGCGAATGATCTCGCGCATCTCGCGGGCGCCGTTCGGGTCGAGTCCCGTCGAGGGTTCGTCCAGAATCAGCAGCTCCGGTTCGCCGACGAGCGCCGTCGCGAACATGAGCCGCTGGGTCATCCCCTTCGAGTAGCCGCCGGCCTTCTTGTCCGCCGCGTCGGCGATCCCGACCCGCTCTAAGAGGTCGTCCGGGTCGTCGTCAGCCCCCTTCGACTCGATGGCGAACTCGACGTGCTTGCGGCCGGTCAGCCGATCGTAAGTCTCGACGCCTTCCGGGAGGATGCCGGTTCGGGTTCGGATCTCGAGGGTGTCCTCGCGAGCGTCGAGGCCGAAGACGCTCACCTCGCCCGCGGTCGGGCGGATGAAATCCAGGAGCAGATTGATCGTCGTCGACTTCCCCGCACCGTTCGGGCCGAGGAAGCCGTAAATCTCGCCGCGCTGGACGGTGAGATCGAGACCGTCGAGGGCCGTATCGGTCCCGTATCGTTTCGTCGCGTTGGAGATATCGATAGCAGTCACGGTGTTAATTATACCGGTTTCGACTCAATACACATATAGGTTTTCTCATCTAACAGCTTTAGGCCGTGTGTGGTCAGCGGGAACATCGTGCAGGTGACACGGTCGAGCCACCACTGATTCGAAAACCGCCATCGGACCGGCCCGCCGGCTCGTTCCGACGAGAACAATCAAAAGGAATATATTGATTACAAGTTATTTTTTCAGTGGAAGCAACAGCATGTTCACAGTATCCCCGCAGACGATCGATCGTCGCGATCACGATCGGTGCCGGCGAATCGACACTCGAACCGCGGTAGTCAGACCCGAGGGAGACGCATGAGTCCGATCGCACTCGCTCCGTTACAGACGGGCGGCGAGGAGTTCGCCATGGATCCCACGCTCATCCTCGTCTCGACCGCGATCTTTCTGGTCCTCTCGGTCGTCATCGGCTACTGGGTGTACAAGGACGCCTCGAAGCGCGACAACAACGAGGTCCTGTGGGCGATCGCAACCGCCGGACTGACGTTCTTTACGTTCATCTTCGGGCTCGTGGCGCTCGTCGCCTACTTCATCATCCGTGGCGACGAGACGTCGGACGAACCGACGGAAGAAGCGGCCGGCGGCGACTGGTAACGACCCGTCGACCGACCCGACACCCACTCTGATCCACATGCCACCAGCCAGCGACGAACTGACCCGGACGGAGAGACGCGACCTGCTCGAGCGCGCCAACCGGCAGAGCGCGACCATCGGCCGGACGCTCCCCGAGACGATCACCGTCGGCGACGACGAACTCCCCCTCGAGGAGTTCGTCATCGAGACCCGGAAGGTCGAGGGTATCCCTGACGACGTCAAGCCGCTGGTCAGGGAGACCGAACGCGAACTAACCGCCGAGCGCAAACGGCTCGTCGCGCGACTCGAGTCGGACCCGATCGGTCGCGAGGAGGGCGAACAGATCGTCGAGACGATCGTCGGAATCGACCGCGCGAAGAACGCCCTCCGAAGCCTTCGGCGGAAGGGGTTCGGTGCCGAAGCGAGTTCGGCCGCACTCGACGACCACGAGCGCTGGCTCGACTTCGTGAACGCGATCCGCGGGTAGTCGCCTCGGGGTCGTCCGAACGCGTCTCACTCGAATCCCGCGAGCGAGCGTTGCCCGAAAATCGCGAGCGCGAGCTGCCTGGTTCGGCTGAACCTTTTTCGCCGGCGCTGTCGTTGACGTCCTATGGCGACATCGGGAAGCGAATATGAACCCGACACAGACGACACCGGTACGGCAGTCTCCCTCGAGAACGTCCGCAAGACCTACCAGCTCGGCGAGCCGGTCCACGCGTTAGACGGCGTCTCCGTCGATATCTCGCGGGGATCGTATACGGCGATCATGGGGCCGAGTGGCTCCGGGAAGTCGACCCTGATGAACCTCGTCGGCTGCCTCGACACGCCGACCGAGGGAACCGTCGTCGTCGACGGGGCGGACGTGGCGGCGCTCGACGACCGCGAACGGACGAGCCTCCGCGGAACGACGGTCGGGTTCGTCTTCCAGACGTTCAACCTCATGCCCCGGCTGACCGCCCTCGAGAACGTCGCCCTCCCGCAACTCTTCCAGAACGTCGGTCGCGGGGAACGTCGCGAGCGGGCCGGGAAGCTCCTCGAGCGCGTTGGGCTCGCGGATCGGGCCGACCACCTGCCGAACGAACTCTCGGGCGGCCAGCGCCAGCGCGTCGCGCTCGCCCGGGCGCTCGTCAACGACCCCGCCCTCGTCCTCGCCGACGAGCCGACGGGGAACCTGGATACGGACACCGAAGACGACATTCTCGAACTCTTCGCGGAGTTCCACGGCGGCGGAACGACGATGATCGTCGTCACCCACGAGCGCCACGTCGCCGAGCGCGCCGAACGCATCGTCCACCTGTTAGACGGGAAACTCGAGCGGATCGAGGACCTCAGCGGCGCGAACGGGACGGAACGCGACGACGGGGACGGTAGGGAACGTGAGGGCGCAAATAGTACGGAACGCGACGGGACAGACGGAGCGGACGACGGCTCCTCGAGTGCGAACGCGTCCGGTGGGGCGAGCCGTTGATGCGACCGACCGAGAGTCTACGGCTCGCCTGGCGATCGATTCGAGGCCACAAACTGCGCTCGGCGCTGACGACGCTCGGCATCGTGATCGGCATCGCAGCCGTGATCGCGTTCGTCACGCTGGGGGCGAGCCTGCAGGCGGGTGTCATCGGGGATATCAGCCCCGACGACCAGCGCAACAGCTACGGCTGGGCTGCCGACCCCGACACCGAGGGCGGACCGCTCGCCGGCGCGCAACCAGTCTTCAGCCAGGACGATCTCGACGCGCTGGACGACGACGGGGATATCGACGCCGCCTACGGCTACATGCCGTTATCGACGCAGGCGCTCGTCTACGAGGGCGAAATATCACCCCAGAGCGACGCCCTCGTCGCGGCCGGGCCGCCCTACATCAGGGAGAACACGCTCGAGGAGGGTCGGCAGTTCGAGCAGGGCGAGCGCGAGGCCGTCGTCAATCCGGCCGTCGCCGGCCAGTTCGAGGAGGACCTCGAGGTCGACGACGAGCTGACCGTCGCCTTACAGGGCGGCCAGCAGACGACCGTCACCGTCGTCGGGATCACCGAAAGCTCGGAGGGGCTGAGCCCGTTCGAGGGGTTCGAGCCGTCGCCGCGTGTCTACGTCCCGACGGACCCCTTCTACACCGAGGACGCTGCTGGAGCCATTCCGGGTGGCGGTAGTGACGGTGGCGGTGGGAACGGAGCCGACGAAAACGGCGAGGAAAACAACGGAGAGGATACCGACGAAAACGGGACCGAGACGGGTGACGCCGACGAGTCCGACGACGCGCTCTTTCTCGCCATCGTCGTCGAGGCCGAGTCGGCCGACGAGGCGGACATCGACCGCGCCCAGGAGAGCGCGATCGCCTACCTCGAGAGCGACGAGTCTGACGCGAGTGAACTGCTGGGCGACGACCTCGAGATCACGCTGCAGACGAGCGCGGAGTTGCTCCAGCAACTCGAGGACGTGCTCGACCTCCTACAGAACTTCATCGTCGGCATCGCGGCGATTTCGTTGCTGGTGGGCTCGATCGGCATCGCAAACATCATGCTCGTCTCGGTGACCGAACGGACCCGCGAGATCGGGATCATGAAAGCCGTCGGGGCACAGAACCGTGAGATTCTGGGGCTGTTCCTCGCCGAGTCGGTGATCCTCGGCATCATCGGAGCGATCCTCGGGACGCTGCTCGGTCTCGTCGCGGGCTATCTGGGCGCGTGGTACATCGATCTCCCGCTGGTCTACCCCTACGAGTACGTCGTGCTCGCCATCGCCGTCGGCATGCTCGTCGGAATCGCCGCCGGGCTGTATCCGGCGTGGCGAGCGGCGCGAACGGATCCGATTGACGCGCTCAGATACGAGTGACGGTAACCTGGATCGCCAGCGTGGTGGGGAGTCAGCGTCGGTCGCGTTCGATATCGCGATCGCGCCTCGAGTCGCGTGCATCGAGACGGTCCGTCTCTCGGTCCCGTCCCTGCGGCGACTCCGTTCGCGGCCCGGACGAGTGCGTTCGGCCGACCGACTCCGAGCGGTCCGACGACAGCCCGATCGCCGCTCGCGTTCGAGCGTGCTCTGTCGGATACTCCTGGGCGAGATAGGCGCCGAGATAGCCGCCGAGCAAGGAGAGACCGACGGTGTACAGAAACAGGAGCGCGACGGCGGCGAGGACGACGAGCGCCACGAGCGCGAACCCCTCGAACGGGACCGCAGCGATCCCCATTCCGAACCCGAGTACGCCGAGACCGAAGATCGCGATTCCGGCGAGCGGCAGGAACGTGATCGCCCCCGCAAGCGCGCCGACGAGCGCTCCCTCGCGCGTGTCCGGTCCCTCGAGAAAACCCCCGGCGAGACCGCCGAGAACGGTCGAGAACGGGACGAACGAGAGCACGACGCCGACGACGGCACCGATGAGCGCGTTGACGAGCGTTCGGCTGTTGACCATACCGAACGAACGGCGAGCACGGAGAAAAGTGACGGTGGTCTCCGAATCGAACTCGTTTCGTTCCGAGTCGCAGTCGGCTCAGTCGTCGGCCGGTCGCGAACCGGGCTCCTCCGGCGACGTCATCGTGGTCTCGGTGCCGGGTCTGGACCCCGCGTCCTCGCCTGGCGGCTCCTCGAGGTCGGCCTCGACGATCTCGGAGAAGGTCACGTCCCCGTTGACCTCGTCTGCGAGCAGGTCGACGGCTTCGACGAAGACCGCGACGATCAGCGGCCCGACGACGATTCCGATCGGGCCGAGCGTAAAGAGGCCACCGGTGAAGCCGACGAAGTAGAGGCTGCCGGGGAGCCCGGCGGAGCGGTGGGCGAGGCGCGGCCGGATGCCGATGTCGGGGAACCAGGCGACGAGGGTGATGCCGAGAACGCCGACGAGCACGGCCGCGGTGAGTTCGCCCGCCGCGACGTGATAGAGGGTAATCGGCGCGATAAGTAGACTCGGCCCGATGATCGGGACGAACTGGAGGATCGCGGCGATGATCGCGAGCGTGAAGGCCGCCTCGTAGCCCAGCAGCCAGAACAGCGGGTAGCCGATGAGCAAGGTCGCGACGGACGTCGCGAGCTGCAGGACGTAGATCGCGTACAGCGTCTCGCGCGCGCGGTCGGCGAGCGCGTGGACGATATCGCGATACTCCCGTGGAACGGGCGCGATGGCCGCCCGCCCGGCCGCGTCACCCTTGAGGACGAGCGCGAACAGCAGGATGACGAACAGCGCGAACTTGATCGCGAGCACTGGTAACGCGGCGGCAAAGGAGACGGCGGCTCCGCTCAGGAAGTTGAGTGCGATCGACTGCACTTCGGCGACCTCGATCGTGTACGCCATTCCGAGTGCCTCGATCGGAACTTCCTGTGGAATTCCCTCGATAACGTCCATTACCTGATCGATCCGGAAGTAGAGCGTGACGACGATCGGCGCGAAAACCGCGACGGCGCTGACGAAGCCGATCAGCGTCGCCCCGACGGCCGCCAACCACTCCGAGAGTCCGCGTCTGACCAGCCAGGCCTGAACCGGCATCAGCACGTACGCCACCGTCAGTGCGAAGAGAATCGTCCCGAGAACCTCGAGTAAGATCGCGCCCGTGACGAGTCCGAGCATCGCGACGATACCCGCGAGCACGTACCGGCGGTTTCTGGGAGCAGTCGCGTTCGATGTCACAGCTATGGCTCACACTACGGGAGCAAAACCTTTCGGATCGTGAGAAGTTCCGAGAACGTGTACGATCAGTTAGACGTTGGGAACGAGACTTACGTCTTCACGACGTATCCCCACCGAATGAAACGGCGGACGGTCGTGCGGACCATCGGCATCGGAACGGGGACAGCCGTCGGTCTCGCCGGCTGTCTGACTCGCAACGGCGACGACGACCCGCCGAACGGCGGCGAAGACGGCGATCCCGAACCCGAGGAACCCGATTACGACGGCACTCTCCGGATCGCCACCTACGGCTCGATGGTCACGGGTCCGAACCCGGCCGGGCCGTGGCTCGAGGAAACGTTCATCGAGGAGTATCCCGACGCCGAACTCGAGTGGGTCGTCCCGAACACGGGTCTCCAGCACTACATCCGGCGCGGCGAGTACGACGCCGAGATCGACGTCGACGTGCTCTTCGGGTTCACCGTCGGCGATCTGGCACGGATCGACGACCGGATCGGCGACGGAGGCCTCCTTCGGGAACTCAATCTCGACCGAATCGACGGCCACGAACGAGTCCGGGACGAGCTCGCACTCGGGGATCCGCACAATCGGTCGCTGACCTACGATACGGGCTACGTCAGCCTCGTCTACGACGAAACCGAAGTCGGGCCAGTCGACGGGTTCGACGACCTGCTCGGGTTCGCGTACGAAAACGCGCTGCTAGCCCAACATCCCGTCATCTCCAACCCCGGGCAGGCGTTTCTGCTGTGGACGATCGAGTCGGCCGACGCGGAGACCGCCTTCGAGTACTGGGCGGAACTCCTCGAGAACGGCGTTCAAGTTCAGGACTCCTGGAGCGACGCCTACTACGATGGGTACCTCGAGCGCCAGCGGCCGATGGTCGTCTCTTACTCGACCGACCCGATATTCGCGGCCGCGGAAGGCTACGAGCCCGAACGCCACCGAGTCGCGTTCCCGAACGACGAGGGGTACGCCGTGCCCGAGGGGATGGGAATTTTCGAGACGAGCGAGGCGCCCGACCTCGCCTACGCGTTTCTCGAACACGTGCTCTCGCCCGAGTCACAGTTGGAACTCGCTCGACGGAACGTTCAGTTTCCGGCCGTAGAGGACGTCAGCCTCTCACCGCCGGATTTCGGCGAAGCCGCCCGTCAACCCGCGGAGTCGGTGACGGCAAGCTACACCGAACTCCGGGGCAACCTCGATCAGTGGCTCGAGGATTGGACGGAACGGTTCGATGACCGTCTCGGGGACCAGTAGCGACCCTATCGTTCCGTTATAGCCGTTCTCTCGGAGTGGGAACTGGCACTGTTACTCAAGTACGACAGCGACAGAGTGGACGATATCCGAACGGCGTTCGACCGCCGAATCGGCGATCGATCGGTGGCTCGGACGTGGAACGCAGCGATCGACCATGGACGAATACACACTCCTCATCGCCGGCGCAAACACCGCGACGTTGCTCACCGGTGGCGCCGTCGCAGCGCTCGCGTATCGTGCGTTTCGACGAACGGGCTCCGCCGCACTGCGTGCGGTCGCGCTCGGCTTCAGCTTTATCGTCGCCGGCTCGGTCGGCGGCGCGATCGCCCACCTCGTTAGCGGAAACGTCGCACTCGGCGTCACGATCCAGAGTGCGTTCACCGCGGGCGGGTTCGCGATTCTGCTGTACTCGCTGTACGCCGAGACATCCGCGAAGAGAACGGTTACGATTCGCCAATCCGACTAACGGCCCTTCGCTAGGCGAACGCCACGACAGCCTCGAAGGAGTGCGGACCGACAACTCGAGGCGACTGGCGACGAACGACTCGCAGGGCCCGACTCGATCAGATCGGCGAGTGCCTACTCGAGTCGGTCCCGAAACCGCTCCAGTCCCATCCCGAGCATATCCGGGCTGACGGGTTGAAACTCGCCGTCGTCGGGCAGATACGGCCGAACGGAGTCCCAGCTATCGCGGGCGTAGCGCTCGTCGAGCAGGACGCGAACGCCGACGTCTTCGGGGCTTCGAATGACACGGCCGATCGCCTGCCGAGCCTTGCGGACGGCGGGGATCGTCAGCGCGTACGTAAAGCCGTCCTCGAACGCGTCGTCGTAGGCCCGCCGAACCGCCTTCGTCCGCGGACTGGAGGTGTTGACGATCGGAACGCCGCAGACGACGGCCGCGGAGAGGCGGTCGCCGCTGTAGTCGACGCCTTCGGTCAGGGTGCCTCGGAGGCTCGTGACGAGGACCTTCCCCCCGCCGTCGAAGAACTCGTTTTTGAGCGACTGGGTGGTCTCGTCGTCGCTCGCCGCGTCGACCAGGACGGGTTTCGAGAGCCGTTCCTCGAGGACGCCCGCGATCCACTCGGCCTCGGCGTAGCTGGGCATGCCGACGAGGACGTTGCCGGGAAGTTGGCCCACCTTCGAAATCGCGTCGGCGTAGTGCGTTCTGGTCGGGGTCGTTTCGCCCGCCCGCCCGCGATTGTCGTAGGTAAACTTCGGTGCGGCGACCGCGAAGCTCTCGCGGTTTTCGGCGGGGAAGTGCAGTCCGTAGCGTCGTTCGACGACGGGTCGATCTTCCTCGCGCTCGAGGTAGTCGAGTCCCGTCACTTCGGTGAACGCCTCCATCGGCTCGAGGGTCGCGCTCATGAGGATGCCGCCGCCGAAGGCGGCGAGTCGGTCGCCGATGGCGTCGCTCGGCACGCAGTTGTGCAGGGCGAGTCTGGCGGTGTAGGCTCGCCGCCACGAGTCGGCGGGTTCGGTGTCGTCCCAGGTGCGCTCGAGTTCGATCTCCCGGAAGTAATCGGTGTGATTACAGCGGTACCACTCGCCGAGGACGC
Source organism: Natronorubrum marinum (assembly GCF_052040125.1). NCBI lineage: Archaea > Methanobacteriati > Methanobacteriota > Halobacteria > Halobacteriales > Natrialbaceae > Natronorubrum > Natronorubrum marinum. The sequence continues at coordinate 196,525 of NZ_JBPPFV010000003.1, forward strand.
GGCCGACGGCAGGTGCCGCGCGGGTTCGGTCCTCGTCTTCGGCCTCGTTCAGGATTCGCTCGACGACGGCCCCGACGGAGTCGGCGCGAACCCAGTCGGCGTCGCCGTAGCCGGCGTCTCTGGCCCACTCGGTCAACTCGTCTTCGGCCGGTACGGCGGGGTCGCGAAGCGGAATCTCCTCGTCGTGGAGGTCGTGGGGATCGGACTCCCACCCCCTGTGGTTCCGGTCGAGATAGGCCGTCACCCGCTGATCGAGTTCGCTCCGGAGGTCCCGGACGAACTCGAGGGTACGATTCAGTTCCTCGAAGGTGACGTCGCTGTCGTTGAGTTCGGCCCGCACGAGGTCGGCGTCGGCGGTCTTCGAGCCGCCTTGGGCGTTGCGACCCTCCCGTTCGAATGTGATCGGCTGGATTACGCGCGAGAGTTCGGTTTCGGCGTCCCGCAGGAACGTATCGCTGATGCCGTCGCTGACCAGATCCCGCACGCGCGGCTCCAGCATGTGGGCTTCGTCGCAGACGACGAACGTGGAGTCGTCGAGCAGCGCGCCGGTAAAGGAGCCAGTCGTGCGGGGATCGAACGCGTGGTAGTAGTTTCCGAGAACCACTTCGGCGTGGCCCAGCACGGCACCCATCACCGAGTGGGGACAGGTGCCGTGAGCGACCGACCGCGCGACGAGGTCTTCCGGCGTGATCATCCCCGCCTCGGTGAAGTCGTAGGGGACGGCTTCGACCGCGTCGCCGTCGCTGCCCTCCTCGGGGAGGTCCTCGAGGTACTGCGCGTAGAACGGGCAGTACTCGGTTTCGGCGCCGACGGGACCGCCTTCGCCGTACTCGGGGAGGGCGGGCGCGTACGGCGTCGGTTCGCCGGCCGTCTCGAGGAAGCGACTGCTGGTCCCGCCCTGACTCCCGCTGTCGGCCAATCCGATCTGCTGGCTGCGGGCGCGTGCCGCGAGGTTCTGGGCGGTCGTCTCGCCGGCCTCGCCGGTGAGATCCCGGGTGCGATCCCGTAAGGTCTCACAGCGGTCGTAGACGTTGCCGTCGTCGATCCCCGCCGCCCCCTCGCGGTTGTACGGACAGACGTCGGCTTTTCCGACCAGCGTGAGTCCCGAAATCGGGTTCCAGTCGGGGGGCAGGTTCTCGTTGATCGTCTCGAGGTCAGCTTCGAACTGGCGCAGCTGCTGTTTGACGCTCGTGAGGACGAAGACGCGCTCGTAGTCGCTGTCGGGATCGCGGACGAGGTTGATCCCGGCGGTGAGCGCGATCATCGTCTTCCCCGTGCCACAGGCGCCCTCGACGACGGTGTAGCCGCCGTCTCGAGCCGTGTCGATGGTGGTCTCGATACCGTCGACCTGCTCGTCGTAGGGCTGTCTGTGGCCGAAGATCGATCGCCAGTCCGTCATGCTTTCCGTACTCCGCAGCGGTCGTGCATATCCTTGACGGACTGTGGCCGCGCCATTACTGATAAAGCTCGGGACAGTCGCGACGGCCGGACGCTGCCAGCGTGCTCCTTTAAGTGTCCGAGCCCCTAGGGTCACCCATGAAAGTCCCCCACTCCCTCGAGAACGTCGACCGAGACGACATCGTCGTCCGTACCTTCGAGTACGACGACGGCAGCGTGATCGCGGTCGATTTCGGCAACTCGGCCGCGGATATCTCGATGGATATCCTCGGCTCGACGGCCATCATCGTCGCCGACGGCGAGCAGTACGAGTTCGAACTGCCGCCGGAGGCCAGCGACGTCTCGGCGCAAAACGGCGTGCTGACGATCAAAGACTAACGGTTCGGTTCCGAGCGCCGACAGCGACCGACGCGCGATGCGCTCCTTCTAAGCATCTCAGTTTTTTCGCTGTTCGAAACCCGAATCGGATCCGACGGCTCGCGACGAACGGACGGAAACGCAACGCCTTCCCCGTTCGGTCGACTACGCACGATATGAGCGAATCCATTGACGTCGAGCGCTGGCGCGAGGAACTCGAGTCGAAACGGGCCGAGAAAGACGACTTCTTCGCCGAGCACCCACAGTCCCCGATTCCGCCCGAGGAGCGCGAGGAGTTCGACGGGCTGGAGTACTTCGACCCGGATCCGACCTACCGCGTGACCGCCACCGTCAAGCGCCACGACGACCCCGAAGTCGTCCTAATGGACACGACCGCGGGCCGGGAGATGCGGTATCTGCGGGTCGCCACGTTGGAATTTGATCTCGATCGCGAGGACGACGATCTCGCGGACGGTACCTACGAAATCGCGGCCTACCAGCTCGAGAGTCCGAACGAAGAGCCGCTGTTCGTCCCCTTCCGGGATAAGACGACCGGCCAGCAGAGCTACGACGGCGGTCGGTACATGGAACTCTCGCCGGATCGGGACCTCGATTCGGGCGACGAACTCGTCGTCGACTTCAACCTCGCGTACACGCCGTTCTGTGCCTACAGCGAGACGTTCGACTGTCCGCTCCCGCCGGAGGAAAACTGGCTCGAGATCACGATTCCAGCGGGCGAACGGTTCGAGTAGGGAAACGAGTTCGGGTCAGTGACGGGGTGAGGGGTGGGTGGCTTCGAGTCGAGTTACAGCCGAAAAACCGCCCGACGAAGGTACGACTCGAGTCGAAGCGAGGGGGTTGTGAGATCGGCGCGTATCGAGTGGAAACCAGGGGCCGTCCGCAAAGCCAGCCCTTCGATGCAATCGAAGGTCGTCCGCAAAGTCAGCCCGTCGATGAAACCGGGCCGCCGTGAGAATCAGGGTGCGACGCCGACCGTCAGCAGGGTCCCGAACTCGCGGTAGCGTTCGACCATCGCCTCGCGGCGTTCCCAGTCGTCGGTCGGGAACTCGTCGGCGTCCGGAATCGTCGTCTCGCGGTCGGGGACGTTGTCCTGTTCGGCGACGTAGAGACCCGCCTCACGGAAAGCTTCGCGGTACTCCCGTCGGTCCCAGCGGGTCATTTCGATCGAGATTCGCTCCTGCCACTCGTGTGAGTGGACGTTTTCCTCGTAATAGTTGACCGCACAGTAGAACGTGCCACCAGGACGGAGGATGCGGGCGATTTCCTCGAGGGTGTGGTGTGGATCGGCGGCGTAGTAGAACGCCTCCATACTCCAGACGTGATCGACCGAGTCGTCGGCGAACGGAAGCGAATCGAAGTCGCCGACTAGAAAGGCAACCTGCGGATCGTCCGTGTAGTCCGCCGCGTTGTGCGCCATTTCGGGCGAGCCGTCGAGCCCGTAAACGCGGCCCGCACCGTTGGTATCCCGCAGTGCACGCCCGGCGTAGCCGCTGCCACAGCCGAGATCGAGCACGGTGTCGCCCGGTTCGACCGGCATGCGCGCGAGCGCGTGTTTCGCGGTGTGCCAGTGGCGGTCTTCCATCCCCCGATCACGGCCGCTGGCGGCCCAGTCGTCGAACTCCTCGCGTACGCTCATACGCGTATCGTCACGCTCGGTGGCCAAAATGCGTTCGACTCGAGGCGCGCGCCGTCCCGGATCACGAACGGAGGAATCATCGACAGACTCTTTAGGCTGGCCTAAAAAGGTGTATTCGGAGAGGTTTAGGTTGGCCGAAACTCCGTGGGCATCGGACGAAGGCCGAAAAACAGCTCCTGCTAACCTAATTTTTCGAACAGAAGTCGACGGATAACCGGAAGCTATATGTGTTTTAGGGCAGCCTAAAAATATATATGCAACAACGCAACAGCAATCGGACGAACCGAATCGGACGTCGACCGTTCCTCGCTACCGCCGGTCTTTCCGCGGCTGGACTCGCGGGACTCGCCGGCTGTCTCGGTGAGGACGATGACGATAACGGGGACGGTGGCGGCGGAAACGGAGACGGTACCGGCGCAGTTGCGAGCGCCGATCCCCTCGCGAGCCCGGTCGACTCGAGTGGCGTCTCTTGGGACGACCTCGGCGACCTCGAGGGCGAAATCACGATCTACTCAGGCCGAACCCGCGACCAGATCGATCTGGTATTCGAAGAGCTCGAAAACGAGTACGACGGACTGACCATCAACCGCGACTACGACGACAACGACGTCCAGGTCAACCAGTTGGTCCAAGAAGGCGACGCGACGCCGGCGGACGTGTTCTATTCCCAGGACCCGGGTGCGCTGGGTGCGGTTCACGACGAGGGGCTCGTTCAGCAGCTTCCAGAAGACGTCGTCGATACGGTCCCCGAGAGCTACCGCGAACCCGACGGGTACTGGACCGGAGTCAGCGGTCGCGTTCGTTCGATTCAGTACAACGAAGACCGGTTGGACGAAACGCCGTTCGATAGCTGGGACGAGCTTCCGACGGACATCTTCGCGTACGCGGAAGACGACCGGTTCGAGGGCATCATCTCGACGCGACCGAACTCCGGAACGTTCCGCGGGTTCATTCAGGCGATGGTCGACCTCGAAGGCGAAGACGCGACGCGACAGTGGGTCAGCGACTTCATGGATCAAGACCCACAGCTGTTCTCCAGCGGTGGCGATCAGGCTGCAGCCGTCGAACGGGGCGGCGATGACGATCCGATCATCGCACTCGGCAACAGCTACTACGCCGCTCGACTCGTCAACGAAGATTCCAACTCGCCGATTCGTGTGGCGTTCACCGAAGGCGATGCAGGTGCCCTGTTCAGCGTCGCGGGCATCGCCGCGATGAACGACGTCGAGGATCCCGAACTCGTCGCCGAGTTCGCTCGTCACCTCGTCGCCGTAGAGGGACAGGAGTTCATGATGGAGGACAACGGCGAGTTCCCCGTCATCGACGGCGTCGATTACCTCGGTCCGCTGCCCAGCCCCGACGAACTCAACTCCCCGACGTACGATCTCAGCAATTTCGATATGGAGCTACAGGAAGCCAACGAACTCCTGGAAGACGAGGGCATGATGCCGCTGTAAGAGAGTTTCGAATCACGATCCACAATCCACGAGTCGCAGCCGGATCCTCTCACCTACCAGCGAACGAAATCTCGGTCACTCGAGTCCGTCCCGACCGCTCGAGTCTGTTTCCCGCTTCCGTGACGGTTCGTTCTAGCAGCACCAACCCGTTCCGTCTCCCATTCTCACTGACGAAGTCCTTCAGTATTTGAGAAGGGGCGGCCCACGACTCGAACGACAGTTCCCGGCTCGAGAAACTAATCAGGGGGTTCAAGAGAATCGAAAGCAGACCGATTCATAGAAGAATCGATTCGGTCGGCACACACACACATACGATGAAATCACTCAAAGACGCCGTTGACACGATACAGCACGGCGAAGCAGCCACGAAGCGACTCGAGCGCATCGATCCCTGGCTGGTTGCCTTGGCTGCCACGAGCGCTCTCGTCGCATTTCTCGTCATTTCGCCGATGTTCTGGCTGGTCTGGCAGGCGTCGACGGTCGAACTGTCTCGGACGTACGACCTCATCGTCTCCTCGCAGACAGCACGTATCACGGCGAACAGTATCGGATTGATGCTGTCCGTGACGGCGTTTTCGATCGTGCTTGGCGTTCCTCTTGCCGTGTTAACGACCCGGACGGATCTCCCGTATCCGCGGTTCTGGACGATCGTGGCTGCACTCCCGCTCGTGATTCCGAGCTACATCGGCGCGATCGCATTTACCGGCATGTTCGGATCGGGTGGCCAAATCGACTCGCTATTCGGGGTGTCGGTCCCGCGAGTCGACGGCCTCTCCGGCGCGATTTTCATTATCACGCTGTACACCTATCCGTACGTGTTCCTGACGACTCGAGCGGCGCTGCTCTCGATGGACAGTTCGCTCGCCGACGCCGCACGGACGCTCAACGCCGGTCCGTTCGAAGCGTTCCGACGCGTCACGCTTCCACAGATCAGGCCGGGGATCGCAGCCGGCGCATTGCTTGCCGGACTCTACGCGATTTCTGACTTCGGAACGCCGGCGTTTATGCAGGCGAGCGTCTTCACGAGTCGGATCTACTGGGAGTTCAGTAATTTCGCGGTCGAGTACGCCGCGTTGCTTGCGCTGCAGCTGATCGCAATCGTCGCCATCGTCCTCGTTATCGAGGCAGGTATCGGCCGCGACGAGGATGCAAGCGGTGGCGTCGGTGCACGACCGGGGAGCACGATCCGGCTCGGAATCTGGAAGTGGCCGGCAATGGGATTCGTTTCGACGATTGGGGTCGTCACACTCGCCGTACCGGTTGCGATTTTCACGAATTGGTTGTTCCGAAGCGAAGGCGATCCGATTCCATCCCTCGAGTTCCAATGGGAGTTCGCGTTCAACTCGATGTACCTCGCGCTGCTGGCCGCACTGGTCGCGTGCACGTTCGCCCTTCCGGTCGCGTACTACTCCGGGCGGGCGAACTCCGTCGTCTCGCGGGTCCTCGAACGAGCAACCTATATTGGGTTCGCCGTTCCCGGCATCGTCATCGGGCTTGCGCTGGTCTTCCTCGGCACCCGAACCCTGCCTTCGCTGTACCGACGGGGCGTCTGGCTGCTCGTATTCGCGTACGTCGTCCGGTTCCTTCCGCAGGCTGTCGGGACGGTCCGTTCGTCCGTGATCCAAGTCGACGACAAAACTATCGAGGCTGCTCGCACACTCAACGCGGGCCGGATCGAGACGTTTCGCCGCGTTACGCTGCCGGCGATCATGCCGGGTCTAGTCGCTGGCGGCGTCCTCGTGTTCCTGACGACGATGAAGGAACTGCCGGTAACGCTGATGCTTCAGCCGATCGGAATGGACACGCTCGTCTCGATCATCTGGGACGCACAGGACGCGCTGGCCTACCGATACGCTGCCGTTCCCGCGCTGCTACTCATTCTCATTTCCGGCTGCTCGATGCTGATCCTGCTGCGACAGGAAGGCGGAAAGATCGGCTAGCAGTCGCACGTTTCGCCGTTCTCGCGGCGCCCCACTGACATCCGCACAATTAAGTCGGTGCCCCAAGTTGTTCACGTCAATATGGACTATTCGCTTGCAATCGACGGGACGCCAGAAACGGTACCGGGTGGGACGGGCGTACTGCTCCTCCACCCGAGTACGGGCGAAACGGACCGCATCGACACGGACTTTCTCAAAACCGATACCGACAATTTCCTCGTCATCTCCACCCGAACCACTGCCCGAGAAGTCAGACAGAAACTCGAGTACTACGACGTCGCCGAGGAGCGCGCCGAAATCCTCGACACGCTGAGCATCGAACGCGGCTACTCCCGCCGCTCGTCCGACAACGTCCACTACGTCGCCGCCCCCGACGACGTCGACGGCATCGTCGAGCACATCGACGGCTTCCTCGAGGCCCACGACGGCAAGCTCCGCCTCAGTTTCGACTCCGTGACCGAACTCGCCTACTACGCCGGCGACGACGCCGCACTCGAGGCGGTCGAACGAATCCTGGAACTGCTCGAGAAACACGACGCCATCGGTCTCTTCCACGTCTCTGAGGAACCCCACGACGTCTCCCTCGTCGACGAGTTCCGCGACCTGTTCGACGGCACCATCGATCTGGACGAGGACGGTAGCATCGAGAGCGAGTTCTAACTCCCGGCCCCGATTTTCGCTGCGAGTCGGTTGTGGATCGTGGCGTCTCGAGTGCGAAACTCGTTCTTCCACAGTGGCGCGCGCTGGCGACGCACCCGAGCATTGCGAGGGGGCGTCAGCAAAAATGTGCGAGGTCTTCGTGAGTGGAACGAACGAAATCGTTCGAAACGGCGGAGCCGTTTCGTGATGCCGAAAACGCGACGCGGTTTTGAGCAGCCTGGAAGACGCGAAGCGTCTTCCTTTGGATGAGCGAACGACCGTAGGAAGTAAGCGTTAGCGCGGAACCTTTGGTTCCGCAAACCATGCGAGCGGGCCTTCGGCCCGCGAGCAGAAATCGGCTGGGGAGGACGTGGAAATAATCGCCGCCATTCGAGCAGTTACACATCGGTTCCCGTCAGAAACGTGTAGTTCACTCCATCAGAACCGTGTAGTTTCTTCCATCAAAACTTCGGTGCTGCCCGAGACCGTCAGTTCGAAACGAAGAGTGCGTTATTCAGCGAGCGAGTCGAACGTCTTCTCGGCCCACTTGACCGCGTACCCCGATCCGTGATCCCGGTACGCGCCGGTGTCGAGCGCTGCAAAGGGGGCCGGTAACTCGAGGCCGTGCTTGATCGCCGCACAGGCCAGTTCCGTCGCATCGGCGAAATCCGTCTCGCCGCGGGCGACGGCGCGCGAGAGGCCGGAGACGCGGTCCTCGAGTCGGTCGCCGGCGTCCTGCCACGCGTCGAAGAGTTCGGGATGATCGTCCTGCCACGCGGCGAACTCCTCGCGGGTCTGGAGTCCGACCCAGCCATCGTACAGCGCAGCCGCCACCTGGTAGGTGTCGTTCGGATCGAGATCGGTCGCCGCGTCGAGCGCGAGGTAGTCGTCCTCGAAGAAGCCGAGGAAGTGTTCGGGGGCCACACAGTCCAGATCAACGAACGCTTCGGCGATCAGAAAGTCAACGAACGGCTCCGGAGAGCCCTCGACGCGAGCCTTCACGAGAACGATCGGCGGCTCGGTCTGGCGCGTCCAGACGACGCTGCCGTCGCCGGGCATTCCGATAGTCAGATCAGGCCCCGCGTAGCGCGCGAGCAGCCTCGGGGCGTCCGCAGGGAGCCAGTCGGCCGGGTAGCTCGCGGGCTCGAGCGCGTCGACGAGGAGTCCGAGGTCCTCCGCCCGCGCAGGGTCCAGCGTCTCGAAATCGCGTTCACAATCGAGTACCTGGACGCCGGGTGCATACTCATCGCGAACTGCCTCGACCGGACTCGAGAGATCGCGAGCCTCGAACATCAGGCGAGGACGGTCTGGAAGATGACCAGCAGCGACAGCAGTGCTGCGACGGCGATCGTGGTGAGGACGACCTTGGTGGGAGTGCTCATACGCGAATACAGTCAGCCGCCTCGCTTAAATCCATCTTTCTCGCCTAATACGGTGAGCGATTCGCCGGCGAGTGCCGCCACTCGAGTGGAACACGAATCGTCGTCCGTCACGACCACGGAGCCACGATGGAGACGCATTCGTACCGGAACAACGACAGAAGACCAGTAGTTCTCCTGGAACACGATTTCCGCATTATTGTCCATGAGTGTCTTGAAAGACGGATTTTGCAGTTGAAGTAATGGGGGTTAAGCGATGGGGCAGAATCGAAACGATCGGGGACCCCTGCAGACCGTACAGAGTTGGGACCAGGAAAAGCGTTGATCGAGCGCTAAGTCGTCCGAGCGTTACGAGTCGTCGTCCGAGCGCCAGGAGTCCGGCACATCGATGACGTACCGCCCGTCTTCTTGCAGCGAGATGATATACTCTTCGCGGTTGTAGAGTTCCATTAGGTTGAGTTCGTACTGTCCCGGACTCACGATTTTGATGCTTTCGAACTGCTCGTTGAGTTCCGCGCGGAGTTCCTCGATCGACGGCTGAGCGCCCGACGGTTCGCTGACGACGCGGCCGTGCTCCGGCGGCTGCTCCCCGGTACCATCCGTGGGGTCGGGTGACCCGGACGGTCCAGCGGCCCTCGTTTCGGGTCCAGCGGCGCGGTCGACGTCGCCGGGGAGGTCGTCCGTCGACACGACCTCGCTTCGCGCGTCGGCCTGTGCCGTGTTCTCGCTCTCCGCGAGCGTCGGCCCGTTCGTCAGCGTTTCGTCGTCCTCGAGCGATCCGCCGTCGTCGATCGAATCAGCGGAGGAAGACGCAGCGCCGGCCGCAGCGTTGTCCCCCTGAATTCCACTGGAAGCGTCGTCCGGGGGCGTCGAACGGTCTTCGGGCCGACGAGCGGTCTCCGGCCACTCGGCGAACTCGCCCGGTTCGGAACGCTCGTCAGGGTCGGCCGATCCGTCGCTGTCGGGCCACGATCCATCCGTCTGTTGAGCGTCCGCCTGGTGGGATCGGGTTACGTCCGTCGACCCGGACCGAGTTCCGGCCGTCGGTGTGGAGCGATCGTCGACCGTCGACGATCCGGGGCGATTCGACGCTGTCGGTTGCGACTCCGGTTCAGTATTCGAGTCGCCCGATTCCGACGACATCCACCCACGAACGGTTTCTGCGGCGCGTCCGACGGTTCCAGAGGTGTCGGGGTTCGCTGCTGTGTCGGGCGACTCTGCAGTTCCCGCGCCCGAATCGGCTGCGGTCTCCGCAGTCGAGCCGGACGATCCGCTCGTCGCTCGCCCGGACGGGGCGAACTGGAACTTGTTCCCGCCGCAGTCGGGACAGCCCGACAGCATCTCCTTGGAGCCGTCGGGAAACGTGCGGCCGCAGTTCGTACATTCGTGTGGCATTATTCGTGTGACATCAGTCTCGAGAGACGAGCGCACTGATGAGCGTTTCGTCCTTGTGAAGCGTCTCGATCTGGTTTGCTGGGCCGATAACCGTCAGTTTGGCCGTTGATTCGTCGCCGCCCATGATCCGACCGAGCAGCGAGGAGTCACGCGTCGTGGATTTCGGATAGGTCTCGATCTCGATTCCGTTGAACTCGTCGGGGCTGATCTCGGACATCGTCACCTCGATGAGTTTGCTCTCCTCGTCGGGCGTCAGCCCTTCCTCCAAGATGACGATGTTGCCGTCGTGGACGCCGTCTAAGATCATCCGGATCTTCTCCATCGTCGCCATGTTCTCCATGCGCTCGCCGCTGATCAGGTCGATCTGGACACCGTTGGGAGCGTCCGGGTCGTCCGCGTTAGTTGCTTTTGGCATCTTCGTTCACCCGAAGTACTCCGCGATGTTTTCGTACACTTCGTCCATGTTCTCGCCCTCCTTGGCCGACAGCGGGACCGTCTTGTGCTGTGGGAATGCGTCCTCGATCCGCTTGACGCTCGAGTCGTCGAGGTCGATCTTGTTCGCGAAGATAAGAACCGGGAGATCTCGAGATTCGATGATGCCGATCAGCATCGTATTGACCTGCGTGATCGGATCCTCTGCGCTGTCGAGCACGTAGATGACGCCGTCGACGTCCTCGCGCAGCCAGTGCATCGCTTCCGCGACGCCTTCGGTCGCCTCGCGGGAGCGACGGATCGCGTCGTCCTCTTCCATCTCGTCGGTGAACTCCTCGTAGTCGACTTTCGTCGTGACACCGGGCGTGTCGACGATGTCGATGGTCACCGACTTACCGTTGCGCTCGATTTCGACGCCTTCCTTCCGGCGCGCGCGCCGTGTTTCGTGTGGAATATGACTCTCCGCGCCGATGGCGTCACCGGTCCAGTCACGAGCGATACGATTGGCAAGTGTTGTCTTTCCTGCGTTCGGCGGACCGTAGATGCCGATTCGTTTGGGTTCCTGTTCCGAAAACAGGCGGTCCGTAACCCGAGAGATACTATCTTTGAGTTCTGTGAACAGTCCCATCAGTGGGGCCCTCCAGCACCGCGGGGTGCAGTTGCGCGTACTACAAACTGAATTCACTTAAGCCTACGTCAGACGTGTAGACAATTCAACGCGACAAAGGGTCCGTCCCGCTCGGTGGAGGATTGGATCGGACACCGTACGGCGTTCCGCATCGGACCCATTCGCTTAGTTGCTCGTCGGAGTTGTCGAGTGTCATAATTGCTCGTCGGAGTCGTCAAGCTGGGCGATACTACGCACGAGACACGGACATACCGCGACGCACGACGCACGGACACACTATGACTCACGACGCAGCGACACAACACAGACGGACATACGCGGGTACGCGCGAACGTCAACACAAGAGATACGAGTACTGATTCATCGATTTAGAACGAGCACCACCGACTCGGGACGACTACTGCTAAGCGGTGTGTCCGTTCGATAATGAGTGTTGGTCCGGCCACGACAGCGGTGCGACGACGGCGAGCCAATTGTGTGTGAGTTTCACGGGATCGAAGAAAGTGCGACATCAGAGTGATTTTGAGATTACATGAACCAGTAGGGGGGATTCGATGGATTCGGTAGAAATGTGTGGCAAAAGGTAGCAATAGACAAGAGGGTCGAAACACCCCCACCCCTTCGTTTCAACTGGAAACGGTCGAGGGAGGTGGTGGGAGAGTAGGCAAAATCGATCGCGATCCCGTCGAAAGAAAACGAGATCGCCTCGAGACCGGTGCGAGAAGGATTCAACGGAGGGAATTCGGCAAAAGGGAGCGATCTAGTAACTCGAGACGGTGAGAGAGACTATTCTAGTAGGGACTAGTAACTATATCCACTTTCTCTAGTAAAAAATGTGTTTTGCTAGTGCTACGGACCGTGTTTCTCACCTACTGACTTAAAGATTCCCGTCCTAGAGATACCCCCTCCCCCCACCCCCTCTGTTGTCTCGTTCCACCCGAAACAAAGGGGTGGGGGGCTAGCCCCGCCTCAGTTCATTGGTAACATAGAGTCCCTGCTACTCTCTGTCACACTATTCTTTCACGTCGTTCGATCACTCGTAGACTGACCTTCCCCTCCTCTCTCCATCTTAGACATACGGTGCACTCGAGCCACATCGTACTCGCTGTACCATCCTGCTCGCATGCTTCGGAATCCTTTCGTACGACAATCACCGGCTCATCGTTCTCGAGGGCCCGACTGGTCGGTCACAACGGTCACGTCATCGCTACCGCTTCCGATTTGCCTCGAGTCTCGTCGACGTCTCGAGTTGCCAACGGCTCCAGCGGATCAGATTCGAGAACTCGCCCCCTTCTGACGGTCCGTACCGACGTCGCCACCCTGATGCCGATTCGGCTTCTCCACTGGAATCACCGCACGACCGCTGTTCCGGCTTTTCGTCAGGGTCTCGGTCGATACCGACCGAACACCGGAGGACTACTCACAATATGACAATGCCCATACTTCTCTGCTCGGTTCTCGTCCACTGATGACTGCTCGAAGATTGTCTGAATTCTGACTACTGGTTCGTCGACCTGAAACGCACGTTTTGTCACCCGCTTGCGGCTCCATAAGGCGCTCGTCACATGAAATCGTTCTTCTCAGTGCCTAACGAGCTTGTTCATCCGGTGATTCGCAAACGACCGTGGATGGAAGGGAAGAATTTAATAGCATGGTTTTCCTCTGTTTCGTTTGCATCAACTGGACCCAAGTTGGGTGCTTGGAATAGGAGGCTGCCCTAGTCGGGCTATCTACCGTGCAATATTCCTGATTTGGGGTCCGGTATTCCACTCGAAGTAAAGGGGTATGTACACGACGGATGTCAGACGACAATTCAGAACCGAGAGGCGGAGAGGAGGTCGATAGCGACGAGAGCCCCGGGTTCTCGAACCTCGAGCGATCCGATCTCGACGACGAAGCGTCGAGTCAGGGACTGTTCGACGATCTGCTCAGCGGCGAACCGATTTTCGAGAACAAGGAAGTGCTTCGGCCGTCCTACACGCCACACGAACTCCCCCATCGAAGCGACCAGATAAACAAGATGGCGACGATTCTCGTCGCCGCACTCCGCGGCGAGACGCCGTCGAACATCCTCATCTACGGCAAGACCGGAACCGGGAAAACGGCCAGCGCGAAGTTCGTCAGCAAGGAACTCGAGAGCACCTCCCAGAAGTATAGCGTCCCGTGTGACGTCGAGTACATCAACTGCGAGGTCACGGACACGCAGTACCGCGTGCTCGCACAGCTCGCGAACAAGTTCATCGAGAAGAACGAGGCCCGGATCGACGACCGGGTCGCCGAACTCGAGGAATTGCTCGAGGCCCTCGACGAGTACGCGACCGACGCCGAGTCGGATCCCGAGTTCGATCCCGCGGGCGCTGCCCCCGAAGACGCTGTCGAGTCCGACGGCTTTGGTGACACTGACGGTCCCGAACGGGCGACCGCGACCACCGACGAGGTGGCGTCGACCGACGAATTGGCGACGGGCAACGAGCCGGAGACGGTCGACGAGTCGTCGCCGGTCCACCCCCTCGAGTCGACCCCCTTCGACTCCAGAGGCGAAGTCGAGACGAAGATCGAGGACCTCGAGGCGGACAAGGAATCCTTCGAGGAGGTCCCTATGACAGGGTGGCCAACCGACCGGGTCTACAGCGTCTTCTTCGACGCCGTCGATTATGACGAACGGGTCGTCGTCATCATGCTGGACGAGATCGACAAACTCGTCGAGAAGAGCGGCGACGATACGCTCTACAACCTCTCGCGGATGAACTCCGAACTCGAGAACTCGCGCGTCTCCATCATCGGGATCTCGAACGACCTGAAGTTCACCGACTTCCTCGACCCGCGCGTCAAGTCATCGCTGGGCGAGGAGGAGATCGTCTTCCCGCCGTACGACGCGAATCAGTTGCGCGATATTCTCGAGCACCGTTCGAACGTCGCGTTCAAGCCCGGCGCGCTGTCGGACGACGTGATCCCGCTCTGTGCGGCCTTCGCGGCGCAGGAACACGGGGACGCGCGTCGCGCGTTAGATCTCCTTCGGACTGCGGGCGAGTTGGCCGAACGCTCCCAGACCGAGACCATCGTCGAGGAACACGTCCGGCAGGCCCAGGACAAGATCGAACTCGACCGCGTCGTCGAGGTCGTCCGCACGCTTCCCACCCAGTCGAAACTCGTCCTCTTCGCGATCATCCTGCTCGAGAAAAACGGCGTTCACAGCATCAACACGGGCGAGGTGTTCAACATCTACAAACGGCTCTGCGAGGAGATCGACGCCGACGTCCTGACTCAGCGCCGCGTGACGGACCTCATCAGCGAACTCGACATGCTCGGCATCGTCAACGCCGTCGTCGTCTCGAAGGGCCGGTACGGCCGGACCAAGGAGATCAGCCTCTCGGTACCGATCGACGAAACGGAGGCCGTCCTCCTCTCTGATTCCCGCCTTTCCGATATCGACGACGTCCAGCCGTTCGTCCAGGCGCGGTTCGAGAACTAACCCCGTCCGGAATCCTGCGAGTCTAGCGCCCGTTTCTACAGGTTTAGGTTCGTTCCACTCGAAACGAAGACACGGTTCGGAGTTCGTTCCATTCGAAACGCATACGCGGCTCTCCGTTTCGGCGGAGATCCAGTTTCGACCGCGACCCCGTGTCGACCAGCAATGAGTGCGCTGCCGGTCTCGGTCTCCCCGAGAGTTACCGATGAACCGATATACGTGCGCGCGCTCCGATTCTACATGAACCGACGGGCTGTCCTCGGTGCGACGGCGGGTCTCGTGTCGCTCGCCGGCTGTGTATTTGTCGACGGTGAGGTCGAATACGAGCGCGGCGAGATCTCGGTCGTGGTCGATGGCAACCCCGTCAATCTCGAGGCTGACCGATATCAGGCCGAACACGCCGAAAATCACTCGATCGACTTCCACCTCCACGAGCGAGACGAGTACTGGTACACGGAGGGCGAGGGGCCGGTAACGTTCGCCGAAGGGATCGATCTCCTCCCTCATTTCGAGTGCACACGCGAGAACGGTGCCGACGTCGTCACCATCGACGGAACCGTTTACGACGGCAGCGACGCGGATACGGAACTGACGTTCCTGGTCGACGACGAAGTCGTCGATCCGGCCGACCACGTGGTTCAGGACGGCGACGAACTCCGCCTCGAGATCGACACTGACGCCTGACCGGCTGTCGGTTCTCGAGTGACACGATCGAGCTCGACGATCTACACTGCACTCTCGGCTCGCGTTCTTCACCGGTTCGTGTCCACGCGGACGGACGGTCGCGACGGCTCGACTCGATCGGACGGCGATTCGACTCGAGAGTGTCGTCTCTCTATCGCGATCGAGAAACGCGACAGCGCAGATCGAATTCGAAGTGGGGCCAGACCGACTTGAACCCGGATCGAATCGGATCCGTAGACTCAGTCGCGGTACCGGTTGATCGCGACGGCAATTCCGCCAGTCGCTCCGGCGGCACCGGTGGTTCCGACGAACCCGACCTGTGCGGCGGTCGTTGCGGGTCCAGTCATCGCGGTCTCGATCACGGGCGAGGGGGCGAGCATCCCGCCGAGAATCGAGTCGAACGTCAGTCTGATGTAGCCGAGCCACGGAATTCCGAACCTGGCCTTGCCGGTGACCCAGTCGGGGTCGACGACCTCGCTCTGTGGCTCGTTGAAGCTGCCGTACTGCTGGTCGTAGCCGTTGTTGGCGTCGCCTTTCGTAATGAACCCGTCGTGGCTTGCGGGGCACGTTTGGAGGTCGGCGCAGGTCGTATCGCCGATGATCTCCTCGTCGGCTTTCGTGTCGACCCAGTTTTCGTCCTCTTCGACCCAGAAGTGCGCCCGGTGGATTATCGGCGTCTGTCGCTCGTCGCCGTTGGGGTGGAAAATGATCACGTCCCCGGGCTGGCCGAAGCGCTCGTGGCCGTTTTCGACGCCGTTCTCGAGGGGAACGATCCCGGTGTCACCGGCCGGATCGTCGCCGACGTATCGGTCCTCGCCGATCACGAAGATGAGATCGCCCCGCTCCATGTCCGGCTCCATGCTGCCGCTCTCGACGGCGACCAGCGGTGGCCAGACGCCGCTGAGCGCGAACAGGAGGAGCCCGATCACGGCGACGATAGCGACGCTGCTCAGGATATCGCGAGCGAGGACGACGTTTCCGTCGTCGGATTTCAGGAACCAGCGAACGACGCCGTCGTCCTTGATCGTAACCCGGTCGTCGGTAGCGGCCGTTTCGACTCCTCCGGAGGGAGTGCTGGCCGAATCTCGATTCCCGGTGGCTGGGTCTCGCGTCGCATCGGAAACGTGGTCTCGGTCCATGTCTGCATCCGGAGTACGGCTTACGTCACCGTCCGGACCTCGACCCGTGTTTACGTCCGAATCCCGGCTGCTGTCACCGTCCGGATCACCCCGCTCACCGGTGTGGTCACCACGCTCGTCGGGATCGTCAGGTGGGTCACCGGGGTTAGAACCGCTCATCGTCACCCGTTTTGCCGGGACTTGCAATCAACCTTCTGCTCCGGCATCCCGGATCGAACGCGACGAACACTGCGGGAGGCGTTTCACACGATGACCGAACCGACGCGACCGTAGACGAACACAGCTGAATCACTCGTTGTTTGCTATTTCGGTCATCGGAATAACTCTACTGGTGGGTTGACGGTACTTGTAGATCAACGGCCGACGGGAACGGCCATCTCGTTCATCGTACGACAACGCAGGAGGGCACGGGACGCTCCATGACGATATCCTTTTCTCCCCGCTTGCGAATACGAATGGTGTGCCACTCGAGGCCTCCGCTCGGATCGTCAGCGAACTTACCAGCCGCGGGTACAACGCCGAGCGCGAGGCCGTCACGAAGCTCGCGTCGGCCGACAACCCGCACGCGACCCTCGAGCGCGTCGTCGAGGAGCTGCCGGCGGACGCGTTGGTCGTTCGGACCGACCACGTCGACGCCGTCCTCGCCGCGACCGACGCGGACGCGAAACCGACAGCGGGCGGGCAACAGTCGCCCGCCGCGGCCGACACGGAAGACCCCTCCGTTTCGACTGGAGATCGAACACCCGATCCGTCAGACGTGGGTGGGGCGGTTCCAGTCGAAACAGAGGGGTCGGGGACCGCGAACCGGTCCGTCGATCCCGAGCTACGATCGCTCGAGATCGCGGGAGATATGACCGGTGACAGCACCGGAACGGGCGAGTACCAGGATTTCGTCGCCGTCTTTCGGGATCGACTCGAGAAGCTGGGCTCGAAACTGCGGGGCCGGGTCAACCACCGACCCGCGACGGCCATCCAGAAGATGCCGGGTGGCGGCGAGGTCGGGATGGTCGGGCTGGTCAACGACATCCGCTCGACGGCGAGCGGCCACTGGCTGGTCGAACTCGAGGACGCGACCGGAACGTTCCCGTGGTTGGTGATGAAAGATCGGGAGTACGCTGATCTGGTAGAGGAACTGCTCTGTGATGAGGTGCTGGCGATGGAGGGAACCCTCGCGGACGACTCGGGGATCGCGTTCGTCGACTCGATGTACTTCCCGGACGTTCCCCGGACGCACAAGCCGTCGACGGCGGATCGCCACGTGCAGGCGGCGCTGATCAGCGACGTTCACGTCGGCAGCCAGGAGTTCATGCACGACGCCTGGAACGGCTTCGCCGACTGGCTACACACTGCTGAGGCCCAGCACGTCGAGTATTTGCTCATCGCGGGCGACATGGTGGAAGGCGTCGGCGTCTACCCGAATCAGGACGAGGAACTCGACGTCGTCGACATCTACGACCAGTACGAGGTGTTCAACGAGTACCTCAAACGGGTGCCGGGCGACATCGAGATCGTGATGATTCCGGGCAACCACGACGCGGTCCGACTCGCCGAGCCCCAGCCCGGATTCGACGAGAACCTCCGGGAGATCATGTCGGCCCACGACTCGCGGATCGTCAGCAATCCCTCGACGGTGACGCTCGAGGGCGTCTCCGTCCTGATGTACCACGGCGTTTCGTTGGACGAAGTGATCGCGGAACTCCCGGAGGAGAAGGCGAGCTACGACGATCCGCACAAGGCGATGTACCACCTCCTCAAGAAGCGCCACGTCGCACCCCAGTTCGGAGGGCACACGCGACTCGCACCCGAGGAGGAGGACTTCCTCGTGATGGAGGAGGTGCCCGACATCTTCCACACCGGCCACGTCCACAAACTCGGCTTCGGAAAGTATCACAACGTGCTCGCGATTAACTCCGGCTGCTGGCAGTCCCAGACCGACTTCCAGAAGAGCGTCAACATCGACCCCGACGCCGGCTTCGCCCCCATCGTCGACCTCGATACGCTCGACGTGACGGTTCAGAAATTCAGTTGATCCCGCTCTCGAGACTCCCACGAGACGATCGTTGCGCGCCGGTCGTCTGGTCGTCTTTTATTGTCGCTCTCATCCAACTATCACTCGATGCTCTCGACGCTCGGCGTCTTGCTCGTCGCCGGCGGACTGGCAGCGGTGCATATCGGTGCTAGACGGCTCGAGTTCCTCCGCGGGATGCCCCGAAGCGGGTGGCTCTCGCTGTGTGGCGGCATTTCCGTCGCGTACGTCTTCGTCCACCTGCTTCCGGAGGTCACGGAACACCAGTCTCGAGTCGTCGAGGCGTTCGAGCCGACGAACGTCGTCCTCGCGGCGACGCACGAGCGGTCGCTGTTCGTCGCGGCGCTCGTCGGCTTTACGCTCTTCTACGGACTCGAACAGATCGTTCGCCGCTCGCAGGCTCGGCCGGACCGACGAGCGAGCGCCGGCAAACGGACGATTCGAGGGGGATCCGGCGTGTTCTGGATCCACATCGGGTCCTTTGCGCTGTACAACGGACTCATCGGCTATCTCTTACTCCATCGAGAGGAAACGGGGGTCTCGAGTCTGCTACTCTACGCGGTGGCGATGGGCGTTCACTTCGTCGTCAACGACTACGGCCTGCGCGAACACCACCGGGCCGTCTACGATCGGGTCGGTCGCTGGTTGCTCGCCGGTGCGATCCTCGGTGGCGCGGCGGTCGGCGCGCTCGTCGGCGTTCCGGAACTCGTGCTCAGCCTCTTGCTCGCGTTTCTGGGCGGCGGCGTCATCCTCAACGTAATCAAAGAGGAACTGCCAGCGGACCGCGAAAGTCGCTTCTGGGCGTTCGCTGCCGGCTTGGTGGGCTATACGATTATTCTACTGCTCGGCTGATGGCTGCGGTTCAGGTCGACTCAGTCGACGACCTGCGGCGGAACGGGACCGAGGGGCCCCGACGGCGGCCAGTCGCTACGGCTCGAGTCGAAACCGGACCGTCGGCGCGCCTTCGAACCGCGGTCCCTGACCGCGACGTTCGAAGCCGAGTTCCTCGGCGGCGTCTTCGACACACGTCGTCTCGGGAGAAACCAGCATTTCGACGTTCATCGACTCGCGTTCGGCGAACCGGACGGGTTCGGCGAGCAGCCGTTTGCACGCGTCGGCCGTCCCGTCGAGTTGGGTCACGTGGACGGTGTCTGCTTTCGCGTCGAAGCTGATGAACCCCAGCAGATCCTCCGGATCGGAGCCGTTATACTGCGATTCCGACACGTCCGCGTTCGGATCGTGCGTGCCGTCTTCGGCGACGCGCACCGTCCGATCGTGAACCAGGTTTCGCATCACGTCGGTCGGTGAGTCGGCGATCGACGCCAGCGCGTCCGCGTCGGCCTCGAGAGCGTCCCGTACGTTCATTAGGGTGTGGTAATGCCACGCACAAACATAAATCCCGCCCGCAACAGTGTCGTTTCGACTTCCAATCGATGCGGATGATCGCCGCTCGACGCATCGATCTCGAGTCGGTGAACCGGCGGCGCTTCCGAACGCACGACCTGTCGGTCACCCGTCCGGTGTACGGCGATTTGAGGCGACCGTCCAGTCCTCGAGAATGTCGCGACCAGTGGTAAAAATACGAACGATGGGACACAGTTATCTGCGCGCTCTGGTAACGGTCTGGCATATGAGCCACGAGACCGTCACGCCAGTCGCGGACGAGGTGTCAGTATGCGTGTTGTAGCCAAATTCGGCGGAACGAGCCTCGGCAGCGGGGATCGAATCAATCGCGCCGCGGATTCGATCGCGGCGGCCGTCGAGGACGGCCACGAGATCGCCGTCGTGGCCAGCGCGATGGGGTCGACGACGGACGACCTGCTCGAGGAGATCACCTTCGAGACCGACGAAGCT
Source organism: Natronorubrum marinum (assembly GCF_052040125.1). Classification (NCBI taxonomy): domain Archaea; kingdom Methanobacteriati; phylum Methanobacteriota; class Halobacteria; order Halobacteriales; family Natrialbaceae; genus Natronorubrum; species Natronorubrum marinum. The sequence continues at coordinate 216,979 of NZ_JBPPFV010000003.1, forward strand.
GACCGCGCCCAGATCGTCAGCATGGGCGAGCGAACGTCCGTCCGGATGCTCAAGGCCGCGCTAGCGGCTCGGGGCATCGACGCGACGTTCTTCGAACCCGGCGCCGACGGCTGGCCCGTCGTCACCGACGAGTACGGCGAAGTCGATGTCGAGGAGACCCAGAAGCGAGCGCTCGAGGTTGCCGAGGATCTCGACACCACAGTGCCGGTCATCACGGGCTTCCTCGCGGAAGGGCCGGACGGTTCGATCACGACGCTGGGTCGCGGCGGCAGCGACACGACGGCCGTGATGATGGGTAAGTACATGGACGCCGACGAGGTCGTCATCGTCACCGACGTCGAAGGCGTCATGACCGGCGACCCGCACGTCGTCGAAGGAGCCCGCAACGTCGGCGAGATTTCCGTCGACGAACTTCGGAACCTCTCGTTCCGCGGGGCCGAGGTCGTCGCGCCCTCCGCGCTGTCGTACAAGGGCGGCAACTTGGACGTCCGCGTCGTCCACTACCAGCACGGTGATCTGCTCTCGGGCGGGACGAGCATCGAGGGCGAGTTCAAGAACCTCGTCGACCTGCGCGAGCGACCGCTGGCCTGCCTGACCGTCGCCGGGCGAGCGATCCGCAACCAGCCGGGCATCTTCAACCACCTCTCGGAGGCGCTCTCCGAGAGCGATATCAACATCGACGCCGTCGCCAGCGGGATGGACACGGTCACGTTCTACATCGACGAAGCGGAGGCCGAACGCGCCGAAAACATCCTCCACCGCGAGGTCATCGCCCGCGACGAACTCTCGAGCGTCACCGTCGACTCGCCGACCGCCGTCGTCCGTGTCACCGGCGGCGAACTCCCCAACCAGCCGGGAATCATCAGCGAGATCGTCAACCCGCTCGCCGAGGAGCGGATCCACCTCCAGGATATCATCACGAGCGCGACCAGCGTCGCCCTCTTCGTCGAGTGGGACGACCGCGAGAAGACCCTCGAGTTGACCCAGGACCTCTTCTAAGGCGCGGCTCCCTATTCGGTGCGCGAATCGCCTTTTTTCGACCGCTGTTCGACGGGCCATCGTTTCGCCTCGAGTTTCCCCGGTAGTCGGTCCATGAACCACTGGTAACGCCCTCGTAACGAAAGTCATGACTGTAACAGCTCTTGTCATGAGCACCGATTCGACTGGTACGGAAGTGTTCGAAGACGTTGAGCCCGATCCCGACGCGGTCCTCGCCGAGTTCGGCGTGGAATCGCCGGACGACCTCGAGGAAGGCGGCGGCGCCCACGATACGATCCCGGACGACGAACTCGACGTCGACGACACGACGGCGGCCGAACTGTTCGCCGGACTCGCGGCCGTCGAGACGGCGGACTCGACGAGCGGGACCGATATCGAACCCGAGGATGACGAACCCGCTCCCGACGTCGACGACCTCGGGTTCGAGTTCGTCGGCGACTCCGACGTGACCGTCCGCGACGACGGCGACGTCATCGAGTCGGCGGCGGCCGAACTCGGCGAACTCGTCGCAGCAGAATCGCCCTCCCACGAGCGTACGGAGTCCGACGACGACACCGGAACTGCGGACCGCTCCGCTCTCGAGTCGACGGCCACTACTGCCGATTCGACCGGAAAACTCTCGGTCCGTTCCGAACCCGCGGACGGGTTGGAACTCGTCGGTCCCGAGCCGACGCCGACGCGAGTCGCCAACGACGCGTTCAGCGGTCTCGAGGCCGACGCCCGCTGACGCTCGGTGACCTTCAGGGACGCCCTCGAGCCCGCTACCGCCGTTCGACACCGTCCGTTCGCCGTCGTTCGCCGGTTCCATCGCCGCTCGAGTCGTCGACTCCGTCCATCGATGCACCGATCCGTCCGAGAGCGGACGGTTCGAACCGCCAGCGGACACGAGATTCCAGCTAGACTGAACACGCGCGCCGGCGTTGAGTGGGTATGGTCGCCTACAAATCGAAAGTGGTCGAGCGGATTCAGTTACCCTCACGCGAGCGCCGCGAGCAGGCGCTCGAGGAGGCCGGGTACAACGTCTTCGAACTCGCCGCCGAGGAGGTCTTTATCGATCTGTTAACCGACAGCGGTACCGGCGCGATGAGCGACGAGCAGTGGGCCGCGTTGCTTCGCGGCGACGAATCCTACGCGGGATCGCGAAGCTTCGACGAGCTCGAGGCCGCCGTTCGGGACGTCATGGGCTTCTCCCGGGTCGTGCCGACCCACCAGGGCCGCGGCGCGGAGAACGTCCTCTACGGCGCGCTCCTCTCCGACGGCGACGTCGCGCTCAACAACACCCACTTCGATACGACGCGCGCTCACGTCGCGAATCAGGGGGCCGATCCGGTCGACTGTCCGGTCGACCGGGCCCACGATCTGACGGTCGACGGCTCGTTCAAGGGGAACTTCTCGCTGGACCGCGCCTGGTCGACCGTCGACGAGGTGGGCGCGGAACGCGTGCCGGTGGTGATTTTGACGATCACGAACAACTCGGCGGCGGGCCAGCCGGTCAGCGTCGCAAACACCCGACGCGTCCGCGAGTTCGCGGACGAGATCGGCGCGACGTTCGTGATCGACGCCTGCCGGTTCGCCGAGAACGCCGCCTTCGTCGGAGACCGTGAGGCGGAGTTTTCCGACGCGACGGTCGCCGAAATCGCCCGCGAACAGCTCGGCTACGCCGACGCGCTCGTGATGAGCGGGAAGAAAGACGGACTGGTGAACGCCGGCGGCTTCGTTGCGACCGACGATGACGCACTCTTCGAGCGCTGCAAACAGCGAGCGATCCTCTACGAGGGCTTTCCCACCTACGGCGGGATGTCCGGCCGGGACGTCGCCGCGATGGCCGTCGGCCTCCGGGAGGCCGTCGAGGAGGCGTACGTCGCGGATCGGCTCGAGCAGGTCCGGACGTTCGCCGAACTGCTCGACGAGGCCGGCGTCCCGATCTACACGCCGCCCGGCGGTCACGCGGTCTATCTCGACGCGGCGAGCGCGCTTCCCCACGTTCCGCCCGCGGAGTTCCCGGGGCAGGCGCTGGTTTGTGCGCTCTACCGGGAGGGTGGCGTCCGCGGCGTCGAGCTCGGCAGTTTCGCGTTTCCGGATACCGACCGCCCCGAACTGGTTCGACTCGCGATTCCACGTCGCACCTACCACCGGGAACACCTCGAGCACGTGGTCGAGACGGCCACGACCGTTCTCGAAGAACGCGAGTCGGTGTCGGGACTCGAGATCGTTTCTGAGCCCGAAAACCGGGAGCTGCGTCACTTTACGGCGTCGCTCGAGCCGATCTCGAACTGAACGACACCGGCGAGAAACGGGCTGCCGTCGCTCGTCGAGTTAGCTCGAGATGACGCCTCGAGCCCGGTCGCGAAGGCTCGGTTCCGATTCGGGCTCGCCGCCGAGGCGTCGTTTCGCGACCGTACGGACGCCCTGTTTCGCGGCCGGCGAGGTCGCGGCGGAGATCGCCCAGTCGGGGACCTGCGATTCGATCTCCGCACGCTTTTCCTCTTTGAGCTGGCTGTACTTCCGTAACGCGATACCGACGCCGATGAACAGGCCGGCGTCGACCAGTTCCCGGCGGAACCGATCCCGGTCGTTGCGTACCGCGATCGCCTTGACGAGCGAGAGGCCGCCAATCACGAGGTAGAGTTTGGAGCGTTTCGATGGGTCGCCGCTGAGTATCCGTCCGAGAGCCATGCGACGGGTCGTACCACGTTCTGTCCGATAAAGCTCCGCCGGAACACGCCTGCAATGGAGGATCTGGGCTCGCGTTCATGCGAGCGGAAACGCCCGGAGGCGAGCGGAGCGCCGACAGTCTGAGACGAAAATCAGTAGTGAAACGGCTGTTTCAGCGGGTAACCAGACCCTGTATCCGATCCCGAACGTCGTCCGCGGAGTCGTAGGATTCGTCGTCGACCGGACCGAGTACGTCCTCGAGGGGTCTCGACCCGTCCTCAGTTTCGACCGCACGATCGCCGTAGGCCTCTCGCAGCTCGTCAGCGGTCGTCGGGTACTCGTGTGCCTCGAGGGAGTCGTCGAGCTCGCCGAGCTGTTCGTCCTGCTCGGGCTCCGCCGGCTCGGGTTCGTCGTCGCGGTCGCGCGCCTCCTGCAGTTCCCGTTCCCGCTGGCGTCGCTCCTCGTCGTCGGCCTGCTTGTTTCGGGATCTCTTGTCGTCTGCCATCCTCCAGTATAGGCGAGCAAGGGGGATAACCCTGCGGCCATCCGTCGCACGCTTCGCCCGATCGAACCGGACGGTTGCGTCTTCGAGAGAACCAACGAACGGCTGCGGTCGAGTCGATCGGCCGTTACGACCGGTCGAGTGCCGTGACGCCCCGATACCGCTGGTCGTCGATCGGTTCGATCGCGAACCCGAGCGACTCGTAAAACGGGCGGACGCCGTCGTCGAAGCGAACCGTCAGCCGGCCCTCGCGCTCGAGCGCCCGGTCCATCAGCGCGCGGCCGATCCCCTTCCCTCGGTGGCGGCGACGGACGCCGATCGCCGAGACGTGCGCGCCGTAAACCCCGTCCCGAGACTCGAGGACGACCGTGCCGAGAACCCGTTCGCTGGCGTCGTTCGCTTCGGTTCCACCGCGATGATCGCCGGCGACGAGCACGTCCGCGTTCTCGATCCGGGTTTCGACGTCGCCCGGCTCGAGCATGGCCGCGTCGAGGATGCGTCTCACGTCGAGTGCGTCGTCGGCGGTGGCGGTGCGGACGTGGCCGTCCATCCGTTAGGTTCGTCCGTCGATGGTGGCCAACAACTCGTCGATGTCGGGGCGGTCCAGATTCGTCCGCCCGCGGTAGGCGTCGGCGATGTTGATCTCCCCGTCGTCGTCGATGTCGAAGACGATCGCGACGGGCATTCGGCCGACGACGTCGAACTGTTCGCCGAGCGCCCCGAGGCGGACCGGTTGATCGAAGATATCGCCCGTGGTCGCCTCCGGATCGGCACAGAGCGGAAACGGGAGTTCGTAGCGCGCTTGCCACTGCTCGACGCGCTCGCGAGGTTCGGGGACCACCGAGACGACCTGACACCCGCGTTCGCGGAACTCGTCGTAGCGGTCGGCGACGGCCCTGACCTGCCGGCGACACTGCCCGGCGTGGTGGTCGCGGTGGAGCAACAGCAGGATGGACTCGTGAGCCGTATCGGCCTCCTCGGTCGTCGTCGGATCGGCCGGCTCGACCGGCGCTGCCAGCTCCGCCAGCGTGAGCGGATCCGGTCCCGGACCGACGTTCTCGAGCGTTAGTTCCGCGGCGTCACCGGTCATGACTCCGGCTACGAGGCTCACCCTCAAAACGCTCGGGCTTTCAGCGGTTCCTGTCGCCAGTTTTGTCCGAACCGCCCTTGATCAGCCGTAACACGGTCACGTGGTCGCTTTCGACGGGCTGATCCTCCGGAACCGGGCGACCGTCGACGAGGACGCTCACCTCGTGAGGACTGAGATCGATCTCGCGCAGTAGCTCCTGATACGTCGGTGTCGCTCCGTCGGCTTCCGTGTCGTCGTTCGGGCACTCGCTGGCCACCGCCTCGAGATCGATCTCGTGTGTCTCCTCGCCCTTGACGTCGACGGTGACGCGCATAGTCGTCGTTACGAGGCAACCGACTTGAGCGCGTCGCTCGGTTCGGGACGCACTCGAGGGCGGTTCGGTCGCGGCTAGGTCGGTTGTGATCACAGTCGCTTCGGCTGAAACGGACGCTTTCGCGTCGTCACCGCCGTTTCCTCAGTCGGCCGTCGGTCCGTCGGGTCCGCTCTCGGTGCGGGACTCTTGATCACGGACCCGCTGTCGATGGGCGTACAGCCCGAAGCCGAGCGCGCCGAGACCCAGCAGGAGGACGAGCAGGTTGAGCAGCCCGCCCACGATGGGAAGCTGTGCGAGTACCGCGCCGGCGACCAGTCCGACGACGAGCGCGAGCCAGCGGTTGTCCACGTCGACCAGCGAGAGGAGCCAGGCGGCGACGGCGTACCGGCCGTAGACGATTCCGAGCCAGATGACGAGGGCGAATCCGAACGCGCCGACGACCGAGAACGGAATGCCGACGATCGTGATCGCCGCGGCGATCAGCAACACGGGAATCGCGACGAGGAGCCCGAACCCGGTCAGCCCGGTACGCAGGGGATCGGTCGCGACCCGATCCGCGATCCCGTCGGAGAACCGGGGGAACAGCGCGAGCAACGCGGCGCCGAGCAGCAGGTTCAACGCGAGAACGTACGCCGAGAACAGCCACGACACGATCGGAACGGCCGTTCCCGTCAGGTCGATCCCGATCGAGGAGTCCTCCACGATCTCGCCGGCGACGGCGTCGGTGTTCCCCTCGAGGCTGCCGCCGTAGCGCAGGTCGCCCGCGATCGACGCGTCGTCGCCGAGCTGGATCGTCTCGGCGCCGACTTTTGCGTCTCCCTCGAGCGTCCCGTCGATCAGGACGCTGCCGGCGCCGGCCGAGAGGTCGCCGCCGATAGTCGCTCCGTCGGTGATTTCGACGCTGCCCGCAGCGGTTTCGACGTCGCCATCGACGGCCCCGGCTATTTGAACGCTGCCGGCGACGGCTTCGACGTCGCCACCGACTTCGCCATCGATCTGAACGCTGCCAGCGACCGCGCTGACGTCGCCCGTTACGGTGCCCTCGATGATCACGGTTCCCGCGAACGCCTCGAGTTCGTCGATCGTCTCTCCCTCTTCGACGACGACGGTGCCGCCGCTCTGACTCTCGGACTGGGCGGCGACCGACATCGGCACCGTTCCGACGACGACGAGGAGGAGTACGGCGAGGACGAGAATTGTTCGGAAGCGATTACTGCCTGTCATACCCACACATACGTCGAGTAGGGAGATAAACACGTCACGCTGCGTCCACTTTCGCGTACTGTCCGGCGCCCGTGATCGTCTCCGGATTCCGCAATCGGGCTCCTCGTCGCAACCGGCCAGCCGACTCGAGTCCCGTCGCGTCCAATCTACGCGCTCCTCGACGACCGGAAAAGACCTGTTCGGACGCGTCATTCAGGGCGTTATCCTCGAGTCGGACCGCCCGATGACCGTTCTCGGACGGGAGTAACCGTTCGTTTCGACTGCCACGGACTCGAGACCCCTCGCGATCGACGGCGGGGTTCGGTCGTTTTATCTTTCGGCCACCCCTTCGCCCGGTATGAGCGAGGCCGACGCCGAGGCGGCGGAGCCGACACCGGGCAAGACCGAAGTCTGGATCGAGAAGTACCGGCCGGAACGGCTCGACGAGATCAAGGGCCACGAGAACATCGTCCCGCGCCTGCAGAACTACGTCGAACAGGACGAACTGCCGCACCTCATGTTTGCAGGGCCGGCGGGCACGGGTAAAACGACCGCAGCACAGGCTATCGCCCGCGAAGTCTACGACGACGACTGGCGCGAGAATTTCCTCGAGCTCAACGCCTCCGACCAGCGCGGAATCGACGTCGTGCGCGATCGGATCAAGGACTTCGCGCGCTCCTCGTTCGGCGGCTACAACCACCGCATCATCTTCCTCGACGAGGCCGACGCACTCACATCCGACGCCCAGTCGGCGCTCCGCCGGACGATGGAGCAGTTCTCGAACAACACGCGCTTTATCCTCTCGTGTAACTACTCGAGTCAGATCATCGACCCGATCCAGTCTCGCTGCGCGGTCTTCCGCTTTACCGAACTCTCCGAAAAGGCAATCGAGGCGCAAGTGCGCGAGATCGCCGCCAACGAGGGCATCGAGGTCACTGACGACGGCGTCGATGCCTTGGTCTACGCGGCCGACGGCGACATGCGAAAGGCCATCAACGGCCTGCAGGCCGCCGCCGTGATGGGCGAAACCGTCGACGAGGAGACCGTCTTTGCGATCACTTCGACCGCTCGGCCGGAGGAGGTTGAGGCGATGGTCGAACACGCCATCGAGGGCGACTTCACGGCCGCCCGTGCCGCTCTCGAGGATCTCCTGATGGATCGCGGACTGGCCGGCGGCGACGTCATCGACCAGCTCCACCGCTCGGCCTGGGAGTTCGACATCCCCGAACAGGCGACGGTTCGCCTGCTCGAACGTCTCGGCGAGGTCGACTACCGGATCACGGAGGGCGCGAACGAACGACTCCAGCTCGAAGCGATGCTGGCGTCGCTGGCGCTCGAAAACGAGTCCTGATCGGCCGCCCCGACGACCCCGCGGTCAGCTTCCGTCGGCGTCGCATTCGACCCCGCGGTCAGCTTCCGTCGGCGTCGCATTCGACCCCGCGGAACGCGAACGCGATGCGGTCGTCGTCCTCGGCGATGCCGATATCCCAGCCGTGAGCGTCGGCGATCCGCTCGACGGAATCGAGCCCGAAGCCGGTGCCGTCACGCGTCGCCAGGCGGCCGAGATCGGCCCCCGACTTCACGCCGGCGACGGTCCTGTTAGCGCCGTCCCACCGACCGGTGACGTAGAACCCGTCGTCGGCGGTTCCGACGGAGACGACCGTCTGCTCGTCCGTGATGCGGGTGACCGCTTCGTCGTCGACCGTCTCCGTATCCGCGCTCCACTCCGGCCCGGTGCCGTCGTGTTCGCTCGTCTCTTCGCCGCGTACGATCGCCCGAAAGAGGTGCTCGAGCAGCTCCTGGACCCGATTCTTATCGGCCTCGAGGACGAGGTTCTCCTCGGTGACGAGTTCGGCGTCGCCGGTCTCGACGACGACCCAGGCCCGTCTGGCGACGTCGTGGAGGGCGACCGGCTCGGTGTCGACGAGCACGTCGTCTCGCCGGGCGATCGTCAGCAACTGCTCGACGAGCGCTAACAGCTGTTCCTGCGCGTCGTCGATCTCGTCAAAGTGCTCCCTGTCGCCGGTTTCCGCGGCGAGTTCGAGGTAGCCGCGAGCGACGTTCAGCGGCGTCCGCACGTCCTCGTCGACGAGTCGCGCGATCGTCTCAAGGCGGTGTTCGACGGCGGCGAGTTCGCGTTCCATCCGGTTCGCGTCGGTGACGTCGGTGTAGACGACGATACCCTCGGTGTGATCGTCGCCAGCGACGGTGTCGTCCGCCGGTTCGCTATCCGCTACGGTCGAGCAGGGAGTGACGGTGAGTCGGAAGGTCCGGATTCCGTCGGCGGTTTCGCGGCGACTGACGAACTGACGCTGCTCGGTCGAACGGACCGCGTCGGACAGGGTCGGTCCTCGGTCCTCGAGTCCGGGTGGAACGGTTGTCCACCGGTCAGCGCCCTCGATATCGGCGTCGGTACTGCTGCCGTCATCAGTGCTGCCAATGGCGCTATCGACGATCGCCGTACGATCGATATCGAAGGTGTCCGTGAACCGGTCGGTGACGGCTCGCACGACGGCCCGATTGTCGACCAGTTCGTATCGGAGCGCCGGAACCGGGAGGCTCACGAACGCGGCGTCCAGTCGGTCGCGGTCGTCTCCGATTCGATCGCACTCGTCTACCAGTCGGTCATGTTCATCTCCGATTCGGTCACGCTCGCTCTCGAGTTTGGTCCGCTCGAGTCGCAATCGGTCGCGCTCGGCGCGCAGTCGCGTCCGCGTCTCGGCTCGCTCGAGGATCGCCGTCGCGTACCCACAGCACGCCGCGAGGATCTCGCCGGCCGTCTCGTCGAACGGGTTCGGCTCGGTGTCGGCGATCTGGATGACGCCGATGTCGGCAACGGGAGCGACGCACAGGGAGGTGGCATCCTCGAACGGTGGCTCGAGGGCCGCATCCTGAACGTCGTCGATCCGGAGTGGCTCACCCGTCCGGAAGGCGTCGCCGACCGGTCCCTCGAGCGGCGTCGACTCGAGCGCGCCGTCAGGAACTGCGTCCGTCGCGGCCCGGGTGATGAATTCGCTGAAGTGAACGGTCGAGAGCCAGCAGTAGTCGGTTCCACAGGCGTCGGCCACGAACTCGACGAGGAGTTCGTAGTATCGTTCGCGCCCGCTGTCGTGGTTCCGCCAGGCGGCGAGTTCGGTCGCCGACTCGAGGCTCGAGACGACGGCTGTTCGCGCGTTCGTCTCGGCGGAATCGTCTGACTCGGCGATGGCTGCCGACCCGAGGACATCGCTCGGCCGAACGGGCTCGAGCGCGAACGGTTCCTCGGCCGTCCGTGCGTCGGCCGTCTCGTCGGTGTTCGTCTCGGCTGGCTCGTCCGCGTTCGTCTCGTCGTCGACGGCCGCGCCGCGGCACACCCACTCGATCTCGTCGGCGAGGTGGTCCATCGCGTCGTCCGTCCCACGGCGCACGTAACCGGCGATGCCGTCGGTCGAGCGCGCCGCGGCAGGCGCGTAGCTCGGCTCGCAGAAGAGCACCAGCGGCGTGCGTCCGCAGACGTCGACGACCTCGAGCAGGCTCGCCCCCGCCGCGGTCGTCGGCGTCTCGGCGAAGACGATACAGTCGGCCTCGGGGGCCCAGCTACGGAGTTCGTCGACTGCGTCCGCCGACAGCGCCCGGACGGTTCGGTCGGGACCCGAGTCGACGGCCTCGAGTGCGGCCGCCCCGTCGCGGGCCGCAGCCGCCGCTTCGGCGACGTAGAGCACCGTATGCGGCCCTGATCGCGGCGGATGGGTCATGGAGTCGGTCAGCTATTGTGTGGACGTGACCCTCTACCCTGATAAAAATGCACGGGGGTGTCGACCGTTGAGCCGTTGCGATCCGTCTCGAGGAGGGGTACTGTCGTCCCGTCCTCACGACTCGACCTGCGTCTCCTCGGCCCGCGCCGCGACCGTCGTTCGGATCGCGGCCTGCCAGTACGCGCCGAGGATTCCCGCCGGCACGAGCCAGAGCGCGCTGAAGGGAGCGTACCACTCGAGGTTTCGCGGCGGTTGGGTGGCGACGAACTGGGCGACGCCGGCGGCCGCGACGAGTATCGCTAGTGTGACGACCAGCAGGTAGACGGCGTCGATCTCGACGGCGGTCCAGGAGCGAAGCGAGCGTGTCCGCCGGACGTCGGTCGCGAACAGTGCGAGCGCACAGGCCGCGGCGCCGACGGTCAGCGCGATCACCGTGTCGACTCCGAGGACGTACTGGCCCGCGGCGACGTCGGCGAGAAAGACCGGGACGAGCGGTATCGCGAACGAGAGGAGGGGGCCGCCGTTCCAGCCCGCGTAGACGAACGGAAGGATCGTGATCGTCGCCGTCGCGATCGCGATCAGGAGTTTCGTGAGCGTGTCGAATCGCGTCGTCAGCGTCTCGAGCGGCGCACCACCGACGGCGACCGTCGACCCGGCGTAGCTGACGGTGAAGAGCGCGCTCAGGGCAAGGAGGGCGGAGAGCGCGATTTCCGTCCGGCCGCGCTCGAGCCCCAGCAGCGGGTGGTCGAGGACGTCGTCGACGGTGGGCCGGCGATCGAACCCGTAGCGGTCGTCGGTGCTCACGCGTCCTCCGTAATGATGGACGCCAGTCCGTCGTACTCGCGTTGTTCGTTGTCGAGATCGATGGCGTCCGACGCGACGGCCCAGCCGGCGGCGTCGAAGATCGATTCGATGGCCTCGAGCCCCCGGTCGTAGGAGGCGATCCCGTGTTGGGGCCGAGCGCCGGTGTCTTCGTGGGCCTGCATCGAGACGACTCCCTCGAACGACCAGCAGCGGACGTGGAGGCGGCCGCTGGTTCCGTAGTAGGTCTCGGCGGCCGTCGCCTGCTGGCGGACGAACGCGGACTTCCGACGATCCCAGGCGTAGCGGGTGTACTCCTCAGGGTTGTGGAACCAACCCTCGTCCTCGAGGACGCCCATTACGCGCTCGAGTCCGTCGCCGTCGACCTCGTCGTCCGGGACGAGGACCACGTTGATCGGTGCCGTCGCGACGAATGCGTCGAACTCGCTCTGGTCCGCACCCGCTTGGATCGGTCGATACTGGTACCGCGCCATCGGCGTGTCGGTCTCGTCGGTAATCGACTCGTCGGTCCAGTCGTCGACCGCGGGCGGCGTCTCGGACCCTTCGACGGTTCGATCGATCGGCGTCGCGTCGGGCGGCGACGGCAACGCGGCGACCGCGAGGAGCGTGCCGGCACCCGCCGCCGCACTCGTTCGGAGCAGTGAGCGTCTCGTTCGCATCGTCTCACTCCCGGGGCTGCGGTCGTTCGATCCGTTCCGTACCTCTCATTCGAATAGCACTTATTATCCGAATATTCCGCGTCCAACATATGTCTTCCCATTCACATTATCGGCCGGCCGAAGGCATCGTCGCTTGAGGCCACATCACGCTCCCGTCCGTCGATATCCGGAAAATGAACGTTGCGGAACTGTTTTAGGCGCTGGCTCGCGAAGAGACGTGTAATGAGCGAACTGGCGGACGCGTACCGTCTCGAGTACTTCGAGGAGGAGGGATTCGAGCGCAAGGACTGTCCCTCCTGCGGTGCGCACTTCTGGACCCGCGATCACGACCGGGAAACCTGCGGTGAGCCGCCGTGTGAGGAGTACGGCTTCATCGAGAACCCCGGCTTCGACGAGGAGTACAGTCTCGAGGAGATGCGGGAGGCCTTTCTCTCGTACTTCGAGGGCCACGACCACGAGCGGATCGAGCCCTACCCCGTCGCGGCGAACCGCTGGCGGGACGACGTCCTGTTGACACAGGCGTCGATCTACGACTTCCAGCCGCTGGTCACGAGCGGCGAGACGCCGCCGCCGGCCAACCCGCTGACGGTCTCCCAACCCTGCATTCGGATGCAGGACATCGACAACGTCGGCAAGACGGGCCGACACACGATGGCCTTCGAGATGATGGCCCACCACGCGTTCAACACGCGCGAGGACGTCGACGAGGACGAGTACGCCTACTACGGCGAGGTCTACTGGAAGGACCGGACCGTCGAACTCTGCGACGGGTTCTTCGAGTCGTTCGGCGTCGACCTGGACGAGGTCATCTACATCGAGGACCCGTGGGTCGGCGGCGGCAACGCCGGGCCCGCCATCGAGGTCATCTACCGCGGCGTCGAACTCGCCACCCTCGTCTTCATGTCGATGGAGCAAGATCCCGACGGCGAGTACGAGATGAAAGACGGGAACCGCTACAGCCCGATGGACACCTACATCGTCGACACGGGCTACGGCCTCGAGCGCTGGACCTGGGTCTCCCAGGGTACGCCGACGGTCTACGAGGCGGTCTACCCCGACATGATCGCGTTCCTCAAGGACAACGCGGGCCTCGAGCACACAGAGGAGGAGGAAGCGCTCCTCCACCGCGCCGCGAAACTCGCGGGGCACATGGACATCGACGAGGCCGAGGACATGGAGACCGCCCGCGGCGAGATCGCGGACGAACTCGGCGTCGATGTCGACGAGTTGACGGCGCTGATGGAGCCGCTCGAGTCCATCTACGCCATCGCGGACCACTGCCGAACGCTGGCGTACATGCTCGGAGACGGCATCGTCCCCTCGAACGTCGGCACGGGCTACCTGGCGCGGATGGTCCTCCGCCGAACGAAGCGGCTCTGTGACACCGTCGGCGTCGACGCGCCGCTCGACGAACTCGTCGACATGCAGGCCGAACGCCTCGAGTACGAGAACCGCGACACCATCCGCGACATCGTCCGCACCGAAGTCGAGAAGTACCGCGAGACGCTCGAGCGCGGCGGTCGACGGGTCGAAGCGATGGCCGAGGAGTACGCGGAGAAGGGCGAGCCGATCCCGGTCGACGAACTGATCGAACTCTACGACTCCCACGGGATCCAGCCCGACATGGTCGCCGAGATCGCCGACGAAGCCGGCGCAGAAGTCGACGTTCCCGACGACTTCTACAGTCTCGTCGCGAAGCGCCACGACACGCCCGAGGCCGCCGAGGCGGCCGAGGAGGACGAGGACGAACGCTTCGAGGATCTCCCGGAGACGGAGAAGCTCTACTACGACGATCAACAGCGCACCCAGTTCGAGGCCGTCGTGCTGGACGTTTTCGAGCGCGAAGAGGGGTACGATGTCGTCCTCGATCAGACGATGTTCTACCCCGAAGGCGGTGGCCAGCCCGCGGACACGGGGACGCTCTCGACCGACGACGCGACCGCCGAGGTCGAGGACGTCCAGATCGAAGACGGCGTCATCCTCCACCGAACCGACGAGAGCCTTGGCAAGGGCGAGTTCGTCAAGGGACAGCTCGACGCGACCCGCCGCCGACAGCTGATGCGCCACCACACGGCGACTCACATCGTCATCCACGCGGCCCGGCAGATACTGGGCGACCACATCCGCCAGGCCGGCGCCCAGAAGGGCGTCGACAGCTCCCGGATCGACATGCGCCACTACGCGCGCATCTCGCGCGAGGACGTCAAGCGGATCGAGTCGCTGGCCAACGAGATCGTGATGGACAACACCTCGGTCACCCAGGAGTGGCCCGATCGCCACGACGCCGAGGCCGAACACGGCTTCGACCTCTACCAGGGCGGGATCCCGCCGGGCGAGCAGATCCGGCTGATCCACGTTGACGAGGACACGCAGGCCTGCGGCGGCACCCACGTCGCTCGCACCGGCGAGATCGGTACGATCAAAGTCCTGAGCACCGAACGCGTCCAGGACGGCGTCGAGCGCATCACCTTCGCCGCGGGCGAGGCCGCACTCGAGGCCACCCAGCGCACGGAGGACGCCCTCTACGGAGCCGCCGAGATACTCGACGTCTCCCCCGAAGACGTCCCCGAGACCGCCGAGCGGTTCTTCGAGGAGTGGAAGGGCCGCGGCAAGGAGATCGAGGACCTGAAAGAACAGCTCGCCGCGGCTCGAGCCGGCGGCGGAGGCGGCGGCGAGGAGGTCGACGTGGGCGAGACGACCGCGGTCGTCGACCGCATCGACGCCGACATGGGCGAACTGCGCGCGACCGCGAACGCCTTAGTCGAGGAGGGCAAGATCGCCGTCCTCGGCAGCGGCGAGAGCGGGGCCCAGTTCGTCGTCGCCGTTCCCGACGAGTCGGGCGTCAACGCCGGCGAGGTCGTCGGCGAACTCGCCTCGAGAGTCGGCGGCGGCGGCGGCGGCCCGCCGGACTTCGCGCAGGGCGGCGGGCCGAACGTCGAGGACTTGGACGCAGCGCTCGAGGACGCGCCGGACGTGTTGCGTCAGGTTCAGGACGCCTGAATCGGCACGGTTCGAGACGCCTTCCCGTCACAATCGACCTGCGAACGAGTATTTTGCCGACCCGTAAAAATCGACTCGAGAGCGCTTATTCCGCGACGCCGCAGTAGTCGATCGCCGACGTCGCGAGCGTCTGGGCGGTCTCGAGCAGCGACGTGACCGTCGTATACTCGTCGACGCCGTGGAGGTTCGGGCCGTAGGGGCCGGCCGTGACGACTGGCACGTCGTAGTAGCGCTGGTAGAACCGCTCGTCGAGTGCGGCGTTCCCGCCGACGAAGGTGCCCTCCTCGCCGATGATGGACTCGGCGTTGCCCTTGACGATCTCGACGATGTCGGCGTCGCGCGGCACTTCGTGTGGTGCGGCGTTCCAGCCGGTCCACTCGACGGTCGGCGGGTTCTCGGCGAGCCACTCGTCCTCCGCGGCCGCGGCCTCGATCGTCCCCTCGATCGCCTCGCGAACGTCGGCCCGGCTCTCGCCCGGCGGCCAGCCGACGCGCCCTTTCATGAGCATCTCGGCGGGCACCGAGGCCGGCCAGTCGCCGCCCTCGACGACGCCGATGTTGATGTTCGTGACGTGGCCCTCGAGCGACGGATCCGCGCCGTAGGCCGGCGGGAAGTCGATGCCGGCCTGGCGCTCGTCGTTCAACTCGTTCAGCGCCGCCGCGACGTGGCTCGCCTTGTCGAATGCGCTGACGCCCTGATGGCCCCACGCGGCGTGGGCCTTCTTGCCCGGCACGGTCACGTCGAAGAACATCACGCCGGCGCTGGCGATGCCGACGTTCGGGAGGCCGAAGGGTTCCGGGATGATCGCCGCATCGGGGACGTATCCCCGCTCTAAGACCGAGAGGAGACCGCCGACGCCGCCGGCTTCCTCCTCGATCGTACTCTGGACGTAGAGGTCGCCCGCGAGGTCGACGTCCTCGTCCGCGAGGGTCTCGACGGCGAGGAGGATGGCGGCGAGTCCGCCTTTCATGTCCGAGACGCCGCGGCCGTATATCTCGTCGCCCTCGCGGCGGAGCGTCCACGGGTCGGATTCCCACGCCGACTCCGGATCGGCGGGCACGACGTCGATGTGGCCCGAGAGCGCGAGCGTCGGCCCGTCGCCCGCGCCGTCGACCGTCGCCACCGCGTTCTCGCGGCCCTCGTAGCCGTGGTCGTCGTACGAGGACGTGTGGAAGAAGCCCGGATGGTCCGACAGCGCCTCGGCGTCCGGCTCCCACGTGTCGACTGCGAGGCCGAGTCGGTCGAACTCCTCGAGCATGACGGCCTGTCCGCGCGGCTCGTGGCCGGTCACTGATTTCGCGTCGACGAGGCGCTCGAGGATCGACAGCAGGTCGTCCTCCCGGTCGGCGATTCGATCCGTGACTCGCGCCTTCGCATCTCGTTCGTTCATACCGGACTATCGCCGGTCGGTGTGATATATGTGTACACCGAGACGCGTCGCTACACGGCGCGAGGATCGAAACCGTCGCCTTGCTCCACCCCTTCGAACCGGATATGTCCACTGCCTCGAGCGGCTCCGTCTCGATCCACTACGAACGCGAGGGCGACGGCGAATCGGTCGTCTTCGTTCCCGAAGCCGGCCTCGGCGGCTGGTCGTGGGGCTGGCAACACGCCGCCCTCGCCGGCCCACACGAGGTCGTCGTCTGGGACCTCCGCGGGACGGGACGTTCCGACGCGCCGTCGGGACCGTACGACCTCGAGACGCTCGTCGCCGACCTCGAGGCTGTCCTAGCCGACTGCGGGATCCGGAACGCCCACCTCGTCGGCTGCGGCCTCGGCGGCGCGATCGCCTTGCGCGCCGCGCGGGACACGACTCGCGTCGAGACGCTGACGCTCTTTGGAACCGCGGCGCGAGGCGAGGAATTCGACCTCGAGACGCTGTTCGCCCCGCCGGACGACCGCGCGGCGTTGCGGGACTCGCTCGAGACGGGGCTCTCCGACGAGTTCTGCGAGACGCAATCCGACGTTTGCGAGGGCATCGTCGACTGGCGGGCCGACGGCGATGCGACTCGAGCGGGCTGGGAAGCACAGGTGGCGGCCCTCGAGGGCTTCGACGCGAGCGACTGGCTGGTCGAGGTCACCCAGCCGACGCGAGTGATCCACGGCGGGGCCGACGAACTGGTTGCGCCCGCGGCCGGACGGTCGCTCGCTCGAGGGCTTCCGCGCGGGGAGTTCGAGGGACTCGAGGGGGCCGGACATCTCTGCTTCGTCGAGCGCTCGCGGACGGTCAACGATCGGCTCGCGGGGTTTCTCGAAACGCAGTCGGACGGCGCGTGAGGTGTTTGGCGGGGCGACTCGAGTCTCGAATGGGTTCTGGGGTGATCATCGTAACACGCGACGGTGAGCCTGCGTTCCTCGCTTCGACTCGAGACCGCGAGAGTCGGTACACTCATCAACTCGCCTGACAGTAATCCACTCATGAACAGCGTTCATCGGTTCGGAATCGCGGTCGCTATCGTCGTCCTCTCCGGCGCGGCGAGTCTCCTTGCGACACCCTCGCTCCCCGACCAGGTCGTCTCTCACTGGAACGCTGCCGGGGAGCCCGACGGCACGATGTCGAAGACGACGGCGCTCGTCCTCATTCCGGCACTTTCCGCCGGCCTTCTCGGGGTGTTCGCCCTGCTCCCGCGAATCGATCCGAATCGGGCGAACATCGAGGCGTTCCGCCCGTCGTACGACTGGTTCGTCGTCCTGTTCACCGGGTTTCTCTTCGTCATCCACGTCGGCATTATCGCGTTTAACCTCGGCTACCAGTTCGACTTCGTTGCACTGATCGTTGCGAGCCTTGTACCCCTGTTTTACTTCGTCGGTATCGTGCTCGAGAACGCGAAACAGAACTGGTTCGTCGGCATTCGAACACCGTGGACGCTCAGCAGCGAGACGGTCTGGAACCGGACCCACGAACTCGGGAGCAGACTGTTCAAACTCACCGCTCTCGTGATGCTCGGCGGGCTGGTGTTCGACGCGTACGCCATCTACTTCCTCCTCGTTCCGCTCTTGGTGACTACCGGTCTCTCGGTCGGGTATTCGTACGTTCTCTACGCCCGTCTCGAGGAAACTGCATCGACGTCTCCGGGCCACTGAGTTCGACGACGATTCTTCTCCAGTCGACTCATCGATAGTCGTTCGTATTCGGCGAATCGGCGGCACTCTTGATTCCCTCGGCGGCACGTACAGGGGACTTACGTGCCGATCGATTCGTTTACTTATTCGACACCTGTCGAAACACCGTGCGAGATACAGCGCGTGACTTCAGCAGACTACCAGTGTTCAATGCCGGAAATCGACTGAATAACGCCTCACTTCTCTCTGCTTGTATCATCCGAAATCGCTCACGCTGGTTGGAATCGAATTATTGACGTGTAAGTCAATTCCAACGTTGCCGAACACGACAGACGGTACTCAGCACCTATTAGCAATATCAAGAGGAGGGATAAGAACTCTTATTAATTCAGTATAGTACTATGTTATATGCCCCAAACCAGACGACAGTACCTCGCCAGCGCAGGAGCAACCACGGCTGCCCTTGGGCTTTCGGGATGTCTCAGTTCCTTTGAAGGAGATGATCGTGAGGATCTGACCCTCGCGTACGTCCCGATTTATCCAAACATGCAGCACTTCGTTATGGAAGATGCCGGATACTACAATGAAATACCGATCGAGGTCACTATCGAGCGATTCAATAGTGGCCCGGCCGTCGTACAGGCATTTGCTAGTGATGAGGTTGATGCAGCCATCTTCGGGATCACTCCTTCGATGGTACTGGTCGACCAAGGAAAAGACGCCAGTGTGCTGGCAGCAAACAGTCAAAACGGGTTCAAAATAGTCGGAACTACACAGTTAGCCTCGCTGTACGACGAACACGGCGGAGATGCATTTGTGCAGTTCGAAGACGAAACGGGCCGCCAGCCACAGATCGGCGCGCCACCGGATGGGAGCGTTCCAGACGTTGTAT
Organism: Natronorubrum marinum; assembly: GCF_052040125.1. Lineage (NCBI taxonomy): Archaea > Methanobacteriati > Methanobacteriota > Halobacteria > Halobacteriales > Natrialbaceae > Natronorubrum > Natronorubrum marinum. The sequence continues at coordinate 235,911 of NZ_JBPPFV010000003.1, forward strand.
TGCGGTTCTGGATCGAAGAACGACTCGGGTTTGATGAGTTACTGGGGCCGATCAGGAAGTCACAACTGCCGCCCGCTCGCGTTCCACAGGCGATAGAGAGTGGTGAGTTGGATGGCGCGATTATCCAGGAACCGTTCGCAACAATTATCACCGAAACCGATGGGTTCGAAGCGTTGGCGTGGTCCGGAGAAATTATGACCGATCACCCTGTTACCGTGCTGTTCGTCCACGATAGGGTGACCGACGGGGAATCCGCCGTCGCGCGAGCGCTGGTTGAACAACACGCCCGTGCCACTGAGTTGGCTAACAATCAGCCGGATGTTGCTGCCGAACACGCGGCATCGGTTATCGGTGATGGCGTCGACGTGACACTCGCGCGGGAGGCAATAGAGTCAGCAGCGAGTGACTTTATCTCCGATCCGACTGTCATCGCCGACCAGTCTGATCAGATGGCCGAGTACGTTGCAAGTCTCGGCAATACCGACGAAGTTGTTGGGGCCGACCGGCTAATCAATCGAACTGTCTACGAAAACGTCGTTGAGTGAGATGGCAGTCGACACAGACGTTGATCGGCACCGAGATCGGGTACTTGAGCGGATCGGTAAACTCTGGGACCGCCGTGAGAATCTCCTGCTTGCAGCCACCGGCTTGACGGGATTCCTGCTGTTGTGGTCGCTCGGTGCACGAACGGTCTCACCGGATTTCATGCTCCCGAGTCCGCTGGCATCGGGGCGTGCGTTCGTCGGCCTCTTCACCGAAACAATTCCGTACACGCTGCCGGTTGTAGGTCAGACGACAGTACCGGTTGGGCTTGTCAAACTGCTTCAGAGCCTCACACATTACGTGCCGGGAGTAATCGCCGGCACGATTGTCGGGATCTGTTTGGGTATCGTGACGGCATTGTTCCCCAGAGTGAAGACGTTGTTATCGCCGATCATCGGGCTGCTCCGGCCGATCCCGCCGCTGGCTTGGATGGCGTTTGCGATCATCTGGTTCGGCATCCAACACGCGGGCGCTGCATTCATCGTATTTATCGGGGCAATCTGGATCAACTTTTATGGCGCGTACAGTGGGGTCGAGGACGTTCCGGAACGGTTGCCAGAGGTTGCTGAAAGTCTTGGCGTGGATAGCACTATCGGGATGGTTCGACAAGTGATTCTGCCGGCTGCCGCGCCAGCGATCATCACCAGTTTCCGGACGAGCGTCGGTCGGTGCTGGATGATTCTCGTCGGCGCGGAACTGTTCGGCGCGCCAGGTGCTGGCTACGAGATTATCAACGCCGCCAACAATCTCGCAATGGATGTCAGTGTCGCGTACATGATACTCGTGAGCGGCACGTTTGTGCTGATGGATGCTGGTGTTGGCACTCTTGAACGGAGGGTGTTAGCGTGGCGATGACCGACGCTCCGGCTGACGACGTTGGGGACGTGAAGATCGTCGTTGACGATGTCTCGAAGCGCTACGAGACAGAGCGCCGCACGGTGACCGCGTTGGAGGATATCTCTTTTACCGTTCGTGAGGGTGAGTTTCTCTGTGTTGTCGGCCCTTCGGGCTGTGGGAAGACGACGCTGTTCCGGATCGTAGCTGGTCTAGAGGCGGCAACAAGCGGTGTCGTGCTGGTCGATGATGACCGCGTTACGGAGCCCGATACAGACCGTGGAATGGTGTTCCAAGACTACGGACTATTCCCGTGGCGGACCGTCTTCGAGAATGTTCGGTTCGGGCTTGAACAGCAACATGACAACTGTGACCGCTGTGATCGGCGCACTCGAGAGATGATTGATCTCGTGGGACTCTCCGACGTTGCGGATGCCTACCCGAAAGAGCTGTCCGGCGGAATGAAACAGCGGGTCGGAATAGCCCGTGCGCTGGCTGTTGATCCCGAACTGCTGCTTATGGACGAACCGTTTGGAAGTCTTGATGCACAGACGCGGGAGCGACTTCAGGCCGAACTCGTTTCGATTTGGCGTCAAACCGACAAAACGATTCTCTTTATCACTCACGAAATAGCGGAAGCGGTCGCGCTAGCCGACCGTGTACTCGTTATGACTGCCGAACCAGGTCAGATCCGTAATATCATCTCGGTTGATGAAAATACCGATCGTCCGCGGCGAGCAACCGATCCTGGCTTCCGCGAAAAAGTGCTCGAAATTCACAAACTGCTTGATTGATTCGGAGCAGCTACTTTCGCGACCCTCGGGTGCGAGATATGCGCGCTGTATCCCGCACGGCTGTCGAAACATCTCTATGCACTGATGGATATCTCGGTGATCAATACGCAACAGTATCGTACGGCTGTCTCGCGCAGACCGATATATCCGAGATCGTTCCAGAGTGAGCTAACAGAGTGACATGCTTGCGCTTGACCCCCTATCTACTACGGGCTTCTGAATCCAACTCGGAGTCGTGACGCTCTCGCTGGCACGACGGGCCGAACGCTTCCCGGACCGGACGGCGGTCGTCGATATCTCCGAAGAACGGCTGTACGCGCCCACGGAGACCATCCACGAGCACCGGATCTCGTACGGCGAACTCTCCGCGATGGCGACGCGGACGGCCGAACACCTCTCGGCGCTCGGCGTCGAAGCCGGCGACGTCGTCTGTCTCGTCACGCGAAACCGTGTCGTCTCGCTCGCGTGTTTCTTCGCCTGCCGGCGACTCGGTGCGACGTTCTTTCCGATCTCTCACTGGCTGACGCCCGCCTCCGTCGAGCGCCCGTTCGACGTCGTCGATCCCGCCCTCGTGGTCTCGGAAGCCGCTCAACGCGACCTCGTGCGCTCGATCCCGTTCGATCGCTCGGTGACGCTCGAGGAACTGGCCGACGCCGATCGCGATTCGTTCTCGGACCCGGCGAGCGCGGAGTACAAACACGACGACTCCGACATCACCGAGACTCCACTGTTGCTCCTCCACGGCAACGATGGTCGGCCAGTCGTCGGCTATTCGGAACGCGCTCTCGAGTGGAACTGCATTTCGACCCTCGTCGCGTGGGGGCTGTCGGGCGACGACGTCGTCCCGCTTGTGACGCCGCTCTCGGCAGCTGACGGGCTCGTTCGCGCCGCATTATCGACGCTCTACGTCGGCGGCAGGCTCTTGCTCGATCGGGCGTTCGACCCCGGCGATACCCTGGCTACCATCGAGGCGGAAGGTGCGACGTTCCTCGCTGGTCGGAACCAGTCGCTGTCGGATCTGACGGCCGAGTCGCGATTCACTGACCGCGCCGGTTCCCTCGAGCGGGTCGTCGTCGAGGGATCGATGGAGGACGAGGTTCGCGAACAATATCGCGACGCCGGCGTCTCGGTCGCTCGAGCGTACGGCCGACTCGAATGTCCGACTGCCTTCAGCCAGTCGTTCGCGACGGACACCGACGCGGACGAGACGACTGACGACGAACCCAGCGTCGGCCGACCGGTCCCGGACTGTCGTGCTCGACTGGTCAGTGAGGACGGCTCCGTCCTCGAGGGCGAGGCGGACGGTCAACTCGAGTTGTCGGGAGCCGTCCTCGCCGACGGCTACGTAAGTGCTGCCGGAACTGACGACGGAAACTGGGATGACTCCGCTGCAATTCAGAGCGACGAACAGGACGACACGGGCGACCGCGGTCAGTTTGGTGACGACTGGTTCGATACCGGTGACCAATTTAGCCGCACCGCCGACGGGACGTACCAGCCCCGGTAATCAGTCATTATCAGCGTAACCGAATGTCGTCCACAGGGCTCGAGAGCAGCAAATACCTAGCCGTCCGTGGTTGCGGCAACCCCGGTGGCGGACGGAAAGCATATGCCCACGGAGTAGCGAATACGGGACGATGGATCAGCTTCGTATTGCCGTCCTGAACGCGGCTCATCGGGACGAGAACACGACACGAAACTTCCGGCGCGAACTCGACGGCTCACTGTCCGAGTTCGATGCCACGAGTGGGGAGATACCCGAAGACTTCGACTACGACGCGGCCGTCGTTACGGGTTCGCGATCGTCGGTGTACTGGGACGAAGCGTGGATGCAAGCGACCAAAGCGTGGGTCAGAGAGGCGATCGACCGCGAGATTCCGTTTCTGGGAATCTGTTGGGGCCACCAACTGCTCGCGGACGTCCTCGGCGGTACCGTCGATGATATGGGGGCCTACGAGGTCGGCTACAGCGAGATCGAACGACTCGAGGAGTCACGGCTGCTCGAGGGTATCGACGACGAATTTACGGCCTTCACCAGCCACTCCGACGAGGTGACGGAACTGCCAGCCGGTGCGACGCCGCTCGCCGAAAATCACTACTCGAACCACGGCTTCCGCAAGGATCGAGTCTTCGGCGTCCAGTTCCACCCCGAGTACGACACCAAGACCGCACGCGAACTCGTCCACCGAAAGGATCTCTCGGACGAGCGACGCCAGTCGGTCCTCGAGGAGATCACCGACGAGAACTACCAACGAGCCTGCGAGGCGAAGTTGGTGTTCGACAACTTCCTCGAGTTCGTCCGCGAGGTGAACGCGGTCGACGTTTCGGCCGAAGCGACACAAGATGCATCGGCGTCGCTGGGCTGTTCTGACTGACTGCTCGACGCGAACAATTTTCCGATCCTCTCGGACCGAGTATTCGGATCCGGAACCGTTTATTGGTTGGATATCCAATAGGAACTCGTGTGTCCGTTAGTCAAGATCACCGAAGCGACGAACGACCGGCTCGAAGAGTTACAGGCGGCGATTCGTCGCGAAACGGGCCGGGACGTGCCCAAACGAGAATTGCTCGAGCGAATCGTCGAAGACGTATACGAGTCGAAAGAGACCGTCATTGAACTGTTCAGCGACGGTCACGACCCATAGCCGAGTCTGAGTGACTTCCGACGTCGTCTCTGTAGGCTTCTCCAGCGAACCGAAAACGGAGGCGGAACGCGATCGGAACGGACGATTCAACGCGGCCAAACCGAGTACGGGTCGATCAGTCGGCCGCGGCTTCGATCTTCGCTTCCTCCGCCGCGCCGATCGCTTCGACGACGAGCTCAGCGATATCGACGATCTCGATCTCGTCCTCGTAACCGCCGGTCTTGCGGCCGTCTTCGTACATCGTCATGCACATCGGACAGGCGACGACGAACTTCTCGACGTCGGGTCCGTTGTCGGTGTCCTCGAGCGCTTCCCGAATCCGCTCCTCGCTCGGTTTGGGCTCCTCTTCGAAGTCCATCCAGAGACCGCCGCCGCCGCCGCCACAACAGAAGGAGTTGTCGCGGTTGCGGGGCATCTCGTCGAGTTCACAGCCCGTGGCACGGATGAGTTCCCGCGGGGCCTCGTACTCGTCGTTGTACCGGCCGAGGTGACACGGATCGTGGTAGGTGACCGTGTAGTCGAGTTCGGTGCCGGTGAGATCGAGCGCGCCGGTCTCGACGAGTTCTTCGACGGCCTGAGTCCAGTGATAGACCTCGATCTCGCCGTCTTCGTTCCAGAACTCCTCGTAGTCGAACGGCATCATCGGGTCGTCAGCGAACTCCTCGAAATCGACCTCCGGGTACTCGTTTTTGAACGTGTTGTAGGAGTGCGGATCGGTACAGATGATCGTGTCGAACTCGCAGTCCTCCCACGTCTCGACGTGGTGGCCGGCCAGTTCGACGTAGAGGAACTCTTCGCCGACGCGGCGGATGTCGTTGCCGTCGTACTTCTCGTCGTCGAAGAGGATGCCGAAGCTCACGTCGGCTTCCTTCAGAATCGTCGCCAGCGAGCGAGCGACCTGCTTGTTGCGCTCGTCGTAGCTCGGGAAGTCGCCGACGTACCAGAGGTAGTCGACTTCCTCCTCGCGGGCGTCGGGGACGTTGAACTCGAGTTCCTCGCTCCAGTCACCACGGTTTCGCGGCGAGTCGCCGAACGTGTTGCCGTTCTGCATGACGTTCTGGAAGACGTCCTGCATGCTCGGGGCGATGTCGCCCTGGTCGGTCATCTGGCGCTGGAGTCGGGTGAAGGACTGGAGGTGCTCGATTTCGACGGGACAGGCGTCCATGCAGGCCATACAGGCCATACAGGATTCCATCGTCTCCGTGTTGATGACGCTCGTCCCGCCGTCGGCGATCATCGGCTTTTCCTCGCCGCCGGCGTCGAGCTGTTCGCGGTACTTCTTCAGGTCGAGGATGACGTCACGCGGGTCGAGCGGTCGATCGGACGCCTTCGCCGGACAGACCGAGGAACAGCGGCCGCACTTGGTACAGGCGTCCTGGTCGAGGATCTCCTTCCAGGTGAAGTCGTCGATAGATTCGGCGTTGGTCGCGTCGAGGTCCGCCGGCACGTTCGGAAGCCGCTTGCCGGCCTTCTCGTCTCGCGTGACAACGTTCGCGAACGAGGAGATCATGTGGAACGGCTTGGCGTAGGGGATCCACGCGATGAAAAACAGCGCGAGCAGCGAGTGGGACCACCAGGTCAGCCAGTGGAGCGTCTCGGCGTTGAAGCCGAGATTCGCGATGGCGGAGTACTCCGCGCTTAGCGCCGCTTCGGTCGTCGGAATACCAATGGCACCAAACAGCAACGCCAGCCCGTAGCCGACGAAACTGACGACCTCGTGGTCGGGCATCCCGGTGATGTAGATCCGAAAGCCCTCGAGCAGGAAGCCGCCGACGCCGAGGCCGAACAGCGTCCAGATGAAGATGTCGTCCTCGTTCGAGGTGTGGCGGCCCCAGAGACGGTGGTTCTGAACCCAGTAGCGTCGGTAGAGAGCCATCCCGATCCCGACGACGAACAGCAGCCCCATCGCGTCGACCATGAACTGGTAGCCGAGGTAGAAGTCGCCCTCCCAGAAGACGATCCCGAAGAGCATAGCCGTCCCGTACTGCTCGACGGCGATGATCGTCGTCGCGATCAGTAGCGTCAGGAATCCCCAGAGGATAAACGAGTGCATCAGGCCGCCGTAGAGGTCCCTGTTGAACTGCTTCTCGTTCGAGAGGACGATCTTGGCCGAACTGACGATTCGGTTCGGGAGGTCGTCGAGTCGGGCGAACGGGTCGTCGTCGCCCTGCGTGTACCGGCTGAACCGCTGGTAGAGGCCGTAAGCGAAGACGGCGAGCGTAATCGCCACGAGGAGATAGAACAGCGCGTAACCGACGCTGCCGATCCCCAGGTAGGTCTCCCGTCCCACCTCCGATTGTGCTATGACGTTCATGTACAATGACGTGGGGGGCGGAGACTTAATTCTTGCCACACTCACCGGAAGACAACCGCTACGCCCTCTTGCGAAAATTTTGCCACGATTCCGAGTTTATAATAGTCGTCCGTGTTGGTCTCCGTTCCCAATCCTAGCTGGCAACAGCCTTAAATAGCCACCCGTCGGGAGTGTCCACTCATGAACGAAAAAACCGAAGAACTCCGAGATATCTTCACCGACGTCACCGACGGCGAGGAAACCGTCACCGAATCCCAGGAGAACACGCGCGGCTCGCTCGAGCGAGACGAGCGAACGACCGAGGAGCGCCTCGAGAGCGTCGTCCAGCAGATGCGCGAACGCTACGCGTTCGACACGCCGCTGTCGAACGAGGACCTCATCGCCGTCGCGAAGGCCTTCTACGAGGGCGACAGCGACGACGATATCGCGGCCGACTTCGACGTTGATCCGGCGGACGTGTTCGAGGCGCGGCTGTCGTTACACCTCGTAGGCGAGGACGACGCCGACGAAGTCGACCTCGCCGCCATCCGCGATCGCGAGGAAGACGACGCCACGCTCGCCGACGAGTACGACGTCAGTCCCGCCCAGATCCGACGCTACCGCCGCGTCGCCGCGGCCGAAGACGAGTCGCGGGCGGCGAACGACCGCTACCGCGACGAGTTCGACAGTCTCCTCGCCGATGCGGACCTCTCCGAGCAAATGACGTCCGACGTTCGCGAGGACGGTCTCGAGGACGCGACCGAGGGGATGGAGACGGACGTCGAGTTCTAACGACCGAACTTTTTACTCTCGGGTCGGCCAAAGGCCGACCTCTCGAGCAAAAAACTTCGATGAAAAAATGCCGAGCGCGCCGAAGGCGCACTCGGTACGACTGCTTGTACCGCATACCAACACGGTCGTCTACGCACCGTTTCTCGTCGAGGTAGCTATTAAATAACCAGTCACAAATTTGCCACTTTCTGCGGTCAGTACAGGTGACGTACATACCACTGAAACTGACGACCCACGTGCGGTGGCGCACGCTGAGCCGCGGCGAACGGACAGTGAGACGCGGCTCGTAGCCGTGCGAGGGATGAGCGAATGAAATGAGCGAATCGGTTGGGGAGGACGTGGCAATCACCGCTGCCAGCGACAGCAGAACGCTCATTTTCATCGCATTCACGGCGAACACGTCACCGGCAAGTACACCCAGCGAGTGAGCGTACGTTACACGACACCTCATCTACCGGCCAGCGAATCGATAGCGTCGTCCGGAAATTTATATACAAATGGGCGGCCAGACGGCTCGTGTCTCGAGCCCACGTCTCGTTCAGCGACCTGCGAACGGCCGCTTACTGCCCCCGGAAGTGTTACTACCAGCGGACGAACGACAACGTCGATCGGGAGCCGCCATCGAAAGTCGAGTCGATTCGCGCCCTCGAGACACGGTACGAGGACCTGCTCGACGCTCTCACCGACACGCTCGAGTCGGAACCGATCGCCGTCTCCCCCGTACGATACCGCGACCGACTCGACGCGACGCGGGAGCGACTCGTCGACGCCGGCCACTGGAGCCGACTCCGCGATCCGGGCGCTCGAGACGTCTACGCCAGCGGTCGCGACTGCCACGGGATCGTCCACAAGGTCCTCGAGGAGCCCCTCGAGCCGGTGCTCGTGTCGACCGGCGAGCCGCCCGATCAGGGTATCTGGGAGCCCCAATCGGTTCACGCCGTTGCGGCCGCGAAGGCGCTGGCCTGGGAACACCAGCAGCGTGTCGATCGGGCCTGGCTCGAGTACCCCGCCCACGGCGTGATCCGGTCGGTCGACCTGACGACGCGACGGAAGGCCCGATACCGCCGCGCGCTCCGAACGGTCCGCGAACTCGACGGGCCGCCGGCCCGGACGACCAATCGGTCGAAGTGCGAGTCCTGCGAGTTCGCGACGCAGTGTGGCGTTCGGACGCGAACGCTGCGCTCGCTGCTCGGATTCTGAACCGCAGCTCGGTTCGGGTTGCAGCGGCTCGGGTACCTGGCGGCCGACCAGCGACTCAATGGTCAGTCAGTAGTCCTCGAGCCACGCCTCGATCGCTTCGGCCAGCGCACCGCGACGGTGAATCGTTCCCGTCGAGACGTCCACGACGGTACTTTCACTCGTCGCGTCGAACTCGCTCGGATCGGCCTCGAGAACGACCGCTTCCTCGAGTACTCGATCGCCAATTTCGTCGACTCGTTTGGCACTCGGTTCCCCGCTGACGTTGGCGCTCGTGGCCGTGATCGGTCGCTCGGCGAGCTCGAGGAGCGCGAGTGCGGGCTCGCAGTCGGGGACTCTGATCCCGACGCGATCCCGGCCCGCTGTGAGGACGTCGGGAACGGACTCCGTGCGCTCACAGAGCAGCGTTACGGGTCCGGGGAGAAATTCCGCGCCAAACGCCCGTTCGCGCTCGCTCGCTCGAACGTACCCGTCCTCGACGGCCGTCTCGAACGTCGGGACGGCGAACGAGATCGGTTTCGACCGGTCTCTCCCCTTCACCTCGAAGACGCGCTCGACGGCGTCGGCATCGAGCGCGTCGGCGCCGAGTCCGTAGACGGTTTCGGTCGGATACACCACTAGCTCGCCCGCACGGATCGCCGTCGCCGCGCGCTCGAGTGCGTCTGCGTCCGCGGTCATGCGTCAGTATCGCCGCGTCCGCGGCAAAAGCGTACCGCCCTGTCCGCTGGCGGCGTGCAGCCGGTGGGTTTCGGGTCGAGAGTCGACCGACTACTCGAGCCCTAACCGCTCCTCGAGGTCGTCGTACTCGGGGAACTCGGGCCACTCGGTGGCGACCCAGGCGGCGTCGACGGTTAGATCCGGCTCGAGGGCGAAGAACGCGAGCCGCGGCTCGCTGATTCCGTCCATCCCGTCGAGCTCGTGGGCGATGCCGTAGGCGTCGGCGATATCGTTGGCCGGATCGGCGAAGATGCCGACCGGCAGCCCGTTCTCGTCGAGGAACTGCGAGATGCCGTACGGCGTCGAGGCGGTGACGCCGACGACGCGGTCCGCGCGGTCGGCCCAGTCGCGCTCGTCGAGTTCGTCCCAGACGTACTTGGCGACGAACGACCCGATCATGGGCGTGAAGACGACGATCGTTCGGCCGCCCTCGCCGGCGAGCGAGGAGAGTCTCCGGTCCTCCCAGAACTCGTCGGTCACGAGCGGACGGGAGATATCGGGCGCTTCGTCACCCGGCTCGAGGTGATCCGTTGGTCCGAGATCGACGACCTCGAAGTCGGGCATTAGTTCTCGCCTCCGTAGGTCGACTCGAGGTAGTTCACGATGTTCGCGCTCTCGGCCATCGTCACGCCGGTGGTCTCGTCGACGACGACGGGGACGGTGCGGACGCCGGCGACGCGCTTGACGACGTCTCGCCGCGAGTGGAGCGGTTCGACGAACCGCGAGCGGTAGTCGAGATCGTACGCCTCGAGCAGTCGTGCGACGCGTTCGCAGTACGGACACGCCTGCAGGCGGTAGAACGTGATCGGCGCCTCGCCGTCTGCACTGGTGGCTGCTCCCATAGCCGTTCGTTGGGGAAACGGGTGGGTAAACGTGTCGTCGCCGGCGAACCAGGGGATAAATGGTAAACGGTTAACCGATCCAGCTATTATGAACGACATCAATGGCGTTGTCTCCGCTGCTCGAGGTCGTGTTTGCTGCGTACGACGTGCCCATCCTGGATCTCGCGTTCGAACAGTCGACGGTGACGATCGTCGGGGCCCTCGCTGTGGTGGTCCTCATCCTGCTTTCGGGATTCTTCTCCTCCTCGGAGATCGCGATGTTCAACCTGCCCAAACACCGCATCGAGGGGATGGTCGAGGACGAGGTTCCGGGGGCGGCGCTCGTCAAGTCCCTCAAGGACGATCCACACCGACTTCTCGTGACGATTCTCGTCGGCAACAACATCGTCAACATCGCGATGTCCTCGATCGCCACGGCGATTCTCTCCATCTACTTCGGCGGACTGGTCGGCGTGTTGCTGGCCACCTTCGGGATCACCGCCCTCGTCCTCCTGTTCGGTGAGAGCGTTCCCAAGTCCTACGCGGTCGAGAACACCGAATCGTGGGCGCTTCGCATCTCGAAGCCGCTCAAGACGACGGAGTACCTGCTGTTCCCGCTCATCATCCTCTTCGATTACCTCACGCGCCAGGTGAACAGGCTTACGGGGTCGACCGGCGCGATCGAATCGCCCTACGTCACTCGCGACGAGATCCAGGAGATGATCGAGTCGGGCGAGCGCGAGGGGGTCTTAGAGGAGGAAGAACACGAGATGCTCACGCGGATATTCCGCTTTAACAACACTATCGTCAAGGAGGTCATGACGCCGCGACTCGATATGACGGCAGTTCCGAAAGACGCGAGCATCGACGAAGCTATCGAGACCTGTATTCAGAGCGGCCACGCGCGGATCCCCGTCTACGAGGGCAGTCTCGACAACGTCCAGGGCGTCGTTCACATCCGCGACCTCGTACGGGACCTTAATTACGGCGAGACCGAGGTCGAGGATCTGGAACTCGACGATCTCATTCAGCCGACGCTCCACGTCCCCGAATCGAAGAACGTCGACGAACTGCTGACCGAGATGCGCGAAAACCGGATGCACATGGCGATCGTCATCGACGAGTTCGGCACCACCGAGGGGCTGGTGACCGTCGAGGACATGATCGAGGAGATCGTCGGCGAGATCCTCAAGTCGGGGGAAGACGAGCCGATCGAGGAGGTCGACGAGCGGACCGTCATCGTCCGCGGCGAGGTCAACATCGAGGACGTCAACGAGGCCCTCGACATCGATCTGCCGGAGGGCGAGGAGTTCGAGACGATTGCCGGCTTCATCTTCAACCGCGCGGGCCGACTCGTCGAGGAGGGCGAGGAGATCACCTACGACGGCGTCCGCATCACCGTCGAGGACGTCGAGAACACTCGCATCATGATGGCGCGGCTGCGGAAACTCGAGCAGCCGCCCGACCCGGACGACGAGGACGGAGACGTGGAAGCGGCGGAAACGGACGAGGAGTCGATGGTGCGGGACTGATCGTCGTCCGGCTGTCTCGCCGACTACGTGCCGTCTTCGACGTCGAGCATCCGTTCGCGAAGCGCTCTGCCTCGATCGGAACCGACCGTCAGTTCCGGAACGGGAACGGTGGATCCGTCCTCGTCGATCGCGACGAACGTAAACGAGGATTCGGTCGTCCGTTCGGTCTCGCCGCTTCTCGGCTCTTCGCGCCACGCCCGCAAACCGACGTGGACGCTCGTCCGACCCACGTCGTAGACGAAGGCCTCGACCAACGCGGTGTCGCCGATCCCGATCGGTCGCTCGAAGTCGAGTTCGTTGACGCGGGCGGTGACGCAGGTCTCGCCGGCGAAGCGCATCGCCGACATGGCACCGACCTCGTCCAACCACTTCATCAGGTTGCCGCCGTGGAGCGTGTCGTTGTTGTTCGCGTGATTCGGCTGGACGCGAAATCGGTTCTGAATGTGCGTCTCGAGAATGGTCGGCATACGACCTTCTTCGCAGGAGGGGGTGAAGAAAACACGGACTGAACCGCACGTCTCACGCGGCGATTCCTGGGAACTCCCGTCTCTCGCTCGACTCCCTTCGCTGACTCGCGTCTTTCGTTCGACTTTGCCCGCCGACTCGCGTCTCTCGCTCGAATATCTCCGCCGACTCGTGCATCGGCGTGGTCACGAACGGTCCGTCAGCGTTCGTTCGTCGTCTCGGTGGTCGTCTCCTCGAGTTTCTCGTCGATGACGTGTACGGTCCGCTCGAGGACCGCGGCGCTGACCACGTAACCGCGGTCGCGAAGTCGTTCGCGGTACCGGCGGAGCGCGACCGATAGTCGGAGCGCATCGGAGCGTCGAACCTCCACGGTTTCTCCCCGTTGCCGTGCGTCCGCCATCTCGAGTCGGAGTGTTCGATGCCGGTGTGCTTCGCCGAGGGCGTCCGCTTCCATGGCCGATTCGGCCATCTTGTCCAGTGCGTACAGACACGCGTCGAAGTGTTCCTCCTCCTCCTCGTCGAGGTAGATCGGATCGGTTACCTCGTCGAGTCGGTTCAGCGCCCCGTATAGCGTGTCGAACGAGTCGTTCATCCGTATTCGATCTGAACACACTGTTGCTGATTACTATACGATGGATAAAACGTTGTAGAGTACGGATTCCGGCCGATTTGCGTGGATTCACCCCTGCTGATTTTCCGCTGTAATCTCACACGCCGTCGAGCTTCGGTTTCCGATCTCGCACCCGTTACGCCGAGGGGACGGGGTGCTCAGGCGTTCCGTCCCAGCTCAGCCAACAGATGCGAGACGTGAATTCGATCGCTCGAGCCCTCGTGCATCTCGAATTCGATGTCGGCGGCCAGTCGGTGCATCCGGGCCAGTTTCTCGCCCTGGTATCGTTTGCGGGCGACGCCGAGAATCGAGTCGACGACTTCCTCGCCGTCGAGTCCCTCGTCGACGAGCAGGTCGTCCAGCGCTTTGCGAGCGTCCGTGAACCGTCCCGCTTCGGCGTCGTCGAGCATCGCCTCGATCTCGTCCTCGAGCCCGACCTCCCCGATCGTCTCGTAGGCCGCCTGCATCGTCAGCTCGCCCTCATCCTCGACGGTCGTCTGGGCGGCCAGAATGGCCTGTCGGAGGTTCCCGTTCGCGTAGCCCGCGACGAACTCGAGGCCGTCGTCCTCGTAGTCGACCCCCTCAGCTGCGACGATTCGCTCGAGAACGGTCACGATTTCGCGACTCGAGGGCGCCCGGAAGGAGACGGGGAAACACCGCGAGCGGATCGGCGGGATGAGCTTGGTGGGCTGGCGGGTGGCGATGATAAACTGCGTCGTCCGGTGGTGTTGCTCCATGATCCGACGCAGCGCCTGCTGGAAGTCCTCGCGGACGTCCTCGGCGTTGTCCAGCAGGATCGTCTTGTACTCGCCGGAGACGGAGGCGTAGCTCGCCGACTCCTTTAAGACGTGGTTGATCATGTCCCGTTTGGACATCGAGGAGCGGCCGACGAGGAACTGCTCGAAGCGCGGATCGTTCTTGATCTCGGTCTTCGTCCGGCCGAAGAAGTCGGCGACGTTGATCTCGATCAGGTCGTTATCCGGGTCCGTATGCGCTTGCCGGGCGAGTGCGCGCGCCGCGGCCGTCTTCCCGCTGCCGGGTGGCCCCTGCAGGAGGAGGTTGATCGGCTCGTCGACGGCACGCTCTAAGTACTCTCGAGCGTCGTCCTGTGGCAACTCGGCCAGCTCGGGGGCGTGGGTGTCGGTCCACAGCGGCGCGTCCATCGCCAGTCGGTAGGAACGGGGCGGGTAAGAATCGGTCGGTTGCTCGTCGTGTGCTACGTTTCGGTTTCGCTCGCTTCGCCCTCGGTGTCCTCCTCTTGTGCGGCATCCGCGATCGTGAACGTCGTTTCGACGCGCTCGCCGTCATCGTCCTCGAACGGGGTCGGCTCGTCGTCATCCGACTCGCCCTCGTAGAGGGCTGCGGTGAGTTCCTCGTCGTCGACCTCGACATCCTCGTCGAACTCGGCCGTGACGTTGCTGTGTTCGCCGGGATCGAGGTCGTCGCTCGTTCCGACGAGGCTGCCGTTCTCGGCTTCGATCCCGACGAAGCCGTCGACGGGGATCGCGACGTCGGTCGTAACGTTTGCCTCGCTCGCGTCGACCACCTCGACCGCGGGATCGGTGTGGAACTCGAGGGCGATGGTCGTGACGGCGCCGTCGGCGTCGGTGTAGACGCCGATCGGCTGCTCGCCCGGCGGCGCGCCGACCGTGTCGATCTGGAAGGTTACCTCGCGGGTCTCGTCGCCGTCCAGTTCGAGCACCTGTTGCTCGAGAACGGTGCCGCCGAGGCGGAACTCGACGTTCTGTTGGGTCTGGAGCTCCGTCGGGTTGGTGATCTCGGCGGTGATCTCGATCGTCTCGTTCGTGGTCGCCGCGGCGGGGGCGTCGATCGAGTCGACGGTGAACGAGTCCGAGAGCGCGTCGTCGTCCACGGTCGTCGTCACCGACGCCGTGTCCGAGACGGGGAACCCGTTCTCGAGGTAGGGTCGATCCTCCTCGCCTTCGGTCTCCTCGTAGGCGTAGCCGTCGCCGGTCGTATCCTGGTGGACCGTCGCGGTGAGCTGTCCGACGAGCTCCGCCTCGGCGTCTTCCCCGCGCTCGATTGTCACGTTCTCGTGGGTGCCCGACTCGAGATAGTCGGAGACGGCGAGCGGCTCGTCACCGCCGTCGGTGATGACGACGAAGCCGCCGTCCGAGAGGGTAACTTCGCCGATCTCGACGCTCTCGCCGTCGCCTTGCTGATCCTCGAACTCGATTGATGCTTCGGGGTCGTTCTCGACGCCGAAGATGGCGGGGGCCTGTCCGACGACGATTCCCGCGGCGAGTACGATCGCGATCGCGATCAGGATCGCGCCGACGCGTTTGATGGTTCCCAGTGTCGATTTGGCGCTCATGGAGGCTACCTGTGGTGGCTGTCGCGGAACGATTCCCGGTCGATCGCGGACGCCATTACGAGTCGTTTCACGGTCCATCGATGTAAAACGTCGAGGTGATTCGCCCCCTCCGGTAATTGCAGTTCGTTGAAAACAGTCTCACAGTTCGATATCGACGCGATCCGAAGGCCGTATACTCCTCCCGGACCGAACAGCAATCGATGCCACTGCGCGTGACGTTTCTGGGGACGGCCGGGGCGATTCCGACGACGGAGCGAAACCCGAGCAGTATCTTCGTCGCTCGAGAGGGCGAGCAGTTGCTGTTCGACGCCGGCGAGGGAACCCAGCGCCAACTGATGCGATTCGGCACCGGATTCTCGATCTCGCACCTGTTCGTCACGCACCTCCACGGCGACCACGTCCTCGGCATTCCCGGACTGCTCCAGACGATGGCCTTCAACGACCGCGAGGAACGGCTGGCGATTCACGCGCCCCAGGGCACGCGCCGCCAGCTGAAGTCGCTGGTGAACGCGCTCAGCAACCGCCCCTCGTTTCCGGTGCGGATCGACGAAGTCGGCGACGGCGACGTCGCCTATCGCGCCGACGAGTACGAGATTCGCGTCTTCGAGACGGACCACGACGCTCGGTCGGTGGGCTACGCCCTCGTCGAGGACGACCGCAAGGGTCGCTTCGACCGCGACCGCGCCGAGGAGCTCGGCGTTCCGGTCGGCCCGAAGTTCTCGAAACTCCACGCCGGCGAGTCCGTCGAACTCGAGGACGGCACCGTCGTCGACCCCGACCAGGTCGTCGGCGAGCCCCGCCCCGGCCGGTCGGTCGTCTACACCGGCGACACGCGACCGATGACGGCGACGATCGAAGTCGCGGACGAACCCGATCTGTTGATCCACGACGCGACGTTCGCCGACGACCGGATCGACCGGGCCGCGAAGACGGCCCACTCGACGGCCCGGCAGGCCGCAGAAATAGCGAATCGCGCGGGAGCGGACCGCCTCGCTCTGGTGCACCTCTCCTCTCGGTACGCGGGCCACGTCGGGGACCACCTCGAGCAGGCCCGCGAGGTGTTCGAGGGCGAGGTGTTCCTCCCGGACGACGGGGACGAACTCGAGATTTCGTACCCCGACGCGTGATACGGTTTACTGTAAGTCATTTCCGGCGCAACCGCGATCCGGACGACGGTTGCGCCGGTAAATCGTTACGGTAATCCGTATGAGCCAATCGGCGCGCGACTCGATGGTGGGCCCGCGCCACAGTTTCGACCGGTACTCATCCCTGGCGTGTCGTTTCCGACCCGTAAAACTCTCGCTGTTTCCATTAGAATCAGTCAGAGCCGGTCGACATAGCCTCCACAGTCCGCCGTCTCGCACTCGGTGCCGTCGAGCCACGTCGCACCGGTGAGGTCGGCGTCGGTGAGATCCGCACCGACCGGATACGAACTCGTTAGATCGGCTCCCGTGAGGTCCGCGCCCGAGAGGTCGACGGTCGGAAAGATGGCGTCGGTCAGATCGGCATCCGCGAGATTCGCATCGGAGAGGTCGGCGTTCGGGAGGGTTGCGTCGGTCAGATCCGCACCGGACAGGTTGGCCTCGGAGAGGGTGGCGTCCTCGAGGTTCGCATCGACTACTTCCGCACCCGAGAGATCTGCCCTCGAGAGATCCGTCTCCGAGAGGTCGACCCCCGTGAGATCGGCGTCGGCGAGGCTCACGTCGGCGAGTTCCTCGCCGGAGAGCGTCACGCTCGAGAGATCGATACCGGAGAGGTTCACACCGGTGATGTTCGCGTTCGTGAGCGCGCCGATCAGGACCGTCGCGTCCCTGAGGTCCGCGTCCCTGAGATCCGCACCCTCGAACGTCGCGAGAAAGAGATCCGCCTCGCTGAGGTTTCCTCCGCGGAGGTCCGCGTTCGTCAGCGTCGCCTTCGAGAGGTCGGCACCCGACAGATCACAGCCCGACAGGTCCGCGCCCTCGAGATCGGCTTCGGACTCGATCGTGTGGCCGTTGCACTCCTCTCCGCCGATGCCGTGTCCCGCGAGACAGCCCGACAGCCCGACGGCGACGCTGCTGGCGGCGGCACCGACGCCCCGGAGGAGTCGGCGTCTGGACGGCCTCGAGTCAGCGCGCGTGGGGTCGCTGTCTGACATACGTACGTCACCCGGTTGCTTCGTTCATCGAAGAAGGATAATGTGTTGTCAAATCTTTTGTGGTCCGGCGGTCTCGAGCGAGCGTCCCCGCTCGAGTCGGAACAGTCGCTATCAGCGCTCGTCTCGCGACGGCTGGCACGAACCCGCGCCGGATTTATCACCGACTCGCCCCTAGAGCCGGCCGTGAGTACGCGAACGAGTGCCCTCGATGCGGTCGTCTTCGGCGTCGATATTCAGAGCGGTGACGTGCGGGGTGACGCTCCGTCGTACGCGCTCGTCGTCTACGACGGCGAGGACGTGAGTCGGGATGTCGTCTCCCACCGCAAACTCCGACGACTGATCGAGGACGAGGAGCCGGCGATCATCGCGACGGACAACATGTACGAGTTGGCTGCCGACAAGGACCAGCTCATCCACTTTTTGGGCTCGCTTCCCTCCGGAACGAAACTCGTCCAGGTGACGGGAGCGGAACAGCCCGAACCGCTCTCCCGCGTCGCGAAACGCCACGGCATTCCCTACGGGAAAGATCCGATGCAGGAAGCCGAGGCCGCGGCCCGACTGGCCGCCCACAACGTCGGCCACGAGGTGTCGGCCTTTACGGATACCACGGAAGTCAAGGTCTCGAGGGGGCGTTCGACCGGCAGCGGGGGCTGGAGCGAAGACCGCTTTACCCGCCGCATTCACGGCTCGGTCAGGAAACGAGCCCGCGAAGTCGAATCCGAACTCGAGGACGAAAACCTCGAGTACGAAACGGACGTCCGCGAGGCCTACGGCGGCTTCGCGAACGCCGTCTTCACCGTTCAGGCCCGGCCGCAGGACATCCCCGTCTCGCGCAACCGCGCGGGCGACGTCCGCGTCGAAATCGAACGCGAACGGCGGGACGGCATCGAGTTCCGGCCGCTCGTCAAACGCCGGGACCACGTCGTCGTCGGGATCGATCCGGGGACGACGACCGCCGTCGCGATCGTCTCGCTCGAGGGCGAGGTGCTCGACGTCTGGAGTTCGCGTACCAGCGACACCGCCGACGTGATCGAGTGGATCGTCGAGCGCGGTCGGCCGATCATCGTCGCGGCGGACGTGACGCCGATCCCCGAAACCGTCGAGAAGTTCCGCCGGAGCTTCGACGCCGCGCGCTGGACGCCGACGAGCGATCTGCCGATCGACGAGAAACAGCACCGGACGCGCGAGGAGCCCTACGACGACGACCACCAACGGGACGCAATGGCCGCTGCCCTCTACGCCGTCGACGACCACGAGGATCAGTTCGAGCGCATCGCCGACAAACTCCCGCCGGGACTCGATCGCGGCGAGGTGACCGCTCGCGTCGTCGCAGGCGAGGAGAGCGTCGAGGCTGTCCTCCGGGATCTGGACGACGACGAGGAGCCCGAAGCGGAGTCGACGGAACACGAACCCCGCGAACTCACCGAGGAGGAACAACGGATCAAGGATCTCGAGCGACAGGTCGACCGCCTCCAGTCACACGTCGGGACGCTCGAGGGCCGCATCGAGGACCGCGACGATCGGATCGACGAACTCGAGTCGAAACTCAGTCTCGCACGCCGAGAGGAACGCACGCAGGTTCGCACGGACCGAGAGGTGAATCGGCTCGAGCGGAAGGCGAACCGCCTCGAGCGCGAGCGCGACGAGGCTCGCGAGGCGGTCAAAGATCTCGAGGGTAAAGTCGAACGGATGAAGGCGCTCTGGAAGCTCGATCACTCGAACTTCAGCGACGTCTCGGCGAAAAAGGAGGGGCTGGTCCCCGTCAAGGTGATCGAGAAGTTCACGAAGGGGGCGATCCGCGAGGCCGACGAACAGTACGGCATCGCCGCCGGCGACGTCGTCTTCGTTCGGGACGCGAGCGGGGCCGGGAAATCGACGGCGGACCTCCTCGCGGGCTTCGAGCCGAGAGTCGTCCTGAAGCAAGGCGGGCTCTCGGAGATCGCCGACGAGATCCTCTTCGACGAGGAGATCCCGGTCGGGCCGGCCGACGACGTCGCCATGCAGGAGGTCGACGAACTGGCCGTCGCCCGCGAGGACGACGTCGAGGCCGTTATCGACGACTGGCACGAGCGAGCCGAAGAGCGCGAGCGAAACCGCAAGGCGTCGATGGTCGACCAACTCATCAGCGAACACCGAGCCGGCGACAACGAAGTCTGATATCGCAGCCGCGGTCTCTCAGCTCACCGCTCAGTCCGCCGTGTTGACCGGTGAGAGCACCTGCGGCACCGCTTCGACCGCGACCTCCTCGGTCAGATCCTCCGGTTCGTCGACCGGCCCGTTGACGAACAGCGCGTGCGCGATGAAGCCGATCGCCACGATTCCCAGCGCGGCGATCGAGAGCTCGATCGCGACCGGCGTCGCGTAGCCGATTCCCGCTCCGAGACCGAGGCTCGCGGCGATACAGACCAACACCAGGTCGTAGTAGTGGAGCGCGTATCCCATGCCACTATAGAGTCGCCGAAGTGACAAAATAGTTCGGAGCGCAATCGCAGCGTCGGCTCTCGTTCGTCAGAACATCCCGAAGCTCTGGAGCAGTCCCGAGATCAGCGCCTTGACGACCAGTCCGAGCCCGGCGAGGACCATCGCCATCCCGGCGGCGATCAGGAGACTCTCGTAGGCGATGAGTCCGATTCCGGCGAGCACGATAACGAGACCGACGATTCCCAGCGGTCCGAGATTCTGCAACATACGCAGGAGTGCCGAGCGGAGGAAAATAAACGGCGTGGTTTCCCGGCCTCGAGAGTCACTGCCGGCGCGTGAACGCGCTCGCAAAATCGATAAAACATTAAACCGCTCGGCTCCGAACCACGACGTATGAGCGACGACGGCTCGGGCGGTCGGAAGAACCTCCGGATGCCGGAGGACGACGAGGTGTTCGCGACCGTCACCAACATGCTCGGGGCGAATCGGGTGAAAGTACGGTGTGCCGACGGTCAGGAGCGCACTGCGCGGATCCCCGGCAAGATGCAAAAGCGCATCTGGATCCGCGAGGACGACGTCGTCCTCGTCGAGCCGTGGGACTGGCAGGACGAGAAGGCCGACATCACCTGGCGCTACGAGAAGAGCGAGGCCGACCAGCTTCGGCAGGAAGGCCATATCCAGTAAAACGAAATTTTACGCTGCGTTCTTGCGGGCTGACGACAGCGTAGCTGTCGCACAGCCCGCTGTCACTCGGTAAAATCCTCAAAAGAGCGCTTCGCGCTCTTTTGGACCTCGCGGGATCGAAGATCCCGCTCAGTTTCGATCAAAAGCACTCCTCCTTCCGTTCCGGCCACTCCGTGGCCTCCACATCAGTCGTCGGCCCGCTCGCAGCCTAACGGCTGCTCGCGGTGAACAGCATCGCTCGGGTTCTTCGAACCGCTCGCTCGCTGATAGAACACTGGTGGATGTTTCACCGGCTGTACCGCAAATTCTCTGCGCAGCGGCCTGCCCTTCCCCGGTTCGTCCGCTCCTCGCAACGCTCGGAGCGGACTCACGGCCGTCGTTTTGTCTATACGATCTTTGCAGATCAGCCGATGAGAACCGAGAGCGAGCGCATTCACGCCCACGCGAACGCGGGCGTACGTGACTACTACCCGAATACGAGCATCGTACAGAAAGCTTATCTCTTAGATTTACATTCACGTACGCATGACTCTCAGTCGACGCCAGCTCCTGCAGGGTGTCGGAGTCGGCGTCTCCGCGGGACTGATCGGACTCTCGGGATCTGCGTCGGCGTCTGCGTCTTCGTCAGCAACTGCTACCCGCAGGGTGTTCGTCCACCCGCGCGACGGACTGCTGGGTGAGGTACTCGGTGTCGTCGATGGTCTCGGCGGGACGACACTCCACAGGTTCGACAACTTCGAGTTCGTGGTCGCGGAAGTGCCGTCGAACAGCCTGGACGAGTTGCGCGGCGACCGTCGCGTGTCGTTCGTCGAAGAGGACGACGAGACGAGGATCCCCTCGGACTGGTCGCCGTCCCTCTCGGATATTCTGAACCCGCCGGATCGCTCCGACTGTTCGACCCACCCCGACCAGCGACCGTCCTGGGGCGTCGAACGTATCGGTGCCGACGACGTCGCCCCGTCCGGGTCGGGCGTCGACGTGGGGATTCTCGACACGGGTATCGAGTCGGACCACTGCAGCCTGTCGGTCGCCGGCGGACGGAACTTCACCAGCGACGGGGGACCGACCGACTACGAGGATCGCCACGGTCACGGGACGCACGTCGCCGGCATCGCGGGTGCGTCGGACAACGGCCGCGGCGTCGTCGGCGTCGCTCCCGAAGCGAACCTGTACGCGGTGAAGGTGCTCGGCGACGACGGCTCCGGTCGGTACAGCGAACTGATCGCCGGAATCGACTGGTGCATGTCGAACGACGTGGAACTGATCTCGATGAGCCTCGGCGGCGAGGAATCGAGCTCCACGCTGGACGACGCGATCGAGGCCGCACACTCCGCGGGGCACCTCCTGCTCTGTGCGGCCGGCAACGAAGGGAACGACGGCGGTGACGCCTGCGACGAGGAGACGATGACCCACCCGGCGATGCACGACGACGTCGTCGCGGTCACCGCGATGGACGAGGACGATCGGTTGGCGTCCTACAGCAGCGTCGGCTCGGCCGTCGACCTGCTGGCGCCGGGAACGGAGATCAACTCGACCACAATCGACAACCAGTACGCGCAGGCGAGCGGGACGAGCATGGCCTGCCCGTTCGTCACCGGCGTCGCGGCGCTGGTCTGGGAAACCCGCGAGGAGTCCGGACCGGGACCGAACGACGCGGTCAGGGAGATCCTCGGCGAGACGGCGGAGGACGTGCTCGGTACGTGTGCGGAGGGCGACGGACTCGTCGACGCCCGCGCCGCGGTCGGCGACGAGCGCGCGACCGACGGTGGCAGTCACGAGACGGATCGAGCCGGCGGATTCTTCGACGGACTCCGGTCCGTGGTCGAACGGCTCGCGGACCTGCTCGCGAGCTTCTTCGAGTGGCTCCGGCGGCTGTTCTCGTAGCTGCCGTTGCGGTACGACCGGAGTGATCGGCGAAAAGTGGTCTTCTGACCGACTGCGCTACACGCTTCGACCGACGATTACAGTCCGGCGACGTCTTCGATGGCGTCGGTCAGTTCCTTGATCGACTCGAGGTCGTGTTCGCCCATGTGACCGATTCGGAACGTTTTCTCGCCGAGCTGCGAGCCGTAGCCGTTCGAAAAGACCATCCCGTACTCCTCGTCGACGGTCTCGATGGTGTCGGCGACGTCGATCCCCTGGGTGTTCTCGATACAGGCTACCGTCTGGGATTCGTAGCCCGCCTCGGGGAACATCGCGAAGTGCTCGTCGGCCCACTCGCGGGTGTATTCGGCCATCTCCCGGTGGCGCTCGTGGCGGGCGTCGTGGCCCTCTTCGAGCATGTATTTCATCTGCTTGCGGTAGGCCAGCATGATCGGTATCGCGGGCGTGGAGTGGGTCTGGCCCTTCCGGTCGTAGTAGTCGAGCGTGCGCTGGAAGCCGCCGTACCACGAGGCCGAGTCGGACTCGAGTTCGCGCTCGTAGGCCGCGTCGCTGACGACACAGACCGCGAGTCCGGGTGGCATGGCGAAGGCCTTCTGGGTGGAAGCGAAGATGACGTCGATGTTGTGTTCGTCGATATCGACGTAGTCGCCGCCAAGTGCGGAAACCGCGTCGACAACGAAGCACGTGTCCGGGTAGTCGGCGACGACATCGCCGATCTCCTCGATCGGGTTGCGGACGCCGGTCGAACTCTCGTTCATGACGGTCGCGACGACGTCGTACTGTTTGTCGCTCGTCTCGAGAGTCTCACGGATGTCGTCGGGTTTAATCGCTTCGCCCCACTCGTACTCGAGGCGGTCGACGTCCTTCCCGAGTCGCTCGGCGACGTTCGCGTGGCGCTCGCTGAAACTCCCGCAGGTTGGGACGAGGATACTCTCGTCGACGAGGTTGAGCGTCGAGGCTTCCCAGAACTCCGTTCCCGACGCGGTCAGGATCACGAGTTCGTTCTCGGTGCCGAGGAACGCCTTCGTATCCTCGACGATGGTCGTATAGAGGTCCGTCATTCGGTCCATGCGATGGCCGAACATCGGCTCGCACATCGCCTCGAGAACGTCCTCGCGGACCTCGGTCGGTCCCGGAATATACAGCGTTTTGTCGGGGTACTCGTCTTTGTACTCGCGTTTTTCGGTCACGAAAACCACCTGATACGCGCTACTGGGTCGCGAGACGGTATGGTACTTTTGATGCCGCACCCGTTGGCAGTTCTCGCCGCATCTTGCTTTCGCGCCCGTCGCCACCGATCACTCGAGCAGCAGTTCGCCGCGCATCATGGCCTCGTGGGGCGCACAGACGTAGTATGCCAACTCCTCGCTCGCCTCGAACTCGAGGAACTGGTCGTCGCCCGACTCGTCCGTAATATCTGTCTCGTAGTCGTCGACGAGTTCGTCGTCCTGGTCCCAAAGCTCGATGTTGTGGGGGACGCCGTCGCCCCCCTCCCAGCCGATCCGGTACGTTTCGCCTTCCTCGAGGGCGAGCGTCGGATTCGTTACGCCCTCGATCGCCGTCGGCTCGAGTCCCTCCCAGCCTTGCACCTGTCCCTCGAAGACGATGGTCGTCCCGGGATCGATGCTGACGGCGTCGCCAGTTTCGGTCCCGCTATCGTCGTCGTGCTGATCCCCGTCGTCCGCCGGGGGTTCGGCCCCGTCGGTCCGGATCTCACCGCGCATTGTGCCGCTGTGCGGCTCACACACGTAGTACGCCAGTTCCTCGCTCGCCTCGAACTCGAGTCGCTGATCGGCGGGTTCGCCGTCGTCGGTTAGGTCGGTTTCGTAGTTGTCGACGACTTCGTCGTCCCGATTCCAGAGCTCGATATTGTGGCCCTGTCCGTCGCCGCTGACCCAACCGATGTCGTACGTCTCGCCCGCCTCGAGGTGGAGCGTCGGATTCTCCTCGCCGTCGATCGTCGGTGGCTCGAGACCGACCCACCCACTGGTTCGGGCGTCGAAGCGAATGGCGGTCCCGGGACCGATTCCGGAGTCGGCCGATCCGCCGTCAGCGTCGCTTTCGTCGGCGTCGGATTCCGCGCCGGGGTCGCCGTTATCGGGAGACCCGTCGTCGGCGTCGTCGTCCGTCCCGTCCTCGGTCGCGTCACCGCGCTCGTCGTCGGTCCCGGCCTGATCGACACAGCCCGCGAGCGTTCCGGCTCCGACCCCAGCACCGACGGCGTACAGCAGTGTTCGACGTGTGAACGGATCTGCAGTTGGCATGCGTAGTCGTTCCCGACACAGTTCATAAAACCAACTGGTCTCTCGAGGGGGCGTCGGAGAGACCGGCCAGCGGGTCGTCCGTCGGTCGAACCGCTGTAGCCGCAGCCCCGCCGCGTTGTCACCTCTCAGTCGACGCGGTATCAGGCATTCGCGGACTGCGGTCTCGCTGTGGGTTGTGCCAAAAAAGTGACCCGCAGAGCCGAAAAAAGCCGAGACAAATACCCGATGATGCTATCGGTTCAACGCCGTCGACACGCGGCGCGAGTTACGACGAGGTTGTGACGTCGTTACTCGTCTTCGTCGTCACCCTACTCGACTTCGATCTCGCCGCGCATCGAGCCGGAGTGTGGCTCACAGACGTAGTAGGCCATCTCGTCGGTGACTTCGATCTCGAGCATCTCGTCCTCTGGTTCTTCCGTGATCTCCGTCTCGTAGTCCTCGATGAGTTCGTCGTCCGAGTCCCAGATCTCGATGTTGTGGCCCGACCCGTCGCCTTCGTCCCAGCCGATGTTGTAGGTCTCGCCCGACTGCAGGGCGAGCGTCGGGTTCTCGACGCCCTCGATATCGCTCGGCTCTTTGCCTTCCCAGTAGCTCGCGTTCCCGAAGAAGACGATGTCCGTTCCGGGGTCGATCGAGAAGGTTTCATCGTCGCCGTTCCCGTTGCCGCCGTTGTCGTCGTCGTCACCACAGCCGGCGACCAGTGCGGTCGCTGCGGCCGCACCGGTGAGCTTCAGCGCGGTTCGCCGTGAAATTGCGTTGTCTCGCGTCATCAACCGAGGGTTAGGGTTGAGCACATAAAAATTGATACCCTCTATCGTGACGCTGTCATGCGGTTACATACCAGTGATCTCGCTGGTAGTTCTCGGACAGCGACTGATCGGAAAGAACGTGAAGGCGATTAGATACGACCGTGGCCGAGGCGATCGTTTCGACCGACCGACCAGCGCAAGAATATTGGAACGGCGATCAGCGCGATCACGATCTCGAGGCTTCCGACGACGAGGAAGGCGAGATCGTAGCCGTACGCGCTCGCGACGGTGCCGCCGATGAGAAAGCCGCCGAGAAAGCCCAGGCTGCCGGCGATATTGAAACCGGCCATCGCGACCCCGCGTTCGCTCTCGGCGGCGATATCGGTGACGAGCGCCATCGTGGCCGGCGAGACCAGCGCGCCGAGGACGCCGACGGCGACCATCGCGGTCGCCGCGGTCGCGACCGATGGGGCGGCGCCGACGGCGAGGATCCCGATGCCGTAACACAGCGAGCCGACGACGATCGGGATCGTCCGTCCGATTCGATCGGACAGCGCGCCCATCGGGTACTGCAACAGGGCGAACGGCGCGAAAAAGCAGGCCAGCAAGAGCCCGGTCGTCGCTGGACCGATGCCGAACGCCTCCTGAAAGTAGAGCGTCCCGACGAGCGCGAAAAAGCCCGCCGTCAACCGATCGACGAAGCCGAACGCGTAGGGGATCGAAAGCGTCGGCCGCTTTCGCACGCCCTCGAGGAGCGCGCGTGCGGTTCGCCGACTATCCGGCGTGCGGTCGTCGACGCGGGTGACCAGCGCGCCGACGCAGACGAGCAGGACGGTGGCGCCCAGCAGCGGCGCGATCGGATCGAGTTCGGTGAGTCCGCCGCCGATCGGCGCGCCCAGAGCCGCGCCGAGTCCGATGGCGATGCCCGCCGCACCCATATTTCGGCCGTGGCCGCCCTCGAGATCCATCAGCATGGTCATCGTCAGCGAGAACGCCCCGATCGTCATCGCGCCCTGGAAGACTCGCAGGGCGAGAACGCCCTCGAACGGGATCGATCCGATCGCGGGAACGGCGGCCAGCGCGGCGTAGCCGGCGGCCCCGGCCAGCGCCCCGGCGACGATGAAGGGCGTTCGTCGTCCGGTCACGTCGCTTGCGAGACCCCAGACCCCGACGAAGGCGACGTATGCCGCGAACTCGGCGACGAGAAACCACATGCTCGCGTCGAGTTCGGTCGCCGCGAACGCCGACCTCGTCTCGTCGGCCCCCAGCGTCTCGACGAGCGTTCCGACGCCCGGATAGAGCAGTAACTGGGAGAACAGCACGGCGAAGACGACGGTAGCGAGGACGACCCGATCGCGGTCACTCGAGTGCACGCCTCACCCTTGATACTACGTGATTATCAAGTCGTTCGTCCCGGATGGAGCGAAGACGTTGCCGTTTGCGGGTTCGAGCACGTCACCCCCACGACTTTCGCGACAGCGACGCAGCCGAGTCGCTTCCCTGATAGCGTTCGCCGAGAACCGATACGCTTTCGTTCGTCGCTGACCTGAATGAGTCGATGACAGTCACACGCCGGGATGTGCTTGCTGCGGGAGCGACCGCCGGTGCGGGAGCGATCGCCGGCTGTTCCGGTGCGCTCGAGGACTCCCTCTCGTCGATGCCAGCGGTCGTCTCCCCGTCGGTACTCGAGGAGACGGGCTACAGCGAACACACCGTCGAGGAGGTCGTCGTCGAGCGAACGGTCGGTCGATTCGGCCTCGAGCGCTCGATCTCGGTGACCAACTGGTACGCCGAGTACGACCGCGCGGTTTCGCTCGACGCGATCGGGTTGACGCGCCTGCAGGCGTCGGTCTGCTCCGTTCTCACGACGCCGCAGGTGTCCTTTCTCGGGCGGACGTTCAACCCCGTCGGCGAGTACTCGACGGACGAACTCGTCGCGCTGATTCAGGATCGGTACGACCAACTCGAGGACGTCGAACGCGTCGGCGAGGAGTCCCTCTCGATACTGGGTACCGAGACGACGGTCACCCGCTACACCGCCCGCGCACGGCTGGTCCCCGCTGGAACGACGCTGGACGTCTACGTACAGGTGAGCGAACCCGTCGCCCACGGCGACGACTTCGTGATCGCCGTCGCGGTCTATCCGCAGTTTCGGGGCTACGAGGCCGAATCGGGGGCCGTGCGGACGCTGCTCGGGTCGCTCGAGCACGAATGAGTTCGTCGGTCGGTTCGATCAGGGGCGGATGTAGGCGTAGCCGTCGTCCTGTAAGCGCGTGAGTTCGCCGCCGCCGGAGGAGACGGTCTCGACGCCGTCGACGAGGTCCGATTCTGTGAGATCCTTCAGATCGAGCGTGTTGCTACAGGCCTTGAACGAGATGCCGCGCTCGAGCATCGACTCGACCGTCTCGCTGCCCTCGCCGCCCGCCGTCAGCGGTTCGATGCCGTCGGCCTGTGCGACGACGGCGACGTCGTCCACGTCGACGGAGTCGTCCTTCGTGAGGTTCTCGGCGATGGTGAGCGCCGTCCGTTGCTGGTCCGGCTCGGCCGCGATGAGGTGGAAGACTGTCTGCACGGTCGTGGCTCCGCCCCGCGCCGCAGTAGTGGTTGGGCTTGCAACGTTGACATCCTCCACACGACTGAAGTTGTGGGATTCCCGACCGCCGTTGGGATATTGTGGTTTACGACGTGACCTGTTCTCGAGGTGCGAACGCACCAGTTTCCTTGTCAAACAAGAACGTCGATGGCTGTGCCAACCAGCCGTTACTCCTATCAACGCCATCCGTGGCGAGACTCGGAGATACTTTCTGTCGAATGTTCTCAGCACCGTTCACATCCGCGTTCGCCACCGTACCGCACTCATCACAGGCGTATAACCCACGTTCAACGCGGTTCGTATCGCGCTTGCGACCACAGCACGAACACAACTTCGACGTATCCCGTTCCGACACTTGCTCGACCGTGATGCCTTCCATCCCGGCTTTGTAGGCCAACAGGTCGGTGAAGCGGTCGAACGCCCACGAATGCAAGTCCAAGTTCCCGTGTTTACCCCAGTTCTTCGCCTCATCGTGCTCCTCGTCCTCACGAATACCAGAGAGATCGCCCACCACGATCGTTCCAACACCTTCGTCCGCACACCGTTGGACGATGTGTTTGGAGAGCGTGTGGAAGTAGTGGGTGCGGCGAGCCGACTTGTTCTGATTCAACCGAGTGGCTTGCTCGGAGTCCGTGTCGTCACACCGAGCAATGCGTTTGCTGAAGTAGTAGTCGTCTTGCTTCAGGCAGTTAAGCGGATACAACTCGGCGTGGCCGTCCTCGTAGGCGAGGGCGGCGAAGTTGTTGATACCGAGGTCGAGACCCACGGTCTTCTCACCGGGTGTGTCGGACACTTCAATTTCGACTTTGCACACGAAGTGGAGTTCCCACTCGTCACCCGTCCAGACGCCCCTGACTTGTTGGACGTTCTCCACGGTGGAGAGGTCAACGTCGGGTCGAGTTTCGTATTCGCAGAGGATGAAGTCCGA
The DNA here is from genome assembly GCF_052040125.1 of Natronorubrum marinum. NCBI lineage: Archaea > Methanobacteriati > Methanobacteriota > Halobacteria > Halobacteriales > Natrialbaceae > Natronorubrum > Natronorubrum marinum. The sequence continues at coordinate 265,149 of NZ_JBPPFV010000003.1, forward strand.
CCAATATTCTTTGAGGTTCGACCCTTTGGATAGTCGGACGCGGTTGTATTTGGTGTCGAGTTTGAAGCCTTTGTTCTTGAACGTGACCGTCGAACGTGGATGATCGTCGCCGTGTTTGCGGTAGCCGGGCGGGTTCGCTCTCGTGTCTCCGTTGCGTCGTTTGCCGTACCAGCCGTTGAACGCCTCAGCGAGTTCTTGAAGGACTCGCTGGCTTGACTGAGAATGCAGGTCATCATAGCGTTTGTGCGACTTCAGGTACGCGGTGAGTTCGTCGTGTTCTGGGATGTAGCCGATTTCATCCCAGACGCGACTGATTGTCCACCGTCCGACGTTCCAGAGTTTTGAGGCGGCGAATCCAAGCGAATCAAGATCATCGGACACCTGCTTATGATTCCTGACGGAAGCAGTGTAGGTGCGAGTGACGACTTGTTTCGCCATACGTAACCTATGTAGATAAACCTACTTGAAGGCATGGATTACGCAGCGTGGAATATCCTGCTATGCCATCGAACGATGGACTGTGTAGTGGGTTGTCGGATTCATCCCACGACTGAAGTCGCGGGCTTTCTCCTCGATGTTCTGTAACGCTCGACTCTGTGGCCGAGGGTCGCCGTTCGAGCGTCGCGCGACTCGCTCGAGAGCGGCGGTACACGCGGATCGCGGCGAGGTCGACCGGAGTGGGGCCGCTACGTCTCTGCCGGCCGTCCGGTCGGCAGCCAGCGGGGAACCCGGTCACAGTACGCTTCGTAGGCCTCGCCGTGTTTCTCCCGCAGGTGTGGCTCTTCGAACTCGATGATCCGTCGGTGAAAACCGAGCCAGCAGACGACTCCCCACCAGAGCACGTGAACCGACCTGTACCGGACGGCCTGTCCGACGACGAGCAACAACACGCCGACGTACATCGGATTTCGCGAGTAGCGGTAGACGCCGCCGGTGACGAGTTCGTCCGGTTCGTCCCTCGGGGCGGGCGTTCCGTTGCCCTCGCTCGAGAACCGCAAGGCGGTGTGGAGATACAGCAGCGCGCCGGCGACGAACGAAACGGCTCCGACGACCCTGGCTCCGCGGGTGTCGAGCGTCGACGACTCGCGATCGTACCGGGCGAGCACGCGGGGAATGCCCTCAACGACGGTTCCCGGAACGACGACGGTGAACACCGCCGTTTTCAGTAACACGGGTAGCGACGACATTTGAACTCCTCCCGCCGACGTACTCCACGAGCGGTGATATAACCGATCGGCGACCGACGAATCGAGCGACTCGCTCGCGTGGCAGACGGACGGACGGCCGTCGAATACGGCCCCGCTCCGCGTGCCAATCCCACCGAATCGGCTGCGGTTTTTGCCGTTACTGAGACGCATAAGAACGTGCAGTAGTATGCATACTAAACATGAGCGACGACGCGAGCGACGGGACCGAGCGCCCCTGTCCCGAGCGCGGTCTCGGGACACGTAGCGTACACGCCGGCCAATCGCCCGACCCCGAGACGGGCGCGATGGCCCCGCCGATCTACCAGACGACCTCCTACGTCTTCGACGACGCCGACACCGCCGCCGACCGCTACGCCCTCGAGGACGACGGCTACATCTACTCTCGAATCGCCAATCCGACCGTCACGACCCTCGAGGATCGCCTCGCCTCCCTCGAGGGCGGCGCGGGCGCGGTCGCGACGGCGAGCGGGATGGCCGCGCTGGACTCGGCCGTGCTGATCCTCGCCGAGGCGGGCGACAACGTGGTCTGTTCGACCGACACCTACGGCGGGACGACGGCCTACTTCTCGAAGACGGCCTCCCGGCGAAACATCGAGCCGACGTTCGTTCCGACCCTCGAGTACGACGCCTACGAGGAAGCGATCGACGAGGACACCGCGTTCGTCCACGTCGAGACGATCGGCAACCCCTCGCTCGTGACGCCCGACTTCGAGCGCGTCGCCGAGATCGCCCACGACAACGGCGTCCCCCTCATCGTGGACAACACGTTCGCGACGCCGGCGCTCTGTCGTCCCCTCGAGCACGGCGCTGACATCGTCTGGGAGTCGACGACCAAGTGGCTCCACGGCTCCGGGACGACCGTCGGCGGCATCCTCGTCGACGGCGGCACGTTCCCGTGGGGCGAGCACGGCTACGACGAAATCGCCGGCCCGAACCACGCCTACCACGACGTCGACTTCTCGCGGGACTTTTCGGACGCCCCGTTCGCTGCAACGGCCCGATTCCGCTCGTTGCGGAGTCTGGGCAACCAGCAGTCCCCTTTCGACGCCTGGCAGACGCTACAGGGACTCGAGTCGCTGCCCTTGCGCGTCGAAAAACACTGCGAGAACGCCTCCATCGTTGCCGATTACCTGGTGGACCACGAGGACGTCGCCTGGGTCACCCAGCCGGGTCTCGAGGACCACCCGACGCACGAGAACGCCTCGCGCTACCTGAGCGACTTCGGCGGGATGGTCGCCTTCGGGCTCGAGGGCGGGTTCGAGGCGGGCAAGGCCTTCTGCGAGAACGTCGAGGTCGCCCAGTTCCTCGCGAACATCGGCGACGCGAAGACGCTCGTGATCCATCCGGCGAGCACGACGCACGGCCAGCTAACGCCCGCAGAACGGACGGAAGCGGGCGTGACGGACGATCTAATTCGAATGTCGGTCGGCATCGAGGACCCTGAGGACATCCTGGCCGACCTCGAGCAGGCCATCGTCGCGGCGAACCGAGCGGCGAGCGACGCGGGTGCGGATTGAGAGTCAGATACCGATGACGACCAAGAACACTACCGATCTCGGCGAGTTCCAGTTCTGCTCGGGGGAGACGATTCCGTCACTCGAGGTAGCCTACGAAACCTACGGCGACTTTACGGGCGACAACGCGGTGCTCGTCTGTCACGCGCTGACCGGCAGTTCCCACGTCGCCCGTCGGCCGGACGCCGGCGGCGACACGGCGGGACAGGCCCGCGCTTGGTGGGGTGACGTCGTCGGTCCCGGGAAAGCGATCGACACGAGCGAGTACTACGTCGTCTGTGCGAACGCGCCGGGTTCGTGTTACGGCACGACGGGACCCTCGAGCGAGAACCCCGAAACCGGCGAGCCCTACGGAACCGACTTCCCGCCCGTCACGGTGGGTGACTGGAGCCGCGCCCAACGGCAACTGCTGGACGAACTCGGCGTCGGTCGCCTCCACGCGGTCGTCGGCGGCAGCGTCGGCGGCATGAACGTCCTCGACTGGCTGCGACGGTTCCCCGACGATGTCGAGCGCGCCGCCGGCGTCGCCACGGCGGCCAGACTCGACCCGCAGTGTCTCGCGCTCGACACGGTCGCCCGCCGGGCGATCACCAGCGATCCGAACTGGAACGGCGGCCACTACTACGACGGGCCGGGACCCGACGACGGCCTGGCTCGAGCGCGCCAGATCGGCCACATCATGTACCTCTCGAAGGCCTCGATGTCCCGGAAATTCGGCCGGCGCTCGGCGGGCCGGGAGGCCGTTCGAGAAGAGCCGCCGGACCCCGCGGCCGCCTTCTTCCCGTATCGGGAGGTCGAGTCCTATCTGGATTATCAGGCGGACAAGTTCACCGACCGATTCGACGCGAACAGCTACCTCTACATGACGCGGGCGATGGACGACTTCGACCTCTCGGCGGGGTACGAGTCCGACGCCGACGCGCTGGCCGCTTTCGAGGGCGAACTCCTCTTGCTCTCGTTTACCGGCGACTGGCACTTCACCGTCGAGCAGGCCGAAGCGTTGGCCGAGGCCTGCCGAACCGCGGACGTCGACGTCGCCCACCACGTCGTCGAGTCCGACCACGGCCACGACGCCTTTCTCGTCGAACCCGAGAAGGTCGGCCCGCCGCTCTCGGAGCTGCTCGAGGCCGGGCTCGCCGGACGGACGATCACCGACACCGAGTCGGAGCCCGAGGAGCCGGAATCGTTCGCGCCGGTTCACACGAGCCTCTTCTCGGAGTGAGCCTGACGCGGCCTCGAAAATAGCACCGGATGGACGGTACCGATCGACCGGCCCGTTCGTCGTTCGATCTCGTCTCCGGTACTCGGTAGTCAGCGGATCAGACGGCCGGTGAGTCGACGTCCGGAACGAGGTTGCGCACGATGTAGACGGTTCCCGCGGCGATCGCGCCGACGAAGAGACCGAGGACGATACTGTTGACGAGCAGTCCGCCGATCTCGAGACTCTGGTCGACCTGTGATACGGCGAGGATCGAAGCAAGGAGCCAGAGCACGATCGTTCCGACAACGACGCCTGCGGCGGCCGTGATCATCGTCTGTCGGTCGTCCGCGAGCATTCGGACCGCGAGGTAGCCACCGACGAACAGGGCGAGGACCGCGGCGATGAACGGCGCCCCGACGGCCGGGAGGAATTCGAACCCGTTCTCGAGGAGGACCCCACGATCGCCGGGGTAATCGAAAACCTCCTGATCGACGATGCCGGCGACGATAACCAGCATCCCCATTCCGGCACCCAGCAGCGTGTAGAGCGCGACGATCGCCTTGACGTACGCCTGCGTGAGCGGCTTCGTGAGCAGGTCGGTGATCGACTCCTCGTCGACAGCAGGCTGTGTCGGCTGTCCCTGGCCCGATACGTCCGCATCGCGCGTCGCGTTCCTCTCAGCTTCAATGTTCGAATCTGACATAGTGTGTGTAGCTCCCATGTCGATCACTTATCCCTTCTGGTAAGACAGTCACGCGGAATGATTGTATTCGAAGCCGCGGCTCGGTTGGACCCGTTGTGTCTCAGTAGTAGCCGATGAGCCGGCGTCGGAACTGCCTGTCCCAGTGAGTCGCAGTTAGTAGCCGTGGTCGGACGAGACGAACTGTTCGGCTCGTGAGTGCTCGGCGCGCTGCTGGTTGATCCAGCGCCGAAGATCGGCCGCGAGCAAGGCGGGACTCTCGAGGCGGAAAAGCCGCGCCGAGATGCCCATCCCGGTCGGCGACCGAATCATCGCGATTAGGGCCCACATCGTCCCGGCCGCGAGCGAGCCGGCGGCGGAGAAGGTCATGCCGAGGGTGAAAAACGTCGCCCCGTAGACGAAGCCGATCCCCATCGACGGGAGGCTCGTGCCGAGCGGGACGCGGGCCGTCGCGTCGCGCAGCGTCGGCGCGAGAAAGACGATCGAAAGGCCGCTGCCGATCATGAAGATTAGGTCTTGCCACATCATAGAACCAGTTACTCGATGACGAGTTAATAACGTTCTCGGTCTCGAAATCGGCAATTGAACCGGTTATTCGCGGTTTAGAGACGTTCTCGGAATCGTGACTCGCGGAACGAACGGAGGGAAACCGACGGGACCGATCACGGCCGCTCGAAACGGCGGCTTACCACTCTCTCGTACCACTCCGTTCGAGGATCCGCCGTCCGGATCGGACGAGCTGCTTTCGTCGTTTTCTGGCGGTCGGGTTGACCAATTTTCCGCCCCGCTTGACGACGTCGCCGTCTACGAGCACCGTATCGACGTTCGCGACGCCCGCCTGGAAGACGAGCGTTTCGACCGGATCGTGGACCGGCGTCGTGTTGATATCGTCCGTCCGGATCAGGGTGACGTCCGCTCGCTTCCCCGGCGTCAGCGAGCCGACCTCGGCTTCGAGGCCGAGTGCGCGCGCGCCCTCGATCGTCGCGAACTCGAGGGCGTCGCGGGCGGTCAGCGAGAGCTCCATGACCTGTTCGCCGGCCTCGACGGTCGGCTGGTTGTCCAGCGCCCGCTGGGTCTGTAGGGCAAAGCGCGTCTGTGTGAACATGTCGCCGCTGACGTTCGAGACGATGTCGACGCCGACCGACGGAATCGCGCCGCCGTCGACGGTCTCGCGGAGCGCCGGCATCCCCATCCCCATCTGCATCTCGACTTCGGGCGTGATCGACACCGAGCCGCCCGACTCGCCGATCAGGTCGAACTCTTCGTCGGTGAGCCGGTTGGCGTGGACGTAATTCAGGTCGTCCCCGAGGAGGCCGAGTTCCGCGAGCGTCTCGACGCCGCCGGGGCCGAGCGAGCCGATGTGCATCGACGCCGGAATCCCGAGTTCCCGGGCGAGTTCGATATCCTGGGTGACGACCTCGTCCGTCGAGTAGTCGGGACCGCGAATGCCCATCGCCAGCGTGAGGAGGCCGTCGTCGTCGGGGAACCGTTCGTCGTGCAGTCGGCGGATGTCGTCCGGGTGTGGCTCCGTGCTCTCTTCCCACCACGTGTCGCTGTCGTCCCCGGGCGGTCCGTGCGCAAAGACGGCTCGAATCCCGGCGTCCTCGAGGCCGTCGATCGCGCGGTTCGTGTGCCCCGGCGAGTTGGCGATGTGGAACCAGTCCAAAATCGTCGTGGTCCCGGCGTTCAGTTGCTCGAGGGCGCCAAAGAGGTTGCCGAGGTAGGCGTCGTTGGGGGTGTAGTGACTGCTGATTTCGCCGAGCATCGTCTCGAGATACTCCATGAACGACCAGTCGCCGGCGACGCCGCGGACGCCCGCCTGCCACGCGTGCAGGTGCGAGTTGACGAACCCGGGGAAGACGATGGCGTCGCTGGCGTCGATAGTCTCCGCGTTCGGCGCGTCGATATCGTGGCCGATCTCCTCGATTCGGCCGTCCTCGACCAACAGGTTCGCGTTCTCGAGGACGCCGTACTCTTCGTCGACGGTAACGATCGTGCCGTTTTCGATCAGCAGGCACCCGCTCTCGAGTCCGTTCCCGCGGCCCGGTCCCTTTCCACGACTGCGTCCGCGACCGGGATTGCCTTCGTGTGCGCTGCCGATACCGGCAAAGGAAAGCGCCGCCAGTGCGCCGCCGCTGAGTCCGAGGTAGTTCCGTCGCGAGACGCTCGAGTCGGGTTCGGTGTCGTCTGCGTGCATAGTTGTTCTCACCCGACAGTACCGCCCGACCGGAGTTGGAATTTCGTTCGGTATATTCCAACTCGTCGGTGGTGCGTGACAGATGCCTCGAGTAGTCGGATTCTGCGCGGTCCGACGACCGACACGACTATGAGAAAGACGATAAGAAATTCACATATATTGGCGCTGACCGTTTACGCTGCCCGCTCGTCTCCCGTTCGATTCGCGCTCGAGGCGCTCGCCCTCGCTGTCCTCTCCGCCGTGTTGCTGTTCGGCGGGACGCAGTCCGGGATCGTCGTGCCGACGCTCACGTGGGTGACGCCAGTCCTCGTGACCGCGGGCATCGGCTCGGGCGTGCTGTTCTGGCGGTATTCGACCAACAGTGGACAGGGTCTCGCTCACCCCCGGCTGTGGGGATATCCGCTCGTGGCAGAACTACTCGGCGTCGTCGCCGCCGGCGCGCTCTGGATCGCGTTCGTCCCGCCCGTGTACGGCCGGGATCTAGTCTACGGCGTGCTGGCGCTCGCTTGGACGGCGTTCGTACTCTCCTGTACTGATTGATTTGGGGCCGACCATCGTTCGAGTCTCTCGGCACTCAATCGTCGGCCGTCAACTGCATCGCCTGGACAACCGGATCGCCCGTCTCGCTCGAGACGAACGTCGTCGCGAGCCAGGATTCGGCCTGGGTCAGGCGGTACTGCAGCGTCGAGGTCGGAATCGCCTCGATTTCGGCGATCTCCTGTATCGAGTGGCGTCGCGGACTGTCGTAGTAGCCGTACTCGACGGCCAACTCGAGGGCTTCGCGCTGTTTGTAGGGTAGCTCCGCCTGCGTTGCGTTCTCGTCCGGCCACTCGCGTGCGCCGCTGACGCGTTCGAACTCGAGGCTGAGTCCCTCGCGCAGGTGCTCGTTGAGTTCGTCGTAGATGGGACGCACGGCGGCGTCGTCTTCGGCGAGAATGCGCCACTTGTACTCGTGGCCGTGCTGTTCGGCCCGACAGAGGACGCCGTCCTCGAGATGTGTCGCGGCGAGGTAGGGGACCGATCGGCAGCCGTCGCCCTCCGATTGCCGGGAGTAGATGAGTCGACGCGTGGGCCGCTCGGAGAGGGTTTCGTAGGTCCAGTCGATCGGACAGCCGCCCATCCCGCGCACGCTCGAGCACCGAGAGAGGTTTGCCAACCGATCGTCGTAGACGGAAAGCGCTTCGCGTGGCCCCGTCACCTCGTCGAGTCGCCACATCGTCTCCGACGTGGCGTGACACGAAACGGTCCGCGCGTAAAGTCCCGGATGATCGATAAAGGCGTCCATCAGGTGGTCCGCGCCCCGCTCGTAGGTGATCGTAAAGGCGAATTCGCGCATACGAACCCCAACGCGGGACGGCGGTATCAACGTCCTGTTGGCATATCCCAACTACCCGCTCGCACGCTCGTCGTCGAGAGGCTAGACGGAGTCAGTGCTCCTCGAACACGCCGTCTGCGAGCAGTTCCTCGCGGGCTTCGGCCATCGAGGTGACGACGACGTCGCAGTGGGGTTCGACGGCCGGTTTCGGCTCGAAGCCGATCGCGAGGCCCGCAACCTTCAGCATCGGCAGGTCGTTCGCACCGTCACCGATCGCGACGCAGTCCTCGAGGACGGCCCCGACGTCGCTCGCGAGGTTCTCGAGGGCAGTGTCTTTGGTCCCCTCGATGAGCGAGCCCGTTACGTCGCCCGTCAGTTCGGTTTCGTCCTCGTTCATCGGCAGGCGGTTCGAGACGATGTGGTCGACCGAGACGCCCTCGCGCTCGAGTGCGGTCGCGACGCCGCGTTCGAACCCGCCGGTCAGAATCGCGGTCGTGACGCCGGCCTCGTTCAATTCGGCGATCAGGTCCGCCGCGCCCTCGCGGAGTTCGACCTCGTCGAAGGCGGCCTGGGCGTCTTCGGCCGGGAGACCCTCGAGCAGCGCGGCCCGTTTGCGCAGGCTCTCGGCGTAGTCGATCTCGTCGTTCATCGAGGCCTCGGTGATCTCGGCCATGTCGTCGGCGACCCCACACCGGTCGCCGAGCAGCACGGTCATCTCGGAGTCGGAAAGCGTTCCGTCGAAGTCGAAAGCGACGACTGTCATCGTCAGCGGGTTGTGCGGCCCCAGATAAACCAGTTCAGGTTTCGTCGTGAACGACCAGATCCTTTATTGTCACCTGACCAGAACGAGTCGACAGCACTGAGTATCGATGCGCTCCCTGCGACCCCCGGATCGACGCAGCGATTCGGACGACTTCAGTCCGATCCTTCTGGCGAACCTCCTGCCGCTGGCCGGCGTCCTCTGGCTCGGCTGGGAGCCGGCGACGCTCGTGTTCGTCTACGGCCTCGAGATTCTGCTGTCGCTGGTGCTCGCCGGCGGGAAGGCGCTGTTCGCCCAGCAGCCGCCGCCGACGGACCGCGACGGCGTCGTCTCCGTCTCTGAGGCGAGCCTGACGGCCAAGCGCGGCAGCGTTCGCGTGACCGACTCCCTGCCGCCGATCTATCCACGCAACGTTCCGTTCGCGCTCGGCGTGACCGGCGGACTCGTGCTGTACGGCGTCTTCCTCGTCGTCGTCCTGTCGCTGACTTTCGAGAGCGGTTCCGGACTGACGCGGCCGGACGTCCTGTTCGGGCTCGTCGCGCTCGTCGTCGGCCAACTCGTGGAGACGAGACGACAGTACTTCGGTCGCCGGGAGTACGAACGCGTCTCGCCGTACGCCGTCGTCGAGACGCCCGCTCGACAGCTCTTCGTGCTGGTGTTCGTCCTGATCCCTCTCGCTCCCGCGCTCGGGTCGACCGGCGTCCTCGCCTCGTCATCTGTCTGAAGCTGCTCGTCGAGTGGTCGTCGTTCCGAGCGAGCCACGACACCGACACCGAGAGTGCCACCAACCGCTTCGTCGCTCGGTTCGTCGGATGGTTCTCCGGTCCGGCGGCATCGGCCGACGCACGGGACCCGGTTCGCGCCCCGGAGGCCCCGCCGGACGAACGGATTCGCCCCGCGCGGAACGCCCTCCTGCTCGAGGGTGCCCTGCTCTCCATTTGGACCGTCGCCTTCTTCGTCCCCTTCTTCGGGACCATGTGGCTCTTCATCGTGCTCGCGGTCACGGCGTGGTCGGGCTCGGTATTGCTGTTCTGGCTCGGCGTCGTCGCGTCAGCCCACCTGTTGGTCGTCGTGCTCGGGATTCGGGTTGCCACCCACTACCTCGAGTACGGCACGCTCGAGTACCAGCGCCGCGGGGACTACATCGTCGCCTACGACCGCGTTCTGGAGGCGCCCCAGTGGGCGTCGTCGATCTACCGGCTTCGGGACGTGACGGTCGTCGGCGACCGGATAACCGATCGACTGCTCGGGACGCGGACGGTCCGGGTGACCACCGGAATTCGATCGACGGAGACCGAGCGCCGCCTCGGCCCGGTCGCCGATCCCGAACGGCTGGTCCACGTCTTCGAACTCCCGGTCGCGACGACCGATCTCGAGCCGGTCAACCGTCCGCTCGCGGCCGGTGCCGTCCTCCTCGCCGTCGGTATCGTTCTCTCGGCTGCCGCGTTTCTCGTTGCCCCCGGCGTCTCCGTGGACGCTCGTCTCGACGCGCTGGTGTACGCGCCGTTTCTCATGCTCGTGCCGGCGGGGCTGTGGAAGCTGGCCTGTCGCTAGTCGGGTCGGGTGACCGCCTGCTAGACGGTCGTACGAACGATTCAGCGGGCGGTGCCGGGAGTCGCGACCGAAGAGACCCTTCGAGACGGAGCGTCCCGATCCACAGCTAATTACTCGGTGGTATCGACCGATTTCTCACACCCCCGTGAGACGAAATCGCACGGGTCTCCCGGTAGGAGACCTCCCACGAGACCGGCAGTTGCTCGTCGAGCGAGGGGGGTTGACTCTCTCGAGCAACAGCCGATGACGCTCGAGTAATCTCGACCCGGGGGTGAAACGATCGAGCTGGATTTTCTCCTGTCGGATCGTCCCGAGCAGCGGCTATGACACACACACGACGAGCGATACTCAAGTCGGTCGGTACGATGGGCGCGATCAGTGTCGTGAGCGGATCTGCGTTCGGACAGCAGCAGGGACAGGAGCCGTCGACGGGCAGTGTGCTCGCCAGTGTCGCCCACTTCTCGCCGGACGCGCCGCCCGTGGATTTCTACCTCAACGACTACCCCGTCGCGGCGGGTATCGGGTACGACGAGGTGACCAACTACGTCGAACTCGGAGCCGGTACGTACTCCGTTTCGATCGCCGAGGCCGGCGGGACGGAGCGGTTCGGCCACCTCCAGTTCGATCTCGAGCCCGGCTACTACACGATCGTGCTCTACGGACTCAATCAGACGAGTTCGCTACAACTGGGTAGCCGATTCGAGGCCACGTCGGAGTATCAACTCCCGGAGCAGGGACAATCGAACGTGGGACTGGTCCACTTGTCGCCGGATGCGCCGGCCGTCGACGTCGTCGTCAACGGCGAGACGGTCCTCTTTGAGTCCATCCAGTACGGTGACGGAACGCCGTATATCGACCTTTCCGCGGGGACCTACACGGTGGATCTCGTCCCCTCGAGCGAGAGTCCCGCCGAGACCGATGATGCTGTCACCGATACCGATTCGACGACCGAGGGTGAACCGATCGACGAGGTGTACCCGGTCCCTGAGGACGATTCGGCACCGGAATCAGACGGTGATACCGACGACGGCTATCCATCCGAACCACCGACTGGACCCGACCCCTATCCGCCGGAGTCAGACGACGGCTATCCGGACGACGAGTATCCGATCGAAGCGCCGACCGAACCGGAGGACGTGCAACCGACCGATCCGGAGACGTCGGACCTGCTCTTGTCGTTCGAGTTCGAGTTCGACTCGCGAGCCGTCTACACGTGCTGGATCATCGGCTATGCGGACGATGACGCACCCGAGGATCGACAGCTGTCGGTTAGCATCTTTCGAGACGGTCCGACGGTGCAAGGCACCAGCAACTACTGATCGCTCCCGCGCCGGCCGTGAGCCCATTTCGGACAATTTTTGCCACGCCTCCCAACAACGGAAGGGTTTACCTGCTCCACACGATTGTCTCGCGCATGAAGGTACTCGTCACGGATCCGATCGCTGATGCGGGTCTGGACGTTCTCAGAGATGCCGGCCACGAGGTCGAGACAGGCTACGAACTCGAGGGCGCGGCCCTCCTCGAGGCGGTGTCGGACGCCCACGGATTGATCGTCCGCTCGGGTACCGAAGTCACCGACGAGGTCCTCGAGGCGGCCGAAGAACTCGTCATCGTCGGCCGCGCCGGCATCGGCGTCGACAACATCGATATCGACGCTGCCACGGACGAGGGTGTGATCGTCGCCAACGCTCCCGAAGGAAACGTTCGCGCGGCCTCCGAACACACCGTCGCGATGACGTTCGCGGCCGCGCGTTCGATCCCGCAGGCGCACATCCGCCTGAAGAACGGCGAGTGGGCCAAAAGCGAGTATCTCGGTGCCGAACTCGACGACAAGACGCTGGGCGTCGTCGGCCTCGGCCGCGTCGGCCAGGAGGTCGCCAAGAAACTCGACTCGCTGGGGATGGACATCGTCGCCTTCGACCCCTACATCTCCGAGGAGCGCGCCGACCGCCTCGGCGCCGAACTCGTCGACTTCGAGCCGTGTCTCGAGCGCGCGGATTTTCTGACGATCCACACGCCGCTGACCCCCGAGACGGAGGGGATGATCGGCGAGGACGAACTCGACCTGCTCGAGGGCGGCTACATCATCAACGTCGGCCGCGGCGGCATCATTCAGGAGGACGCCCTCGCCGCCAAGGTCGAAGACGGCACGCTCGCCGGCGCGGCGCTGGACGTCTTCGCCGAGGAACCGCTCTCGGCGGACTCGCCGCTGCTCGAGCACGAGGACATCATCGTGACGCCCCACCTCGGCGCGTCGACCGAGGCCGCCCAGGAGAACGTCGCGACCTCGACGGCCGAGCAGGTCAGCGCCGCACTCGTCGGAGACCCCGTCGCGAACGCCCTGAACGCCCCGTCGATCGACGAGGCCGCGTTCCCCCGCCTCGAGCCCTACATCGACATCGCCGAGACGGCCGGCAAGGTCGCCGCCCAGCTCCTCGAGGGGCGTATCGAGGACATCGAGATCACCTACGAAGGGGAGATCGCCGACGAGGACGTCGAGTTCGTCACCGCCAGCGCGCTGAAGGGCGTCTTCGAACCGCTCGAGTGGCAGGTCAACGCCGTCAACGCACCGCAGATCGCGGAGGACCGCGGCGTCGACGTGACGGAATCGAAAACGCGGCAGGCCGCGGACTTCCAGAGCCTGATCTCGGTGACCGTCGGCAACGACGACGATTCGGTGACGGTCGACGGCACCCTCTTCGCGGGCGACGACCCGCGGATCGTCCGCGTCGACGGCTACCGCGTCGACGCCATCCCCCACGGGAAGATGGTCGTCACGCGCAACACCGACGAACCCGGCGTCATCGGCCTCATCGGCTCCGTGATGGGCACACACGACGTTAACATCGCCGGCATGTTCAACGCCCGCGAGACCATCGGCGGCGAGGCGCTGACGGTGTACAACGTCGACAGCCAGGTCCCTGACGAGGCGAAGGCGGAACTCGAGGAAGACGACCGGATCATCGGCATCAACTACATCACGCTGAACGGGCAGAACTGAGCGGCCCGTTCGGCTCGTTTTTGCGGTCTTTTTTCAAACTGGCCGTGTGTGCGCTCGCGGGATGCCGTAGCGAGTGTGCTCAGTACCGGAAGACCGCGGTCGCGATGCCAATCGTCTGCCCGACGTTTACGAGACTGAGTCCCGCGACTAGCACGCCGGTATCGCTCCCGGCTAGCGAGGAACTGGCGTAGACGAGCAAGCCGAGGACGCTAAGGACGGCCCCGAGGAGGTAGCGCCGCGGTGTCTCGGCGACGTGTTGACTCGTGTAGGCAAGCCCCGCAGCCGGGATGAGCATCCAGCCAGCGAGACTGAGCGCAAAGAGTGGCGTCGCCACGACCGGGATCAAAAAGCCGATACCCCCGGCCAGGGTGACGACGAGGCCGGCGAGCAGCACGCGCCGCCACGCACGCAAGACGCCGCGATCCATCGCCGTCCACGAGAGGCCGGTAAAGCCGACGATGATCACTGCCATCACCAGGTGGGCGACGAACAGGGCGTGCTCGCTCGCGAACTCGAGGTGGACGGCGGTGACGAACGTCCACGCGAGCGGAACGAGCACGATGGGGCCGTTTTCCCGAAGCCGACGGAGCATGTGTCTCTCTACGGACTGGCCCGGCACAGCCGTTGTGCCGATCGTACCCCGCTCCAGCACCCGGCCAGCGGACGCCAACGGAACTGCACCACGGTCGTCGGATCGTCGCCGACCGCCGGGTCGTTCAGGCGATTCCGAACCCGCCGAGGACGAGTCGACCGCCGATGAGTGCGAGGAGTACGAGCACGCCTCGCTGCCGGATTCGTTCCGAGAGCTGCGGCCGGACGCGTCGGGCAGCGCGGACTCCAGCGAGAGCCGGGATCGCAAGCGCCACCGAGAGCACGCCGATCGCCAGGGACGGATACAGGCCGAAAGCCACCGCCGCACCCACCCGAACGACGTTGATACCGACGAACACGAGTGCGAGGACGCCGACGAACAGCCCGGCCTCGAGGTCGCGACTCCGGACGTAGGCGACGACCTGTACGCCGACGTTCGTCGCGCCGAAGACGATCCCCGAGACGGCGCCGAGGCCGACCATCATCCCTGGCCGTTCGACGAAACAGCGATCTTCGAGCGCGGCGCGTCCGGGGATCGGAATCGCCCGCTGTGTCGCCCCGACGTACGCAAGCGTGACGAACCCGAACGCGATCGTTAGCGGGTCGGCCGGGATCGACTCGAGTGCGGCCATACCGACGAGCGTGCCGACGAGGGTCGCCAGCACGTAGGGCTAGAAGCGCCGGCTGCACGAGCGGACAGCGTCGGCGTCGAGTTCACCCAGTAGTGAGACGTTCGTCGCGAGAATCGGGACGACCATGAGCACGACCGCGACCGAGGGCTCGACGACGGTCGCCAGTGCCATCGTCCCGACGAGGGCAAAGCCGAAGCCGGCGATACCGGTGACGACGCCGGCCAGGAGAAGTGCTGCGAGGACGAATGCGGCGGTCGTTGGATCGACGGCTCCGATAACCGCGTGCTGTGAGAACACGCTCGTCCGTCTCGTTCGCTCACTTGGAACATAACCCTGCCCGTCCCCGTCGAAATCCTCACTACCAGATCGGTGTCGACTGCCGAATACGGAGGATGAGGTCAGCATACCGACTGGCCTACTCACCCGATCCTGTATTCGGGTGTGGCGGTGACTGAAGCTGCTTATCGAGCGTTGGATTTCATCTCCTCAGCAAACAGATATAGTGCAATCGCGGCAAGCCCGGCGCTGAGAATCCCGGTACCAATCCCGAACGCGAGGAACCGCATGCCACCAAGAAGCCAGAGAACGCCTAAGGCCCCGACGTGGAGAACACCAAGGAGGTACAGAACCGGATCCCAAAATCGAGTCAGAAATAACGCACCGCCGAGAAGAAAACTGACACCGATGACAAAAAACGCCGATTGACTCTCTATCTGGCCAATATAGAGGTTTATCGCTGCAATACAGATCGACAGCAACAGGCCCGTCCAGTGGAGCCAGTTCCACGAGGAAATGTCCGCCATCACTCCACTGGGCTCGATATCGCGCATGCGTCGAAATCTCTGTTCACCGGGTTAGTTAGTTTCCCTTCGATTGTCCAGAACATTTCGACGTATGGTGAACAGAACGCTATCCGAGTCGGATCAGAGTGAATTCTCGTAGACGTACTCCTCGACCTCCTGTTTCAGGTCGCTATCCTGGGTTCCGACCCGTTCGAAGCCGGCCGATTCGTAGAACGAGACGGCCACCTCGTTGTCCACGAGGACGGCAAGGTACAACTGATCGTACTCCCCGCGGAGCGAGTCTTGGATGCGCGTGAGGAGCGACGTGCCGGTCCCCTCGCCCCATCGGTCAGGACGGACATAAATCCGGTTCAGCGACGCGACCGATGGGAGCTCGCGGTGGGGACCGGCATGCGCGAAACCGACGGGTTCGTTCGCTTCCTCGGCGACCAGGAAGACGGCGTCCTCACGGGCACACGCCTCGGTAATCGACGCCCTGAGGTCCTCGAGTGCGTACCACTGGTCGATCGTCTCCGTAACGATCTCGGCTCCGAGGATCGAGTCGTAGGCGGCGTGCCAGCTCTCGCGGGCGATTTCCCGGATTGCCGTCGCGTCGTCTGGGATTGCACATCGAACGTCCGGAGACACGTCCCTCTGTTTGAGACCGCGGTCATAAACTATTTTTCTGCGTCACTGATTGGTCATCGAAATCATCAAAAAATCCCCATCGCTGAGTGGGTGATCACTGGTCTAGTAACAACTGGAACCGTTTACACACTGATCGCACAGCTCACGGGCGCTGTGCGCCCGTTCGCATGGTCCGTGAGATCGTTGATCCCGCGTTATTCGCTTTGCCGCGGTTCTCGCTCACTCCGTTTGCTCACGGGTTGCTTGCGCTCCCCGTTCGCTTTGCCGCGGTTCTCGCTCACTCCGTTCGCTCCGAACCGCGCACGCTCCGAACCGCGCACGCTCCGAACCGCGCACGCTCCGAACCGCGTTGCCCTCGTGCGATCAGGTGTGCACTGACTTCCAGCGGCTACTATAGCTATCCGGAGTGGCGCAGTCCTTGGTAGCCGCCCCTCTATTTGTGTCACACTCGCGCCCTGTATTCAGCACGACTCCTGAAACTCATCTGCTTCCGAGGAATTCGACAGAGCCCCAGTCCGTCATCCCTGATACTCGGCCAGCACGAACGGCACCGAACTCCCCAGCGGATCGTCGACGACCTGCTCCCAGACGATCGCAAAGCCCGCCGTCTCGAGCCCGCTCCGAGTCCGACGCCGGCCGGGTGTGCTGAAGAACATCGACTGGCCGCTTCCGAGCCAGTCGCGTCGGACCGTCTCGTAGCGGCTCGAGCCGACCGTCGCGAGGAGTCGCCCACCTGGTCGGAGGACGCGGGCGAACTCGTCGTAGACGGCCGGATGCTCGTTTCGGGGGACGTGGAAGACGGCGTGATACGCCGTGATCGCGTCGACGGAGTTCGCAGCCAGCGGGACCCTCGTCATCTCACCCTGGAGCAGGTGGGCTTCGGAGACGTTTCCGGCAGCCAACTCGAGTTGGCGACGCGAGAGGTCGAGCCCGATCCGATCGACGCCCGCCAGGTTCGCAAGCGTTCGCATCCCGTCGCCACAGCCGACGTCGAGGACGGTCGCGGCTTCAGGGAGGTCCTCGAGTAGCTCGTTTATCAGGGCGGCATCTTCTCCGTCGGCGCGGCGGGTTCTGGCGTAGTCGTCGGCGACGGCGTCCCATGCCCGTCGGAGTTCCTGTCGATCCATGGGTGGGAGACGGGGGGAGACGGTATGCTGTTGGTGCCAAACGGGTGTGGCCTGTGGTGGCGAGACGCTTTCTCGCTCGGCGTCGTAGCGGTATCGATGACATCCCACGAACCCTCGCGGCTCGCGGTCGCCGTCGAGGCACTCCGTGACCGGGGCTACCGCTGTCCAAATTCACTCGAGACCGATGGGCCGGTCGTGGCGACTGGTGGCGACCACCCAGCAGACGGTCCCGACGCGCCGCTGTCGGTCGAGCGTCTCCGAGATGTCACACCGTTGACCGTCGCCAGCAGCGTCGCGGATGCCGCCCACGCCGGTCGGGCACCGGTGCTCGTCGTCGACGAGTGGGGACTCGAGGCGGCACACGAGATCTTCGGCGACCCGTTCTTGCTCCGTGGCCGTGTCGATGGCTGCCGTCAGTTCTACTCGATTCCGGATCGGATCGCGCTGACCGACGGGCAGTACGCCTGCGTCCGAACCGACGCGGAGCCACGGTGGCGAGAACAGTCGTCGACGACGTCCGCAGTCGATGGCGACCGCGATAGGGCAGGGACCGACGAGCCACGGCTGTTGCTCGAGGCCGACGGTTCGGTCCTGGCCGTCCTCGAGTCGGCCGACGAACTGACCTGCTCCGATCCCGAACCGAACGTGTTCCCCTACCGGTACGGCCGGGGTTCGGACAAGCGTATCCACGTGTTCGATCGGGATCGGGAAGTCGGTCGCTACGCCGGTGTCGCTGCGATGCGGGAGAACGCGTACCGTCCCGTAGCGATGCCGTTGCTCCCCGAACACCACGTCAGAACGGGTGGCCGTCTGGCCCGAGGCGTACTGCTCGCGGTCGCGACGGCCGACGGCCTCGAGTTCCGCCGGCCCTGAAACGAGCTGCTGGCCCGAGCTTTCGGTGGGAACGAAAGCGTCGCGAGTGCGCTGACGCTGACTGCAGGAGTCCGTCTGCGACGGCGAGCGTTCCTACGGTGCCCCCATCAGGACGAACCGGCTCTCGGTGTCGCCGTTGTGGATCTGGTGCGTCGCGTCCGGCGGAATGCGGATCGCGTCACCTTCGGCCATGTCGATCGACTCGTCGTCGACGGTGACCGTCGCTTCGCCTTCCATCAGCAGGTATACTTCTTCGTGACCTTCCTCCTCGTGGTCGTGTTCTTTGCCTTCCCAGCCGGGCGCACACTCCACGACGGTCACGCCCATCTGCTCGCAGTTCAGTTCGTCGCGCAGGAAGTGCATCCCGTTCTGGTGGTCGACGTCGTGATAGTTGGTTTTCGTGTAGTCGGCCATCACAGTTCCCTGCCCACTCCATGCATGATAATTGTTGGCGTTACAGATGACCGGTCAGATTGCAGTCGACTTCGGCGAGGACGGTACGCTCGCCGGCGCGGCGCTGGACGTCTTCGCCGAGGAACCGCTCTCGGCGGACTCGCCGCTGCTCGAGCACGAGGATATCATCGTCACGCCCCACCTCGGTACGTCGACCGAGGCCGCCCGGGAGAACGTCGTCACATCGACGGCCGAACTGTTCGACGCTCCAGAGGCCATCGTGGCGGGGCGCTGACGGTGTACAACATAGACAGTCAGTTCACCGATGAAATGAAGGTGGAACTCGAGGAAGACGACCGGATCATCGGCAGCAACCACGTCACGCTGAACGGAGAGGCCTGAGTCGGTCTCGAGTGCGGCGAGGGCGGTACGGTAGTGACGAATCAGCTGATTGAGACCGTTCGGCGTTCCGCTTCGACTACCGGAATTCCGCAGCCCTCATTACAGATGGCTGTCATCAACCGCGTCGATGACCGAGTTGATTCCGCTGCTCGGTCGCGAAACGGTGGAGATGTCGTCGGGTTCGCGCTGGTAACGGCCGTCTGGTCGCTCCTCTTTCCGTTCGGGACCACGCTGGGGCTCCTGTTCGCCGGCGTCACGGTCGTCTACTGCTTTCGACGGTTGGCCGATCGGTAGTAGGCCTACGGCTTCGCGGGGAGCGTCTGCAGACAGTTTCGGCAGTAGGTGTAGCAGTGGTCGTTCGTCGTTCCACAGGCGCGGCACCTGACCGGTTGATCGATCCGCATGGAGGAACTCATCATTTCCGTTCCGGTTTCGAGGCCAATACCGGCCGCGCTGACGATTGCAAGCAGGCGGGGAACGACGGACTCGAGACTCCGATCGTCCGCCGGGTTTTCGACAGGTCTGATTCACAGCATGCGAGGGTATGCCCATCGGGAGCGTAGTTCTCGGAGAGGCGACCCCAATGTCACTCGTATCCCACCCATCCGAACCCCGATCGACCCCGAGTTCTACCGCCGATGCGGCGGAAAGCCGGTGGATGCTCCGCAAGGGACTCGGCCTCGCCGTCTCTTCGATCTTCGCCCTGCTCCTGTTGACGGTCGGCCTCGAGGTCCTGTCGGGTCTCGTCGTCGTTCCCTCGGACGCCGGGGCGCTCGCGCTCGGTTTCTGGGCCGTTGCGCTGGCGCTCGTGGCGATCCTGCTGGCGCTGCCGTCCGAGGACGACGAGCAGCGCGAAACGCAGCGATCGAACTGACGGCTTTTTCGAACCCGAACGCGACCTGAACCCGTCGCATTCGCCTTCGATGAGGGTACCGACGAGCAGCGGGCGACGACCGAGACGTGATACCGTGACAAAAGACCTATCGGCGTCCCAAACCATCCCTCGTCTATGGACGACGACGTTGCGGTCGACTTCGGCGAGGACGGACTCGTTCCCGCCGTCGCACAGGACGCCGAATCGGGCGAGGTGCTGATGCTGGCCTACGTCTCCCCGGAGGCGCTCGAGCGCACGCGCGAGACGGGCCGGGCCCACTACTACTCTCGGAGCCGGGAGGAACTCTGGGAGAAGGGAAAGACGAGCGGCCACACGCAGGCCGTCGAGGCGGTCCGCGTCGACTGCGACGCCGACACGCTCCTCTATCTCGTCGACCAAGAGGGCGGTGCCTGCCACACCGGCCATCGGTCGTGTTTCTACCGCACGATCGAGGGTGAGAACGTCGGCGAACGAGTGTTTGACCCCGACGCCGTCTACGACGACTGATCGCCCATGAGCGAACGCGTCCACCATTCCGGCACGGATGCGAGCCTCGACGAACAGACGCCGCTCGAGGCGCTCGAAGCGGCCCGCGACCGCTTTTCTCGGGCCGAGGAGCGAATCGAAGACCACGGCGGCGAGGCCGTCACCGACGCGGCCGAGGCGTATCGGGACGCGACGGACCTCCTCGAGGACTACGTCGACCGAGCGACCGGCACCGGTCGGGAGAACTTCCAGGCGTACATCGAACTCGAGGGGAAGTTCGATTCGCTGGTGACGAGTCTCCCCGACGATCTGAAGGGACGCGAGGCGTTCGAGGCGGCCCTCGACGCGATCGACAAGCGGCGACTCAGCGAGTCGGACTTCGAGCGCGCACACGAGGCCTTAGAGCCGGCGGCGCAGTACGCCGAACTGCTCGAGGAGCGCGAGACCGCCCGCGAGGCGATCGACGACGCGCGGACGGCGGCGGCCAAGCGCTACCGGGAACTCGACGACGAGATCGCGGACCACGAGCGACTGCTCGAACTCGCGAACGCGGATCTCGAGGCCCCCGTCGAGGAGCTTCGCGAGCCGATCGAGGCGTACAACGAGGCGATCGACGCGGCGTTTCAGGAGTTCCGACTCGAGGCGTCAGCTAGGGAGGTGTTCGCCCTGCTCGACCGGAGTCGCTGGTACCCCTTCGTCGACTACCAGCAGCCGCCGGACGATCTGGCGGCCTACGTCCGAGACGATCCGGCCGGCGAGTACACGATTCCCGAACTGCTCGAGTACGCGAACTACTCGCGCTCGAAACTCGACCACTACGTCGCGAGCGCGGACGAACTCAAGCGGCGGGTCGCGACCCAGCAGACGTTCCTCGACGGGATCGACGCCGAGCCGTTGACGATCGAGTGGCCGCCGGACGAGGCGGGGACTCTCCGACGACGAACGCGCGAAATGCGGCCGTTCGTCGCCCGCGTCGCGGACGAGGAGTGCGTCGCGGCTCTGCGCTCGATCCGTCGACTCGCGACCGACCCCGAATTCGACTACGACCGACTGCAGACGGCGGCGCAGGCGGTCGCCCAGCTCACCCCCGCCGAACGCGAGCGGCTGGCCGACGGCCGAGTCGCGGACGAACTCGAGGCGCTGCGTACCGAACGGGAACGACTCGAAGCGGCGCTCGAGATCGACGATCCCGTCTAGGGACTCACTCGAGACGATCATCGCGAAGCTGTTTGGGACGTTCCGGACCGCAGTAGCGATGGCGAGCGAGGCTTTTTCTTTCCTTGTCGTCTGTACTATACATGACCGAACGTCGGGATCAGCAACTCCAGGAGAGCGACCAGCAGTTCCGCTCGCTCGTCAATGCCGTCGAGGAGTATGCGATTTTCATGCTCGATCCCGAGGGCTACGTCGTCACGTGGAACGAGGGGGCCAGACAGATCAAGGGCTACGAGCGCGAGGAAATTTTGGGCGAACACTTCTCGCGGTTTTACACCGACGCGGATCGGAATGCGGGAGTTCCGGCGCGGAACCTCGAGACCGCCACCGAATCGGAGTCGGTCGAGGACGAGGGGTGGCGCGTCAGAAAGGACGGGACGGAGTTCTGGGCGAACGTCCGGATCACCACCGTCAGAGACGACGACGGATCGCTCCAGGGCTACGCGAAGGTCACGCGGGATATGACCGACCGTCGCGAACGCGAACGACAACTCCAGCGCGAACGCAATCTAACGGATCGAATCCTCGAGACCAGTCCCGTCGGCATTCAGGTGCTCGACACCGACGGCGAGGTTACCCGGATGAACGAACGGCTCAGAGATATTCTCGACGTTTCGAAGGAGGCGGCTGCCACGTACGAGCCGTCGGATAGCGTCGTCTACGACGAAGCCGGCAATCGACTCTCGGTCGACGACTACCCGTTCGCACACACGCTGGCGACGGGCGAACCGGTCTCCGACCGCGTGCTTCGAATCGAACGGTCCGACGGCGACGACCGGTGGCTCTCGACGAACACGGCGCCGTTGCGCTCCGAAGACGGCGAGATCGACCGCGTCGTTACCTCCGCGGAGGACGTTACCCATCTCAAAGAGCGCGAACGGCGACTCGAGCGCCGAACTGACGAGCTCTCGGCCGAGTTGAGCGAAGTGCACGGTCGGATCACGGACGGTCTCATCGCGCTCGACGAGGACTGGGTATTCACCCACGTCAACGAGCGAGCCGAGGAGATCCTCGAGACCGGGCGCGAAGACCTCCTCGGCGAGACGCTCTGGGAGACGTTCCCCGACCTGGCCGGGACGTCGTTCGAAACGTGCTACCGAGAGGCGATGGAGAGCCAGGAGTCGACCGCCATTACGGGGTACTACCCGGCGCTCGACACCTGGTTCAAAGACTACGTCTACCCGTCCGAAACGGGGCTCTCGATCTACTTTCGCGACGTCTCCGAGCAGAAGGCACGCGAGCGAGAGCGCGACCGCTACGAGACGCTCGTCGAGACGATCGACGACGGGGTGTACGCGCTCGACGCGGACCGGCGGTTCACATTGGTCAACGACGGCTTCCTCGCGATGACCGGCTTCGCTCGAGAGGAACTGCTCGGCGCGCACGCGTCCGCCGTCTTCGGCGACGAGTTCGACGCGATCGAAACGGAACGGTCGAGCGTCGACGAGGCCGACGCGAACCCGACCTTCGAGGAGTCGATCCGAACGGCGACGGGCGAGGAACTCACGATCGAGAGTCGATTCGCCGTCCTCGAGGACGAAGACGTCCGCGTCGGCGTCACCCGCGACATCACCGAGCGCAAGGAGCGCGAGCGGATCCTCGAGGAGTCCGAACAGCGCTACCGGACGCTGGTCGACTCCTTCCCCAACGGTCTCGTGACCCTGTTCGACCACGACCGCCGGTACACGCTGGCGGCGGGGCAGGGGTTCGATCGCATCCCCGTCGAACCCGACGATATCGAGGGAGAAACCGTCGTAGACGCCTGGCCCGACGACACGGCCGACGCGCTCGAGCCGATCTTTCGGGCCGCCCTCGAGGGCGAGGAAGCCGCGGCCGAAATGACGTACGCGGACCGCGAGTGGCGCGTGCGGGCGATCCCGATCACGGACGAGCGGGGCGACGTCTTCGCCGGGATGACGATGTCGCAGGATATCACGGAGCAGAAAGGCTACGAGCGGTATCTCGAGGACGCGAAAGCCCAGCTCGAGGCGGCGACCGAAGCCGGTGCGGTCGGCACCTGGGAGTGGCAGATCCAGGCGGACCGATTCGTCACCGGCGCGTCGTTCGCTCGGACCTTCGGCATCGATCCCGAGGCCGCTCGCGAGGGGGTCCCACTCGACCGGATCACGTCGTCGGTCCACGAGGCGGATCGCGAGCGCGTCGAAGCGGCGATCACCGACGCCGTCACGTCCTGCGGTGAGTACGAGGAGGAGTACCGCGTCTGGAACGCAGACGGGGAGTTGCGGTGGGTCGTCGCTCGCGGCTACGTCGAAACCGACGAGACGGGGATTCCCGAGACGTTCCCCGGTGCGATCACGGACATCACGGATCGAAAGCGCGCCGAAATCGCCCTCGAGAAGAGTCAGAAACAGCTCCAGACGCTGTTCGAACTCCTGCCCGTCGGCGTCGTGGTCGCGAACGCCGACGGCCAACTCGTCGAGGCCAACGACGCCGCCGAGGATATTTGGGGCGGAGACGTCTTCGACGCGGACTCGGTCGACGACTACGAGCGGTACTCCGCACGCTGGGCCGACACGGGTGAACCGGTCGAACCCGAGGAGTGGACGATGGCTCGCGTCCTCGGGGGGGAGGTCGTCACGGATCCGGACATCTTCGCGATCGACGCCGCCGACGGCGAGGAACGGATCGTCATGATCCACGGGATGCCGGTCCGCGACGCGAACGGCGAGATCAGTCGCGGCGTCGTCACCCAGACGGAGATCACCGAACGTCGGGAGTACCAGCGGAAACTCGAGGAGACGATTTCGAAACTCGAGACGTCGAACGAGCGCCTCGAGCACTTCGCCTACGCCGCCTCCCACGACTTACAGGAGCCGCTGCGGATGGTCTCGAGCTATCTCCAGCTCATCGACCGTCGGTACGCGGACGACCTCGACGCGGACGCGGAGGAGTTCCTCGCGTTCGCGATCGACGGCGCCGACCGCATGCGCGACATGATCGACGGACTGCTCGCCTACTCCCGGGTCGACACGCAGGGCGACCCGCTCGAGCCGACTGACCTCGAGACCGTCGTCGCGGACGCGCTCGAGGACCTCCAGTTCCGGATTAGCGAGGAACGGGCCGAGGTCACGGTCGAGTCGCTGCCGCGGGTTCGTGGCGACGCCAACCAGCTTCGGCAGGTGTTTCAGAACCTCCTCTCGAACGCACTCGAGTACAGCGGCGACGAGCCGCGAGTCCGCATCGAGAGCGAACGCGACGGCGGAATGTGGACCGTCTCGGTCACCGACGAGGGTATCGGCATCGATCCCGCTGAGATTCACCGCATCTTCGAGGTGTTCCAGCGCCTGCACAGCCGCGACGAACACCCGGGAACGGGAATCGGGCTCGCGCTCTGTCAGCGGATCCTCGAACGCCACGGCGGGGAGATCCGAGTCGACTCGACGCCCGGCGAGGGCTCGACGTTCTCCGTGTCGCTGCCGGCGGTGGATCGCCGGCTCGAGGACTGAGACGCCGGCTCGAGGACGCGAATCGGTCGCTCTCCCTCATCGGTCGGCATAACTGACTGTCCGAAAGATATTACTAAATTGACACCAATTTGTTCATATGCGTCGATATCCTATCGAGTGGCGATGAGTTACTGGAACCGCCTCCTCACCGTACTGGGCGTTCTTTTGCTTGCCAGTGCGGCCGGATCGATGCTGTACACGCTGATCGGTAACGGGGATCGTCCGGAGGTGGTTCTGGTGGAAGTGGTTATCGACGCCGTGCTGATCGGGTTCCCGGGTGCCGTAATGGTGTACACCGGCCTGTGGCTACCGACCACGACGATTCCCGCCGAACTCTACTCGCGGATCGTCACGTGGACCGGCGGCGGGATCGCCGTGATGGGGGTTGTCGTGGGCTTGCGCAGTCTGCATCCCGGTATCGAAGTCGATCTCACCGGCGGAACGCAGCTGGTCTTGCTGTCGATCGGATCGGTCACCGGACTGCTGGCCGGCGTCCAGAACGCACGCACCCTCACGCAGGCGAGAGCGCTCGAGCGGAAAAACGCCGAACTGGAACAAAAGCACGAACTCGAGCGACAGAACGAGCGGCTGCGGCGGACGGAACGGCGCCTCGAGGAGGCGGTTTCGGAGCTGGAATCCTCGAACGAGCGCTTAGAGGAGTTCGCGTACGCCGCCTCCCACGACTTACAGGAGCCGCTGCGGATGGTGACGAGCTACCTCGAACTCCTCGAGCGCCGGTACGGCAACGACCTCGATTCGGACGCCGAGGAGTTCATCGCGTACGCCGTCGACGGTGCCGATCGAATGCGCGCGATGATCGACGGACTCCTCGAGTACTCCCGGGTCGAAACGGAGGGGGGATCGTTCGACGCCGTCGATCTGGACGCCGTCCTCGACGACGTCTGCACCGACTTACAGCTCAAAATCGAGGAGACCGACGCCGAACTCACCCGCGACCCGTTACCTACCGTCGACGGCGACGAGAATCAGTTGCGACAGGTGTTCCAGAACCTCCTCTCGAACGCGATCGACTACAGCGGCGACGAACCGCCGCGAATTCACGTTTCGGCCGACCCGCCGCAAGACGACGGTGCAGCCCCAGCGCAGGGGCAATCCGAGTGGACGATCGCCGTCCGTGACGAGGGGATCGGTATCGATCCCGACGACCGCGACCGCATCTTCAACATCTTTCAGCGACTGCACTCGATCGACGAACGGAGCGGCTCGGGCATCGGGCTGGCGGTGTGCAAGCGGATCGTCGAGCGCCACGGCGTCCGGGCGAACGGCGCGAGACCGGGCTCGACGGACGAGCGAAGTGAGTCTGTCGGCGGCGAGATCTGGGTGGAGTCCGAGCCGGGCGTGGGGTCGACGTTTCGCTTCACGCTGCCCGAGCAGACTCGGGAACCAAAGAGTCGACAGTCGGGCGGAGGGCCGATCGGTAGTCTCCCCCGCGACGACTGATCCGACCGAGAGGCGTACTCGATAGTCATCAGTTAGAACAGCCGGGACGATGACTGAAGGCGACGGCCGTCCTACGGCCGGTATGACCAGACACCTGCTCGTTCCGATGGACGACTCCGAACCGGCTCGAGCGGCCCTCGAACACGCCGTCTCGCTCTTTCCGGACGACGAGGTGAGGGTGCTCCACGTGGTCGACGATCTCGAGGCGGGCTACGGAGGCGGTCGGCCGCCGGTGACGACCGGGGGCGAGAAGCGCGCGGACGATGACGAACCCGACTTTTTTGAGGACGTACGCTCGATCGCGGCCACACACGACCGGACGGTCGAGACGACCGTCATCGAGGGAACGTCGGCCGACGCGATCCTCGAGTACGCCCGCGAGCACGACGTCGATCAGATCGTGATGGGCAGCCAGGGTCGATCGGGCGTCTCGCGAATACTGCTCGGCAGCATCGCGGAGGCCGTGACGCGGAAGTCGTCGGTGCCAGTGACGATCGTTCCGTAGCCGTCGGTCCGAATAGCACGGTCATCCAGATGCGATCCAAACCCGGCTCGAGAAGTTGACAACCGTCGAATCATCGGGGTTTTTCGTATGAGGAACGTAGGGACGGCTATGGACGATCGGCTGGGAACGACGCTGCACACCGGTCTCCTCATCTCGACGACGGCCGCGATGGCGTGGCTATCCGGTCTCCCGCTGCTCTTTCCGAGTCTCGGCCCGTCCGCGTTCGTGCTCGCGCTGTTTCAGGACAGCGACGCGACCGCCCCGCGACGGGTGATCGGCGGCCACGCGATCGGCGTCGCGGCCGGTCTCTTTGCCTACCACCTGCTCGGGGCCAGCGTGTCGATGACGACCGTGGCCGATCCCGGGACGTTCGAGGGGCTTCGACTCGCTGCGAGTAGCGTGCTGGCGACAATGCTGACCGTGGCCGGCATGCTCTTCACCGATACGCGTCATCCACCGGCGTGTGCGACGACGCTGATCGTCTCGCTCGGGCTGCTGTCGACGCTCCTCGAGGGGACGTTGATCGTCGTTACCGTCGTGGTGCTCGTCGCCGCCCACCAACTCCTGCTCGCGACGGAGCGAGCGGGAGCGCGGTACGAACGGAAGTTTCGGTCGTAGCGACTCGAGTCGGGCTGTTTCTACCGGGCTACGAGCGCCCTCGTCGGTCGGGCTCGACCAGCAGTTTCGGCGGGAAAAACATGCGTCGCGATCAGTCGAAATCGAGCGCGATCAGGCGTTGGCTTTCGCGTCGGCGAGCGTTTCGTACATCTCCTCGGCCAGTTCGTTCGCGCGGTCGCCGTCGCGGGCTTCGGCGTAGATTCGGACGAGCGGTTCGGTGCCCGAGGGCCGTGCGAGCACCCACGCGTCGCCGTGATCCAGTCGGTAGCCGTCGCGCGTGTTGAGTTCGGCGTCGGAGGCCTGGGCGTGGTTCGCCGCGGCGTCGATCATCGCGTCGCGTTCGGCCGTCGACTCGTACTCGATGTTGTAGCGCACGTTCGCGTAGTCGTCGTAGGGCGCGACGATCTCGCTGACGGATCGCTCGGCGACGAGTTCGAGGAACCGGGCCGCGGTGAACGCGCCGTCGCGCGAGAGCCGGAAGGCGGGGAAGAAGATCCCGCCGTTGCCCTCGCCCGCGATCGGGACGCGTTTCCCCTTCTCCTCGAGTTCCTCGATTCGAGTGATGATGTTCGTCGAGCCGATTGGCGTCAGTTCGAGGTTCGCGCCGACGTCGCTGACGACGTCGACCAGTCGCTGGGAGACGTTGACGGCGGAGACGGTCGTATCGCCGGCCTCGAGTTCGGCCGCCGCGAGCGCGGCGAGCGTGGCGTCGCCCGAAACGTACTCGCCGTTCTCGTCGAAGAAGATGGCGCGGTCGGCGTCGCCGTCGTGGGCGATGCCGATGTCGGCGTCGGTGGCCCGGACGAGTTGGCCGAGGTCCGCTAAGTTGTCGGGCACTGGCTCGGGATCTCGGCCGGGAAAGTGGCCGTCCGGCTGGCCGTTGACGGTGACGACGCGGCAGCCGAGTTCGCGGAAGAACTCGGGGCTCGTGAGGGTCCCGGAGCCGTGGCCGGGATCGAGCGCGACCGTCAGCTCCGCGTCGGCGATGGTCTCCCGGTCGGAGGCGGCGAGCAGTTCCTCGACGTACTCTCGAGTGATCCCTTCGATCTCCCGAACGCGGCCGGTCTCGTCCCAGGGCGCGACGGTGGCCGACTCGGCGAGTAACACCTGTTCGATGTCCTCCAGATCCGAGACCGCGAGTTCGATCCCGTCGCGGCCGACGAGTTTGACACCGTTGTACTGCGGCGGGTTGTGCGAGGCCGTGATCACGATGACGGGGACCCCCTCCCGCTCGGCGTAAAACTGTGCGCCCGGCGTCGGCAGCACCCCGAGTCGATCGACGTCCGTTCCCGTGCTGGCGAGTCCGCTCGCGGCCGCGTCGGCCAGCATCCGCCCGGTGTAGCGCGTGTCCCGCGCGATAGCAACCCGCTCGGCTCCCCAGGCCGTCCCCGCCGCTTTCGCGACGCGGAGAACGAACGCGGGCGTCAGCTCCTCGTTGGCGACGCCGCGTGTCCCGCTCGATCCGAATACTTGCATGGGTCCTAGTCGGGGCGGACTCCCCAAAGGGATTCCGAAGCAGACAGAACGCTTTCGGCGCGCGACCACGACTGTCCACGTATGGATGCTATCGAGGAGAAGCGCGTCTACGGCGGCCGCGAGGGGGCCCTCGAGGTCTACGTCGCGAGTTCGATCGGCGTCGTGCGCGTCCGCGTCGCCGGCGACACCGTCGGCGAGTTCGGGCTCTGTGACCGCACTCCCGCTCGCGACATCGCCGCGACCGGCGAGACCGTTGCTATCGCGACCGACGAGGACGTACAGGTGCTCGGGCTCGAGCGCGGGGATCGGGAGGCCCGCGCGGCGGAAGTCGATTCGAATGAGTCCGACGAAACGTTCGTCGACACCGGCTTCGGTCCCGCTGTCGCCGTCGGCACCCACGGCTCGGATCTGATCGCCGCCAGTCCCGATGGCGATGTCGCTCGACTACCGGCCGAAGCGGATACCGATTCGGAACCCCGCGAGTGGGAGTTTCTCGAGCACAACGGCGTCGCGACGGTTCGTGCGATCGCCGGCGGTCTCGTCGGCACCGACAGCGGCGTCTACCGCGTCCACGACGGTGAACTCGATCACGCCGGCCTCTCGGACGTTCGAGACGTCTCCGCGGCCGGCGTTCCGCTCGCTGCGACCGCCGACGGGCTCTACAAGCTCGGCAACGGCTGGATGGAGGCCCTCGAGGGATCGTTTGAGATCGTCGCGGCGGACCCACAAACCGATCCGGGTCGTCTCGAGCGCGCTCACGCCGTCTCGGGAGAAGCCATCTACGCTTACAGCGCCGACGCGGAGACGTGGCGGGAGTACGACCGCTCGACGGAGTCGATTGCCGGGATTGGCTACGGGGAGACGGTCTACGCCGTTACGGAGCGTGGATCATTTCTCTCGGCGACGCCCGACGATAGTAGCGGCCCGTGGCGATCACAGACGATCGGTGTCGGGGACGTGACGGGACTCGCCGTTCCCCGAGACGAGTAACGACCCGCCGCCGGCTTCGGGATGGTCTCGTTCCCAACCCTCGTTCTCGACGAACGGATCGTCTGACGGAGATTTAACTATCTTCGATACTTTCCTCTTCCAATATGAGTGGGATATCACGCCGCCGATTACTGGGCGCGACCGGGGTTGGTCTCGCCGGCGCCATCGCGGGCTGCTCAGGCAGCGCCGACGACGAGAACGGGGACGACGACAGTACTGAAGACGAGGAGACGCCCGAGGAGGAAGAGACCGACAGCTCGACCGGCTCTTCGGGATCGGTCTCCGGGGCGATCATCGTCGATAACCTATCCGCTACCGACCAGCAGATCGACCTGCTGGTCCAGCTCGACGACGGAATCGCCGTCTGGGAGACGGAGACGATCGAGGCCGGCCGGACCGCCTCGATCGAGCGCGACTGGGCGGCCGACGCCGGCCAGTTCCGCGTCACGGCCCGGCTCAACGAGGGCGAACCGGTCGACATCACGCCGTCGAACTGGAACGCCGCCGACTGCCTCAGCATCTTCGTCCGGATCACGGGCGACGACAACATGACGTACTCGAGCAACGCCACCGACGGCAACTGCGGCGGAGCCGCGGATCGCGAGGACGACGGCGACGACGGCGATACGTAGCACCGCTTCGAACCTCGCTCGACCGCGTGATCGGCCGCATCGGTTCCGCCGAGCCGTCTTCCGTTTTCAGTCGCGGTGGGAACGCCGCCGAGTTCGAACGCTCGTGCCGCGGGAGAACGAAAACGGGTTTAGCCCCCGTCCTGTCCACTCGAGTATGACCACGATCGTCAGCGGATCCGCGTCGCAGACGCTGGCCGCTGCCCTCGCACGCGAACTCGAGGAACCGCTCGCTCCCGTCGAGTACGACCGCTTTCCGGACGGCGAACTGCTCGCTGGCGTCCCCGACTTCGACGACGACCGCGCTATCGTCGTCGCCTCGACGGTCTCGAGCGACGCCCACCTCGAACTCCTCCAGTTGCAAGACGCCGTTCGGGAGGCTGGCGTCGAGGAGGTCGTCACCGTCCTGCCGTACATGGGCTACGGCCGGCAGGACGCGGCCTTCGAGGCGGGCCACCCCGTCTCCGCTCGGGCGGTCGCCCGCGCCGTCTCGACCGGTGCCGATCGCGTGCTCACGGTCAACCCGCACGAAAAAGCGGTCTGTGAGTTCTTCGAGCCCACGGCGACGCCCATCGACGCGGCCGGCCGACTGTCCGACCCCCTCCCCGCGGACCTCGAGGACCCGGTCTTTCTCTCCCCCGACGCGGGCGCGATCGACCTCGCCGAGACGGTCCGGGACGCCTACGGCGACGGCGAGACGGACTACTTCGAGAAGACTCGCCACTCCGGGACGGAGGTCGAGATCACGCCCAGCGACGTCGACGTGGCCGGCCGCGACGTCGTCGTCACCGACGATATCATCGCGACGGGATCGACCATGAGCGAGGCCGTCGGCGTCCTCCGAAACCGCGGCGTCGGCCGCGTGTTCGTCACCTGCGTCCACCCGCTGCTCGCGCGCAACGCGGTGACGAAGCTCTCTCGAGCGGGGGTCGAAGCGATCTACGGCACCGACACGATCGAGCGCGGGGCGAGTGCGGTCTCGGTCGCACCGGCGCTCGCGGCGGAGCTGTAACGATTCGCGTTCGGCTCGGTCGTCGGTCACAAACCGATTCTCCGGCGGCTACCTGTTCGCATCGCTGAGTAAGGGTTAACTCGCATTATCGCACACGTTCGCGTAGCGATAGCTGGGGAAGACGACACCCAACGGGCAGCGGCGGTGTGCGATAACTGCGGAACTGCCCACGCGGTCCGTCTCGGTCCCGACGGGGAGATTCGCCCCATCGGAACCGGACAGGGGCCCGGCTGTACGTGCGGGGACGGCGAACTCCGCATTATGAGCGACGATACGGCCGTACTGGAAGACGTGGAGATGGAGGAATCGTAGTCCGACGCGAAGACGGACGAACCGCCGTCGATGTGGTGTGCAGAGTCTCCCACCTGCGACCGTACTATAACTGTTAAGTAGATACCATCCCGTGACTTAGCTAGTCGGAATTCGTACAGGTCGCGGGCGGTTCGCCCTCGACCGCGAGCCACCGAGTCACCACCCACCTCAGATGCACGGAATCGTTCACAAGACGCTCAAGGAGTACGTCGTCGACCGAACCGACGAGGAGACCTGGGAGACGATCCTCGACCGCGCCGACCTCGAGCCGGCGCTGTACCTCCCCGTCTCGACCTACGACGATCACGAGATCGACGCCATCCTTTCGACGCTGGCGTCGATGGCGACCCAGAACAGACGCCAGATCGAACGCGACTTCGGCCGGACGCTCGCGCCCGAACTCCTGTCGACGTTCAACGCGCACGTGCGCGAGAACGACCTATTCGCCCTCCTCGAGCGCCTCGAGACGATCGTCGATAACGTCGACGCGGCGACCGACGACACCGCGCTCCCGTCGGTCTCGGGCACCCGCGACGGGGACGACAGCGTGCGCGTGACGTATCGAACCCACCGGGAGCCGACCTACTGCGGACTAGCTCACGGGATTCTCGAGGGGATCGCGCGGACCTTCGACGCGGACGCGACCGTCGCGGAACGGACCTGTGTCGACGACGGCGAGGAGGCGTGC
This sequence comes from Natronorubrum marinum, assembly GCF_052040125.1. Lineage (NCBI taxonomy): Archaea > Methanobacteriati > Methanobacteriota > Halobacteria > Halobacteriales > Natrialbaceae > Natronorubrum > Natronorubrum marinum. The sequence continues at coordinate 297,780 of NZ_JBPPFV010000003.1, forward strand.
GTGTTTCTGGTGGAACAAGCGTGAAACGGTTCTTCTGCCGATAGCCTCGATGGGGGACGGCGTCACCGCCGCCGACCGAGCACCCCGATCGCGAGCACGACGGCCAGCGCGACGACCCCGGCGACGCCGCCGAAGCCAGCTATCGAATCGACGGCCGAGACGGCCCTCGAGAGACCGCCGCCGACGGTAACCGTCGTCGACTGCTCGCCGGCCGTCACCTCGTAGCGTCCGTCGTCGTCGAACGTCAGGTCGACCGTCGTGGTTCCCGTCTCACCGGGCGCAAGCGCGACCGGACCGGCAGTTACGACTCCGTTCGCGCTCTGGAACGGCAGCGTCCCCGCGGCGGGAAGTGTGCCACCCGCGGTGACCGTCGCGGTCGCCGTCACCGTCTCGCCGGGATCGACGCTGTCCGGCTCGACCCGCAGGTCGGTGACGGTCAGGCTCGGACTCGAGCGAACGAACACCGTCAGCCGATCGTCGCCGGCGCGGAGGTCGTAGATGCCGGGTTCCGCCGGCGTCCACGCGAGGCGCGTCGTCGCTCGCTCGCCGGGCCCGAGGTGGCGCTGCTCGATCGCGACGAGATCGCCGTTCGCCTCGAGGGTCGCGTCGGCGGGGCCGGCTCGGTTGTCCACGTTCGCCATCGTGACCGGAACGGTGACGGTCGTTCCAGCGGGGACGGCCATCACGTCTCCGCCGTCCGTGACGGCGTCGCTTTCGGTCTCGACGCCGTCCAGTTCGCTCGAGTCCCAGCGCTCCCAGGACTGGCCCGCGACCTCGATCGGCTCCGAGCCGAGTCCGTACTCGACGGTCGTCGAGGGCTGGTCGAACGCGTCCTCGTGTTCCCAGCGGGTCCACATCTCGGGCGTTTCGTCGGTCTGCGTGTACCGCTCGGCGACCGTTCGGAGCTCGCTCCCGCCGGCGTCCTCGAGCGCCGTCAGGAAGTCCGCCTCGCTCACCGCACCGTCTTGGGCGTTCAACTGTCGGAAGACGTCCTCGAGCGTCCGGTCGCCGTCGGTCGCCAGTCGAAGCTGTCGATCGATTTCGCCGTAGACGAGCGGCCCCTTCACGTAGTCGGTGTCGCTATCCGCCCAGGTCGAGGGGTCGTTGAGCGAACCGTCCGCGTACGGCGAGCGCTCGCCCCGTTCCAGGTGGTCGCCGAACTCGCCGAAGCGGATCGATCCCTCCTCGTAGCCCAGCAAGGCGGCGTAGTACTCCGCCTGAGCTTCGACGAGCCATCTGGCGTCGGTCGTCGTCTCGCCGTTGGCGAATCCCTGTCGGACGTGGATGTACTCGTGGAGCCAGATGTTCCCGGCAACCTCGAGTTCGATGTCGGCGGCGACCCACGCGTCCGCGTCGCCGTACTGGATACCCCGCGATCCCCAGTCGACGTCCGCCGGAACCGCGATGACGAACACCTCGTCGTTGCTCGAGCCGACGTCGAGTCGCTCGCTGCCAGCCGCGATCGACTCGAGGATATCGTCGGGCCTCTCCGCTAGGTCAGCCGCCTCGGGGACGACCAGCCTGATCGTCTCGCCGTCGACGGTTCGCTCGTACTCTTCGACCGGGCCAAAGAAGGCGATATTGTCGCCGGCCGCACCCTCGCCGTCGACGGTGACCGTCTCCTCGATACCCAGTGTGACGGATCGGGGCGTTCGAAGGGAGAGTCCGACGGAAGGGACCTGAACGACGCCCCACTCGCCGGTGTCGACGAACGTGTAGCCGTCTCGATCATCGTGGTCGTGGCGGACGTCACTCGTTCGGTCGCTCGGCATCTCGTATCGGATCGACGGCGCTGCGGTCGCCTCGTCCCAGCGGTACGTTCCGTCGCCGGTCGTCTCGAAGCCCTCGAGGGCTTCGACGGCCGCGTCGTCGTGGAGCGTGATCTCGAGTCCGCGCAGCGGTTCCGGCGGCTCGAAGGTCGTCTCGACCTCGAACTCGCCCGGCCGATCGGACAGGTGGCGAAGCTCGGTTCGCTGGTGGAGCACGTCGTTTTCGCCGGCTATCGAACTCGACGAGCCGACGTTCGGGCCGTTCACGATCGCTGGCTCGGACGCTCCCGACGTCTCGGGTGCGGACGAAAACCCCCCAGCGCCAGCGATGCCGGCCGGGAGGCTGCCGAGCAGGAGGAACACGACGACACAGACGGCGAACCGAGAGTTCACTAGCCCTCTCTGTCGAGTCTGCGACTAAGACTTTTGTGGCACGAATACTGTCGTCATATCGAGAATTACTGCAGAACGAGGACTCGAGGAGAATGCCTCGAATCGCTCAGTCGCACTCAGTCCGACGCCTCAGCGGCCGCCAGCGGTTCGGATCCCACCTTTTTCTCGTCGGGTTCGCTATCGCTCACCACTCCTCGAAAAATCTGGACCAAAAACGCCTCGCTCCGCTCGGCGGTGTTAATCCGACGCCTCAGCGGCCGCCAGCGGCTCGATCGCGATTTCCATCGTCACGCCTTCGACCTCCCACTCCTTTCGGTTGCCGTTGTCGACCTCGAGGTCGCCGATCTCGTCGGCGCGAACCTCCTCGCGGATGAGGTCCGTGCGCTCGTCGACCAGCGAGGCGACGCGGTCGTCGTCGATCTCGAGTTCGAGTGCGATCCGTTCTTCGACGTCGAGTTCGAGATCCTTTCGCATCTCCTGGACGCGGCGGATGACCTCGCGGGCGTAGCCCTCGCTCTCGATGTCGTCGGTCAGCGAGGCGTCGACGTAGGCGACGCCGCGGTCGTCGCCGTCGAGGGAGAAGGCGGTGCCGGCGACGCCGTCGGGCGTCTGGGTGACGAACGAGACCATCTCCTCGGTGATCTCCTCGTCCTCCTCGAGCACGTCCGCGACAGCTGCTTCGATCGCCTCGAGTCCCGGTTCCTCGATCCGGGCTTCGTTGAGCGCGTTCATGACCCGGCCGGCGCGATCGCCGAAGGCCGGCCCGAGCTCGCTCATGTCCGCCTCGGCGCTGTAGTTCAGTTCGCCCCAGCGGTCGTCGGGCGAGACGAGTTCGATATCGCGGGCGTTGAGTCGATCCTCGAGCAGTTCGGTGTGGCGCTCGACGGCCTCGACGACGCGTCCGTCGTCGGCCGCGACGACGACCCGCGGGACGGGCCAGCGGAGCTTGCGACCGGCCTGCTGGCGCGCGTTCGCGCCGGCTTCCTCGATCGCGCGCAGGATGGCGACGTCGTCCTCGAGCTGTTCGTCGGCCCAGTACTCCTCGACGGCGGGCCAGTCTTCCATGTGGACGGTGTCGTGGCCGGCGTCGCCGGTGAGCGTGCCGTAGATCTCCTCGCTGACGAACGGCGCGTAGGGGGCGAGCAGCGCGACGCTCTCGCGGAGGATGCGGTAGATCGTCGCGTACGCTGCGTCCTTGGACCCGCTGTCCGTCTCGTCCCACATCCGCTCGCGGACGGCCTGAATGTAGAACCGCGAGACGTCCTCGACGACGAACTCGATGAGCGCCTCGAGCGCGCGGTCCTGGCGGAACGCCTCGAGATGTTCGGTCATCTCGGCTTTCGTGGACTGCAGGCGGGCGAGGATCCACTCGTCGATCAGCTCGAGGTCCGAATCGACATCGTCCAGGGTCACTCCGGCGGTTTCACCGCCTCCGTCTCGTTGCGACTCCGTCGCAACGCCCGGCTCGAAGTCGTCCAGTCGCATGTACGGCAGCGGGAACCGGAAGACGTTCCACAGCGTCCGGAGGTGGTTTTCCATCGTTCCCATCTCGTCCCACGAGAAGCGCATGTCGTCGCCCTGCGGATTCGCCGAGAGCAGGAACATCCGCATCGCGTCGGAGCCGTGGCGCTCGATGGCCTCGTCGGGTTCGACGACGTTGCCGACCGATTTGGACATCTTGCGGCCGTCCTCGTCCAGCGCGTGGCCGTGCATCAGCACCGTGTCGTAGGGCACCTCGCCCATCGCGGCGGTCCCCATCCCCAGTTGGGACCAGAACCAGCCTCGGGTCTGGTCGTGGGCCTCGAGGATGAAGTCCGCGGGCCAGAGTTCGTCGAACCGGCTGTCGTCCGAGGGGAAGTCGAGGGTCCCCCACGAGGCGACGGAGGAGTCGAGCCAGACGTCGAAGACGTCGGGCACGCGCGTGTACGTCGTCCCGTCCTCGGTGATGGTGAGGTCGTCGACGGTGTCCTTGTGGAGGTCGACGTCTTCGGGGTCGACGTTCTGATCGACGCGCTCGGCGAGTTCCTCGCGGTCGCTGATGACGATCCGATCCTCGTCGTCGTCGCGATCCTCGGGGGTCCAGACGGGAAGCGGGATCCCCCAGTAGCGCTGTCGGGAGACGTTCCAGTCCGGGGCCTCCTCGACGAAGTCGCGGAAGCGGTTGTCGCGAGCCCAGCCGGGGTACCACTCGCTGTCCTCGATGTTGTCGAGCAACTCGTCTTTGACGTCCGTGATCGTAATGAACCACTGGTCGGTCACGATCTGGAGGATGCCGGTGTCACAGCGCCAACAGTGGCCGTAGCTGTGGTGGACGGTGCCCGACGCGAGGAGTGCGCCGTTGTCCTCGAGATCAGCCGTGATCTCCGGGTCGGCCTCCTTGACGAACTGGCCTTCGTATTTTCCGGCCTCGGCGGTGTAGACGCCGTCGCCGCCGACGGGACAGAAGATGGGGAAGCCGAGTTCGCGGCCGCGCTCGAAGTCGACCTCACCGTGGCCGGGCGCGGAGTGGACGAGACCGGTGCCGTCGCCGTGGGTGTCGACGTAGTCCGCGGCGTAGACCTCGAACGCGCCGTCGGCGTCGACGTGGTTCGGGACCTCGTCGGCGAGCGGGTGGTCGTACGACCAGCCGATCAGCTCCTCGCCGGTCAGTTCCTCGACGACCTCGTAGTCCTCGTAGCGCCCCTCTTTGAGGACTTCTTCGTGTTTCGCGTCGGCGAGGTACAGCAACTCTTCCTCGCCGTCTTTCGTCGCGCGCACGCCGACATAGTCGCCTTCCTCGTCGACGGCGGTGAACGTGTTCGCGGGGATCGTCCACGGCGTGGTCGTCCAGACGACGATCGAGCCCTCGCGGTCGGTAAGGTCGAATTTGACGTAGACCGAGGGGTCCTCGACGTCCTCGTACTCGACCTCGTTGTTCGCGATGGCGGTCTCACAGCGCGGACACTGCGAGATGGATCGGTGCCCTTTCTCGACGAGTCCGCGTTCGGCGGCCTTCGAAAAGCCCCACCAGGCGGCCTCCATATACTCGGGACTCACAGTTCGATAGGGGTTGTCCCAGTCCATCCAGACCCCGAAGGATTTGAAGTCATTCTGGAGCCCCTCGAGTTGCTCGTCGGCGTAGTCCTTACACTCCTGAATGAAGTTCTCCTCGCCGAACTCCTCGATGTCCTTCTTGTTCTCGAAGCCGAGTTTCTCCTCGACTTTCGTCTCGATGGGGAGCCCGTGCATGTCGTAGCCCGGGCGGTCGGTCACGTCGTACCCCTGCATTCGCATGAACCGGATGTAGACGTCCTTTAGGGACTTGTTCCAGGTGGTTCCCATGTGCGCCGACCCCGACGTGTACGGCGGGCCGTCGACGAAGAAGAACGATTCGCCGTCCTTGCGGTGCTCGACCGTCTGCTGGTAGGCGTCGACGTCGTCCCAGTAGTCGAACACCCGTTGCTCGAGGGCGTGGGGATCGTACTGGTCGTCGACCTCGCCGAACCTGCTCATGTGGGTCCAATCTCACTCCGAGAGTAAAGGGGAATCGGTATTGCGGACGCGAGCGTCGGCGTGCGGTGGGCCGGAGGACGACTGCGAGACGTGTTACTGACTGGCGACGAGCAGTCGCGCGAGCAGTTTCTTGTATGCGATGCCGTAGACGCCTGCATAGAGCATGACGCAGCCGATCGCGGCCAGCCACGCTGCGACCATCATCTCGCCCGAGCCGAGGTGTTGGATGCTCGCGTATTCGACGGCGAGACCGCCTGCGGTCAACACGCCGGCGAGGACGGTGTAGGCGACCAGCGGGAGCAGTTCTGCGAGGAGTTCCGGGGTTGCCGATCCCATTAGCAGTGGAAAACCACTCGACGAACGTAAACCTATCCCTCCCATCGGCTCGTGTCCGAGCGATCTAACTCCTTCGAGACCGACGTACGGCCGTGTCTCCGTCCCCCTCCGATTCCGGTTCGAGTCCGGCGACCGGCGACAGTTCCGACGCCGTAGTCGATTCGGATTCCGACACCGGTACCGACTCGACGCCGCCTCGAGACCCGGCCTCCCCGTCCACGCGAAACGTCGTCGAACCCGATTGCGAGCGCTGTCCGGCCCTCGTCGAGCACTGCGAGTGCATCTCGTGGGGCACTGGCCCACTGGACGCCTCGATCGTCGTCGTCGGCGAAGCCCCCGGTTACGGGAACCCCGACGCCGACCGCTGGCAGGGCGGCAACTGGACCGGGATGGCCTACACCTCGCGACACTCGGGACGACGGATCCGTCGGATGCTCGCGGAAATTGGCTACGGCGACGAAACGTACTACACAAATGCCGTCAAATGCTTTCCGGCGAGCGAGGAGCCACGCTCCTCGTAAGCGAGTAGCGCGGAACGAAGTTCCGCGGACAGTCGAGCGGCGAAGCCGCGAGATGACGGTGAAACCGCGAGCAGCGATCCGCAGAACCCGACGAGCAACCGCGAGCCGACGTCCGACGAGCGTGCGAACTGTCGCGGCCACCTCGTCACCGAGGTCGAGACGGTCGATCCCAACGTCGTTCTCGCGACCGGGAAACACGCGACGAAGTCGGTGCTCGCGGCGGAGGACCGCGAGATCGACGGGTTCATCGATACCGTCTTGACGCCCGTTCGGTGTGACCGCCTCGAGACGCGGCTCGTCCCGATCCTCCACCCGTCGTATCAGGACGTCTGGATCGGTCGGCTGGGCTACGAACCGGCGGAGTACCTCGAGGCGATTCGCGAGACGCTCGACGACTGCTGTTAGACTGCCGGTGCGTAACCGTTCGTCGCTGCCGGTACATCGGCGCCGGTGCGTAGCCGTCCGTCGCTGAGTGTCGTCTCCTGGCTGTCCGGTCGCGTCGACGATTTCGGCCTCGAGCGACCTACAGAACCGACGAAACGATGGTATAAACCGCTGAAAAGACCAGAAACCAGAAGACCGATCTCACAAGGAGTTTGCTGTGGCTCTCCTTGATCGGCGCCGTCTCGTGGAGTCGCCCCTCGGCGCGCAACAGTGCGCGGACGAGTCCGCCGTCGGGTCCTGAATCACTCATCGCTTCAATGGGGCTACTCAGTGACCCGTGTTAACCGTCTCGGCTCCGCGCCGGTCGCCTGGTCGCGACGTGACTCGAGTGAGCGTGCCGATGCTCGACGCTACTCGTCGGTTGAAACCCACCACCGACAGAAAATCGACGGTGGTGGAAATGGTGGTTGGTCAGGATACGTGACGTTGTGGTTCCGATACAGGTGCGATACGACACCGCGCCCAGGTGGGCAGTCGACTCGAGGCCGGCGTCGCTATTGAAGGGTCGTGACCGTCTCCCCCACTTATCCTGACTTTATCCCAGTTTAATCTGTGTCTCACGCGTGACGATCGCCAATTCGATACTGTTCTGATATTCCGTACCTTCGCCGTCCCGTTCCGCTCGAGCGGGTAAGCTTCTTACAGTGGGCCGACACACACTCGCGTATGAGTACGATCTTCAGCCAGATCGTGGAGGGAGAGATCCCGGCACGAGTCGTGTACGAAGACGAGACGACGATGGCCTTCCTGGACGCCAACCCGCTCGCCCCGGGCCACACGCTGGTCATCCCGAAAGACGAGTACGAACGGCTGAACGATATCCCCGACGACGTTGCAACGGATCTCTACGCGACGATCCACCGGCTGATTCCCGCCGTCGAGGAGAGCGTCGACGCCGACGCGACCACCGTCGCGTTCAACAACGGCGAAGAGGCCGGCCAGGAGGTCCCTCACGTCCACTGCCACATCGTCCCTCGCTTCGAGGGCGACGGCGGCGGCCCGATCCACGCCATCGCCGGCGACCGGCCGGAGCTCGGAGACGACGAACTTGACGACATCGCGGCCGATATCGAATCTCGAGCCTGAGTACTCTCGACCCCGTAGCCCGAGGTTTCGAGGTCGACCGACGATACGCCGTGACACTTTTCTCGCTCGCGCGTGAGCCTCGGGTATGCTCGCCGGTCTCGCCGCCCAGTTCCGGGCTCACCCGGTCGCCACGGTCCTCGAACTCGGCAGCGTCGTCGTCTGTCTCCTGCTGTTCGTCGGGACGCTCGCGCTGCTCTCGAGCGGGCCGCCGACCGGCCGGGGCGACCCGTGGCTCGTCCTCGTCGGAATCGGGGCCGCGTTCGTCGTGTTCTGGACGGCGCTGGTGCCGTTGTACGAACGATTTCTGTACACGTAGCGGACTGCATCGCTCGAGTCGGTTGCGAAATCAGCACGGAAGCGTACTCATTTGTGAGTCCGCTTCGAACTCAGGTTGTGAAGGTAACGATCATCGACTACGGGGTCGGAAACCTCCGGAGTCTCCGACGCGGACTCGAACGGGCGGACGCCACGGTGGAGATCTCGGACGACCCGGCGCAGATCGCCGACGCTGAGGCGCTCGTCCTCCCCGGCGTGGGCGCGTTCGGGGAGTGCGTTCGCAACTCCAGACCGTTCCACGACGTTCTCGTCGAGGCGGCCGAGGACACGCCGATTCTCGGCATCTGCGTGGGGCTTCAACTCATGTTCACCGAGAGCACCGAAGGCGTCCCGGACGGCGAAACGATCGACGGACTCGATCTCATTCCGGGGCGGGTCGAACGCCTCCCGACCACCGCGGTCAAAGTGCCGCACATGGGCTGGAATCAGCTCACGATCGAGCGGGAGCATCCGATCGTCGCGGGCATCGACGGCGCTGCGTCGGAGACGCGCCGAGCAGATAGATCGGTCGACGACGGCGCGTACGTGTACTTCGTCCACTCCTACGCGTCGGTCGTCGATAGTCACACCGTCGCGTCCTGTGACTACGGATTCGACTTCGCCGCTATCGCGACGAACGAGGCGGGCAACGTGATGGGAACGCAGTTCCACCCCGAAAAGAGCGGCCCGATCGGCCTCCAGCTCCTCGAGAACTTCGTCGCGTACGCCGAGGCGTATCACGGCGACCGAGTCTCCGTCCCCTAACGCGATCCGGCGACGAGACCGAACCGCGATTTTTCGAACTCCGTCTCAGACGAACGTTCCGACGAGCAGATCGCCGTAGATCAGCGCGATCGCCAGTCCGAGGAACACCGGCACGAGAAACGGCGTCCCCGGCGAGATCCAGACCGTCTCCTTCGAAGCGAGCACCTCGAGCCCCTCCCGTAACTCCTCGGGCGAGGTGCCGTAGGCCGTGCCGTCGATGTCCGCGAGGAACGCCTCCGCTCCCCATGGGTCGTCGTACTCGGGAACGGCGTCGGCTTCGGGTGTCGCTTCTGCATCGGTCTCGAGGCCGTCGTCGCCGTCGGCGTCGTCCTCAAGCGTCGTCCCGCCGTCGCTCCGAACCGCCGCCGTCACCGCGCCGTCGGTCGGCGGGTTCGGCTCCTCGGGGAGCGTCGCCGGATCGCGATACCGGTCGGGAGCGTCGCGAACGTCTGCCAGCGTGAGCCCCCGCCAGCGAAGGTACATCCGCAGGGCGTCAAGATCGAGACCGCCGCGGGAGCGCCCCTCGGGGGTCTCGAGGAGTCGGCCGTGCGTGTCGGGGATCCGGTTCCACGAGACGGGCCAGCCGATGACCATCACGCCGTTGATCCGGCCGGCGGCGGCGTTGCGAAGCGCGAGGACGACCGGGATGGCGACGCCGATGATGACGGCGTTCGTCAGGATCGTAAACGAGAACGTTCCGATCGGCGTGGTCGTCAGGGGAAACGTCGACGAGCCCACGGCGTACTGCGGGAAAGTCGGGAACAACAGCGCCAACACGAGCAGCGCCTTCGCGTCGGCGCCGCCGAAGCCGCCGAACCACCAGAACAGGTACGCGATGGGGACGACGAAGCCGATACTCACCGCCGCCGGGAGCAGGAACTCGTGGGTCCAGGCGTAGCCGTCGGCGTTCCAGGCGAGCCAGCCGTCCCAGACCAGCAGGACGGCACCGAGGAGAGAAAGGGGGATCCAGACGGTACTCGAGACGCGTCTGGTCTTGATGTCGCGAATCGCGACCCAGGCGAAGACGGGAACGGCGACGAGCCGCAGGAGGTCCGGGGTCGTCGCGACGGCACCAGCGAGTGTCACAGGGTTCCGTGCGAAGCGGGGGAGTGTTATCCTTTCGGCTCAGTTCGGATCGGTTGCTATCCGTCAGGCCCCGCGGTAGCGCTCGAGCGAGCGGTCGATTTCGATCGCCCTCGCGGATCGACCCGTTGTCGTATGCGGTATCGGTGGTGGCTCTCGACCCGGGTCAGCCGGCAGCGACGGTGCCGTGGCTCCGTTTCGGAGCGGAGGCTCTCCGTCGCTCTCGCGGCGACTGATGAAAATGCGGCCCCGAATTGGGGTGCATCCGTCGAACTGTGCGCTGTTGTTTAAATGACGCGGTTCTGCAGGTAGTCGAGGTGCTTTGCGTTGTAGACGATCTGCACCTCGTCGGTCTCCGCGGAGCCGATGCAGGTCAGACGGACGTTCTTGTCCTCGACTTCCTCGTCCGAGAGGATCTGCTGCATGTCCATCTCGATCTCGCCCTCGTAGACGATGGCCGCACAGTTCGCACAGGCGCCTGCACGGCAGGAGAAGGGCCAGTCGTAGCCCTGGGCCTCGGCGGCCTCGAGGATGTACTCGCCTTCGGCAACGTCGAGGGAGCCGTAATCCTCCTCGTCGAGACCGGCGTCGGCAGCCTGGTCGAAGAGGTCGTCGTCGTCCATCTCCCATCCCTGGTCGTCCAGCACTTCGTAGTTGAGGTATTCTACCGTGGGCATCGTATCACGGTTCACGTCCCGCACTGGTATAGCTTGCTGTTCAGTCCTAAATTGTCTTTCAATCGGAATTGACCAGTTCGAAGCAAAGAATATCGTCATCCGTCGAATAACGAATCGGAAAAGCGGGGTGAAAACGAACCATCGCAACCCTATCGTGGCCGACGGCGGGTGTCGAATTCTTGACCGTCTCGAGGACGGAGTATGCGTACGTGTCGATCGAATCCAGGCGCTGCGTTCGACGTCTCGGATCGGGGTCTCGAGCGCTCAGCGGTCGGTCGATCCGGAACTCGAGTCGGTCCCCGAAGTACCGTTCAGAAGCCGAAGATCGGGACGAACCGGAACGTGAGAAAGGCGCCGACCGTCGAGATCATGGGGACGACGTTCTGCATGAGGATGACTCGAGCCGTCGTGGAGGGGTTGAACAGGTCCGACGCCTTCGGGATGTCGCCGGGTTCCTCTTCGCCGATTTTTGGCGGGCGTTCGCCTTCCTCCTCGGCGGTCAGCGCGCCGACGGAAACGCGGGTTTCCTCCTCGCCGCGGGCAGCGTCCGAGAGTTTGGTCGTTCGGGTGGCTCGTCCCCAGCCGAGGCCGACGATGCTCATCGTCGCGATGACGACGAAGCTGGCGGGGATTCCGATCCACGAGAGCCCGATAACGATCCCCGAACTGATGACGGCGACGACGATGGCGGCCGTCAGCGGCAGGTTCGTGATGTCATTGCCGAGCGTGTCGAGGGTTCGGCGGGCGATCGTGAAACAGCCGATCGTGACGGCGGCCGAGCCGATCAGGATCAGCGGAATCATGTCAACATCGCCGGTACCGTAGATCGGGGCGATGGCGTTCGCGATATTACTCGTCCCCGAGGAGAAGGCCATGAGACAGCCGATAGCGACGACGACCAGCGCGCCGGTGATCTCCCGCCGATCGGCGTTCTCACCGAACTGGAGCCGCGGAATGAGTCCCGAACGATTCACCGATACCATCGGTTGGTCGCTGCTGCTCTCCTCGATGGCGACCCATGCGTTGATCTGTGGATAAAAGTATCGACCGACGACTCCAGCGACCCAAAAGCCGATGATCGGTGCGACGATCCACCAGACGACGATCTCACCGAGGACTGCAAAATTGAGTTCGCCGGTTGCGAAGCCGAGCGCGGCGATCGCCCCGACGGCGGTCATCGACGTCGAGGCGGGGACCCCGGCGTAGTTCCCGACGAACAGCGCGCCACCGATAAAGAAGAGGACGGCGACGTTCGATCGCATGGTGAAGACTCCGGGGTCGTGAACCAACTCTGTCCCCAGCGTGTCGACGACCTGCGGACCGATCGTGATCGCGCCGACGAAGAAGAAAATCGACATCAACGCGGCGGCCATGAGTTTCGTGATGACGTTCGCACCGACGGCCGGGCCGAACGCGGGACCGGTCGTCGCTCCACCGATGTTGTACCCGACGAACATTGCGACCAAGAGTCCCACGATAAGCAGTACTTCCGTCACAGGTAGTACTCACACGGGCGAGTCGTAAAAGCGCGTGTGTTTCGGTTCACGCGGGATACCTCGACGATCGGACGACGCCACTCGGCGATTGTGGTCCGGTTGCGTAATGAGTGGCTGTTTCGGCGGCATTCGTCTAGAGCCAAATGCCAAAGAACTTCGCCCGCCGGTCTCTATAATAGGCTAGCATGTCGATACGCACGTCCTCGAGTCGATGGAAGTACCGTCTCTGGAACGCCGGTGGGTTGTCGCAGCGTTCGCTAACCGACGTAGAGACCGCCTTCGACCACCGATGAGACCGGCTCGTGTCGACGCGATCACTGACTTCGCGTACGGAGCGTTGATCTTCATTTCGATCGGCTTGATTATGGTGCTTAACAGTCGGATCGGACTGGCCTTCGGGCTGGGAGTCTTTGCCTCGTACGTCGTCCACGTGGTCTGGAAGATGGCTCGGTTCGATCCCGACTGGATGACCAGGGCCGTCGAGGAGTCCGTCGAGAAGTCCGTCGAGAAGTCCGTCGAGGAGTCCGTCGAGAAGACGGTCGACGAGACGGTCGAGAAAACTGTTGGTGAGACGGTCGAGAAAACTGTCGGTGAGACGGTTGGCGAGACTGTCGAACAAACCGTGAGCGAAACGGTCGACGAGACGGTTGGTGAGACTGTCGAACAAACAGTCGAAGAGACGGTGAGTGAGACGGTCGATGAAACGGTAGGCGAAACGGTGGAGAAAACGGTCGAAGAGACGGTGGGTGAAACCGTCGACGAGACGGTAGGCGAAACGGTGGAGAAAACGGTCGAAGAGACGGTGGGCGAAACGGTCGAGGAGACAGTGAGCGAAACCGTCGACGAGACGGTCGAAGAAACGGTGAGCGAAACCGTCGAAGAGACCATCAGCGAGCAACTCGCCGAGATCCAAGAACAGGTCGAATCCGTCGAAGAGCGCGTCGACCGCCGGCCTCGAGAGGACGAAGTCGAGGAACTGGTCGAAAAATCGACCGCCGAGACGGAGACGGACGAGGCTGAGGACTGAGACGGGTTGCCGTAGCGATTCCTCGGTGCAACCGTCGGATGGTCAGGGTTGCATCGTAACTGACGGACGACGGTTCTATGAGCCGACCCGATCACCGAACGACAGTCACCGGAACCGGCGACCGACGGACGACCTTTTCGGCGACGTTTCCGACGAAGAGCCGTTCCGCCATCGTTCCGCCGTGGCTGCCGATCACGACCGTCTCGTAATCGTTAGCCCGGTTGATGATCGCTCGGACCGGGTGTCCCAACTGGACGTCGGTCTCGAGCGTCGCGTTGCCGTCGGCCGCGTCGACGATCTCGCGTGCGCGCTCGAACACGGGTTCCGCGTGTTCCGCCGCGTCGACCTCGAGATCGTCGGCGAGCGAGAGGGCCGTGGCTTCCCCCCACATCGGCGACGGACCGCCGACGACGTGTAACACGGTTATTTCGGCGTCTGGGTGGGCGTGAAGGGCGTACTCGAGTGCGTGTTCGCTCATCTCGGAGCCGTCCATCGGGACGAGGACGCGGGAAATCATACGCAAACTACGATAGCGACGTGAATAAACGCAGTGGACTGGCTCAGTTGACGAACGGAACGAGCGTGAAGAAGCCGTAGGCCAGCAGGGTCGACATCGACGGGCCGATGATCCACATCGAGACGTACTTCATGACCGCTCGCGGATTGAACAGATCGCTCGCCTGCAACGCCTCCTCGGACTCTTCTTCACCGATCTGCGAGACCGGATCTTCCGGCTCCGCCTTGAGTGCGCCCATCGAAATCTCCGTGTCAGTGTCTCCACGTATGGCTTCTCGAGCCGTGACGGGACGGGTCGCACGGCCCCACCCGAGACCGACGATCGTCATCACGGAGGCCATCACGAGGCTGATCGGAATGCCGATCCACGAGAGGGCAGTCGTAATCGTCGAGGCGGTAAGCATGACGATGAGGGCCGCGAGCAGCGGAATATCGCTGAGTTCGCTGCCGACCGATTCCATCGTTCGGCGAGCGATGGTGAAACCGCCAAGCCCGATCGCGACCGTTGCGATGATGATGGCGGGGTCGCGACCGAGCTCGCCACTGCTTACGAGCGGGGCGACGGCGTTAGGGACGTTGCTCGCACCGGCACTGAAAGCCATGTAACAGCCGATGGTGAGCACGACGACCGTCCCGACGAGTTCCTGGGAGGTCGTGTTCGGCCCGAGAGCCGGCTTCGGAACCGAACCGCTGCGATCGAGGGCGAGTAACGATCCCTCGGACGATTTGATCTCGAACCGACGGTTGAGTTCCGGATAGACGTATCGGCCGATCGTCGCACCGATCCAAAAGCCGATAATCGGCGTGACGACCCACCACGAGACGATCCAGCCGATCGTCTCGAAGTTGGTCGTTCCGGTCGCCAGCCCGAGTCCGACGATCGCACCGACCGTCGTCATCGACGTCGGGACGGGAACGCCGAATATATTCGCAATGAGGATTCCCAGACCGATGAAAAAGAGCACGGCGACACCGGCCGCGAGGGAGATCTCGATCGTGATGATATCGCCCGAGAGCGTATCCATTACGTTCCGGCCGACGGTCCACCCCCCGAGAAAGACGAATATCGTCATCAGCGCGGCTGCCGTGACTTTTCGGATGATTCCTGCCCCCACGGCGGGACCCCACGCGATCCCGGTCGACGAGCCGCCGATGTTGAAGCCGACGAAGATCGAGGCGGCGATCCCGACCAACAGCACTGTTTCGACCATCGACAGATGGTACCGGCGTTTTCGTGAAATAAGTATTGGGAGCAGGTCGTACCGTCCGCGAATTACGAGTCAACCTCATGATAAAAACACCGCGAAAACCGCTCGTTGTCGCTCGGTCCGAGTCGTGTCGTCATCGACCGGCTCCTCACACACCCCAGAAAAACGCGATCCCGAGCACGGTGGCGACCGACAGAATCAGCTGCAGCGGCGCGCCGACGCGGAAGTAGTCGCTGAACTTGTACCCGCCGGGGCCGTAGACGAACAGGTTGGTCTGGTAGCCGATCGGACCCAGAAACGCGGTGCTCGCCGCGAACATCACCGCGAAGACGAACGCGAGCGGGTTCGCACCGATCCCGGCTGCCGCGGCCGCGGCGACCGGGATCATGAGGACGACGCTGGCGTTGTTACTGATGACCTCCGTAATCAATCCCGTGACGATGTAGAACAGCCAGAGGACGACGAGCGTCGGCAAGAACCCGGCCGACTGGACGACCAGGAATGCGATGTACGCGGCCCCGCCGGATTGCTCGAGGGCGATTCCCAGCGGGATCACTCCCGCCAGCAGGAAGATGATGTCCCACTCGACGGCGTCGTACAGTTCGTTCGAGTCGAGCACGCCCGTGACGACCATCGCGACGACGCCGGCGAGCGCGGAGACGAGGATCGGGTAGACCTCGAGGGCCGCGACCGCGACGACGCCGATCATGATCGCGACGGCGATGGGGGCCTTGTCCGCCCGGTACTCGGGTCGGGGCGGTTCGCGCGCGACGATCACGTCGTTGCGCCGGGAGAGCCGATCGAGGGCGTCCGGCGGCGCCTGGACCAGGAGCGTGTCGCCGACGTCGAGTCGTCTCCCGACGAGTCGCTCGCCGACGAGCGTGCCGTGTCGCCGAAGCCCGAGGACGGCCGCGCCGAACTCCTCGCGGAAGGATTCGGGCTCGAGGCGTTCCCCCACCAGCCGTGAGTCGAGCGAGACGATCAGCTCTGTGACGATCCCCTCGCCGTCCTCGTTCGTTATCTCCGCGGTGGACTGGGGGTTGCCGACGAGTTCGACTCCCTCGACGTCCTCGAGCAGCGTGATCGCGTCCCGATCGGTGCGAACGACGAGGACGTCGCCCTCCCGCAGGCGGGTGTCTCGCCGGGGCGCAATCGACCGCTCTCTCCCGCGGACGACCTGCACGACGTCGATTTCGGGGCCGAACCCTTCGGTGGCGTCGTCGACCGTCGCCCCCGCGAGCGGCGAGTCGGGAACCACGGCGACGTCGACGACGTAATCGCCCACGTCGTACTCCTCTATGTAGTCCGCTCGCGGCGGGACCCGTTCGGGAATGAGGTAATGGCCGACGAAGATGAGGTACAGCGCGCCGACCACGACGACGATAGCCCCCAACTGCGTGAACTCGAACATCGAGAACGCGTGGAGTTCGGGGTAGTCGTCGCCGAGGCGAGCGCTGATGTCGCTCGCGAGGATGTTCGTCGAGGTGCCGATGAGAGTGAGCATCCCGCCGACCTGCGAGGCGTACGACAGCGGGATGAGCAGCTTCGACGGCGACGTGTTCCCCCGGTTTGCGACGTCGGTGACGATCGGGACCAACAGCGCGACGACGGGCGTGTTGTTCAGAAAGCCGGAGACGGGGCTGGTCGCGAGCACCGTCGCGAACAGCTGTTTTCGGAGACTGTCGCCCGCGAACGCCGCCATCCGCCGACCGATTTCTTGGACGAGCCCCGTGCGGGCGATGCCGCCGCTCAGGATGAGCATCGCGAGCACCGTGATCGTCGCGTCGTTCGCGAAGCCGGAAATGCCCGTACTCGGGTCGATCCCCGTCCACGGCTCTAAGACCACGAGCACCACGATCAGCAGGATCGCGGTCACGTCGATCGGCAGCCGTTCGGTGACGAACAGCACGAGTGCTAGCCCGACGACCCCGAAGACGACGAGCATGTCCGTCGTTAGTTCGGGTCGGGTGACGGGCTCCTGTGCGAGCGCGACGAGTGCCGACATTCGGATATCACGACCCACACCGGCTCGACCCGTAACGTCTCCCCACAGCAATCGAACTGTAACGAGTTCGAACCCGTTTCCAGCGCCGTTTCAGTGGAGCGGAACGTTCGACGACGCGCCTCGAGCGGACGAGCCGACTCGAATCCAACGCCGAAGTCGGTGGCTTTAGGCGCGCGCCCCGCCTGCGACCCGCTATGAGCGCCTTTCCCACGTTCGAAGTGATCCCAGCGGTCGATCTCCAGGACGGCGAAGTCGTCCAGCTCGTCCAGGGCGAGCGCGGCACCGAGAAGACCTACGGTGACCCCGTCGAGGCCGCCCAGCGCTGGATCGACGCCGGCGCGGAGTCGTTACACCTCGTCGACTTGGACGGCGCATTCGAGGGCGAGCGCAAGAACGGCGACGCGATCGACGCGGTGCTCGAGACCGTCGACGTTCCCACGCAACTGGGCGGCGGGATTCGGACCGCCGAGGACGCGATCGAACTGCTCGAGCGCGGCGTCGACCGCGTCATCCTCGGGACGGCGGCGGTCGAGAACCCCGAAATCGTCGCCGAAATCAGCGACGAACACCCCGATAGCGTGGTCGTCAGCCTCGACGCGAAAGACGGCGAGGTCGTCGTCGAGGGCTGGACTGAAGGGGCCGGCATCTCGCCGGTCGAGGCCGCCGAGCGGTACGCGGAACTGGGGGCTGCGGCGATTCTGTTTACGAACGTCGACGTGGAGGGGCGACTCGATGGCGTCGCAACTGAACCGGTTCGAGAACTGGTTGAGGCGACCGATATTCCGGTTGTGGCGAGTGGTGGGGTCGCGACCCTCGAAGACATACGGGACCTCGAGGCGGCCGGGGCCGCGGCTGTCGTGGTTGGGAGCGCGCTGTACGAGGGGAACTTCTCGCTCGAGGAGGCGCAGAACGCGGTCGGCGGAAGTTGAGCCACGTTGGTCTCGCTCTACGAACGCGGTAGGACTCGGTTTCGAGGGGTGTACCAATGGCTCGAGCTTGCTGCTCGTTCTGCCGACGGCGGTTTTTCACGTCAGCTCGGTCGATTCGCTCGTCACGTTCGTATTCCTCTCACTCTCAACCGATCAAAATACAATTATCTTCGGAGCGAGACGTGTCGAACGATGACCCGTGTGCGGGAGCTCACACCGGACGATGCCCGAAAGCTGACCGCTCTCTACGAGGACTACGAGTGGTGGGCCGATAGCGAAGTCGACGACGTACGGCGCGCACTCGGCGAGACGGAAGTCGCCATCGGTATCGAAGAAGATGGAAATCTCGTCGCCGCTGCGCGGGTTCTGACGGACTACACGTACTACGCGAACGTCTTCGATGTGA
Organism: Natronorubrum marinum; assembly: GCF_052040125.1. Lineage (NCBI taxonomy): Archaea > Methanobacteriati > Methanobacteriota > Halobacteria > Halobacteriales > Natrialbaceae > Natronorubrum > Natronorubrum marinum. The sequence continues at coordinate 316,248 of NZ_JBPPFV010000003.1, forward strand.
TTGTCGCCGCTGATCGTCGCGGCGAAGGATTCGGTGAAACACTCATGCAGGCGGTGGTCGACCACCCAGATCTACAGGACGTAGCCGGCCTCTCGTTGCTCTGCCGTCGTGGCTTGATCCCCTACTACGAGACGGTCGGCTTCGAACTGTTCGACCCCGAGATAGAGATTCCTGAAGGCGGGACGGAAGAACTGGTCCGAATGACGTACGAGCAGAACGAATAACCCCTGAGTAGTCGCAGTGGCCGGGAGCGGGCTCCGAGCAACGCGAGGAGTCCGGGACTCGGGGGAGGGCAGGCAACTATTCGATACCGACCGCGAGCGACCGACGGGAGCGAGCGGGCCGACGACTGATGTGAAGTGAGCAACGCGAACAGAACGGAGGGAGGAGTGCTTTTGATCGAAATTTTATCGAGGGACATCGCGGTCGCGGCGCTTCGCGACCGCGATAGACCGCAGAATAAAATTTCGTTCCTTACGACTTCCAGAACGCCGGCGTCAGCAACACGAGCACCGGAATGATCTCGATACGGCCGATCCACATCATGACGACCATGACGGCGCGGGTAGTGGTTGGAAAGCCGGCGTAGTTGTCCATCGGGCCGAACTGACCGAACGCGGGACCGATGTTGAGGAAGATCGAGGCCGAGGCGGTGAGCGCTTCGAATTCGGTGACGTGCGGATCGGTGAAGCGGGCTGAGTCGACGACGACGACGACCGTCAGCAGGAAGAAGATGACGATGGCCAGGAGGACGTAGGCGTAGATGTCGCGGATCGTCTCCTCGTCGACGACGGTACTTCCGAGTCGGAGCGGACGCACCGCTTCCGGGTGAATCGACGTAAAGAGGTTGCGTCGGAACGCCTTGAGCGTCACTAACCAGCGCAGGGATTTGATCGAACAGGTCGTCGAGCCGGCCATTCCGCCGATGAACATGCACAGAAAGAGCATGTGCGCCGCACCGGCAGACCACTGGCCGAAGTCGGTTGAGGCGAAACCCGTCGTCGTCACCAGCGAGATCACGTTGAACAGTCCGTGTCTGATCGTTTCCTCGACGTTCTTGTCGATCGCGGGATCCATCCAGAGGATTGCAGCCACGATCGCGCTGAATCCTACCAGTACGCCGACGTAGAACCGGAACTCCTCGGACTCGAGGGGCTGGCGAACGTCGCCTTGCGTGACGTAGTAGAGCAGGACGAAGTTGGTCGCCCCGAGGATCATAAAGGGCATGATGGCCCACTGAACGACGGGTTCGAACGCGCCGACGCTCTCGGCCTCCGGGGAGAATCCGGCCGTCGCGACGCTGGTCAGCGCGTGGGAGACGGCGTTAAAGAGGTCCATGTTCGGTGCCATCCCGAGCAGGTGGAGCGCGTAGAGCGCCACGACGGCGAGCGCGGTCAAGCCGACGTACAGCCCCCAGATGAGTCGTGCGGTCTCGTCGATGTGCGGGCGGAGTTTCCGGACGTTTCTCGTCTGCGTTTCGGTCTCCATCAGCTGTGCGCCACCGACCATCAGGTTCGAGAGCAGGCCGATGGCGACGATCAGGATCCCGAGCCCGCCGAGCCACTGAATGAGCTGTCGCCAGAGGAGGATCGCGCGGGACTGGTTCTCGAAGTCCCAGCCGCTCATCACCGTCGCGCCGGTGGTGGTGAGGCCGCTCGTCCCCTCGAAGACGGCGTTGACGAGACCGTCCACCGATGGTGAAAACGCAGATTCCGCGGGCGCGCCGAGACCGACGAGCGCGAACGGGATCGAGCCGATCGCGCCGACGCTGAACCAGGTTAGCGCGACCATCAGGAACGCCTCGCGCTGTTCCAGATTCCGGTCGTCGCTCAACCGCTCGAGTGCGACGCCGACGACGATCGTCGCGAGGATTGCAGCGACGAACGCCAGCGAGTCGTCGCCGTCGAACACCGCCAGTACGAGTGGGACGGCGAGCGGAACGGCGAGCCACTTCAGCACCGTTCCGGTGAGACTACAACTTGACCGCCAGTCGACACGAATCCCCATCGAGTACTCGTCTCTGCGAACGGGAGGGCATTAATCAGTTCGGAACTGAACAACGCGTCGTCACCGCTCGCGCGAACCGACGGCGACTCGGGCGGAGAGAGGGTGCTCGAAGAAGCGATCGACGTACGGAATCGGAAGACAGTGATGTAGCCGCGGACTGTGCCACGGGATCACTGCTTGTAGCCGTGGCCGACGTAGAGCGCGAACACGTTGACGGCGAGTAGCGCAAGGAACGTGAGGGTAACCTGCGGATTGCCGAGTCCCTGTGCGACGAGGGGCAGGTGAATGAAGGGGAGGGCGATCGCGACCCAGAACGAGAGGAACTGGGCCGGTCCTTTGATCGATCGGAGGGACGTTCGGTCGGGCTGATCGTGTGATCGGTCCGGATCAGGGCTGGAGGGACCGAGCGATTCGTTCGACAGCGGGGAGTGGTTAGACATCGGTTCGAGTCACCGTCCTGTACGAACGACATTCAGCCAACACGTCATATAATGGGTCGAACCTTGCCGTCGTTTCGGTCCGTTTCAGGTCCGTTACTGTGTCCCAAATGACGTTTCGAAACGCCTCGAGAGAGGATTAGACGTTTTATAATCCACTCTGAAGCGGTAGTGGCGTTCTGGCTGGTCGGGGTGGTAGCAATCGCCGAATCGACGAGCGCGCTCGAGTGAGTTCGCTCGCACCGGCGGGTGCCGAGCGCAATTTCCTTGTACCGGCGGGGTCATCCCAACGGTATGAGCGAGCGAACGGCGACCGTCACGCGCGAGACCGCCGAGACGTCGATCGAGTGTACGCTGTCGATCGACGGCAGCGGCGACGCCGATGTGGACACCGGAGTCGGCTTTTTCGACCACATGCTGACGTCGTTCGCTAAACACGGGTTGTTCGACCTCGAGATCGACTGCGACGGCGACCTCGAGATCGACGATCACCACACGGTCGAGGACGTGGCGATCGTCCTCGGGGAGGCGTTCGACGAGGCGCTGGGCGATCGGTCGGGCATCGTCCGCTACGCGGATCGGAAGGTCCCGCTGGACGAGGCCGTCGCCGGCGCGGTCGTCGACGTGAGCGGTCGGCCGCGATTTTACTTCGACGGGACGTTCTCGCAGGCGCAGATCGGCGATTTCACGAGCGACATGGCTCGCCACTTCGGGGAGTCGTTGGCGATGAACGCCGGTCTCACCGTTCACTGCGAGGTTACCGGCGAGAACGCCCACCACGAGGTCGAGGCGCTGTTCAAGGCGCTTACGCGAGCGCTCGACGACGCGACGCGGGTCGACGAGCGACGGACGGGAACGCCGAGTACGAAGGGAACGCTTTAGGGTCGCTCGAGCAGATCACGGCTCTCGACGAACTCGCCTTCCTCGAGCGCGTGGTCGACGACCGCCTTGACCTCGTGTGACTCGAGGTCGTAGGCGCCAGCGGCCAGGTTCTCGACGGCGGCTCGTGGCATGGGGAACTCCCGATTTTGCAGCAGCCGGACGACCTTACCGTAGGCCTTCGGCGGTCGATTCGCGGACTGCTGGCTCGGTGATCCGTCAACCGTAGCGCTGCCCGCGTCGGGTTCGGTACCGCTCGCTGTGTCGGCCGTCGTCTCTTCATCAGTTGCGTCGCTCGACTCCGCCGGCGTGTCGCTTCGTTCGAAGGTGATCCCGCCCTCGAGCGTCGACTCGGTCGTCGACTCGTCCGCGTCGGCGTCGTTCGTCTCGCCCGTCTCATCCGTCCCATCCGTGTCGTTCGTCTCGTCTGTTTCGTTCGTCTCGTCCGTGTCAGATCCCGAAACGGTCGCGTTCGGACTCGAGGAACGCCCCCGTTTCTGCGTCGACTCGTTCGCCGAGTCGACGACGGTTCCGCCGTCGCCGTCGTCGTCGCCGTTCGAACCCGCGTTTGCCGCCGTCTCGTCCGCGTCGCCCGTCGGGCTCGCTTCGCTGCCGCCGGCACGGGCGAGCAACGGCTCGAGGAGGTCCTCGAGCTGCTCTCGACAGCCGGTACAGAGCACGATACGCCGCTGTTCGGTCTCAGTCGGCTCGAGTTCGGGCGGGAGGACCTCGAAGGTTCCGACGGCCTCGCCGTCACAGAAGTCACAGCTTCGGAGTGCGCGCATGGGGGTGGCTACTGGTTAGACCCTCAAAAATCGCCCGTCAGACGCCGTGTTCGGGCGCCCGTCGAGTCGGAATCGCCGCTCGAGCGGCCCGTTCACAACCGGACCGACGACACCGGCTGCGGTTCGCCGTCGATCGAGTCGCTCCAGCAGTCGATCACCGGACATTATACCCCAGCACGCATAGATACGCGAACGAATGTTCGACGAGATTATGGAGAAGTTCGAGGGATCCCCGAGCCAGCAGGCGGTTATTCGGCTCCTACTCGAGCGCGGGTTCTCCGTCAACGACGACGGTCGCGTCGTTTCGGGCGGCATCGAGATTCCGAACACGGGTATCGCCCGCGAGATCGGCGTCGATCGCCGCGTCGTCGACTCGACGACCGACGTTATCCTCGCCGATCCCGAACTGCGCCGCATCTTTCAAAACATTTCGCAGGTGCCGAGCCTGATGGATCTCGCGCCGGTGCTCGATCTGACGGTGTTGACGATCACGCCCGACGACGCCGACCAGAAGGGGATCGTCGCGGGGGTCACGGGGACCCTCGCCGAACACGGCATCTCGATCCGCCAGACGATCAGCGAGGATCCCGAGTTCACCGACGAGCCCCAACTCTATCTGATCACCGACCAGGAGCTCTCCGGCGAGGTCTTCACCGCGATTCGCGAACTCGAGTTCGTCCGGAAGATGGAGATCCAGTAGTCGAGGGCGTTCGGAAGCCGGTCTCACGCCGGTCGGTCACTCGCTCTCGGTCACTCGCTCTCGGTGTCGACGCCGTCGGTAAACTCCTCGAGGACCGACTCGAGCGCGCTCGTGAGCTCTTCGAACCGGTCCATCGACATGGAGTCGGTCGTCACCCAGACGCCGTGGGGACCGCGAATCACCCGCGAGAGGTAGCCGTTCTCGAACATCCGAATCGTCGCCTCGTACTCGCCGAGTTGCGTGTTTCGGTACGCCGACTGGGAGCGAAAGCCGAGTCGCTCGTGGTCCGCGAAGCCGACGAGGTCGGCCGTTTGATCGAGATCCGAGCGGAGATAGAGCTGTTCGACGTCGTCTTCGGTGAAGTAGGTAATACTCCGCAGTTCGTCGCCGACCGTCGTGCGACAGACGCTCTTGAGTTCGTCGGCGAAGGTGGGGTCGATGGTAGCATCGCTCATGCGTGTACACACCACGGTATGCGTTAAGAACGTAGGGTTTCAGGCAGCTAACTCGAGTTCGATGCCGTGACAGTACGCCGGAACAGGGGATCGAATACGGCCCCGCCGCATCCGGAACGGGACCGATGTGCTCTTTTCTTGGGCCGGTGTAGTGGCGCTATGGTCGAGCGGCAGCGGCGGACGCGTCGACGGTGGTGGGATCGTCAGTTGCGACGCGTGGGGGGTGATGGGCTGTGGGCCACACGTACCTGACGGTTGCCGAGCCTGCGACCGCCGAGTTCGTTGTCCAGGGATCGGAGTTCATCGGTCACGTTCGCCCCGCCGACTCCGTCGACGCCGCCGAGGCGTTCGTCGACGCCATCGGCGAGGAGTACGCCGACGCCACCCACAACGTGCCCGCGTATCGGGTGCGAGTCGGCGGTACCGGTTCGGGTGCGGGGACAGATACAGGGGCAGGAGCGGAGATGGATGACGTAGATGTGAGCGCCGACAGCGGTTTTCTCCGCGAGTACTCGAGCGACGACGGCGAGCCCTCCGGCTCCGCGGGAAAGCCGGCGCTGAACGTCCTCACCCAGCAGGAACTCGAGAACTGTGCGGTCGTCGTCACGCGCTACTACGGCGGGACCAATCTCGGTGTCGGCGGTCTCGTCCGCGCCTACTCTCGAGCGGTCAAAGAGGCCGTCGAGGAAGCCGGGATCGTCGAAGAGCGGCCCCACGAGACGGTTTCGATCGGCGTCGAGTACGACGATTCGGGGACGGTTCGGGGGATTCTCGAAAGCGAGGGCTACGAGTTCGAGGCCGACTACCAGGCGTCGGTCTCCTTCGAGGTTCGGGTGCCGCTCGCGGAGACCGACGCGTTTCGGGACCGGTTGCGGAGCGCGACGAGCGGGCGAGTGGATCTCGAGTGAGGTGCGTCACGCTGTATGACGTGGGTATGCAGAAGTACCTTTTTCCGCTTTGGGTTCGCTCGCTGCGCTCGGACCCACTCGGCGCAAAAATCTACGCTAAAAAGGCCGCTCGCTCCTGTTAGTCGCTCGCGGGTGCTGCGCTCGTGGCTCGACCGCAGCGGCAACGCCTCCGCCTGTACTGAACGGCAACTCCATGCGCGAACTGAGCGGTTGTCTTGCATCGATTACCTTTCAGTCATAATTATGTTACTCTACTGTAACCGTGTGATATGTCACGTTCGTCGTGGTGGTACGGAATCCTTCTGTTCCCCGTCGTGATTCTGACGTCGCTGACCTCTTATTTCGCGTCCCGTGCGTTCTTTGCCACGGCTCACTCTCCCGACGCAACTCTCGGTATGGACGTTGCATGGTTCATACTCCAGATGGTCACATTCTGGACGGGAATTCTCGTGGCAGTGGTCGTCCTCGTTTGTTTACTTGCGGATCTTCGGACGCTCAGTGGGGATAAAACGTGGTCACCGAGTATTTTGTGGGGACTTACAGGTGTCGTTCACCTCGGTGGTGCCGTATTCACAGAACTGCTGTTCATCTCGGTTCCAACGCTCTCCTATTATCTGTACCGACGCCGTGCTGACCGGTAACCGTCACCGCTACTTGCCGGACTTTCCACACCCGAAATGGTACCACGAAAATGGGGCCCGCTACTGGTATCGTGAGCCAGTCTCCGACAGCCGCCGATCGACCGCCTCGAGGACGGCCTCTGAATCCTCGAGTTCGTCGCGGTCGAATCGCACGTCGCGCAGGCCGTAATCGAGGACGAGTTCGTCGCCGCGTAGGCGGGTATGGTTGATATCGTCCCACGCGACGAACGACTTCGTGTAGGGTCGTCGTTTGACGAGCCCGTTTTCGTAGATCTGGATCTCGCAGCGATCCCGTCCCGGCCCGAACGTCCACCGTCCCTCCGCGAAACAGCTGCCGATCCAGACGACACCGAGGGCCAGCCACAGCGACGCTCCCTGCCAGTTTCCGTTGACGGCGTTGCCGACGCCGAGGAAGACGTACAGCGCGAAGAGCGCGATATCGAGTGGAACGGAACCGGGCGGATCCCACTGCCAGGTCTCTTCGGGATCGCCGGGCGTCACGCTGTCGACGTATCGATTTCCGGCCAGTTGCGAGAGGACGTAGCCCGTCACGAAGACGGCGATCACCGACCAGACGGCGACGATGTCGACGGCGGCCTCGAGCGGAGCGAGCCACAGGAGGGCGAAGAGGACGGCCGGAGAGACGAGCGTCAGTCGCCGAGCGAGCGACCGGCCGAGCCGCGTCGGGAGGTGGCGGTCCGTCCTCGCGAGGACGAGACCGCCGACGCAGCCGACCGCGAAGCCGGCCGCGTACGCGGTGGCGAGAGCGGCCGACGAGGCGGTAGCCATCGCACCGGCCGTCGCCGCGAGGCCCGCGAAGAGCACACCGGCGTACACGCTAATCGCAACCTGAAACGGTACATCCGACGCATCGGGGCCGCTCGTGCCGGCGGTACCGGTAGCGCTTCTGGCAGTCACTGACTGTGTCTATACGCTTCGTGTTGAAAACGTAACTGGATCGGACGGTTCGATCAGGCGTCTCCTGGCGCCGACGCTGCGACGTCGCTGCCCGTTTCCGGACCCTGTCCGAGCGATCGGTTCCGGTAGGACAGGCTGACGAGGAGGACCAGCCCGACGAACCGGAGCGAACCGGTGAGCGTGAAGATCGTCAGCGCGGCCGGGATCCCGAACAGTCCGAGTATCACCTCGACGAAGATCAGCGGAACCTCGGGAACCATCAACAGCATCGACGCGATCGCATATCCGGACCGCTCGACGCTCGACACCTTCGAGTACTGGTATCCGATGATCGTGACGCCCATGGCGTAGACGCCGAGGAACATCCCGACCACCGGAATCGCGACGTACGGGACGAAGAACCCGACGTCGGTGACGTCGGCGAGTCCGATGAGTTCCTCGCCGCGGTGAAGCAAGATTCCGGGCGAGAAGACGAACGCGAGCGGGACGAGGATCTTGTTTAACGAGAGCAAGAAGGCCGTCACCGCGGTCTTCAGTTCCTCGGCCTTGGCGACCCCGGCGGCGGCGAACGCGGCGACGGCGACCGGCGGAGTCACGTCGGCCATCAGGCCGAAGTAGAGGATGTAGAGCTGGGAGGCGATGAGCAGGATGCCGGCGTCGTCCATCGGACTGGTGAGCATCGCGGCCAGGATGATGTACATGGCGGTCGTCGGCATCCCCATCCCGAAGATGATCGCCGCGACGCCCGTCAGGACCAGCAGGAGCAACGTCGAGTCGCCGCTGACCGTGTTGATGAACGCGGCGAGATTCGGACCGAGCCCGGAGACGCTGATGACTCCCGGAACGATGCCGGCGGCGGCGACGGCGACGACGACCGTCGTGGCCGTTCGCGCGCCCGCGTCCATCGACTTCACGATGAACGATCCGAATCGGTAAGCGTTGTTCTGCGAGAGGCCCGACCGGCCGATCGCTTCCGCGCTTCGTTCGGCGGTTCCGTCGACTGAGTCGTGGAGGTCGAGCAACGGCGCATCTCTGTCCGGACGAACGAGTAAGAACGCCAGACTGACGAGGATCGCAATGGTTCCGAGGTCCGATACTGCCGCGAGCGTGGCCGCCCCGAGCGAGTACGGATCACCGGTCGCACCGAGTCCGACGGCGGCCCGCGCCGCGTCGACGATCCCGCCGCCGGCAGTCGCGTACGCGGTCGCCTGAAGGGCGAAGAGCGCGGCGATGCTTCCGAGCAGCGGGACGCGCGTCGCCTCGTTGTAGGCGGCGATAACGGCGATCAGGGCGACGATGGAGACGAGGGTGAACCAGCCGGCGCGGTTGATCGAGAAGCGAGCGATCACGAGGAAGTACAACAAGAGGACGATCGGGATCAGGTAGAACCAGCCGGTTCGAAGCGTCGAGCGGGGATTCGGAAGCTCCGCTCGCGGAAGTCCGCCGATGCCGCCCCGAATCGCCTCGAAGTGGACCATCACCCACATGCCGAAGAAGAATGCGATCGCGGGGAGGGTAGCGGCGGCGATGACGGTCGTGTACGGGATTCCCCACAGTTCGACGATGAGGAACGCCGCGGCTCCCATCACCGGCGGGAGCATCTGTCCGCCCGAGGAGGTCGACGACTCGACCGCGCCGGCGAACTCGGGGGTGTAGCCGGATCGCTTCATCAGCGGGATGGTGAACGCGCCCGTCGTCACGGTGTTCGCGACCGACGATCCCGAGATCATTCCCATGAAGCCGCTCGAGACGACGCTCGCCTTTGCGGGACCGCCCTTTTTCGTTCCGGTCAGCGAGTACGCCAGATCGATGAACCACTTGCCGGCGCCGCTCATCTCGAGGAACGCCCCGAAGAGGATGAAGATGTAGATGAAGCGAACGCTCGCGGAGACGGGAGCGCTCATGATTCCCGCCTGCGTGGTGTACCAGAGGTTGTAGACGATGTTCCCCCAGGTGTCGGGCTGAATCGCGAGCGTCCCGAGCATCGAATCGCGGGGAACGAGATAGCCCCAGCGCGCGTAGACGATGAACGACCCGACCAGCGACATCAGCAGGAATCCGAGCGCTCGTCGCGTCGCCTCAAGTACCAGCAAAATGCCGAGAACGCCCATCAGGTAGGCGTAGGAGACCTCGTCTATCGGAACGCCGAGCGCCGCGATGCCCATCACGAGCGGCTCGAGTACCGGGTACATCTCGTGTATCGGCCGGACGCCGTGTGCGCCGCGAAGCGCCATTCGCCGGAGTTCGTCCCACTGCGTGGCGGTGTAGTACGCGGGGAGGAGCGCGAGAAAGACGAGGACGACGTCGACCGGAGTGACCCGTCGCAGCGACGGATCGACGACCGCCCAGCGGACGCCGTCGCCGAGCCGTTCGACGGTCCGCGTCAGCGAACTGTCGGGACCGAACCGGCGGCGGACCGCGGGTTCGATCTTCGCGACCCGTCGCGCGATGAACCCGTCGCCCTTCGTCGCTGGAAACAGCAGAAACGCGAGGACCAGCGCGAACGTCACGTGTATCGTATTGACCTGGAGCGGCTGGAACGAGATGAGGTCGATCTCGCCGACGAGCGGAAGCGTTCCGCGGAAGGCGTTCCCGCGGGCGGCGATCCACATCTGAAACGCCGAGAACGCGATCGCGATCAGCGCGACGACGAGGGCCGCCGCCCCGCGGTGGGACCGACGGCGTTCGACTTCGTCCAACAGTTCTTCCTGTTCTTCTCCCGAAAGTTCGTCCGTGTCGCGTGTGTCTACGCTCATTTCGAATAATATCGTCTCGCGTCTGTTGACTACCGGTTCCGATCCCCAACCGAGCCGAAAATACCGTCGACGAGACCCCGATCCTCGATCGAGATGACGACCGATCTGTCCGCGGGTTCGACGAGGTCGTACCGCTCGTCGCCCACGACGAGTTCGTGTCCGGCGATCGAGCCCGGAGAGACGCGGAGTTCCTCGTACGTATCGTCGAGGTAGAGGACGAACCCCTCGTCGGTCTTCTCGATGTCCGCGTCCGACGGCAGTCCGGCCCCGTGTGAGTGGAAGATCATCCGATCCATCCGCAACTCGGCGTCGCCGACGACGTAGATGTCCTGAATGGGCGTCTTCTCGACGCTGTGCGTATACGAAAGCGTCACCTCGTCCCCTTCGTCGACCGGGATCTCGAGCAGTCGGTCGCCCGAGTTGGCGTCTTCGACGACGAGCGTCTTGTCGGGCGACGCGGCCGCGCCCGCGACGAGGAGCGCCGCGGCTACCAGCGCTGCCAGTAACACCACGACGAAGCGTCGGCGAGTAGCTCGATTCACGATAAGTTAGAGAGTAGCGCCGGGCTACTGCTCGTCGAAGTAGGCGGCTGCTCCCGGGTGCAGATCGATCGGCATGCCGTCCTGTGCCGACTCGACGTCGATGAAGTCCGACTTCTGGTTGATGCTGTCGGTGTTGTCGAAGATCGCGGTCGTGATCTCTTCGACGATCTCTTCGGAGACGCCGTCGTGCGTGGCGATCATCGCCTGTACGGACACCGTCTCGACGTCGTCGTCGTTGCCCTCGTAGGTACCGCCCGGAATCGTGTCTTCGGCGAACCACTCGGCGCTGTCCATGGCCGCTTCGCGAACGTCTCCGGACACTTCGACCAGCGAGATATCGGAAGTCGTCGCGAGTTCTTCGACGGAGCCGACGGGCCACCCGCCCACCACGAACGCCGCGTCGATGTCGCCGTCGCGGATCTGGTCGGTCGCCGTATCGAAGTCGCCGGTCTGGACGTCGAAGTCGTCCTCGCCGATGCCGGCGGCCTCGAGGATCTGCATGGCGTTGACTTCGGTCCCGCTGCCAGCGTCGCCGACGTTGACCGTCTGTCCCTCGAGGTCCTCGACGCTCTCGATGCCCGAGTCCGCTTGCGTGACGACGTGGATCGTCTCCGGGTACAGCGAGGCGACGCCGCGGATGTTCTCCATCGGCTCGCCCTCGAGGTCGTCGATCCCGGTGCCGTTGTACGCGAAGTAGGCGATGTCGTTCTGGATCAGCGCGAACTCCGAGTCCTCTCGGTGGAGCCTGCCGACGTTCTCGAGGCTCGCACCGGTCGACTGCACCTGCAGCCCGTGCGGGGTGTGTTCCTCCACGATGCTCTTGAAGTCACCCGACAGCGGGTAGTAGGTCCCACCCGTGCCGCCGGCGTCCCACGAGAGGATTTCGCCGCCTTCGTCCGGATCGGCGTCACCGAGATCCTCCTCGTCGTCGCCGTTTTCTTCGTCGTCTTCGACGGCGTCTTCCCCGATACAACCGGCGACGCTTACGATTCCAGCAGCACCACTGATGGTAATAAATTTTCGTCGGTTAATATGCCGCACCATACCAGAATTTCACTGCGGGATCTATTAATAGTTCTTCGATATTTGCCGGAAGCGAATATGTGATGTTGATAATTAAGAGTGTAATCTCGCAGATCATTTGTACTGTGTTGACCACTCTCGTTGAGCGGCTAACTGGACGACCACGACTCCTTTCGGATCGGGTTCGCCGTTCGACTCGAGCGGCGAACGATACCGCCGCACGATAGGACAACGGCCCAACAAAACTCATTTCACAGACTGTCGGGAATCTCTGGTCATGAATTCGATCGAAGCGGCCGACTACTACGACATCGTCCACGCCGACGATCCGCAGCTCTCACTCGACGACGAGCGCATCGCCTTCGTCCGTCGAACGCCCGATGACGACGAATCGTACACCGCGACGATCTACGTCGTTCCCATCGGCGGCGACGAACCGACGCAGTTCACCGCCAGCGACGGCGTCGACAGCCAGCCCCGATTCGGTCCGGATAGCGACTGGCTCGCGTTCGCCAGCACCCGCGGCGAGACCGACCGCCAACAGCTGTGGCTCGTCCCGACCGACGGCGGTGAAGCGCGGCGGCTGACGTCGGTCGTCGGCGGCATCGGCGACCTCGAGTGGAGTCCCGACGGCTCTCGACTACTCTTCACCCAGCAGGTCACCGCCGACGACCGCGACGCGGACCGCGACCTCGCGGTCGATCCGGACTACGAACCCGAGGAGCCGGATCCGCGCGTCATCGACCGGCTGGTCTACCGCGCCGGCACCGAGTACCTCGACGGCCGGCGGAGCCACGTCTACGCGCTCGACGTCGCGGCCGCACTCGAGTCCTCCGAAACCGACGACCGCGAGGGTGACGAGATCACGCGGCTCACCGGGACGGGCGACCAGCCCGTCGACCGGGACTACGTCGCGCCGGCGTGGGGCGACGGCAAGACGGTCTACTACGCCGCCAAGACCGGCGAGGTGCCGGACGACTCGCTCGTGTACGAGCTGTACGAACGAGATCTCGCCTCGGGAGCCGTCGACTCGTTCACGCGGACGACGGGGTGGGTCTCGTCGCTCGAGGCGACCGAAGACGGCCGGATCGCCTTCGAGTACACGCCCGAGGAGAACGCCTCGATGCGCCAGACCGAGATCCGGGTCCACGACCGCGAGACCGGCGAGGAACGAACGCCGACGGAGTCGCTGGATCGAACCGTCGGCCACAACTGTGGCTTCGAGTGGGCGCCCGACGGCGAGACGCTGTACCTCTCGACGCCCGACGAGGGGTCGCGGGTGCTGTGGTCGGTGCCTGGCGACGCGAACGAGGAGCCCGAGAAGGTGTACGGCGACGGCAGCGATATCTCCGCGTTCTCCGTCGGCGAGAACGCCGTCGCGTACGCGCTCAGCGAGTGGGATCACCCCGGCGACATCTTCGTCACCACGCGCGGGGGCAACGAGGTACACCGGCTGACGCGGGTCAACGCCGACTACCTCGCTGACAAGCCGGTCCGACAGCCCGAGGAGGTGTGGTTCGCGGTCGACGAGGAATCGAGTGGGAGCGAGGGGAGTCGGCGGATTCAGGGCTGGCTGCTCACGCCACCCGAGTTCGACGCCGACGCCACCGACGAACAGTATCCGCTCGTCGTTGATATTCACGGCGGCCCGCACGCCCAGTGGACGACCGCGGGGACGATGTGGCACGAGTTCCAGACGCTCGCGGCGCGGGGCTACGTCGTCTTCTGGTGTAATCCGCGGGGGTCGACGGGCTACGGCGAAGAGCACGCGACGGCCATCGAGCGCGACTGGGGCGAGGTCACCCTGACCGACGTACTCGCCGGGGTCGACGCGGTCTGCGAGCGCGAGTTCGTCGACGAAGACGAGCAGTTCGTCACCGGCGGGAGCTTCGGCGGCTTCATGACCGCGTGGGCGGTCACCCAGACCGACCGCTTCGAGGCGGCGGTCTCCCAGCGCGGCGTCTACGACCTGACGAGTTTCTACGGCTCGACGGACGCGTTCAAGCTGATCGAGGGTGACTTCGGGACGACGCCGTGGGAGGAGTCCGCGTTCCTCTGGGAGCAGTCGCCCGTCGCCCACGTTGGCGCGGTCGACACCCCGACGCTCGTGATGCATTCCGACCGCGACTACCGCACGCCCGCGAACACGGCCGAACTGTTCTACCTCGGCCTGCAAAAACACGGGGTCGACACGCGGCTGGTTCGCTACCCGCGAGAGGGTCACGAACTCTCCCGATCCGGCGAACCGGCTCACGTCGTCGACCGACTCGAGCGTATCGCCCGCTGGTTCGACGGCTACGCCGACTCGCAGGAAGCCGCGCCGGCGTTCGAGCGCGAGCGAACGGACGGGCTCTCGAGCGGGGACGAGGAGTCGGCGTCCAAGGAGTAACGGAACCGCGAATCGCGCGGGAATTCCGGATGACCGTTTCGCCTCGACCGACAGCCGTCGTACCCCGTCCGAACGGCTCCTGCGGTCGGTTCGACCGGAAACGAAGGGGTTGCGGGGAGACGCGAGGGTGTCACACCGTTTGCAAGGAAACCCCTACGGGCATTGCACTCGTTCCACCGCGTATGGATCGAAACGTCGGCGGATTCGATCGCATCTGGCGCATCGTGTTCGGCATCGTACTACTGGTGGTCGGCTACCGTAACCGGAATCGAACGGTCGGCACGCTCGCGTTCGTCGCTGGGAGCGACATTTTCGCGACCGCGATCATCCAGCGCTGTCCGATGAACGCGTTGCTTGGGATCGACACCTGTGGAACCGACGGGTAGCCACCTGCCGGATCCTCGAGAACGGTGCACGATCGCGACAGCTTCGGTTCTCGTCGCGGGTTCAGAACGGCCGTCGTCGAACCACAACCGGCCGGGAGGGCCGGTGGTAGACCGACGGTGAAACGGCACGCATTAGTATAACTGTTTGAGTACGTCCGTATGGCCGTCCCATTCGGAATACTGAACGCGTTCTTCCTGCTCGGGATCCTTGCGGCGGTACTCGCGGCGATCTACTTCGTCTTCCGCCGACTGCAGGACGATCACGCGACCGGCGAATACCACTTCACGTGGGCCGTTGGTATCGTCGTCTTGTTTTTGCTGGGGCTTGCGCCCGGATTCGTCGGCCTCGGGCTGTATCTGACGATCGAGAGGGAGTATCCGCTCTACTGGCTGGTTCTCTGTCTCCTCCTCGTGTTCGTGATACTAATCTTCGCCGGGTTCGGCCTCTACACCGGGACGGAAGTGGTCGTTACCGACGGCGAGGTCCCGCTCTCAGTTGCTCACGACTAACGCCGTGGGCTTTGCGTGCTACTCCTCGGGATCGTACGCGACGGCATCGCCGCTGACCGGCGGCGCACCGATCGCGAAGACCTCGATCGCTGCCTCGGCGTCCGCGGGGTTGTACGCTCGCTGTGGCGCTTCCGGCTGGACCGCGAACACCGATCCCGCCGGGACCTCGAACTCGCCGTCGGGCGTCTCGACGTGAAGCGTCCCCGAACGGACGATAAACGCCTCCTCCTGTTGCTCGTGGTAGTGGTAGGCCAGGGGCAACTGCTCGCCCGGTTCCGCTCGAAATCGGTTGATGGCGACGTTCTCGAGGCCGGCGGCCTCGCTCACCCGGCGGAGATCGCAGTCTCGGTCTTCGGTCGGCTCGAGTTCGTCCGGATCGACGACGCTGTAGTCCATGTCTTCGACTCACAGCCGATCCGCAAAAAGGCGATGGCAGCGCGAGTGACAGCTTAGGTCGGCGCGAGTGACAGCTTAGGTCGGCGCGAGTGACAGCTTAGGTCGGCGCGAGTGACGGCTCAGGTCGTGCGGAACGCACGGTCGCCGGCGTCACCCAGACCGGGGACGATGAAGCCGTCGTCGTCGAGGTA
This sequence comes from Natronorubrum marinum, assembly GCF_052040125.1. Lineage (NCBI taxonomy): Archaea > Methanobacteriati > Methanobacteriota > Halobacteria > Halobacteriales > Natrialbaceae > Natronorubrum > Natronorubrum marinum. The sequence continues at coordinate 332,171 of NZ_JBPPFV010000003.1, forward strand.
GTCGTCGATCGACACCGTCAGCAGGTCCGCCTGCGGACACTCCTCGTCGACGCGGAGCAGTCCTTCGGGGGCGGAGACCGCCGAGAGGACGATCAGGTTCTCCGGCTCCGGCGAGTTCTCGATGACGTGTTCGAGGACGGTACACATCGTACTCCCCGTCGCGAGCATCGGATCCGCGACGATCACGGTGTCATCCTCGGTGATCTCTGGCAGTTTCACGTAGTCGACCGAGATGGGGAACGCGCCGTCCTCGTCGCGGCCGGCTTCCTCGTCACGGCTCGCGCTGATAACTCCCTGTCGCGCGCGGGGGAACGCCTTCAGCAGCCCCTCCACGAACGGCGTCGCCGCGCGCAGGACGTTGATGATCACGACGTCGTCGAGCCCCCGGACCCGCTCGCCCATCGTGGGCTCGAGCGGGGTTTCGATCTCGACGTACTCGGTCTCCATCCGGCCGTCGATGATCTCGTAGCCGCAGATGCGCCCGAGTTTCACCAGCCCTTTCCGAAAGCTGACCTGCTCGGTTTCGACGTCGCGAAGCCGTGAGAGCGTGTCTTTCGCCAGTGCGTGAGTGATGAGATACGCGTTGTCCCGGTCTTCGATCGGCATATCTCTACAGGCTGTCGCCGGGTAGTTCATGGTATCGGTCCGCCGCGGACGCCGGGAGGGCGCGCCACGGTGATCGTTCTCACAGCCCGACCGTTTTCGATCGACCGCTGCCGTCGATGCGGTCGCGTGTCCCGATCCGGAATTACCGCCCCGAGTCGGTCGAAGCGACGGCGAGTCTCGAGCGACGAACGGTCCGAAAAGGCGGATTAGCGAGTGGAGACGATCGAAACGGTACGGCCGAGTTACTCGATGATTAGTTGGTGCTTCGACGGAATTAGCAACAGCATCCCCCCATCGCCGAGACGGCAGATGGAGGGGATTCGCGAACGGGACCGACACGGGCGGGGAATGAGCGGCCAGCCGACGGACGGCTCGGGGCTGACGGATCGACGGTACTGACGCCGGCGCTCGCCGGCACCATTTGCTCGCAGCAAGGAAGTTTATAGCGGTCCATCTCCTACCACCCGGCCAGCCGAATGGAAGAGAGTATCTCGGGATTCAAAGTCCGCGGTGACTGGGGCGACGTCGTCGAGCACGGCGAGCGCATCACACGCGCGCTTCGAGACGCCGGCGTCCACGACCCTGATGCAGACTACCACGCGAATTTCGCGCGCGCGTTCGAGGAGTGGGACGAGTGGCGCCCCAAGGCTCACGAGACCCTCGATACCGACGTCAGCGAGAAGACCTCCGAGCAGGCCAGTATCGAAGAGGGAAAAGGGGAGAAGGCCGGCAAGAACCCCGACGAGGACATCAAGACCGCCGGCGAGAAGCTCTCGGAATCGTACGAGCGACTCGAGGAGGACGACGCGGAAGCTGCGGTCGGCAACTGGAAGGAGTCGATCGACTACGTCGCGCGGGCGGCCGACTCCGCCAGCCGCAAGGCCTTCCGCCGGGTCGAGGATACGGTCTACCAGAACGTGATGACCCAACTCGCGCCGTACTACTTCGACAACGAACTCGTCAGCGCCAACATCCAGCAGTCGACGCGCAACGGCGGCAACGGCGAGCAGTTCGTCTTCGAGGTCAACGTCAACGACGACGCCCTCAAAGACGACGTCTCCGATCGCCTCGCCGAGTTCGACGAGGAGATCGACCGCTGGCACGTCGAAGTCGAGAAGGATACCGACGCCGCGGAAGCGATCGAGGGCGCTGAACCGCCGCCGGAGCCGGATGACAACTCGCGGTCGACGACGAACTGACCGGGCGACGGACCGACGAGACGGTCGACGACCGCTACGCGCTTTTCTTCGCCGTGTCTTCGCCTGCACCCTGCTGTCGACCCTCAGCCTGCCCCAGGCCGGGGACCGCGACGCGGCGTTCGACGTAGCTCATGACGTTCGTCGCCGAGAGGACGAGCCCGAGGTAGACCAGCCCGAGCAGGACGTAGATCGGCGTGTACTCGAACGTCGAGGAGGCGATCGAACTGGCACGGTAGTACAGCTCCGGCACCGTGATGAAGCCGGCCAGCGAGGAGTACTTGATCAGGTAGACGAGTTCGTTCGTCCACGCCGGAATCCCGTACCGCAGCGTCTGGGGTAAGACGACGTAGCGGATGCCCTCGAGTTTCGAGAGCCCGATCGCCCGCGCGGCCGTCAGTTGGCCCTCGTCGACGCTCTCGAGCGCCCCGCGGATGTACTCGGCCTGGTAGGCCGAGCCGTTGATCGTGAAGCCGACGATGGCGATCCAGAACGCGTACTCGGGGACGAATCCCCGGCCGACGAGGTCGACATCGCTGAGCGGGACCGCCAGGTAGGGCGTGTAGTAGAGCACGAACAGCTGCGCCAGCAGCGGCGTCCCCCGGATCAGTTCGGTGTAGGCGAGCGCGAGCCACCGTAACGGGCCGCCGTAGACGCGCAACACGGCGACCGGGACGGCGATGACGAGCCCAAGCGCGATGCTGACGGCCGTCAGAACGATCGTGTACCACGCGCCCGCCGCTAACGCGGGCGCGATATCGATCCCCAGCGCGGCGCCGTTCAAGAGGCTCGCGAGCCAGTCCATCGGGACGGCGATCCGGCCGAACTCCACCGACGTCCACGGAACGCTGAACGGACCGATCGCCGCCACTGTGTTCTCGAACGGCGCCGCCGCCGACTCGAGGGGCGCTGATGAGACGAACTGCTCCCCGGCGCCGGGGCCGACGCCCAGTCGGCTGATAACCCAGTCGTAGAGCCAGCGCGTGAGCAGCCAGCCCCAGAAGCAGACGCCGACGGCGATTGCGAGCCCACTCTCGAGGCCGTCGACCGAGCCGCGGAGCCGCTCGAACCCGGACGGCTTCGACGTGCTCATCGTACGATCGCCTCCGCTCGCGCCCGCGTTCGATGTCGAGCAGGCGGTGTCGCGCCCTCAGTCATGACGGATGCTTTCGAAGAACTCTGCGGTTCGATCGTGCGTCGGGTTCTCGAAGAGGACCTCGGGCGGGCCGCGCTCGACGAGTGTGCCGTCGGCGAGAAACGAGATGTCGGTCGCGCCGCCGCGGGCGAAGCGCATCTCGTGGGTGACGACGACCATCGTCATCCCCTCGCCGACGAGTTCGTGCATGACCTCGAGCACCTCGTTGCTCAGTTCGGGGTCGAGCGCGCTCGTCGGTTCGTCGAACAGCATGACTTCTGGATCCATCGCAAGCGCGCGAGCGATGCCGACGCGCTGTTTCTGTCCGCCCGAAAGCTGTGCCGGGTAGGAGTCGGCCTGATCGGACAGTCCCACCCGCGCCAGCTCGTCGTCGGCCCGCTCTCGAGCTTCCGCTTTAGTAAAATCCCGCACCTTGCGGAGTCCGAGCGTAATGTTTTTGCGCGCGGTGAGGTGGGCGAACAGGTTGATGTCTTGAAACACCATCCCGATCTGCTGGCGAACGGTGTCGGGGTTGGTGTCCGGCGCGGTCACCTCGAGATCGTCGAGATATATCTGACCGCTGTCGACATCGGTCAGGCGGTTGAGACACCGCAGCAGCGTCGACTTTCCGCTCCCGCTTGGGCCGACCAACACCTCGACGTCGCCGTGATCGATCTCGAGGTCGATTCCCTTGAGGACCTCCTCGTCGCCGTAGGATTTCCAGAGGTCTTCGATGCGAAGCAGCGGGCGGTCGGCCGTCTGCGTCGTTGCGTGGTCGATGCTGCTGCCAGCGCCGTCCGTTCGGTGGTCGGTCACGAGGATTCACCTGGGATTGCAAAGCGGTTGTTCACGTAATCGAGCGTCCGGTTCGTCGTGAAGGTCAACACGAAGTAGATGAGACTGATGAAGATGATGAGCTCGAGGATCGCCGTGGTCTGTTGTTGAAACAGGTCATTGCTTCGCTTGAGCAGTTCGCCGAGGCCGATCGCAAAGGCGATCGAGGTGTCCTTGAGAACGATCGTGAACTCGTTCTGAAAGCCCGGCACGCTCCGGCGCAGCGCCTGCGGGAGCATCACGTGTCGGATCGCCTCGAGTCGGCTCATCCCGATCGAGCGGGCGGCCTCCATCTGCCCCTCGTCGATGCTTCCGAGCGCGCCCCGGAAGATCTGTGACTGGTAGGCCGCGCTGCGAAAGCCCAGCGCGATCGTCGCCGCGACGAACGCGCCGGGAACGTCGACCGCCGCGGTGAACGGCGTCGGCCCGAGGACGAAGTCGAGCGTACCGAACACCCCTTCGACCGCGCCGTGGACGATTCCGTAGGGCAGGACGAAGAACGTGATGAGCATGATGACGAGAATCGGCGTCCCCCGCAACAGGACGCCGAACTTCCGGACGAACGCCCGCGAGTAGCCGCTCCCGTAGGTTTCGATCGCGCCGGCCGGAAAGCCCGCCAGAAAGCCGAGCACGATGCTGGTGAGCGTCAGGAGGACCGTGACGACCGCCCCCCACAGCAGGTAATCGCTGTTCTGGTAGACGAACTCCACATCCTCCACGAACTCCGCGACCGCCTCCTCGCTGATCACCAGGAGTTGTTCGGCCGGTAGCGTCGCCGCGGCGTCCGCCGCCTGTACTGCGAGATCCATTGCCGATCAGCTTACTCGTCGAACCACTCGCGCGTGATCTCTTCGTACTCGCCCGACTCCTCGACGGCCGCGATACCCTCGTTGAGCGCCTCCCGGAGGTCGTCGTCGTCCTGTCGAACGCCGAGGCCGTACTCCTCGCCGGTCTCGAACGTGAACGCGATTTCGACGTCGCGGTCGGACTCGAACGACTCGGCGACGGGCTGGTCGATGACGATGGCCTCGATCGTCCCTCGCTCTAACTCTTCGACGGCGTAGACGTAGTTATCGAACGAGCGGTAGTTCGGATCGTCGACTTCGTCCTCGATGATCCCCTCACCTGTCGTCCCCGACTGCGCGCCGAGGTCTCGCCCCGAGAGGTCGTCGAGCTCGGATGGCTGGAAGTCGCCGCCGGTCTGGACGAGCACCGACTGGTCGGCGCTGTAGTACGGATCGGTGAACGCGATCTGTTCTTCGCGTTCGTCGTTGATCGTCATCGCCGCCGCGATCACGTCGATCTCGCCGCTGTTGAGCGCCTGAATCAGCGTGTCGAACTCGAACTGCTCCCAGCCGGATAGTTCGTAGTCGGTCTCGTCGACGACCGCCTCGAGGTGGTCGACGTCGAAGCCGACCAGTTCGCCGTCTTCGACCATCTCGAACGGTCGGAACCCGGGCGCCGTGCCGGCGACGATTTCGGAGTCGGCTTCGCCGCCATTCTCGTCGCTGCTCCCGTTCTCGTCGTCGTCGCCGTTTCCGCTGTCCTCGAGACAGCCGGCGAGTCCGGTCATCGCGATTCCAGCGACCCCGGAAAGTTTCAGGTAGTCGCGTCTGTCAACCGCCTTGCCATTTTCCACCATTGCTGTTCGTAATACGCCGCTGAATCGGTTTAGGTGTTAAGGTTTTATTTCCCGTTTCTATCGATATTCGATTTCAATATACGAACGCGATTGCCAGTTGTAAACACGACTGTCCGTCCGAGAACGATCGGTCGAAGGTCGGCACACACTTGTAGGGCTAGCTGGTAAGCCGGGGTAGATGGTCGAGATCGTGACGATCGCGACGTTTCTGGTCGCCGCACTTGCCAGTCTTTTCATGGCCTGGGCGATCGGTGCCGGCTCGAGCGGGTCGACACCGTTCGCCCCGGCGGTCGGCGCGAACGCGATTTCGGTGATGCGAGCGGGGTTTCTCGTCGGTATTCTCGGTTTCGCCGGCGCCGTTTTGCAGGGCGCGAACGTCTCCGAGGCGGTCGGTGCCGATCTGATCGGGGGCGTGACGCTGTCGCCGATGGCGGCGACCGTCGCCCTGATTATCGCGGCCGGGCTGGTCGCGATCGGCGTCTTCGCGGGGTATCCGATAGCGACCGCGTTTACGGTGACCGGCGCAGTCGTCGGTGTCGGGCTCGCGATGGGGGGTGATCCCGCGTGGGCGAAGTACACCGAAATCGCCACGTTGTGGATCCTGACGCCCTTCGTCGGCGGCGGCCTCGCCTACGCGATCGCTCGAGTCCTGCGAAGCGAACCGATCGCCGAGGAGTCTCTGATAATCGGCCTGTCGGCGCTGGTCGGCGTCATCGTCGCCAACATCGAGTTTGCGATCCTCGGCTCGGGGGATGCCGGGGGCGAATCGATCGCACAGGCCTCGAGCGGCTGGGTTCCGGGACCGGAGCTCGTCGGTATCGTCGCCGCGACGGCCGTGATGGCGGCGCTCTGGGCGGGTGCGATCGCGATCGATCTTCGGAGCGATATCGAACAGGGCGAGCGCCACTTCCTGTTGATCCTCGGCGGACTGGTCGCGTTCTCCGCCGGCGGCAGTCAGGTCGGGCTGGCGGTCGGGCCGCTGATTCCGCTGTCGGGTGACGTCGGCCTGCCGCTGATCGCCCTGCTCGTCGGCGGCGGGTTCGGGCTCTTACTCGGGTCGTGGACCGGCGCGCCGCGGATGATCAAGGCGATCTCGCAGGACTACTCCTCGCTCGGTCCGCGACGGTCGATCGCCGCACTCATCCCGTCGTTCATTATCGCCCAGGTCGCCGTCCTCTACGGCATTCCCGTCTCGTTCAACGAGATCATCGTCAGCGCGATCATCGGGAGCGGCTACGCCGCGGCCGGCGCCGGCGGCGGCGTCAGTGCACGCAAGATGGGATTCACCGTTCTCGCGTGGATCGGTTCGCTGGCCGGTTCGATCATCATCTCTTATGTCGGCTTCGTCGTGATCGACGCGCTGCTGTTCTGACGGTCGCCCATACGGGCTGACCGACATCGAACAGGCTTTACAGGACGGGTTGTGAGTGCTGGTATGGACGAGGACGCTGCGGATCCGAACGATACCGAGACGATTCAGTGGCGACGCGACGCCTCGACGTCTCGAACCGTTCGCCTGCTGTGGTCGCTGGGCGTCGGGACGTTCTTCGCGGCGATCACTATCATCGTCTTCTGGCGACTGTACGATCTCGCCGCCCAGGGCGGCGCCGGCGCGATTATCATCGCGATGTTCGCTGCCATCATCGTGACGATCCTCGCGTTCGCCGTCACCAGCAACACCGAACGTCGGCTCGAGGCCCTGGCCAGCCGGCTTCCGATTACGACGCCGTCCGGGGCGGCCCTCGAGCGAGCGATGGACGCCGCGCTCGGAACGATCGCGATGATGGGCGTCATGGGCTCGCTGATGGCCGTCGGTCGGTACGTCTCCCAGCGAGAACTGCTGGAAGTCGGTGCCGGCCCGTTCACCGGGATGGCCGCGCTGTTGCTCCCGCTCGCGCTCGTCGCGCTCGTGCTCGCGTCGTTCCTACGCTCGATCGGCACGCTCGACCGCGAGAAGCGGACGATCTACCTCTACGATCCTGATCAGGCGATCGATCTCGAGCTCATTCGGGGCGTCTCGACGCGCCGACTCGGCGACGCGGCGATTCTGAAACTCGAGTACGCGGAACCCGACGGCCAGTACGTCGCGGGGCCGCGACGGATCGTCGTCCCGCCGGAGGTCGCCAGCGAACTGCAGGGACTCGTCGACGGACGAGCGGCGTAGCACGGGTCTCGAGCGTGCGATAGCTATTGACAGTTGATTGTTGGCGCGCTGGATCGCGGTGAGTCGACGACGAACCGCGAGACGATTCGCGAGGGATGAGCGAGCGACTGGAAGAAGCGAGTGAATCGGTTGGGGAGGACGTGGCAACCACTGTTGCCACGTATGCAGCAGTTTCGAGGTGGCTACCCGTCCAAGTCGGTTATCTGACAGTCCGCGCTTTCGATCGCACCTCACCGTCACTCGAGCGGCCCGTAGATCCAACCGAAATCATGCAGAACGCTCGAGAATCAGCACGTACCGCGTCAACGATCGATGCACGCGGCGTTCGAACGCGGCCTCGAGCTCCCAGCCCGCCGCCCGGGCCTCGCCGGCCCACGATCGATCCGCGACCACGACGGCCCGCGGGGCGACCCGGCAGGCTTCCGACAGCGCACCCGACACGAGGTCCTCGAGTCGGTGCGTCTCAATCTTCGACTGTCGGCCGTAAGGGGCGTCGAACACCACGCCGTCGACGGCGTCGTCCGGCAGCGGCAGCCGGGTCGCATCGCCGCGACCGACGTGCCACTTGCCTCGCTCCACCCCTACGGGCGACGGTTCGTCCGAATCGAGAAAGTGGCCCAGATTCTCCCGCGCACCCGCGACCATCTTCGCCTGGGCGTCCGTCCCAACGACGTCGGCACCGACCAGTCCGGCCTCGACGAGCACGCCGCCGGTGCCACACATCGGGTCCAGCACCGTCGCGCCGGGCCGGGCCCCCGCGACGTTCGCGACGGCGCGGGCGAGTAACGGATCCATGCTCCCGGGCTGGAAGAACGGTTTGTCCGTGGGCGCACGTGAGCCGAAATCGCGCACGCTCTCGGCGGCGAGCCAGCCGAGCGCACAGACCGAAACCGGCCCGTTGAGCGCTTCGATGTCCGGTTCGGACGCGAACAGGTCGCCGGTCGCCTCGTCAGCCTCGAGTCCCCCGCCGGCCTCGAGTGCCCCCTCCGAAAACGTCGCCCGGAGCACGTGGTCGGGATCGTCGAGGTCCACCGTAAACCCACGATCGACCAGGATTTGGCCGAGTTCACGTTCGACCCGCCCGGTATCGACGCCGCTCGAGCCGTGGACGTCGGTCGCACGAACTGCAACCGTTCCTTCGCGGTCGATCGACGCCGTCTCGAGCAGCGCGCGGGCGCTCGCCGGGTCGGCGTCGGTCCGGCCGAGCAGTTCGCTCGCACGGTGGGTGTATGCCAGCCCGCGGATTCGCTCGGGAGCGACGGCGTTCGCGACGGCGAGTCCGGGGGCGATACGACGGACGTCGGCGGCCCCGCTGGCCGCTTCGCGGGCCGCAAAAGCGTCGTCCTCGCCGCCGAGCTCGAGTAGATACACGCGTAGTCGTCGCCGCGGGGGAGCCATGAGCCTACCGTTTTTCGTGACGGTTCGCTCGAGATACGATCGAGCTAGGACCGTTTGTCAGACACTACTCGCCGTGAAATCGAGCGGTATTCGATCGACGCGGGCGCCCTATATACCGGACATATCAGGTGGCGGTACTAACCTTTATAAACCTTAAATACGTCTTTTTAAGCGACTTATGACGGATCCCAAGGACACCATCAACATCGAAAACGTGGTGGCGTCGACCGGTATCGGACAGGAGCTCGACCTGCAGAGCGTGGCCATGGACCTCGAGGGGGCCGACTACGACCCCGAACAGTTCCCCGGCCTCGTCTACCGCACGCAGAATCCCAAGTCCGCCGCACTGATCTTCCGCTCGGGGAAGATCGTTTGCACCGGCGCGAAATCGACCGACGACGTTCACGAGAGCCTGCGTATCGTCTTCGACAAGCTCCGTGAACTGCAGATTCAGGTCAACGAGGACCCCGAGATCGTCGTCCAGAATATCGTCACCAGCGCTGACCTGGGCCGCAACCTCAACCTGAACGCGATCGCGATCGGTCTCGGCCTCGAGAACATCGAGTACGAACCCGAACAGTTCCCCGGCCTGGTCTACCGCCTCGACGACCCCGAAGTGGTGGCTCTGCTCTTTGGCTCCGGGAAACTCGTCATCACCGGCGGAAAGAAGCCCGTCGACGCCGAACACGCCGTCGACAAGATCGTCTCCCGGCTCGAGGACCTCGGCCTGCTCGAGTAACGCCGCTCGGTTTCGGTTTTCGCAGTGATCGCCGACTCCCAGCGGCGCTTGCGCCGAATTGAGTCACGGAAACCGACAGTATCGATCGGTCGCGACTCTCGAACCACTCTCGACGACGGTCTCTCCCGCTCTCTCCCAGTTCTTCTGAAACCGTTCACCGGGATCGATCAGTCTCTTCGGCCGAATTAGTGACCGTTTACCACCCGTGAACGATCCATAGTGGAGTGAATCGTCTCTCATCGAGTGGAACGACCAGCGGCGTTTATTCGATCTTCCGCTGAGTTTCAGCTATCGATGACGATCCATCCAGACCGACTGGCGACCGCGCAGGATAGCCCCGCTCCCGGCAATGTTGGGCGATTTCAGGGAGCCCTCCCGCGTGCGGCAGTCCGTCGCGTGCTGGGCAACGACCGTCGACGCGAGGTGCTCCGCTGTCTCCTCGCCGAGGACGGCTCCCTCTCGGTGTCCACGCTCGTCGCACGGATCGCGGACGCCGAACACGACGCGACGGCCGTCACGTCGCTCCTCGAACTCCGCCAGCGCGTCCACGTCTCGCTCTGTCGGACCCACCTCCCGCTGCTCGAGGATCACCGCGCCCTCGCGTACGACCAGGTGCAGGGACTCGTCTCCCCCGGCGCGACGCTCCCGGCGTTCGAGCCGTTGCTCGACGGAGAGTCGCTCGAGGGACCGATCGACTCTCGACTGGAGCCGCGGTCGGAGTAGTCGGCAGCAAAGGGCGTCGACTCACCGTCGAGTAGCGGATCGATTCGCTCGAGCGGCGATTACTCGATCAACCGCTCGATCTCGGTCACCAGAATATCGCTCGCGCCGGCCTTTTTGACCTCCGTAATCGTCTCGAACACGTCCTGCTCGTCGACGACGACGTGGACGGCCACCTTCCCGTCGCCGTTCTCGTCCGCTCCGGCGATGTCCATCACCGTTGGCCCGCCCATCCCGGGGATGACGTCCCGGACGTCGTCCAGTTTCGTCGTCGGGACGTTCATCATCAGGTAGCGCTTGCCCTCGGCCTGCTTGACCGAGGAGAGCGCCGTTCGGACCTCTTCGACTTTCGGCTCGGAGAGGACATCCTCGCGGCCGAACAGCCGGACCGAACTCGAGAGCACCTCGTCGACGACGGCCAGGCGGTTCATCTTGAGCGTCGTCCCCGTGCTCGTGATGTCGACGATGGCGTCGGCCATCTCGACGTGGGGCGTCAGCTCCGTCGCCCCCGTCACCTCGACGATATCGGGCTCGACGCCGGTGTCCGCGAAGAAGTCGCGGGTGATGTTGGGGAACTCGGTGGCGACGGTCTTGCCCGCCAGATCGTCGACGGTCTCGATGTCGCCGTCCTCTGGCGCCGCCAGCACGAGTCGACAGCGGCCGAACTCGAGGTCGAGCAGCTCCGAGACGTCGTCGACGCGGGCCTCGTGGACCTGATCGAGTCCCGTGATCCCGAGGTCCGCCGCGCCGTCGGAGACGTACTCCGGGATGTCCGCCGCGCGGGCGAAGAGGACGGAGACGTCCGGATCGACGGTGTCAGCGTACAGTTTTCGGTCGGCACCGTTCTCGAGGTGGAGTCCGGCCCGCTCTAGGAGGTCGATCGTCGGCTCGTGCAGGCGGCCCTTGTTGGGAACGGCGATTCGCATTAGCTCCGTATTGGTGGCCGCGGGGGAATTGTCTTTTCATCCGGGCGAATCACGGTGTCCGTTCTTGGGATGCCATGCGGCGTTTACCGTGTGGCGTACACCAACAGGCTCATCGATGTGCCCGTACAACGACAGTACGTGTCGCGAAACCGTGGCGATTCCGGCCGATTCACCGACACTACCACGCTGGCCGACGTGCTCGACGTCTTCGATGCGGTGGCGGGTCCGGTCGTCACGTCGGGCGACGTCGCCGAGTCGCTCGACTGTTCCCGGGAAACCGCACGCCGGAAACTCCGGACGCTCGAGGACGGCGGACACGTCGAGAGCCGGAAGATTGCGGGGCGGGTCGTGTGGTGGCGCACGGATCCGACGGCGACTGCCCGCCAGTTCGAGGAGTACGACGATCAGAAGATATCGTTCGTAGACCACGCGACGAGCGACCTCGCCGACGAACGGGACGTCGACCACGTGTTCACCTTCGATAGCGACTTTCGGACGCTCGGGTTCACGCTCGTCCCCGAGGACACGGGGAAGCTGTAAGCGTCACCTCGAACTGAATTCCCAGTAGCGGCCCGGGATTAGCAACCGGATTCTCGTCGACGAAGCGCTATAGTATGACGTTCAGTGACTACTATCGAGGTGGAGTTACGTTCGCTAACATGGGAACTATTACTTACATGTCAGTACAGTCTCTAATATGGATCTCACACGTCTCTACTACGCGTCGACCATTCTCTGTGGCGTCGTCGTCGGAGCGATGGGACTCTCGAGTGTCGCCGCCGGAAACACCGGTCTCGCAGCCCTACTGATGGCGATCGGCGGCGTCGGAACGGTCTGCAGTGCGGTTTATGTACTGGGGTTCTCGGAGAACCCGTCTGCGTCCGTGCCAGCGGATCGGTGGGTCTGGATGATGACTCTCGGGGCGGTCCTTGTGCTTCTCGGAGGGGGAGGGCAGCTATTACTGTAGAACCGTTCTTGGGAACTCCCTCACACCGATAGATCCGCCCGCCGGAGCAACTGCGCGTTGATCGCGACGATCACCGTACTCGCGGACATGAGCACCGCGCCGACGGCCGGCGAGAGCAGGATGCCGATCGGTGCGAGGATTCCAGCGGCGAGCGGCAGGGCGAACACGTTGTAGCCGGCCGCCCAGGCGATGTTCTCCTGCATCTTCCGGTAGCTCTTCGCGCTCAGTCGAACGAGGCTGGCGACATCCCGCGGATCGTTCTCGACGAGCACCACGTCGGCGGACTCGACGGCCACATCGGTACCCGAGCCGATGGCGATTCCCACGTCGGCGCGGGTGAGCGCGGGCGCGTCGTTGACGCCATCGCCGACCATCGCGACGAGGTGGCCCCGATCCTGTAGCTCGAGGATCTTCTCGTCCTTGTCTTCGGGCAACACCTCCGCGAAGACGGTGTCGATGCCGAGTTCGTCGGCGACGCTGTGGGCCACGTCCGCGTCGTCGCCGGTCAGCATCGCCACCTCAACGCCCATCTCGTGGAGCGCGTCGATGGCCTCGACGCTCTCCTCGCGGATCACGTCTGCCAGCGCGACCGCGCCGACGATCTCCTCGTCGTGTAACACGTAGACGACGCCCTCGCCCCGAGCGCCGGCCTCGTCCGCGAAGCGCTCGAGGTCGGTGGACGGTTCGACCTCGAGATATCGGAGTAAGTTGGGACCGCCGACGGAGACGGTGTGACCGTCTTGGCCGCCGGAATCGGTTCCCTCCTCGGAATGACCCACACCGGGTGCAACGGCCGGCATCGCATCGCGTTCGATCGTCGCGCGAACGCCACGTCCCTCGAGCGCCTCGAACCCGCGGGCGTCGGGCACCGGGAGTTCACGCTCACCGGCCTCGTCACGAACGGCCTGGGCGATCATGTGCTCCGAATCACCCTCGGCGGCGGCCGCGAGCGTCAGGATGTCGTCCTCGCTCCAGTCCCCGACGGTCGCGATTTCGACGATCCCCTGTTCCCCCGCCGTCAGCGTCCCGGTCTTGTCGAAGACGACGGTGTCGAGGTTCCGTGCCTGCTCCATGGCGATCCGGTCGCGGACGAGCATCCCGTGCTGGGCGGCCATCGAGGTGTTGATCGCGACCACGAGCGGGACCGCGAGTCCGAGCGCGTGCGGACAGGCGATGACGAGGACGGTAACGACGCGTTCGACGACCGGGAGCCCGAAGCCGACGGCGACGGTCCAGGCGACGGCGGTGACCGCCGCGACGCCGAGTGCTGCATAAAAGAGCCAGCCCGCGGCCCGGTCGGCGAGGACTTGCGTCCGAGACCGGCTCTCCTGGGCCTCTTCCACTAGGCGCACGATGCCCGACAGCGTCGTCTCCTCTCCCGTCGCGGCGACGTGAACGCGCAGGCTGCCGTCGCGGTTGGTCGTCCCGCCGATGACCTCGTCGCCGGGTCCCTTCTTCACCGGCTTCGACTCGCCCGTGATCATCGCCTCGGTGACGTTCGACTCGCCCTCCTCGACGACGCCGTCGGCCGGCACGTTCGATCCGGGCCGGACGAGCACGAGGTCGTCCGCCTCGAGGTCGTCGATCGGCACCGTCTCGGTCTCCCCATCGGCAGTCACGCGCTCGGCCGTCTCGGGCAGCAATTCGGCGAGCTCGTCGAGCGCGCCCGAGGCGCGCCTGACGGAGCGCATCTCGATCCAGTGGCCCAGCAGGAAGATGACGATCAGCGTGACGAGTTCCCAGAAGAACGGTTCGCCGATGTCGAAGACGGCCGCGGCGACGCTGTAGACGAAGGCGACGGTGATCGCGAGCGAAATCAGCAACATCATGCCAGGCTCGCGGTTGCGCGCTTCGACCGCGCCCATTCGGAGGAACGGAATCCCACCGTAGGCGAAGACCGCGACGCCGAGGACGGGCCCGACGAACTCGCTGCCCGGGAACGTCACCGCGGTGAAGCCGAACCAGTCCTGGAGCATCGGACTGTAGTACAACACTGGCAGGGAGAGCACGAGGGAGACGAAAAACCGCTTTCGGAACAGGTCCTCGTGGTCCGAATGGTCGACGTGCGCGCCGTGGTCGTCGTGTCCGTCGCCACCGTGATCGTGACTGTCGTGTCTGTCATCACCGCGCTCGTCGCGTTTGCCTTTTCCGTCGTGTTCGTCGTGCTCGCCGCGTCGCTCGCCCGGTTTCTCGACGGTACCCGGCGCGTCCCGATAGCAGTTACAGACCCGACAACACGAACAGTAGCTATCGGTGGGTTTCTCTCCTCGAGCGGAGGGTTTCGCCGATTCGTGGGCCGAATCGCCGTGGTCCCGGCTCGAATCAGCCATCAGCGCCGCTCACCTCGTTCGAGTCGTCCCTGCAGTCCTGCATCCGTCGAGATCCGGATCGTCCGTCCGAAAGCGGTGGGCGACATCGGCGGCTAGTTCGAGATCGAACACCGTAGTTCTCACACCGTGCTCGGTCGGACAGCGAGCGGCCGCGGTTTACTTTCGAAACTCTATCACTGATACATTCTCACTTTCCAAGGCACAACCCGCTTGAACGTCTATCCCGTACAGCTATACATGAACACCAGGCGAGCGCACCTCGAGATCACCGGCATGTCCTGTTCGACCTGCTCGGGGACCGTCGAGGACGCGGTGGGCGACCTCGAGGGCGTCGAGTCGGCGAGTGCGAACTACGCGACCGACGAGGGGACGGTCGCGTACGTTCCCGAGGTCGTCTCGCTGGCCGAGATCTACGACGCCATCGACGACGCGGGTTACGAGGCCGCCTCGGAGACGGAGATCATCACGGTCATGGGGATGTCGTGTTCGACGTGTTCCGGCTCCGTCGCGGACGCGGTCACGGAACTACCGGGTGTGATTCGAGCGGACGTGAACTTCGCGTCCGACGAGGCCCGCGTCGAGTACAACCCGAACGACGTCTCGCTGGGCGAGATTTTCGCGGCTATCGAGGAGGCCGGCTACGAACCCGTCCGCGACGAGCGCGACGACGCCGAGGGGACGCAGGGCTCGAGCCAGCGCGAGCGCGCCGTCGAGAAGGAGCTTCGGCGCCAGCGCCGACTGGTGATCGGCGGGGGTATCCTCACGCTCCCGTTCGTGCCGATCATGCTCGCGATGCTCGGGCTCGTCGAGTTGCCCCACCTGGGCGATATCGGACTCGGCGTCGCGACCGTCTCCGTCATGGGGGTGCTCGAGTTCGCCCTCGCAACCGCGCTGATGGCCACGCTCGGGATGGAGTTCCTTCGCGGCGCTTGGCGGGCGTTCTCGCACAATCGGCGGGCCAATATGGACACGCTGGTAGCGATGGGGTCGTCGGCGGGCTACGTCTACAGTACGGCGGTCCTCTTCGGCGCTATCGCCGGTGCGGGCCTCTACTTCGAGGCCGTCGCCTTCATCCTCTGGTTCATCACGCTGGGCAACTGGCTCGAGGTCCGATCGAAGGCTCGGGCCGGCAACGCACTGCGCGAACTCCTGCAGATGGAGGCCGAGGAGGCAACCGTCGTAGAAGATGGCGACGAGCGGCAGGTTCCCCTCGAGAACGTCGCGGTCGGCAACGTGATGAAGGTCCGGCCGGGCGAGCGGATTCCGACGGACGGCGTGGTCGTCGACGGCCAGAGTGCCGTCGACGAGTCGATGCTCACCGGCGAGTCCGTCCCGGTCGAGAAAGGCGAGGGCGACGAAGTGGTCGGCTCGACGATCAACGAGAACGGCGTGCTCCTCGTGGAGGCGACGAAGGTCGGCTCAGAGACGGCGATCCAGCAGATCGTCGACCGGGTCAAGGAAGCCCAGTCGCGTCAGCCGGAGATCCAGCGGCTGGTCGACACCGTGAGCGCCTACTTCGTCCCAGCGGTGATCCTCAACGCGATTCTCTGGGCGACGCTCTGGTTCCTCTTTCCCGACGCGCTGTACGGCGTCTCGTCGGCGCTCGGGGGCTGGATTCCGATCCTCGAGCCCGTCGGCGGCGGCCCCGTCGTCGGCGGCGTGCCGGTCCTCGAGTTCTCGGTCGTCGTCCTCGCCTCGGCGCTGCTGATCGCCTGTCCCTGCGCGCTGGGGCTGGCGACGCCGGCCGCGACGATGGTCGGCTCCACTCTCTCCGCCACGAACGGCGTGCTGTTCAAGGGCGGCGACGTGCTCGAGCAGGTTCGGGGCATCGACACCGTCGTCTTCGACAAGACGGGGACCTTGACCCACGGCGAGATGGTGTTGACGGACGTCGAACTCATGGGCGAGCGAGTCGCCACCGACGGCGGCGATACTGCGGCGGACGGCGGACTTCTGACCGACCGCGAGGAGGACCTCGAGTCGCTCGTTCTCGGTGCCGCGGCGACAGCCGAATCCGGCTCCGAACACCCGATCGCCCGCGCGATCGTCGAGGGCTGTGAGGATCGAGGCATCGTAGTCGGCGAGGTCAGCGAGTTCGAGAACGTCCCCGGCCACGGTATCCGCGCCGAGACCGACCGCGGCAGCGTGCTGATCGGTCGCCGGAAACTGCTCGAGGACGCGGGAATCGACACCGAACCCGCCGAGGAGACGCTGACGCGGCTCGAGCGGGAGGGGAAGACGGCGATGCCGGTTGCGATTGATGGCGAACTGTTGGGCGTGCTCGCCGTCGCGGACGAGGTCCGCGAGAGCGCAAAAGAGACCGTCGCGGCCCTGCACGAACGGGGTACTGAGGTCGTGATGCTCACCGGCGACAACGAACGGACGGCCCGTGCGGTGGCCGAACAGGTCGGAATCGATCCCGACAACGTGCGTGCGGCGGTCCTTCCGGAGGACAAGGCGGACCACATCGAAGACCTACAGGAAGGTGGCGCGCGAGTCATGATGGTCGGCGACGGGGTCAACGACGCGCCCGCGCTCACGACCGCACAGGTCGGCGTCGCCATCGGCTCGGGCACCGACGTCGCCATCGAGTCAGCTGATGTGACGCTGATGCGCGACGACCCGGCGGACGTGCTCAAGGCCGTCAGAATCTCCGAGGCGACCATCTCGAAGGTGCGCCAGAACCTGTTCTGGGCCTTCGCCTACAACACGACGCTGATTCCCATCGCCTCGCTTGGTCTGCTGAACCCGGCGCTGGCCGGGCTGGCGATGGCCGCCTCGAGCGTGAGCGTGATGGCCAACAGCCTCTCGTTCGCGAAGTACGATCCCCACGAGGACTACCGGCCGGCGGTGTTGAAACCGCTCGAGTGGCTCCGTCGGTAGTCAGGCTCGAGTCAATCCTGTTCAATTCGCGCGTATTCCGGCTTTCCGTAGTGAGCGTAGTGAGTGAGGTTTGGACGGAGCGTGCTTCCCGCCCTGAACTGCCACTCGGGCCGCTATCCGGTCGCTTGTGGGAACAGCGCGTCCGCGATGAGAAACGTCACGTAGGCTTCGACTCACTCGAGCAGCCGTCGTAACTGCGTCCGGAGCTGTCGTCGACCGCGGGGCCCGCCAGAGCCGGCCCGCGTAGACGTAGAATACACCGGACCCGACGTAGTCGTTCGCCCGAATCTCGTCCCTCGAATCGGCGTAGGGACCGCATATACAATCGGATCCGTCTCGAGAGCACCGAGTGGATGGCGATGCCGGATCCGGTGTCTCTCGCGAACCGGACGCTTCGGGCCGCTCGTAGCGTCGGCTACCGGGGGTACTACCGGCTCGCCGCGGCGAACTACGACCGCGAACTCCTCGCGCGCCGCAATCGGACGCCGGCGGGGACGTTTCGCTGTTACGAGCCGCTCAACCGTCACGGGAACGACGCGATGCTCGCGGAACTGGCCGCCTGCTGTGGGCCGTCGGATGTCGTCTACGATATCGGCGCGAACGTGGGGATCTACGCGCTCGCGCTGACGAGCGGCGCGACCGACCGACACGTCGTCGCGTTCGAACCGTCGCCGGCCGCCGTCAAGCGATTGTGGCGGAACGTTCGCGCGAACGACCTCGAGCGCCGGATCGACGTATTGGCTTGCGGTATCGGCGACGACTCCGGCGAGCGCCCCTTCTACGTCTCGACGTACCCCGAACTGTCGGCGTTCGACCGCGCGAGCGCGACCCGCTGGGCGGCCGTCGTTGCCGACGTTCGGTCGGTTCCGATCCGTCGGCTGGACGATATCGTGCTCGAGGACGATCTCTTCCCGCCCGATCACCTCAAAATTGACGTCGAGGGCGCGGCTCCCGCCGTCCTCCGCGGTGCCCGAACGACGCTCGAGCGACACCGACCGATCGTTTTCGTCGAATCGCACGACGAGGGCCTCGCGGGGGACGTGCCGGGGGAAACGAGGGCGATACTCGAAGCCCTCGACTACGAAATTCACGAGCGCGAGCGCTACTGGCGATGCGAACCACGCTGACGCTTTTTCGACAGTATAAGGCCCTCGTGGGAGAAACCCAGAGCCATGACGACACTGGCGATCACCGGCGGGCAGGTGCTGTTGCCCGATATCACGGTCACGCGCACGGACGTACTGGTCGATCAGGACGGCGGCGAGATTCTCGAGGTCGGCGACGACCTCGCGGGCGAGGCCGACGAGACGCTCGACGCGACGGGCTCGCTGGTCACGCCCGGCTTCGTCAACGGCCACTGCCACGTCGCGATGACGCTCATGCGCGGCTACGCCGACGACAAGTCACTCGACGCGTGGCTCCAGGAAGATATCTGGCCGACCGAAGCCGAACTGACGCCCGACGACGTCTACCACGGCACGCGACTCGGCGCGCTCGAGATGATCACATCCGGGACGACCGCCTTCGCGGACATGTACTTCATGGTCCCGAACATCGCCGACGCGGTCGAGGAGGCCGGGCTCCGCGCCCGTCTCGGTCACGGGGTCGTCACCGTCGCGTCGAACGACGAGGAGGCCCGCGAGGACGCCCGAGAGGGGCTCGAAGTGGCCGAAGCACTCGACGGCCGCGCGGACGGCCGGATCTCGACGGCCTTTATGCCCCACTCGCTGACAACGATCGGGAGCGAGTATCTCGAGGAGTTCGTCCCGCAGGCTCGCGAGCTCGGCGTGCCGATCCACTACCACGCGAACGAGACGACGAACGAGGTGACGCCGATCGTCGAGGAACACGGCGTCCGACCGATGGCCTACGCCGCAGAGCACGGGATGGTCCAGGAGGGCGACTTCATCGCCCACGGCGTCCACCTCGACGAGAGCGAGATCGGCCTGCTCGCCGAAGCCGGGACGGGCGTGGTCCACTGTCCGGCCTCGAACATGAAACTGGCGAGCGGAATGGCTCCCGTCCAGCGCATGCTCGACGCGGGCGTGACGGTGGGAATCGGCACCGACGGCGCGGCCTCGAACAACGACCTCTCGATGTTAGACGAGGCCCGCGACGCCGCCATGATCGGCAAACTCGAGACCGGCGACGCGAGCGCGGTGCCCGCCGAGTCGGTGGTCGAGATGATGACCCAGGGCAGCGCCGAGGCTATCGGTCTCGATGTCGGTCGGCTCGAGGAAGGGGCGCCCGCCGACCTCGCCGTGATCGACCTCGAGTCCGCTCACTTGACCCCGCGTCACGACCTCGTGAGTCACCTCGCGTACGCCGCGGCGGCGTCCGACGTCCGCCACACGATCTGTGACGGACAAGTGCTCATGCGCGACCGCGACGTGCTGACGCTCGACGAGGAGGCGGTTCGAACGCAGGCCAGCGAGGCCGCCGAAGCGCTGGTCGATCGCGCCGAAAACTGACCGGAAGGTTCGGTTAGTAGACAGGGTCAGTGAACCGAACTGAACGTTCAGAATTAGTTATAAACTCTCAAACGTCCTCTACGGCCCTCATATCGTCCCGGAACCGTCGAGAACTGCCAAGGGGGTTTATTCACGATTCTCTGAATGTCGCGACCGATGAGTACTCGAAAACTATTCGCGGTGGCGTTGGCCGCCGTCATGTTGCTGTCCGTGTTCGCACTGCCAGGCGTCGCAGCCGCGAGCGCGACCGCAGAGGAACCGAACGCCTCGATATCGGACGAAGACATCGAGGAGCCCGAGGATGAGGAGCCCGAAGACGATGCTGACAACTCTACCGACGAGGAATCCGACGAAGCGGAGTCCGAAGATGACGAGGCTGACGGAAACGCCTCGATCGACGTAACCCAGGACGGTGCCGACGTGACCGCGACGCTCACCGCAGACGGTGACGGCGTCGCGAACACCAGCGTTACGGTCTCGACCGTCGACGAGAACGCCTCGTACGCGGATACGGGAACGCACGCGACGGACGAGAACGGAACGGTCGCCCTCGAGGCACCGACGGGTAACGAGAGCGTCGAGATCTCGCTCGAGGCGACCGTCGACGACGAATCGGTCGAGACGACGACGACACTCGAGCCAGTCGAGGAGGGGCCGGAGAACTTCGGGCAACTCCTCAACGACTTCAAGACTAACAATCTGACCGACGACGAGCCGCGGGGACTCCAGATCGCTTCCTTCGTCGTCGAGAACAACCCGGGTAACGCACCGGATCACGCGGGCCCGCCGAGCCACGCCGGCCCGCCGAGTGAGGACGACGAGGACCGACAGGGACCACCAGCACACGCCGGTGGTCCATCGGATGATGCCGACGATGGCGAGTCCAACGGTAACAATGGCCAGGGCGGCGGGCCGCCCGAGCATGCTGGCGGGTCGTCTGATTGATAACTGTTGAGGAGTTTGACGACTTCTGGCTCTTCAGGTGGCTGACGGGCCAAAAGCGGATGTCAGAGGACGGCTTTCCGATCGGGTTGTCAGAGGCACGATCCCGTCACTGACGTTCGAATCATCGCTCATATGGATTAGGTATAAATACGGCTGCAGAATAAGTGGGAATATGTCTGCAAGACAACAACAGAGTCGCCATATCCTACCGATGATGGCTGTGAAATCTGTACCAAAGTATTCACAATGAGGATCAGTAGTTAACTAATGAGTGTCTCCGTGAGGCTTCGTTCTCTTTCGAGTCTGTTGATCCGAGACCTCGCACTCGGACTGTTTCTCCTGGGAGGAACTCACCTGTTTGTCGTTGATGTCCGATCATTCGTATCAATCGGCGTGGTGCCGTCGATCGTGGTAGGCATCGTTGCTGGAGCGGTCGGTTCAGCCGTGCTCGACCACGTCGAACGTTCGAAGGCTGCAACGGCAGTTGTCGTTCTCGTTGCGGGTCTTGGATTTGCGATCAGCTGGAGTACCGCGGCCGTAGTTGTTGGATCGGATTCTGCGTCCGCTCGTATTCCAGCGTTCGCGCTCGCACTGCTCTGTGGGCATATCTGCATCCGACTCGCCGATAGCCTCAATCACCCAAACTGAGGTGAGCCTTCCGTGACTTCGGTAGCGTTTTCCCCGCCGTTCCCTTCGATTGAGGTATGACCGATACTGCGTATCCGCCGATCAGCGAGCAACTGGCGGATCTCGAGGCCGCACAGGAGGAAGGCCGCCGAAAGATGGACTGGGCGACCCAGCACATGCCCATCTTAGAGCACGTCCGCGAGGAGTTCGTCGCCAATCAGCCCTTCGAGGGCGAACGCATCGCGATGGCGATGCACGTCGAGGCGAAGACGGCGATCCTCGTCGAGACGCTCGCGGAGGGCGGCGCGGAAGTCGCCGTCACGGGCTGCAACCCGCTGTCGACTCACGACGACGTGAGCGCGGCGCTCGACACCCACGAGAACATCACGAGCTACGCCAAACGCGGCGTCGACGACGAGGAGTACTACGCCGCGATCGAGGCCGTCATCGCCCACGAACCGACAGTGACGGTGGACGACGGGATGGACCTCGTCGCCGCGATCCACGAGGACTACCCCGAACTGATCGACGGCATCGTCGGCGGGGCCGAGGAGACCACGACGGGTGTCCACCGCCTGCGCGCGATGGACGAAGACGGCGCGCTCGAGTACCCCGTCTTCGCGGTCAACGACACCCCGATGAAGCGCCTCTTCGACAACGTCCACGGCACCGGCGAGTCTTCCCTTGCATCTATCGCCATGACCACGAACCTCTCGTGGGCCGGCAAGAACGTCGTCGTCGCCGGCTTCGGCTACTGCGGCAAGGGCGTCGCTCGGAAGGCCTCTGGCCAGAACGCGAACGTCATCGTCACCGAAGTCGAGCCGCGCCGTGCGCTCGAGGCCCACATGGAAGGCTACGACGTCATGCCGATGGCCGACGCGGCCGAAGTGGGCGACGTCTTCCTGACGACGACGGGCAATCGGGACATCATCGTCGGGGAGCACTTCGAGTCGATGAACGACGGCGTCTTACTCGCCAACGCGGGCCACTTCGACATCGAGATCGATCTCGAGGCGCTCGACGACCTCGCGGTCGATCGCTACGAGGCCCGCGACGGCGTCGAAGCATACGAACTCGCGGACGGCCGCCGACTCAACGTCATCGCCGAGGGGCGACTCGTGAACCTCGCGGCGCCCATCTCGCTGGGCCACCCCGTCGAAGTGATGGACCAGAGCTTCGGCGTACAGGCCGTCTGCGTGCGCGAGATGCTCGAGAACAGCGACGAGTACGAGGCCGGCGTCCACGACGTTCCCGACGAACTCGACAAGGAGATCGCCGAGATCAAACTCGCGGCCGAAGGCGTCGACTTCGACTCGCTGACGGACACCCAGCGCGACTACATGGGGTCGTGGGACCACGGAACATAGGCAATTTCATCCGGAACAGTTCGGACGTAGCGACGACGAACGTCTCGACCCCGCTCGTGCTATTTTGCTGCGGTGGCGCGCACTGTCGACGACGCGCTCTCACGGCGTTCGAGCGCGTCGCCAGTGCGCGAGGGATGAGCGAGCGCCTCTGGCGTGAGCGAATCGGTTGGGGAGGACGTGGAAATCGTTGCCGCCAGCATGAGCAGAACGCTTGTCTGTACCAGCGGTCGCTACGAGAATAGCCTCGGTATCTCTCCTCTTAGTAACAACTGAAACGATTTACACACCGATCGCACAGCTCCCGGCTCGTCTCTCCCCGCTCGCTTTGCCGCGGTTCTTGCTCACTTCGTTCGCTCCGAACCGCGTACGCTCCGAACCGCGTACGCTCCGAACCGCGTACGCTCCGAACCGCGTACGCTCCGAACCGCGTACGCTCCGAACCGCGTACGCTCCGAACCGCGCTTCCCTCCTGCGATCGGGTGTACATTGACTTTCAGTGGCTACTATGGTAACTTCACAACTCGAGCACCGCGTCCGGTTACACGGCCTCGTTCTCACCACCGTCACGAGCCGGCGTGTCCACCCCGAACACGAGGCTCCCGTCCTCGAGTCCCCCGAGCCGAACCCTGACCTCGAACGGCTCGTCCGATCCACGCCGACCGGTACAGCTCCCGGTCCAGCGCCAGCCGTCCGTGACGGTCGGGATCGCGGTGGTCTCGAGGCGCTCGACGCTGTCGTCGGTGAATAGTGCCCGCCAGGCCGTCCCGCAGAGTGCGTCGCGGTCGGCGCCGAACTGCATCGCGAACGATCGGTTGACGAACTCGAGATCGCCGCCGGGTGCGGCGATCGCAATCGCGTCCTGAGCGAGTTCGACGCTGGCGAGCGATCGGTGGGAGAGCGCGGCGAGTCGGCGGTGTTCGACCAGCGTTTCGACGCGGTGGCGCAGTCGGTCGGGAAGCGTCGCTGTGTCGGGCTGGACGATGCAGTCGGCCCATCGGTGGCCGTGAATCGCGTCGACAGCGACCGACGACTCGTCGGTGCCGTTCACGAGGAAGACGATCGGCAGTGCGGGCGCTCGGTCAGTCACTCGGTCGAGCAGGTCGAGGCCGTCACCGTCCGCCAGCGCGTACTCGCTGACGAGACAGTCGACGTCCTCGAGTCGTGCTATCGCGTCCGTGATCGACTCGGCCGTCCGGATCGTGAACTTGTCCCCGGTGGTCGCCTCGAGGTGGTCTCCGTACCGGTGATCGTTGGCGACGACGAGCGCGGTGATCGAATCGGAAACCGGCGGACAGTCGCCGTCGCTCGTCGCGATCGACGGAATCATCTCCAGTGGGCCTCCGCTCGAGCGACCGACTCGAGCCCCGCGCTATCGATCGTCGGTAGCGAGCGTGTCGAACGGGTTGGCAGTAGCCACCGCTTACGCACGAACATGGACCGTTCCATCGATCAGGATGGTCCCGTCGCTTCGGACTTCGACGGCGTGATCGCCGTACGAGAACTGTACTCGGCCGTTGACCGTCGCGTTCCCCGTAAATAGCTGGTCGAGCGCTTCGGGATCGACGACGTGGTAGAGGGGCTCGAGTTCGGTCGGATCGGTTTCGGTCGCGTCGGCGAGGGCGTCGATGACGGTGAGGCTGATCGAATCGTTGTGGTAGTCGAGCGTCGCTTCGGGCATTATATCTGTCCGGACGCGAACGACGGCTATTCTCCTGTCCATTATACACGTAATCTCGGCGCGACTGAGACACTACGTGTATAGAAGGCGGGTCGAAACTGCCCGACTCCGTCCGGGTACTCCGACCGAACTCGTCGCGCTCTGAGTCACCCGTCCGTCCGCTTCTCGTCGAATACTTTTCACAATATTCGAGAAGATTAAATATATGGTCTTCAGGGAAGCACGAAACCACGAACGTCATCTGCGGGCGTTGCGTACGCGCTGTATGGCTATCCCTTCGTCTTGCAGGGGATCGTTCGTCTGTCTCACCGATCGAGAGACACGAGTGCTCGCTCTCGGCCTCCTCTCGCTCGCGTTCGGCGCGTGGATCGGGCTGCTGGTTGTCGCATCGAGCTCCGTCGGACCGACGGCATCGATGGATCCGCGTCCAATGGCGGAGCCGACGTCGGGCATTCCGGTCGTCCTGCCGCTGCTGTTCGGACTCGCCGCATCCGGCGATCCAGACCGAGACACCGCCCTCGAGCGACTCGCGACCGATCTCGAGTCGTTCGTCGCCGAGTTTGCAGCCGGCGGGTCGCTGCCGGCCTCGAGCCGGGACGAAGCCGGCCGGAACGGGAGGGCGGGAGACGGAACGAATCGGAACGGAGCCGCTGCAGACGCGACGGAACGGACCGAGACGGACCCAGCTGCACCGGTACCGGACGAACCAACCGCGAAGGCACCGGCCCCGAACGACCGAGCCGCGGACGCATCGTCGCGGGTCGACGCGAGCCGGGTCCGAGAGGCGGAGTCGACGTTCGACCTCGAGCGCGACGACGAACTGGGCCGGCTGTCCGCGGCTATCGAAACGCTCGCGACGACGGTTCGAGAACGCGACCGACAGTTCGAAGCGGTTTTCGACGATCCGAAGGCGCTCGCCGCCCTGCTCGATCCGGACGGGACGGTACGCCGAATCAACGAGACGGCCCTCGAGTACGTCGACAGCGATCGGGAGGAAGCGATCGGCGAGTCGTTCCCGGCGATGCCCTGGTGGTCGGAGACGCCGACGGCGGACGTACAAGCGTGGATCGATCGCGCCGAATCCGGCGCGTACGTCGAGTACGAAGCGCAGCTGAACGATTCGGACGGGAATCGGCGGTGGGTGAGCGGCACGTTTCGGCCGGTGACGAACGAGGCGGGGGATGTCGTCTCGATCGTCGTCTCCGGTCAGGACGACACGGCGCGGAAGGAACGCGAGCAGCGGCTAGAAACGACGGGCGCGCGACTCGAGACGCTGTTCGAGAGGGCGCCCGACATGATCGACGTTCTCGACGCCGACGGACGGATCGTCGACGCGAACCGACGGCTCCGTACCGAACTGGGGTACGAGGAGGACGAACTGGTCGGGACGGGAATCTGGACGTACGACCAACTGGTCGACGAAGCGGATGTCAAGTCGGTGCTCGAAGAGCTGTCGGTCGGTGACCGACGGACCTTCGAAGGGCGCTATCAGCGCCGTGACGGCTCGGTGTTCCCCGTCGAGATACAGCTGTTGCACCTCGATCTCCCGAACGCGAACCGGTTCGTGGCTATCAGTCGTGACATCACCGAGCAGAAGACCCGCGAACGGGAGCTACAGCGGTACACGGCATACACTGATGAGTTGCTCGACGCCGTCGACGACGTCTTCTACGTTATCGACGGGAACGGCGAGATTCAGCGGTGGAACGAGACGCTCTCGTCGGTGACCGGCTTCTCGACGGCCGAGATCGAGTCGATGAACGCCGCCGAGTTCTTTTCGCCCGCGGATCAACGATTGGTCGCCGGGGCGATCGACGAGGCGCTCGAGACGGGTTCCGCGCGAGTGGAGGTGTCGCTGCTCACCGCCGACGGCGAGTCGATTCCCTACGAGTTCGTCGGCTCCAGACTTGAGGATCTCGACGGGAACACCGTCGTCACGGGGATCGGTCGCGACATCTCCGAACGCAAAGAGCGCGAACGCCAGCTCTCGACGTTGATGAGCAACGTTCCGGGTATGGTGTACCGCTGTCGAAACGAGCCGGATTGGCCGTTCGACTTCGTCAGCGAGGGCTGTTTCGAACTCACCGGTTACGACCCCGACACGCTGGTGAACGGCGACGTAAGCTGGGCTTCGGATCTTATTCTCGACCGACACGACGAGCTGTGGGAGACGGTTCAGGAAGCCGTCGCGAATCGGGAACCGTTTCAGGTAACCTTCCCGATCGAGACGGCCGACGGCGACCGCCGTTGGGTCCGCGAACGCGGACGCGGCGTCTTCGACGAGAACGGCGACCTCGAGTCGCTGGAGGGCGTCATCACCGACGTCACCGCACAGCTCGAAAACGAACGACGGCTCGAACGGACGATGCGGCTTCTCGAGCAGTCCCAACGGCTGGCCAACATCGGGGCCTGGGAACTCGACGTGCAAGACGAGCCCTACGATCTCGAGTGGACCGACGAGGTCTCCCGGATTCACGGGCTATCGCGGAGCGAGGGAATCGACCTGGAACGGTCACTCGAATTCTATCATCCGGCGGATCAGACTGAGATCCGGACGGCAGTCGAGCGCGCCATCGAGGCGGGCGAACCGTACGATCTGGAACTCCGCCTGGTTACGAACGACGGCGACCAACGGTGGGTACGCACGATCGGTGAACCGGTCCGCGAAAACGGGACCGTCGTCAAGATTCAGGGCTCGATCCAGGACATCACCGACCGCAAACGACGCGAACGCGAACTCGAGCGCTACGAGACGATCATCCAGGCGGTCGGTGACCCGGTCTATACGCTCGACGAGTCGG
This sequence comes from Natronorubrum marinum, assembly GCF_052040125.1. Classification (NCBI taxonomy): domain Archaea; kingdom Methanobacteriati; phylum Methanobacteriota; class Halobacteria; order Halobacteriales; family Natrialbaceae; genus Natronorubrum; species Natronorubrum marinum. Next base: position 359,600 of record NZ_JBPPFV010000003.1, read on the forward strand.
GCGAGTTCCTGTTCGTCAACGACGCCATGGAGTCGCTCACGGGGTACGATCCCGAGCGGATTCTCGAGTGGGACGTCGCGGACGTCATGACGAGCGGCGACCTCGAGAGGGCCAGGGAGTTGGTGCGTGACCTGCTCCGCGAGGGCGAACCGTACCGGACCTTCGAAATGGGTCTCGAGACCGCGGACGGCGACGTGATCGAAGCGGAGAATCACGTCGCGTTGCTACCCATGGACGACGGCGAGTTCGCCGGCACGGCGGGCGTGATCCGCGACATCACCGAGCGCAAGGAGCGCGAACGCGAACTCGAGCGTACGACCGACCTGCTAGAGCGCGTCCAGCGCATCGCGAAAGTCGGTGGCTGGGAACTGGACGTCGACGCCGAGCCGCCGGAAGCGACCTGGACCGAAGAGTGCTATCACTTGCACGGCCTCTCTCGCGAGGTTACCCCGACGCTCGAGACGACCCTCGAGTGCTACCATCCGGACGATCGCCCGTCCGTTCGCATCCGACTCAGAAACGCGATGGACGCCGAACGGGGGTACGATTTCGAAGCTCGACTCCAACCCGACGAGGACGAGAGCAGGTGGGTACGAGCGACCGGCGAACCGATCTTCGACGCCGACGGCGACCTCCGCGCGTACCGCGGGTCGATCAAGGACATCTCCGAGCAGAAGGGGCGCGAACTCGCACTCGAGTCGCTTCACGAAACCGCACGCGACCTGCTCAACGCCGAGACGGAGACGGCGGTCGCGGAACTGGTCGTCGAGACGGCCGCGGACATCCTCGAATCTGGGAACGCGGGAGTCTACCTGTTGGATTCGACAACGAACCGGTTCGAGCCGACCGCGCTCACGGACGAGTTCGCCGATCGGACCGACGGCGCGCCGTCGATCGCGGTCGGTGACGCCGACTCCGTGCTCTGGAACACCTATCTGGCCGGCTCGCAGACGGTCGTCGACGACGCTGCGACCGGGGACCACTCGCCGCTGTTCGGCGGCGACGTTCCGGGCGGGTTGCTGGTCCCGATCGGCGACCACGGGGTGTTCGTCCTGATCGCTCCGCCCGCCACGATCGACGACGAGGCGCGACGACTGGTCGAGACCCTCGTCGCGACGACCGAAGCCGCGTTCGACCGCCTCGAGAGCGAGGCGAGCCTCCGGGAACGCGATGCGGAGCTCGAGGCCCAGAACCGGCGGCTCCGACGCCAGATTCAGATCACCGAGATCATCAGGGGGATCGACCGATCGCTCATCGGCACGAACAGCCGCGAGGAGATCGAACGAACCGTGCCGGAACAGCTCGTCGAAGGCGACACCGTCGCGTTCGCCTGGATCGGCGACGTCGACGCCGCCGGAACGACGCTCGAGCCGCGGAGCTGGGCGGGCGCCGAACCGGAGTATCTGGATGCGGTGTCGTTCGAACTCGATGCCGATACGGACGAGCCGGCCGTTCGGACCGTCCGATCGGGGGCGCCCTCGGTCGTCGAAAACGTCGTCGAGGGGCTCAAAGACGAGCCGTGGCGGACCAGTGCGCTCGACGCGGGCTTCCAGTCGGTGCTCTCCGTGCCGCTGTCGTTCGAGGAGTACAGCTACGGCGTGCTCACGGTGTACGCCGACGAGCCGGACGCCTTTACCGACCTCGAGCGGACGGTGTTCGCGGAACTCGGCGAGGGAATTGCGAACGCGACGAACGCAGCGAAGACCCAGGAGGCGCTCCACGCGGAGACGCTCGTCGAACTCACGCTCGCGCTCGAGGGCAGCGACGACGCGCTGTCCCAAATCGCGAGGAAGACCGGCGCGACCGTCGAGTACGAGGGCCTCGGCGTCGACTCCGGCTCGGAAACGGTGCTGTTCTTCGAGACGAACGGCGTCCCACCGGTCGCTGTCCGTACCGTCCTCGACGATCTCGTCTCCGTAACGGACGCCCGACTCGTCACCGAGTCGGACGAGCAGTGTCTGTTCGAGGCGACCGTCACGGGCGACGTCGTCGCTTCCCGACTGGTTCGTCACGGCGCCAGCCCGCGGTCGATCATCGCAGACGGCGACCGGACGACGATTACCGTCGACGTTCCCACGACCACGGACGTCAGGGAGTTCGTCGAGATGCTCGCCGAACAGTACGACAGCGTCGACCTCCAGTCGCGTCGCCACGTCAGGCGAACCTCCAACACGAGGCAGCTGACGTCGCTGTTCGACGAGCTGACCGATCGCCAACTCGAGGTGCTGCGGACGGCGTATCTGGCCGGCTTCTTCGAGTGGCCCCGCGAGAGCACCGGCGAGGAGATCGCCGAGATGCTCGAAGTGACCCAGCCGACAGTCAACCGGCATCTCCGGATCGGTCAGCAGCGACTGTTGGACCAGCTGTTCGAGAACGGCGCGCTCTCGTTCGGCGACGAGACGTAAGCCGGTCGTTCGACCGGTCGCTTCCGGTACTGTCTCGAGAAAGGAACACCCAAGGAGGCCGACGCCGTAGTCGTCCGCATGGAAACGCCCTCGCACTCGGAACAGCGTGACGGTGCGCCGCTCCGATCGACGTTCGTCGCGATCGGATTGACGGTCTTCGGTCTCCTCATGGCGGAGTTCGCGACGCTTCCCGCCTTCCTGGTCGATCCCTCCCTGCTCGATGCCGTCATGGGTGGCTCGCTGGGCGATGCCTCGATGGGCGGTCGGACGCTGCTCTTGATGTTGAACTTCATCGGGATGGCGCTGGCCGGCGTGATCTACCTGTTCGCCACCGGTCGCGGACTGTCGTGGATCGATCTCCGCGTCCCGACTCGAAACGACTGGAAGTACCTGATCGCCGGCAGCGTCGGCGTCATCGCGTTCCTCTATGCGGTGAGTATCCTCTTTATGCTGCTCGACGTCCCCGCCGCGGAGAGCCAGGTAATGGATATCATCGGCGAGAACCAGACGATGATCCTGATCATGATCTTCATCGTCTTCTTCTTCAACGCTCCCGCCGAGGAGTTCCTCTTCCGGAACGTCATCCAGAAACGCCTCTACGAGGGGTTCTCTCGGACGAACGCGATCTTGGTGACGAGTCTGATCTTCGCGGCCGTCCACCTTCCGATGTACCTCCTCGCTGAAACGCTCGTCGCGACGCTCGCGTCGCTCACGATCATGTTCGGCGGATCGCTGATCTTCGGCTACCTCTACGCGAAAACCGACAACCTGCTGGTGCCGACGATCGCCCACGCCGTGCTTAACGCCTTTCAGTTCACGATGCTCTACCTCGCGATCGAGTTCGGCCTCGACGAGGCCGGGACCGCGCCGTCGCTGGTACTCGAGGCGCTCGCGATGATTCCGCTGTAGTCGCCCGATCAGTTTCGACGCGTTCTCCCTCCCTTTATTAGGGACGGCGGGTGAGAGCGTGTATGTCTCAGGCGAAGGGTGACAGACGCGAACGGGAACTCGTCAACGCGCTCGACGAGGCCGGGTTCGCGGTCATGCGCGCACCCGCGAGCGGTTCCGCGACGGAACGCGAACTGCCGGACGTCCTCGCGGGCGACGGCGAGCAGTTCTACGCGATCGAAGCGAAGTCGAGTTCGGGTGACCCCATCTATCTCACCGGCGAGGAAGTGGAGGCGCTGATTTATTTCTCCCAAAACTTCGGCGCGAAACCCCGCATCGGCGTCCGATTCGACCGCGAGGACTGGTACTTCTTCCACCCCGGCGACCTCTACGTCACCGACGGCGGCAACTACCGCGTCAAGAAGGAGACGGCCATCGCCGACGGCACCGACTTCGCCGAGTTCGTCGGCGAGAGCGAGAAGGTGACGCTCGCGGAGGTCGGCGACGATGCCGACGACGGGCCGGACGAAGACGTCCTCCGCGTGCTCAACGCCGTCGAGCAGGGCGTGATGGGCGTCGAAGAGGCCGCCGAACTGCTCGAGTGAACGGACCGGTCGAGTCGGGCTACTCCGGTCGACTGCGCCGTCCGTAACCGACCGACTGCAGGTGGGCGAACCTATTTGACTGTGTGTGTCGTTCACACACCCGTATCGACGCCGGACGAACGACACCGTTCGAGGTCCCGACCTCGAGATGCGACGGAGGCGTACGAGATGACACTCCCACCAGCCGAGCCGATGTTGGCGTTCGCAGCGGGGGCTTCGGCACTCTACCTGGCGGTCTGGTGGTTCTGGTGGAACGTGCTCGTCGATAACGGAGTCGAACTGCAGTACACGGAGGACGGCTCCGAACTCGATTGACGATACCTCGATCAGCGGCGGGGACGCTCAGTCGTCCGCCGCCATCTGCTCCGAGAGCGTTTCCGGGTCGACCGGCGCGCCCCTGACGATCGGTTCGAACGCCTCGAGCGCAGATCGGTCGCCGCTCACGATCCCTCTCGCGTCGGGGGTCTCGAGTTCGTTCGCGACGAACCGCTGGGCCACGAGCGCCATCCTCCCGTTTCCGTCGTCGAGTTCCGTCTGGGCCTCCTCGAGCAGGAGCGCGCTGGTGAAGACGTCGAAGACGTAGTGAGCGAGCCGTTTGGCCGAGAGCTGTGCGTACTCGCCGTCCGCGCCGGCCAGCGTCGCGAGCGCCCCCGCGAGGTCGTGGTACTCCGCTTCGACCGTCTCGGCGGCGTCCGCAAGCGCGGGATGGGTAACGGTCTCGAGTCGACCCTCGATCGCTTCGAATAGCGGCTCGTGAGCGTCCTCGCGCTCGAGCGCCCGCAGCACGTCCAGCGAGAGGATGTTCTCGGTGCCCTCCCAGATCGGCAGCACCTGCGCGTCACGGAGCAGCCGGTTGGTGACGAAGTCGTTCACGTAGCCGTTGCCGCCGTGGATCTCCATCCCGTAGGAAGCGGTGTCGACGGCCATCCGTGCCGTTCGGGCCTTGGCGATCGGCACCAGGAGTCTCATTAGGCGGTAGGTGTCCTCGGCGTCTGTGGCGCTCTCCGCCGATTTTGCGCCGCGTTCGGCCCGCTCCCGTTCCGACAACAGCCGTGCCGCCTCGAACGTGTACGCCATCGCCGCCTCGTGGTCGACGGCCATGTCGACCAGATCCGCTTGCATCAGCGGGTACTGGTCGATCGTCTCGCCGAACGCCTCGCGGTTCGCGGCGTAGATCTTGCTCTCGAGCAGCACGCGGCCGATGATTCCACAGGAGGCGGCGGCGTTCGAGAGCCGCTCGAGATTGAGCATCTCGGTCATCTGTTTGAACCCGTTCTCTTCCTCGCCGACCAGATACGCTTTCGCGCCGGTGAACTCGACCTCGCCGGTCGGGACGGCGATCGTCCCGAGCTTGTTCTTCAGCCGCCGGTAGAGCTGGTCGTTCACCTCGTCGGGCGAGAGCGGACCGTTCTCGAGTCGGTCGCCCTTCGTGTAGGGACCGTCACCGGCCTCGTCGGGGTCGGCGTGGGGGACGAGAAACATCGAGAGGCCCTGCGTGCCTTCGGGTGCGTCTTCCGTGCGGGCGAGCGCGAGGGTTCCCTCGGCGTCGATATTGGAGCAAAACCACTTCTCGCCGTAGAGACGCCAACACTCCGCCTCTTTGTCGTATTCGGCGCGGGTCTCGTTTGCCCCGACGTCGCTGCCGCCCTGTTTCTCGGTGAGGAACATCGCGCCCTCGATCAGGTCCTCGTAGGTTCGGCTGGTCAGCCCCTCGTAGTACGCCCCGAGGTCGCCGTCGTCGAACTTCTCGAGGACGAGCGCCGCGCCCGCAGTCATCGCCACCGGGCAGTCGAATCCGGGGTCGGCGTAACACAGCAGGTACTGCATCGCGAGGGTGTGCGAGAGCGGCATCGGCTCCTCGCGGCCTAGCGGGGCTTCGAACGAGTCGGCGACGATCCCCATCTCGTAGGCCAGCCGCTCGTTCTCGAGCTGTTCGGCGGGGTAGCGAACGCGGTTCTGGATCTCGCCGTGTTTGTCGTAGGGCTCGAGTTCCGGGCCGTGATCGTCGATGTAGTCGGCGTTGTCCGCGATGGTGTGGCCGACGATCTCGCCGAACTCGGAGAGCCGGGACTCGGCCCACTCGAACTCCGAATCGGTGTAGATTCGGCGCAGTTCACGCTCGAGGGCGCGATCGAGCTTCCAGTAGTTGACATGGCGTCCCTCCGCGAACTGGCCGTAGTCGATCCCGTCGCTCATAGCCTGATAGTTGTTGGCGCGTGTCAATAAAACGGCCGTGAGTCAACGGCCGATTCGTTTCCGATCGTTTACCGAGATGAGTGTCGCGTCTCGTCGCGGGTATCCGTCTGACGGGTTCGAAACGGCGATCTACTGCTCGGCTGATGATCCATCCCACATATCGTGACGGGGAGACATCTTCGATGAGTGTGGCAAGGGGTAACGTTTTTGTCTCGGTCGAGACTGCCCGAGAACTGCGTGTCGATCGTGGTGTGCATGGCTCACGTAGCGTGGTTGCCGGAAGGGCCTCCTTTGTAACGGGAGTTAGTTACGATTTTATACGAGCTTAGTTAGATTTAATATATGATAAAGCAAGTATTCACGTAGCATGCGACGACGAAAATATCTCTCAGTGACTGGACTTGTGGCCGTACTTCCGGGCTGTATTTCCGATAGTAGTACTGTTGAATTCAAACTACATCGAATATTGGTTATGAACCGTTTAGCGGAGGATATCGGCGTTACCGTGACAATAGAAGAAGATGAAGCGGTTGTCTATGAAAAAGAGCATCAAATCGAAGCGGCTGATGGCTCTTCTACGTCATCAGTTGAGATCAAAGAGGAGACGATGACCAAAGTAGGAGATTACACCGTCACTATCCATGTCGGTGATAGCGATAGTGGAGGTAGTGCCACGTTCAGTAGTGATGGAATCGAGGACATAGACGGTAACAAAATAGAATTAATTAGCACTGTAGATAATTTCGATGACGTACGTTTGTACGTTCAAACTACGGGAAATTAGCATATTCCGGATTTGTCTATCAACGGTCTACCGGTATCCCAGATGAAACATACACGTTCGGCGACTGTCCGACTGAGCGTACGACATCGACCTGAAACTGCTGAAGCGAACGCTACGCCGCCTTCTCGAGTCGCGTTCGCGGGAAGACGTAGACCTTCAGCGAGCCGGGGATAACGCCGTTCGTCGCGACGGTCGCGTGGGGGTAGACGGCGCCGACGACGGGGACGTCGGGCTCGTAGTTCTCGTTCGTCGCGTAGTCGGCGACGGAGCAGTCGGCCGCACCGATCTGAACCGCGTCGGCCCGCAGATCGGAGACGTCGACGACGGTGAGTCGGTCGCCCGTCTCGCGGTCGCGGACCGCGCTGCCCGGCCAGATCGCGTGTTCGTCGCAGTAGGCGGGCGCGTCCGCCACGTCCTCGTCGACGAAGACGGCGGTTCCGCAGTCGTGGCAGGGGACTGCAACCTCGCCCGGCGGCGGCGTTCTGCCGTCGGTGATCTCGATGGCGACCCGGCGGATGTGCTTGCAGCGAGCCTCCCGGAAGATGTGGTCCGGACAGGTGCAGCGTCCGCCCTCGAGGTCGACAAGGTAGGTGTGGTCGCTGGCGGATTCGACCTCGTAGAGGCCGTCGCCCAGCGAGAGGACGGACATCGCTTCGGTGCGAGCGCGGCGCGCCCGCGCCTCGAGGCGGTTGCTCGGCGGTACTGGCAGTGGTGTTTTCGGTGACGCTGTTGTGTTCATAGGTGCGTCGGAGCGATGCGATCAAGACGTGCTGATCGGCTTTGTTGTAGTCGGCTGGCTATTCGGAGATTCTAGGTGTTCGAGCGATATAACACGTTTGCCGGCAATTGCTGGCAGCTGCTTTATACGGGGTTCGACGGTCAACCCCTTCAGTTCGAGTGGAGAGTGGCTACTGAACTTCAACTATTCAGCGGGTACTTCGTCGTGAAACACATGCTCGTTATACGTGCAGAAGTACCTTTTTCCGCTTTGGGTTCGCTCGCTGCGCTCGGACCCACTCAGCGCAAAAATCTACGCTAAAAAGGCCGCTCGCTCCTGTTGACCGCTCGGCGGACCGGTGGGTCTCCGGTCGCCGTCCGAACTGCGCCGGCGCGCCCTTCGAAGCGCTTTTGCCCGGTCCGCCGAAACCAATCCGGTAATGCTCGAGCGTGAGCGAATCATCGAAATCGTCATTGCCGTCATCGCCGTCCTCCTGATGCTCGGCGCCATGATCGGTATCGGCTCCGAATACGGTTCCAACGGCCAAACCATGTCGGCCGACGGCGGGGAGATGCTCGTGATGGCCATCGTCGGCTTCATCCTCCTGTTGACGGCCGTCGGCATCACCCTCGCGTTCCTGTTGAACGACCCCGAGGACGGCCTCGAGGCGGACGACGACCCGGACGCCCAGAACGCAGCCTGAGTTGGCCGTCCACGCTGACCGATGGGCTGAGTCGCTGAATCTTCGGCATCTTTTTCACACTCTCCGAAATGACAGTACATATGAAAACTCCTGACACCAGTTCGGAGTCGCGAGCGGGGTCGGGGCGTCGTCTTCGGCGTCTCGCCATCGTTGCCGTCTTTGTGCTTCTCGGCTCGTCGCTGCTCGTACGGATGACCTCCGTCGTCGACCCGGTGCTCGCCGGCGGCGTGCTGGCTGTTCTGGCCGTGCTCGGCGTCGTCGTGGTGCTGTCGTCGGTCGGATCGAGCGCAGAGACGCACGGCGGTGACGAGAGCGGGGACGCCGACGACGGCGAGTCCGACGTCTGGGACGCGATACCCTCCTGGCAGTACGGGGGCCGACACGTCGAATCGGGTGGTCTCGCTCGTGGCGAACAGGAGCAGGCGTTACGGGACATTCAGCAACAGGCCGACGACCTGTCCGAGGAGCCCGAAAAATAGTCGCGCGCTCGGTAGCGTCGGTTCGTCCCGACTAATCTCCGCTCGCTTCCTGCCCCTCGTCGCCCTCGTCACGCCAGTCTTCGACCTCGTCGTCGTCGGCGTCGTCGATCCGTTCCTCGTAGTAGGCCATCGGATGCGGAATTCGTTCGCAGAGATCGTCCTTGTTCACGCAGTCGCCGTAGGACTGCATCGTCGCACAGGAGGGCGCGGAGTACTCCGTCGGCGAGGAGTCGCCGCGGATGTGGTCGGTCTGGTAGCGAGTCATCTCCTCGCCGAACGACGAGTTGACGCGGTAGAGGTCGACGATCTCGTCGGTCGACATCCCGATGTTCGCTAGGAAGGCGGTGATCGCGAAGCGAGAGTGGTGTGGGAGGTGTTCGCCCTTCTGAATCTGATCGAGCAGGGCCTTCATACACGGCGGGAACAGGTCCGGAACGACGGTGTCGATCTCCCGCGTGAGTTCGAGGTCGGCGAGCACTTCCCGAATCTCGGCTTCCTCGTCCTCGAGCGCCGTCGCGATGACCTCGGGAACGTCGAAGGGAAGCCCGTCCTCGATCCGACTCCGGATGGCCTCCTGAAGCAAGACGAGGAGTTCGGCCTCCGAGACCGGCACCTCGCCGTCGGCCAGTGCGCGGTTGACGAGTCGCCACTCGTCGTCCCAGCAGTCCTCCGCCAGCGGCAGGTAGGTTCCGACATCGATTCGGTAGCCGTCGGACGTCTCCCGGACGTCGTCGTGGAGGTCGAACTCCGAGAGGAGCGTCTCGAGGTCGAGCCCCGTCGATTCGACGCTTTTGAGTTCGGTCGTCTCCTCGAGGTCGGCCGTAAAGCGGTCGTAGGCCGTCGCGGCCTCGGCGCGGGCGTACTTGCGCACGAGGATGTTTTCCTCGACCATCGAGACGAGCACGCGCGCGACCGGGTAGGAGAGCAACTCGACGCGGGCCTCCCGCCGCGGTTGGCCGGTTTCGCCGTCCTCGAGGGCCGCCACGACGCGCTCCCGAGCGCGGTCGACGACCGCCTCGTCCTGCTCGACGACGGTGGCCAGATCGACGGCCTCCGTCGCCACCGCGTCGCGGGCGGCCTCGAGGAACGGGTACCGGGCGTGCAGTCGCTGCATCGGTAATGGGATGTTACTGCGCGGGGTTAAACCCGCTGATTGTTCGTCGGATCGCGGGGGGTGGTAACCGGCGATTGGATCGCTCGATCGCCGGCCACTCCCGGTGCTGACGGCGCAAACGAGGGTCGATTTCAAGGGGATCCGATACGTCACTCCGAGTATGCCACGGGCGCTACGCGACGGTGTGTCGATCTACTACGAGCGCGAGGAGAGCGAGGACGGCGGGACGCCCGTCGTCTTCGTGCAGGGACTGGGGTACGGCCGGTGGATGTGGCGGTGGCAGCGCGAGGCCGTCCGCGACAGCTACGACATGATCGCGCCGGACAACCGCGGGACGGGCCAGTCCGACACCGGGCTGCCGCCGATCCTCCCGCGGCTCCCCCGCAAACTCCGCGCGCCGCTCATCTTCAAACTGGCCGGCTACTCTATCGGCGGGCTCGCGGCCGACCTCGAAGCCGTCCTCGAGGACGCGGGCATTCGGGAAGCCCACATCGTCGGGGCGAGCATGGGCGGGATGATCGCTCAGCGCTACGCGATCGAGTACACTCGCGCGAAGACGCTCACGCTCTGTTGTACGAGTCACGGCGGTCCGGACGCGGTCCCGGTTCCCGAGGAAACGCAGGAGTTCATCTTCGACGTGCCGAAGGGGGCCACCGAGCGGGAGAAACTCCGTCATCGCATGCGTCCCGCGTTCAACGAGCGATTCACGAACCGAAACCCGCACCTGATGGACCGGATTCTCGAGTGGCGACTCGAGCAGGACGCCGCGGACCCGGCTCGCGAGGCCCAGGCCGCCGCCGTCCTGAAATTCGACGTCAGCGACCGCCTCGACAGCATTCGGGTGCCGACGCTGGTTCTCCACGGGACCGACGATCAGGTCGTCCCCGCGGCGAACGGAACGCTGCTCGAGGAGGCGATTCCGAACGCCCGACTCGAGCGGTTCGAGGGCGGTTCGCACCTGTTTTTCATCGAGGACGCCGCGGACGTAAACGAGGAACTGCTGGCGTTTCTCGACGAGCACGAGTAACTGCGCTCTCGCGGGAGTTCCGTTCGGCTACTTGAGGTCGGTCACCTGGGTTCCACCGAGTCGAGGGCCGGCTACCTGCGCCCCATCGGCTCGAGGGTCGGTGACTCGAGTTACGGCTCGGCCGCGACGGGACCCCGTCGGATTCGAATCTCGCCGTTGCTCTGTACGCCGATGTCGAACCCCTCGTAGGTGAACCACAGCTGGTGGACGCCAGCGTCGTCGCTTCGGCGGGCGTGCCGGACGAGCGAGTCGAGCGAGTCGGGTTCGACGGCCTCGTAGAGCGGGCTGAGCTCTACTGTCGCGTCGCCGGTGAGCGCGGCGACGGCCGTCACGATGGCTTCACTCGCCCGCTCGCCGGCGTCGGGATCGAACGTCGCGACGTATCGGAGTTCGGCTGCCTCTGAGGCGTCCGTCGGATCGTCTGCGGAGGGCATACGACGTCTACTCTGGAGAGACTGGTAGGTCGTATCCTTACTATGTAGTATCATTAAATAACGGTGCGTACACATCAGTTTGATACGATAGTTACAACTGGTGTACTTTCCACACCGTTTGCGGTTCTCGCTCACTCCGTTCGCTCACGGGTCGCTTGTGCTCCCCGTTCGCTATCCGCGGTTCTCGCTCACTCCGTTCGCTCACGGGTCGCTTGTGCTCCCCGTTCGCTATCCGCGGTTCTCGCTCACTCCGTTCGCTCCGAACCGCGTACGCTCCGAACCGCGTACGCTCCGAACCGCGTACGCTCCGAACCGCGCTCCTATTCCGCGTTCGGGCGTCCATCGACGTCCAGGGCTCCTATTAGAGTCTGGGGCGCGGTGACTACTCGGCCGAAAACGACGTTTGGCGTCGAGCCACCTGTTCGTCGATTCCGAACAGACGGGCGAGCAGGTTCCGGTGCCCGCGACGGAGCCGTCCCGCGAGCGACTGTCGGGTGATTCCCAGCTCGGTCGCGAGGTCGTCGAGCGTCGCCCGTCTGGGATCGTCGAAGTAGCCCCGTTCGAACGCCAACTCGAGCGCCTCGAGCTGTGCCAGCGTCAGTTCGGTGTTCGTCTTGCGGGACTCGAGCGGCTGGAGTCGGCGAACGGAGAGCCGAACATCGTTCGTCCGACACCGGGTCTGGAACCGTTTGATCGCGTCGTGGTCGTCCGCTCGGAGTTTGAACCGCCACTGGCTCCGTTTGCCGACCGCCGAGAGGAGTGTGATGTCCGAGTCGACGATCGCGTTGACGATGCCGTTGCCCGTCGGATCCCACGCGGCTCGAACGAGGAACGTCCCGTCGTCCAGTTCATCGACCAGCGTGAACGTCTCCGCGGGCGGCGACGCCTCGAGTGCGGCCGTGACGTCGTGTCGGTCCGCGCCGCCGATCCAGAGATAGGGAAACACTGCCCCGTTCGTCGGAACGATTCGCTCGAGTTCGACCGCCGCCTCCGGAACCGCCGAGAACAGCGAGCCGAGCGGAAACTCGTCGGCGGAGACGGTGAACTCGACGAGGATTGCCATTGAGCCACGCTGACGTGACGGCGCTCAATAAATCCGGTGATACAAGTAACGAATAGAAACACTCCCGTCGTAAGAACGATTTTCCTGCAAAACGGTGCGCGATCAGTCGCTCTGAATGCGCGGTGCGAGCATGTACGTGACTTGTCCCTGTCCCTCCGCAAAGCCGAAGTAGATTTTGACGGGGAACTCCTCGCCGAGATGGAGGGTGACCTCGGTATCGGACGGAATCGCCTTGTTCATGTCCTTGAGGTAGTCGAGCGAGAACAGCGAGTGGGCTGGCCCGACCTGCAGATCGATCAGGTCCTCCTGGGTGAGTTCGAGGTGGACGTCGTCGGTGTCGCCCTCCGCGTCGACGTAGAAGTATTCGTCCGCCTCCTTGACGCCGAGTGCGATGTGGTCGCTCACCATGTCAGCGGCTTTCACCGAGCGGTTGACGTCTTTCCCCTCCAGGATGACCTCCGCGGGCAGGTCGAGGTCCGGAATGTCCGGCTCCTGTCGGATGGAGTCGGGGTCGATGAGCGCGAGGGTGTACTCGAGCCCGTCGATCTGGATGTGGAGTTTGCGCGTCTCTTCGTCGAGTTCGAGCTGGACGAGCTGGCCGGATTCGGCCATGCCTGCGATGTCCTCGAGTCGCGAGAGGTCGACACCGATCAGCCCGCCGTCGGCTTCGTAGGATTCGAACGCCGCCGCATCGAGCGAGAGGTCGACCATCCCGACGTTAGCGGGGTCGACGGCTCGAATTTCGAGACCGTCTTCCTCGAGGTGGATCTTACACTCGTCGACCAGCACGCTCACCGAATCGAGCGCGCTGGTGAGCGTTGCCGCGCTCACGATGGCCTTGAACATATAGCTCGGGGTACGGACGGTTGCCATAAAAAGCCACCCTTTACGCGCGAGCGCGACACGGGCAAAGCGGCGAGTACCGCCGCATTGAAACCTCGAGTTTGTCGCTGAAACGGAGGCTGGCGTTGGGGGTCGTTTCGGAGCGATCCCCCGCTGGGTCCGGTACGTCGATCGTTATCGTGTCGTAAGGTGACACAAACGAAATACTGGGATATCTCCCGTTCGGTATGAGTTTTCCTTCTGCGGTCGTCCTCGCGGCGGGTGAGGGGACCCGGCTCAGGCCGTTGACTCGGAATCGACCCAAACCGATGCTCCCGGCGGGAACGAGGCCCATCCTCGAGCACGTCTTCGATCAGTTGATCGAGGCTGGAATCGACTCGATCACGGTCGTCGTCGGCTACCGTGGCGACCGAATTCGGTCCTACTTCGGCTCGAGCTATCGGGAGGCCGAACTCACATACGTTCGGCAGGATCGACAGCTCGGAACCGGCCACGCCCTCCGCACCGTGTCGTCGGTCGTCGACGGGACGACCCTCGTCGTCAATGGCGACCAGCTCGTGGACAGCCGACTTATCGACGACGTTATCGCTACGCACGACGGCGACGCCGCCGCAACGATCGGTCTCGTCAGGCGACAGGAGATCGGCGAGTACGGCGGCGCGATCCTCGAGGACGACGACACCGTCTCGGAGCTGGTCGAAAAGCCACAGGACAAGCGGGCGTACAAACTCAACGCCGGTGTCTACGCCGTCGAGCCGTCGATCTTCGACGCGATCCGTCGAACGGAGCCGACCGACGGCGAATCGTCGCTGGTCGACGCGGTCACGACGCTGATCGAAGACGGCGAGACGGTTCGCGGCACCGTCTCGGACAGCTACTGGCTCGACGCGACCTACCCGTGGGATCTGCTCGATCTCTCGAATGTGCTGTTCGACACCGGCGTGATCGGTGACGAGGTCGCCCCGTCCGCGACCGTCCACGACTCGGCGACGATCCGCTCGCCGGTGGTGATCGACCGCGACTGCGAGGTCGGTCCCGGGGCGGTCGTCGGCCCACACACCTGCCTCGGCGAGAACGCGACCGTCGGCTCGAACGCCGTCGTCGAGCGGAGCGTGATCGACGCCGACAGCCGTCTCGGCGACAACGCGACGGTCGTCGACTGCGTGACCGGCATCGGTGTCAACGTCGGCCACGCGTCCGTCGTTCCGGGCGGTCCTGGGGACGTTCGCGTCGGCGACCGGTTCTTCGAGGACGTGCCGATCGGGGTCTTACTCGCCGATCGGGTCACCGACCGCGGCGGCGTGACGTACGTCCCGGGGACCATCGTCGGGGCCACCGCGACGATCGCCGCCGGTACGACGGTCCGTGGTCGGATCGAGGACGAAACCGAGGTGCGTTCCTGATGTGCGGAATCATCGGCTACGCCGGCGGTGAGTCGGACGACACCGTCCTCGAGCGACTCCTTCACGGCTTATCGAACCTCGAGTACCGCGGCTACGACTCGGCCGGCATCGCGGTGGCGAACGCGCCGCTCGCGGTCGAAAAACGCCAGGGTGAGCTCTCGGAACTCGAGCGGGCGCTCGTCGACGACGATACGGGGTCCGACGAGAGCGCGGGTTCGGAGAGCTGGATCGGGAGCAACGCCGTCGACGCCGTCGACGGCTTCGACGGCCCGACCGGAATCGGCCACACGCGCTGGAGCACGCACGGTCCGCCGTCGGACGTCAACGCCCACCCGCACACGAGTCCCAACGGTTCGGTCGCCGTCGTTCACAACGGGATCATCGAGAACTACCGCGAACTCCGCGAGGAGCTGTCGGCGGTCGGCTACGAGTTCCGGAGCGATACCGACACCGAGGTCGTTCCCCACCTCATCGATCGAGAGCGCTCAGAGGGAGCCGACCGGTTTGCGGCGTTTCGCGCGGCGATCGCCCAACTCGAGGGAAGCTACGCGATCGCGGCGGTGTTTCCCGGCTGCGAGACGATCTTCGTCGCCCGACACGAGTCGCCGCTCGTTCTGGGGCTCGGCGAAGACGGCAACTTCCTCGCGAGCGACGTTCCCGCGTTCATCGAGTACACGAACAAGGTCCTCTACCTCGAGGACGGCGAGTTCGCCGCGGTCTCGCCCTCGTCGGTGACGGTTTCCGACGCGTCGGGCACCGTCGTCGAGAAGTCGATCGAGACGATCGACTGGGATCCGGAGGATGCCGGCAAGAGCGGCTACAACCACTACATGCGAAAGGAGATCACCGAACAGCCCCGAGCCATCCGGGACTGCCTGCGCGGTCGCATCGAAGAGCTGGGCGCTACCGTCTCGTTGCCCGAACTCGAGGGGACCGAGACGCCCTCTGCGGTCCAGTTCGTCGCCTGTGGAACGTCCTACCACGCGGGACTGTTCGGCGAGCGCTTGCTCCAGCGTCGCGGAATTCCCGCCCAGACGTTCGTCGCGAGCGAGTACGACGCCGCCGAGCTGCCCGTCGGCGAGGAGACGCTCGTCGTCGGCGTCACCCAGAGCGGCGAGACGGCCGACACGATGCGCGCGCTCCGCGGCGCGAACCGCGCCGGTGCCACGACGCTCGCGCTGACCAACGTCGTCGCCAGCTCCGCGGCGCGGGAGTGCGACCACGTGCTCTACATCCGCGCGGGCCCGGAGATCAGCGTCGCCGCGACGAAGTCGTTCGCCTCCCAGCAGGTCACCCTCTCGCTGCTCGCGACCGCGCTGGCCGAGACCGCCGATCCCTCCATTTCCGCGTCGCGAGAACACCTTCGCGAACTCCGTCGGCTCCCCGATCACATTCAGTCCGTACTCGACG
This sequence comes from Natronorubrum marinum, assembly GCF_052040125.1. Classification (NCBI taxonomy): domain Archaea; kingdom Methanobacteriati; phylum Methanobacteriota; class Halobacteria; order Halobacteriales; family Natrialbaceae; genus Natronorubrum; species Natronorubrum marinum. The sequence continues at coordinate 375,672 of NZ_JBPPFV010000003.1, forward strand.
ATTCGAACGCCCAATCCGTCGCCGAGGAATTCCTCGAGTCCGACGCCTACTTCTTCATCGGTCGGGGGTACAACGCACCGGTCGCGCTCGAGGGGGCGTTGAAGCTCAAAGAGATCACGTACCGACACGCCGAGGGGTTCCCGGCTGGCGAGTTGAAACACGGGCCGCTGGCGCTGGTTACGGAGGCGACGCCGGTGTTCGCGATCGTCTCGGGCCGGGAGAAGACGGCGGCGACGATCGGAAACGTGACGGAGGTACAGGCCCGCGGGGCGCCGGTCGTCGCGGTGACCGATTCGCCGGAGACGGTCGGCAGCCACGCCGACTACGTCCTCGAGGTTCCCGAGACGCATCCGGCGGTGATGCCGATCGTCGCGAACGTTCAGCTCCAACTGGTCGCCTACTGGCTGGCCGACGCGCTGGATCGACCGATCGACAAGCCGCGGAACTTGGCAAAGAGCGTCACCGTCCTGTGATCGTACCGGTCGTGATCCGCGGCGATACCGATCGGACGGAGCGCTGTTCGTCAGTTCCGGCACAGTCGGAGGGCGGTCACGTTGTACCGGTACATCGGTACAGCAGACCGTCTCAGTCGGACTCGACGCCGGTGATCTCGAACCGGGCACCGCCCGTCGATCCCTCGCCGATCGAGACGTCCCAGCCGTGGGCGTCGACGATATCCTTGACGATTCGCAAGCCGAGACCGGTTCCCTCGCCGGTCGTATACCCCGGCTCGAAGATCACGTCCCGGTCCGTCGCCGGAACCCCGGAACCGTCGTCTTCGACGAAGAACCCGTCCTCGAGCGTCCCGACGGTCACGGTTACCGTCGGTTTCTCACCGTCGCGCCCCCCGGTCGTTCCGTGAACGAGCGAGTTCCCGAAGAGGTTCTCGAGCAGTTGGACGAGACGGGTTTCGTCGGCGCGGAGCGTCGTCCGCTCGTCGACCTCGATCTCGAGGGTTGAATCGACGTGTGAACTCGTGTTCCAGGCGGTGTCGGCGATCGCAGCCAGCGAGACGGATGCAGTTTCGGTGGCGACGGTCCCCGCTCGGGCCAGCGACAGCATGTCGTCGATCAACGTCCCCATCCGCTCGTGGGCCGCTTGGACGTCATCGAGATACGGAACGTCGTCGTCGATCTGTTCCCGGACTAGCTCGAGGTAGCCGGTCGCAATGACGAGCGGTCCGCGGAGATCGTGAGAGACGGTGCTCGCGAACTCGTTAAGCAGATCGTTCTGCCGATTGAGTCGCTCTTCGGCAAGCTTTCGACGCGTCACGTCCGTCTGGAAGCCGACGAAGTGCAGGCCTGACTCCCCGTTGCCACCGATCGGTGCGATCGTCACCTCGTTCCAGAACATCGTCCCGTCGCGCCGGTAGTTCCGGACGTCGACGGAAACCGGTTTCCGGGCGTCGATCGCCGCCCGCATCTCGTCGACGGGTTCCTGTCGCGTCCGCTCTCCCTGCAGAAACCGACAGTTGCGGCCGATGATAGCCGACTGCGTGTACCCGGTTAACTCGGTGAACGTTCGGTTCGCGTAGACGATCGGATTGTCCGCCTTCGAGGGATCGGTGATCGTGATTCCGACCGGGGCCTCGTCCATCGCCGAGTTCTTGCACTCGAGTTCCCGGTGGTTCCGGTACCCCGAGACGGCGTTCGTGATCTGGTTCGCGAGGAGTTCGTACTGGTTCGTTCCGCCCCCCTTCCTGAGGTAGTCGGTTACGCCCGCCGTAATTGCCTCGCTCGCGACCGCCTCGGAGCCGGAGCCGGTAAACAGGATCACCGGGAGGTTTTCGTCGAGTTCGCGGACGGCCTCTAACAGTTCGATGCCGTTCATCGTCGGCATCTCGTAGTCCGTCACGATACAGTCGTACCGCTGATCGTGAATCCGCTCGAGGGCGCTTTCGGGCACCTCCTCGGTGTCGACGACTAGTGAGTCAGTCGTCTTCTCGAGAACCGCGGCCGTAAGCCCGAGCAAGGCGGCGTCGTCGTCCACGCAGAGGACGCGGATCGGGCGGCCGGTCGGTACTGCCATACGATTCGTACGGTGCCAGCACGCTTGAACGTATGGTGCGAAAGCGGAATCGAATCGGTGGAGAGTCGTCGGCGGACGACGACCGATCGAGTGTCCGTTCGGCCCTGAGACGGAGACCGCGCGTTATCGTCCCCGTTTCGGGGTGGTGATTTATACGATCGGGCGGTGTTACTATGGCCATCTGTGACTTCCGAACCGACCGACGCCGAGGCGGCGTTTCAGTACGAACTCCGCCGCAGACTGGCCGTGGTTCACGCGACCGCTGAAACCATGCTCGAAGACCCCGAGGACTCGTTGACAGCCGACCAGCGTGAGTCCGTCGAGACGATCCTCGCCGCGTCGAACGAACTCTCGTCGCTCGTCGCCCACGATCCGGAGACCGTCGAACCGACGCTGGAGCCCGACGCGGACGGCGACGTGGCTGCACCCACGCCGAGCGTCGATGACCCCGACCGATCGGCGTCGATCGACCTCGTCCTCGAGTCGGGCTCGTTCGCCGACGTCCTCGTCGACCAACTCGAGCAGTCGGGATATGTTCCGACGGTCGTCTCGAGCGTCGACGACGTTCGATCGTCGGCCGACGGGGCCGACGCTGCCCGACACGTCGTCCTCGACTGGCACGCCTTACCGGAGCCGTCGATCGAGAGCCTCGCAGCCCTGTTCGACCGACTCGAGGCAGAGACGTCGATCGCGTTGCTCTCGGTCGTCGACGACGAGTCGATTCCGGCGCCGGTTCTCGGCGTCTCGGGACTGCTCTCGCCGCGGGCGTCGACGGAGACGGTCGCCGACGTCCTCGCGTCGATCCACCTTGATCCGGACGACGAGCCTCGGGTCGTCGTCGCGACGGTGGACGACGACGCGGCCGAGCGCCGTTCGATGGCGGAGACGCTCGAGGCGGTCGGCTGTACGGTCGACACCGTGTCGGTCTCGGAACTCCGGTCGTACGCCGATCGGGACGGGATCGATTGTGTCTTCCTCTCCGCCGACGGCGTCGACGCGATCGACGACGCGACGCTGCGTTCGTTGCGGACGCCCGAGACGTCGCTTCCGCTCCCCGTCGTCGTCGGTCCGACGCCGAAGGCCGACGATTGGCTGCCGGTCTGTGGCTCCCAGCGCTTCGTTCGTCGGCCGATCACCGCCCTCGAACTGGCCGGCGAGCTCCTCCTCGCGATCGATCCGGAGGCCGAATCATGAGCGGACACGTACTCGTCGTCGAGGACGACGAACAGATCTCGGAGATCCTCTCCTACCGGCTCGAAATCGCGGAATACGGGGTCACCGTGATCGACGACGGCGACGACTGTTGGTCGTATCTCGAGGAGACCGACGAGCTTCCGGACGCGATGTTGCTCGACGTCATGCTCCCCGGCACCGACGGGTTCGGCGTGCTCCGTCGACTCCAACGAGCGGAGCGGTACGACGGGCTGCCGGTGATCCTCATCACTGGCCGAGGGCTCGAGGACGACGTCATCCAGGGGTTCGAACTCGGGGCCGACGACTACATCGTGAAACCGTTCAGCCCCTCGGAAGTGGTCGCCAGACTCAACCGACTCCTCTGATGGTGTCGCCACTGCTCGTCGCGGCCGCCGCCGTCGCCGCCATCTGTCTCTTCGTCGCCGCGGTCACCCTTTTCCTCTCGGTGATCCGCTTCTGGCTCGACCAGCGCCGCGAGGCGATTCGTGCGGAACTGATGCCGGAACTGTTCGCCCGTCTCGAGCAACCCGACCCCGACTGGGCTGGCTGGTACGAGAGTCACTCCCGACTCGAGCGGTTCGTTATCCGGGACGTGGTCTCCCAGTACCTCCGCCGGCTTCGCGGCCACGAACGCCAGCAATTGCTGTCGCTCGCGACCGCGGTGGGCATCGACGACCGGGCGGATCGCTCGCTCGATTCGTGGCGACTCACGCGGCGACTCCGCGGGCTCATCTGGTTGAGCCTGCTCGAGCGACCGGTGTCGACCGATCGGCTGCGTGCGACCTGTCTCGACCACTCCACGACGCGTGCGGCCGCTGCACGGCTGCTCCTCGTTTGCGAGGGCGAGACCGCCGCGGACGACGGGACGTCGCTGCTCTGCTTTCGTAACGACGAGCGGCTGTCAGTGTTCGGTCTCGATACACTGTACCGACTCAATCGGGTCGACGCCTCGGCGCTGACGTCGAAGCTCATCATCGACGGCGAGTGGTGGGACGAGGAACTGCTGTTGCAGTCGCTGCTCGTGCTCGCACACTGCCGCCTCGAGCGCCGATCCGACCTCCTCGAGTGGCTCGGAGAACTGCTCGAACACGACTCACCGCAGGTTCGGGCCGCCGCGCTCGCCGCGTTCGAACGACAGGGCTGGAGTCCGGAGATTCGCGCCCGCGTCGACGTCGAAGGGGCGCTCTCGGACTCCGATCCGGGGGTTCGGACGGCGTGTTACGACCTGCTCGGGCGGTGGGGTGATCGCTCCTCGATCGAGTGGCTCCAGTACGCCGTCGTGACGGATCCGAACGAGCGCTGTCGGCTGACCGCGGCGCGGACGCTCACCAAAGCCGGTGCGGCGCTGCCGTCGGCGATCGACATCAACCCCGAAACCGAATCGGCCGAGGACGCGGCCGCGGCGATCGAGTGGGCGCGAGCCGAGTACAATCCACCACGGAGGGCCGCCGTCGGATGGTCGTAGCCGACCTGTTGTGGCTGGTCAGCCTCTTTTTCGTGGGCTACTTCGCCCTCGTTAACGGCAGCTATCTCTTCATCCATCTCGTCTCGTTCGTCGTCCTCCGGTGGAACATCCGTAACTGGCTGTTCAAGCCCACGTACGATCCGTACAGTTCCCCGTTCCTGCCGGGCATCGCCATCGTCGTCCCGGCGTACAACGAGGACGCGGTCATCGTCGAATCCGTTCGCTCGCTGCTCAACATCGAGTACCCTAACGTCGAGGTGATCGTTGTCAACGACGGTTCGAAAGACGGCACGCTCGAGGCGGTCACGAACGATTTCGATCTCGACCGCGTCGATGCTTCGGTCCCGTTTGATCTCCCCTGCGAGACGGTTCGCGACGTCTATCAGTCGACCGATCGCAACCTCTTCGTGATCGACAAAGAAAACGGGGGGAAAGCAGACGCGCTCAACGCCGGCATCTTCTTCACCGACCAGCCGCTGTTTTGCGCCATCGACGCCGACAGCATGGTCGAACGAACCGCGCTGCTCGAGGTCGCCGAACCGTTCCTCCAACACCCGACGAAAACGCTTGCGACGGGCGGAGCGGTCCGCGTCGTCAACGGCTGCGAGACCTCTCGAGGCATCATTACCGACGTCGGACTCTCGAAGAATCGGCTGGCAAACATTCAGGTCATCGAGTACCTCCGCGCGTTCCTCTCCGGTCGCATCGGACTCTCCGGCCTCGGGGGCCTGCTGATCATCTCCGGGGCGTTCGGACTCTTCCGAACGAGCGCCGTCCGCGAGATCGGCGGCTACTCGACGGAGACGATCACCGAGGATATGGAGCTCATCGTCCGACTCCACCGCCATTACGCCGATACCGACTACCGAATCGAGTTCGTCCCCTACCCCGTCGTCTGGACCGAAGTTCCCACGTCGCGGCAGGTCCTCGGCGCCCAGCGGATGCGCTGGTTCCAGGGGCTGCTCGAGACGCTGTGGCTCCACCGGTCGATGATCGGGCGCCGGGAGTACGGCATGATCGGGCTGTTTGCCCTGCCCTTTTTTCTGCTCGTCGAGGCGATCGGGCCGCTCATCGAGGGGGTCGGGTACGTCATCGTCCCGATCGCGTTCATCCTCGGCGTGTTGAACGCCCCCTTCTTCGTGCTCTTTCTGGCGATCGCGATCGGGATCGGGACGCTGCTCTCCTGGCTGAGCGTGCTGAACGAGGTGATCAGTTTCCGACGGTATCGGAATCCCAGAGACATCGCCGCCCTGCTCGGCTACGCCTTGCTCGAGCACTTCCCGTATCGACAGTGGAAATCCCTGATCTCGTGGATCGCGCTCGTCCGGTACCTGCGCGGCAACGCCGAGTGGGGCGAGATGGTTCGGATCGGATTCGATTGATCGCCTGGATCATACGGGCTGCTGTACCGGTTTATCGGTGCGACCGCGGGGATGATGGCGGTTGCACCGAAAATGACGTACAGTAGTCCGTATCACGTCGGGGCTCGAAGGTGCACTCGAATGGTGGTTCCCGACTCGCCGTCTCCCCCTTCCTCGATCTCCAGACGACCGTCGTAGCGGTCGACGAACGTTCGCACGAGATAGAGTCCGATGTCGGAGCCGTTTCCGGCGTGGCCGCGGTCGGCGACCCGTTCGCGACCGGCCGGCGGGAGTTCGGCGTCGGTGTCGGACACCGCCAGTTCGACGGCCCGGTCCGCGTCGCGGTCGAACCGAACGAAAACCTGGATTTCGCCGTCCGCTCCGTCGTCGGGGGCGACCGCACTCTGCAGCAAGTTCCGGACGACGATATTGAGGAACCGATCGGCCCGAACCGGGCTCTCACCGTCAGGCCGGTCGAGCGTCACCTCGTACTCGTTCCGGCTCTCGAGTCGCTCGATCTCTTCCTCGAGGACGAAGTTGAGGTCCACCGCCGTCAGCGCCGGCTGTGACTCCTCGAGGGCCTGTACCGTCGCGCCGACGGACTCGGTGAGTTCGACGATTCGTTCGCCCGCCTCGACGATTCGCGAGACGGTTCGCTCCTCCTCGGGGCCGGACGGCTCGAGCTCTGCCGCCCACCCGAGGACGATGGTCGCGTCGTCTCTGATCTCCTGGCGGACCAGCCAGTGTAACACCGCGAGCTCCCGGCGCTGACGCTCGAGTTCACCGGTTCGACTGCGCCGTTCGATGGCGTACGCGACGGTCTGGGACAGCAACCGGGGCGTGACGTGCTCTTTCATCAGATAGTCCTGTGCCCCGCGTTCGACCGCTTCCCGGCCGATCGTGGCGTCGTTCATGCCGGTCAGCACGACGACCGGCGTCTCTGTGACGACCTCGAGGACCGCGTTCAGCGTCTCGAGTCCGCTCGAATCCGGCAGGTTCAGATCGAGCAACACGAGGGCGAACGGTTCGGACGCCTCCTTGAGCGCCGTTCGACCGCCTTCGAGCGTTTCGGCAGTCTCGATGGTGACGGCCGGCTCGTCCGATCCGTCGGACGGGCTCTCGCCCCAGTAGTCGGTGTGCTGGCGGAGCATCGTTCGGTACAGCCGCGCCTGCAGATCGTCGTCCTCGACGAGCAACACCCGCCGACCGTCGACCGCTCTCGTCGTCATAGCATCCCCACCACGTGGAGTCTCAAAAACAGCTTGGCTCCGTGTCGGCGGCAGAGACCGCTGGTCCCGCTCCAAGCGTCGACTACTGACCGAAATCGAACGCTACTGCATGTTTTCCTCAGCAGTTCAGGCCTGGGTGACCACTAGTTCCGGTCGTCGTCCGTCGTCGACTCCGATTCGTCCTCGCGCTCGAGGAGGCGTCGCCACGGCTCACGAGCCGCCGTCGCCGCCGCCCGTTGGGTCTCGAGCGCGTCTAGTTCCGCTCTGGCCCGTCGATACGGCTCGGTCGATTTAGCGGCCGAGCCGAGATGCGTCTCGAGGAACGCGAGCCGATGGGCGCGCGCCTCGACGTCACGGGCGACCGGCGCGACGGTGTTGAGCCGGTTCAGTTCCTCGATCACGTCGATCAGCTCCGCTTTCGCGATCGGCTTTCGTAACAGCCGATCGGCCGGAATGGAGACGTCGTCCGGCGATACCTGTTTCGAGGTCAGAATTGCGACCGGCGTTCGCTGGCCGGCGTTCGCGACGGAAGCCACGATTTCCTCGCCGGAGAGCCCCGGCATCGCCCGGTCGAGGATCGCGACGTCGACGGACTCGTCGAGCAGGGCCAGCGCCTCGCGACCGTCGGCGGCCGTCACGACGTCGTAGTCGGCCGCGAGCCACACCGAGTAGAGCTCGAGCAGTCGCCGTTCATCGTCGGCCAGCAACACCGTCGGCGCCCCGGTTCCCACGACGTGGGTCGCGTCCCAGTCGGCCATCGACTCGAGGATCGTGTACAGCTCTCGGCCGGCGGCGGTAAGCTCGTACTCGACGCGACGGGGCTGTTCCTGCACGACGTCCCGCGAGACGACGCCGTGTTCCCGCAGGTCCTCGAGGTTGTCCGAGAGCACTTTGTTCGAGATTCCCTCGAGCTTACGCTTGCACTCCCCGAACCCCAGCCGGCCCTCGGTGGCGAGCGCGACGATCAACCGTGGTTTCCACTTCGTGCCGAGGATCGAGCCCGCGATCGTCTGTGCCGGATTCGGTGTCTGTGTCATGTTTCTTCTGCTCTCTCGCTCGTGCTGTCGTGTCCATACTAGCGCCGCGAGGATAAACGGGACGCTCCGATGGGTCTCGAGGTGCTGGTAACCTCGAGGTAACGCGCCCCAGCCACTTTCAGATAACTGTCAGTACTGATGGTCACCGCTCCCCCAGTAGGTAATGACTGACGAACCCCCGACTCCCTGTCCGCACTGTGGCTCGCGGTCGTTCGCCGACGATCGGATCGTCGAACACGACTGCGGGCATGTCGCCTCACTCGAGGCGTTTTCCGACGGCTGTAAGAAGTGCGGTCGGTCGGCGGCTGGCGGGGAGTTGTCGCCGCTCCAGACGATCGATCGCTGTCTCGACTGTGGCCACCGGTCATCCGCGTCCGACGCGGAATCCACTGGCTCGTTACCGACGGTCACGTTCCCGACGCTTCCGTCGTCCGAGGACCATCTGAACTGGGTGCCAGCGCGGTTGGTCCCCGAATCTCAGCGGGTGCGACAGCTTTTCAGCACCGTTCTCGTGGTGATGGTGCTCGTCGCCGGTATCACCGGCGCGGTGTCGGTGACGCCGATGCTCGAAGGCGAACCTGCCGAACCGGCGTCAGTCGACCGCTCCTGGGAGGAGTACGACTCGATCGTCGTCTTCAGGAACGACGACATTCAGCCGTGGTACAACCAGGACGAACTGCGCGCGGTCAACCAGGTGTTCCTCGACGAGGAGGTGCCGGTCACGCTCGGGATCATCCCCGACACGGCCGGTGAGGCGACGCTCACCGACGATCCCGAGCTCTGTCCGTACCTGCGGTCGCTCGAGGCGGACGCGCCCGGTCAGTTCGAGATGGCTCTCCACGGCTACACCCACGAGCAGGAAACCGACTTCTACGACGGGAGCGAGTTTGGCGACCTCTCCCGCGATGAGCAACGCGAGCGACTGGCCGACGGCGAGGCGCTGCTGGCCGACTGCGTCGAGTCGCCGTCCTCGACGTTCATCCCGCCGATGAACACCTACGACACGACGACGGTCGAGGTGCTCGCCGAGTCGAACTACACGACTGTCTCCGGCGGCCAGTGGTTTACCGACCAGTACTACGACACCCCCGAGTCGGCCGTCTTTGAGGCGGGCGGTCTCACTCACGTCTCCGAAACGCAGGCGTTCGAGGACTGGAGCGCGTACGGTGAGTCGGGCGACGACGAGGACGAGGTCCCCTTCCACGACCTCGAGACGCTGACCGACTCGTTCGACGAATCCCACGCGAACGGCGATATTCACGTCGTCATGCTCCACTACCAGTACTTCACGACCGAGGAACGACTCGACCAACTCCAGTCGCTGATCCAGCACATGAACGACGAGGACGACGTCGCCTTCATGACGATCGAACAGCTTTCAGTCGGCCTCGAGACCGGCGCGATCGAGGAGACCGACGACGGCTGGCGCGTCCTCGAGCCGATCGCCGAGGTGAGCCGATGAACGTCGGGCAGTCGGTCTCGGCCACGGTTGCGGTCGCGGTCACATTTTGGCGGATGATCGGGCGCGGCGTTCGGGCCGTCAAGTGGCGGTCGGTCGCCCTATTTCTCTCGGCGCTGGTGCCGTTCGGGCTGCTCGTCGATGTCATGTCCGTCGGGACGCTCTACGCGCTCGCGCTTCTGGGCGGCCTGCTGGCCGTCTATCTCGGCTGGTCGTACTACGTCGTCGAGCGCGCACCACAGTACGGCGGCCTGTTCGGCGCGCGAGCGCTGGCGGTCGGCCTGGTCGGCTACGTCGCCGTCATCGTGTCTCTGGGCTGGCTCGTCCCATCACCGATCGCGCTGGTTCACCTGGGAGCCGTCGTGTTGATCTTCATCTACTACTGGTTCATCGCGTTCATCGCGCTCTTCCACGACCAGATCGGCCGCTCGAAGTACGAGCCCGAACCGCCGTACCCGAGCGTCACCGTCCTGATCCCCGCGTACAACGAGGAAGGCTACGTCGGGCGGACGATCCAGTCGCTGTTGAACACCGACTACCCGACCGACTTACTCGAGATCGTCGCGATCGACGACGGGAGCACTGACGACACGTTCGCGGAGGCGAACGCGTACGCTGGGGCGTACGAGCGGGTCTCGGTCGTCACCAAGGCGAACGGCGGCAAGTACTCCGCGCTGAACTACGGCCTGCTGTTCGCCAGCGGTGACGTGATCGTCACCGTCGACGCGGACAGCATCGTCGACCGCGACGCACTGAAGCATATCGTCGCGCCGTTCGGCGCCGACGAGGGGATCGGCGCCGTCGCGAGCAACGTCACGATCTGGAACCGCGACTCGCTGGTCACGCGCTGTCAACAACTCGAGTACACCATCGGCGTCAACATCTACCGCCGGGCGCTGGACTATTTCGGGATCGTGATGGTCGTCCCCGGCTGTCTGGGTGCCTACCGTCGCGAGGTCTTAGAAGAGGTCTTTGCCTACGATCCGGATACCCTCACCGAGGACTTCGACGTCACGATGAAAGTGCTCCGGACGGGTCACCGCGTCTCGGTCAGCGACGCTCGCGTCTACACGGAGGCGCCGGCGACCTGGCGCGACCTCTACAGCCAGCGACTGCGCTGGTACCGCGGGAACTACATGACCGTCATCAAACACTGGTCGGTCGTCACCGATCCGTCCTACGGCTACCTGAACCGGATCGCGCTCCCGTTCCGGCTGATCGAGATGTTCTTCCTCCCGCTCGCGAGCTTCGTGGTTCTCGCGTACATCGGCTGGCTCGTGGCCTCGGGCCACGTTCTCACCGTCCTCGCGGTGTTCGTCTTCTTTACGAGCATCGTCTTCCTGATCGCCGCACTGGGGATCCAGATCGAGGGCGAGGACTGGCGGCTACTGGTCTACGCGCCGCTGCTCGTCGTCGGATACAAGCAGTTCCACGACGCGCTCAACATCAAGTGCCTGTTCGACGTCCTTACCGACCGCGATCTCGGCTGGACGCGGGCCGACCGAATCGAACAACAGCCGACCGCGACCCAGGAGCCGGAGCCGTCAGCCGACTGATCGCCTCGTCAGCCGTGACGACACGTCCTGCGGTCGATCGTCCACACCTCGGCGGGAACACTGCCGGCCCGGCGTTCCAACCGACTGGAGTCGGATCGCTCGAACACAACCTGAACGATGAGTCTCCTTCTCACGACTCGATTTTCTCGACGATCTCGAGGGCCTGTTCCTCGGGCCTTCGCTTCGCCGACGTGCTCGTCGATCAGCACGCTGGTCACCTCCCAGTCGTCCTCGCCCTCGAGCCTGCCGGGTCGGACCTCGCTCCCCTCGGAGACGGACTCGGCCGGTTCCTTCGCCCAGTCGGGCGTTCGGATCTCGTCGTAGCGATCGGGGTCGCGAAACCGAACGTGGATGTAGTCGTCTTCCGTCTCGACCAGTTCGACGTCGGGGCTGTCGGTCATGGCTACTCGGACTCCCACCGTCCGCCTAAGGGTAGCCCCTGAATACGCCTCCCTCGAGCGAAGCCGTCCAGCGGTCACGCGCGTCGCGTTCGACCGACACCGTCAGTCCGACGCCAGCGGCTCGACCGCCAACTCCGACTCGGCAGTGTCGACGTATCGCTGGAGGATGTCCGCGATCCGACGGCTGGCCTTCCCGTCGCCGTACGGTTCGGGCGTCTCCTCGGGCGTCCGATCGCCCCGCAGCGCCTCGCGAATGGCGTCTCCGTCAGCCCCGACGAGTTCGTTCCAGCCGGCGTCGACGGTTTCCGTCCACTCCGTCTCCTCCCGCATGGTCACGCAGGGCGTCTCGAGGAAGAAAGCCTCCTTCTGCACCCCGCCGGAGTCCGTCGCGATGCGCTCGGCGGTGTCGAGCAGGCGGACGAAGTCGAGGTAGCCTAGCGGTTCGATGATCTCGAGTGCGTCTTCCGCTCGCTCCCGAAGGCCGTACTCCTCGAGTCGGTCGATCGTTCGGGGATGGGCCGGGAAGACGACCGGCAACGGCGCGTCCGACAGGGCGTCGAGGATCGACTCGAGGTTCGCCCGGTGGTCCGTATTGTGCTGGCGGTGGACCGTCGAGAGGATGAACTCGCCCGCCTCGAGTCCGAGGTCGTCGAGGACGTCCGATCGGTCCGCGACCCGCTCGCGGACCTCGAGAATGCTGTCGTACATCACGTCGCCGGTCCAGTAGACGCTCTCGGTGATCCCCTCGTTCGTGAGCGCGTCGACGGCCCGTTCGCTCGGCGCGAAACAGAGATCGGAGGCGTGGTCCGTCAACACGCGGTTGATCTCTTCGGGCATCTCCCGGTTGTGACTGCGCAGCCCTGCTTCGACGTGAGCGACGACGACATCGCACTTCGAGCCGACGATGGCTCCCGCGAGCGTCGAGTTCGTGTCGCCGTAGAGCAGGATGACGTCCGGCTCGGTCTCCTCGACGACGGGTTCGATCTCGGCGATCATCTTCGCCGTCTGGCGGCCGTGGGTGTCCGATTTCACGCCGAGATTGAAGTCAGGCTCCGGAATGCCGAGTTCGTCGAAGAAGACGTCCGACATCTCCTCGTCGTAGTGTTGGCCGGTGTGGACTAACACCTCCTCGCCGACGGCCCGTAGCTCCCGCGAGACGACCGCGGCCTTGATGAACTGGGGTCGAGCGCCGACGATCGAACAGACCCGCATCAGCTCACCTCCGTGACCGTTCTGGCCGGCTGCGTCGGCTGCGTGTCGCCGTAGGAGGTCGCGATGTTACAGATCAGCTCCGTCAGGTTGTCCATGTCCGCGACGTACTCGTCCCGCCGTCGTTCCCAGCGGTCGGTCGTCGAGTCGTCTGCGAGCAGTTCCTGTGACTGCTCTAAGACCGCGTCGAACGACTCGAGGTTCCTGATCAGGCCCGCGTCCTCGAGTTCGATGAAGTTCCCCATGTCCGCCTCGCCGACGAACGAGTTCGAGCGGATCGCGGGCGTGCCGAGCAGCGCGGCCTCGGTGACCATCGTCTGGGTGTCCGCAACCAGCAGATCGGCCGCCGCGAGCGCGTCGTGCATTTTCGCGGGATGGAGATCGAACCGCCGCGCCGGGAGGTCGTCGAAGTCGAGCTTGCCGCCCTCGTCGGAGACGAAGATGGTCGCGTGTTCGGAGAGCTCCGAGAGGAGTCGTCGTCGCTGCTCGAGCGAGAACCCCTTCTTCCCGACGTCGTGGTGGCCGTTGAACGCGTTGAACCGAACGATAGCGTAGGGTTCGTCCGGCCCGACGCCGAGATCGTCCCGAATCGACGGGTTCGGTTCGAAGACGTCGGGGTGGAGGTAGGCCGACTCCGCGACGCCCGAAAACTTGTAGTGTTTGCTCCCGAGGTCCTTTCGGAAGGCGGTCGGCGTCAGAATCGCCCGAACGAACGGCCGGGCGATCACGTGATCGAACGACGTCTCGGAATCCAGCACGGCGATCGCCGGCGTACGGGATAGCATGCCGGCGGCCGCCGCGTACGGCCCCTTGCCGAAGATGACGTCCGGATCGAATTTCCGGACGCGACGGGCGATGTTGTACAGGTGCGTCGGGATTTCCCAGGCAAGCGACTGCAGTGACTCGCTTCGTTTGCCGTAGGTTTCGTACGGGAGATCGTGATACGAAAGGAGCGCTTCGGTAAATTCGTCGCTTCTGGCGAAGACGAGGACGTCGTGACCGCGGTCCTCGAGTCGCTGGACGGCGTGTTTGTATTGATGGACGTGAGCCGGTGTGTTATTGAAGATCAAACATTTCATTGATACTCACCGCTAGTGGCACTTGCATACCTTCTTCCGTGACACCTTGTTATGGCTATTGTAAGGTGTGAATGTATCCAAAATGAGAGTTATGTGCGGCGGAGAAATACATCGAAACTGGGTGGATATCTATCGAACCAGATAGTGTCTCTTACCGCTTTTTTCGGGCCTATTCTGGGGGGATAGTGCATATTAGCTTCGACACTGCTTTGGAACGTCCTGGCGAAATCCGGCTGAAAAGCCGATTCATCTCGAAATATCAGTTCCCTATCTGACATACAAAAATGTCGAATTTGATTATTTTATTATCAGCTTTAATACCATAGTTCGAACGTCGGAACCCGTAGACGGCTCCCTGTATTGTGCCACTAAACGGAACGACGATGGGGGGAGTGGACGGTTGCCTGCTGTCAACGAACGGTACATCCCATTACGGCGGCGGATGCCGGTGGCTGATGCCGTCGGGAACGGGCGGCGACCGTCTCGAAAACCATGCGAATTTATTTCACGGCTACCGATATCGGCGTCCGTTCGGCCCTGCTGTAGCGTGCCGTGTGCGATAGAATGCGCTCGATCGACCGGGTTTCGTCCACGCTCGAGACGCCCTCGACGTACGGGTGTGGCCCGCTGTCGGCCGACGCAAACCGACTCGATAGCTCGGCGTTCGGCGACCGAAGCCGAGCGCTCACCATCGGAGACGCTATCCGATGTGCCTTTCCGGGTCGACCCCGTCTTCGCTCGTATGAACGCGAATTCGCCAGCGGTGTGCGGCCAACGCGGACCGGGAACGTCGGTGAGCGAGAGATGACCCGAAAGGACGACTACTACAACCGAGCGAAACAGCAGGGATACCGCAGTCGAGCCGCGTACAAGCTCAAACAGCTCGACGACCTCGAGAACGTCATCGAGGGCCGAGACACGGTCGTCGACCTCGGCGCCGCACCCGGCGGCTGGCTGCAGGTCGCCGCCGAAAAGGTCGGCCCGCAGGGGACCGTCATCGGGGTCGACCTCCAGCGGATCAAGGAGTTGGAGGATCCGGCCCTGGTCGATCAGGTCGAAACCCTCCGCGGGGACATGACCGAGGAGAAAACCCGCGAGCGGGTCGTCGAAGCCGCGGGCGGCAAAGTCGACGCCGTCGTCTCGGACATGGCGCCTAACATGTCCGGCGAGTATTCGCTCGACCAGGCTCGGTCGCTGTACCTCGCGCGACAGGCGTTCGAGACCGCCCTCGAACTGCTCGACACCGGCGGCAACTTCGTCGTCAAGGTTTTCGAGGGGCCGGACGTCGACGAGTTCCGGGCGGACGTCGAGGACGAGTTCCAGTACGTTCGCGTCACGTCGCCGAAAGCCAGCCGCGAGGAGTCCTCCGAGGTCTTCTTCATCGCGAAGGGGCGACTCACCGCCCCGGTCGCGACGGGCGACGAACTCGAGGTCGAGATCGTCGACGTCGGCAGCGAGGGCGACGGCATTGCGAGCGTCGAGGGCTACCGACTGTTCGTCCCGTCGACCGAGAAGGGCGACGTCGTCACCGTTCGCGTCGAGGACGTCAAACCGAACTTCGGGTTCGCGGAGCCGCTCGAGGACGACTGAGTCGGTCTGCTGTATCGGTTTGTCGGAGAACTACAGGGACGGGTCGCGGTCGCTCCGAAACTGACGTGCAGTCGTCCGTGCGAGCGCCGAGCGGTCGGATCGGAGCCCCGATCTACTTCTGTTCTCGTCGCTCCGCGCGTTCGTACGTGAGTTCGAACTGCGAGAGCGCCTCGTCTCCCGTCGCGACGTAGAGCGCCTCGAGGTGGGCGAACAGGTTGTCGGGCAGATCACTGTCGCCGTCCTCGCACTCCTCGTGACTGATCGCGAGCTCGTCGTAGCAGTGGCCGATCGCCTCGTGGAGCGCGCGCTGTGTGGTCGTCGTGAGCGGAACCTCGACGGTCTGGCTGTCGGAGTCGCCCACTCGTTCGATTGCCGGTGAGGTCATGGCTCTACAGTCGCGTACCATCATATAATAGCTTCCGCCAATGGTAATTTCTAGTCGCGTTCGTCGTCCTCGAGTCGATCGTGGCGTTCGTCGATCTCGTCCAAGATGTCGAGCGTCTTCCGGATCGAGGCGCGGATCGCGTCGCTGCGGTTGACGAACTTGCCGTCGTCGCCGACGTGGCCGTCGAGATCGTCGAGGAGTTCCTGGGGAACTTCGACGCTGATCTTTGGCATACGCCTTATCGTTGGGAACAGGGGTTCTTAAGGGTCCGTGGCTGGGACACCGCTCGCAAGGAGTGTCGGTGCGATCCGTCCGAACGCGAATTTCCGACCGATCTCGAGTCGGAATCGCTTCGCAGCCCTCGGCTGTGGCCCGTCGTCACTCCGCCGTGCCGGCGTCCGGCTCCGGTTCGGGGGCGCTCTTGCCGCCGCCACCGCCGAACAGCCGGCCGCCGCCGGTGAGCACGTAGAGGACGGCCAGTCCCAGCATGTAGGTCAGGGCGATCGGAATCGCGACCAGCAACATCGTGAGGATGCCCTTCGGGCTGAGGAAGGCGGCAGCCGTAAAGATGCCGACGACGATCGGTCGCCAGCGATCGAGCATCGTCCGGTAGCTGACGATGCCGCCGATGTGGAACAGCGCCATCGTGACGATGATGTTGAACAGGAAGCCGACGCCGAGGGTGGTGTAGATCACCAGCCAGGAGAAGCTGTTGATCCGGTAGGTGACGACCATCCCGTTCTGGACGGCGTCCGTGATGAGATACGAGATGACCATCGGGGCGATCCAGTAGAAGCCGAGGAACAGCCCGACGCCGAAGCCGGCGAAGAGCGCGCCGCCCCAGACGAGGAACACCCGCGGGTCGCCGCGGACGAGACCGCGCTCTCTGGCCGCCGGCCAGCCCCAGTACATGACCAGCGGGGCGATGGCGATGAAGGCGAGAATCGTGCTCACCTTCACCATGAAGATCAGCACCTCGACGGGGTGTAAGGCGATGACTAATCCGAGTTCGCCGATCAGCTCCGGCGTCACCTCGCCCGTCGCAGTCGTTCCGTCGGTGACCTCCTCTAACACCTCCGGCGGGACGCGGTCGACGAACTGGGCGAGGATGATACCGAACCCGCCCTGGTACAGCGCGAGGAACGTGCCGCCGAGGACGGCCATGAAGACGCCCACGATGTAGATCGTCTTCGAGGTCAGGCTGTCGACGATGAACGCGAGGTCGTAGGCGTAGCCGCCGATATCCTCCTCGGTCGTCTCGTCTTCCGTAAAGGGATCGAGCATCCCGGCGGCCGTACTCGAGAACACGCTCCCTTCTTCCTCGCCGGCGGATGCGGTTCCGCCACCGCTCGTTGCCCCTGGCGCACCACTCGCGTCGCTGGCTCCGTCGGCGTCCGCCTGCCGTTGTTCCTCGAGCCCGTCGTACCGATCGAGGATGGCCTGCGCCTTGTCCCGGTTGTCGTCGTACATCGCCTGCCGGGAGTACTCGAGGGCCGTCTCCTCGTCCATCGCGAGGAAGACCTGCGTCGGGACCTCCTCGATGTCCTCGGCCGCGAGGGTCTCGAAGTCGATATCGTCGTGATCCTCTGCGCTCCTGATATCGTCCTCTCGCGGGTACACTGGCGCCTGAAGCACCCGTACGGTGTAGATAACGAGACAGAGGAAGGCGATGCCGAGGGCCAGCAGGGCGCCGGCAGCGACGTCACCGAGCAGGCCGTATTCGGCCGCGAACGACTCGATGCCGAGCGTTCCCTCCGGTCTGAAGCCCGACGGAAGGAGCGGGTAGACCGACTCCTCGAGGTAGCCAAAGCCGTCCTGATTGAGGAAGGCGGCCATCGCCACGGTGACGGCCGTCAGCGCGCCGACGAGTTGGAGCACTCGCCGTTTCATCAGCGCAGTGCCGGTGTCGAGTTCGGCCGCGCCGCGCCGACGGATGTTGGCGACGACCTTCGCGAGTCCGAGGCTGAACGCGTAGAGGGCGACGAGAGGGACCGCCCACATGATCAGGGTGAACGGGTCCGGCGGGGAGAACATCGCGCCGAAAATCGTGATCGCGACGATCGCGTGACGCCACTTGTCGCGGAACGTCTCGTACGGGATGATTTCGGTGTACGAAAGGACGCTCATCAACAGCGGCAGCTGCGCCGCGAGGCCGAACGAAATCGTCAGCAGGGCCATGAACTCGGTGAACTCGGTGATCCCCCAACTGGGGTTGACACCGGCGTCGTGGGCGACGGTCCCGAGGAAGTCGAACGCGTAGGGGAAGAAGATCGCGTAGGCGTAGAAGACGCCGATGCAGAACAGCACGAACGAGGTCAGCGCGAAGCCGGCCATGTACGTCTTCGAAATCGGAACGACGGAATCGATACCGCGCTCACGGAGCGCTTCCCGGGAGAAGTACAGCAGCGCCGGAATCGAGATGATGATCCCGACGAGCATGCCGATCTTCGCCTGTAACAGGATGACCTCGAACGGCGTCCGAGTAATGATCTGCGTCGCCTCCGCGACGGTTTCGTTCATCTCCGCTTTCGCCGTCGCCTCGAGAAAGCCCCAGATCCATATTCGGAGCGCGTAGAAGGAGCCGACGAAGCCGATGGTGAAGACGATGAACACCTTCTGCAGATGCGTCTGCGCGCCAGACAACACTGCGCCGATCGTCTCACGGCCAGTGTTGATCGCTTTGGCCGTATCCTCTCCGACGGCAGAACTCATTTACTGCCTGTGGCTAACTGATATCCGGTTATCAACCTTTCGAGTGCTGAAACGATAACTGCCGGTTTCGAGACCTTGTCCCTCTCGTGCAGTGTTCGTAAGAAAAAGGCCTATAACCGGTGGCCGTCTGATATTCCGATAGATGTCGGACGAGCCGGTGGACGACAGGGATGGCGTGGACCCCGTCGACGAAGCCGCGGAGCCACGGGAGACGGATAACGAGCAACCGCCTTCCGAGAGCGACCGCGATGGAGGCTCCGATCTGCCGGTCGAAACCGACGGCGAGGGTATCGTCGATCGTCCGGACAGCATCGACGAACCCACCTACCCCGATCCGGACGACGACGTTGGCGGCATCTCGACGCCGCCGGACGACGAGGAGATGCCGCTGGCCGACCACATCGAGGAGATGGTGCTTCGGTTCGCGGTCGTCTTACTCGTCGGCGCGGCCGGGACCTCGATCGGGCTGCTGTTCGCCTCGGACGCGATCAGCTACGTCTGGACGGATATCTTCCCGTACGCGGCCGAAGAGGTGCCGCCGCCGCACGTCTACCACCCGCTCGAGCTGTGGCTGACCCGGATTAAGTTCTCGGCGCTGCTCGGGATCATGGTGGCGCTCCCGGTGTTCGTCTACCAGTGTTACCTGTTCATGCGACCGGGGCTCTACCCCCACGAGCGCAAGTACTACCTCGCGGCGGTGCCGATGAGCGTCGTCCTCGCCGCGCTCGGAATGCTGTTTTCCTACGTGCTCGTGTTGCCGGTGCTCTTCCAGTACTTCACGTTCTACGCCGAGGGCAGCGCGGACATCGCGTACGCGCTCGGCGAGACGTTCAACCTGGTCATCACGCTGACGGGCTTCCTCGCGATCGTCTTCCAGATTCCGCTGTTCATCATGCTCGCGATCATGATGGGCGTGACGACCCGCCGCTGGCTGGCCCAGAAACGGCTGTACTTCTGGGCGGCCTTCTTCGGGCTCTCGATTATGTTCACCATGGATCCGACGATGATGGCTCCCATCCTCGTCGCGCTCACCATGATCCTGCTGTTCGAGGGGACGCTGTTGGTCCTGAAGTGGGTCGGACGGGAGTGACGGTTCGATCTCTCGTCGCGTCGCATTCGACGCTCGATCGTGAGCCGTCGGTCCGGTTGTCTCGCTCGACTCGAGCGGACGGGTTCTGACGCCAGCTATCGGTTCCCCCCGACCGACGAACCGTCTCGTGAGGCGTGGACGCTCGTTCGGTCGACCGTCACCGTCCGATACGTCTACGTCCTTATATTCCTCCTATCCATCCGTAGATTGCTGGTATTCTCGCTTTATCGACTCAAAATGTGTGGTTTGTAAACGATCACCGTTTAGTAGTTGTATACGTTTTCTATTTCCGTGAACGAGTGCATGATGTTGAGTCAAATTTTTGCTGCTGGGTGTGTTTGTAAATCGCACACCGCGCGGTTCGAGGTCGGGAGGTGTCGTCCGTGACGGAGCTCGTCCCGACGACGTGTATGCGCTGTGCGGTCGGCTGCGGACACGTTCAGCGAGCCGTCGAGCAGGGGTACGGCCTCGACGTCGTCCGCGGCGACGCCGCCCATCCGACCAACAACGGGCTCGCCTGCCAGCGCGGCATCAGCGAGACCGTCGACCCAGGCGGCGAGTGGCTAACGCGGCCGCTCGTCCGGCGGGACGGCGAACTGGTTCCGACGACCTGGGAGACCGCACTCGAGCGCGCCGCGGAAGGGCTCGATGGGGCGCTCGAGGACGGCCCGGACAGCGTTGCCGTGCTCGGCAGCGGCCAGCAGACTAACGAAGCGGCCTACGCACTCGGCAAACTCGCCCGCGGCGGCTTCGGCACGCGGTACTACGACGCCAACACGACGCTGTGTATGGCGTCGGCCGTCACCGCCTACTACGACGCCTTCGGGAGCGACGCGCCGCCGCCGACCTACGACGATATCCCCGAAGCGAACACGCACCTCGTCTGGGGAGCCAACCCCGCGGCCGCCCATCCGGTCATGTTTCGGTGGATAAATCACTCGGCCCAACAGGACGACTCCGAACTGATCGTGGTCGACCCCGTCGCGAGCGAGACCAGCGAGGTCGCCGACCACCACGTCCCCGTCGAACCCGGCGGTGACCTCGACCTCGCCCGCGCGGTCCTCGCCCGCATCGTCGAAACCGACCGCGTCGACGAGGCGTTCGTCGCCGAGGCGACGGACGGCTTCGACGAACTGTGCGACCAGCTCCCCGACGGCGAGACGGCCGCCGAAGCCGCCGGCGTCTCCCTCACGGACGTCGACCGGATCGCCGACGCGCTCGAGGATCCCACGCTCATCTACTGGGGAATGGGGATCAACCAGAGCGTCAACGGGACGGCAGCCTCGGGCGCGCTGATCGATTGCTGTCTCGCAACGGGCAACCTCCGCCCCGGCTCCGGCCCGTTCTCGCTGACCGGGCAGGCGAACTCGATGGGCACCCGCGTCTGTTCGTCGAAGGGGAGTTGGCCCGGCCAGCGGCCCTTTACCGATCCCGACCACCGCGAGGAGGTCGCGGACACCTGGGACGTCCCCGTCTCGCGACTCCCGGACGACACTGGCCCCGGTCCGGTCGGCATCGTCGACGCGATCGGCGACGACGTCTCTGCCGTCTACGCGGTCGCGACCAACCCCGTCGCCGGCATGCCCGATACGACGCAGGTCCGCGACCAGCTTGAAGACGCCTTCCTCGTCGTCCAGGACGCGTTCCGGAGCGAGACGGTCGAACTCGCCGACGTCGTTCTCCCGGCGGCAACGTGGGGCGAGTCCGAGGGGACGACGACCAACATGGAACGAACCGTCTCTCGCGTGCGTGCCGCGACGGACACCCCCTCGGGAATCAAGACTGACCTCGAGTTGATCGGCCAGCTTGCCGACCGGCTCGTCCCCGACCTGTTCGAGGCCCCGCTCGAGCCGAAAGCGACGTTCGAGGAACTGGCGGCGCTGACCGCGGGAACGCCCGCCGATCTCTCGGGGATCGGCTACGAACGTCTCGAGGCCGAAGTCGGAGTTCGGTGGCCCGCTCCCGAACCCGACGTTTCGGGCGGCTACCGCTACTACGAGGGACCGCTGGCCGACGAGGATGCGGAGACGGAGGACGCTGGCACCGGTGCGTCCGAGGCCGACGAATCGTGGTCGTTCCCCACGCCGTCCGGCCGCGCGCAGTTCTCGACGGGTGAGGCTCGGCCGCTGCCGGAGCCGACCGACGAGCAGTTCCCGCTGACGTTGACGACGGGGCGGCGTCCGGACGCGTACAACACGGGCGTCCGCACCCGCGACGACGAACCACCGATCGCACGCGTCAGCCCCGCGACCGCCGCGGCGCTCGCCGACGAACTCGTCGAGGGGGAGATGGCCACGGATGCGGACGGCGTCGCCGACGCCGCGGAGTACACGCAGGTCGTCTCCCGCCGGGCCTCGGTCACGGCCCGCGTCGAGGCCGACGAGTCGATCCCCGACGGCGTCGTCTGGCTCCCGATTCACCACCCCGCGGTCAACGACCTCACCCTGCCGGACGTCGATCCGCGCTCGAAGGAACCGAACTTCAAACAGTGTGCAGTGCGACTCGAGGCACCTCGCGAGCGGGAAACCAGAGCCGTCGCCGAAGTCAGCGCGTGACGCTCGTACCGAGCGCGACCTTCCTTCGTTCTTCTCTATCAATTCCTGTCTCCGATTCTTGTTCGGTCTTTCATCGAACGAACACATCGACTCGTCTTCCCCCGTTCCCGATCTGATTCGGCAACTACCGTCTACCGCGGGAAGGATGTCACCGCTTCCTGGTTACGATTCGTTCACGCTGTTTGGAATCATCCATTCGATCCGTGCTCGCGTTCGCCGACGCCCGTGGGGTCATAATTACGATTTGATCGGTGGCTGCTCACATACATCCTAGTACAGAATATATTTCATTGTACATTCTGCGTCTGATCCTAAAACGCCACTGCAATTGTTCATTTGTAAACGATTAGGGTTATATGCGTTAGGTACGTGATGCATAAACGTGAATTGCGAAATGTTTGGAGAGAAAATGCGCAAATCTGCGCCGGTTCGTTCGTTCGGAGACGGGGTGAGTGTCTGATGGTTCACAAGAAAGAAGAACAGAAGGCGGACTGTTACGGCGACGAGGTTCGCGAGCACATCCTCGAGTTCGCCGAAAACGGCGGCTAC
The DNA here is from genome assembly GCF_052040125.1 of Natronorubrum marinum. NCBI lineage: Archaea > Methanobacteriati > Methanobacteriota > Halobacteria > Halobacteriales > Natrialbaceae > Natronorubrum > Natronorubrum marinum. The sequence continues at coordinate 398,571 of NZ_JBPPFV010000003.1, forward strand.
GAGGCGGTTCCGGAGGACGAACGCGAGACGTGGTTCACCCGGTTCAAATTCTGGGGGCTGTTCCACCAGCGCAGCGGACAGGAGTCGTACTTCATGATGCGGTTGACCAACGCCAGCGGCATCCTAGAGCCGGGACAGCTGCGCGTCATCGGCGAGGTCGCCCGCGACTACGCTAAGGGCCCCGTCGCGAACCCCGAGTTCGGCAACGGCTGGATCGATCTGACGACCCGTCAGTCCGTCCAACTCCACTGGCTCAAACTCGAGGATGTCCCCGAAATCTGGGACACACTCGAGGCCGAGGGCGTCCACTCGCGCTCGTCGGGCGGCGACACGATGCGGAACATCTCGGGGTCGGCGCTCCACGGGAAGGTCGAGGAGTACGTCGAGTCCGGACCGCTGCTCGAGCGGTTCGAGGAGGAGCTTCGCGGCGACGACGCGCTCGCGAACATGCCCCGGAAGTTCAACATCAGCGTGACCGGCTCGAAATCCGGCTGCGCGCAGGACTCGCTCAACGACATCGGCTTCGAGCCTGCCCGGAAAGAAATCGAAGGCGAGACGATCAAAGGATTCAACGTTCGCATCGGTGGCGGCCTCGGCGGTCGCCAGCCCCGCGCCGCGACGCCGCTCGACGTCTTCGTTCGTCCCGAGAACGCCTACGAGGTCGGCCGCGCGTTCGTCGAACTCTACCACGATGAGGGCGGTCGCACGAACCGTTCGAAGAACCGCGGCCGGTTCTTCGCCGAGGACTGGGGAATGGAGAAAATCCGCGAGACGATGCAGGCGGAGTACGTCGACTTCGAGATGCACCGCGCGGGCGAGGACTTCCGCGACGAGTACACGTACAACGCCGGCCGCCCTACCCACGAGGGCAAACACGACCACGTCGGCGTCTACGACCAGAAACAGGACGGGCTCAACTACGTCGGGCTGAGCGTGCCCGTCGGTCGTCTCCCCGCCGAAGACGCGATCGCACTCGCCGACCTGGCCGACGAGTACGGCTCCGGCGAACTCCGACTCACCCGCCGACAGAACCCTGTTATCGTCGACGTCCACGACGACGATCTCGAGGATCTGCTCGCCGAGCCGCTCCTCTCCGAGTACCCGCCCGAACCGAGCGCGTTCGAGCGCGGGGCGATGGCCTGTACCGGCACGGAGTTCTGCTCGATTGCACTCACGGAAACGAAAGGCCGGATGGCCCGAATGCTGCGCTGGTTCAACACGAACGTCGAACTGCCGGACGATGTCGGCAAAATCAAGATGCACTACTCCGGCTGTACCGCCGACTGCGGGCAGGCGATGACCGCGGACATCGGTCTGCAGGGCATGCGCGCCCGGAAGGACGGCGAGATGGTCGAAGCCTTCGACATCGGCGTCGGCGGCGGCGTCGGCGAGAACCCCTCGTTCGTCGAGTGGATCCAACAGCGTGTCCCCGCCGACGAGGCCCCCGGTGCGATCCGCAACCTGCTTCAGGCGTTCGCGGCCCACCGAGAGGACGGAGAGACGTTCCGCCAGTGGGTCGAGTCGGTCGGCACCGAACAGCTTGTCGAGTTCTGTGAACCCGAGGAAACCGACTTCGAGGCGCCGTATATGGCCGACGCCAAGCAGTCGTGGTACCCCTTCGCGGAGAGCGAGTCCGCGGCCGCCGCGATAGGCGAGGAGTCCGCCGCGCCGTCCGACGATTAGCTGGCAGTATTTTCCGAACGATTCGTGTCGTCGCTGTCGCTCTACTGCGGTGATTCCAGCGCTGTTGCTCGCTGATTCAGTACGTCCGATACGGCGGTCGCTGTGCCCTGCGGTTAGCGTCGCGTTCTCCGCTGAAAGTGTGGCGTTCTCGTCTCCGGTTCGTCACTACCAGCGCCGTCTCGGGTTATCGCGAGAGTTTGCTGGCGAGTCGCTCGAGGGCGCTCGTGAACCCGAGCGTCGGGGTTCCGGGCATGTAGACCGGGACGTCTGATTCTTCGGTTAGTTCGGCGACCGTCGGTTCGGTTGGATCTCTCGTGCTCATACACCTCCTTGGCGCCGGAGGCATTTACGTTCTTGCAAATTTACTTTCCGAACCAGCAATCATCAATCGTTAATGAGTAATATTCGCACGGTATCCGGTACATTGGTACGCTGACACGCGGTCGCTTCGAACCGATGACGACGACTGATCGCTCTCGTCGTGGGACGGTCTATCGCCCGCTCGAGGCGGGCGGAAACGAACGACGACCGACCGCGCTTGCTTGTTACCGGTGCTCGCGCGTTCGCTGGTGGGCGTACTCGAGGGCGTCCTCGAGCGATCCCGGGCCGTCGTAACTGGCCGAAAAGAGGTCCATGAACTGGGCTGCGATCCGATCGCAGCGATTGAAGGTGAGTACGGTTCTGACACGGATCGTTTCGGAGAGGTCGAGACCGGGGTAGGTCGTCACCGTCAGTGCGTAGCCGGGGTGGTCCTCCCCGTCGAGCGACGCCGGTGCGACCTTCAGCCGCAGGTCACCCGATTCGTGACGATAGGTCCGATACTGCATTTCCCGGTCGGTGTCGGCCGGGGTATACGTCCGACACTCTTCCGTGTTCCACTCGAGCGGCACGTCAGCGTCCATCATCCAATGGTACCCAGCCTAGTGCCACGTCCGTATCGAAATGCGCAATATTCCCGGACGTTAGTGGGAAAATCCACTACTGATGGGTTCTCCGCGGAAAAGACGGTTATATTTTGGAAAACTGTTGGTCGAAAGCGCGCCATTCCGTACGATATCGAAATCCCACCCGGGATCGGCGACGGAATCGGGGCCGAACGCTCACGGGTACGGACAGATCTGCAGGTGAGAAACCGGGCGACTCGAGAGCCCGGTCAGTCGTCCGTTTGTGACTTCGCGGCGAAGACGTCGTCGACGAGCGGCTCGTCCGTCGCGGATTCGTCCTCGCCGTCGGCCGCCGGACTCACGCTCCCGGTCCGGTAGCCGTGGAGGTCCAGCGTGACGTGGTCGAATCCGTGGCCTTCGAGTTCGTCGCGAACCGTTTCGACGAACTCCACTTGGAGCGCCCGCTCGAGTTCGTCGGGGGCGACCTCGATGCGCGCGAGGCCGTCGTGGTCGCGGACGCGGAACTGATCGAAGCCCCACTGACGCAGCAACGCTTCGGCGCGCTCGACGCGGGTAAGTCGCTCCTCGGTGACCTCGAGCCCCGTCGGAATGCGCGAGGAGAGACAGGCCATCGAAGGCTTGTCCGCGACGGAGAGCCCGTACTGCTCGGCGATCGCGCGCACCTCTCCCTTTGAGATGTCGTGTGCCAGCAGCGGCGAGTGAACCTCGAGTTCGTCGACCGCCTGCAGTCCGGGTCGGTGGCCCGCGCCGGGGTCGTCCGCGTTCGTCCCGTCGCAGACGGTCTCGATGTCGAACTCGCGGGCCGTCTCGAGCATCTCGCCGAGGCGCATCGTCCGGCAGTGATAGCAGCGATCGTCGTCGTTTGCGACGAAGGCGTCGCTCTCGAGTTCGGAGAAGGCGACGATCTCGTGACGGATGCCGATCTCCTCGGCGACCCGCCTGGCGTCCTCGAGTTCGGCCTCGGGGAGCGTCTCGCTCCTCGCAGTACAGGCGACCGCGTTCTCGCCGAGGGCGTCGTGGGCGAGTGCGGCCACGACGCTCGAGTCGACTCCGCCGGAGAAGGCGACGAGTACCCCGTCCCGATCCGCGAGGTCCTCGCGGGCGGCCTCGAGTTTCGCCTCGACCGTTGTCATGGCCCGTGGTTCGCACTGGACGGGCAAAAGCGCGTTGTCGTCGCGGCGTCGAAACGGCCACGCGCCTCAGACGTCCTGTTCGTGGACCCGATCGAGAAGTCCGGACTCCGGAACGTCGACGACGCCGGCGTCGTCGAGCACCGCCTGAAACTCGGCCGACTCGAAGTACTCGAGGGCCTCCTCGAGACGGTCGTCCTCGATCTCCTGGATGACGAGCAGCGTCGTCGGATCGGCCCGCTTTCGGAACACCTGGGTCCCACACGAGCCGTGGGCCGCACGCGCGTCGGCGTTCTCCTCGTGGTGGGTCTCCCACGTCTCGTAGTCCTCGATCACGTGTTCGGCGTAGAGGTAGACCATCGATTCCAGTACCGTGACGGCGCACAATAACGGTGGGCCCCGGGTCGTGCTCTTCTCAGATCCCGATGGGGCGTCCCGACTCCCCGCTCTCTGTCAGCGCGTCGACCACTCGCATGTTCGCGACCGCCTCGTCACCGTCGGTTCGGGGCGCTCGTGCCGTCTCGACGCTCGAGACGAACGCCTCGACCTCGAGTCGGTACTGATCGACCGGCTCGAACGTCTTGACGCCGCGCCGTCCGTCGATTCGGTACTCCAGCTCGAGCGGCTCGCCGTCCGGCGGATTGAAGGCGTTTTCGACCTCGATCCAGCCGTTCGCGGCCTCGACGCGGTAGCGCTGGATCTCCCGGGTGTCGAAGCCGGAGGCGACGCGTGCGGACGCCCCGTCGCCGTACTCCAGAATCCCGGCCAGTTCCGTGTCGACGCCGGCTCCGCGCGAGTCGTGCGTGTGGGCGTACGCTCGCTCGGGCTCGCCGAGGAACTGTCGGACGACCGAAACGGGGTAACAGCCGACGTCCATCAGGCTCCCGCCGACGAGTGCTTCGGACAGTCGGATATCGTCCGGCCGACCGAACAGCGGGAACTTGAACGCGGCCGTCACGGAGCGGACGTCCTCGAGTTCGTCGCGCGCCAGTTCGATCGCCCGCTCGGTCCGCGGGTGGTATCGGTACATGAACCCCTCCATCAGCGTCACGTCGCGGTCGGCGCAGTGGTCGACGACCTCGCGGGCTTCGTCGGCGTCGACCGCCAACGGCTTCTCACAGAGGACGTCGATGCCGGCGTCGGCCGCCCGCTTCGTCCACTCGGCGTGCAGGGCGTTGGGGAGCGGAACGTACACCGCGTCGACGTCCGCGCGCTCGAGCAGGGCCGCGTACCCGTCATAGCAGTCGTCGATCGCGTACTCGTCCGCGAGCGCCCGCGCCGACTCGAGGTCCCGAGAGGCGATGGCGGTCACGTCGTGGTCGGTGGCTTCGACGGCCGGGAGAAACGCCTTTCGTGCGATACCCGCCGTACTGAGGACGCCGAAATGCATACGTCGTGTTGCTCGAGCGCACACTAATACTCTGTCGAACGTCCCGATTCACACGGCATTCTCGCTGCGGAAGAGCGGTCGTGCTGCGTCGTCGGCTGTAGACGGTGTCCGTCTCAACGTCCGTACGATGATCCGGACCGATCGACGGCCGTTCGCATCGCGTCGCGGGCGTCCGCGGGGACCTCGTCGGCGGCCATTCGTTCGTCGAGTCGCCAGCGGCGCTCGAGGACGACCGCGCCGTCGGTTTCGCGGTAGCCGTCGAACCGTTCCCAGGGGCAAAAGGAGGTGGCCACGGTGCCCGACTCGATGTATCGCAGGCCGTGCTCGCAGGCCTCGTACGTTCGATGTCGACGGACGCTGATCTGTAGGATGACGATCCCCGCGACGGCACCACTCAGGAAAAACGAGGGAACGCCGTGGTGCGTCGCGGCGAACGCGCCGACGCTGCCGACCGCGAGTCCGACCGTCCCGACGTGCATCCACCGTCGTCGCCGCGGGTCCCGGTTCGCGACCCAGCGCGCGCGGACGTCCCCCGCGGCTCGCTCCGCGTAGACCCTGTTTCCGAGGATCCAGAGCGCGAGCCCGACCCCCATTAGTCCGATCAGCGGGAACAGCACGGACAGCGAGACGTCGACGGCGCCGAGGGTCTCGTCGAGAAGTATCAGTCCGACTCCCGGGACCATCGCGGCGAACACCGGCACCGCGAGCAGTCGACGACGCCCGAACGCGACCCACAGGTCCGGACGACCGCCGAGCGAGAGCGCGACGGCTACCGCGAGGAGCCAGAAGCCGACGGAGAGTCCGGTTCCGTCGACACCCGCGACCGTTCCGGCGAGGTATCCGAGGAGGCCGACGTAGACGCCGGCCGCCATCGACGGTCCGTCGACGTATGACTGACCGTCGGGCGAGGACATTGTTACGACGTCTGAACAGTTCTTTCGGTAAACATGCTTTGGTTGGGTCGTCTCGAGTCAGTCTCTCCTCGAGCGACCCGTCCACTGCACGCCGGACTGTTAAGTCATCGTTCGTGGTAGAACGCCGCCCGAGAACACCATGTCGCTATCAAATCGATTACGACGGTTGCGGTCGACGAGCGAGTCCAAGGAGGGCCCCAGAGCGATGGCCGAGCAGTCGCGAGCGGAGCACGCCGCCTACGCGGCGATTCGCGGCCTGCAGGCGGGGTTCGTCGCGACCATCATCATGACGGCCTTCCGGCTGCCGATCCTGCGGTCGCTGCCCCCGTCGGCGAACTTCTACTCGCAGTACGTCTCCGGCGGCGACCCGGAGGACCATCCGGTCGCCGGACTGCTCTTGCACTTCGTCTACGGCATTCAGGCGGGGGCCCTCTTCGGCGCGCTGTTCGCGCTCCAGGACGCCGAGCGCTCGATCGAACCCGAACAGCGCGGCATCGTCTGGGGATCGATCTACGGGATGGCCCTCTCCGCGTTCGGCTCGCAGATCATGCTGAAGGAGGTACTGGACATTCAGCTCGACGCCGACGAACTCGCGCTGTTCCACGCTGGCCACCTCGTCTACGGACTGTCGCTCGGCGCGTGGGTCGGCTCCCGCACCGAGGGCGTCGAGGATCCGGAGGAGGAGTACGAGTACGACGACGGTAACTGAGTTCACAACTTCCCGCTTCGATTCGTGGCGTTTCTAGCATCTCTCTGTCCCGTCTTACCAACGATTAGCAGTCGTATTACGATGGACCGATTCGGGTCATAACAACCTGTAAACCCCGCAGGCGATGGGGTTTGGATATGGAGATCGGAGTTGTTCTCGGCGTCATCGCGATCGGGTTCATCCACGGGGTGTTGCCGGATCACGGCTGGCCGATCGCGGCGACGTACGCGCTCAACAAACAGCGTCGCTGGCTCTACGGCTTCCTCGCGGCGCTGATCCTCGGGGTCGGTCACCTCGTCAGTAGCGTTGTCCTCGTGTTGGCGTACTTCTGGTTCAGTTCCTTCGCTGACTTCGCGGACGGCCCGTGGCTCGGCGTCGTCGCCGGGGCCCTGTTGATCCTGCTCGGCATTCACGAGTACCGCCACGGCGGGCACGGATTGGACGAGCACGCACACGACGGAAACGGACACGACGACCACGAGCACGAACACTCACACGAAGCGAGCGAACAGAACGAACACAGCCACCACGAACACGGTCCCCACGAGCACAGCCATCACACCGACGGCGGGAGCGAGGCGCACTCGGACCACGAGCACGCACCCAGTGCTCACGACAGCCACGGACACCACGATCACGACGACGACCGCGGCCTCCTCGAGCGCATCCGAAACGCCCTCCCGGGCGGTGGCGGCCACCAGCATCTCACGGAGGAACACGCTGAGCGCGGACTGCTCGCGCTCGGAACGACGGCGCTTCTGCTCGGCTTCGCCCACGAAGAGCCGATTCAGATTCTGGCGATCTGTAGCGGCGCCGGGACGGAGCTCTGCCTCGAGTTGATGCTGATCTACTCGCTGGCAGTCATCGTCGCGATCATCCTCCCGACGCTGCTGTTGATCGCGGGGTACGAACACCACCGCGAGCGCATCGAGCGGTACACGCCCTACCTGCCGACGATCACGGCCGTCGTGCTGATCGGGATGGGGATGGCCTTTATGTTCGGGTTCATCTGACGGTTCTCCCCCCGCTCGACGTGACTCCTACTCAGTCGTCGGTAACTCGACTACGGTTCGAATCAAGGACAAGACACCGTTTCAGTCGTCCAGTCTATATGCCCACGTACCTTTTTCTCGTCGGGTTCGCTCGCGTTGCTCGCTCACCGCTCCTCCAAAAATCTACGCTAAAAAGGCCACTCGCTCCCGTTGGTCGCTCGCGGGTGCTGTGCTTGTGCTCCGACCGCAGCGGTAACGCCTCCGCCTACACTGATCGCAATGGTCACGACTACCCCAAACAGCAAAGTCGCACTCCTGTCCCGTTAGGCCTCGAGCGACTGCACGAGACGGTCGACGTCCTCCTCGAGCAGACTCGCGTACTCTAATCGCAGGTCGCGGGCGTCGCTCTTGGGGACGAACTGTCGACCGTCGATCCGCGTCGAAATGGGATGGTAGTCGGCGACGGAAAAGCCCATGCGATCGAGGTATCTCGTGACCTCGGTCGAGTCGAGCCCGTCGTGCATCGCGGCTTCGGAGAGGTCGCAGGCGGTGTCGAACTCGGGGAGGCAGATCCCGTCGCTCGTGACGTGACCGGTGTTTCTGGGGTCGCTATCCCGTTCGATCTCGACGGTCGTGTGGTGGAGTTGTTCCATGACGGACCGGAGTTCGTCGGTCAGTCGAAGGAGCTGACTCGGCAGCGCCGCGTCCGGCGAGCGCCACTCGACTGTCGGCATCGCCTCGCGCAGGCGAACCGGCGTCCAAACGACGTCGTCGGGCGAGAAGTGTTCCTCGACTGCGCGTTCGTCGATGCCTTCCTCGAGCGCCGCCTGCTTGAACTCGTCGTAGCGACGCTCGAGGCGACGGTGCCACTCGCCGACGCTCTCGACGTAGTGCCAGAGCTGGCCGTGTTTGGGGAACTCCTCGTAGCTCTTCTTCCGGTAGCAGTAGGCGCGAGCGCTGCTGGCGATCCGTTCGCCTTGATAGTACGGCGAGGAGTTGACCAGCGCGAGCGCGGCGTCCAGCGCGATGAGCGCGTTGAGCTGGTCGGTGACGTTTCGCTTCTCGACGTGGATGTGCGTGCCGGCGCAGTACTTCGCATAGTCGAAGTTCTCGCCGACGACCTCTTTTTGGATCCGGCCGCGTTCGTCGGGTCGTCGCTCGATTTCGTCGCTGTTGATCGGCGTCCCCAACGGGACGAGTCGTTTGTCGACTCGCCGCGCTCTCGAGAGGACGTCGTCGAGTTCCTCGACGAACGTCCGCTGGAGTTCGTCGACCGTCTCACAGGGGGGCGTTTTCAGCTCGAACAGCGGCTCGACGAACTCGCGTTCGGTCTGGTCGGAGGTTTCCGCCAGCGCGCCAGGGGACGTGAGTTCGCCGTCGGCGTCGATCACCCAGTATTCGACTTCGATGCTCGTATTCATACTCGAGATGGAAGCTGATCGGCTATCACGGTGTCGTAGCGGCTGCTCTCGTCGCGGGTTAGTTGTACCCTTCTGTCGTCGTATCGCGCGTCGCTATCGTCGGGTTTCGAGATAGTTGCACGCGTTTCGTTGAAGTGACGGTGCCTGCAGCCGCCTGCCGTTTCTCCCAGTCGGGACGTCGAGCTATCGATTCGGTCCGCGAGCCGTCTCGGCTGTCAGCTACTGCCCGCCGTCGCTACGTCTCGTCGGCGGCGACCAGTTCCAGCGCGGAGCGCTCGGCTTCGAGGTCTTCGAGCGCGTCGAGGGTGGCTCGCTCCTCTTCGAGAATCGCCTCGAGCGGCTCGACGACGTCCTCGGCGTAGGCAAGCCGTCCGGCGAGGGTGAGCAGCGACTCATAGGCCCTGATCTCGAGTCGCTCCGATAGGAGGGCAATCTCGAGGGCGCTCGGGACCGTCTCCAGCGACTCCTCGTGCTGTCGCCACGATTTCGCCACCCCGTCGGCGGTTCGCGTTCGACTCGCGTGTGGCTGTCGGCCGAGCGCCTCGAAGAGGCCTTCGAGCCGGACGACGTGGTCCTCGGTCTGCTCGCGGTGGGTCGCGAGCCGGTCCGCGAGGCCCTCGTCCGACGTGCTCGCCGCCATTTCGGTCAGCAGTTCGACCTGCGTCCGTTCGACGTAGTACGCGCGCTGGAGCTGATAGCCGAACAGATCCTCGAGCGTTTCGACGTTCATGGGTTGGGGTTTCGGATTACGGTTGTTCTCGCCGAGAGCGGTCGAGCGATTCCCGCGAGGCCTCGTCCACCGGGTGCGCCTCGAGCAGCGTTTCCACGGCCTCGCCGTCGAGCAGCGACTCGATTTCGGTTCGCACCCGTCGCTCGTCGTCGTAGCTGTCCTGCAGCGCGTCGACGACCGCGGCGGCGGCGCCGGGCGCTTCGTCGTCGGTCGCTTCGTCGTCGGTTCGAGACGTCTCCGACGCGTCGCCGGCCTCGAGTTCGGTCGCCAGTGCCACCGTCGTCTCGTAGGCCGTACACTCGATCGTCTCGAGTTGCAGGACCGTCTGAATGTAGTACAGCGGCCGAATCGCGTCGTTCAGCACGACGTTGTTGAACGCCTCCTTGTCGGCGAGCAGGCCGTCGAGTTCGGGGACGCGGCGCGTATCGGGGGCCACGCCGAGCGCGTCGAAGGCCCGTTCGATCCGCTCGAGGTGGCGTTCGCTCTCCTCGCGGTGGTCGTCGACCACGTACTGGAGCTGTTCGCGACACTCCAGCGCGCGCAGGTCGTCGAGCGAGTCGATCGAGACGTCGGTCGAGAGGGTTCGGAGCGCGGACTGTAACGTCTGCTCGATGTAGTACAGCCGCTCTAACTGTGCCGTGAGCGCGTCACGCGGGGTCGTCGTTGCGGTGCTCATGATGCGTGGTGTGTCGACGATCGGCTTTCAGAACGACTGTTGCATCCGCACGTCATCAGTATCGTGGGGGCTGTCCCCCCGATCGCTGTAGCGCGGTCGACCGACGGCGTCGCGCCGGACGCCGTTCAGGATCGCCAACTCGAGTTCGTTTCGGCTCTCGTAGGTCTCGTGGCCGGAGGTCTCGAGGACCGTCTGTAGCGTATCCGACTGGTTGGGGTACGTGATCTCGACGTCGGCAAACTCCGCCAGCACCTCGTCCGTCGTCAGCGGGAACGTCGTATCGTCGAACAGTCGGCTGACGGCCCGGACCTCGATTGATCTCCCCTCGTCGCCGGTGTCGTCGATATGGCTCATCGACGTGTCCCTATCAGGATCGGTGGTAAAATCCCACAGCCTGCAATCGACTGTGCGACCCCGGCCGGCAGACCGGTTGGCGAGACTAACTATTAGCCGGAACGGATAACAGATGCGAGTGCGAGTGGGTACTATGCATCGGGCCGCGAACGGCAGTTTCGCCGACCGTGATCGGATTCCCCAGTACGTGATCGGATCCGGCGCGCTGTTGACTCTCGCGCTGATCCTCGAAATCGCGGTGCTCTTCGCGATCGGTTCGCCGGTCGTCTTCGACGGCGGGTTTCTGGTAGGTGTCGCCACCACCGTCCCGTTTCTCGCAGGGATCGTGTTCGGCGGCTACTGGCTCGAGCGATCGGAGCTCTCGCCGGAACGCTATCCGCGGGCCGTCGGCTGGTGTCTCGCGGGAACGGCCGTCTTCCTCGCCATCAATCTCGCGCTCATCGTCGCCATGCCGACCGAGTCGTGGGTGGTGATCGGTTCGTGGATTCGGTGGGCCGTCGTTCTCGGCGCCAGCGTCGGCTTACTCATCGGTTGTCTCGAGGGCCGCGCCATCGAGCGCGCTCTGACCGCCGAACGGGCCTCCCTGCAGGCGGCCTACCTCGAGGACCAGCGGGAGTATCTCGATTATCTCAACTGCATCCTCCGACACGAGGTGTTGAACACGGCGACGGTCATCAACGGCTACGCGTCGCTGCTCGAGGCCGAGGCCACGGGGCTGACCGAGCAACAGCGCGAGTGGGCGCGGATCGTGATCGACGAGTCCGAGGAGCTGTCGACGGTGATCGACGACGTCCGTGTGCTGTTACAGGCGACCGAGAGGGCGAATCGACTCGAGCCCGTAAACGTCTCCCGAGTACTGGCGGACGAACTCAGCAAACTCGACCGGCGGTTCGAGTCGGTCGACGTCGCGACTTCGATACCGGACGTCGCGTTCGTCCGGGCCGACGACCTGCTCGCTCGCGTTTTCGCGAACCTCCTCTCGAACGCCGTCGAACACAACGATTCGGAGACGCCCACCGTGGCGGTCACGGTCGACGCGACGCCGGAAACCGTCAGCATCGAAATCGCGGACAACGGTCCCGGTATCCCCGACTCGGAACGGGAGACGCTGTTCGAGCGCGTCGAGAGTCACGGCAGTACGCACGGACTGGGTCTCTATCTGGTCTCGCAGCTGGTAGGGCGCTACGACGGGTCGGTCGAGTTGACCGAGACGGGTCACGTCGGGAGCGCGTTCACCGTCGAGCTTCCGGCCCTGTCGGACGATCAGGCCAGAGTGGGGCTCGAGCGCGAGACGGATCGGTCGCTCGTGATGGAGTGAGCGAACCGCGTCCGGACTGTACGGCCGTCTCTGGATGACTCGAGGCTGTGGTCGATTTCGACTTCGTATCGATCGCGTCCGTCGTTTTCGTTTCTCACGAGCGGCCGTCGTTCTCGCTTCTTACGACATCCCCATCTCCCGCCGTCGTCGGGTGAGATAGTAGCCCGCGACGAGGGGCTGCAACGGCGGGACGAACAGGCTGAGAAATGCGACCCCGAGGTAGTATCCCGGGTTCGGTCGCCACGAGTCGCCGTCGGTACAGACGTAGGCCGCGTCCTGATGGATCGCGATCGGGAACGCGCCGAACGCGATCGTCCCCGCGAGAGCGATCGCGGCCGCGAGCAGCCCCGGTATCGTGAACACGATCGCGATCGTCGCGGCGACAATTCCGAACAGCGTCGTCGCGAGCGAGACCGCCACGACGAGCCACCAGCCCGACCAGCCCGACCGCGTTCCGAACCGCCTGTGCCGACGCGCGAGATAGACGACGCCCGCGAGCGGTGCCGAGACGAGCGCCAAGGAGGCGTTGAGCCACGGGTTCGGATGCCAGTTCCCGCTGGCCCGCGGCAGCCGTCGGATCCGCCGCGCGTCGAAGAAAATCGCCACGAGGAGCCCGAGCGTCAGGAACGTGTAGCCGAAGGCACTGACGAGGAACAACGCGAACTGAAGGCCGGGAACGCCGGGTTCGGCGTCCTGGAGGACGCCGACGATCCCGACCCCGATCACCGGCGGGAACAGATACAGCAGCCGCTCGATGAACCGCGCCCAGTCGATCTCGTCGACGTGCGTTCTCATCTCGAGAGCGATCCGCTACTGACAGGTGCGTGGCCGATCGGTACGCCGGTGTGCGTGGCCGATCGTCACGGGGATGCATCCCGTAATCTCTGTCATACTCCTCCGTCACTGTCCGTCGACTCGCCGTCGACTCGCCCGGCTCACAGCGCCTGCTTGTACGCCTCGAGGGTCTCCTCGACGTCGGCTTCGGTGTGGCCGTAGCTGACGAACTGGCACTCGAACTGGTTCTGGGAGAGGAAGACGTTCTGTGCCTTCATCTTCCCCCAGAAGACCCGCCGCCAGCGCTCGGTTTCGGCGTTTTTGACGTCGGCGGCGTTCTTCGGACAGTAGTCGTAGCGCGGACAGGTGGGGTTCTGCCGGCAGCCAGCGCCGCACTGTTCCTCGAGCGAGTCCCGTCCTGGTCCGTCGCGCGTGAAGATCACCTTGAACATACTCGCGGTGCCCGTCACCGTATAGCTCGGGGCCTGATCGGCGAGGATCTCGGTCAGTCCGCCGCGGAGTTGCTCGCCGAGGCCGTCGACGTGGTCGTAGACGTCGTTCTCGGCGGCGAACTGCAGGGTCTCGAGGCCGGCGGCCATCGTCACCGGGTGACCGGAGAAGGTGCCCGCCTGGAAGACGTCGCCCGACGGGGCGAAGTGCTCGATGATCTCGGCGCGACCGCCGACGGCACCGACGGAGAAGCCGCCGCCGATGATTTTGCCGAACGTCGTCAGGTCGGGCGTGACGCCGAACTCGCTCTGGGCACAGCCCAGGCCGCCGACGCGGAAGCCCGTAATCACTTCGTCGAAGATCAGCAGGGAGCCGTGCTCCTCCGTAATATCGCGGAGGAACTCGTGGTAGCCCTCTTCGGGGTAGACGATGCCGTAGTTGCCCAGAATGGGTTCGGTGAGGACGGCCGCGATGTCGTCGCCGTGTTCGTCGAACACCTCGCGGATCGCTTCCCCGTCGTTAAACGGCACCGGGAGGGTGTGTTCGGCGAACGACTGCGGGATGCCCGCCGAAGAGGGTCGGGGGTTCTCGGCGTCGCCTTCGACCAGCGTCGACTCCTGGGCGCCGTGGTAGCCGCCCTGCATGACGACGATCTTGTTTCGACCGGTGTAGCCGCGAGCGAGTCGCACGGCCGACGTCGTCGCTTCGGTTCCCGAGTTCACGAACCGGATCTTCTCGACGCTCGGGACGTGACGGACGACGAACTCCGCGAGGTCGACTTCGACCTCCGTCGGCGTCCCGTACATCGGCCCTTCGCTGGCTTTCTGCTGGATTCCGGCCTGGACCGGTTCCGGCAGGTCGTGGCCCAGCAACAGAGGGCCGAGTCCCATCACCCAGTCGACGTAGCGGTTGCCGTCGGCGTCGATAACGTGTCCACCGTCGCCCTTCTGGACGAAGAACGGATAGGGCTCGATCGCCGCACGAACCGCCGAGTTCACCCCGCCGGGCATGACCGATAGCGCCCGGTCGTACAGATCGCGTGAGTTGTCGTCGTTCATAGCCGAGCCTTGGCCACGGGACGGGAAAGTAGTACCGAGGTTCGGTCGGGCCCCCGAGTCGATGATCGCGAATCCGTTCGTCGTCCGATCGCCACGAATCCACCGGGCGACCACGGCATCTGTTTCGACGGGTTGGACGAACCGACGGACCGTGTGGGTCTCGAGACCTGCCCTCAGACGGCGTCCTGTCCGGTGTTTCCGGTCCGGACCTGGTAGGCGTCGTCGACGGGGAGGACGAAGATCTTGCCGTCGCCGGGCTCGCCGGTGTTCGCAGCCTCGCCGATCGCTTCGACGACGTCTTCGGCGGGGATGTCGGCGACGACGCACTCGATTTTGACCTTCTGGTGGAGGTCGACCGTGTACTCCTCGCCGCGCCACTGTCCTTTCTTCGCGGGCTGGGAGCCGCGTCCGGAGACGTTCGTAACGGTCAGCGACGGGGCCCCGACTTTGGCGAGCGCTTCCTTGGCCGCGCCGAGCCGGTCGGGACGGATGATCGCGGTGATCAGCTTGAGCTCGCCGTCGTTGGGTTCGCTCACCTCGAGATCCCTCCACTCGTCGTCACGCTGCCGTACACTGTGGGAAAGCTGTCCATACGACGCCGTTGCTTGGCTCGAGTTGTCTGTACAGTCATATATAAGTCCGACGGCCCATTCCCACGTAAGGGTTCGCGTCGACGGTCGGCTGCGACGCCGATGACTCGGCGCAAACGGTCGATGCTCGCCGGATTACCGTCCGCATCAGACGCCAGTTCATTTCTTTCGCAATCGTTGACGTTCGGCCCCTGTTCTCATTCCGTGGACGCCCGGTAGCAGGGGAAACGCTGTCGCGCACAGCCCGTCTCGGTAGTCACTACGGGGTCTGTGATGCCGAAAAAGGGTGACTGCAAAAGAAACGCCTCTCTGACGACCGCGTAGCCCTCTTCAGACGGCGTCCGGTCCGGTGTTTCCGGTCCGGACCTGGTAGGCGTCATCGACGGGCATCACGAAGATTTTGCCGTCGCCCGGCTCGCCGGTGTTGGCGGATTCGCCGATGGCCTCGACGACCTCTTCGGCGGGGATGTCGGCGACGACGCACTCGATCTTGACTTTCTGGTGGAGATCGACCGTGTACTCCTCGCCGCGCCACTGCCCTTTCTTTGCGGGCTGGGAGCCGCGTCCAGAGACGTTCGTAACGGTCAGCGATGGCGCGCCGGTTTCCGCGAGCGCCTTCTTGACTGCACCGAGGCGGTCGGGACGGATGATCGCGGTGATCATCTTGAGTTCGCCGTCGTTTGGCTCGCCGCCGTCAGAGCGAAGCTCCGACGAGGATCGCGATTCTTCGAATCGCTCGCCACCATCGGTACGGATAATCTTATCTTTGCCACCGTCAGTCGCGATGTCGGGACCACCGAACTCGGGGTAGGTGTCGACGCCGTGTTCGGAGACGTCGAGTCCGTCACGTTCGTGCTCGGGAGTGACGCGAGCCTGTCCGGCGGCTTTGAACGCGTACCAGATGATGGCGGTCGCACCGACCGTCCAAGCGGAGATGACGACGACACCGATGACCTGAGCGACGAACGCGTCGACGACGCTGTCGACGACTCCCGGTGCGGCAACGAACGGGAACAGCAGCGTTCCGAGGATCCCGGCGGAACCGTGGACCGGGAAGACTGCACAGACGTCGTCGATCTTCAGTCGCTGCTCGACGAATCCGAAGACGATCGGTAGCTGTGCGCCGGCGAGACCGCCGACAACGAATGCGCCCCACCACGCGGTGGTGTGTGGGATCGCGGTGATGCCGACCAGACCGGCCAGCAGGCCGTTTGCAACGAACAGCGTGTCGACCTTACCGGTCTTGAGCCACGCGACGAGTCCGGCACCCATCGCACCGCAGGCCATCGAAATCGTCGTCGTCGCGGCGACGCGACCGAGCTGGTCGCCGACGAACGCTCCGTCGCTGAAGATCGCCGAAGTACCGACGTTGAAGCCGTACCAGCCGAACGCGAGGATGAGCGTCCCGAGGACGGCGAAGGTCAGCGAATGACCGGGAATGACGTTGACGCTTCCGTCGTCGTTGTAGCGATCCATGCGCGGACCGAGCACCCACGCGGCGGTAAGACCGGCAATTCCGCCCATTCCGTGGACGATCATCCCACCCGCGAAGTCCTCGAACAGCACGCCGCCGAACTCGAGGTACTCACCGGCCCACGTGAGCCCGGTGACGACCGGGTAGATGACTGCTGCCAGCAGGAACGTGTAGCCGACGTACGCGCGGAGTTTCGCGCGACCGGCGACGGCTCCCGAAACGATGGTCGCCGCAGTCATGGCGAAGACGGCTCCGTACAACCAGTCGATCCAGCTCGTGGCGTCTCCCACGAACGCCGGTTCGAACCCGCCTCCGGCGACGGCACTCTCGACGCCGACACCGATGAGGAAGAACACTGTCACGCCGACGCTCCACGTCAGCAGGTTCTTCGTCAGCTGGTTCGCGACGTTCTTCGAACGCACCTGCCCCGCCTCGAGCATGGCGAAGCCGGCGTGCATGAAGAAGATGAGGAACGTGACGAGCAGAATCCACGTGTAGTTGATCGACTCCATCAATACCTCGGCTTCGGTTTGCAGGATCGTCGGTTCCATTATTCGTCCACCTCCGCTACTTCCGTTTTGCTAGCGGTGCGTTGTAGACGTATGTTCACGTGTGGGCTGTTCTGGCTCATGGTTGTCTTCTGAATCACGTCTGATGCGGATGGACCAACTCCATATAATGGTTAGCGTTGATGTTCGACTACTTATCTGGGCGTAATAGGGGCATGCGGACAAATCTAAAGGTGGTTTAATGTGTATAAGGCAATACGATTTGGCGGTTTTTCCGAACCGTGGTTATATATTCGATCTTTGTAAACTGTGAAAAACCCGTGGTTGCTGCCAGGTCGTCGATGCCGATACGATACGGGCCTTCGTGAGGAAAATTCCGCTCGCGCGCGGCAGATGTTGCCACGTACTCGACCGGGCTTTGATGGGTTGGACGTTCGTCAGAATACTGGCTGAGACGACGGTGATCGGCCCGACTACTGGCGTCTTCGATCCACGTTTCCGGCTCCTCATCCCGCTAACGGGTTCGGTTCGGACTGCCGACGACGTGTCCGTCGGATCCGAGAGATCGGTAGTCGACCGACGGTTGCTACCGATTCCTCGACAACCCCTGAGCGACGTCCTCCGCGAAGTACGTCAAAATCAGGTCCGCGCCGGCCCGTTTGATCGACAGCAGCGACTCGAGCGCCACCTCCTCGAGATCCAGCCACCCCTTCTCGGCGGCGGCGTGGAGCATAGCGTACTCGCCGGAGACGTTGTAGGCGGCGACGGGGTGGTCGAACTCCCGCCGAATGTCCGAAACGATGTCCAGATACGGCAGCGCGGGTTTGACCATCAGGACGTCCGCGCCCTGTTCGGCGTCGAGGCGAACCTCGCGCATGGCCTCGCGCGCGTTCGCGGGATCCATCTGGTAGTGCCGGCGATTACCGAAGGAGGGCGCGCCGTCTGCGGCGTCACGGAACGGGCCGTAGAACGCGCTCTCGTACTTCGCGGCGTAGCTCATAATCGGCACGCGTTCGAACCCTTCGCGGTCGAGTCCTGCCCGAATCGCAGCGACCATCCCGTCCATCATCCCGCTCGGCGCGATCATGTCCGCCCCCGCCGCCGCGTGGGAGACGGCGATCCGGTCGAGCGACTCGAGCGTCGCGTCGTTGTCGACCGTCAGCGTTGCGCCGTGGGCGTGTGCGCAGCGCTCGCCGCGGCCGCGGCCCTCGCTGCGGAGTTCCTCCTCGAGCGGGCCGCAGTGGCCGTGGTCCGTGTACTCACAGAGACAGACGTCGGTGATGACGTACGCGTCGGTTTCGGCGGCGATCCGTCGCGTCGCCTCCTGAATCACGCCGTCCTCGGCCCAGGCGCGGGTCCCCTCGGCGTCTTTCGACTCCGGAATCCCGAAGAGCATGACGGCTTCGACGCCGGTCTCGAGCACCTCTTCGACGCGAGCGACGCTCTCCTCGACCGGGACGCGCTCGTGGCCGGGCATCGAATCGATAGGGAGTCGCTCGTCGGTCGTCGCGTCGACGAAGATGGGGGCGATGAGGTCGGACGGCTCGAGGCTCGTCTCGCTGACGAGGCCGCGAACCCTGTCCTGGCGAAGCCGCCGAGGACGGTGTGTGAGATCCATACGCGAGTATTCGTCGGTGGCTGCAAAAGCGATGCGCTCGACGGCGGAGACGGATCGGCGGGTCGACGGTTCCCGACGGACCGTCGTGTAGATGCCTGCAGGCCGACCGAATCACGCGACCGAATCGACGTCCTCGAACGCAATCCGAACCCGTTCGGTCGGGTTCGTCGTCTCGTCGTCAGTCATCGATACCGCAAGCGCGGCCCTGACTCTTGCTTTCCAGGCGGGGAGGTCCCCACCTTCGACCGCGCCCGCCTCGAGCAGCGTCTTCGCACCGCCGGGGCCGCCGTACAGCCCGGCGGTCGTCCCGGCGTAACAGCGCGAGGTGAGCACGACGGGCACGCCGCGGTCGAGAGCATCCTCGAGCGCCGCGCCGAGTTCGCCGGTCGTGTTTCCGAGTCCGGTTCCCGCGACGACGATCGCATCGACGTTCGTATCGGACTCGAGTACGCGTTCGATCTGTCGGCCGTCGACGCCCATCGCGTTCGTCACGAGTTCGACGCGAACTTCGGGATCGACGCGCGCGCCCGGCATGGGTTTCGAGTAACGACCCGGTTCGCGGAGAAAGCGGATGCCGTTCGGGGTGTCTTCCGCGACCGGTCCTATGCTCGGCGAGTCGAACGTCTCGAGTTTGCTCGTGTGTCCCTTGGCGACCCACCGAGCGGCGTGGACGCTGTCGTTGAACGCGAGATAGCTTCCGCCCGCCTCCCGAAACCGGTCGTGCGCCGCGGCCCGAACGGCCGTCAGCAGGTTCGTTGGTCCGTCCGTGCCCAACTGGTCGAACGGTCGCTGTGCGCCCGTGAAGACGACCGGAATTCCGGCGTCGACGGCCACGTCGGCGTAGTAGGCGGACTCGGCCATCGTATCGGTTCCGTGGGTGACGACGACGCCGACGGCGCCCTCGCTCGCGGCCCGTTCGACCGCGTCGACGATCTCCCGCGCGTTCTCGAACGTCACCTGGAATCCCGAAACCTGGCAGACGTCGTCGACGTCGATCGAGGCGTGATCGGCGATCTCCGGGACGGCGTCGACCAGGTCGTCGCCGGATACCGAGGGCGTCTTTCCGACGTCGTCCTCGCTCGAGGTGCTCGCGATCGTTCCGCCGGTGCTGACGATCCGGACGTGTGGCTGCATACTCGTTCGTGAACGCGACCGAAGAAGTGTCTGTCCGGTTCGACCGACCGCTGGTCGCGCGTGACCCGTGTAACGGACGGGTGGAAGGTGCCGTCGAGCTCGAGGCGGCCGCTGCCGGAAGCAGTACGCTCATTGACCGCGACCGGCGACGAGTAGACGAGTACAGTGAGCTGTTATACTGTCGGCTGTAACTGTTTGCGGGATTCGCCGTGGCCGTCCTGCGAATCCACCACACTGACTTACAGCCGACAGTATAGGTGGCGCTGACAACGATGGTGAGCGAACTCGACTGATGCGCTGGCGATACCGAGACACCGTGCTGGCACTGTGTACGCTCGCGTTCTTCGCGACGATGGTCGGCCGACTGGCGATCAGTCCCGTCGTTCCGATCATCACCGCGGAGTTCGCCGTCTCGAACTCGGTAGTCGGGGTCGCACTCACGGGGATGTGGATGGCCTACTTCGCCTCGCAGTTTCCCAGCGGGATCCTCGCCGATCGGTTCGGCGAGCGTCCCATCATCCTCGTCGCCATCGGCGGCACGGCCGTCGCGAGCGTGTTCCTCGCGCTCGCACCGGTATTCGCCCTCTTTGTGGTTGGGACCGTCGTCCTCGGCGGCGTCGCCGGGCTCCACTACAGCGTCGCGACGACGTTACTGACTCGCACGTACGACGAGATCGGTACCGCGATCGGCGTTCACAACAGCGGTGGTCCTGCGGCCGGGTTGATCGCCCCGCCGATCGCGGCGTGGATCGGCGTCCGGTACGGCTGGCGACCCGCCGTCGCCATCGGGGCCGCGATGGCCGTCCCGGTGTTCGTCCTCTTCGCGTGGCGCGTCCGCCCGACGGAACCGCGCCGTCCCGACCAGCCGATGGCCGAACGGTTCCAACTCGAGGCCGTGCTCGAACTCCTCTCGCGGCCGCGGATCGCCTTCCCCATCTGTCTGGCCATCGCGGGGGCGTTCGTCTGGCAGGCGACGGCCTCGTTCCTGCCGTCGTTTCTCGTCGAACACCGCGGGCAGTCGACCGAACTCGCCGGACTGGTCTTCGGGGGCTACTTCGTGGTCCAGGCGATCACGCAGGTCGGCGTCGGTGCGGCGTCCGACCGGTACGGACGCGACGTCGCCACGGCGAGCTGTATGGTCCTCGCGGCGGCCGGCTTCGCGCTCCTGATCGCCGTTCCCGGAACCGTCGCCATCGTCGCCGCCGTGATACTGGTCGGCACCGGTCTCGGCTGGGGTGCGGCGCTGTTGCCCCGATTCATGGACGTCCTCTCGGAGACCGAACGCGGGGCGGGCTTCGGCCTGATCAGGACCGTCTACGGCTTCGTCGGCGCGCTCGGCTCCGTCGCGACCGGACTCCTCGCCGACCTCTTCGGCTGGGGGTTCGCCTTCGGCGTTCTCGGCGGATTGCTCGTGCTGGTGTTCGTCGCGCTCGCGGCGAACTGGGCGCTCTCGCTCGGCTACTGACTCGCGTTCGGGTCCTCGAGGAGGGGTTTGACCCGGACTGTTGTTACAGTCGGAGCACGTCTCCGCCCACTTCACGCGAACTCACAATCTGCTTATACGATCCGGCGGAGTAACTCGGGCGATGACAGCACAGTCACGGCGGAAGGGCGCGGCGCGATGTGAACGCTGTGGCAGGGCGTTGGCGGTCTGGCTCGTCTCGGGCGACGTTCGACCGATCGGGAGCGTCGACGGCTGTCCCTGCGGCGGCTCCTCGTTCACCGTTTTCGACTGATCTCTCGGGGGACACGGCGGAAGAAAGCCGCGCCTTTTCCCGAGCCCTCGTCGTATCTCGACCGTGTCAGACGCCGAGGAAGCGGTCAAGACGCTCGCCGAACTCGGATTGACGGAGTACGAGGCTCGCTGTTTCGTGGCGCTTACCCGTCTCTCGACGGGGACCGCAAAGGAGATCAGCCAGGTCGCGGACGTTCCTCGCTCGCGGGTGTACGATACGATCGAACGGCTCGAGAAGAAGGGACTCGTCGACGTCCAGCAGACCGAGCCGCGCGAGTACAAGGCCGTCTCGGTCGAGACGGCGTGTCGGCGCATTCGCGAAGACTACGACTCTCGAATCAACGCGGCCGAGAACGCGCTCGGCCAACTCGAGGAGCCGGACTCGCCGGACGACGAGGGGATGTGGGCGATTTCTCAGAAAGAACACGTCAGCCAGCGGGTCGTTACGTTCCTCGAGGACGCCGAGGAGACGGTCCACTACATCCTCCCGGCGACCGAAGTGGCCGATCGATCGATTCGCGATAGCCTGCAAGCCGCCGTCGATCGCGGTGTGTCCGTCTACGTCGAAGTCCCGACCGAAGCCGATCGGGAGGCGTTCGTCCAGCGGATTCCGAGTGCGGACATCGTCGTGGCCGAGGACCTGCAGTCGACGAACGAGGTGTACGCCGAGTGGCCCGGACAGCTCCTCATGGTCGATCAACAGGCCGTCGTCGCCAGCGGGATCAAGGAGAGCGATCTTCCCGACGTGATCAACGAGATGGCCGTCTGGACGTACGGCCGCGATCACGGGCTAGCGGTCTGGATGCGCGAACTGCTCGACGACCGACTCGCGGGACGCGACGAGAGCCGGGTGCCGGACGACTGACGTGGACGCGTCCGGCGAGCGGACGGTCGCGCGTTCGTCGAAAGCCGTTCGCCGGGGCGTGCTCCCGCGGCACCGAACGCCCGCCGTCGATGCAGCCCGCCGTTCTCGCCGCCGAGCAGGTGTATACTTTTAAGTGTGAGCCGCCCGTTTCAGTCTGCTAGCAATGGCCATAGACCCACAGTTCACCGAGAATCGCGATAAGGTCGACGAACACAACGGGCACGCCGTCTGGGGTCCCGTCGACGAACCGGAGGAACTCGGCATCCACGGCACCCACGTTGCCGTCGATTTCGACCTCTGTATCGCCGACGGCGCCTGTCTCGAGGACTGTCCCGTCGACGTCTTCGAGTGGGTCGACACCCCGGGTCACCCCGAGAGCGAGGAGAAAGCGGATCCCGCGAAGGAGGCCCAGTGTATCGATTGTATGCTCTGCGTGGACGTCTGTCCGGTCGACGCGATCGACGTCGACGCCGGTCGAACGGCCTGAGTCGACCGCGTCGACCGGTTCGGCGAAATACTGCGACCCGTCTGTGAGCGGAGGGTGCGTTACTCGGCTCGATCGACGTCGACTTTCTCCTTCAACGTCTCCAGCCCGTCGGCTTCGGCGAGCTCCTGGAGGCGCTCGCGGAAGTGTTCCTCACAGAGACCGACCTTGAGACCTTCAGACTCGGCGGCGAAGGCGGCCTCGCGGTCACAGTAGTGGCAGTTCATACTCGCGCCTTGGCACCACGATGCATTGAACCCTCCGCTATCGGCCAAGATTGTGTCGTCGTTACGATAACTCTAACCGCTCGTATTCGCGCCGCGAGAGACCGGCGATCCCGAGTTCGCGGTCGTGTGCGTCGGTTCCGCCGGTCACCAGCAGATCGTTGCCCTCGACCGCTCGCTCGACGAGACGCCGATCGACGTCGGCGTGCCCGTAGGGGTAGCGTAACTCGACGGCCTCGAGGTCGGGATCGGCCGTCAACGCGAGCGCGGCCTCGGGGTCGCGATAGCGCAGCGGATGGGCCAGCGAGACGAGCCGACACGACGCGGTGAGCGCCGCCAACCCCTGCTCGAAGGTGGGCACGTCCCGCGGCACGAAACAGGGGTCGCCGTAGCCGATGAGCCGATCGAACGCGTCCTCGTAGCCGTACTCGACATCGGGATGGTCGTCGATCGCCCGCGCGACGTGCGGTCGTCCGAACCCGTCACCGACGGTGACGCCGAGATCAACGCCGAGTCGCGTCTCGACGCAGTCGACGATCGCCTGCCCGCGCTCGACCCGATTCGTCTGGATTCGGTCTACTACTCCCTCGAGATCGCCGGTCGACTCGACGCCGTACCCCAGCAGGTCGACGCGCTCGCCGTGGGGCGTCTCGACGCGGAGTTCGATCCCGCTGACGAGGGTCACGCCCTCGCGCTCGACCACCGGCTCGTCGAACGGCTGCACCCGATCGTGGTCCGTCACCGCGACGACGTCTACGCCCGCTCGGTCGGCGGCGGCCGGTACCTCCGCGAGTTCGAGGCTCCCGTCCGAGCGCGTCGTGTGGACGTGTAAATCGGCGTACGGCATATCACTCGAGTCGACGGCCGGTGCTCGTAAAGTCGTTTCTTCCGACTATCTTCGAGAGACGGTAACACACGATCTATAATGAACATCTAGGACCTCTAGGTCTACAGTGGGGCTAGAGAACGTATATGGACAATGTTTATAATTATCGTTCACAGTAGTTAGCGTGTAATGCTGCTCAATGGCACCGGCGACGTCATCGACGACCACGAGTATCCCGCCACGACCGAGGAGATGATCGACAACTACGGCGATCGAACCCTCGAACTGCCGAACGGGTCCGAGACGGTCGCGGATGTACTCGCCCGCCTCGAGTCCGAAACCTTCGAGTCCCCGGAGGAGGCCCGATTCGCCGTCTACGGCGCCGTGAGCGACAAGGCCGTCGGCCGCGTCGGCTACAGCGACCGCGACCCGACCCCGGTCGGCAGCCCGTACGCGCCCGACGCCGTTTCGTTCTAACGACCGACGATTTTTCGCACCGGCTTCTCGCTCTCGTCGCTCGCTCAGCCCTGACTCCCCGTGACGATCTCAAAATGGAGAGCCCTACCGCCCTCGTGCGATAGGGGTACGTTTCGCGTGCGACCGTTCGATCGAGAACCGGCGAACTGCACGGCTTCCGACGACCTCGCCCGTCTCGTGCACGCGTCGGCGAACTCCGACGGTTCGAACGGTCGTTTCAGAGCACGAGCTCCTTGTTCGCGTCGTCGATCTCCTCCCAGGAGACCGCCTCCTCCTCGACGATTCGTTCGGGCTCGAGCGCCGGGTCGCCGAGGACGGTCAGTGCAGCGCCGACCGGCGGTCGGAGTTCGGGACCCTCCTCCTCCGCGTCGTCCGGTGGTCCCGCGTCGTCCTCGCCCGGCTCCGCTCCGTCTCCGTTCGGCCCGTTCCCGTGGTCGTGGCCGTCGTCGTGTGGTCCGTTCTCACGGTCGTGCGGGTCGTCTTCACGATTGTCGCCGTGTTCGTGGGGCCCATTGCCGTCGTTTGGCATCTCCACATCGTCACCGTCCGGTTCGGCCATCATCTCGGGCTCCGGAACCGGCTCCGCACCAGGGCCCGTCGCCTCGCCCGCGACGACTCTGATCACGTGGCCGAAGATCTCGTGTGGACCGCAGTGCATGTCGTACACGCCCGGTTGCTCGAACGTGTAGAGCCAGTAGGCGTTCACCGGCAACACGGGCGAGGAAAACGGCGGGACGTCGTCCGGAACTCGCGGCAATTGTCCCTGTGCGGGGTGGTACGCGGTCACGGTGTGATGCGGCGTGACGAGTCTGAACTGAACGGTGTCGCCCGGTTCGACGTACAGCCCCGTCGGCTCGAAGAAGAACTCCGGAATCTCGCGGTCCTCGCGGGGTCGGATCTGTGCGTCGACGACGTGATCCGGCTCGACCGGCGGATCGACGTCCATCGCGAGCGCCGCGAAGCCGAAAACGGGGTGGATTCCCTCGCCGGACTGGTCCGGTGGACCCGTCTCGTGTTCCGGTGTGAAACCGGCAGCGACCGCGCTCGGTCCCAGCGTCAGTGCTGTACCCACACCCAGTATCTGCAACAGCCGTCGGCGATCGAGTCCCGGCGTAATCGGCGCTGAATCGGCGTCTCTGGAGTCGTATTCACCCTTCATGGGGAGTGTTACTTCGCCGACTATAGAGATAAACGTGCTACTCGGTACCACGTGACTATCAGAAACGGAGATAACTGCGGCCGTCCCGACCGTCGGTCCCCGTCGAACGGGGCGTCGTCGGCCGCTCAGAAATCGTCGATGACCGGGATACCGACCGTCCCGTAGTCGGTCATCGCGGCGAGTTTGTCGCTGACGTCCTCGAGTCCGATCGTTTCCGAGACGACCTTCTCGGGCTCGAGTTTCCCCGTCGAGACCATCCGGAAGATCTCGTCGTAGCGCGTCGGCGGCATGCCCAGCGAGCCGATGAACTCGATCTCTTGCATCGTCATCGCGTCGGTCGGCAGGTGTACCATCCCCTGTTCGTCCTGTGTCGTGAGTCCGACCTGGACGTGCTGGCCGTGGGCGTCGAGGCTGAGCACGGAGTTCTGGCAGGTCGTCGCGATGCCGAGCGCGTCCATCGAAACCTGCGCGCCGCCGTCCGTGATCGACTGCACTTCCCCGGGCACGTCCTCGACGTCGTCGGCGTTGACGCCCTCGACGGCGCCGAGTTCGCGGGCTTTCTCGAGTTTGTCGTCCGTCAGATCAACGGCGACGACGTTCGCGCCGAGCGCGTCGGCGATGTGGACCGCCGAGAGGCCGACGCCGCCGCAGCCGTGGATCGAGACCCAGTCGCCGGCCCCGATATCCGCGCGGTGGGCCAGCGCGTGGAACGAGGTCATGAACCGGCAGCCCAGCCCGGCCATATCGACCGACGAAACGCCGTCCGGCAGTTCGACGAGATTGTGGTCCGCGGTAGGGACGTGGAGCTGTTCGGCGAACGCCCCCTGTGCTTGCTCGACGAACCCAAGCGGCATCACGTTCTCACAGATATTGGAGTGGCCGCGCTGACACCGCGGACAGACGCCGTCGCCGAGATTGAACGGGACCGCGACGTGATCGCCCTCGCTCACGCTCTCGACCTCGTCGCCGACGGCGACGACGCGGCCGGCGGGTTCGTGGCCGAGAATCTGTCCCGGCTGCGTTTCGAGATCGAGCCATCCCCAGTCACCCTGCCAGCCGTGCCAGTCGCTCCGGCAGACGCCGCAAGCTTCGACTTCGACGACTGCTCCTTCGGGATCCGGATCCGGAGCGTCGACGTCTTCGATCGAGAGCGGTTCGCCGTGTTCCTCGAGTACTGCGGCTCGCATATCATGAATATTGATACCATACACCAAATACGTGTCTCTACACTCACAGATCGATGAGACTCGTACTCGAGAGAATGCGTCGAGGGCGGTACCGTCTCTCGCGTCAGTTCAGCAGGTCGATCGCGTCCTCGAGGTCGAGTGGGACCGATCCCTTCTGGTAGCCTTCGACGTGGCCGTTCGGGCGGGCGCGATAGACGACGGCGGGGCGGTGTCGGACGTCGGGTTGCTCGCCGCGGACGGCGTTCCAGGCGTCGTCGCGAAAACTCGAGCAGTCGACGAAGAGGACCGCGCCGCCGCCGTGTTCGGCGAGTTGGCCGTTGGTCTTGGTCTCGGCGGTGTCGCGAACGGCGGCGACGGGGCCCGACGCCGCCCGGTTCGCCGGCGGTTGCGGTCGGGTCACTTCGACGAGGACGTTGGTCGTTTCGTCTTCGGCCCGGAAATCCAGCGAGTGCCCGGTCGTGACCTCGATCTCGGGAACCACGTCGTAGCCGGCGTCGCTGAGGATCTTCGCGGCGATGAACTCGCCCATCGAGGCGCTCATGCGAACGAGATCCACGTGATCGCTGGTCCCTAACTTGCCGGACATGACGTGTCGGTACTCGTCGAGCACGCCGGTCTTGAAGAAGTCCTCGAAGAACCGCGTCGTCTCGCGCCGTCCGGCGTCGGGGAAGCCGGCGGCGTGCTCGCGGAAGAAGGCTCGCGTCGACTCGCGGCCGTCTTTCGACATGAAGACGGGCAGGAAGTACCACGAAAGGTGCGGGTAGTCGGCGAGCCACGGGTCCTCCTCGTGGAGCGTTGCGAGCAGTTCGCGCTGGGCCCATCGAGCGACGTGGTAGGGAACCTCCCGCCAGCCGAACTTGTCGGTTCGCCACAGCGAGGAGGGCGTTTCGGTGTTCCCCATCCAGTAGGCCTCAGTGTCGTTTCGCGCGAAGAGGGCGACGTCGCCGTTTTGCATCTCGAAGCGATGCGTCTCCCAGTCGGCGCCGATCTCGAATCGCGGTGGGACTGCACGCGCTCCGATGTTCGATCGAAGCGGCTGCAGAATCTTCTGTCGAACGTTCTGTTCGCTCCACGCCGCGGGCGAATACCGAAAGCGAAGCGGCCGTGCCACACCCTCGCTTCGGAGTGAGAGTGCATACGTGTTACGTGTCCGCTTGGAACTCGAGCGGGGACCGTCAACTGGGAGAAGGAGGTGAGGGACCGTTACATTAATGTATGCCAGCCACCAACATGTGTGTACTTACCATGTCAATGGGTGCCTATGACGAAGAAGAACACGAGCGCCGCGAGCAGCAAGCCTCGAAGGTCGACACCGATTTCGACGACGAGCGGACGATCTATCACGGCAAAGTCGAGTACGATTCCGGCGATTCGGCTGAGGAACTGCTCGATCAGTTCGAACGGATGAAGTCGGACTGACGCCGCAGCGCTCGTTTTCCCGTTCTCATCGCTGCGAGCGACGGCCATCCCGCAGTTATCGCACAAGCCGGTCGCGGGGAGTCGAGTGCCGCACTCCGGCTCCGCCGCATCACTCGAGCGCGTCCCAGCCCGGCGTCGTCGGCGCTCCGCGAGCCTCCTCGACGTCGGCGGCGATAGCCGGGTCGGGGACCGTCTCCCCTGCGGTTAGACGTCGCCGTTCCCACTCCCGGATCGCCGACCCGACCCACGATTCGTCACGGATGTCGTCGGATCCGTCGGCCGAATTGCGCTCGTCGTCGGATTCGTCGACCGAATTGCCGTCAGCATCTGCTGTCTCGAGCGCCCGTTCTTTTCCCCACTCGTAGTGATAGTCGGAGGTCACGAGCGTGCCGGGGCTCGAGGCCGCGGCGACGGCGAGACACTCCGCGCGATCCTCGCTCGTTAGCGCTCCGGCGGCCGTCCGATCGATGACGCCTTCGAGCGCCGCGGGTCGGGGGTGGGCGAAGAGCTTCGCGCCGAGGGCCTGCGTGCCGAGCAAGAGTCCGTCGAGGTCATCGGGCGCGCTGTCCTCGAGCAGCCGCCGGCCCCCGAAGGCGGCTTCGACGCGCTCGCACTCGGTCTCCTGCTCGAGCGCGAGGTTGTGCGCCGGATAGGAGCCGCACTCGTCGGGGAACCGGTCGTCGCCGTGGATGCGACACTGCAGCGTCTCGGGGTCGAGGAAGACGCAGGCCGGGAGCCACGTCGGACGCTCGCGGTCGAAGGGAGCGACCGGCTTCGGCGGTTTCCGCAGGCCGACGAAGAAGACCGGACGGCCGGCGACGGCGGCGACGGTGCGTCCATCGATCTCGACGCCTTCGGCCGCGTCTCGAGCGCGCCAGAACCGCGGCGTCAGCGCGGGAGCCATCCCCGCCTCGAGAAACGATCGGACCTCGTCTCGAGTCAACGCGACGAAGTTCGTGTCGTCGTCGAGGGGGACTCGAGCTCCCGCTGCGTCGGCGGCTCCTTCGCCCTCGGTATCCGTATCGATCCGCGCGCGTCGGTGTCGACGGGCCGTCCCGTCCGTCTCGGTGTCGTAAAACGGTCGCCAGTTCAGACAACAGCCGGCACAGCCCTCGCAGTTCACCTCCATGTTCGACGGTAACACGACGCGACGTATATACTGTTCACCGGCGGGAGACCGGTCCGGGGGAACGACTTTCACCGTTCGGTACCCAGCGGCGGGTATGGCACGGGATTCCTGTGACGGCTGCGGCCGAACGGTCACGGTCACCGGTGGCATCGCCAACGTCTGGACGTTCGGCGACGGCAGCGACGGGACCGCGATAACGCTCGAGCTCGCGGACGGGTCGGAACACCTGCTCTGTTACCCCTGCATCGAGGCGATACCCGACGATCCGACCGCCGAGAGCGTCGCCCGACTCGAGCAGGTCGACGAGGAGACCTCGCGGCTTCGTGCCGCGTAGTTGTGACTACGGTCGGGAGTCGGCCCAAAAAATCGTGTGGAGTCGCGGCCGGCCGGCGCTGGTACGTGAGTATGAGCGCGACGCAGTAGCTCGACGGAGAGCCGTTCGCCGGCTGACCGCACCTGTCGCGTGAGCTACGACCGCCCTCACTGCGGCACCGATTGCCGCGAGCGGAAGGGGTGGGATTCGAACGCCACGAGGCACGTTGCCGCCGCGGGCCGGATGGCACCGCGGTGCTCTACCGCTAAGCGACCCTTCCGTGCTTAGGTTCGACGGCCGAGTTCGTCTTTGTAATCGGGCGACTACCCTCGATCGATCGGCCCTAACCCGGACGTAGCATCGGTTTCGAACCCGATACTATTCGGTCACTGTGACCGCATCCGGCCCGGTAGACGAGGGCTACAGGCGTTAGGACTTCCAAGAACAGGGGGCTATGTCAGCCGTCGACTCGACTACCGAGAACCCCTCACCGACGACGAGTCTGTCGAACTGGAAGGACTCGCCCAGCCGCGAGTCGATGGTCTCCTTGCGCCCGCGGTCGTCCGATACCACACACCCGTAGCGTCCCAGCACGTCCGAAACGGCGACCGTCTCGCGCTCACCGGCATCGAGCGTGAGCGTCTCGTCGACCACGGCCTCGCCGTCGGCAACGCGGTCGATAGTGATCGCTATCGTCCGCCGGTCGTCCGTCGCGTTTTCGACTCGCAGTCCGTGGACGCGTCGCCGAGTGAGTCGCTCCCGTTCGACCAGAAAGAGCGTCCGTTCGTCGGTTTCGTCGGACTCGGAGACGCTCGCTTCGTACGTCGCGTCGTCCCGGCGAACGTAGGCATGTTCGACGTCCATCGCGTCCTCGAGCAGGAAGCGACCGGTCGCGGTGTAACCGTCGGCCTCGAGTGCGGCGTCGATCTCACACTGTACGGGGCTGGGGAACGAGCCGTAGGAAATGCGCAACCGGCCACACCTCTCGTAGCTCTCTGTTGCATCACAGGCCGTGTCCGAGGTTCCGACGGCGGCCTCGGTATCGTCGCGCGAGTTCCCGGGAGCGATTTCGTCGCTGCTACCGAGACAGCCGGCCGACACGACCGTCCCGAACCGACGGCGGCGAGGAGCGTGCGTCGTTTCATAACTGGATATCGACAAGTCGGGATATGTGTCTTGAGGTAGGTCAAAGCCTGATTTCAGCTTCCGGCGACCCGCTCCGTGAGTCTGTCGTCCGTTCGAGCGGCGACGATACACGATTTCGTACCGAAACGACCGAACACGACGGCCGCGGGATCGGCCGCTCGAGAGAGGATTCGCGCGTTCGGGATCTCATCTCGAGCGACGGTTCGTAGCCTTTAGGACGCGGCCGGTCCGTGAGTCGAACGGTGAATCCCGAGCGGATCTTCGAGGAGTTCCCCGCGCCGAGCTATCGCGGGACTCAGGAGCAAGCCCTCCGAGACGTTCGCGACGCGTTCGCGGCCGGCAACGACGTCGTGTTGGTGCGCGCGCCGACGGGCAGCGGCAAGTCCCTACTAGCCCGCGCCGTCGCCGGCTGTGCGCGTCGGATCGACGACGCCGATCCGAGCGACGCGACGGGGGCGTACTACACGACGCCGCAGGTCTCGCAGTTAGACGATGTCGCGGCCGATGATCTGCTATCGGATCTGAACGTCATCCGCGGGAAATCGAACTACAGCTGTATCCTGCCGGACGAGCGCAACACGCCGGTCAATCAGGCCCCCTGCGTCCGCGAGCGGGGCTACGACTGTTCGGTCAAACACCGCTGTCCGTACTTTTCGGATCGAGCGATCGCCTCCAATCGGTCGATCGCAGCGATGACGCTCGCCTACTTCATGCAAACCGCGGGGA
Source organism: Natronorubrum marinum (assembly GCF_052040125.1). Classification (NCBI taxonomy): domain Archaea; kingdom Methanobacteriati; phylum Methanobacteriota; class Halobacteria; order Halobacteriales; family Natrialbaceae; genus Natronorubrum; species Natronorubrum marinum. Next base: position 430,090 of record NZ_JBPPFV010000003.1, read on the forward strand.
GCGAGGTGTTTCGAACGCGCGACGTCGTGGTCATCGACGAGGCCCACGGACTCGCCCAGTGGGCCGAGATGTACGCGACCATCCAGCTGGGGCCGCGAACCGTGCCATTCTGGGACGACCTCCGCGTCCCCGAGATAGACTCCCTCGACCGCGCAGTGAGCTACGCGGAGAACCTCGCTCAGATCTGCGGGCGTCGGAAGGACGACCTGCTCTCCCAGGACTCGCTGTCGCCCGCGGAGGTGCGCGAGCGCGACCGCCTCCAGGAACTCATCGGCGAACTCGACTGGTTCGTCTCCGACTACCGCGATCCGGAGAGTCCGACGACGTGGCTGGTCGACCAGTCCGAGCCCTCGAGCGCCCGCGTCGAGAGCCGCGGCGACGACGACGAGCCCGCGGGCGGTCCCCTCACGATCAAGCCGATGAGCCCGGAGAAGTACCTCAAACACACGGTCTGGGACCGGGGCAACAAGTTCGCGCTGCTGTCGGCGACGATTCTGAACAAGAACGCCTTCTGCCGACAGGTCGGATTGAATCCGGAGAACGTCGCGCTGGTCGACGTCGAGCACACGTTCCCGGTCGAGAACCGGCCACTGTACGACGTCACGCAGGGGAAGATGACTTACGAGCACCGGTCGGAGACGACGCCGAAGATCGCCCGCACGATCGTTCGGCTCATGCAACACCACCCCGACGAGAAGGGACTGATCCACGCCCACTCCTACGACATTCAGGAGCGACTCGCCGACATGCTCTCCGACTTCGGCGTCGGCGACCGCGTCCGGACCCACGACCGCGACGGCCGCGACGCCGCGCTGGACGCCTGGAAGGCCAGCGACGACCCCGACGTCTTCCTCTCGGTGAAGATGGAGGAGGCGCTCGACCTCAAGGGCGACCTCTGTCGGTGGCAGGTCCTCTGTAAGGCTCCATTCCTCAATACGGGCGACTCGCGGGTCGCCCACCGGCTCGAGGAGGGTCAGTGGGCCTGGTACTACCGAACCGCCTTACGAACCATTATCCAGGGCTGTGGCCGCGTCGTCCGCGCGCCCGACGACTACGGCGCGACGTATCTCGCGGACTCGAGCCTGCTCGACTTGTTCGAGCGCGCACGCACGGACATGCCCGACTGGTTCGAAGAACAGGTCGATCGACTGTCGGAACCCGATCTTCCCGAGTTCCAGCCGCGGGCGGCGCTCCCCGACAGTGGCGGTGCTGGCGGGGGTAGCGCAACGTCGACGACGAACGAGAACGGCACGTCGACGGCGGACGAACGCTCGCGGAACCGCTCGCGCTCCCGACGGTCGGGACGGTCGTCCGGCTCGAGTCCCCTGGCCGACGTCTGGGATACGGACAGCTAGAATAGGCGTTCATCGCTCGAGAACTGAGCGTCGTTTCGAGTTGTCACCCTCCCCCCGAGCGGGCGGGAGGCGACGCGACGGACTCAGAGTGCGGCGAGTGCGCCCCACGCGATCATCGAGGAGATCATGAGGAACGCGAAGCCGAGCGCGATGAACTGGTTCTTGTCCATACGTTATTCGATTCTCCCCGTCGTTATGAATGTCACGCCCCCGCGTCGCCGAGAAGGGGTTTGAACTCGAGGAGAGGGTGGATAGGCGATTTAGCGACGGTGCTGACGGACGGTTACGACTAGCACAGCGAGCACCGTTCCGATCGTGAGGGCGAGACCGAAGCCCGGCAGTCCGTCACTATCGTCGGCGTCGTCTGCGCCGCCTGCGCCGTTTTCGTCGTCTGTGCTCTCTCCGTCGTCCGCGTTGGTCTCGTCGTCGCTGTTGTCGTCACTGCTGTCCGTGTCGTCGTTCGTGCCGTCGGTGTCGTCATCCGCGCCGTCTCCATCGTCGGTGTCTGTCTCACCGTCTCCAGCGGCATCGTCGACACCGTTTTCGTCACCGTCCGCTGTGTCATTCCCCGCAGTTTCGGTCGTATTCGTGTGACCGTCGGCTCCGTCGCCGAAACCACCGCTTCCGCCGCCACTTGGGACCGTCCCACCCGTTGATGACTCGTCGGTTTCGCCGATGACTTCGCCGGCACTGTCCGTGACCAGCGAATCGCCGTCGACGAACTCGAGTCCCGATACCCCGTCGTCGCCGACGATCATCGTCACCGTCGCGAGCGTCGGTTCGTCGACGCTTGCCGAGCCGACGTTCGACTGGGTCAGGAATACGTGCCCGGTGTCGGGGTCGTGACTGTGATAACTGACACCACCCAACTCTTCGAACTCGACGCTCTCGACGCTCGCGTCGGTCGGTGTGTAGCTCAGGTTCGCCTGAAAGCCGGCGCTGTCCGCGGCGGTCGACGACACCGTGACGGTGACTGTGTCGTCGCTCGAGTCGGTCACCGCGAGCGCCAGCGTTCCGTCCGCGTCGGTCGTCATCAGTTCGCCGTGTGAGTCGCCGTCGGCGGTCGTTGCGTGTGCGCCAGCCGCCATCGCCGTCGTCGCGAGGACGACCACCATGGCGAGGACGACTAGTTGCTTCAGTGATCTCGTATCTGTCATTATGTTGGTTTGGTGTGCAAATCGGTTCCGTTCGATACTCTTCAGGACAAAAATCGCCTCGCGGCGATGGGAGAGTGCCTTGCTCGTTATGCCTCGAGTGCGTCTGCGCCGTGAGCAGCGACGATTTCCTCGAGGATGAGCGTGACGTCACCGGCATCGACCTGTCCGTTTCCGTTCATATCGGCGATCGATTCGTGGAACGTATCGGTCGGTTCGTCACCCGCGAGATACTGCTGGGTGAGCGTCACGTCGTAGGCGTTGACTGCCCCGTCGGCGTTGACGTCGCCGGGCCAGGCCGTCGAAATCGTGCCGTTGACTGGCAGGATGTCGAGTTCGCCGTGTTCGTCGTTGAGGTAGGTGTTCGCCTCGTCGAACGCCAGCGTGGACTGGCCGTCGCTCTCGTTGACGAATTCGAACTCGACTTCGGCGAGCGTCGGGGCCGATTCGTCGCTGGCTTGTGCCTGTGCGATCGAGAACGTCCCGTTGTCGTTGTCGACGTTCGTCACGGGGTCTGCGAAGTCGACGCCCTCGATATCGGTGACCTGTACGATATCCGGATCGAACTGCACCTGCGTCTCGTATCCGGCGACGGCATCGGCGGACGTGTTGATATCGACGGTCGTCGTGTCGCCGACGGTCCCGATGTGATCTCCGTCACCGAACGTCAGCAGGCCGTCCGGCTGTTCGATGATCGTCACGTCGCGAGAGGCGGCGTCGTCATCGCTTGCAACCGTAACGGGAGCCGTTCCGGCGTCGCCGATGTCGGTTTCCCACGTCAGCGAGATCGCCGCCGTTTCACTTTCGTTGAGTTCGACCGTCGTACTGTCGACCTCGTTGCCCTCGAAGTCGGAGAGCGTCACGGTTTGCGTGTCGTTCTCGGCGTCGACGTTACTCACGGTGGCATCGACGACCAGTTCGTCGCCTTCGATCACCGGCTCGTTGGTCTCCGTGATGTCGACCTGGAAGCCGGTTCCGAGGTCTTCAACGAGGTATTCGATCGAGTTCGCCAGAATCGTATCGGCGTCGTCGGTGTAGTCGCCGTCACCGACGAACGTGGTGTATCCCAGGTTCGATGCCAGAATCGTGGCACGCTGCTCGTCGACGGCGAACCCGTCGCCGACCGTCGTGTCAGTTTCGGGTACGGCGGTCTCCGCCAGCACGTCGAACTCGGTGTCGTCGAACCAGGTGTGGTCGCCGAACGCCGCACTGTGGAGGTCGACGCTGTCGCCCTCCTCGCCGACACCGTCGAAGATGTCGTGCGTCGCCGTTAGTTCGTAGCCAACCGGCGGCGTGACGAAGTCGTCCTGGAACGTCGCGCCCGGCTCACCCGTGACCTCGGAGTGAACCGGAATCGCGTTGCTCTCCTCGCCCCACTGGTCGAGGTAGACGACGCCGGTAGCCGCGTCGTCGGTGGCGTCGATGAACGCTTCCGCGTTCGACTCGTCTATCTGCTGGACGACGATCGCGTCGTAGCCGTTCGTCGCCTCCTCGGCGTCGACGACGGTTGGAGCGTACATCGGCGGCAGCGACTCCTCCAGGGTCGCTGCGACGTCGGCACCGTGCGTGTTGCTGTCGTCGACGACGGCGACGGGAACGTACTCCTCGAACACCGTCGTCGGACCGGTGGTGACGACTGCCTCGTCGTCGAGTCCCGTGACGGTGTGCTCGAGCGAGAACTCGCCGTCGGTATCCGCGGTCGTTTCGACGGTGATCGTCAGTTCGTCGGTAGCGGGACCGTCGAGGTCGACCGACTCGCCGAACTCGACTTCCTCGCCCTCGACGAACAGGGTCGCGTCGTCGGCTTCGTACTCGCCGTTGATGTCGACGGTTACCGTTTCGCCGTTCGCGATATCGAGGGTCACGTCGACCGCGTCACCGCCTTCGATGCCGTCGGGCTGTCCGTCGATCAGTTCGACGTCGAGTCCGTCGGCGAGTTCGAACTCCTGAACGGTGACTTCCTCCGCTTCGACCGTCACGTCGGTACTCGTACTCTCGTAGCCGAACGCGTCGGCGGTCACGGTGTACTCGCCTTCGGCGGCGACCAGGTGATACTGGCCGTCTGCGTCGGTCGTGGTGCTCCCGGCGTCGTCGAGGTCGACGGTTGCACCCTCGATCGGAACGCCGTCGTCGTCGGTGACGGTGCCGTTGACGCCGCTATCGAGTGCGACCAGGTCGGTCGCGGCGGCGACGTCGATGATCCCGTGTCCGTACTCGGTGTTCGGATCCTCGTCGGGAGCGTGATCCGGTTGCCAGGCGGTCTCTTCCATCGCATCGTACAGCAGTTCGCGGTCGGCATCACCGCCGGAGGCGGCGACCATCAGCGCGAAGGCCCCGGCCTTGTGCGGTGCGGACATCGAGGTTCCGTTGTAGGTTCCGTCGTAGCCACCGCCGGGGATCGCGCTCAGCACCTCGACACCGGGTGCCGCTGCGTCCGGCACGACGTACTCGTCGGGCCAGTAGTCCGGCGCGTCCGGATACGCGCTCTCAGTCTCGACGAGTTCGCCGCTGGAGAAGTACGCGACCTGTGCGTCTTCGTCGACGGCACCGCTCGCGAAGTTGGGGTAGATGTTTCCGGGGGCTCCGCTGACTCCCTGGCCGCTGTTTCCGATCGACGAAACCAGGACAACGCCGGCATCTCGAGCGTTTTCGGAGGGTTCGACCATCTCGTCGTCGTAGCCGTCCACGCCGAGACTCATCGTGACGACGTCGGCGTCGGTGTCGGCGACGGCCCACTCCATCCCGGCGATGATCTGCGCGAACGTTCCGCCACCGGCGTCGTCGAGAACCTTCCCGTGGTAGAGTTCGGCACCGGGAGCGACACCGTAGGCGGGAACGTCACCCTCGGGATCGTCCGGTCCGACGACGGTTCCGCTCACGTGCGTTCCGTGGCCGTTTCCGTCGTTGGGGTCGCTGTCGATCGGCTCGCCGCTCCCGTCGAATTCGATCCAGTTTCCGTCGTCGATCACGAGGTCGGGATGGTCGGCGTCGACGCCCGTATCGAGGACCGCGACACCGGCGCCCTCACCCTGGGTCCCGTGTTGGTCCCAGACCTCGGTCGCGTTGATCATGTCAAGTCCGTACGTGACGCTTTCGTTCGTCGGCTCTACCGCCGGTTCGTCCGCCGACTCGGCGTCCGTACTGGCGTCGCTATCGTCCCGCTCACCCATTGTTTCCACGTCGAAGTTTGCGTGGACCGACTCGCCACCGGTGTACCGCAGCACTTCCTCGGGCGACACTTGCGTGGTATCGACCTCGAGGAGGACCGCGTTCGCGATCCAGAACCGGTTGACGTAATCGACACCGTCCGTCTCCGCGGCCCACCGGACCGTGTCGGTCTGCGTTGCCTGTGCGTGTTGTTGCAACTCGCCGATGGCGTCCGCCGTACTCGCCGAGGCGGCGACGTCGGCGCTCTCGAACCGAACCACCACCTCCGTGGTTCCCTCTGCCTCGTGCAGCGCCTCGTCGATTCGGTCTCCCGCCAGTTCGACATCGTCGAGCCTGTCGTCGGCTGCCGATGTCTCGTCGAGCGTCCCGGCTCCCGCCATTGCCGGGAGTGACGTGACCAGTAATAGCGCAAATACTACAACTATGCTCCGTCGGAGCGTCGATTTCGATCGTTGTCTACTCATGTCTTAGTCGGTGACTCTGTCGTTGTCTGTGACAGGCCACGATCTTAATCCGAACCTGAATTTAATAAGTAAAAGCTACTGTTGTCTACTGGAGAATAACGGCACAAGATTAATTACAACATTATAATACAGTTGAACTTAGAAGCACAGCTGAGCTGATTACGGTCGAACGCTGCCTCGAGTACGGCTGGTCGATCGTCGGCGGTCGCTCTCGAGGCAGATCACACCCCGTCAAAACGCCGTTCAAAGCTAGCTTAGATGTCGATTATCGCTATTCGATCCGAACGTCGAGGACGACGTGTTCGACCCCCGCACTGTGGCTCTTCACGCGCCGTCGGTCGAGTACATCAAACGTTCGTCCGGCGTCGGCGACCGCCGCCTCGAGGCGCTCTATTGGACGGTCCCACAGTCGCGCGGTCGGCGTCGCCTCGTGGTAGTGGACGATGCCGCTGGGGACGAGCGCCTCGAGCGCCGTCGGGAGGAACTCGTGGGCTTCGTCGGTTCGCGTCCCGCGGTCGTCGCCGTTGGCGTCCGCGACAGTTGCGTCGGCATCGGTGTTTGCGATAGCCGTGTCGTCGGCACGGCCGTAGTATCCCATCACGACGCGCTCGGCGTCGAGTTCGCTCGCGAGGTCCCGGCAGTCGGTCATGTAGGCATCGACCCGGTCGCCGACGTCGTTTAGGACGGCGTTCTCGAGCAGGTAGCGAAACGCGGTCGGATTGATCTCGGTCGCCGTCACCCGCGCCCCGGAACGGGCCATCGGGAGGGTGAAGTAGCCGATGCCGGCGAACATGTCGAAGACGCGCTCGTCGTCCTCGACGATGTTCCCCATTCGGGCGCGCTCAGCTTGATTTCCGGGCGAGAACATCACCGTCGCGGGGTCGAGTCCGTACCTGGTCCCGTGCTCGGTGTGGATCGTCTCGGTGTCGCGTGCGCCCGCGAGCAGGCGCGTCCGCGGCTCGCGGTGGGTGCCCGCCTCGCCGTCGTTCGCGATTCCCTCGTCGGCCAGCACACTGTCGGCCTCGCCGTGGAGTTCGAGCAGCGCCTCGCCCAGCGCCCTCTCGTCGGGACAGTTCGCCGGAACCGTCACGAGGATCACCGAGCCGATCACGGCCCACGAGCCCGGCACCGTCTCGAGGTCCGAATCGCTCCAGCCGCGGTCGGCGAGCAGATCCTCGAGGTCCCGATTGCGGGGCTCGGGCTCGAGCTGGCGGACGATCTCGAGCACATCGGTCTCCGTCGGCGGCGCGGTAATGGGGAGTGCAACTCTCTCCGGGCCATCTTCGCGCACGCGCCTCGAGTCGTCGTAGACTCCCTCGGCTCGAAGCGACTCGATGGCGGTTTCGGCGCGGGGTTTTTGCACGATGGCGGCGAGGGGTGCGTCAGCTTGCGCCCGCTCGAGGACGTCGTCGACGGTCGTCGAATCCTCGCCGGGCGTCGGATCGTCCTCAGGCATTGCTCTCGTAGGGATCGTACGCCCCGTCGCGTTCGATCTCGGAATCGCCGTCCGGATCGGGAAGGATGTGCAGTCCGGCGCGGCTCTTCAACACGGGGACGGTCTCCGTGTCGGGATCGAAGTAGTTCGGTCGGGCGACGGTCTTCGCCTGGTAGGTCTCGGGATCGAGCACCTGCACGGCGTTCTCGTCCTCGACGGTGACGACCGTGGTCTCGACGGCGTCCTCGAGGTCGCCGAGCCTGCGCGCGTCGGGGGAGTTCCCCTCTTCGTAGCTCGCTTCGTAGCGGTCGCCGGTCGCGGCACGGATGCCCTTGAGGTTGCCCCGGGCGCTGCGGACGATCACCGGTCCCCCGTCGTCGTCCGCGAGTTCGATGACCTCGCCGGGTCTGTACGGCGGCAGTCGGACGGCGAACGTGACTCGATAGACCTCGTTGCCGTCGGAGTCTTCGGTGACGAGCGTTTCGGCGTCGTTGACGGTGCCGCCGAACTCTTCGACCATTTTGTTCGAGATCTTCTTCCCGATCTTGTTGGTCGAGACCTTGATGTTCAGGCCGTCGTCGGTCTCGCTCGTCTCCGTGACGAAGGCGTTGCGGTCCCCCGTCGCCTCCATGTCGGCCACGATCTGATTCGCGATCTCTTTCGCTCGTTCGATCTCCTCGCTCGTCGGCGTTCGGTCCTCGGCGCGAATCTGGACGATGCTGGCGTAGTAGTCGCCGGCGATGCGCCCGCAGCGAGTACACGTCTGGCGGGCGATTCTGACCGGGACCGTCACCTGCTCGTCGACCGGGGTCCCGCGCACGACGCCAGTGAAGTAACAGTGCATCCGGATCGTGTTCGGATCGATCTGTTCGGGTTCGACCTGCCAAGCGACGTCGTCGACGTCGACGTGAACGGAGAGGGCCTCGCTGACCTCCTCGATGGCGACGTCGGTGTAATCCTGTGCGCCAACGTCGACCCACCGGTTCCCGCGGTAGACGGCGCCACAGGTGGCACAGACGCGGACGTCGATCCGATCCGGTACGTCCACGAAGTCGAAATCGTCGAAGTAACAGGCGTCACAGAGCTCTACCTCCGCACCCGGCCGAAGCGGATCCGCGGCGTCGGTCTCGCCGTCCGCGTCGCTCGCCGACCGCTCGGGCACCGGATCCCCACAGCGGGGACAGAACGCGCGAGAATCACTCATTATCCCCGATTGGTGGCTGAGAGAGTTAAACGACGCGCTCTGTGCGTTGCGCTCGCTTGAGCGATGTCGGACGGGAGACGACGGTCGCATGAGGAGAGACTGGTGGATCCAACCGACGGCGTCAGCGACGCTGCGGGTTACTCCGCCGCGTCGTCCGCGCTCCCGCTCCGCCTCCGGAGCCACTCGAGCGGTGCCGTTCGAGCGCCGGCGGCGGCTGCGACGCCGGTCGAGAGCAGGCCGCCCATCGTCGTGAGACCGGTGTACTTCAGGACGTCTCGTCTGTTGTGTTCGACCATGACGGCGAGACCTTGGGCGCGAGGTGTCTTGGCTATCGTTTCGATAGCATCGTTACGACCGCACTCCCGCTGCGTACAACCGTTTCGGAAATGATGATTGTCTATAGTTCGCGAGATGAACGATCCGACGCCAGAAGCCGAAATCGCTGGTTCACCGTTTCTCACAGGTTAGGAGCTCTACACGAAACGAGGGGGTTGCCGGCTGCGCGACCCGCCCTTTCCTCGTCGAACGGCGAGTACCGCTACCTGGGTTTCGTTCCCGGTTCGACACCCCCGAGCGCCCGACTCACTATCCGGACGAGCCGGGCCAAGCCCCGTTTCGTCTCTGCCAACAAACTCGTCAGACGCTCGTCAGACGATCGGCTCTTCGGCCCCGTCAGACGTGACCACGTCACGGGGTCTCCATGCGAAACGAGGGGGTTCGCCCAACGGTCACGAAAAACATCACTTCTCCGGGAAATCCGGTCGCTCGAGGACGGTAATCGATCCCTCGATCGAGGGAGTCGTCACGGCACTTATTGTGTCGGACCCCTTCAGTGTAGGTATGAACTGGCAGGCGGACTGGGGGCTTCGGTTTCGGATGTTCCTGACGATGTTTTTGCTCTTCGCGCTGTACATCGTCTTCGCGGGCGTGATGACCGCATACATTACGGGGGGTGCGAACCTGCTCGTCTTCGCGATGCTGTTTGGCGGGATGTCGCTGGTTCAGTACTACTACAGCGACACGCTCACCCTCCGCAGCATGGGCGCGAAGACGGTTTCGGCCGAGGAGTACCCGCAACTCCACGGCTCCGTCGAACGCCTCTCCCAGCAGGCCGATCTCCCGAAACCGAAGGTCGCGGTGATGGACTCGAACGTGCCCAACGCCTTCGCGACCGGGCGCAACCAGAAGAACGCCGCCGTCGCGGTGACGACGGGACTCATGCGAACGCTCGATCAGGACGAACTCGACGGCGTCATCGCCCACGAACTCGCCCACGTCAAGAACAGGGATATGATGGTGATGACGTTCGCGTCGCTGCTCGCGACCATCGCGTTCATGATCGTTCGCTGGGGGGCCTTCTTCGGCGGCGGCCAGAGTCGCGGCGGCAAGGGCGGTGGTGGCATTATGGTCGCCATCCTCGTCTCCCTGATCGTCTGGATCATCAGCTACCTGCTCATCCGCGCGCTCTCGCGCTACCGCGAGTATTCCGCCGACCGCGGCGCGGCCGCGATCACGGGCAACCCCTCCGCGCTCGCCTCCGCGCTCATGAAAATCTCCGGCCAGATGGACAAGGTTCCCAAGGAGGACATGCGCGAGGAGGCCGAGATGAACGCGTTCTTCATCATCCCGATCAAGTCCGGCATCGTCGGTCGCCTGTTCAGCACGCACCCGCCGACGGAGCGACGGATCGAGCAACTGCGGACTCTCGAGCGCGAAATGCAGACCTTCTAAGGGGTGGCCCTCGCTACTCGAGATATGGGACTTCTGGACGGACTCCGCGCCGTGCTCGGACTGCGCGCCGAGACGGACGCCAGACGCGACGCCGACCCCGACGACCTCTTCGGGATGAGCACCGCTTACCTCACGATGGAAGCCGACCTCGGCTACGACTCGCTCGACGTCGGCGCGCTCTGTTTCTCCGGGGTCGACTCGAGTAGCTTTCGCGACGCCGTCGACGAAGTCGAGGCGATCTTAGAGGCCGGTCGCGAGGACACCGGCACCGACTTCGCGGTCACCAGCGACGACCACGGCTACCACTGGGTCGTCCTCGAGGACTCGAACCCCGAGGACCTGATCACGAGCATGCACTTCGCCGCGGACACGTTCATCGAACACGGCTACGGGTCGCGGCTGCTCGCGGCCATCTTCGCGTACGAAAACCTCGGCGGGACGGCCTACTGGATCTACTCCTTTCGCCGCGGTGCGTTCTACCCCTTCGCGCCTCGCTCCGGCCGGGAGCGCGACTCGAGCGCGGAGTTCAAACTCGAGGCGAGCCTGGACGGCGAACTCGAGATCGAACGCGAGAAGGAGTACTGGTACCCGCTGTGGCCCAGTGAGGGCGGGACTCATCCCTGGGAATGACTGGTTAGGAGTCCGGTTTCTTGATTCGGAGCCATTCATCGATACCCAATTGAGAATACCTTCCTCAGTTTCTAGTATGAAGACTATACTCAAACACTCATAGAAGAGTACTATAAAAAACATTTACATATATAAAATAAAAGCTTTAAGAGCCATTAGAAAGAAAATCTATACATGGTTGACATCAACCGACGAAAATTACTTAAAACCAGTGGCTCTGTTGCAGGACTGTCCGCTATTCCGGGTGCAGCCGCAGCAAACGGTGGCAATAAGGACGATACCGAGGACGGGTTGTCCATCAATGATAGGACAATCATCGAGGAAGACAAAAGCGAAGCGGTGGTCGCTGTTGACATCACCAATACTGATGAAAGCCTAACTGAAAACGGATCGCCGGAAAGAAAGCGGTTCGTTGCAATTGTCGACAAGGAGTCTGGTTCGGTTTCGATGCGTGAAGTCACCTCTCAGCAGTACGATAGAGCTAGCAACACTAACAGGATGAGTGCATTGAGTACCGAAATAACTCCCACCGCTGATGATGATGTCGTCGAGCGATCAGAGGCATACTCACACAAGAAAGAGGAGTGTGATGTCTATGATGATTACAATCACACTTGGGCAGCAATCACCGCCGAGTTTACTGATGAAGTGGGTACTCTTGGCTGGACCACGGTCTCAGCTGCTCTCATTTCCCTTATCGGGTCGTCGTCCATTACCGGTGGTGCTGCTGCGGTTTTGGTTGCAGCGGTTACGCTCGCTGGTGGTCTCGCTGCAATCGTGACGGACACTTATGAATTGACGTTCGGCGCATCGGAATGGGATCAATCTCTCATAATCCGTGATCAGGCTATGTATTCAGCAAGGGCATCAACTGGATATCGTAAAGAGTACGGCGAATTAACTACGATATCGGCCACTAATGGCCATCCCGCTCGATAATAGAACTATTTAGAGGGTAAAATTCTCGCACATAATACCGCAAAATCATCACAAATATAATGAAAGTAGTTCATTTAAATATTTTCACCAGTATAATCCTCGGGACGGCTGGCATAGCAGTTGCAGTTGCAACCGGTACCACCCTCGAGTCATTTTCCATATTCGTGCTCGGGCTTGGTGGTGTGTTCGGCCTCGCAGCCGGTATTGCAGACGAGATTGATCCACTCCGATGGTTGTTCAATCGAGGTCAGTGGGTAATCTCTGTCATAGCAATATTCTTTCTATTCTGGATCGTTTTCAGCCCGGAGGAAACAGCCGGACCGATCGTGATTGGATTTGCACTTGCTTTCAGTAGTGGTGTTCTCTTGGGAACGATCGGAATAATCGCCAGAAACACGGTCTAACTTCTCGATGCTTATACACAATCCACCTTCGGCTGGTACGCGTGCGATTTTATCAGACAACTGCTACCACTTCAACTGACCGTTCGAGATCGTCACCGGCCATCCGAGGTCGGCCCGTTACATTGATTATACTGGTTACATAGAATCACTACTCGGTGATCGACTATAGTAGCCACTGAACGTCAATGCGCACTTGATCGCGTGACGGCTGTGCAATCAGTGTCCGAATCGTTTCAGTTGTTACTATAGCAGTAGTTCAACGACGAAGCACTCTGGGTATCGCCATGACTCTGAGACTGGATTACGTAACCGGTACTTAGACGACAACTACGAAGACCTGACCATGAGCGTGCACTTCGCCGCGGACACGTTTACCGAACACGGCTAGCGCTTGCGGCCGTTTTTGCGTACGAAGATCGAGAAGATAACCCGCCTATTGAATCTCCCCCTTTCGCGCCCCGTTCCGGCCGGGAGCGCGACTCGAGTGCGGAGTTCAAACTCGAGGCGAGCCTGGACGGCGAACTCGAGATCGAACGCGAGAAGGAGTACTGGTACCCGCTGTGGCCGAGTTCGAGCGGCACGCACCCCTGGGAGTGAGTCGAGCAGCGCCGATCGCACCGCCCCATCGATCCGCCGACGCGTCGATACCAAACGATGTTGGCATCACCGATATTACCCTGGCACCCCTCCATCAAAGTACGGCAGGAACCTACCGCCACATCATCACCAACTGCGCCATACACCAGTTGTTGCCCCTTTTCCTGCCGCCCTTTCATGACCGCTCAGCTGCGGCTCGGTCGATGCGACGAGCGACGATCGAATGGCAGAGTTCCTCGTCGATCGGTGTCGCATCCATTATGTCGGATCGCTCGGTATCCCCAGGCAGTGACCGACTGGAATCAGTTCAAGGGAGACCCGCGACACGCCGGGGTTCGGCGCGACTTCGAGGGGCCGGAGCGCGTAACGGAGGCCTGGACGGCCGACCTCGCCGGCCCCGTCGGATCGCCGGTACTCGACCGCGACACCGTCTTCGTCGGGACGAGCGAGGGGAACTGTTACGCCCTCGAGCGCGAGCACGGCCGCGAACGCTGGCGGTTCGAGACGACCGGCGCGACCGCAGCGGCCGACGCGGCGCTGGCCGTCACCCGCGAGTTGCTGTATTTCGGTGCCGGCGACGTCGTCTACGCACTCGATCCCGCGACTGGTGAGCAGGTCTGGCTATCGGAGCTGCCGGACGCGACCGAGCCCTCGCTGGCGCTCGCCGGCGGCGTGCTGTTCGTCGGACATGCCGCGGGCGTCTCGGCGCTCGAGGCCGACACTGGCGAACTCGTCTGGACTCACGAGACCGACGCGGCAGTCGTCGGCGCGCCGGCGGTCGACAGCGCACGGGATCGGACCAGCAAGCAGGGCTGGGGACAGGGGCCGGACGAGGAGGAGCTGGATCTGTTGTCGCTCGAGGACGCGCAAATGGCGGACGACGACGCACAACCTCACGACCAGGACCGTGTCTACGTCGGGACCGACGACGAGACGGTGCTCGCGCTCGAGGCCGAAACGGGCGAGGAGCTCTGGGATGCCCCGACCGACGGCGTGATCGTCGACGGACCGACGGTCGTCGACGAGCGCGTCTACGTCGCCGACGAGAGCGGCACGCTCGTCGCGTTGCACGCCGACAGCGGCCAGTCGTGGTTCACCTACCAGATTCAGGAGTCGTTCACCTCCACGCCGACGGTCCTTCCCGAGCTCGATACGACGTTTGTCGGCGCGTCGGACGGCTACCTCCACGTCACCGATACGACGTTTGGCCGGCGCAAACTCCGCGGCTGGCTGTTCGCGAAGAAGGGGGTCGCACTCGACGGCGAGGTCTCCTCGAGTCCCGTCGTCGCCGGCGACATCTGCTGTGTCGGCGACTCCACCGGCTCGCTGTACGGCGTCGACCTCTCCGACGACTGCGACCTCTGCTGGCACTTCGGTCTCGAGGGACCGATCACGGCGACACCCGCACTCGCCGAGAACCGGCTGTTCGTCGGCGGCGACGATCGGCTCTACTGCCTCGAATGGGATCCCAACGAACGGAACCCGTGATCGCGGTCGGACTTCCACACTCGAGTAATCCGGTGCTCTTCCACTCGCTTGGCTAACCCCGTCCGGTTCGCCTTTCCACTCGCTCGGCTGACTCCGTTCGGTTCGCCTTTTCGGATAAATCTGCTGCCACGACAGTATTTCGTCCCGGCGCCGCCTGGCACTTTCACTTTCACTTCCCTGTTAACGAGGGTTTATGAGGGGTCCGGCACAAGCAGGGAGTATGCCAACAGCAGATCTCGAAACGCTCCCCGGCGTCGGACCGGCAACCGCAGACAAACTCAACGAAGCTGGATTCGAGTCCTTCCAGAGTCTCGCCGTCGCTTCTCCCTCCGAACTCTCTAACACGGCCGACGTTGGCGAGTCCACGGCCGCGGACATCGTTCGCGCCGCGCGTGACGCAGCCGACATCGGTGGCTTCGAGACCGGGACCACCGTCCTGGAACGACGGAACGAAATCGGCAAACTGAGCTGGCACATCGACGAGATCGACGACCTGCTCGGTGGCGGCATCGAAACCCAGTCGATCACCGAAGTCTACGGTGAGTTCGGCTCCGGGAAATCGCAGGTCACCCACCAGATGGCCGTCAACGTCCAGCTCCCGAAGGAAGTCGGCGGACTTCACGGCTCCTGTATCTTCGTGGACAGCGAGGACACGTTCCGACCCGAGCGGATCGACGACATGGTTCGCGGGCTCCCGGACGAGGCGATCAACGCGGCGCTCGAGGATCGAGAGATCGAAGGCTCGGCGGACAACAAGGACGCCGTCGACGAACTGATCGACGATGTCCTCGACAAGATCCACGTCGCGAAGGCGTTCAACTCCAACCACCAGATGCTGCTGGCCGAGAAGGCCAAGGAACTGGCCAGCGAGCACGAGGACTCGGAGTACCCCGTTCGCCTGCTGGCGGTCGACTCCCTGACGGCCCACTTCCGCGCGGAGTACGTCGGTCGTGGTCAGCTCGCGGACCGACAGCAGAAACTCAACAAGCACCTCCACGACCTCGACAAGGTCGGAAACCTCTACAACGCTGCCGTGATCGTTACGAACCAGGTCGCCTCGAACCCCGACTCGTTCTTCGGCGACCCGACCCAGCCGATCGGTGGCAACATTCTCGGCCACAAGTCCACGTTCCGGATCTACCTCCGCAAGTCCAAAGGCGACAAGCGGATCGTCAAACTGGTCGACGCGCCGAACCTCGCCGACGGCGAAGGTGTCATGCGCGTCCGGGGCGACGGACTGAAGCCGGAGTAAGCGACGTCGCTTCGGCGTCGACGGATCGCAGTTTCTACACGACTGGTTCTACCGAGACCGCCACTGTCGCTTCGGCAGTACTGTCGACGGTGATCTCGTACCCTACGTAAACGAAGCTTACGCGACCCGTACGCGGCTGTCCTCCACGTGTCGGTTCGAACAACGCGTCTAACGCTTCCGGATCGATTACGTTCCACAGCGGCGGCAGCGTCAGTGGATCACAGTCCTCGGCCTCGCTGACGGCGTCGACGATCGTTTCGGTAACGGAGGGTGGTGCGGGTCGGTCTTCGGACAGTGAGTGGACAATCATCGAAATCCCTACGCCGTGATATAGTAAATAACTATCCGTGGTCGGTACCTTGCTGGAGAATTCGAAATGCTGACAGGCCACGGATGCTTCTGGAGACCATCAGTTATCGGCCACTGGCTCCCGTCGTTGCGAAGCGAATCAGCTCGAACGAGCGAGACGAAGATGCGACGCTATCATGTGGGAACTGGACGAATGCCGCAACCGGATTATTCGGTCGAATCCCGGCTCTTGGGACCGCGGAATCAGTCCTCGGTCGTCGTCTTCTCGACGTCGAGTTCGCCCTGATAGATCTCCGCGCCGTCCTGGGCGACCTTCTCGGCGAGGACGGCACACTTGATCCGCATCGGCGAGATGTCGACGCCGAGCATGTCGATGACGTCGTCGCGATCCATCTCGAGTAACTCCTCGATCGTCGTGCCTGGGAGTTTCGTCGAGAGCATGCTCGCGGAGGCCTGACTGATCGCACAGCCGTCGCCGGAGAACGCGACGCGTTTGATCGTCTCCTCGTCGTCCTCGAGAACGACGTCCATGCGAATCTCGTCGCCGCACATCGGGTTCTCGCCGATGTGCGTAAACGTCGGATCCTCGATCTCCCCGTAGTTACGGGGGTTCTTGTAGTGGTCGAGGATCTGCTGTCTGTACATATCGGAGCCCAGTCCCATTGTTGTGTACGGGTAGACGCGAGAGTTGTAAAAGAGTTCCGGGGCTGCGGACGACAGCCCGTCGGAATTCGGGTCGCGAGACCGCCTGCGCGTACGTGACCGGCGTGAAAACGGTTGCTGGTCGATGGGCCTCTAGTAGCAACTGAAACGATGTACACACCGATCGGTGGGTGCGATCGGGTGTGCAGTACGTTCAGTGGCTACGACGAGTCCTGATCGACCGGCGGGTTCCAGTAGCAGGCGTCGACGACGACGGTCGCGCCGACGACTGCGGCGACGAGCATCGCCTGGACGTGCGAAACGCTCGAGACGCTCGCCGCGACCAGTGCAACCGCGAACGCAACCGGAACGACCAGCAACAGGATATCGTACCGGTCGGCCGCGGCGAGAGCGCCGATCAGGGTCTCGACCGGGTCCCGTTCGGGACGGCAAATCGTGCTCTCGTACATCGTTCTCACCTCGGCACCGGCTCGTACGACCGCCCGCCGGAAAAATTCTTGGTGGGTTTGTTGTTTAGACGAGGGGTCGCTGACGGTCTCGAGCCGGCAATTCCCGGCCGCCCGCGGCTCACCGCGTGTCGCTCACTGCTCACCGCTGGCCGGCGAGTTCCGCGTCGAACTGTGCGACGTACTCGCGAACGAACGCCGCGCGTTCGTCGGCGATCCGGCTACCGACGGTGGTGTACATGCGCTCGGGCAGGTCGAGAATCTTCTTGTGGAGGTGGTTGTACTGGGCCCTGCCATCGGGCGTCTCGTCGTCGTCGACCGGCACGCCGGAATCGTAAATCGGCGAGCCGACCTCGCCGCCGTAGGCGAAGACGCGAGCGATGCCGAGCGCACCGAGGGCGTCGAGGTTGTCCGCGTCGCTGAGGATCTTTGCCTCGAGCGTTTCGGGTTCGATCGCGTTCGAGTACCGATGCGCGCGAACGCAGTGCTGGACGCGCTCGATCGTCGCCGCGTCGGCACCGACGTCCTCGAGAATTCGACCGGCTTCCGCGGCCCCCCACGTCGCGTGGTCGTCAATCTCGCCCTTATCTTCTCGTTCTCGCCCGATATCGTGGAGGAGAACGGCGAGGCTCACGATTCGGTCATCGATCGACGCCGGCTCCGGGTGGCGGTCGATCAGCGTCTCCGCGAGCGTCTCGACCCGCTGGACGTGGTGCCAGTCGTGGGCCGGCGGGGCGTCCTCGAAGTACGGGCGGGCGCGGGTTCGGACTGTCTCGAGCATGCCGTCCGTGTTTCGACGAGGCGGGGATAAACGTACAGATCTCGAACGGTTTCGATCGTGCTCCGTCGGGCGGTCACGGCAACGAGTCGCCGGCGCCGACACCGTATCGCAGTTCGACCAGTCCGTCGGCCGACGAGGGAGACTCGAGCAGCGTCAGCTCCCGTTCGACCCCGCCGTCGTCGAACAGCGGAATACCGCGCCCGAGAAGCACCGGAACGACCGTCAGCCGAATTTCGTCGATCAGGTGCCGACGAAGAAACGCCTGCGAAAGCGCTGCGCCGCCGACCAGCCAGCTGCGATCGTAGCGGGCCGTGAGGTCGTCGACCAGTTCGCGTAGGTCGCCGGCGAACAGTTCGACGCGGTCGGTCGCGAGCGGGAGGTCCCGATGCGTGACGACGAACGTGGGTTTCTCGCCGTAGGGCCACTCGCCGAACGTCAGCACCTGCTCGTACGTTCGAGCACCCATCACCAGACAGTCGACGCTGGCGAAAAAGTCCTCGTAGCTTCCGCCGGAATCGTCGCTCCCGCCGGCGTCCCGTTCGTTCTGATACGCCTCGAGCCACTCGACGCCGCCGTCTTCGGTTGCGATAAATCCGTCCAGACTGGCGGCAATGTACAGCGTGACGGTCCCGTCGTCCATACCGCGTACGACGTCGGCCGCGCGGTTATCTCGAGCGGTTGCGCGACCGTATTCGGCCACCGAATTCGTTGCGAACGCGTCCCACTTCGACGACTCGTCGAGCGGTTCGACGCAGTCGACGGAGACTGCAGGTCTTCGGTCGATTCCGTCACCACTGGTCCGGGAGCTGTTTTCGCATACACGTCGCCGACGCGGGGCAGAGTTCGTCGAACTGGTTCGTCTCCCGTATCGGGGCCGGGGCGTCGGCCCGCTCGAGTTCCGCGTAGCCGCGATCCCCGAAGAAGTCGGCGGCGGTCGTCGTGAGCAGGTAGAGCGTCTCGACGCCGTCGGCTCGAACCCGCCGTTCTAGCGCGTCGCAGAGCGCCGCTCCGAACCCGTTTCCGCGGGCCGACTGCTCGACGACGACGGATCGGAGCAGCCCGTCGGTTCCGTAGCGCTCGAGCCCTCCGACGCCGACCCGTTCGTCTCCGTCGTAGCCGACGTAAAACCGGGCGGGTGCGGTCCGAACGTCCGCCGCCGGCAACCCGTTCGCGTCCAGCAGGGTTTCGACGTAGGACAGGTCTCCGTCGTCGGCCCGCCGGAGCGTGAGTGTCGCACCGCTCATAGCAGTTACGACGGCACAACGGAACTAATAGCTTCGGCGAATCCGGTGCCGTGTGCGTTCGCCTACGCGAACAGTTGCCGCGTCTGGCGAGAACTTCGTTCTCGCTGGCCTTCGCTTACTACGTTCGCGAAGACGTTCCTCGCACGTCAGCTAAAGAGCTGCCGCGCGTCGTCTAACGCCGCGATCATCTTGTCGACTTCCTCCCGCGTGTTGTAAACGTAAAAGGACGCTCGAGTCGACGCCGCCACACCGAGCTTGTCGTGCAGCGGCTGGGTACAGTGGTCGCCGGCCCGGACCGCGACCGTGTGGTCGTTCATGATCGAGGCGAGGTCGTGGGCGTGGACGCCCTCGATGTTGAAGCTGACCAGCCCGCCGCGGTCGGGGCCGCCTTCGGGGCCGTAGATCTCGACGTCGCCCTCGGCCTCGAGTCGGTCGTAGGCGTAGGCGGCGAGCTCCTCCTCGTGGGCCCGAATGCGGTCCATGCCGATATCCTCGAGCCAGTCGACGGCTGCGTGGAGGCCGACGGCCTCGGCGATCGGCGGCGTGCCGGGTTCGAACTTCCAGGGGAGGTCGCCCCAGGTGGAGTCCTCGAAGGTGACCTTGCGGATCATGCCGCCGCCGTAGAGGTAGGGCTGAAGCTCCTCGAGCAACTCCTGTTTCCCGTAGAGGACGCCGATGCCGGTGGGGCCCGCCATCTTGTGGCCCGAGAAGGCGTAGAAGTCGGCGTCGATCTCTGCGACGTCGACAGGGCGGTTCGGGACCGCTTGGGCGCCGTCGATAAAGGAGAGGGCGCCGTGCTCGTGGGCGAGATCGGTGAGTTCGGAGACCGGGTTGACCGTGCCCAGCGTGTTCGAGACGTGGACCGCCGAGACGATGGCCGCGTCGTCGTCGATCAGTTCCCGGGCGTGGTCCATATCGAGACGACCGGTGTCGTCGACGCGGATGTACTCGACGTCGGCGCCGGTCCGGTGGGCGATCTGTTGCCAGGTGACCAGCGAGGCGTGGTGTTCCATCTCCGTGAGGACGACCCGATCGCCGGGCTCGAGTTCGTTCAGCCCCCACGAGTAAGCGAGCAGGTTCTCGCTCTCGGTCGTGTTCTTGGTGAAGATGATCTCCTCGCGGCCGTCGGCGTTGATGAACTCCGCGACGCGGTCGTGGGCCTCCTCGTAGCGGATCGAGGCCTCCTGGCTGAGGTGGTGGATCCCGCGGTGGACGTTGGCGTTGGACTCTCGGTAGTAGTCGCTCATCGCGTCGACGACCGCGTCGGGGGTCTGGGTCGTCGCCGCGTTATCGAGGTAGACGACCTGCCGGCCGTCGAACTCCCGCTCGAGGATGGGGAACTCCTCGCGGATGGCCTCGACGTCGAGCGCCTCGAGATTCTGCTGACTCATTGGTTGCTAGCAGGAACCCCAGACAAAACACTCCTTCGGTCCGACGGCACTCGCACCGGTCGAACCGGGTTCGAACGTCCCTGTTTCGCCGGATCTGGACCGTTCGAATCCAACGGTTTCACCGGACGACTACGGGGGCGACGAGTACGTACGGAGTCGGCGAACGGAGGCCGCGACGAGACCGCAAGAGGGGAACAGGACGGATGGTTGGTGGGTGGGTGCCTCGGCAGGGAACGTGGGCTGGTCGGTCAGGTGGTCCAGTATCGGTGCCCCGCCGGTTACACTGTCCCCTGTCGACCGACATATCAGTACCTCCAAACTGGTTTGGGACCGCGAGACCGTCGATGGGGTGTCCGAGTCGAGAAAACCTGCCTGCGCTCGAGTCCGCGCGAGTTCTCCCCCTGAAATCGCGCCCCGGCAATTAAATACTCGTCGTGTGTGTTCCCCAACAAAATGGCTGCGATCGAAACGGACGGACTGACGAAGGAGTACGGTGAGCTTACCGCCGTCGACGATCTCGATCTCGCGATCGAGGAGGGCGAGGTGTTTGGATTTTTGGGGCCGAACGGCGCGGGTAAGTCAACGACGATCAACATGCTGCTCGATTTCACCCGTCCGAGCGCGGGGTCGGCGACGGTGCTCGGCTACGACGCACAGGACGAAGCCGACGCGATCAGTCCCCGCGTCGGCGTCTTGCCGGAGGGGTTCGACATCTACCCCCGCCTCGCGGGACGTCGACACATCGAGTTCGCGATCGAGACGAAAGACGCGGCTGACGACCCCGATGACGTCCTCGAGCGCGTGGGGCTCTCGGCCGAGGACGCTGCTCGACCTGCTGGCGACTACTCGAAGGGAATGCGCCAGCGACTCGCGACCGGGATGGCGCTGGTCGGCGATCCCGACCTGCTCATCATGGACGAACCCTCGAGCGGGCTCGACCCCCACGGTATCCGCGAGATGCAAGAGCTCGTCCGCTCGGAAGCTGAGATGGGGACGACCGTCTTCTTCTCGAGTCACATCTTGGAACACGTCGAGGCCGTCTGCGACCGCATCGGCGTGTTGAACGAGGGCGAGCTCGTCGCCGTCGACACCATCGAGGGGCTCCGCGAGTCGGTCGGCGACGGCGGGACGATGGAACTGGTGCTCGCCGAGTCCGCCGGCGACTTCCGCGACGCTGTCACCGCCGTGGACGGAATCGCCGACGCCACCGCTTCGGGCCGCACCCTCGAGTGCTCGATCACCGATCCGGCGGCGAAAGCCGGCGCCGTGATCGCGCTCGACGACGCTGGGACGACGGTCCGGGATATGCGGATCGAGGACGTCTCGCTCGAGTCGCTGTTCACGACGCTGACGAACGGCGGTGGCAGTGATGACGAGCCGCGGTCCACCGACGAACCGGCGAGCCCAGCGGCCGCGACGTCGGAGGTAGCCGAATGACCGAACACATCACCACCGTCGCGCGAAAGGAGTTCGAAGACGCCGGCCGCTCGAAGCTGCTCTGGGCGCTGACCGCCCTGCTCGTCGGCCTCGTCACCGTCGGCTACGTCGCGATCTGGTACACGGTCGACGACGTTACGGCGGCCGAAGTGCTCGGCTTCATCGCGCTCCCGCTCCAGACGATCATCCCGATCGCCGCGCTCATCGTCGGCTACATGGCCGTCGTCGGGGAGCGCCGGTCGGGCAGCATCAAACTCCTGCTTGGCTTGCCGCCCAACCGGACCGATATCGTCTTCGGGAAACTGCTCGGTCGGATGGCGGTCGTCGCGACGGCCGTCTCCCTCGCGTTCGTCGTCGCGCTGGTCTTGGGGGCAGTGTTGTTCGGCTCGGTTCCGTTCTTCGACTGGCTCGCATTCGGCGCCATCTCGATACTGTTCGGCGTTTCGTTCGCCGGGCTGGCCGTCGGCGTTTCCGCCGGCGTCTCGACCCGAGGGAAGTCGATGGCGATCGTCGTCGGGCTCTACATGCTCGTCCTCGCGCTGTGGGAGCTCGTCACGGCCGGCCCGTACTACCTCGTCTACGGCGAGGGGCCGCCGGTCGAGGCCGAAACGTGGTACCTGTTCGTCGATCAGTTCAACCCGATCACCACCTACACCACGCTGGTGGGCAACGTCGTCGAGGGTGAGGTCTTCCCCTTTATGTTCCAGTACGGGCTCGAGGACTTCGAAGCGTCCGGAATGACGCCCGCCGAACGGTACGCGGGCGACGCGCCGTTCTACCTGCAGGACTGGTTCGGCCTCGTCGTCCTGCTGTGCTGGCTTGTCGTGCCCGTCGCGATCGGCTACTATCGGTTCCAGAAGGCGGATCTGTAGGCCCCGCTGGGTGCCTACATGCTTACATCCGGAGCAACTGCGCGTGCAGCGTCGAACCAACCTCGAGGACGTTCGCCTCGTCGATAAAGCCCTTCTCGATAGCGAGTTCGACGGCCTCTCGACCGACGATGTTAGCGACGTCCGCTCGAGCAAGACTGTCGACGACGGCTCCCTCGTCGGCCCCGTCGCCGCCGTAGAACTCCTCCGTGACGGTCAGCGAGATCTCGTCGGTCTCGAAGGTCTCGCCGAGGACGTCCTCGTCGCAGACGGCGACCAACAGCCCCTCCGGCGTCTGTCGTTCGTTGACGATCATGCGTTACTCGAGTCGCCACTCCTCGTCGTCTCGGTCGGAGGCGCGGCCGGGGTCGGTGATGTCGGTCCCGGTCCCGTCTCGAGGACCCTGCTGCCCCGAGCGCCCGTCTGGAACGCCCGCCGAATCGGGCGTGTGGCCCTGTGTCTCTCTGCGCTCGTCCACCATCTCCTGTTCGGCACGTTCGAGCATCTCGTTGGCCTCCTCGGCGATCTCTTCGGCCTCGTCGTACTCGCCCAGATCCTCGAGGATCTCGGCCTTTTCCTCGAGCACCTTCGCGTTGCGCAGGCCCAGTCTGATCGCGTTGTCGATGCAGTGTAAGGCTTCCTCGGCCAGCCCGCGCTCCGAGAGGAAGAAGGCGCGGTTGAACCAGCCCTCGGCGAAGCGCTCGTCGACTTCGACGGCGCGTTCGGCGTGCTCTAAGGCCTGTGCCGTCTCGCCGAACTCCCAGAGCGCGTAGGCGAGGTTCGTCTCGGCGGTCGCGGCGTGTTCGCTCTCCCCGTCGATCCGGAGCGCCTCTCGGTGGGAACCGATGGCCTCGTCGTACTCCTCGAGTTCGGCGTGGGCGACGCCCTTGTTGACCCAGGCTTCCTGTGTCGTGCGGTCGTCGTCGGCGAACTGGGCGGCCCGCTCGAAGGCGTCGGTCGCCTGCTCGTAGCGGTTGATCTGCATGTAGTTCAGCCCGACGTCGAGCAACTCGTCCGCGTCGACGTCGTCGTTACCGATGTTGTGTTTGTCGAGCGTGTCGGTGACGACCCGCGAGTCCACGGGGTCGACCTTCGAGGGGTCGACGCCCAGCTCCGGCGGGTCCAGATCGAACTCGTCGTAGGCGTCGCTGAACCCCTCACCCTCGGAGAAGCGGTGATCTCGATCGTCGTCGCCCTCTCGGTCAGTCATTGCCGTAGCTGTGGCGGCGACGACTGTTAAGGGCTGCGACACGGCTACCGATCGCCTCGCGCCGTCGGTCGAGACGCCCGCTCAGAGCCGCTTGCTGAGACGTCTGGTCGCCGTCCGGATCGACTGCGTCGCCGCCGCGGGGTGGGGCAGACCGAGTCGGTAACGAATCCGATCCTGGCGTTTGAACGGGTCGAACACCCCCGGCTCCTCGAGTTCCCAGCACTGCGGTCTCGAGCCGCGATACCGGGCCCGATCGAGGATCGCGGTCGCCGCGCGTCGGCCGGCCTCGTCGGCCGACTCCATCGAGGCGAGATCGGCGTTCGTTCGCACGTAGTCGCCGGCCAGCGTGAGATTTCGGACGGCCGTATCCGCCGCCGGCCGGTTTCGGAGCGAGCCGACGGTGTTGATCAGCAGGGGGGAGCGGTTCGCGACGCCGTCGTCCGTCTCGACGATCGCCGGATCGAGAAACCAGTCGACCAGTAGCTCGTCCGTGAGTCGCGTCTCGGCTCCGCCCAGCGGGTTATCGGGGGCGTTCAGGTGCGCTTTCAGCTGCGCCCAAATCTCCTCGGCGATCTCCTCGCGCGTGCACGCTCTGGCGGGCTTCTCGTGGACGATTCCGGGGGTCTCCCAGTCGGAGGCGATCACCGAGAGGACGCCCTCGACCGCGTCGGGCCCGCGACGTTCGAAGTCGTAGTCGGTCCAGAACTGTCGCTGGGAGATCGACGTCAGCGCCCACGGGGCGTCGGCGTACACCTGGTGGCCCCGCGTCAGTTCGACGTCCTCGCTCAGATAGAACTGGATGCCGTTCATCCATGCCGTCTCGAGTCGCTCGATGCGGCCCAACTCCGGCGCGGCCCGTCGCAGTTCGGGCGTGACGAACGTCGGTGCGGCGTCGACCGGCACGGCCAGGACGTACTCGTCGGCCGTGACCGTCCGGCCATCGGCCATCGCGACGCCGGTGATTCGCCGCCCGTCGAACTCGAGGCCGCGCGCCGGCGCGTTTCGCTGCAGGTCGACGCCGAGCGTCTCGAGGTACCGAACCCACGGATCGATCCAGGCCTCGTTCGTCGGCGCGTTCAGGATGCGCTCGGTCGGCCGGCTCGCGTCGAGCTGTCCGAACAGGAGCTGGAGGTAGATGGTCCCGATCGTCCGGGCGCTGCCGACCTCCGGGCGGAGCGCCACCAGCGACTGCGTCGCGTACGCGAGTCGGTCGCGAAACTCCTGCGAGCGGTTCTCGGCGTCGATGAACGTCCACCAGGAGACGTCGTCGAGTTCACCCTCGCGCCGATCGTCGCAGGCGGTCAGCAGGTACAGCAACCGCTCGAGCAGGAACCGAACGTCGTCGGCGGGGAGGTCTTCGACGAACGCCGGGCGCAGCGCCTCGAGCCACTCGCGAAGCGAGTCGGGAGCGCTGGTGGACGCGATCCGATCCGCCTCGTCCACCCCTGCGATGAGCGTCGCTTCGGTTCCGACGAGATTGTCAGCGACGGTCCCGTTTCCGTCGGGAATCCGCTCCATTGTGTCGATAACGTGGCGGTAGAACGCCGGGAAGAATCGGAAGCCGTGCTCGCCGTGGAGCGGCGCCGGGCCGTCCGCGATCGGCATCGATCGGGCCTTCCCGCCGAATCGGTCGTTCGCCTCGAGGACGGTTACGTCGAACCCGCGCTCGGCGAGTTCGTGGGCCGTCGTGAGTCCCCCGATTCCGCCACCGACGACGGCGATTGCTGTCATTGCTCTTCGTACGGTTTCCACGGAAATAGTCCGCGTCCCTAACAACGTCAGTCGGCGACGAGACGGTCTCGCAGGCTGTCGTCGCTCGATCAGGTCGTCCTCATCCGGCCCCGCCATCGCGACCCGGCCCCAAGTTCAATAGTCGCCCGATCGAACGCTTCCGTGAGCATGCGACTCTTCGTTAGCGTCGACCTGCCCGACGAACTCGCGGAACCGGTCGCCGACCTGCAGGCCGAGTTCGTCGACGCGAGCGGCCTGAACGTCACGGATCCCGAGCAGGCCCACCTCACGATGACGTTCCTCGGCGAGGTCGACGAGGATCGACTCCCGTCGCTTCGAGGGGAACTCGAGGCCGCCGTCGAGGACGCCGGCGTCGATCCCTTTACCGCCCGATTCGGCGGCCTGGGGGTCTTCCCGACTCTCGACTACATCAACGTCGTCTGGCTCGGCGTCGAACGCGGTGGCTCGGAACTGACCCGACTCCACGAGGCGATCGAGGAGCGAACGACCGCGATGGGGTTCGAGCCCGAGTCCCACGACTTCACGCCCCACGTCACGCTCGCGCGGATGGAACACGCGGGCGGGAAAGAACTCGTCCAGGAACTGGTTCGGGAGCGCGATCCGACGGTCGGCGAAATGACGGTCGACGAACTTCGGCTGACCGAGAGCACGCTCACCGATGCGGGGCCGGTGTACTCGACGCTCGAGTCGTTCCCGCTCGCGTAGCACTCTCGTCCGGCTTCGAGTAGCACCGCTCGTCCGACTCGCGTAGTACCGCTCGTCCGACTCGAACGTGTCGCGTATCGATGACTTACGCGTGCCTAGGCCGTTCGTACCCCGATCCGGCTGAACAATGCAAGACCCTCGCTCATAACACCGACCGGTGTAGCGATCCGTAGACGATGGTGGCTCCCTCCGCCGGTGACCGGCCCTGACTCCGTCGCCCCCCTCGTCCGCGCTCGCGGCGAGTCGCGCGGACGGCCGACTCGTCTCGAGACGGGAGCTACTGGTCTCGCTCGGCGGGGCGGCCGCCGTCTCGAGCGTCCGCGCCGATCCGACGGCCGGACTCGCCAGCGACGACGACGCGTCGCTACACGTCCGCGTCTACCCTCGGCCGGTGCCGCTGTGGGCCTGGACCCGCTACGGCTTCGACGGCGTTCGAGAGGACTGGCCGCCGCCGTTCCGGGACGCGCTCTCGGCCATCGAGGACGCGTTCGAACAAGTCCTCGCGTACGCCCACGAGCGCTCGCGACTCGAGGGGCTGGAGGCGGTCGTCGAACGCGGCGACCTCGTTCGGCTGCCGCTTCCGCCGATGTCGCGCCCGTCCGAGGCGGTGGTTCCCTCGCTCGAGACGGTACTCGAGGGCTTTCGGACGCGACTCGACGAGCGCGACGTGCTGACGGGATCAACCTGTCATGCCATGCTGTGCTGGGCGCCGCTCAATCATCGCGTGGGCTACGGCGGGACGCTCTCTCCGAACGCGTGGACGGGCAACGTGACGGGGCAACCGACCGACACCGGCGACTCTCAGACCGTCGCGAACCTCGGCGCGACGGAGCTCTGGGACTCGCGGGCGGTCACGCGGAACATGGCGATCCACGAGGTCTTGCACACGTTTCTCTCGACCGATGTTGTCAAAGCCGTCGGCGGCTCGAATTGCGATCACGACCTCGGAACCGCGGTGCGAGTCGACGACGAGACGATGCGGGTCTCCCCGATGGCGACCGCCTACGCGGGGCCGGACGAGATCGGCGGCGGCACCCGCTTTCACGGCACGGGCTGTCACGACCACGGCGAGTTCCACCGCCACGACGGCTACGAGGGCGTCGAGAACTGGACGTACACGACCGAACTCAGCGAGGCGACGCTCGAGGCCGTGACGCGCTACCTCGAGACGCGTATCAACCGATAACCGGATCGAACGCCCCGCTGAGCACTCGTCCTCGAGATGGACAAGATTTTATGCCAGCGTAGGCTACCTGTGGCTACTATGGGTAAGAAAACGAAGGGCAAGAAAAAGCGTCTTGCCAAACTCGAGAACCAGAACAGCCGCGTTCCGGCCTGGGTCATGATGAAGACCGACATGGAAGTGCAGCGAAACCCGAAGCGACGCAACTGGCGGCGCAACGACACTGACGAGTAACGATGAGTGCAAGTGATTTCGAGGAACGCGTCGTTACCGTTCCACTGCGCGACGTCAAGAAGGGCGCCAACCACGAGGCCGCCGACTACGCGATGCGACTCGTTCGGGAACACCTCGCGAAACACTTCGCGGTCGACGAGGACGCCATCCGTCTGGATCCCTCCATTAACGAGGAGATCTGGTCGAACGGTCGTTCCAACCCGCCGCGAAAGCTCCGCGTCCGCGCGGCCCGCTTCGACGAAGAGGGTGCGGCCGTCGTCGAGGCCGAGGTCGCCGAGTAAATTTGCAACGACTCGCCTTCGTCGGGTCGGCGTACGTCGGGGTCTTCGCCCGGGCAACCGACTCGTGCGTGCTCGTTCGCCCGGACGTCGACGACGACGTCATCGCCGATCTCACTGACGAACTCGAGGTGCCCGCGGTCCCGACGACCGTCGGCGGCTCCTCGACGGTCGGCGCGTTAGCGATGGGTAACGAGAACGGACTCCTCGTCAGTTCGCGCGTCCTCGAGTACGAACGCGAACGGCTCGAGGAGGAGGTCGATCTCCCCGTCGCGGAACTGCCGGGGAACATCAACGCCGCGGGGAACGTCGTGCTCGCCAACGACTACGGCGCGTACGTCCACCCGGACCTCCCGCGGGAGACGGTTCAGATCGTCAACGATACCCTCGAGGTGCCCGTCGAACGCGGCGACCTCGCGGGCGTTCGCACCGTCGGAACCGCCGCGGTCGCGACGAACAAGGGGGTGCTCTGTCACCCGAAAGCGACCGACGAGGAACTGGACACGCTCGAGGAGGTCCTCGACGTCCGGGCCGACGTCGGCACCGTCAACTACGGCGCGCCGCTGCTCGGCTCGGGGCTGCTCGCCAACGAGTCCGGCTACGTCGTCGGACAGGATACGACCGGACCCGAACTCGGCCGGATCGAGGACGCGCTGGGCTATCTGGACTAGCGTTCTCGTACGGACTGCGTTTTCACTCTTCGCGGTCGTTCACTCGAGACGGTCGTCACCGCGTTTTGCTCTCACTCTCTTCTCGAAGAGACAGTCGCTGTACGATGAGCCGCCCTCGGCCGATCAGTCGTCGCCGGACTGCGGCTTGAACCGATGACGAACGATCTCGCTGTCGTCGTCCCACTCGAAGTTCTCGTGGGCACGCTCGAGCAGCCTCCGATACCCCTCGAGATCGTCCATCCCTTCGGCTTGTGCGTCCTCGTCGGTCAGCTCCCCGAGCGTACGATCGGTGACGTCGGTCACCTCGAACGCGGTGTCCTCGATCGTGAAGGTGTCGCCCGCCTCGGCGTACTGGTGGCCGCGGTGGATCTGAGTCACGTCGCCCTCGAGGGCCTGCGTTTGCATCCGTTCGCTGGGCAGCAGCTCGCTGGGATCGAGTTCGCTCATGTGACTCCGTTCGGCGGCCGCGGTAAAACCGTTTGGCATCGCTCATGCGGCCGTATCATTGCGCTGCTCTATCGCGAATATTTATATTGGATGACGGACACGATCCGCATATGGTCCTCCAATCAGTGTTCGCCCGGTTTCGAACCGGGTTTGAGATCGCGAAAGCGTCGTTCGGCGTGCTCCGACGCGAGAAGTGGTTGCTCGTGTTTCCCCTACTGTACGGTCTCACTTGGGCGGCGGGACTGGCCCTCCTCCTCGCCGGACTGTTCGTCGCCTTGATCGGCGTCGGGTTCGGGTTGGGTGCCGTAGACCAGGTCGCGTCGGTCTCGGACGGCACGGTCGACGGCGTCGCACAAGTGGCGATGCTCGCACTCTCCTTCCTCGTGATGTTCGTCGCGACGGCCGTCGCGACCTTCTTCAGCGCCGCGTTAGTTCACTCGGTCGGCAGCCTGTTTCACGGTGAGTCGACGAGCATTCGGGACGGTCTCGCTGGTGCCTGGGAATCCAGGCGGACGATTCTCGCGTGGGGCGTCGTGGGTGCGGTCGTCGGCCTCATTTTCCAGGCCCTCGAGAGTCAGGACGGCTGGGGCGCCCAGATCGTCAGAGCGATCGCCGGCGCAGCTTGGTTCATGATGACGTTCTTCATCGTCCCCGTTATCGTCTTCCAGGGCGGCGGCGTCCGGGAGTCGTTACGCGACAGCGTCAGCCTGTTCCGCGAGACCTGGGGCGAAGCCGGCGGAATCAGTCTCGGCGTCGGACTCGTGACGGTGACGCTCGGGCTGCTCGTCGTTGCTGCCGGAATCGGTGCGCCGCTGTTGCTGGTCGCGAACCCGGGCCCGGTGCTCGTTTACACGGTCGTCCCGACTGTGCTGTTGCTCGGCGCGCTCGCCGTCGTCCACATCGCCGCGACGGCCATCGCGAAGACCGCGCTCTACCAGTACGCGACCGACGGCGAACTGCCGCCGGAGTTCGAGGGGATCGATCCCGACGCGATCGTGCGGCGAAACCGCGACTCGAGCGGACTGACCGGCGCGAGTTCGGGACAACAGCCCGGACAGATCTGAACGACGCCGCGTAATCCGGTTCCGTCGGCCGGTCGCTGACTCCGACGGAAGGGAAGATTCTTCCGACTGCCTGCCGGAGTGGTAGCCATGAGTCAATTTACGGTCACCGGTCGGTTCAAGAACCGCGACGGATTCGCGGAGTTCGAAACGACGATCGACGCCCAGAACGAAAACGTCGCTCGCGAACACGCACTCTCCCAGCTCGGGAGCCAGCACCGACTCAAGCGGACCGAGATCGACCTCGAGGAGGTCGTCGAACAATGAGTCAGCAGCAACTCCAGCAGCTCTCCCAGGAGCTCCAGGAGATCGAACAGGAGATCGAAGCGCTCGAGGAGAGCGTCGAAGCGATCCAGCAGCAGAAGACCGAAGCCGACGAAGCGATCGAGGCCCTCGAGAGCCTCGATACCGACTCAACGGTGCAGGTGCCGATCGGCGGCGGCGCGTACCTCCGCGCGAGCATCCAGGACATCGACGAAGTGATCGTCGAACTGGGCGCGGACTACGCGGCCGAGTTCGAACAGGACGGTGCCGTCGACGCCCTCGAGAACAAACAGGAGAACCTCGACGATCGAATCGAGGAGGTCAACTCGGAGATCGCCGAACTCGAGTCCGAGAGCAGCGAACTCGAGCAGCAGGCCCAGCAGATCCAACAGCAGGCGATGCAACAGCAGATGCAGCAAATGCAGGGCCAGCAGGGCCAGGGCCCCGACGAATAACGTCGGGAGGTCCGTACCATGTTCGACAACCTGAAGAAGAAACTCGGGAGCTTCCGCAAAGACGCCGAAGCGGCCGCTGAAGAGAACGTCGAGGAGGTCGACGAAGAGGATCTCGAGGACGCGGAACTCGAGGCGGCCGAATCCGCCGAAGCGGAGAGCGCTGCGGCCGATACCGCTGACGCCGAGAGCGCTGCATCCGAACCCGCCGAAGCGGAGAGTACCGAGTCGGCACTCGAGGACCACGAACTCGGGGACGCTGCCCATTCGGAAGCCGAAACCGAGTCGTCCGAAGCCGAGGCTGACACTGACGACGCGACACTCGAGACGGAGACGTCGGAAGTCCCAGATACCACCGATGAGACGATCGACGACGTCGCCGAACCTGACGACGCTGATCGCGAACTTGAGGCAGAGACCGAACCGCCGACCGAGTCGGCGGTCGGCGGCGTCGAGTCGGACTCTGCTTCGACCGCCGAAACGAGCGATAGTCAGGAATCGTCCGAATCGTCTGAATCGGTCGAGTCGTGGGTGACGCAACCGGTTCCGGACGCAGACGAGTCGTCCGACGGCGATTTCGCGGGCGACACCGAGCGGGAGTCGGTAGCGATAGACGCGAGCGTCGCCACGGACGCGGACGACGACGCATCTACGGCCGACGACGCCGATATCGAGGACGACTCGACCGGATTCGGGAGCAAGGCACGCTCGCTCGTCAAGGGAAAATTCGTCATCGAGGAGGAAGACCTCGAGGGCCCGCTGCACGAACTCGAGATGGCGTTGCTCTCGAGCGACGTTGAGATGGGCGTTGCCGAAGAGATCCTCGACAACATCCGCGACGAACTGGTCGGCGAGACGCGAACGTTTACGACCTCGACGGGCGACGTCGTCGAGGAGGCGCTGAGCGACGCGATCTACGACGTGATCAGCGTCGGGCAGTTCGACTTCGACGAGCGGATCGCCGTCGAAGACAAGCCCGTGACGCTCGTCTTCACCGGCGTCAACGGCGTCGGAAAGACGACATCGATCGCCAAACTCAGCCGGTACTTCGAGGAGCGAGGGTACTCGACGGTGATGGCCAACGGCGACACCTACCGTGCCGGCGCGAACGAGCAGATTCAGGAGCACGCCGACGCACTCGGTACGAATCTCATCAGCCACCAGCAGGGCGGCGACCCCGCTGCGGTGCTGTACGACGCCGTCGAGTACGCCGAGGCGAACGACATCGATGTCGTGCTCGGCGACACGGCGGGTCGACTCCACACCGACGAAGGGCTGATGGACCAACTCGAGAAAATCGACCGCGTCGTCGATCCGGATATGACGCTGTTCGTCGACGAAGCGGTGGCCGGTCAGGACGCGGTCAACCGCGCCCGCGAGTTCAACGAGGCCGCGGCGATCGACGGTGCGATCCTGACGAAAGCCGATGCCGACTCCAACGGCGGGGCGGCGATTTCGATCGCCCACGTCACCGGCAAGCCGATTCTATTCCTCGGCGTCGGGCAGGGATACGACGATCTCGTGCGGTTCGATCCCGACGACATGATCGATCGACTGCTCGGCGGCGAGGAGTCGTAGCCGCCGATCGGGGTCGTCCCTGTCGAAAATTCAGCCCGAGCGATCTTCGACGATACCGATTACCGCTTGCGAAAATCCCACACGATATCCAGGGGTTCAAGACGAAACATACATATAATGTATCGCTGACATCTATGTATGCGCACACCCCGCTCCCGGCGTGCCCTCCTCTCGGCGGTGCTGCCGTTTACGATGACACTCGCGGGTTGCTTCGAGGAACGACTCACGAGCGCAGACGACCCCGAGTCGGAGTTCGTCTCCGAAGACGAGTACGACTGCGCCGATATCGACCGTCCGGAACCCGACGATTCAGCTCACAACCACGGTCTCGAGCCGATGCCGTATCCGTCGCCGTCGGATCCGTTGACCGACGCCGAGGCGTTCGCTCGCGAGTTCGAGGAAGCGTATCGGCACAACGGCTTTCTCGAGGCGTACGGGTCGGCAACACGAATGTTCGATTTCACGGTTGGGGACAGCGAACTGGACCCCATCGAATCGGAACATGAGTCGGAATCCGAGATGGAGGCCGTGCTGGTCTCGATCGTCTACGATCTCTCGACGAAGACCCAACGAGGGGCGCCGACGAACGAGCGCGGCTCCCGCGTCTCCTACTACATCGACGAGCACGTCGCACTCCGCTCGCGGTATCAGCACGGAATCGCGAGCGAACCCGATCCGTTCGACCCTGACCCTCGGGATGCGGGTACTGCCGTCGTCTGCTTCGGCTGATCTGACCCGTCTCGGAATCTGGTAGCGGCGACCGCGGTTGGTTCGCACGTCAGGTGGTGGTTGATCTTCGGTACGCTTCGAGCACTACGCCCACCTATCGGAGAATATTGCTGCTACCAGTGACGTATTCTGATACGAGTGTTCGCGTGTGACCGGTTCCCGTCCTTGCGGCGTCGGATTCCGTTCCGACTGTCGTTCTACCGCGATCGAACGTGGCAATAGTTGCTGGTGAAAACGACCGTCGTCATGATTCGCCCCTTTACAGGCTGGTATACCGATTGGGTGAGACTACCCGCTAAACGATGGTCTTTCGATATAGCGTGACCCCGCTGCTGGCCACCGGAGTCACCCGCCAGCGGTGGTACAAATGAATCACGAAACCGCGAGCGTTTTCGAACTCACACGAACCATCGAGACGGCGTCGCCGTCTCGAACTTCGCTTCACTTCGTTCAGCGAAACACGGGGTGGTTCGCGTGAACACGACGGAGCAGTACAAGCAGAACAAACATCCGCTCGACGTAATCGACGATGTCTACGACTACGCCGCCGACGAACTCTCCTTCGAGGAGATCGAAGAGCGCGCCGGCGGCGGCGAGTGGGAGCGCTTGAAGTGGGCCGGCATGTACGCCCAGAAGCAGGAGGGCTACTTCATGATCCGGACGAAGGTGCCGGGCGGAAAACTCACTCCCGAACAGGCCGAGGTCATCGGCCAAGTGACCGACGACCTCGCCGTTGCACCCGAAGAGTACGGCGGCGAAGCCCAGAACGAACTCTGGGGCGACGCCTACCTCGACATCACGACCCGACAGGACATCCAGAAACACTGGATTCGCGTCGAGGACGTCCCGGAGATGTGGGACCGCTACGACGAGGTCGGCCTGACGACGGTCCAGGGCTGTGGTGACTCCGCCCGGAACGTGCTCGGCTGCCCCGCTGCGGGACTCGACGAGCACGAGTGTTTCAACGCCCAGCCGGTCATCGAGGCCGTCTCCGACTTCTTTACGAACAACCGCGAGTACGCCAATCTCCCGCGGAAGTTCAAGATGACCATCACGGGCTGTAAACACGACTGTGCGCAGTCCCAGATCAACGACATCGGGCTCGTTCCCGCAAAGAAGGAGATCGACGTCTCCGGCGAAGCCGGTGGCTCGTCGGACTCGTCCGACGGTGGCAAGTACCTCTACGGCTTCCACGCCCGCGTCGGCGGCGGCCTTTCCGACGGCCCGCGAATGGGTTCGGAACTGGACGTCTTCATTCCGCCGGAGGACGCCGTGGAGTTCTGCCGCGCCGTCGCCCAGACGTTCAAGGAGATCGGCGACCGCAACAACCGCGGCGTCTGCCGCATGCGCTATCTCGTCGAGCAGTTGGGCCCCGAGAAGTTCGAGGAAGCCATCCGCGACCGCTGTACGATCGACCTGCCGACCGGCGGCGAGAACCTGACCGTCGGCTACCAGGGAGACCACGTCGGCGTCCACGACCAGAAACAGGACGGCCTGCAGTACGTCGGCTTCAACGTCGTCGCCGGACGGATGGGCGGCGACGAGTTCGCCGAGGCCGCTCGAGCGGCGAAAAAGTACGGAAGCGAGGACGCCTCCGTGCGCCTCGCGACCGACCAGAACTTCCTCATCACGCACATCCCCGAGGAGAACGTCGACGACCTTCTCGCGGAGCCGTTCGCCGCGGACTACCAGCCGAATCCCGGCGCGTTCTCCCGCGGCGCCGTCGGCTGTACGGGCAGCGAGTTCTGTAACTACGCGATCATCGAGACGAAAAAGCGGACCAAGCGCTGGGCCCGCGAACTCGACGAGCGCATCGACGTCCCCGACGATATCGAAGCGATTCGGATGCACATGTCCGGCTGTTCCGCGTCGTGCGCCCAGCCCCAGATCGCGGACATCGGCTTCCGCGGGGAGACCGTCAAGCTGGATGAAGATAGTGGATCCGACATCGTCGAAGGGATGGACTTCGGCCTCGGCGGCTCGCTCGGCGCGGACAACGAGTTCTTAGATTGGATCGAGAACGCCGTCCCCGCCGATTCCGTGATTCCGGCGCTCGAGCAATTGTTCGACGCCTACAACGACGACCGTCACGACGGCGAGCAGTTCTACGAGTGGTGCCGCCGCGTCGACAACGGAGAGCTTCGGACGATCATGCAAGGGGCCGAGGCCCCAGTTTCTGGGGGTGTCGCTCATGGGGACTGACCGTAACTTCCCTGGCGTCCCGGAGTCGGACGACGATGACGACGCCGTCCAGTTCCCCGATGCCGGCAGCGCCGCGCCGCGCTCTCGAGCGGACACGGACCACGCCCGAGACGGCGCTATCCAAGCCAGCGACAGTGAGGGCGACAGCTGCTCGCCCGACACCTGCACTTGCGGCGAGAAGACGGCTGCGTCCGAGTCCGCCGAGAAGCGGATCGCAACGGACGGCGCGGGTGCGGCCAACGTCGACGAGATGGGCGAACTCGGCGACCTCGAGTTCACCGAACCCGCCGAAGGCGTCAGCCAGGACGTCGATAACGGCGCGCCGGACGTTCGCGTCGGGGTTCCGGACGGTGCCGATCTCGATACCCCCGAGTACTCGATCCGTGCGGAGATGAACGACATCGAGACGCCGGACGAGAAGACCTGGTTCATGGAACTGGACGAGGCCGTCATCGACGAGGGTCGCTGTATCCAGTGTGGGACCTGCGTTGCGGCCTGTCCCTCCGACTCGATCGGCGTCGGTGAGGATGACCTGCCGGAACTGGTCAAGATGTGTACCGGTTGTTCGCTCTGTTGGGACTTCTGTCCCCGCGGCGGGATGCGCTACGAGCGCCAGTGGAAGATCACCGGCGGCGACGATAACGTCAAAGGCGCCGGCGACCCGATCACGGAGTTCTCCGCGAAGGTCGAAGACGACTGGACCGACGGTGCCCAGGACGGCGGCGTCGTCACCGGCGTCCTCGCGACGCTGCTCGAGGCGGGCGAGATCGACGGCGCGCTCATTGCGACCGAGAGCGAGGAGGAAGCCTGGAAGGCCGAGAGTTTCCTCGCCACGACCGAAGAGGAACTCATCGAGAACGCTGGCACCGTCTACAACCAGACGCTCGCACTGGGCAACCTCGACCTGGCCCAGTGGGAGCACAAGCTCCCCGACAAGGACTGGGACGATCTCTCGCTCGCGATCGTCGGCACGCCGTGTGAAATCGAAGGTATCCGCGCCCTGCAGGACTTCGACTGGGACTATCAGGCCCAGAACGAGGGGATCCGTGCGGTGGACTACACCATCTCGCTGATGTGTACGAAGAACTTCAACTACTACAGCCTCATGGGCGAGCAGTTGGAGGAAAAACGCGACATCTCGCCGGATCAGATCGGCAAGATGGACGTCCTCAACGGCAAGATGATGGTCTACGACCACGACGGCAACATGATCGTCGAGGAAGACGTCGCGAACTTCCACGACGCCGCGCTCAAGGGCTGTGACGAGTGTGCGGACTTCACCGGCTTCTGTTCGGACATCACCGTCGGCTCCGTCGGCTCCTCTGATGAGTACTCGAGCGTCATCATCCGCACCGAGCGGGGAATGAAGGCGTGGGAGCTCACCGAGCCGAAACTCGACTACCACGATCTCGAAGACAAGTCGGCGGTCGGCAAGCTCCAGGGCTGGGACAAGAAGAAGGCCTTCGAGAGCTTAGAGCGCCCGTTCGACCCCGACGCGCCCCGCTTTATCGACTACACCGACCACGCCGAGAACTACGGCACGGCGCTGAATCCGCACGATCAGGGTCACTGAATCGGCGTCGCGTCGATCCCGCTTCTCGTTTTCGTTCGGTTCCAACTCGCATCCGCCTCGATACCGCTCGAGGACGCTACAGGTCGATCGTGTACGTCGTGATCTCGTCCGTTTCGGTGACGGTAACCTCGACGTCGGCGGACTGCCCGTCAGGCCGCACGATATCGCGGACCGCCGCCTCCGGTCTGGGGGCGATTCCCGTCGGGAAGACGAGTTCGACGTCGCCGTCGACGTCGACCCCGTGACGTTCGGCGGTCGCCTGCGCGACCGCGTCCGAGTCGCCCTCGAAGTGGAACGTGACCGCGACAGCCGGTCTGGAACCGGCACCGGCGGTCGACTCGAACGAGACGGCTCGCGCGCCGTCACCTCGCTCGAACGCCCGCAGGTTCTCCGTCGGAACCGCCTCGTCGTACTCCGCAGCGAGGTGGGACTCGAGTTGATCGTAGTACTCCGATTGTCGGGCCTCGCTCGCAAGCGCGACCGTCTCCGCCTCGTCCAGCCCCGTCAGTCGCTGGTGATCGTCCATATCCGTCGCCAGACCGACTGGACCGAAAAGCGTTGGCGTCAGTATCGCCCTCTGCGAGGAGCGACTGCGCTGATTTGTGTTCTCCTCGGACAGTTCGAGTCCGCGTTCGCACAGGCTCCGTTATTTAAGTACTTCTGGTCACAAAGTAGAGCTATGACGGGAGGTCGTCCGTCTCGGACGGCCAGCGATTCGGGACGTTCTTCGTGTCGTCACCTCGCACTCAGCCGCCGGTGTGTCACGTTCCGCTCACGGTTCGAACTGGTCGCCGTACTCGCTATGTGATGACATACGGCTGCCACGAAGGAAACGGGTTCATACTATCCGCTGTCAGTCAGTTTCGGTGGGACCGCGACCGTCCTGCGTACATCGGTACAGCAAACCGTATCAGTCAAATATCGAGTGCCTCGGTTGCACCGCAGACGGACCCGGCCGAGAGGACCGTCACACGTTCTCGGGCCTGCATCTTCCGGCGACTCGAGCCGATATCCATTAGTGACCCGTCACCATAGAAACCGGTATGTCCAGAGGAATCGGTGAGTTCGAACCGATACAGGAGGTCATCCCCGAATGGGCGGCGATCCTGGTCGCCCTCGTCACCCAGTTGGGTGACGTCTGGTTCCTCGCGCTCGTCGTCGGCGGTATCTACTGGTTCTACAGCACTAAACGCGAGGACGCCGCCGTCATCATCGGACTGACGATGGCCGGTCTCTCGCTCATCACCGGCCTCAAACACGTCTTTGGCCTGCCCCGGCCGGGCCAGCCCCTCGTCGCGCTCGAGTCGCTGCCCGGCCTGCTCCAGCCGCTGTACGAGGCGACGGGTATGGCCAGCGGCTACGGCTTCCCGAGCGGTCACGCGCTGATGACAACCGTCGTCTACTTCAGCCTCGCCAGACGGCTCTCGATCGGCACGCCCCGGCGACGGTTCGCCGGGGCCGCGACCGTCGTCACGCTCGTTGGCCTCTCTCGAGTCGCGCTGGGTCTCCACTACCTCGTCGACATCGTCGCCGGCGTCGCCGTCGGCTTGACGTTCCTGTTCGTCGCGGAGCGCCTGCTGGCTCGCTATCCGGCCGAACAGGGAACGGTCGCGTTCTCGCTCGCAGTCGTCTCGAGTACGTTCGCGCTCGCCGCGAGTAACCTCGAGCCGGACGCCGTCCTCCTGCTCGGTGCCTCGCTCGGTACGTTCGGCGGCTGGCAACTCATCAGGCTTGGCCAGGACGTTTTTGCGGTCGATCGTCCCTCGGAAGCGGTCCGACCGGTCGCGTTCAGAGTCGCACTCGCGAGTGCGGCGTTCGCGCCGCTGGTCGCCGCCCTCGAGTACTTTCGACTGCTGTCGCTGCCCGCAGCGGGCGGCGCACTCGGCCTCGTGTTGGCCGTGTTCGTCACGATTCCCGTGTTGACCCACTCCGAACGCGCCAGCAGGGTCTGGACGGCACTGGTCTTCTGGCTCGCGATGGCGGTGCTGGGGATCCGCTACGTGCTTCGGCCGTCCACTTGGCGACGCGGCTACGCCGGCGGTCGGCGGGTCGCGGGTCGACTCCGGCAGTGGATTCGAACGCGGATGTCCAGCTAACCCGCTGATCGCTCCGGACGACCCAAAACGACCGGATCGGCACGCGAGTCCGCGCGCTTATCACCGTCCGCTGGAATCCTCCGATATGAACTCCGAACCTCGCATTCGGATCGCGCGACCGTCGGACGCGAGCGCGGTTCGCGACATCTACGCCCCTTTCTGTGAATCGTCGGCGGTCACGTTCGAGGAGACTCCACCTATCGAATCCGAGATGGCCGATCGTATCGAGTCCACTCTCGAGACGTACCCGTGGCTCGTTTGCGAGTGTGACGGTTCTATCGCCGGATACGCCTATGCAGGTCGCCTCCGAAAGCGCCGCGCCTACCAGTGGGCCGTCGAACTCTCGGTCTACGTCGCGGCCGACGCCCGCGGGGCCGGCGTCGGTCGAGCGCTCTACGAGTCGCTGTTCGCAATCCTCGAGCGTCAGGGTGTCTGCGACGCCTACGCCGTCACGACGGTGCCGAACCCGGAGACCGAACGGTTTCACGAACGGCTCGGCTTCGAGCGACTGGTCGACTTCCCCGCGATGGGCTACACGGAAGGCGACTGGCAGGACGTCGCCTGGTGGCGGTACTCGATCGCCGAGAAGTCGGCCGATCCGGAGCCGGTTGCGCCGCTGTCCGACATCCGTGGCGGTTCCGACTGGGAGTCGCTGGTTCGAGCCGGCGACGAGTGTGTCGAGTGAGTTCCGAACTGACGGTCCGTTCGATCGTTCGAGTCTCCATACCGGCAGTTCTGGTGTCCGTAGCGGCTAGTAGATGATTGCCTTCTGAAAATCTGTGTAATTGGATAATATTTTGTGAAACACCTCAATTCGCATCATACGTGTTCTAATCGAGGCAATAGGGACACGACCGAAGAAAAATATAGGTGTCTAGCGGACGTTTGCACAGCTAATGCCGATCATTCCGAAACAGCAACGAGAGACGCGCCGTGATCGACCCACCACTACAGTCGGTGTCAGGAGTCGACCTGATCGACGAGCACCGCTCGCTCCGGGACGCGATTCGGTCAGGAAAACGAGGGCTAGCTGAGGATGGCGAAGCGTCACGTAACGCTCCCCGAAGCGGCACAGGAGCCGATCGACGACGCGATTGCGGATATCGACCGGCGACTCTCTTCGGCGACGGACCCCGCGGAGGTCGTTCGGGAACTGCTCGTCGACCTGTTCGGCGACCGAGCGGCTTACGAACGCTCCCGGGCCGGGGAGTCGCTGTCACCGATGTCGCGGGTACGACTCCAGAGCTACGATCCGCGGAACGTTTTGACCGAGACCGAACACTGGGCGGAACAGGATCGGTCGGTAATCCGTGAATCGAAGTGTTTGCTGTACCTCTGGCGGGGGTTCGACTGTTCGCCGCTCTCGAACAATCTGGCGTTTGCCTTACCGTTCCGACAGCTGCTCGCGACCCACCTCTTTGCCGAAGCGGGTGAGGGCCTTCGGTTGTTCGGCGGGATCAAGATTCAGGGCGGCCACAATATCGAAATGGGCGACAACGTCGTGGTGCACAACGACGTCTTGCTGGACGATCGCGGGGAACTGGTGATCGGTGACCGCGTTTCGATCGCCGATCGGAGCCACCTCCACACCCACAGCCACGACACCGTCGACCGGTCCGACGTGACGAGCTACCGGACCGTCCTCGAGGACGACGTGCGACTCGGCTACGATACGATGATCGATGCGGGCTGTCGGATCGGGCGGAACTCGATGGTCGGCGCGTCCTCGATCGTCAGAGGTGACGTTCCGGCCCATCACATCGCCGTCGGCTCGCCCGCGAAAACGGTCAAAATCAAGCCCGGCTGGGAACCCGTCACGGAGCATCCGGGCCCACTGTCCGACAACAGGGAGGAGCGTCGGTTGCACCGCGAACTGCCCGAGGAGTTCGCGGAGTTCGACGAGTTCGGTCGCAATCTCTCGCCACCGGGAGAAGTGAATCGCGCCTGATCGACCCGGCTCAGGAGTGTCGAACGATCGACACCGCTTAGTGGCTCAGAATCACGAGTTCGGCTATGGATCCCTCGAGCTACGGAACCTACCTCGTCACTCAGCAGTCGATCTCGGAGGGGCGCTCGACGACCGACGTCGTCCGCGCGGCGATCGACGGCGGCGTCGACGTCGTCCAGCTCCGCGAGAAGGAGACCGAGGCCCGGTTTCGGTACGATCTCGGCCTCGAACTTCGCGAACTGACCGCCGACGCGGGCGTCGACCTGATCGTGAACGACCGAATCGATATCGCGCAGGCGATCGACGCCGACGGCGTCCACGTCGGGCAGTCGGACCTTCCGGTCGCCGTCGCGCGCGATCTGCTCGGCCCCGACGCGGTCGTCGGCTGTTCGACGTCGACGGTCGAGGAGGCGCTCGAGGCGGAAGCCGCGGGCGCGGACTACCTCGGTATCGGCGCCGTCTACGGCACGTCCTCGAAGGACGTCTCGGCCGAGGAGGACGCCGTCGGCCCCGAGCGAATCGCGGCCATCGCCGAGGCGGTCTCGATCCCAGTTGTCGGGATCGGGGGCATTACGGCCGACAACGCCGGCCCGGTCGTCGAGTCGGGGGCGGTCGGCGTAGCCGTCATCTCCGAGATCACGGCGGCCGACGATCCGCAGGCTGCGGCCGCGGCGCTCGCGGAAACCGTCGAAACTGCGAAGGGGGTGGCGAACGGATCGACACCCGATGAGTGAGTTACTACCCACTGATACCACCGGCGACGACCTCGCGACTTCCCTGCAAGCGATCGCCGACGGATCGCCGCTCGTCCAACACCTGACCAACGAAGTGACGATGAACGACGTTGCGAACCTTACGCTCCACTGGGACGCGCTCCCAGTCATGGCCGACTCGCCGGGCGACGCCGGGGAGATGGCCAACGGGGCGTCCGCGATCTTGCTCAACACCGGACAGGTTCCGGCGGGGAAAGTCGAGGCTATGCACGAGGCCGCCGACACCGCGGCCGAGCGCGACGTCCCCGTCGTGCTCGATCCCGTCGGCGTCGGCGCGACGCCGACTCGAGAGGCAGTCGCCGAGGAGTTGCTCGAGACGGTCGATTTTTCGGTCATCAAGGGCAACTACGGCGAGATCAGCGCGCTCGCGGGCGTCGAAGCCGAGGTGAAAGGCGTCGAATCCGTCGGCGAGTACGAGGCAATCGAGGACGCGGCCCGGTCGCTCGCCGAGTCGACCGGTGCGACGGTCGTCGCGAGCGGCGTCGAGGACGTGGTCGCGACCGCGGACGGCGCGGTTCGACTCTCCGTCGGTCACGAGATGCTCGGCGAGGTCGTCGGCACCGGCTGTATGCTCGGCGCGACCATCGCCTCGTTTCACGGCGCACTCGAGGACTCCGCGACGGCCGCCGTCCACGGCACGCTCGCGTTCGGCATCGCGGGCGAACTCGCGGCCGAGATGCCCCACGAGGGACCGGCGAGCTACCGGACGAACTTCCACGACGCCGTGGCCGGCTTCTCGGCCGCACAGGCGGCGGAACTGGACCTCGCGGAGCGGATCGAGCGCATCGCCTAACGCGTCCGCACGCAGCTACCGTTTTCCGCACAGTCGGAACGAGTGAAACGGTTTTTATCGGCCGCCGGCGAATCACGACGTGTGACCCGACCTGAACTCGAGAACACCGCTGCAACGCTCCAGGACGCCGCCGAGTCCGCGTCGGACGACGAGACCCGGGACCGGCTGGAAAATCAGGCACGACAGTTCGAGACGCTGGCCGAGGCTGACCGCGGACCTGACCACGGTAAACTCGCGCGTCACGAACACGTCCTCTCCGAAATCGCGGACGACGAGGGCGGCGCGGTCGCCAACCTCGTCACGGAGGCGCTCGAGTCGATCAGCGCCTACCGGGAGACGGTCGACGGCGTGTAGCGCCGTCGATTTCGCTTCTTCAGCCGGTCAGCAGACCGGCTTCGGATTCGCGCCCATCGCCTCGAGATTCTCGACGTACTCGCCGTAGGCGGCCTCGATCGCTCCGGTCGCGGCCTCCCGTGCGCGCTCGCGGTCCTCGTCGCTCTCGCAGACGTCCTCGAGCAGTTCCTCGGCGCGCTCGAGTTGTGCGTCTAGATCGTCGCCGAACTCGCGGAAGACGCCGGCGGTCTGGGGGTCGGCGTCGCCGACGAAGTAGCCGACGACCTGTTCTTTCGAGCGCTTGCTCGCGAGAATTCGGCCGAGGAAGCCGCCGACGCGCTCGATCGTCGACTCGAGACCGCGCAGGTACTCGTGAAGCGCGGGGATCTCGCGCGGTTCGTACGCGTCGTCCCCGAGGTGGTCGAGGACGGTCTCGTAGTGGTCTTGCTCCTCTGCGGCGGTCGCTTCGAACGCCTCGCGCGCTTTCTCGTGAGCCTCGCTGTCGGCCCACTCGAGGAACGTCTCCCAGGCGGCGTGTTCGGCGTTGGCGGTCGCGCGGAGGACGGGTTCGGTGTCGATGTCGCCGCCGGTGTCGGCGTACAGGGACTTCGAGGAACCGAGCCGGGAGAGCGCGGTCTGGTTGTCTTCGCGGACGGCCTCGATGACGGATTCGGAATCGGTCATAGTCGGACGTTCGACCGGACTTGAGTTAGTAGTGTCGTGATCTGCAGCCGTCTGCCGAACCGACATCAGGTCGGGGTCGGCGGCGAGTAGCGGGTCTCTTCGAGCCGATAGGCACCGACTACTCACGGGTTCTGAACACTAACGTAGCCATAACAATCACCCACAAGCGACTGTCTTCGATCGTAATGAAACGACGAACGTATCTCGCAACCGCGACTGCTGCGGCGGCTACGGTCGCCGGCTGTTCCGCCCTCACCGGGTCGGAAACCAGTGACGACGAAAACGGCGACGACGACGGCAACGGGTCGTCGGATCCGGTCAACGAGGATCCCGGCTCGTTCGACGAGTTCGAGGATCTCTCGAAGTGGACGGTCATCGAAGGATCGCTCACCGCGGACGAAGACCGCGTCTACGCGGGGACACAGTCCGCACGGATGGACGCCGACGGCTCGACCGAACGCATCATGATCAAGCGGGACTTCGAGACTCCGCGCGACCTCTCCGACGAACTTCCCGCGCTGGCGTTCGCGAGCGATCACGACGTCAACCCGACGGTCCAGCTCACTGACACCGACGGCGATCGGCTGCTGCTCCGGTGTGCCGTTCGCGAAGACGGCCCGTTCGCCCACCACGATCTGGGCATCCTCGACACCGCCGGCGATCCGGACCTGAGCTCGATCTCACACACCAAGGTCTCCGTCTGGGCCGGCGACCGCGAGCTGTCCCTCTGGTGTGACGACTACCACTTCGTCGGACGACCCGAGACCGGGAAGGTGCTGTTGCAGTTCCCCGAGAGCACTCCCGACGTCGCCAACGGGGCCGGACCGCTCCTCGCGGAGTACGACGTCCCCGGAACGGCCTTCGTTAGCACCGACTACGTCGGCTCCTCCGGCTACCTCTCCCAGTCCGACCTCGAGTCCCTCCAGGACGACGGCTGGACCGTCGCCAGCGGCGGCGCCACGGGGACCGACCTCACCCAGCACGGCGAGAGCCGGCAGGAAGCGGAGTTCAGCCGCGCCGCGGAATGGCTCGATGACAACGGCTTCGACAGCGC
The DNA here is from genome assembly GCF_052040125.1 of Natronorubrum marinum. Lineage (NCBI taxonomy): Archaea > Methanobacteriati > Methanobacteriota > Halobacteria > Halobacteriales > Natrialbaceae > Natronorubrum > Natronorubrum marinum. The sequence continues at coordinate 475,071 of NZ_JBPPFV010000003.1, forward strand.
CTACTTCTCCTACGGGCTCAACCGCTACGACGAGTCGTCGTTCGAACTCGCGAAAGAGTACTCCGATATCGCGTTCGTCGGCGGCTACGCAGGCCACGGCGACCTCAGCAACCCGCACCTCGCCCCCCGTACGACCAACCCCGACCCCGCTGACGCTGCGCAACTCCTCGAGTGGACCGCCGACTACCGGCTTGTCACGACGCTCTCCTACCGGAACGTCGGCGAGTCGCTCGACGAACTCGAGGCCGTCCTCTCGGCGCTCGACGACCTCGACGTCGACGTCGTCACGCCGGACGCCCTCCACTGATCACGCCGTTCGCTCACCGCTTGCCGTGGACCGTTTTTTGGCCGTCCTCGAGGTCGATAGCCGTCGGCTCGTGGGCCGTCTATCCGGATCGATCGGCGTTCGAGTGACGACTGCTCGAGCGATCGCAGAAAAAACGAATCGTAGTTCGAACCAGTCGGCAGCTTCGCTTGTTCCGCGGTTCGCCTCCCGGCTCACCGCTTCATTTCGAGGCCTCGTTTCACCCGGCCTCGTCCTGCTCCGCGGGTCGGCTACGCCTCCCCGCTCCACTACGAGGCGGAGTTCGCTACGCTCACTCAGCTTCGCCTTTCTCAATAGGCGCGTTGACGAGATTCCCCCACTCGGTCCAGGAGCCGTCGTAGTTGACGGTGTCCTCGTAGCCGAGCAGTTCGTGCAGGGCGAACCACGCCACCGACGAGCGCTCGCCGATGCGGCAGTAGGCGACGGTCGTCTCGTCGCCGTCGATGTCCTCGTCGGCGTAGAGTTCCTCGAGTTCGTCGTAGTCCTTGAACGTCCCGTCGTCGTTCGTGACGGCGGCCCACGAGATGTTCTTCGCGCCGGGGATGTGGCCGCCGCGCTGGGCGGTCTCCTGGAGGCCTGGCGGGGCGAGAATCTCGCCGCTGAACTCCTCGGGGGAGCGAACGTCGACGAGCGGAACGCCGCGCTCGATCGCGTTCTCGACGTCCTCGCGGTAGGCACGGATGCTCTCGCGCGGGCCGGCGGCGTCGTACTCGACGGCCGAGAAGTCGGGCTCCTCGTCCGTCGTCGGGTAGTCGTTCTCGAGCCAGTACTCGCGACCGCCGTCTAACAGATAGACCTCGTCGTGACCGTAGTACTTGAACTGCCAGTAGGTGTAGGCGGCGAACCAGTTGGAGTTGTCGCCGTAGAGAACCACGGTGGAGTCCTCGCTGATGCCGTGGGAGCCGAGGAGGTCCTCGAAGTCCGCTTTCGTGAGGACGTCTCGAGTCGTCTGGTCCTGCAGTTCGGTTTCCCAGTTGAACCCGATCGCGCCGGGCGCGTGGGCCTCCTCGTAGGCTTCCGTGTCGACGTCGACCTCCACGAGCCGAAGGTCGTCGTCGTCGCTCTGGAAGTCGTCGAGTCGCTCTTCGACCCAGTCGGCCGTGACGAGCACGTCGTTGGCGTAGTCTGTTGCCATACCCGAACTAACGGCTGGGAGGGTCATAGTGGCTCTCGAAGCGGATAATTCGGACGACGGTCGACTGTGTCGGTGATTGTTGCCGATATCTTGGACGGCCGAAAACTCGTCGATTCGGTGCTCGAGTCCACTGCTACTGGTTTATAATAGGGGCTGACATGCGACGGGGTTCATCGACTCGATAACTCGGCACCCGCCGGAGATACTTGCCGGAAGCTCGGTACCCAGGGGAGTGGTGCCGGGATCGGTGTGTTCTCGGGGGTGACCCGACAACTCCCGGTCAATGGACGAATCCGTCGTCGTCACTCCGGACTGGCTCGCAGCACATCTCGAGGACCCGCAGGTACGCGTCGTCGACGTCCGCGATCCGTGGGAGTACGACGGGATCGGTCACGTTCCCGGCGCCGTCAGTATCCCCTTCGACAGCTACCGCGACGAGACCGACGTCGACCGCGGGACGCTGCCGGGTGCCGAGGCCTTCGCCGAACTGCTCTCCGAGGCCGGTATCAGTCCCGACGACACGATCATCGCCTACGACGACACCCATGGCGTCTTCGCCGCGCGGTTCGTGCTCACCGCCCTCGAGTACGGCCACGACGACGTGCGCCTGCTCGACGGCGACTACAGCGCTTGGAACCGCGACTACGAGACGACGAGCGAGGTACCGGAACTCGAGGCGACGACCTACGAACCGGATCCCCTCGCGCACGACGAGAGCCCGCTAGTGGGTTTCGAGGCCGTCGAGGCGGCTCTCGAGCGCGACGCGGTCTTCGTCGACACGCGCGAGGTCGACGAGTTCGAGGAGGGTCGCCTCCCGGGTGCGATCCGGTTCGACTGGCGCGAGGTCGTCGACGACGAGACGCGGCGGCTGAAGCCGAGAGACGAACTCGAGGCCCTGCTCGAGTCGTACGGAATCACGCCGGACCGCGAGATCGTCCTCTACTGTAACACCGCGCGACGGATCAGCCACACCTACGTCGTCCTTCGGGCGCTCGGCTACGAGAACGTCGCATTCTACGAAGGCAGCCTCACGGAGTGGCTCGCGAACGACGGCGAAGTGGCGACGGGTCCGGTCTCGGCCGCCGAAGACGGCTGACCGCGAGCGATCGATCCGTACCGAATCAGAAATCTATATAGATTCGTCCCCGAACCCGATCCAGTTGCCGTCTACGTCCACCGAAACGTCGAAGTTACTCTCCGCTTGTCTCTACGAAAACCGCTTTCTGGGCCGATTGTACGCGGATATTGATTTTCTTCTGTCGCCGTGCATCGACGACTCGACCGATGTGCTGTACGTTTCGATTACCACTCAGTACGATAGTCATTACAAGGAAGGTATCCGCCGCTCGATAGCTCATGTGCGGCATCGTCGGTGCATATGGCTGGACTAATGACGAAACACTGTCCTCGATGCTCGATTGGATCGAGCACCGCGGCCCGGACGAGGAGGGATCGTATCTCGACCGCGACGCGGGGCTGATGATGGGCGCGCGGCGGCTCTCGATCGTCGACCTCGAGGGCGGCTCACAGCCGAAGTGGAACGAAGACGAGTCGGTAGGCGTCGTCTTCAACGGCGAGATCTACAACCACGCTGCGTTGCGCGAGTCGCTGTCTCGGCGGGGCCACCGGTTCGAAAGCGAGTGCGATACCGAGGTGCTCGTCCACCTCTGGGAGGAGTACGGCGAGGAGATGGTGTCCCGTCTCGAGGGAATGTTCGCGTTCTCGATCTGGGACCGCGATGCGGAGACCGTCTTCCTCGCTCGCGACCGCTTCGGCATCAAGCCGCTCTACTACGGGGAGACCGACCGAGGGTTCGTCTGGGGCAGCGAACTCCCGGCGCTCCTGATCGGCGGCGTCGATCGAACCATCGATCCGTCGGCCGTCTACAATCACTTCTCGCTCGAGTACACGCCGGCGCCACAGACCCTGCTGGAAGACGTCCGGAAGGTCGAACCGGGACAGACGGTCACGATCGGACCCGAGGGCGTCGAGACGCGAACGTACTGGACCCTCCGCGATATCGAGACCGGGAGCGCCACGGGGTCGTTCTCGAGTCTGTCCGATCGGCTGCGGACCCTGCTCGAACGCTCGGTCGAGAACCGCCTCATGGCGGACGTTCCGGTCGGCGCCTTTCTCTCCGGCGGGCTCGACTCCTCTGCGGTCGTCGGGATCGCCTCGGAGCTGAAGGACGACCCGCTCAAGACCTACTCCGTCTCCTTTACCGACGACGAACTCGACGAGAGCCGGGAGGCTCGACTCGTCGCGGACCACTTCGGCACCGATCACCACGAGGTCAACATCGACCTCTCGTCGATGGACCTCTTCGGCGACATGATCCGGTATCTCGGGGAGCCGACCGGTCACCTCCAGATGCTGCCGATGTACGCGCTCTCCGAACGGGCGAGTCAGGACGTCAAAGTCGCGCTCGCGGGCGAGGGGTCCGACGAACTGTTCGCGGGCTATCCGTGGTACCAACACGTCCCCGAACACAAGCGAAAGGTCGACTTCATGCCGGAGTTCACCCACGACGTCGCCGGCGCCGTCGCCCAGGTGTCGCCCGTCGGCAACAAACACCTCCGCTACTACTCGGGGCTGAAGAACAACGAGGAGATGCTGTTGAGCCACGTCTGCGGCTTTACGACCTTCCGACCCGAACCCGACGAGTTCCTCCGAACGGCGGAGACCGCCGAGTCGTCGGGGCTGCAGTCGAACGTCGGCGAGATCACCGAACAGGTCGGGGACCCGTCGCTCGTGCAGCACATGTCGGCCTACGAGACGAGTTACACGCTGCCGGACTACCACCTCTATAAGGCGGATCATATGAGTATGGCCCAGTCGCTCGAGCTTCGGGTCCCGTTCCTTTCGACCGAGATCGTCGAGTTCGCTCACTCGCTGCCGGTCCAGCACAAAGTGACGCAGGACGACGTCAAGCGCGTGCTCAAGGACGCCGTCGGCGACCTGTTGCCGGACGAAATCATCGAGCGCAAGAAGATGGGAATGCGACCGCCCGTCGAGGACTGGTTCCAGAACGACCACGACGCGATCGAGACCTGGTTCACGCGCGAGAAACTGCGGCAGACGCCGTACGTCGACGCCGATAGAGCGACGGCGTTGCGGGAGGCCCACCGGCGCGGCGAGCAGTCGGTCGGCCGAACGCTCTGGATGATCCTCACGTACGTCGCGTGGTACCACACGATCGTCGACGAACACCACGGCGTCGTTTGATAAAGATACGAGCGCATACCCCCGTCTTTAGGCGGGGGTCAAGCGGACAATAGCCTACACACCCACCGACGACCCCACGGCATGATTTCACACTTATCTATCAATAGTATTAACACGACGACGACGGACCATATCGACGTACAACGCGGGCGAACTTCACGACGACCACCCTGTCCGCTTCACGAACGAAGGGCTACGGCTTGACCACCAGCCCGAGAACGCCATCGAGTGGTACGTCAAAATCCCGCACCACGAGGACTACCACCTCTGGATGCCCGCCCAACCGAATCCCGAACAGCGGGACTGGTTGGAAGCGTTGAACGCTGGTGACGCCGAGATGGGTGAGAGTCGGCTATTCGAGCGGGACGGGACGTGGTATCTCCACGTTACCGCCACCCGCGACGTAGAGGAACGCTCCGAGGTGTCCGCCGAAGAACGGACGCCCATCGGAGTGGACATCGGGGAAGCGTCACTCGTCACGGTGTGTCACCGCGACGACCACGGTTCTCCGACCGTGCCCGAACTGTGGGCCGATGAAGGCAAGACCGTCCGTCGGCTCCGCAAGACCTACTTCACCGCTACGCGCCGACTCCAGACGCGCGGAAGCGAACGTATTACGGAGTCTTTCGGGGACGATATGTGGACCCAGATAGACTACGTGTTCCATCGCGTCACCCGCGAGGTCGTGGAGTACGCCGAGTCCGTCGAGAACCCGGTTCTCGTTCTGGAAGACCTGACGTACATACGGGAGTCGATGGACTACGGAGACTTCATGAACCGGCGTCTCCACGGATGGGGATTCGCCAAACTCCACGCGCAGATACGCTACAAGGCCGTCGAGAAGGGGATCCCCGTCGAGACGGTGAACCCGCGCAACACGTCGAAGGAGTGCCATGCGTGCGGTGAAGTAGGGTATCGGCCGCGACAGGCGACGTTCAAGTGTACGAACGACGCTTGTTGGATGGGCGAGTACCAAGCGGACGTGAACGGCGCGATAAACATCGCAGACCGCTACCTCAGCGGAGAGAGCCATTCAAGAGAACACACGGATGGCAATGACTCGGCTGAGGATGGGGGGCGTTTGACCGCCCCGCAAGACACCCAAGCCGATGCTACCCAACAAGAGACGCTTGGGACGTATGCGTCTTGAAACCATAGGGCCACGCTCGGCCTGAAATCCCGTGGTGGGATTCCCGCGTTAACGAGACCTTCGGTCTCGTTCGCACACTAGAACGCGTAGCGTTCTGGGGACGTCTTCAGGCGCGGGAGGAGGTCAAGCGTTCGTACACCGTCGACGCTGCCTCACCGTCGCGCGGGTTGGATCGCTCCGATCCCTCGGTCATTGGAGACAGTTGCTGTACGTCGCCCGATAAGCTATCTGCCAACATCACTCCAGTCCGGGGCCGTCGAATACTCGCTCGAGGACAACTCGTCGAACGCCGCATACACCACCTCAGAAAGCGCCGGATGCACGTGCACCGGATCGGTGACGTCCTCGACGGTGCCCGATCCGCTCTCCATCGCGACGACGACCTCCTGAATCAGCGTCGAGGCCTGCGGACCGACGATATGGCAGCCCAGGATCTCGCCGTCGGGCCTCGCGAGCACCTTCACGAACCCGTCGTCGGCCTCGAGGATCATCCCCAGCGGCGCGGCGTCGAAGGGAACCGTCGCGGACTCGTACTCGGTGCCCACCTCCTCGAGTTCACCTTCCGTCCGCCCGACGCTCGCGACCTGCGGGCTGGTGAAGATTGCGTGGGGCATTGCGCCGTAGTCGACCTCGCGCTCGGCGTCGTCGAGTACGTTTGCCGTAACGATTTGTGTCTCGTAGTCGGCCGCGTGTTTGAACGGCTGCTCGCCGACGATATCGCCGAGGGCCCAGACGTCGTCGCAAGTCGTCTCGAGCCGATCATCGACGACGACGTACTCGGAATCGTCCGTCTCGACGCCAGTCGCCTCGAGGCTCAGCGTATCCGTATTCGGCCGTCGTCCGGTCGCGAGCAGGAGGGCGTCGGCCTCGAGTTCGATTGGTGCTTCGCCGCCGACGTCGCTGTCGTCTCCGTCGCTCGGCTCGGCCGTGATTCCGACGCCAGCGTGGCGCTCCTCGACCGACTCCGCCTCGTACCCGGCGTAGATATCGCAGTACCGCTCGAGAGAGTCCGTCACGACCTCGCTCACGTCGTCGTCCTCGCGCGGGACGAGCGTCTCGCTGCGCCCGATCATCGTCACCTCGGTTCCCAACGCACCGAAGAAGTAGCCCAGTTCGGCCCCGATGTAGCCGCCGCCGACGATCACGAGCGAGTCGGGTTGGTCGTCCAGAAAGAGCGCGTCGTCGCTCGTGAGGAAGTCGACGTCCTCGAGGCCGTCGATCGGCGGGACCATCGGTCGACCCCCGACCGCGAGAACGACGGTCTCACCGCGGATCTCGACGCTGTCGGCGTCGCGGTCGTTCGAGTCAACCTCGAGCGTGCGCTCGTCGACGAACCGGCCCTCGCCGCGGTAGAGCGTGAGGCTCTCGCTCTCCTCGAGACTTGACTCCTGGTTCTCCGCCTTCTCGTAGACCGTATCGTGAATCGAGGACGTGATCTCGCCGTAGTCGACGTCCTCGAGTTCGGCCGTGATACCGAACTCCGGTGCGCGCCGGATCTCCTCGAGTACGTCGGCCCGGTGGATCAGCGCCTTCGAGGGAATACAGCCCCGCGTGATGCAGGCCCCGCCGAGCGGACCGCGTTCGATCACGGCGGCCTCGAGACCCCGTTCGGCGGCCGCAGTCGCGACCTGGCTGCCGGAGCCGCCGCCGACGACGATGATGTCGTACTCGTCCATGGAGCCTCCCCACCACGAACGGGGCCGTAAAACCGGCGCGTGCGCTGGCCGGTGTCACCGTACCGGTCGGTCTCCTCGGGCCTAGAGCCAGTCGTCGCCCGGATCGTCGTCCGTCGCTTCCCTGTACGACTTGACAGCTTCCGCGAGGTTCTCGAGGGCCGCCTCAGGCGTTTGACCCTGACTCGAGACGCCCGTCACCTCGTCGTCGGCGATGTGAAGGCCGTGTTCGTTCTCGCGCATGGTCACGTCGGCGTCCTCGAGGCCCTCGTAGTCGGCGGGGTCTACGTCTGCATCCGAACTCATACGCGTTCGTTGTTCGGGTCGGCGGAAATACGCATCGACGCCGCTCGACTTTCAGTTGTCGAACGGTGGATGAGTATTGGGAAGTAATATTGACAAACCATAGATAAAAACAGAAAGCGTCCTGCTACGCTGGCAACGAGGATATCCACGCCCTCCCCAACCGATTCACTCGCTCACTGCGCTCGCTCGTTCATCCCTCGCGATTTCGAGTCGCGGTTCGTTCGTACTCACCGCGACTCAACCGGCCAGTGTCCAGAATTACCGACATGCAACCGCAGAGACGAACACATAATCCTCCCATCTACGCTCCGCGAACGCTGGTGAACTGTAGAAAAAGCCTTTAACACCGTCGCCCCGTAGTCGAAGCAAATGGTACTCGACGATCTCGGCAGTTCTCTGCGGGGAACTTTAGACAAACTCCGCGGGAAGTCACGACTCAGCGAGGAGGACATCGAGGAGATCGTCAAGGAGATTCAGCGCTCCTTGCTTTCGGCCGACGTCGACGTCTCGCTCGTGATGGAGCTGTCGGACAACATCAAAGAGCGATCGCTCGAAGAAGAGCCCCCAGCCGGCACCCCGGCGCGGGACTTCGTCCTTCGCATCGTCTACGAGGAACTGGTCGACCTGATCGGCGAGTCGACGGAGCTTCCGCTCGAGGAACAGACGATTCTCCTCGCCGGGCTGCAGGGGTCCGGTAAAACGACCTCCGCCGCGAAGATGGCCTGGTGGTTCTCCACGAAGGGGCTTCGTCCGGCCGTGATCCAGACCGACACCTTCCGGCCCGGCGCCTACGAGCAGGCCCAGGAGATGGCCGGCCGCGCCGAGGTCGACTATTACGGCAACCCGGACAGCGAGGACCCCGTCGAAATCGCCCGGAAGGGACTCGAGGAGACCAGCGAGGCCGACGTCCACATCGTGGACACGGCGGGTCGTCACGCGCTCGAGGAGGACCTGATCGACGAGATCGAGCAGATCGAGGGTGTCGTCGACCCCGATACCTCCCTGCTCGTCCTCGACGCCGCGATCGGGCAAGGGGCGAAAGATCAGGCCCAGCAGTTCGACGAGTCGATCGGCATCGACGGCGTCGTCATCACGAAGCTCGACGGTACCGCGAAGGGTGGTGGCGCCCTGACTGCCGTGGATCAGACCGACTCCTCGATCGCCTTCCTCGGGACCGGCGAGGAGGTTCAGGATATCGAGCGCTTCGAGCCCGACGGCTTCATCTCCCGACTGCTCGGCATGGGCGACCTCGGCCAGCTCGCCGAACGCGTCGAGCGCGCGATGGAGCAGACCGAGATGGAAGAGGACGACTGGGACCCCGAAGACATGCTGTCGGGCCAGTTCACGCTGAACGACATGCAAAAGCAGATGGAGGCGATGAACAATATGGGGCCGCTCGACCAGGTGATGGACATGATCCCCGGCTTCGGCGGCGGGATCAAGGATCAGCTTCCCGACGACGCGATGGACGTCACCCAAGAGCGGATGCACACCTTCAGCGTCATCATGGACTCGATGACCGACGCCGAAAAGGAGTACCCGAAGGCCATCGGAGCGAGCCAGATCGAACGTATCGCCCGCGGCTCGGGAACTGAGGAGGAGAACGTCCGAGAACTGCTCCAGCAGTACAAGATGATGGAGAAGACCATCAAGCAGTTCCAGGGCATGGGGTCGGAAAAGGAGATGCAGCGGATGATGAAACAGATGCAACAGGGCGGCGGCGGTGGCGGCGGCATGGGCGGCATGGGGCCGTTCGGATAGCCGTTTCAATGGTCGCCGAGCCGTAGGCAGGTGTTTTTTGTCGCCAACCCGCTCCCGTTTACGTTGACGCGATTGCCACCACGTTCATATCTCTCTAGACGAATCCTCGAGCAACAATGAACCGTCGACAGTATCTCACTCGGGCCGGAGCGGGCGTCGGTATACTGGCCGCACTCGCCGGCTGTCTCGACGATCTCTCCCGCAGCGAGTCGACCACCAGCGCCGCGGACCGAACCGGCGAACGCGAACTCAGCCGAGCGGCTGGAACCCTGAACGAAGCCGCGCTCGCGCTGGACATCGAGGACGGCGGGGTGGACGACACCGAGGACGTCGAGTTCGACGCGGCCGACCCCGCCGAGTTGATCGACGACGCTCGAGGCCACCTCGAGACCGCTGCGGCCGAACTGAGCGACGACCGCGACCCCGACATCGAGACGCTGGAAACGTACGCGGACATCCTCGAGGCGCTGGTCGCCGTCACCGAGACGATCACCGACGAGGAACTCGAGTCGGACGCCGACGCGGTCTTCGACGCGAACGGCGAGGAGCGGACTCTCGAGGACGCCACCGAAATCGTCGACCGATGGATGGACGAACTCGACTCGGCCGAGGCGCGCCACGGCGGGGCCGTCAGCGACTACGAGGCGCTCGACGACGATCGATTCGAGAATCTGGCGCGGATCGACCCCACCGACCTCGAGACCGGTATCGCCTCCCTCGGCGACGTCCTCGGCTCGCTCGTGGCGCTCGTCGACGGCTTCGATTCGATGCTCGACGGGTACGCGGCGCTCGAGGACGGGCGGGAGTACATCGAGAACGACGAGTACGAGCGGGCGGAGGCCGCGTTCGGCGACGCGGAGGCGGCCTTCGAAACGGCGCGGGAGACGTTCGACGGGGAGGAAGACTCGCCGGTCGGACTGGCCGATCACTTCGAGACGGCGCGCTGTCAGAGCGGTCACCTGACGGCTGCAGCCGAGGCGTTCGGGGAGGCAGCGGCCGCGGCGGAGTCCGGTGATCTCCTTACGGTGAATCAGCGCGAGCGGGAGGCCGAACGGTCGCTCGAGGCCGCCGACGAGTGTGCGGAGTAGCCGACCGAAACGCTCTCACCAGCAGTCTCTCCGTTGTCAGTCGGCAGTCGCCGCGCCGCCCTCGAGTGCGGGGTCCGGCGGCAGCTCGTCGATGAGGACGACGGCATCGCCCTCGAGCACCGTCGTGTCGTCGCCGTCGGAGACGGTCGTCTCGATCCGGTACTTGTCGTTGCCGAGGTCGTCGACGATTTCGCAGGTGGCCGTCACCTGTTCGCCGATCGACAGCGGGGCGAGGAAGCTACTTTCCTGGGAGAGATAGATCGTCAGTCCGGGCAGGCGGGCGAGTGCCGCGCTGATCAGGCCGTTCGCGAGGATTCCGTGGACGATCCGCTCGCCGAATCGGGTTTCGGCGGCGTAGCCCGCGTCGAGGTGGACGCGGTTCGTGTCGCCGGTGATCTCGGCGAACGCCTCGACGTCGTCGTCGGAAATCGCCTTCGAGAAGCGGGCGACGTCGCCGACGGAGACGGTGGACTCGTCCTCGCCGTGGTACTCGAACGTCCAGTCGTCGCGCTCGTACAGGGTGTCGGTTCGGACCTGTCGCCTCGGGGGATGGTGCTCGCGATCACTCGTTCGACGGGCCAGATGCGGGACGTAGTAGGATAACTCCGTCGTCGTGAGGATGCCGACGAGCGTGCCGGGCCCGTCGCTGTCGTCGCTTTCGTCACCCACATCGACACGTTCGACGACGGGCAGGTGCTCGAGTCCGTTGCCACGCAGGACAGCCACGGCGTCGACGATGGCGGTGTCGGGTGCGATCGTCTCGAGCGGGGACGCCATCACGGTTTCGAGGTCGACGCCGCTGAGGTCGGCCCGTTCACAGAGGTGGCTCGCGAAGTCGCCCTCGGTGACGATCCCCACGGGCGCGCCGTCGCGGACGACGACGACCGAACTGACGTGTTCGTCTTGCATCAGGGTCGCAGCGTGGCTCGCGCTCGCGTCGGGCGGAGCGGTGACGACGTCGGTGACCATGATCTCGGAAACGGCGATCGTATCGTGCATCCCGTCGACGTACGTGTCGCTTCCCTTTCACTGCTGGCCCGTCGATCGCTACTTCTCGCTCCGTTCCAACGCAATCTATATATGAAATACAGCCAACTAATTCGGCATGTCGATTCGATCCGCGACCGCGAACTCGGTCGATTGGCGAGGCCCAGTCGTGCTCGTGCTTGGCGCACTGTTCGTCCTCACGCTGGTCCCGCTCTCGAACGCGGTTCGAACCGGTGCGTTCGCGGAGCTATCGATGAGTCTCGGGGTTTGTTACGCGATCGGTGTCGCGGCGGTCGGCGTGAGCCGTGGCCTGATCGGGAGCGACGTGATCGGGTTCGCGTTCTCCGGCGGACTCACAGCGTTTGCGACGATCTCGTCCGCATTCGCTCCGTCGTCACGGTATGCGATTTTCGCCGCCGCGTTCGGGGCGTGTTCGCTGTACTATTGCTGGCGACTCGTCGACGGGCCATAGCGGACGTACAATAGAACCGTTCGGCTCGAGTACGCCGTTCGATCACTCCTCGATCGGCCGCCCGTCTTCCGTCGGCGGCGCGACGTGGTCGACGTACTCCTCGAGCGTCGGCGCTTCGACGCGGACCCGAACGGCAATCTCGCCGAGTTCGTCGGGTTCGCCGACCGAGAAGTTGACGCGGTCTTCGAAGGCCGCCTGTTTCTTGAGCGCGAAGCTGAAGGTGTCACCCTCGCGGTTCGCGAAGAACTCGCCGCGGGCGGTGTCCAGAATCTCCTGTCGGTGAAGCAGTTCAGAGAAGTGGTCCATCGCGTGCGCTTCGGCCCTGATCTCGCCGAACTCCTCCTCGAGGTCGGCGTTCGGGAAAATGTTCGCGACGGCGTCGGCGACGCGGCTGGTAACCTCGGTGTCGTAGACCGGCGCCGTGATCTCGACGTCGACGCGGTAGATATCGGTCATGGTTGGTGAACCTCCGTGTTGGTCTCCGTAGTCGCTTCGGAATCGGTCGTCCCCCGCTCGATGATCGACTGGATTCGGTCGTGAAACGCCTCGAGCGTGGCCGCGTTCTCGACGACGACGTCGGCTCGCTCCATCGCGTCGTCCATCCCGAACCCGCGTTCGCGTTCGTCGCGGGCGGCGAGTCCCTCGCCGCCCTCGTCCTCGCCGACGTCGCGGCCGCGGTCGTCGATTCGCTCGGCTCTGACCTCGAACGGTGCTTCGATACTGACCAGCGTGAAGGCGCTCTCGAAGCGCTCCTCGAAGGCGTCGACCTCGGTGCCGGAGCGAATGCCGTCGACGAGGACGGTGTCGTGGTCCTCGAGTCGGTCCTCGATCATCGGCAGCGAGCGCTCGGCGATCGCCGCCGGCCCGTTCTCGTCGCGCAGCGCCTGGGCGACCTTGCCGTGATCTTTCGCCGGGTCGAGCCCGCGGTCGGTGGTCTCCTGGCGGACGACGTCGCCCATCGTCACGACCGGGATTCCGTTCTCGCGTGCGACGGTGGCAGCCTCGCCCTTCCCGCTGCCGGGGAGTCCCACCGTTCCGATGACGTGCATCGAGGGGAGATACAGGCGAGGCTCGCATAAGGGCTGTGTTCGTCGGTCGGCGAGACTCGCCGCATCACCCTATCCGATGTTCTCAGTTGCAGTTACCGAAACGCCGGGCGCTTCCGGCGTGTCGCCTCGAGTCCTCGAGTCGACGATACCGGGCCGTTGTGGTCGGTTCCGTCGCGAATAATCCCCGGGTTACTCTCGGCGTAGCGTTCGTCCGCCGGTCCGTTGTACGACTCGAAACAGCGGCGACGGCTGCAACCGTTTCCTGTCGAGACGGTAAAAATCGCCAATCCATTTGAATTCGAGACTATCCCTCTCAACGGACTCTCCCCATTATTTGCTGGTCGGACATCGGCTCAGATGCGCGCTATGAAAGCACCAACCCTCGACAGACGACGATTCACACAGGCACTCGGCGTCGGTATAGTCGCCGCCGTGGCCGGCTGTTCGGACGAAGAAGCGGACCCCGAGAACGGTGGCGACATGGACGACGGGCTCGACGACGAAGACGAGAACGGACTCGAGGACAACGAGGACGAAAACGGCCTTGACGATGAAGATGAAAACGATGACGGCCCCGACGATGACAACGATAGTCCCGACGACGAGGGCGATGACCCCGAAGACGACGACGCGGATACCGGCGACGAAGACAATTTGAGCGACGAAGACAATCTGAGCGACGAAGACGACGATCTGGAAGACAACGATACGGACGCGGAGGACGACGAAAACGCGTAACCACGGCGTCCGACGATCCGGCCTATCGCCCGTTCTTTTTCGAACGTGCTATCGGACTCGAGAGTCGCTTCGCCTGCGAAAGCTTTGCTGTAGCCTTCCCCGGGTCAATTGCACCGAAGATGACGGGGGACGCGTGCAATTCGCTCATCAAGAGTCGGTAGCGACGATCGGTGCGGTTATCTCCCCGTCCGACCCACTGTGGACCGTGACGCAGCGATCCATCTTCGTACGGGCGATCTGGTTTCTGGTCATCGGCTGGTGGGCGACGCCGATCGTGGTCAACGTCGCGTGGTTCCTGAACGTGACCGTCGTGCTGGCACCGATCGGAATCAAGGTGATCAACCTCGTGCCGACCGTTCTGACGCTGGCCGAACCGCGGTCGTTTACGAATCCCCAGCTGGCTCGCGGCCAGCACTCGCTGGTGGTACGTGCGCTCTACTTCGTCTTCGTCGGCTGGTGGCTCAGCTTTCTCTGGGCCAACCTCGCCGCGTTTCTGGCGGTAACGATCATCGGGCTTCCGATCGCGATCTGGCTGGCCAACCGGCTGCCGTTCGTTACGTCGCTGTATCGGTTTCACGGCTGATACGGTCTGCTGTAACTGTTTGCCGGAGCGACCGCAAAACGGCCCGCTGTCGCTCCGGAAGTGACTTACAGTGGACGGTATGTGGGAAGCAGAAATCCACACTGCTTATACCAGTCGGTCGTGGATTCGTACTCGAGGGCGCGTAGCTCAGTCCGGAAAGAGCGTCGGACTTCTAATCCGACGGTCGTGGGTTCAAATCCCATCGCGCCCGTGCAACGAGTCGCGCAGTGACGAGTGAACCGGCACGTGGGATTTGAACCAGATGGTGGCGAGCGGTGCGCGGTTCGGAACGAAGTGAGAACCGCGATGCGAGCGGTGAAACCGTGAGCGAAGCGAGCCGATGGCGTGGTTCAAATTCCATCGCGAGCGCCACTGTTGCCGCTGTGGCGGCGACATCCGCGGTGACAAGACGATGTGTCCCCACTGTGGGTCGATCCGCGGAATACGGGTTACTGGATAGCGATCGGGATCGGCTGGTTCCTCTTCCGGTAACTGTGTTACTACGAATAATACGAACAGTCCGGCGGAAGAGTCTTCAATTACGGCCAGTATGAATCAACTCGAATTTTCGTTCCGGGGAAACAATAAAGCAACTCCGTCGGGTCCGTCCCGTGTGGTATGTTG
This sequence comes from Natronorubrum marinum, assembly GCF_052040125.1. NCBI lineage: Archaea > Methanobacteriati > Methanobacteriota > Halobacteria > Halobacteriales > Natrialbaceae > Natronorubrum > Natronorubrum marinum. Next base: position 490,187 of record NZ_JBPPFV010000003.1, read on the forward strand.
GACACACAGACGCAGGTCTGATGGCGTTGAACGGCTGGCCGTTCGTACACCACTGACCATGATCAGACGACGATTCACTGAACGGGTCGACGGAGGTGGTAGATATGGTAGATGACAGCAAGCCAGGGGGCGATCGGTTAACTGATGGCTGGTTCAAGGCGGATACTGAGGTGGAACCGGGCGATACGAACATACAGGTGGCCGGGCTGGATGTCCAGCCTCACGTCTTTTTCATCTCGATCGGCGTCATCATCGCGTTTGTTCTGGTGACGTTGTTCTACCCGGGTGAGCTGATAGCAAACGCCTTCGGCGAGACGTTTGCCTCTGCAGAGGGGGCCTTTGGCTGGATACAGGGCGGTATCGTTGGACACTTTAGCTGGCTTTACATTCTCGCAGTAAACCTGTTTATTATCGTGGTACTGTTCTTTGCGCTCAGCAGGTTTGGAAAGATTAGACTCGGCGGCGTCGGCGCGGAAAAGGAATTCAGCGATCTCTCATGGGTTGCCATGCTGTTTAGCGCAGGGATGGGGATCGGACTCATGTTCTGGAGCGTCGGCGAACCGCTGTTTCACTTCGCCGATCCGTTGTTCGGGGCTGAAGGCGAGACGGCCGCTGGAGCCGAAGTCGGCATGGCCACCACCTACTTCCACTGGGGATTTCACCCGTGGGCGATCTACGGACTGGTCGGGCTCGGTCTCGCCTTTTTCTCGTTCAACCGTGGGCTCCCGCTGACGTTCCGGTCGGTGTTCTGGCCGATTCTGGGCGATCGGATCTACGGTTGGCCGGGCCACGTAATCGACATCCTGACCGTCTTCGCGACGCTGTTCGGGATCGCAACATCGCTCGGGCTCGGCGCGCTCCAGATCTCGGCTGGGCTCTCGTTTATGGGCAACGAGGTCGTCGGGACAGCAGTCCCCACGGGGACGGGGATGCAAGTCGGTATCATCGCAGTTATTACGGCGATCGCACTCGTGTCAGTTGGCGCCGGACTGGACAAAGGCATTCGCCGACTCAGTACTCTCAACGTCGGCCTGATGCTCGCAATCATGGTTACGGTTCTGCTCGTCGGGCCAACAGTGTTCGTCCTCGGACTGTTCCCCCAAGCGCTGGGAACATATCTGTCGAACTTTCCTGAGTTGGCACTGTGGTCTGACAGCTTCGATAACGCTCCGTACGCGGGCTGGATGAACGACTGGACCATCTTCTACTGGGGCTGGTGGATCGCGTGGTCGCCGTTTGTCGGTCTGTTTATCGCCCGCATTTCCCGTGGCCGAACTGTCCGTGAGTTCATCGGCGGCGTCCTGATTATCCCAGCAGTCTTCTCTTTTTTCTGGATGTCAGTCTTCGGCGGCACGGCACTGCATTTCGAACTGTTCACCGAGCAGGGCATTATGGAAACGGTCTTTGACGCCGGTGAGGAAGTCGCTATGTTCGAACTGTTTACCCTGCTACCGTTTACGATTCTCCTCTCCACACTGGCGATCATCCTGGTAACGACGTTCTTCGTGACGTCGTCTGACTCCGGTTCGCTGGTCCTTGGGCACCTGTCCTCGGGCGGGAAACACGACGCCCCCCGAAAACAGCGGATCGCCTGGGCACTCACCGAGGGAATCGTCGCATCCGTGCTCCTGATCGGTGGCGGTCTCGGTGCGTTACAGACGGCGGTGATCACGGCCGGGCTCCCGTTCGTACTTGTCCTCGTTTTCCTGTGTTATAGCCTCTATCTGGGGCTCTCGACGGAGTATCGGACGCTCGAATCCGACGAGTTCGCCGAGTGGATCGAGGAGATCGAGGACGAACAAGATGTCGTCGTCAAAAAATCCGGTTCTGGCGTGGTAACGAACATTCGAGATACCGGGAGCAAACGGGGTGGGGCCGCCGAAGACGACTAGTAACGTCCCATGCCTGTACTGACGCGTCGAACCGGTTTGCGGGTGTCGGTTCGACGGAACGGATCGTTGTGTTCGATTACCGTTCGATCGGCTCGTTTTCACGGTGACGCGTCGTCGTCACCGGCACGTTCGCCGTCCGAACGACTTTTTCGGTCGTACTCCCGACGAGATAGTCGTCGATCCCGCTCCGTCCCTGTGCACCCATGACGATACCGTCGATGTCGTTGTCGTCTGCATAGCTGACGATCTCCTGTGCGACGCTACCGGTCCTTACTGCTCCCTCGCCGTCGAGCCCCTTCTCGACGGCCTTGTCGACGACGCGTTTGACGAGGTCCTCGCCGTAGGTGCGGTACTCATCCATCTCCCCGGGATCGTGTCCCGCAGCTGTGAAAACGTAGTGGGCTTTGGTCTCGATCACGTAGAGAGCGTGGACGGTCGCATCGAACGCGGTAGCGAGTTCGATGCCGTGGTCGACAGCCTTCCGCGCCGGCGTGCTCCCGTCAGTTGGAATGAGAATTGTCTCGTACATCCTCGGTCTCAGAACGGGTATTCGCCTGACAACCGCAAGTAATTTATTACATTTCACGGTTATTTCCAGTTCTTCTGACGATCCGTGACCACGTTCATGCTTCTCTGAAATACAGATTGAAGTTCACGAACAGAAAACTCGTCCCCACGAGCATGTATCGGTCCGTCGCAAATGCCCAGAGCGCGACGATTGCCAGCCCGCAGGCGATGGCCAGCGCGATCACGCCAGTTCCCGGCAGTGACGCTCACGATGGTGGCTCACGGCGTCGTTTGAGCTGCCGATCGACGTACCGAAAACAGTGTCTGAGACGGACTGTTGGCCGTCGGTACCGCTGATCGCCCCAGGCAGTTACCGATCCGTTCGGTCGGATCGCCGATCGGCTCGAATCCCGCCTCGGCGGCGAAAGAGCGAGGCGAGGGTCTTCCCAATTCGACCGAGCTGTTTGGCTGTCGGGGCTGTTGCTGGTAGGTAGAAATCTGGGATATGTGGGTCGTCGGTCTTCGATCGGTCCGAGCTCATATCGTGTGGTTGTCCCTCGATAGCATAAAAATCCCGGCATGGGGACGTATGGTATAAGAACTATCAGTACAATCATGACTACGAACGTCTGCGATCGCTCATACAACCCAGTCCTGTCGAGTCACTCCCCATCGTCGTCGAGAAGAACGTCCTCGATGAATCGAGCGGAGCCGCGTCTGAGTTGGCCGCCGACTGCCGTTGGCGAGAGATCGAGCAGCGATGCCAGTTCCGCCATGGACATCTCGCGTGGCTCGTCGTACAGTAATTCAGGCCGACTTCAGATAACGGTCGTGGGTGAGCCGACGCAGTCGGCGAATTACGCTGCGGTTCTGAAATTTTGGTTCAGATTCTCAAATCGTGGTTCAAATCCAATCGCGCCCCTCATTCTGCGATGACTGAACGTGAGATGTAAATCCGTCCCGCTTCCCAACATTGTTCGCTCCGGTAACGTAATGATCATTGACACCGTTATAGCATATGTCGGCAGAGCCGGTCGACGGCATCACATTGGGGATAGGGGGGAATCACAAATCGATCATCGCGACACGCGACGATCACCATCCCCGCTGCCGACGTGCGTACACCCTTTCGAAACTAGTATTCGGCCGTTGACCATATTGAACACAGCTGAACGCAAGCATACAAAGATTCATACGCTCCAACAAATCATCTGAATGTATGGTTGCAATCGGAATCGGGGCTCCGATCTACGTAATTATCCAAGCAGTTATCGCGCGCTTCGTCTACCGTGAAGCTTCGGCTCACAATCGATGATCACCGCTTGTAGTTGCCGTAAGCGTATTCGTCCTCAGCATTATGGCGGTGTTCGTCATCCATATCCTTCTTATTTTGCTCGCCCAATCAGTCGTTATCGCACTGTACCGACTTGGTACCTCACGGAACCAGCCAGCGCCTCAATAGCCCACTTCTGAACAGGTGTTCCACTAGTGTCAGCTGTCGACTGTTGTCAACTTCCACAGCATACCTTTTCAGGCCGACGATACAACCCCCTCGAGTCCAACGTCCCTCCATGGACGATACAGCCGTCGACACGACCGCCTACACCGATCTCGTCGCCGGGTCTACTAGTTTTCCCGAGCAGGCACGCCGCCGCGCCGAGACCGAACGCGAGGTCGTCGAGTGGGCGATCGACGAACTCGAGTCGATCGTCGACGAGCAGGGGGGTGACTTGGAGCCGCTGCTCGAATACGCCCGCCGGAGCCGCGAGAGTCTCCCCGAGCGCCACCTGCGCGCCTACGAAGCGATGGCCGAGACGTTCGACGTCGATCCGGAGGTCTACGACGTCTACGTCTTCGCCTATTCGGAACTCTGCGAGGAGTTGGCTGATGGAGCGGGGCGCTCCGAGAAGAACCCGAAGGGATGTACGAACGCGCTCGTAGCCCCGCCGAAAGTCAAGTCTGACGCCGGCTTCGATGCCGGGTGCGGCGAGACGACTGCCGACACGGGGGCCAGCGATGCCGGGCCGCTCGTGCTCAAAAATCGGGATATCGCGGGCCGCGGAACGCGCCCGAAGTCGATCATCGAGCAGCCGCCGATCGACGACTACTACGGCTTTCTGACGGTCGACACCTGCGGGACGATTTCGACGTTCAAGGGCGTCAACGATCAGGGGCTGGTCGCGGCCAACACCTACATCGACAGCACACGAGACGACGTCGATCCGGAGGACCAACTTCGAAACGGCACCGTTATCCGGATGATTCTCGAGGAGTGTGCCACCGTCGACGAGGCTCGCGAACTGCTCGAGTCTCACCCGACGCGTCACCTCTGTGGCCAAACGCTGTTTCTCGCGGATGCGACCGACGCCGCCCTGCTCGAGGTCGATCCGGTGGCCGAACGGATCGTCGTCGACGACGACCCCGTCGTGACCAGGACGAACCACTTCGTGAACGGCGAGTCGACACAGACCGAGAGTTCGACGGACCGACGCGAACGGTCGCTCGAGTTGCTCGAGGGCGCGAATCGACTCGACCGCGACGATCTGTGGACGTTCGCGCAGGATCACGCGAACGGGCCCGGCGACGACTCGATCTGTCGGCATCCGGAGCCCGAGACGGACGAACCGCACGCGTTCGGTCAGTTGACGACGGCGAGCACGGCGATCTTCGAGGGTGGCTCGCCGGTGATCGAGGTCGGGATGGGAAACCCCTGCGAGACGGAACGAACGCGGTGTGCGTTCGGCGACGAGATCCCGACCGACCTCCGGACCGGACAGCGGTGGCTCGATCGGCTGCACTGACGCTCGATCGCGGACTCTCGATCGCTCGAGTGGCGTCGCGGCGCTACGCGTTCCTCTCGAGCGAAGCGATCGACGCGCGGACGATCGCACCGCCGACCAGCAGTGTCGACCCGAAGATGAGGACGACACTAACGGTAGCGAGCGCCTCGATACCGTACGCGCCACCTACTTGTTCGCTCGCGGTGGCGACGCTCCCGGCGAGTAGCACGACCGCGAAGTACCCTCTAATGTCAGTCTCGTCTACGAGACGCGTTGCACCGACGCCGACGCGTGCTCCGAGCGCGCTCCCGACGAGCATCGCGGCGACGACGGGGTCGTCGACGGCGTTCGACAGGGCGTAGACGAACGTCCCGAACGCACCCGAAACCGCGATCTGAAGGAGACTGGTTCCGGCGGCGACCGCAGCGGGAACGCCGAACCCGTAGATCATGACGGGAAGAAGGAGGAATCCGCCGCCGACGCCGAGGCATCCCGAGAGGGTGCCGATCCCAAGACCGACGGCGAGGACGATCCACCCCGAGACGGTCGCACCGCCGGACACCGTCATCGTAGGCGGGAGGTCGACGGCTTGCACCGCGGTGGCGATTCCGATCGGTTCGACGAGGGTGCCGTCAGTACGGGCGTCCCGGAGTACGAACAGTCCGGCCGCGCCGAGGAGACCGGCGTAGACCAGGCCGACGGCGACATCGGCGCGACCGAGTTCGTCGAGCAGGAACACGATTCGCCTGCCCACCTCGATACCGAGCGTCAGTCCGGGGATCAACACGGCCGCCAGCTTGTAGTCGATCTGACCGTGAGCGCGGTGTCTGAGCGAACCGATAACGCTCGTCCCGAAGACGAACGCGAGGCCGCTTCCGACGGCGACCGTCGCCGGATAGCCGAGCACCAGCAACACCGGCGTCACGAGGAACGATCCTCCCATTCCGAAGAATCCGAAGAGGACACCGATCAGTAGGCCGAACCCGACGAAGAAGGCGATCGTCACAACACCGAGTCCGAGGAGCTCCACGGTCAGCGACTCACGAGCCGTTCGCGGATGGCGGGGTCGGCTGCTCGAGCGAGCGCACCGTAGCCGACGTACAGCGCGATCGCTTCGGCCGAGACGATTCCGACCGTGACGGCAGCCCGTCCGGGCTCGCCGAGTGAGGGTTCGAGGGGACTCCCCAGCGCAACCACTATCATCACGCTCACCAGTGTGACCTGCACCGTCGACGCCCGCCACGAGACTGCCGCCGGTTCGCCCTCGCGATCACTCACGGTCCGGCCCCCCGTCGTTTCGGGCGCTATGGCGCGGCTCGTCGTCGTTCCGAGCGCCACCGGACGGAGCGACGTTCCGGTTCCGGCCGAAGACGTTCGTCGGATCGTACTCGTCCTTCAACGCGACCAACCGCTCGTACGCCGGCCCGAACGCGGTTTCCATCATGGCGTCCCCTTCCTCGAAGAAGCCGGGGAAGTTCAGGTAGACCGTCCCGTCCGAGAACTGGCGCATATCGTCGAGACAGTCGCGTACCCACTCGAGGTTGGCGTCGTCCGCTTCGGGGCGTTCCCAGTTCGCCTCCACGCCGAGGAGGAACGGCGCGTGTCGTCCCGCGAACGCACTGTCCTCGGTGTCGACCAGATCGATTGCGCCCCCCAGCTGCCAGATATCGACGGTCGATCGCGGCGAGGGTGCAACGTCGGCCCAGGAGTCGATCCGATCGATGGCGGCGTTCGGGAGTCCGTCGAGGTACTGCGATTTCCAGTAGTACCGCATTCCGTCGGGGTACTCCTCGTCGAAGAGCTGCTGGAGTTCCGCGTACGGCATCGTCCCGCTAACGTCGGCGATCGGCTCGTCGAGTTCCCGCAGGGGCGCCAGCGCGCGTTCGCCGTCTTCGATCGAGCCGGCATAACAGCCGATAATGCCGATCTTGCGTTCGTTCACCGCGTCCGCCGGGAACAGCTCCTCGTCCGGTATCACGCCTGCTGACGCGAGGGTAGTGACTTCTTCGGGCGCCGACGCGACGTACTCGCGGTACGCTCGCAGACACTCGGCCGACCGGTCGCCCGAATAAAACACCACGCAGGTCGCCACGTCGGGACCGACCGGGTGGAGGTCGAACTCGAAGGTCGTGACGACTCCGAAGTTGCCGCCGCCACCGCGAAGCCCCCAGAAGAGGTCCTCGTTCTCGTCTGCGCTAGCGGTCAGGAACTCGCCGTCTGCCGTCACAAATTCGACCGATGTGAGGTTGTCACAGGTCAGGCCGTGCTTGCGGCGGAGGTGGCCGATCCCGCCGCCGAGAGTGAGTCCAGCGACGCCGGTCGCCGAGACGACCCCGCCGGGCGTCGCGAGACCGAACGCCTGCGTTTCTCGATCAACGTCCGCCCAGGTGGCGCCGGCCTGGACGCGCGCCGTCCGGGCGTCGGGGTCTACCCACACACCTCGCATCTCCGAGAGGTCCACGACGAGCCCGTCGTCGCAGACGGCGGTCCCGGCGACGTTGTGGCCACCGCCGCGAACCGATACCGGAAGCTCGAGGGTGCGGGCGAACGTCACCGCATCGACGACGTCGGCGACGCCGCGACACCGTGCCACGAGCGCGGGGTACCTGTCGATCAGTCCGTTCCAGACGGCGCGGGCGTCGTCGTACGCAGCGTCGTCGGGCCGGATCAGGGTTCCGTGAAACGTCGTCTCGAACTGTGCTAACTGCTCGTGAGTGATCGTCCGTCGTCCCATGACGAATCGGACGACGCGGCGAACGTTGGCCTCACCTCTCGAGCAGCGTTCGGCCTCGAGTGCACCGTTACGGGGGGTGAGACGAATCTCGTGGTGAGTACGTGGATAGAGTTACTACTCTAGATAGCCATTCTCTAGCAAGTGAGTTCAATGGACTCCGATCGAGACGAACAACTGGCAGAGGATCGACGCCTGCCGCCCGGTTCTCCGGTCTTCGAGGCTATCCTGGAGAACGAACGGAACCGTCGCTATCTCGGCGAGCGGTTGAACACCGCGGACGACCGCGTCGACACGGACCTGCTCGTCGACATCGTCCGGCATGGTCCGGTCCTCGAGGCGCTGCTTTCGAACCCGCTCGATCGCCGGGAGATCGAGTCGCGTCTCGACGTGTCGCGGGCGACGAGCCATCGGTACACGCGGTGGCTCGACGAGCGGGATTTCGTCGAGAAAGTCGACAGTCGATATCGGTTGACCTGGCGCGGCGAGGTCATCGCGGAAGAGTTGCTCCGGTTCGAGGCGAACGTCCGAACCGCGCACAGACTGACCCCGCTTCTCGATTCGATCTGTGCGGACCACCGGGAGTTCGTCGTCGAACCGTTCGTGGACGCGACGGTTACCGTCGCCGAACCCGACGATCCGTACGGACCGGTCGAACGGTTTGTTTCGCTCGTCGACGGGTCGGAGACCTTTCGGGGGTTCAACACGACCCACATGGTCCCGCTGGTCCTCGGCGAGTTCCACCAGCGAGTGTTCGACGAAACCGATACCGAGATCGTCTATCTCCCGCACGTCGTGGAGAAACTGTTCGAGACCTACCCCGATCGGGCCACCGACGCGATCGAGTGCGGACACTTGACGCTCCGGACGCGCGGCGACCTCCCGTACGGACTCGCGCTTTTCGACGGCCGCGTCGGAATCGGTGGCTACGACGAGGCCACGGGCCTGATGCAGGTGTTCGTCGATACCGACTCGCCGATCGCCCGCGAGTGGGCCGAACGCGTCTACGCGTCCGTCAGGTCGGATTCCGAACCGGTCGACGAACGGCGTCCGCCGACCCGGTGACGGCCGCCTTCCACGTTCGGTCTCGGAACGGGTTCGCCGCCGAAAACACGAAACCCGGACTCAGGCGCGCGCAGGCCGGGTCGCGAGGTCGGCTTCGAGCCGTCTCGCCGCCTCGAGCCGCAGCCGTTTCGCCTGGCGCTTCGTGAGCCGCGCGTCGGGGAGTCGATTCGCGATCGGATCGTACGTCGACGGCGTGAATCCGAGTCGCTGCAGGTAGGCGCGGACGCTCGAGTCGCCGAGGCCGTCGAAGATCGCGGCGTCGGTGATCTCCTGGACCGTCTCGAAGGCGGGAAGTGGCACTTCGCCGCCCGCGTTCGCCACGTCGTCCTCCCCGACGACGGTGCCGCGAGCGTCGGCGTGCGTGACGATCGAGCGGACCTCCTCGGCGAGGTGGAGGATCTGACTCGGGAGCGCCGCGTCGGGCGAGCGCCACTCGACGGTTGGCATCGCCTTGCGCAATCGGACGGGGGTCCAGACCGCGTCGTAGGGATCGAACTCGTCGTCGAAGTCGGCCGGATCGACGCCGCGCTCGAGTGCGCGCTCGCGGAAGCCGTCGTAGGCGTTTTCGAGGGTGGTTTCCCACTCCTCGACGCTGTCGACGTAGGGCCAGAGCTGTCCCTGTTCGGGACAGGCCTCGTAACACGAGCGTCGGTAGAGGAACGGGCGTGCACACTCGAGGAGGCGCTCGCCGCGGTAGTGTGAGGAACTGTTGGCGAGCGCGAATGCGGGATCGAGCGCCGTCAGCGTGTTCAGCTGGTCGACGACGTTCGACTGTTCGAAGTGGATGTGCGTGCCGGCACAGACGCGGGCGTCCTCGAACGCCGGGCCGACGATTCGTCGCTGGAGGTCGGTCCCCTGCTTGTCGCGGTAGGGAACGTCTTCCGGGCCGGCGTGTAACGGGGTCGACAGCGGGACGAGCCGTTTACCCCGTTCGCGTGCCGCGTCGACGGTGGTACTGATGAGGTCGCGAAACTCCGCGCGGAGTTCGGCCATCGACTGGCACGGGGTGGTCTTGATCTCGAGCATCGGCTCGACGAACTCGGGGTCGATCTGTTTCGAAACGTCGAGCAGTGATTCGGGTGGGACCAGGTCGCCGTCGTTGTCGATGACCCAGTACTCCACCTCGAGGCTGGTTTTCATGGATGGCTCCGTTGGGGGATGTAGTGGTGCTGTGGCCCTCGAGCGAGCCGTCACCGGGCCAGCACGTGGACGGGCCGTCGAACCCAAACGCGACGCGCGAGTTCGTCCCCGTCCTGCGATTCTCTCCTGTAACCAACTTGGTAGGCCGGTACTACGTGAAGGGGTTGAGCCTGCGTGCGCAGGGGATAGATCGTCGGCGCAAAACCGCTCCGCTCCCGGCGAACCGTGCGGTAAGGTACCCATACACAGTATCAAACGGCGAACCGCGTGAACCGTGTCGCTCGAAACGACTCCACTAACACGAGTGTTACGTGGTTGCTCTCGCGTCTCTGGTGGGTTCATAGCCGTGCAGTAACATTGTGTAACTAGATGAGCAACGAAACGACCGGAGACGACAGCGGAATTGGCGCGTCGGTACTCGTCGTCGGCGGCGGCGCCGCCGGACTGAGTGCGGCGTTGTTTACGGCGAAAAACGGCCTCGAGACTACGGTGTTCGACACGGACGAGACGTGGATGCACAAGGCCCACCTGTTCAACTACCTCGGCATCGGCTCGGTTGGCGGCAGCGAGTTTCTGGCGACCGCCCGCCAGCAAGTCGATGATTTCGGTGCCGACCGTCATCAGGACGAACCCGTAACTGCGGTCACCGAGACCGACGACGGCTTCGCGGTCGAAACCGACGATGGCCACTACGAAGCCGACTACGTCGTCCTCGCGACGGGCGCCAACCGTGACCTCGCCGAGGAGGCCGGCTGCGAGTTCACCGACGCGGACGTCGTCGACGTCGGCGTCGAGATGGAGACGAGCGTACCGGGACTGTACGCGACGGGTGCGATGGTTCGCCCGGAAGAGTGGCAGGCCGCCATCGCGGTCGGTGACGGCGCCGCCGCCGCACTCAACATCCTCTCGAGCGTCAAAGGCGAACACTACCACGACTTCGACGTTCCCGCCGACGCGGCGCGCGTCTTCGGCGAGCAGCTCGCTGAATAACCCACCCGAACGTATTCACACCACATGTCCAACGAGACCCAGAACCCAGTCACGCCCGAGCTACCCGACAGCCCCGTCCACATGACGGGCACCGACCACATCACCATCTGGGGGAGCAACGAGGCCGATACCGTCGAGTTCTACCGCGACCTCCTCGGGATGCCCCTCGTCCTCCGCCAGCCCAACCTCGACGACCCCTCCCAGACCCACCTGTTCTTCGACACGGGCGACGGTCGCATCCTCACCTTCTTCGTCAGCGACGACCGCCCGTCGAACCGGCAGGGCCAGCGCGGCGGCGTTGGCGCCGTCCACCACCTCTGTTTCAGCGTCGACCCCGACGAGTACGAGGAGACGATGCAGGCGCTCGAGGACGCGGGCCACCGCTACAATATCTTCGACCGGGGCATCTTCCACTCGATCTACACCACGGACAACAACGGCCTGGTCATCGAACTCTCGGCGGATAAGTACGAGATCCCCAACGATCGCCGCGGCGAGATTCTCGCGAAGGCCCAGGAACTCCGCGAGGAAGACGGTGCCGACTACGCCAAAGACGAGCACCTCCGCGGCGCGATCGAGGCGCTCGGCCTCGAGGTCGTCGAACACGACCTCCCTGACGCCAGCGCCGGTACCGGTGGTCTCTGATGGCCGCCGAGGACGATGTCGACGGCCCGCACCAGGGCCAGTCGCTCGTCACCGGCGGGACGGCCCTCGAGGACGCCGAGGCTGTGATCGTACTCACCCACGGCCGCGGCGCGACCGCGCGGAGCATCGTCCAGATGGGCGAAGAGATCCATCGGGACGGCGTCGCGCTCCTCGCGCCCCAGGCCGCGCGCAACACCTGGTACCCGAACTCGTTTCTCGCCCCCGTCGAGCGAAACGAGCCGGGGCGAACGTCGGGTCTGCGTGCCATCGCGGACGCGATCGAGCGGGCGAACGACGCCGGCATTCCGACCGAGCGCATCATGCTCGTCGGTTTCTCGCAGGGGGCCTGTCTCGCCAGCGAGTTCGTCGCCCGCAACCCGCGCCGTTACGGCGGGCTCGCCGCCCTGAGCGGCGGTCTCATCGGCGAGTCGGTCGACCCCGACGACTACGCGACCGACGGCGCTGACCTCGAAGAAACCCCCGCGTTCCTCGGCTGTAGCGACGTCGACCCGCACATTCCCGAGGAACGCGTCCACGAGACGGCCGACGTGCTCGCGGCGATGAACGCCGACGTCACGAAGCGGCTCTACGAGGGGATGGGCCACGGCGTCAACGAGGACGAACTCGAGTTCGTCTCCGGGATGGTCGCGAATCTGGCGGACTGAACTCGCGGACTTCGGCTGTAGCCAACTATCTCTACGTGACGACCGTTCGCCTCGAGTGAACTGCGACTTATTCCGCTCACGCGCGTAGTACCGACAATGGCTCCCTACGAAACGGATCGCCGGAGGCTCCTCCTGGGAGTGGGCGGGGCCCTCGCAGCGGTCTCCATCGCCGGTTGCCTGGGGGTGGACTCGAGTGACGACGACGGGAACGAGGAACCCGAACCCGTCGTGGACGAGGCCGAGTTCGTCGAGGGCGACACCGATCCGGACGCGTGGCGGGACGTCGAGGCGATCCGATTCGACGGCTACGTCGGCGGCTGGGTCGGCGTCGAACCGGTCGCCATCGACCGTGTCGAGAACCCGACGCTCGTGCTCGAGGCGGGCCGGGAGTACGAACTCACCTGGGAGAACATGGACGGCGTCCACCACAACATCGCGTTCTGGGACGACGACCGCGAGGTCGTCGACGGCTACTCGACCGACGGCAACGAGGTCGTCGGCGAGCAGGAGACGCTCGCGTTCGAGGCAAGCCCCGAGATGGCGACCTACCGCTGTGAGTACCAGCCGGAGGGACAGGTCGGTGACGTCGAGATCGTCACGAACGGGAACTGAGAGTGGAACTCGCCGATGTCGCCGCGACCGAGTCGGGTTGCATCACGACGGTGGTCCCCGCCTGAGATGCGCTGTTCCGGCGACGCTGATACACCTTCTTCGATGAGGACGGAACCGAGTCGCAGTACTCGACAGCCGGCGCTCCGCGATCCGCTCATCGGATGACGGTGACCGAGACGGGCGCCCGACGAACGACCTGCTCCGCGACGCTTCCGAGTAAGACTCGAGAGACACCCGATCGACCGTGGCTGCCGACGATAATGTGGTCGATGTCGTGGTCCTCCGCGTACTCGACGACCGCTCGAGCGGGATTCCCCACGGCGGTTTCCATCCGGAAGTCGACGTCGTCGGTGTTGTCGAGGTCCGTGACGTCCTCGCGTAGCTCCTTCGAGGCCGATTTCTTGCGGTCCCTGATCGTGTCCTGAAGCATGTTGATACCCGCCTCGGTGAAGCTATCGGCTAGCTCGACGACACGCAACAGGACGATCTCCTCGTCCGCGTGGGTGTCGAACGCGTGTTTTGCTGCCTTCCGTGCCGGTTCCGAACCGTCGTAGGCGACGAGGATTGCCATATTCTGTCGGTACGAGTGCTGGAGTCATAAATCCGGTCAAAGAGTTTTGGACGGCAGGTATTCGGCTTGGAGAAGCATCCTCGAGTGGCGCTGCCAACGCAAAATCTGGACCGGATGGTTCGCTTACTCTTCGAAGCCGTCTTCGAAGGTAAACGTCCCGTCGCGCTGCACCACTTCTCCGTCGACTTCGATGAACGAGTCGTCGCTCATGTCGACGATCATGTCGACGTGGACCGCGGAGTCGTTGGCTTCGTTGTCATCGCCGACGGTGTCGTCGTAGGCGCGACCGACGGCCATGTGGACCGTATCGCCCATCTTCTCGTCGAACAGCATGTTGTAGGTGAACCGGTCGATGTCGCGGTTCATCCCGATGCCGAGTTCGCCCAGTCGGCGAGCGCCGTCGTCGGTGTTGAGCACTTCTGTCAGGACCTCCTCGTTTTTCGCCGCCGAGTGGTCGACGACCTCGCCGCCTTCGAACTCGAGGTAGACGTCCGTGATCTCCCGGCCCTGGTGATAGAGCGGCATGTCGAACAGCACTTCGCCCTCGACGCTGTCGGGCTGGGGGGCGGTGAAGACCTCGCCGCCGGGCAGGTTGTGCTCGCCGTAATCGTTGAGCGTCGGATTGCCGTCGATCGACATCGTGACGTCGGTCGTCTCGCCGCTCTTGATGCGGATCTCCGAGGCGGGATCCATGAGCTCGACCATGTTCGCCTGGTGCTCGCGCTGCTCGTCCCAGTCCTTGTTGACGGCGTCCCAGACGAAGCCCTCGTAGCCCTCCGTCGACATCTCCGCGAGCTGGGCGTTCGCCGGCGCGGGGTACTGCGTGAGACACCAGCGCGTCGAGAGTCGTTCCTCGAGAATGGGCCGATGAGCCTGCTGGTAGGCCGCGCTGGTCTCGGGATCGACGTCCGCGGTCTGGGTGACGTTGTCGCCGGCCCGAATCGCGATGTAGACGTCCGTATTCTGGATGAGCGCGAGTTCGTGCTCGGGGGTGTCGTACTCGTCGTTACCGGCCCGCAAAAAGGCGCGCCGCTGGCGGGCGCCCGTTCGCTGACTCACTGTCATCGGGTTCGCGCCGGCGTCGCCGATCACTTCGTGAAGGGCGACGACCAGGTCCTCGGCGACGGGGTGGGCGTCGACGACGACGTTGTCTCCTTCCTGCAGATCGACCGAGTGATTCGCGATGATTTCGGCGTGTTCGCGGATACGCGGGTCCATGTGCCAGACGTCTCCCGACGCCGGGATACCGTTTTCGAATCGAAATGGGACGAATCTCAGTCTCGGTTCGCCAGGAAGATCCCGAGGTAGATCGACGCCAGCGCGCAGGCGACGCCGGCGCCGAACGCGAGGGTAAAGGGCGACTCGAGGCTCACCTCGCCGCCGTCGTCGAGCACCCAGCCGGAAAAGCCGAGTGCGAGCAGCCCGAACGCCGCCAGCCGGAGCGCCGAAACGAGGTGGGTGCCGGGACCGGGTGGTTCGCCCATACGATGGGTGCCGTTCGAGACCGTAGAAAACGTTGGGGTTTCGATGTGTTCGACACCGTCGCGGAGTCGACATGCCGTCGACTATTTCTGCCCGCACTGCACACCTCGAGTCATGATCGATCTGCGCTCGGATACGGTGACGAAACCGGACGATGTGATGCGGGAAGCGGCCCACAACGCCGACGTCGGCGACGACGTTTACGGCGAGGATTCGACGGTCAACGACCTCGAGGCCCGCGCGGCCGAACTGGTCGGAACGGAGGCCGCGCTCTACGTTCCCTCGGGGACGATGGGCAACCAGATCGCGGCGCGGGTCCACACCGACCGCGGACAGGAGGTGCTCGCGGACCGCAAGAGCCACGTCGTGAAGTACGAACTCGGCGGGTTCGCCCAGCACGCCGAGCTGCAGGTCAGGATGCTCGAGACCGACCGCGGCGTGCCCTCGTCCGACCAGATCGCCGACGAATACGTCGCGGAGGACCTCCACCGGCCCGGCACCGGTCTCGTTTGTCTCGAGAACACCCACAACGCTCGCGGCGGACTCGCCATCGCGCCCGGGCGGATCGCGGCCGCGGCCGACGCGGCCCGCGAGCGCGACGTGCCGGTGCATCTCGACGGGGCGCGACTGTTCAACGCGGCGACGGCGCGTTCCGTCCCCGTCACCGAGATCACGGATCCGGTCGACTCGGTCATGTTCTGTCTCTCGAAGGGGCTCGGCGCACCTGTTGGTTCGATGCTGGCGGGTAGCGAGGAATTCGTCGAGCGGGCCCGCCGCACCCGCAAACTGCTCGGCGGTGGGATGCGCCAGGTCGGGATCATCGCTGCGCCCGGCTTACAGGCGCTCGAGAACGTCACAGACCTCGAGACCGACCACGAACACGCTCGACTGCTGGCCGACGGACTGGCCGAGATTTCGGGGTTCGACGTCCAAGAGCCGGAGACGAACATCGTGCTCGTGGACGTTGCGGGAACGGGTCTCGAGACGGAGACGGTGCTCGAGGAACTCGAAGAACGAAACGTGCTGGCGACGCCGTTCGGGCCGACGACGATCCGTTTTTGCACTCACCGAGACGCCTCGAAAGAGGATATCGTGACGGCGCTCGAGGCCGTCAGAGACGCGTTCGACGCGAGCTGAGTCCCGATCAGCGACCCATTCCCTCGCGGAACTCGAGGATGGTCTTGCGCAGGAGCAGGTACGAGAAGAAGACCAGCGACAGGAGGATCAACACGATCACGATGATAACGGGATCGTCGGGGAGGAAGCCCAGCATACGAGAGCGTTACCGCGTCGGAGTGCAAAACCGTTTCGACCTCGTTCAATTATCCGCCGATTGCCACGATACGATCGCAAAACGACGGACGGCTGGTCGTAGGACGGCCCGTACGACGCTCGTACAGTAACTAAAACGGTATTTTCACCTTACGCTGGGTATATGCGCTCGGCTCGCGTAGCTATCGATGCGTCTCGATCGCTGGCCCTCCACGAAGTGATCGAGACCACCCGTCCGTTCGATCACCCTCACACCAGCCTCCGTCGACTTCCGACCGCCAGTTCGGACCGAACGGGCGATTTTCGGGTCGGGACGGCCGGCCCGAGCGTTCCCGCTTCACTCGCACACCGAGCGTGTTCTCGGCGCCGCGACACCCCGCTGACGCCTGGTTCCCCTGACGCACCGGATCCCGTACGTCGATATCTCTCCCGCCGATCACTCCCGTCGAGCGTCCGCTCTCCGCACCGTTACCTCGAACGACGTTACTCCCGTCCCGTCGGGTTCGCGGATTTCGCCCTCGAGCGTCCGCCGTTCGCCGTTCGCCTCCGCACCCTGTTTTTCGGCCGCGTCGGCGTCCGTTCGCGGCTCGAGGACGGCGAACCCCGGCCGATTTCCGCGCGGATCGGCGTGGCTGCCGGGGTTCAACAGGAGGACGTCCTCGGTCTCGACGACCGTTGGTCGGTGGCTGTGTCCCGAGACGACGACGTCGGCGTCTCGCGAGCGGCCGAACATCGCCAGTCCCGTCTCTCCGCCGTCCCGTCGATGCGTCACGGCGAACCGGACGCCGGCTTCCTCGACGACGCGGGCCGTCGGCAGCCGCTCGCGGACGGCCGCGCTGTCGGCGTTGCCGTGGACTGGGAAGAACACCTCACACTCTCTCTGGAACGCTTCGAGTGCGGCCTCGCTCGTGAAATCGCCGGCGTGGATCACGACGTCGGCCTCGCGGGCCGCTCGCAGGGCCGCCCCCTCGAGTTCGTGTCCACTGGCGCTGTGCGTATCCGAGAAAATCGCGATCATACCGGTGGTACAGGCTACGGGGTGACGTTCCTTTCGCCATCGCCGTCTTCGAGCGAACAGCGCCGTCGGTCGATCGGCTACTGTGGTTCGTCGCTCCCGCCTTCGACTACTGTCCCTCGCCACCGTCGTCGCTGTCGTCGTAGCCCGCCACGACGGTCGATCCCGCCGGTCGGTCGTTCAGGGTCGCCGTCACCGTCGTCTCCTCGAGATCGACCGTCGACTCGAGGGCCTCCCAGCCGTCCTCGCCGTCGACGGCGACGGCGACGTCGGTCGGACTCGCGCCGGGCGGCAGTTTCGAGGGGTCATAGACGAGCGCGATTCGGACCGCCTCGATCGCCTTCAGTTCCTCGCAACCGACGAGTTCGATAGGGTTCGCGAGCGCGTCCACCGGCGGATCGCGGCCGCTCTTCTCGAGGCCGAACTCGTCGGGGACGACGCCCGCGACGACCGCGACGCGGGCGCCCGCGTGCTCGAGCGTGAACTCTGCGACGTTGCTGGAATCGTACCCGGGAATGGCCATACTCGTGACGACGGCCCAGAGACATATGGCCCTGTAGCGTGCGTTCGCCGGCCGGCGGTTACGCACTTTGCCGGACGGCCGGCCACCGGTCACCGTTCACCGTCGGTCGCGTTTACGTTCGTCCGTCGAACCGAGACGAACGCTTTTATCGCAGCGGGAACCAATCATTGACCGTGTCCGAGACAGCCGGGTACATGCGCTTTTTCCCGTACGACCAGCCGTACGAGAACCAGCGCGAGGCGATGGACCGCATCCACAACTCGCTCCAGCGAGGCCAGGACGTGCTCTTCGAGGGCGCCTGCGGGACCGGCAAGACGCTCTCGTCGCTCGTCCCCGCCCTCGAGGTGGCCCGCGAGCACGACAAGACGGTCGTCATTACGACCAACGTCCACCAGCAGATGCGCCAGTTCGTCGCCGAGGCCCGGGCGATCACCCGCGAGGAAGACATTCGAGCGGTCGTTTTCAAAGGAAAATCGTCGATGTGTCACATCGACGTCGGCTACGAGGAGTGTCAGGCCCTGCGGGACAACACCCGCGCGGTCGTCGACACCGAACGCGACAAGCGGCAACTCGAGCGCCGCCAGCGCGAACTCTTAGCGGAGAGTCAGGAGGGCGACGGCGGCGCGGCGGACGCCCGCAGCGCCGTCATGGACGAACTCGAGAACATAGCGGACCGACTCGAGGATCTCGAAGAGCAGAACGTCTGTGACTACTACCGGAACAACCTGACCGAGAGCACGGACGACTTCTTCGCGTGGCTCTTCGAGGACGTCCGCACCCCCGACGAGATTTACGAGCACGCGGAGGCCCAGGAGTTCTGTGGCTACGAACTGCTCAAAGAGGGGATCGAGGGCGTCGATCTAGTCGTCTGTAACTACCACCACCTGCTCGATTCCACGATTCGAGAACAGTTCTTCCGCTGGCTGGGCCGAGAGCCCGAGGACGTCATCGCGGTCTTCGACGAGGCTCACAACGTCGAGGACGCCGCCCGCGAGCACGCCACGCGAACGTGTTCCGAGCGGACCTTCGACTCCGCGCTCGACGAACTGGCCGACTCCGACGACCCGCGCTCGGAGGACGCCGCGAACGCCCTCTCGGCGTTCCACCGCGCGCTCGTCGAGACCTACGAGGACTCCTTCGGCTTCGGCGACCGCGAGGCGATCGACGAGAACTGGACGGACGTCTCCATCGCGAACGAGAACCGAAAGGACGACCTCACGCTCGAGTTCCTCCAGCGCTACTCGGGCCGGGGAATCCAGGACGATCTCGAGGCCGCGATGAAACTGGGACAGGAGTTAGACGAGCAGTACGAGGAGGCCTACCGCGAGGGCGAGACGGCCACCCGGACGGAGTGTCAGACCTTGCAGGCCGCCGCGTTCGTCAGCGCGTGGATGAGCGAGGGCTCGAAGGAAGGGCTCTACCCCGTCGTCGCCGTCACCCGCGACGCCGGCACCGACGAGGTCTACGGCCGCGCGGAACTGTACTCCTGTCTGCCGCGACAGGTGACCGGTCGCCTGTTCGAGGAGGTGTACGCGACCGTGCTGATGAGCGCGACGCTCCAGCCGTTCGACGTCACCGAGAACGTGTTGGGGCTCGAGGACCCGGTGACGATGGCCTACGGGCTGCAGTTCCCCGAGGACCGGCGGCGAACGTACGCCGTCGAGACGCCGGCGCTCTTCTCCTCGGACCGGGACGATCCCGCCGTCCAGGAGACCGTCGCCGAGACGATTCACGACACCGTCCGGATGACGCCCGGCAACACGCTCGCGTTCTTCCCCAACTACGGCGAGGCGAGTCGGTACGCCGAGCGAGTCGACGATCGCTCCGAGAAGACGGTCTACCTCGACGAACCGGGAACGTCCGTCGAGGAGCTACGCCAGCAGTTCGTCGCGGACGACGGCGCCGTCCTCTGTACGTCGCTGTGGGGTACCCTTGCGGAGGGGGTCAGCTTCGACGGCGACGACGCCCATACGGTCCTCGTCGTCGGCGTTCCCTACCCGCACCTCGACGACCGGGCCGAGGCGGTCCAGGAGGCCTACGACGCGGCTTTCGAGGGGACCGAGACGGGCTGGCGCTACGCCGTCGAGATTCCGACGGTCCGCAAGACCAGACAGGCACTGGGCCGGGTTATCCGGTCGCCCGAAGACGTCGGCGTCCGCGCCTTGCTCGACCGGCGCTACTCGCGGTCGGCGAAATCCGATCTCGGCAGGTACAGCGTCAACAGCACCTTCCCGCACGAGGAACGCGAGGAACTGATCGACATCGCACCCGAGAAGCTCAAGTTCGCGATGCTCAACTTCTACGGCGATTTCGACGCCTACGACGGCGAGACGCCCGCGCCGTAGACCCTGCCTCGAGAACCAACACCCGTCTCACTCGACCGGTTCGACCGTCACGTCGGCGACGCCGTTCGTCACCGTGACGACGTGGGCGCCGTCGGATTCGACCGTCACGTCGTAGCTGTCGGCGTCTTCGATCGACCGCGCGTCGAGGGGTCCTTCACCGATTTCGGCGACCTGGACGCTGACTGCGCTTCCCTCACTGACTTCTTGGACATTGACCGAGACGGTGAGTTCCTCGCCTGCCTCAGCGCTGAACTCCGCCGGTTCCTCGTCTCGGAGGGTGCCGTCGACGTATCCGTCATCCATCAGCCCGGTGACTTCGCTACAGCCGGCCAGTAACACTGCCGTCGACCCCGCGAGAACCGCCCGTCGGTACATGGCTCGAGGTACCGAGACGACCGAGTAATAGCTCCCGGACGACTCACGGTTCGTTTCTGTCGGTGAGTCCGTGTCACGTTGCTGGCGAGTTCGATCAAGCCGGCAGCGTCACGCGACTCACGGGTAACTTGTAGGTCCCGTCCCAGAACTCGAGTTCGCTAACGGTCCACCGGATCGGTTCGAGTTCCCGCTCGGCCAGCCGCTTTGCCGTCGCGGCGTCGCCCCCGCGGGCCAGCGTGACGTGGGGGACGTAGTCGGCCCCCTCGAGGCCCTCGACGGTGCCGAAGGCCTCTGTGAGGGTTGCGTGGATCGACTCGAGGCCGGGGCTCTCGACGGCGAGGTAGACGACGGGGGCGGAGCCGAGCGGCGGGTCGGCGAAGTAGTCGATACCCGTAATCTGGGCTTCGACGGCGGGACTCCCCTCGAGCGCGCGGTGGGCGCGGTGTTGTAACTGGGCGACGTGGTCGGCGTCGCCGAGGCGTTTGAGCAGACAGGAGTGGTCCTCGCGGACGCTGTCGAAGCCGACGAGTTCCGGGTAGAGCTCGTTGGCGATGGTCCGGACGCGTCCGGGGACCGGGACGTTGACGCTGTACACTACGGCGGTCGTAGGGTCGAGTGACCTATCAGTGTGACGTTCCCCGCGGCGTCCGGACCGCCGGTTTCAGAGTCGGTCGAGCAGCCAGAGACCGATCACGAGCAGGATGGCGATCATGAGAAGCGGCTGGAGAAGCCCGAGGAGCCCGCTGATGATCGAGCTCAGAATGTTGATGATCAGCAGGACGGCGACCAGCGCAAGGACGATTTTCAGGAGGGTTTCGACCTCGAGTTTGCCACGAGCTCCGTGCATACATTCTGCTACGGACGAACGTTTCAAAAATACGTCGCTGTCGTCGTCGGAAAGACCTATTTGGACGGCTACGACAGTTCATGGTAATGGATTCGAAGGGGCTCTGGGTGCTCGTGGTCGTCGGGTGTGCGGTCGCGATGCTGCCGGTTGCGTCGGTCGGCGCGGTTGCCGACGCTGGAGCCACAGGAGCGATGGTTCAGGAGGACGAGGAGCCGGTCGAGCGCGAAGAACTCGACGAGGCGGACGAGGTGCACATCGACGTCTCTCTCACCGAGAACGGATCGGCGACGTTCGGGGTCGACTATCGGTATTTTCTCGAGAACGAGAACAACACCGAAGCGGAGTGGGACGAGTTAACGAACGACATCGAAGCGGATCCCGAGGCGTTCGCCGCCGCGGAGATGGACGACTGGGACGAAATTCGCGCCGACGGGCAGAACGCAACGGACCGGGAGATGAATCTCTCGAACGCTACCATCTCGATCGACGAGAGCACCGCGCCGCGTCACATCGGCCACGTCCAGTTTACGTTCGAGTGGTCGTCGTTCGCCCACGTCGAGTTGACCGAAATCACCGCGGGAGACGCGCTCCCGGGCTTTACGCTCGTCGACGGCACAACGCTACAGATTACCGGTCCCGAGGACTACGCCGTCCATGATCACGAACCGACGGCCGACAACACGGAACCGAACGCGGTCTACTGGGACGGCGCCGGGACCGAGTTCAACGACGACCAGCCGCGGGTCGTCTTCATCGAGAACGGCGATTCGGGTGCGGAGGTGACCGAACCCGACGAGGGACCGCCGACGACGTGGCTCGCGGTGGCGGCTGCACTCGGCCTGCTCGCCACCGGTGCGATGATCGGCTGGTGGCTCAGACACGGTCGGTCCGACGGGCCGGATCCCGGCGGCGATGTCACTGCCTCACCGTCGCCGCCTGAGGGCTCGTCCAACAACGCGGCGGGACCACCGCCCGAACTCCTCAGCAACGAGGAACGCGTCCTGCGGCTGCTCGAGGAGCGCGGCGGCCGAATCAAACAGCAGGAGGTCGTCGCGGAACTGGACTGGACGGAGGCCAAGACGAGCCAGGTCGTCGGCAGCCTGCGGGAAGGCGACGAGATCGAGGTCTTCCGGATCGGCCGGGAGAACGTGCTGTCGCTCCCCGAGGAAGACGAGGAGTAGTCGCTGTCGCCGCCGTCGCGTCACCGTTAGCCGGTTTCGACTCACCGCTCTCGGTCGAACTCTCGCGACGTGTTCCGCTCGCGTTCGTCGGTACCGGTCAGAAAGACGCAATACTTGCTATTCAGCAGGATTTAATACCGGTGGCGCTCTACAACGCTCCAATGAGTCTCGCCGTCGGTACCACGCTCGCCGCGTTCGGTACCGACGGGACCGTCTCGCCGCGGCGACCGCGACGGCGGCGGCCGGGCCTCTGAGCCCGACTACTACTTTACCCTTTGACCCCGGTTCGTTCCATCGTTCCACCACTCTAGCAACCCTGGAATTTTCGGTTAGCAGACGCTCTATCGGTAATTTACGCGTATGAAATCAATGTGCTTAAGTCGCTCCTGCCGTTTTCCTCGAGTACGATATGACACGCGTTGCACTCGCGTTCTCGGGCGGGTTGGACACGACGGTCTGTGTCCCGCTGCTCGAGGAAGAATACGGATACGACGATGTTATCGGCGTCACGGTCGACGTCGGTCAGCCGGCTTCCGAATTCGAGGAAGCTGAAGAAACCGCGGAAGCGCTCGGTCTCGAACACTACGTCGTCGACGCGAAGGAGGAATTTGCACAACTCTGTCTCGACAGCGTCCGCGCGAACGCGACGTATCAGGGCTACCCGCTCGGCACCGCACTCGCCCGTCCCGTGATCGCGAAGGCGATCCTCGAGGTCGCGGAGGAACAGGGCTGTACCGGCATCGCTCACGGCTGTACGGGCAAGGGGAACGACCAGCTCCGTTTCGAAGCCGTCTGGCGCGACTCCGACCTCGAGGTCATCGCCCCCGTGCGCGAACTCGGGCTCACCCGCGAGTGGGAGAGCGAGTACGCCGAAAAAAAGCAGCTGCCCGTCGAGGGCGGCGACGGCGGGAAGTGGTCGGTCGACACCAACCTCTGGAGTCGCTCCGTCGAGGGCTCCGAACTCGAGGACCCGAACTACGTCCCCGGCGAAGAGATCTACAACTGGACGCAGGCCCCCACCGGCGAGACCCAGGAGATCGAAATCACCTTCGAGAAGGGCTACCCCGTCGCCGTCGACGGCGTCGAGTACGACCCGATCGACCTCATCGAGCACTTAAACGGCGTGGCGGGCGCGTACGGCGTCGGCCGCACCGACTCGATGGAAGACCGCATGCTCGGCCTGAAGGTTCGCGAAAACTACGAGCACCCCGCGGCGACGACGCTGCTCAACGCACACGAAGCCCTCGAGGGCCTCGTGCTCACGCAGGAGGAACGCGAGTTCAAGCAACTGATCGACCAGCGCTGGTCGAAAAAAGGCTACGAGGGCCTGATCGACGCGCCGCTCGTGAAGGCGCTCGAGGCCTTCATCGACGAGACCCAACAGCGCGTCACCGGCACGGTCACGATCCGTTTCGAGGGCGGTCAGGCTCGCGCGGTGGGTCGCGACAGTAAGTACGCCGCCTACTCCGCCGAGCACGCCTCCTTCGACACGGAGACGGTCGGCAAGATCGACCAGGAGGACGCCACGGGCGTCGCGAAGTACCACGGCTTCCAGCGCCGTCTCGCGAACTCGGTGACGGACGCGGAAGACGAGGACGACGCGGTCGAACTCGCGACCGACGGCAGCGGAACCGACGAGGACGAGTAACCATGACCGAGGAGAGCGCTCACGACGACCTGTCCGAACTCGAGTCCGCAGTCGCAACCGACGGGAGCGGCGAGGGCGTCGTCCGGCGGGACCGGTTCAGCGGCGGCCCCGCCCGGAGCTTCCTCTCCTCGCTCGAGGCCGACCGGCGGATCTTCGAGGCCGACCTCGAGGTCGACCGTGCACACGTCCTGATGCTCGCCGAGCAGGGGATCGTCGAGGACGACGTCGCGGGCGAGATTCTGACGGCCCTCGACGCCATCGAAGTCGACGGCCACGGCTCGCTTCCTGACGGCGAGGACGTCCACGAGGCAATCGAGACGGCCGTTATCCAACGTATCGGTGCTGAGGGCGGGAAGATGCACACCGCGCGCTCGCGTAACGACGAGGTCGCGACCTGCATTCGCTACCGCCTGCGCGAGGACGTTCTCGAGGCCATCGAGACGACGCTCGCGCTGCGCGAGGCGCTGGTGGGGGTCGGCGAAGCGAACGTGGAGACGATCATGCCCGGCTACACCCACCTCCAGCCCGCCCAGCCGATCACGGTCGCCCACTGGGCGTGCTCCTACGAGGGAGCCGTCCGCCGCGATACGGAACGCCTGCTCGAGGCCTATGCTCGGATCAACGAGTCGCCGCTGGGCGGCGCCGCGTTCGCCGGCACGACGTTCGATATCGACCGCGAGCGCACGGCCGAGTTGCTGGGATTCGAGGAGATAGTCGAGAACTCGATGGACGCCTCCTCGAGCCGGGACTTCCTGCTCGAGACGACGCAGGCGCTGTCGACGCACGCGACGACGCTGTCGGGACTCGCGGAGGATCTGATCATCTTCGCGAACCGCGGCTTCGTCGATCTCGCGGACGACTACTCCTCGACGTCGTCGATCATGCCCCAGAAAAAGAATCCCGACACGCTCGAACTCGTCCGCGCGGTCGCGGGCGACGCCGCAGGGTCGGTCCAGGGACTGACGACGACGCTCAAGGGACTGCCGCGCGCGTACAACCGCGACCTCCAGCGGGCGACGACCCACGCCTGGGAGACCGTCGACGCCACGACGGACGCGAGCGAGGTTGCGGCGGGGGCCGTCGCGACCGCAGACTGGAACGAGGAGGCGCTGGCCGCCGAAGCCGGCGACGGCTTTTCGACGGCGACCGGCGTCGCCGACCTGCTGGCCGCGAACGGGTTGCCGTTCCGGACGGCCCACGAGATGGTCGCGATCGCCGCAGAGAACGGGGGCGACTACGAGGCGATCGAGTCGGCTGCCCGGGAGGTACTGGGAGAGCCGCTCGAGTCGTTCGTCGATCCCGCGGCCGTCGAGGCCGCGCTCGACCCCGTCGAAAGCGTTGCGAGTCGCGACTCGCAGGGCGGGCCCGCCCCCGAGGTGGTTGCGGACCAACTCGCGGCGGCCCGCGAGGCCCTGTCGGCCGACGAGGAGACGCTCGCGGAGATGGGCGACGCGCTCGAGGCGGCTCACAAGGCGCTCCGCGAGGAGGTGAACGGCTATGTCTGAGGCAGAGTACCCGCGGCCGGCACCGCCACCGTCCCCGCGAGGGGACAATACACCGACTACATGATATGTCATACAAAATTTGCCGCGGATTCGCCTTTTCATCCGCTTAGCGGATAGTCTCTGTAGTGTAATATCCCTGTTAAGTTCGAAGGCTTTAAGGGTCATCGGCTCTCAGTTGCAGGTACAATGACCGAATGCGTCGAGTGTGGGGCTGAGGTGTCCCTGCACGACGATCTGGAAGTTGGAGAGATCGTTGACTGTACGACCTGTGGAGCAGAGCTAGAAGTCGTCGACACTGAGCCGCCAGTCCTCGAGCGAGCCCCGGAGCTCGAAGAGGACTGGGGTGAGTGACCTTGCAAATAGGAATACTCTACTCACGAATCCGCAAAGACGAGAAGCTCCTCCTCAACGAGCTTCGCGAGCGCGACCACGAGATCACCAAGATCGACGTCCGTAAACAGACGTTCGACATCAGCGAGGTCCCCGAGGAGTTCGCTGACCTCGACATCGTCGTCGACCGCTGTCTCGCCACGAGCCGGAGCCTGTACGCCACGCAGTTCTTCGAGGCCTACGGCATCCCCGTGGTCAACAGCCACGAGACCGCCGACATCTGTGCTGACAAAGTGAAGAACAGCTTAGCGCTCGAGAAAGCCGGCGTCCCCACGCCCGCGACGAAAGTCGCCTTTACGAAGGAGACCGCGATGGAAGCCATCGAGGACTTTGGCTACCCCTGCGTCCTCAAACCCGTCGTGGGTTCGTGGGGCCGCCTGATGGCCAAAATCGACTCGCCCGACGCTGCGGAAGCGATTCTGGAGCACAAGGCGACGCTGGGCCACTACGAGCACAAGGTGTTCTACGTCCAGGAGTTCGTCGACAAACCCGGCCGCGACATCCGCGTGCTCGCGACCGACGGCGAACCGATCGCCGGCATGGTCCGCTCCTCGGATCACTGGATCACGAACGCCGCGAAGGGCGCGGAGACGAACGTCTTCGAGCCCGACGAGGAAGCGAAAGAACTCGTGAAGAAGGCCAGCGACGCCGTCGGCGGCGGCCTGCTCGGTATCGACCTGATGGAGACTGACGAGGGATATACGGTCCACGAGGTCAACCACACCGTCGAGTTCAAGGCGCTCGACGGTGCCGTCGACACCGACATCGCCGGCACCGTCGTCGACTGGCTCGAGACGAAAGCGGCCGCCGAAGCCGACGAGGAACTCGAGGTGACCGTCTGATGGCGGTCGGCACCGAGACCGGCGCGGACGCGAACGCCGAGACGGTCACCGCGAGCGTTATCGGTGGCTCCGGCTTCACCGGCGGAGAGTTGCTGCGACTGCTCGCCGGCCATCCGAATTTCGCGATCACGGAGGTCACCAGCCGCTCGAAGGCCGGCAAAAGCGTCGGCTCCGTTCACCCGCCGCTGCGGGGGATGGACCTGCGGTTTACCGAACCCGACGATCTCGAGTCCGTCGACGTCCTGTTCGCCGCGACGCCACACGGCGTCTCGATGGGGCAGATCGACGAGTTCTTCGAGATCGCGGATACCGTCGTCGACCTCTCGGCGGACTTCCGTCTGAACACGGAAGCGCAGTACGAGGAGTGGTACGACGGCCACGACGCGCCCGAGTACTTAGAGAAGGCCGAGTACGCCCTGCCCGAGATCAACCGCGAGAACCTCTCCGGTGCGGGCCTGATCGCCGGCGGTGGCTGTAACGCCACCGCGACGATCCTCGGGCTCTACCCGCTGTTCGAGCACGGTATTCTCGAGGGTGGAGAACAGGTCGTCGTCGACGTCAAAGTCGGCTCCTCGGAGGGAGGTGCTGGCGGCGGCGAGGCCTCGAGTCACCCCGAGCGCTCGGGCGTCGTACGCCCGTACGCGCCGACCGGTCACCGCCACGAGGCCGAAATCGAGCAGTTCCTCGGCACGAGCGTCGCGTTCACCTGCCACGCCGTGGACATGATTCGCGGTGCGAGCGCGACGAGTCACGTCTTCCCGAGCGGCCCCGTCTCGAAGGGCGACCTCTGGAAGGCATATCGGGGCTGCTACGAAGACGAGCCGTTCGTCCGCATGGCCGCCGGCGGCTCCGGGGTCTACCGCTACCCCGAACCGAAGGCCGTCGCGGGGACGAACCTCGCCGAGGTCGGCTTCGAACTCGACCCCTCGAACAAGCGCATCGTCGTCTTCTCGGCCATCGACAACATGATGAAAGGCTCCGCGGGACAGGCGGTCCACGCCGCCAACATCGCGCTGGGCTTGGAGGAGACGGCCGGACTCGAGTTTACGGGGCTCCACCCCGTGGGGGCGCCCTAAATGACGACCGTGGTCAAGATCGGCGGCGCGCGCGCCGTCGACCCCGAGGGCGCGCTCGCGGACGTCGCGAGCCTCGTCGAAGACGGCGAGGACGTCGTCCTTACGCACGGCGGTTCGACCGCCGTCGACGAGACCTTAGAGGACCTCGACCAGGAACCCACGTACGTCGAGACACCCGGCGGCGTCGTCGGACGATTCACCGACGAGGACACGATGGACGTCTTCAAGATGGTGATGCCGGGCAAGCTCAACACCGACCTGGTGGAGAGCCTGCAGAACCTCGAGGTGGACGCGGTCGGCCTCTCGGGTACCGACGGAAAGCTCCTCGAAGGGAAACGCAAGTCCGCCGTTCGCGTCAAAGAAGACGGGAAGAAGAAGATCAAGCGCGGCGACCACTCCGGCAAGATCGAGTCGGTCAATTCGGACCTGCTCGAGACCGTCCTCGCGGGCGGCTACACGCCCGTCGTCTCCGTCCCCATGCTGGGTAAGGAGAAAGAGGGCGGCTATACCGCAGTGAACGCCGACGCCGACCGCGCCGCAGCGGCGATTGCTGGGGCGCTCGACGCGGACTTGGTGCTCCTCACCGACGTCTCGGGCATCTACGAGGATCCCGACGACGAGTCGACCAAGATCGATTCGGCGTCGACGCCCGACGAGTTCTCCGCGGTCAAATCCGCCGCCGAAGGCTTCATGACCAAGAAGGTCATGGCCGCCGAGGAGGCCCTCGAGGGCGGCGCGTCGTCCGTTATCGTCGCGACCGCGAACGCTGACGATCCGATCACGAGCGCGCTCGCGGGAGAGGGCACGACCCTCGAGCCCGGCGTGCTCGAGACGGAGACCGAAACGGCACAGGAGGCCGCAGAATGAGCGACCACGACTTTATCTCCGGCAGCAAGCCCATCGGCATCGAACGCGGCGAGGGACCGTACCTCTACACCGCAGACGACACGGAGTACCTCGATGCCGGCGCGAGCTTCGCGTGCACGCCGCTCGGTCACAGCCACCCCGCGGTCGTCGAGGCCGTCCAGGAGCAGGTCGGCAAGCTGACGTTCGTCGATTCCTCCTATCCCGTGCAGTCCCGGGAGGACGCCTACGCCGCGCTCGTCACGGCAACGCCCGACGGACTCGAGTCCGCCTGGTTCTGTAACTCCGGGACCGAGGCCAACGAGGCCGCACTGAAGTTCGCCCGCTCGGCGACGGGCGAGTCGAAGATCATCGCGGCGACCCGCTCGTTCCACGGCCGGACGATGGGCTCGCTCGCGGCGACCTGGAAGGACAAGTACAAGGAGCCGTTCGAACCCCTCGCTGGCGACGTGGAGTTCGTCCCCTACGGCGACGGCGAGGAGCTCGCGGCCGCCGTGGACGACGAGACCGCGGCCGTGATCTTGGAGCCGATTCAGGGCGAGGGCGGGATCAACGTCCCGCCTGCGGGCTACCTCGAGACCGCTCGCGAACTGACCGACGACGCCGGCGCGGCGCTCGTCTTCGACGAGGTCCAGACCGGCATGGGACGGACGGGCGAGATGTGGGCCTGCGAGAACGCGGGCGTCACGCCAGACGTGCTTACGACAGCGAAGGGGCTGGGCAACGGCCTGCCCGTCGGTGCCGTCGCAGTGCAGGACTGGATCGCCGACGGCGCGGCCTCGCACAACGCCACGTTCAGCGGCGGCCCCGTCGTTGCCGCGGCGGTTCACGCGACCGTCTCGACGCTGGTCGAGGAGGAGTGGCCCGCCCACGCCGCCGAGATGGGAGAGTACCTCACGGCGGAACTCGAGGCCGCGCTCGGCGACGCAGTGCGGGAGGTTCGCGGCGACGGCCTGCTCGTCGGCATCGAGTTGAAACGCGGCGCGAACCGCGTCGCCCGCGATCTGGCGATGAACCACCAGATCCTGGCGCTCCCCGCGGGACGGACCGTCCTGCGCCTGCTCCCGCCGCTCGTGATCGACGAGGCGGAGGCCGACAAACTCGTAGACGCACTGACCGAGATCGTCGCCCCCGAGGCGAGTGCCGAATCATGAGCGCAGCTATGGAAGATACGACCGACGTTTCGCTCGAGGACGCTCGCGAACTGCTGATCGACCTCGTGTCGATTCCGTCGCCGTCCGGCGAAGAGGCCGAAGCCGCCGAACGGCTCGTTGCCTTCTTCGACGCCCACGGCCGCGAGGCGTGGATCGACGAGGTCGGTAACGTTCGCGCACCCGCGGATGACGCCGTCCTCTTGACCTCTCACGTCGACACCGTCCCCGGCGAGATTCCGGTCGACGTAAAGCCGGCGGACGAGACCGACGTCGAACGAGAGGTCGCCGAGGAGACCGGCGAAGATATCCTCTGGGGCCGCGGCAGCGTCGACGCCACCGGCCCGCTGGCCGCGATGGCAGCCGCAGCCGTCCGCACGGGCGTCTCCTTCGTCGGCGTCGTCGGCGAGGAGACGAACTCCCGGGGAGCGCGTCATCTCGTCGAGGACCGCGAGGAACCCCGCGCCGTCGTCAACGGCGAGCCAAGCGGTGCGACGGGCATCACGCTCGGCTACCGCGGATTTTTAGCAGGCACCTACGTCGCGACCAGCGAGTCCGGCCACACCTCGCGTCCCGAACCGAACGCGATCCAGCACGCGACCAACTGGTGGACGGGCGTCGAAGCCGCCTTCGAGGACGACGAGTACACGGCCGTCTTCGAGCGCGTCACCGCCAAACCCGTCGACATGAACGGCGGGATCAGCGACGACGGGCTCTCGGTCGAGGCCACGCTCGACGTGCAACTGCGGATCCCGCCGTCGCTGGACGCCGAATCGGTCCGCGAGACCGCCGAAGCCGGTCTCGAGATCGGCACCGTCTCCTGGGCCGAGCCGATTCCGCCGGTGATGGAGAGCCCCCGAACCGAGGTCGCCCGCGCGTTCCGCGCGGCGATCCGGAAGGACGGCAGCGATCCGCGGCTCCTGCGCAAGACCGGTACCAGCGACATGAACCTCTACGCCGGCGTCTGGGACTGCCCGATGGTCACCTACGGCCCCGGCAACTCAGACCTCGATCACGCGCCGGACGAGCGCCTCTCGCTGGTCGAGTTCGACCGCTCGGTCGAGATCTTAGAACGCGTCGCGACGACGTTGCGCGGAGGTGACGACTGATGTCGGACGACGCCGACGTTCGTCATTTTCTCGAGATCGACGACCTCTCCCCGGACGAACTCGAGGCGGTCCTCGACCGCGCCGAGACGTACAAGGCGGCCCAGCAGCGAGGCGAGGAGCATCCGGATCTCGACGGGCAGACGCTGGGCATGATCTTTCAGAAGCCGAGCACGCGAACCCGCGTCTCCTTCGAGACCGGGATGACCCAACTCGGCGGCCACGCCGTCTTCCTCGGCGAGGACGACATCCAACTGGGCCGCGGCGAGCCGTTGAAAGACACCTCGCGAACGCTCTCGCGGTACGTCGACGCCGTGATGGCCCGCGTCTTCAAACACGAGAACATCGAGGTGTTCGCGGAGTACGCCTCGGTTCCGGTCGTCAACGGGCTCACTGACGACGCCCACCCCTGCCAGACGCTCGCCGATCTGCTGACGATCCGTGAGGAAGAGGGTGGGTTCGACGGCGTTTCCGCGGCCTGGATCGGCGACGGCAACAACGTCGCCCAGTCGTTCGTGCTGGGCTGTGCTATCGCCGGAATCGACCTGACGGTCGCCACGCCCGACGGCTACGGGATCGACGACTCGGTGCTCGAGCGCGCTCGAGAACTCGGCGGCGATCCGACGGTGACGACCGACCCGGTCGAGGCCGTCTCCGACGCCGACGTCATCTACACCGACGTCTGGATCAGCATGGGCCAGGAGGACGAACGCGACGTCCGCATGGACGCCTTCGATGGCTTTCAGGTTCGTTCGGAGCTCCTCGAGCACGCCCCCGAGGCGTCGGTCATGCACTGTCTGCCCGCCCACCGCGGCGAGGAGATCTCCGACGACGTTATCGAGAGCGATCGGTCGATCGTCTTCGACCAGGCCGAAAATCGGTTGCACGCCCAGAAGGCACTGTTGAGTTGGCTGCTCGAGTGAATCTTCGATCACGAACGGAGTGAATGATCGGGTTTTTTGGTCCAGATTTTTTGCGTGAGTGGTCGGCGAAGCCGACCCGAGCGGAAAAAAGGTGGCCACGAAGGCGCTGTTGAGCTGGCTGCTTGAGTAACCGTCGGAATCAACTGTTTCGCGGTCACCCTCATTACTATCCTCGAGTCGCGTACGCGAAGTCCTCTCACCGGCGGTCGTCGTCGACGCACGTCGGCCAACCCCTACGTCGGTACGTGTTCCCTTCCGGTCGATAACCCGAACATTACTCGGGTAAATACAGTATTATCGCTCGACAGAATCGGCGGCGGATATGAACGGTCTTCTGCGCTTATATGTGACGTTCAAATCGTTCCGAGCGGGAGATGTCGTTCAGAGTACTGCTCGCCACGCTGATCATGCTACTCGGGCCGGCGGCCCTGCTGGCACTGCATCTGTCGTGAGCGAGTCTGGGGGACGGTGAACAGACGAAAGACTGCGCGGATCGACCGAGACGCTCGTTTTTAACCGGTCCGTCGACGGCTTCGGAGCTGCGGGACCGCCGAACCCACGTGCTTTTTCTCCCTCGCCCCCCTCTCGGCCGATAATGAGTCTCAGTCTCTCCGCCGACCAGCCGGCAGCGCCCGACGACGCCGACGACGGCGTCTGGCTCGAGTGTATCGAGTGCGGCGAAACCTTCGCTCCGTTCGACGACATCCGCTACACCTGCGACGAGTGTGACGGGCTCCTCGAGGTCCGGTACGACGAGCTGCCGACGTTCGACGACTTCGAAGGCCACGGTGTCTGGCGCTACGCCGATGCCCTGCCGTTCGAGGCGGGCGTCTCGATTCAGGAGGGTGCGACGCCGCTGTACGAGGTACCGCGGCTCGAGGACGATATCGGCGTCGAGGCGCTGCGGATCAAACACGAAGGGATGAACCCGACAGGTTCGTTCAAGGACCGCGGGATGACCGTCGGCGTCCGTGTCGCGAAGGAACTCGGCGTCGACCGACTGGCGTGTGCCTCGACGGGGAACACGAGCGCAGCCCTCGCGGCCTACGGCTCCCGAGGCGGGATGGAGACGCTCGTGCTCCTCCCGGCAGGGAAGGTCGCGGCGGGGAAAATCGCCCAGGCCAGCCTCCACGGGGCGCGCATCCTCGAGGTCGACGGGAACTTCGACGCCTGCCTCGATATCGTCCAGGAACTGGCCGGTCAGGGGGAGGCCTACCTGCTGAACTCGCTGAACCCGTTCCGACTCGAGGGCCAGAAGACGATCGGGCTCGAGATCCTCGAGGGCTTTCTCGCCGACTACGACACCGTTCCGGACCGGATCGTGCTGCCGGTCGGCAACGCCGGGAACACCTCGGCGCTGTACAAAGCCTTCCGTGAACTCGTCCAGGCGGGCGAACTCGCGGAGAGCGATGTCCCCAAACTGACGGGCGTCCAGGCTGAGGGCGCGGCGCCGATGGTCGAAGCGATCGAGAACGGCGCGGACAAAGTGACGCGCTGGGAGGAGGTCGAGACGCGCGCGACGGCGATCCGGATCGGAAACCCGGTCAACGCACCCAAAGCGCTACCCGGCATCCGCGAAACCGGTGGGACCGCCGTCGCCGTCTCCGACGAGGAGATCACCGAGGCCCAGCGGGACGTCGCCGGAGAGGGAATCGGTGTTGAACCCGCCTCTGCGGCCTCTATTGCGGGCCTGCGGAAGCTCCGGCGCGACGGAGTCGTCGACGACGACGAGCGCGTCGCCTGCCTGACGACCGGGCACCTGCTCAAGGACCCCGACGCTGCAGCGGCCGCGGGGGCCGATCCCGAGCCGGTGCCGAACGATCTCGAGGGCGTGCTCGAGCATCTCCGGAACTGACGGACTATGTCATTCAGGCGCACGACCCGCGTCAGACGCGTCTGACGGTCGACTGACTGAACTTTTTCCGGACTGCGTACGACGCTCTATCCATGTCCGTCGAGCAACGACCTCCCGCCGGAACGTCCCCCGCTGACGAACTCGTGGCAACGCGAGGACGGTCGCATCCCGAGCGAACGGCTGATTCCGCGTCTACTCGTTCCTCGAGCGTGAGACGAACTGATCGCACGACACCCGCGGAGCCACCTCTCCAGGCCCGAATCGAACGAACACAGTTGCGGCTGCAGGTTGCCGCACTCGAGCGCGCACTCGAGACGAGCGAGCGCCGACGACAGACCGTTATCGACCGATACGAGCACCTCCTCGCAGAGCGCGAAGCGGCCGCCAGCGAGTCGCCGACGTCCGAGAACCGCGCCGAATCGTCCCTGAAACGGCTTCTCGGTCTGTCGCACTGAGTCTCGAGGCGTTCCCTTTCGATTGGCTTTCCGGAACTCACTTCAGGACAGTTCCGCCGCCGCTCTACTGCAGGCTCCGACCGCGCTGTTTGCCGCCGTCTGTTTCGCTGCCTCGACCCATCGACCGAACGTCGTTCGCACATTTATTCCCTATGTCCATGCTACATTTTAAATACCATCACGGCCCTCAAATTAGATACGGGAAGGTAATAACCAATGGTGAATGCCGATTCAGCTGCTGTCTGTCCCGAATGTGGCGGCAAAGTACGAACGAGAGGAACTGAGACGATCTGTGAGGAGTGTGGACTTATCTCTGCGGAGGATTCGATCGACCGCGGCCCCGAGTGGCGGTCGTTCGACGAAGAGGAGACCGACCGTCGGCGGACTGGTGCCCCGTTGACTCGCTCGAGACACGACCGCGGGCTCTCGACGGAGATCGGCTACGGCTCCGGCTCGAACGCCGACTACCGATCTCGACTCACCGGTCGGAAACGACGGCAGATCGCTCGGCTTCGCCGAGAACACAACCGCGCTCGAATCTCCACGAAGGCCAAACGCAATCAGGTGTACGGATTCTCCGAAATTCGGCGGGTCAACGTCTCGCTGTCGCTCCCCGACTCGGTCAGGGAGCAGGCGTGTGTCCTGTTCGAGTCGGCCCAATCCGAGGGTCTCTTTCAGGGGCGGTCACTCGAGGGCTTTGCTGCCGCGTCGGTGTATGCGACCTGTCGAACGCAGTCAAATCCGCGAACGATCGCCGAAGTGACGACCGTTGCTCGCGCCAGCGACGACGAACTTACCGCCGCCTACGATGCGCTCAATCGCGACCTCGGTCTGCCCACCGGCCCGATCGATCCGACGCAGTATCTGCCGCGATACGCCTCGAAACTCGACCTCGGGACGGCCGTCGAGTGCCGCGCCCGCGAGTTTGCGTCCGCGTTACTGCAGAACGGGGCGATCGGCGGGCGCAACCCCAGCGGCGTCGCGGCAGCCTGTCTCTACGAGGCGGCCGGCGAACGCGAGGAGTGGCCGACGGTCACGCAGGCTGCGGCGGCCGACGTCGCCGACGTTGCGCCGGCGACGGTTCGGTCGACCGTAACAACGATCCGTGAACTGTGACTCGTCGTCGAACACTGCGTCGGAACAATTCGTTCGGTTCGATGTAATCGTCCTCGAACGTTATCGCCGACTGCTGACGTCGTCCACAGCCAGATCGATCACGTCGTTCGGAGGTTGTCCATACTCGGCTCGTAGACCTCGCCTTTCTGTTTGAGCTTCTCGATCTCGTGTTCCGCTTTGGACTGGTCCATCCCGATCTCTTCGGCTCGTTCCATGACGATGTCGACCGGCGCCCCGTCGTCGTACTCCTCTTCGATGTCGCTGATGAGCTGTTTGAGGTTCTTGATCCGGTCGCGCTGGGACTTCGAGGTGCCAGCCTCGACGATGTCCGCGTCGAACTCGCCCGTCTCGGGATCGACCCCGATATCCTGTAGACACGAGCGAACGATCTCGATGACGCGGTTCGCGTCCGACTCCTCGACCGTATCCGAGAGCCGTACGCGAGCGCTGGCCTCCGACAGGCGGACGAGCGCCTCGAGTTTCCGTGCCGTCACCGGGATCGGCGCGTCATCGTCTGTCCCCTTCGAGCGCAGATCGACGTAGAAATCCCGGATCGCGTTGCGGGCCACCTCCGTCATCCGCGGATGGCAGTTCTGCTTCGAGTAGGCGATGTACTTCCGCAGGAGGTCGGCGTCGATCTCGGGGTCGACCTTCTCGGTCATCTCCTCGATCTCCTCGCTCGAGACGTCCATCGTGTTCATCTGCTTCTGCTGGGTCGTCAACTCGCCGGCGTAGTTGGTGTTGATGATGTGCTCGGCGAGATTCTTGTCTTTCTCCTCGTCGGGTTCGTCGGTGACCGTGAAGATCAGGTCGAATCGAGAGATCAGTGCCGGCTCGAGGTCGATCTGCTCGCTGATGGGCTCGTAGTGGTCGAAGCGGCCGTACTTGGGGTTCGCAGCTCCGAGGAGCGAGCAGCGAGATTTGAGCGTCGCGTTGATCCCCGCCTTGGAGACCGAGATTTTCTGTTGCTCTAAGGCCTCGTGCATGGCGGACCTATCTTCGCTTCGCATTTTATCTAGCTCGTCAACTGCCGCGATTCCGCGGTCGGCAAGGACGAGCGCGCCGGCCTCGAGCGTCCACTGTTGGCCGTCGCCGAAGTCGTCGCGAACTGCGGCGGCAGTAAGCCCAGCAGAGGAGGAACCCTTACCAGACGTATAGACGGCTCGAGGGGCGATATTTTTGATGTAGCCGATCATCTGCGATTTTCCGGTACCCGGATCACCGATCAGCAGCATATGCAGGTCGCCACGGATCCTCGAGCCGTCGGGTAACTGCTTCGTCACGCCCGAAAACAGCTGCAAAATCATCGCGAGCTTCTCCTGTTCGTAGCCGTAGATCGAGGGAGCGATGGAGGCGACCATCTGCTCGTAGACGTCGTCCTGATTGGAAATCTCGTAGATCGCCTTTTTGTCCTCGTCGGTGATGTCCATGTCCTCGAACTGCTCTTCGTCGATGTCGACGGACATCCCCTCCATGTAAAAGTCGAAGACGGGGGATTTCTCCTGTTGGTCGCCCTGTTGCTCGAGTCGCAACACGCCGGTCGCGGAGACGTGGTCGCCGGGGGTGACCTCGCCGGTGATGTCGTCTTCGATGTGGACGTCGAGCGACTGCGGGGTTTCCCCGCCGCGCAGTCCTTCGGGGCTCTCTTGCATCCGGAGCTTCTGGGAGTCGACGAACTCCGACTGGTCGAAGTTCACCTTGAACGGCCCCTGTCGCTCACAGCCTTGACACTCGTGGGGCTCCTGGAAGTCGCCGCTGGACTGGGGAATCCGCGTCAGGGTGCCACAGAGCTGGCACTCGAAGGCGGCCTCCTCGATCTTCGGGCGGACGTCGGTGGCTTTCCGGACGATGCCGTGGACCTGCACGAGAGAGTTCATGTCCCGCGCGCGGATCTCCCGGATCTCGGGGGCCTCCGTCTCGGGAAGGTTTCGAATCCTGACGTGGGCCTGTCCGAGGCTGACGTCGATCGGCAGGTCGTACAGCCGCAGCGCCTCCTCGGCGTAGCGCTGGAGCTGTTCGGGCTGGTTGAGATAGTCGTCCGCGAGATCCGGATCGTACCGGTAGAGGTCCTGCCAGTCGATGTGAAGCGAGCGCTGCTCGTTGGGGTATCGCTGCGCAAGCTGCTTGATCTCGTTGTCGTAGTAGTTGCGGAAGAACTGCTCGAATGCGTCGACGAGTTCCGTATTTCCCGCTTGCGCCATTGGACACTCTTAGGTGCGCCATCGGGTATAAATGGTGGCAAAGCGGAGCGAAACTGATCGTCATCGTCTCGAGTCGTTCCGATCGAATCGTTCGCGGGCGTCTCGGTTTGCGGGTTCGACACCGTCTCGTTTCGAACGGCGCTCGCTCACCGCGAGTGTGAGGCGAGCGATAAAATTGGGCCTCCCCTTGAGCCGCAACACCGCGTCCGACTATCGCCGCCAGCGAGCGACTGGGGGCGCACACGCCGCATTCCTCTATTCCTGTGGGCCGCTACGGCCACACCTACGCTTTCGACTACTGGGTTATGTAGGTGCGGCCAATCTATTTTGGTCATCGCCGATGCTAGTCGGATCGTCGATAGTTTCACTCGTGTTCCGCTTCGCCGAGTTCGTTGGAGGCGACGCCGAGCGTCGCGATCGAGCGAACGGCCTCCTCGACGGTGATATCGACGTTGTAGACGTGCTCGGTGGGCATATGCATCACGAACCCGTTGGTTGTCGGATTCGGACCGAGCGGAACCATAACGGTCTCCATCGTGCCGTCGTCGACGCGCTCTTCGACCACTCGTGGGGTATCCGCGGTGAGAAAGGCCAGCATGTAGGCGTCCCGATGGGGGAACTCGACGAGTTTCACGTCCTTGAACTGCTCCGTATCATCGTTGAGGAGCATGTTACTGGCCCGGCGGACGCTCTCGTAGACCGTGCTGATTCCCGGAATGGTCTCCATCGTCGCGTGGACGCGCCTCGAGATGTACCGTCCGGGCGTGTACTCCGCGACGATGCCGATCACGACGAAGAACGCGATCAGCGAGAGGAGCGTCACCAACTGGACGACTGCCGTCGGTGGGTCGTTCGGTAGCACGTAGATAATTCCCTGG
Source organism: Natronorubrum marinum (assembly GCF_052040125.1). Classification (NCBI taxonomy): domain Archaea; kingdom Methanobacteriati; phylum Methanobacteriota; class Halobacteria; order Halobacteriales; family Natrialbaceae; genus Natronorubrum; species Natronorubrum marinum. The sequence continues at coordinate 528,835 of NZ_JBPPFV010000003.1, forward strand.
ACGATCGGCGAGAGCACGCCGAGAATGAAATCGACGACGACGAGCAACACCAAGAGCGTGATCACCAACGGGATCGCGATCGCGATTCCGTTGATGAGCCAGCGCTTGAAGTGGGCTTTCGGGCCGCCTCGAGGCTCCGGCATGTGTGCTAGGCGAACGGATGCGATCGGGAAGTCGTTCGGCTTGCAGGGACCGTCGTGTTAGGTGATGGGTTCGATTCGCGGGACGGTTTCGGCTGCATCGAGTTCTCCGCCCGCTGCTAGCTGTCTCGATGAGAAGTCGCCGTCCAACGACGTCTCCAACGTCGTATAGCAAATGAAACGAATAAAAGGCCGCTTCGGACCGTAAACTGTCCAGAAGTGGCCAAAATGAACGTCGGATACCAAGGTGCTGGACCAGTCGATATCGGTACGGCATGAGGGGTAACGAACCGCAGCGGGCGGTAGCCCAGTGCATCGATTGCGATGTGATTTTCGCAGCCAGTATCGCTCCGGACGGATCGATTCGAAGTATCGGCCGCCCCGGCGGCTGTCGTTGCGGCGGACGGGAGTTCGTTCTGTTAGCCGAGTAAATGGGGTACTCGAGGCTTTCCGTCGTTTCAATAGGGGAGACTTGAATGAGAGACAGTCTTTCGCTGTTGCGATCTCTGGTTATTCTCTCAGAAGAATTCCATCCGAGGAATCAGGGCTCGCCCGGATTTGAACCGGAGCAAGACGTCGCTCTCGCTTCGCTCGAGCGCTGCGACTTCCAGGGTCCAAACCCGTCGATATAACGAAGTTACGCCTCACGGAATTGTTCGGCGCAAAATTAGTGGGATCGCCCGAACTGGATCGGGTTTCGAATTGTTCTCTACCCACGGTCGGATTCGGCCGCGGGGGAGTTCCAATTGAGACGAGATTGCGCTTGATCCTTTGTTCGGGTGCTTGCTCGCGTATTCCATTACCCGTTCGTAGTCTTCGGCGGACTCGAATGGATCCGCGTAAGAGGGCGTGTTGTAGGTGCGGGCGAGAGCGCGCTCGGAGACGAGTGCCGATTTGGACATACTGCTGTGGTGTTGCTACCCAGCCAAAAGCATTATTACCGATATCTGAGACGCCCGATATCGCTCACTTCAGGCGTTTCAAGGGTACATTGGAGCGATTCTACCGGACACTGATTATCATTGATGAAACCGATATCACTCACTGAGACCTTCACTATCCTCTAGGTATATATGGGAACAGTAGGCTGGTTGCTATTAGCACCAAAACCGAACGGCAGGAAGGACGACGCACGGGATGGTTGTGCAAACCCAATCCCCCTGAGCGTCACACGGTGGTATCACACCGCCGAGAATAAGCTTTCCGACCGTTCTCGGGGTGCGTGACAACAATGGATTTGACCAAATACAGACAGAAGTTGATCGGAAGCGAAGAGGAACGGGCTGTGTCCCCAGTTATCGGGGTTATTTTGATGGTTGCCATCACTGTGATTCTGGCAGCTGTGATCGCGGCGTTCGTGCTCGATATCGGTGACGACCTGGGTGACAGCAGTGTTAACGCTGCTGTGACTGTAGATGAAGACGGAACAGATGTCACAGTCACTGTATCAGATATGGGCGACGCTGACGGTGTTGTTCTGACTGATGATGACGGACAAATCATTGGAGAAAGTGAGGTGCTCACTACCACTGGTACATCTAATACACACAGTCTAACTAGTGGCGACGGGTACATTGTGTACGCATACATAGGTAGTACGACCACTGCATCGAGCTTTAGTGACACTGAGTCGCTGGAAAGCCAAGTTGATACTCTAACCGCAGTGTCTGAGGGTGAAGTCTAAATGGATCTCAAACAATATCGCAACAAACTGGTCGGGAGCGAAGACGAGCGGGCAGTCTCTCCGGTGATCGGAGTTATTCTTATGGTCGCAATAACTGTTATTCTTGCAGCAGTGATTGCAGCATTCGTTCTGGACATCGGTGACGATCTGGGAGATAGTAGCGTTAACGCTGCAGTCACCGTGGATGTTGAAGGTGAAAGTGTTACAGTTACCGTCTCAGATATGGGCGACGCTGACGGCGTCATCCTGACTGATGGTAATGGAGAAATCACTTCGCAAAACGACGTAATTACGACTACTGGTACGTCGGCAACTTATGATTTAAGTAGTTCAGGTGCTGACGTAGACAATTACATCGTCTACGCATATATCGGTAGCAACACATCTTTCAGCAGCGGAAGCGGAACGCTGGAAAGCCAAGTTGACACCGTGACTGCAGTGTCTGACGGCGAGGTCTAACGAAACTCCTGTAGGCAATTTCGCGTTTTCATCTCAACTGACTTTTTTAGCTGATTTCAGTTCTTCGTAGCTATTAGTACGCAAATCTCACCAATTCGTTCCAGTTGATATTAGGTTACTAGCTGACCCCTTCGACAAGTTCGACCTTCCATTCACCGTCGCTAACGTAACGGATATGGACGTGGTGGTCGCCCTCGAGTTCTCCGTTTTCGTCGATAAGCCCCTCGACGCGCATGTCGTCTTTCGGGAGCGTGATCCCGACCGAGTCCTTGTCCAGTTGTCGTATTTTATTTAGCGCCATACCTCGGCGCGCAACCCCACTTCTCATAAAACTTGGTGAACCTCTGGATACCCAAGGGACTCCGGTGGTATTCCTAACGATTTTGTCAGATTGGGGGAACTGGGCTTGCGTATGGCACTCAGCCTACCGCAGAAGTACGTTCCTGACTCGATTCGTCAGGAGAACGGTATCGACCTAACAGACAGCATTCTCGCGCCGTTGTTCGTGCTCGCGTCGTTCTCAATCGGCGCGGTCGGCACGCTCGAGTTCAGCCAACCGCTGAACTTCGCGCTGACGGACGCGCTGTACGCGGCCCACGGCACCGAGATCACGTACGCGTTCATCCTCTCGATCGGGATCCTGCTGATCGGGTGGCTGACGAACGAAAGCACGCCGGAGGACTGGACGGACGTCGAGACCGTCGTCGTGCTCTTGGCCGTGATCCTGAACATTCTCGGGGCACTCGTTCCGGCGATGACGGTCACCCTCGAGAGCATGTGGTACGTCGGCTGGTTCACGGTCTTCCTGAACGGCGCGACGTTCTACGTGATCGCCTACAAGTAACTCGGAGGTTCCAGACATGAGTTCCAACGTTTTCAGCGGCAAGTCGGCGGAGTGGTACAGTTCGGTGATGACGGGCTACATCGTCACGGCGTCGGTCGTGTCGACCGGCCTCTCGGCGGTGATGGCTGCGGGGGTGGTCTGAATGCGGGTTCTCCGACGGCTCCCACTGCGGGAGACGACCCACGAACTGCTCGAGGCGGTCGGGCTGCTGACGGTCGGGACGTGCGCGGCGCTGATGCTCCTGTTCTTTTACGGGGGTGTCTTCTGATGTCGATCGACTCGGCAGAGGACTTCAGCCCACGCCCACAGCCCACGGCCCACGAGGTCGTGCCGGGCTGCTCACTTAACCGGCGACGGTTCCTCGCTTCGAGTAACTGCTCGTGAGCGCTTCGTTTGACGTAGAACCGGCCTCGAGTCGATCGGCTGCCGTTGCTCGTCTCGATCTGACAGCCCTTGATCTCGATCGGCGTCTCGGGCTCGACGAGAACGATGCCGTAGAACGGCAGCGATCGGCTCGCCTCGAGGACGGCCGTCGTTCGCGCGTCGTGCCAGGTGGCCGTGCGATCACCGACGTACTCCAGGGCGTCGATCACCTGCACGATCTCCGCCTCGAGGGCGTCGCCGCTGGCCTTCGAGCTCTCGAGTTCGGATGTCCGCGAACTCATCGCGAATCACCGTCCTCTCGCACAGTAGCCGTGTGTAGTGACTGATCTGAACGGGACTGTCCTACTACTTTAGTAGAAGATAACTCGTGATCCGGGTCGTGGTACTCAGTTTGGCAGCGTACGTCTATGCGTCGGTTCGCACGCCCGAACACGAATTTAGTCGGGATTTCGCTTTTCTGCTCTTTTTGGCAGATGCGGCCACAGCAGGTGCAATTTTCCCCTCCCAACTGTTCATGTAGCTGTCGGGGCCGTTGTTCAGACCTGCTCGAGGCGTTGCCACCGTCAGCCCGAATCTCACGCTCCTCGAGAACGTGACGAACATCGGCATCGGTCGCCTGATGAACTGGATAGGCTATGGGCGTCCGACTCTCGACGAGGCACAGCTGACTCGCCCGGACGAACTCAGACATCGGCCTCACCTCCGTGGTGACCGACGGCCGTCTCCGGATCGGGAATGCTGACGGGAACGCCAGCTGCGGACCCGCGGGTCAGTCGGCGGTACGAGTCACACTCTCCGCAACGATGGGCGCGGTCGTTGTTGTCGCCGTAAACGCGGCAGAAGCGGTCGGAAACGTACGCTCCGCAGTGTTTGCACGTCGAGTTGTCGACCGACGGCCACGGTGCGATCGTCACGCCGACCACCTCCAGAAAGCGGCTGCTACGTAATGTGAGAACGAAGGCCGTGAAGCGGCAAAAAGCGCCGCTTCACTTTTATACAGTATGGGATCGCCCGGATTTGAACCGGGGTCACGGGCACCCAAGGCCCGAAGTATACCAAGCTAACCCACGATCCCGTACCTCTCTCTAACTGGTGCACTGCATAAAGGGTTTCGTTACGCACCGAACGGTTTTACCGGTCGAGGTGATACCGCCGAGCACATGACTGGTCTCGAAATCCTCCTCCTCGTCCTCGTTCTCGTGGGTGTACTCGCTGCGGCAACTATCGTCCGTGCGATTAGCCCGTTCATCGTCAACGCGGTCGTCGGACTGCTCGTCTTGTTCCTCGCTAACGCGGTGTTCGCGCTTCCCATCGCGGTGACGCCGATCGTCCTCCTGATCGTCGCCCTGGGCGGCGTTCTCGGTGCGATCGCCGTGATTGTCCTCGCACTGTTCGGCATCGCGTTCGTTCCGTAACTACGAGTCTCACACGCGCCAGCGGATCTCTGTCAGTCCGTTCACGCCGTCACTTCTCCAGAATCCGGGCGATGTCTTCGTCCGTCGCCTCGGCCGTCGGCGTCGGCTCGAGTTCGATCGTGCCTGCCGCGCCGTCGTTCCACTGCGCGAGCAGATCAGCGACCTCCTCGTCGGTTGCCTCCGGGAGCGAGTCTTCGGCGTCCTCGTCGGCGACGACGGCATCGAAAATCGTCCCGAACGTCGAGACGACCCGATCCTCGTGGCGCGTCGGATCGAGGTGAAAGTGTGCGGAGGCGTCGACGCTCGCGAGTCGGTTCGTGAGTACGTGTGCGAACTGGAAGGCGTGGTTGGGAGACGAACCGCACAGCACTGCGTCGAGCGAGTCGAAACAGACCGTGATCTGCGCGTCCGAATCGGTCCAATGTTTGCAGAATCGACTGACTGCGACGCCGATTTCGGAGAGATCGGTCGGATCGCAGACGGAGTCAACGACGACGGTGTCGGTGAAGTCGGGGTCCGCATCGGTGCTGTGCAACAGGTCCCCAACCTGAAGCAGTCCGAGCGTTCCGTCCACGTCGTTCGAATCCGGCTCCGTCGGCTGATCGTCGCCGAACGTCACTCTGAGTTCGGCTGTGTGGTCGTGCTCGTGACGGAGTTCGGCGCAGGCGTCGGACTCGCTGTGGGCTGGGTGAACGAGCAAGACGTTCGCCGGCGGTTCGATCTCGGCTGGGAGTTCGGGCTCCATTTATCTCGTCGGGGTAGTCCCCGTGCTGATAGCTGCATGGGCACTCTCGGTCTTTACCGTTCCGGCCGCTGATACGTTCCACAAAAGGGTTGCGGCCGGAGTCGCGTGGGTCTGATCCCCGGACGCGGTTGGGGACCGACTCTTTCGACGCAGTTGGGGACCGACTCTTTCGACGCGGACTCGAGACCGCCTACAGGTCGTCGTCTCGAAGTTCGAGGTCGGCGACGAGTTCGTAGGGGTGGGCGTCCTTCCGAATGCCGTCGAGCAGCGCGAACGCGTCGCCGGGATCGAGGAAGTGCCTCGTGATGACGCGGCCCAGCGGCGTGGGTTCGAAGCCGTCGATGAAGTCGTACTGCAGGAGCTTTCCGATGGCGTGTTTCGTCGGGATGTCGCCGAGCATGCGATCGTTGAGCGTCTTCGCGGCCTTCCCGCCGACCGTGATGTTCGCGAGCGTCTCCTCGACGGCCGCGTCCTCGTCGTAGTGGGTCATCACCGACTCCATGTCCCCCTTTAACAACTTGAAGGCGACCTCGTCCTCGCTCATCTCCATCGAGTTGTGGTAGGCGCAGTCGGGTTCGACGAGGACGTACACCGTTCCCTTATCGTGATAATCCGGCCGACCCGCGCGGCCGAGCATCTGGTGGAACTCCTGGACCGAGAGCCACTCGATCCCCATCGCCAGCGAGTCGAAGATGACTTGCGAGGCCGGGAAGTCGACCCCTGCCGCGAGGGCTGCGGTCGTGACGACTGCCGACAACTCCTGCTCGCCGAACTGGCGTTCGACTTGTTTCCGCTTCCGGTAGTCCAGCCCCGCGTGGTACGGCGCGGCGGAGTACTCGAGTTTTCGCGAGATCTCGTGACACCGTCGCCGGGAGTTCGTAAAGATGATCGTCTGCCCGCGATACCCCTTCGACGACTCGGTGTCGAACGCCCGTTTGACGAGTTTGTTCTCGATGCGGACCTTCTCCTGGCCGTCGGCGAACGTGACGTGGCGCTCGATCGGGACCGGCCGCTCCTCGAACTCGATGAGTTTCGCCTCGAGCGCCGTCGCCAACTGCTCGGGGTTGCCCACGGTCGCGGAGAGGTAGACCCACTGTGCACCGCCGTACTCCTCGCGGCGTTTCGCTCGCTGCTCGCAGGTGTACTTCAATCGCGAGATGAGCCCGTCCAGTCGGTGGCCCCGTTCTTCCTCTTTGAGCGTGTGCACCTCGTCGATGACGACGGTCCCGATGTCGCCCATCTCCTTGCCCGTCCGCAGCGCGTGGTCGATCCCCTCGTAGGTGCCGACGATGACGTCGGCGTCGGGATCGAACTGGTTGCCGTTGTCCGAAATCCGGCTCGCGCCCACGCGAATCGAGACGTCGACGAGGTGGCCGTACTCGTCTTGGAAATCCTCGTACTTCTGGTTCGCGAGTGCGACGAGCGGGACGAGAAAGAGCATCTTCCCCTTCCCCTCGAGCACGCGGTCGATCCCGGTCATCTCGCCGACGAGCGTCTTCCCGGTCGCCGTCGCCGAGACCACCATCTGATCGTCGCCGTCGAACAGTCCGTGGTCCACCGCGAGGCTCTGGACCGGCAGCAGGGTCTCGAATCGGTTCTCGAGCAGGTTCTGGACGCCCGGATGCAGGTTCATCGAGTCCACTCGAACGGGGTCGACCTCGTCGGTCGTCGCCGAGATGGTATCGAACTTCGTCAGGTCGGGGTCGAGTTGCCCTTTTAGCAGGTTGACGATCCGTTCTAGGTCCTGGACCTCCATCATGAGGTCCTCAAGGCGGTCCTTGGCCGCTCCCGTCACCTCGCCGCCACCGGCGTAGCTCAACTGCCGCTCGAGCTGTTGGCGCGCACAGTCCTTGCAGATCCAGTCGTTGTCGTCCTTGATCGCGGTCTCTGTCGTGATCGGCGAGTAGCGGCCCGCGGAGGCGCAGTACCGACAGGTCCGGACGGTCTTGGTCTTGTCCTCGAGCTGGTAGCCGCCGAACATCTCGGTGAGTTCCTGACGACCCGCCCGCGAGGTCTGTTCCGAGATACGGATCCGCTTCGCTCGGCGGGCGAGTTCGACGAACTCGTCGGGCTGGCGGGGCTCCTCGCTCGAGCCGTCTTTCAGTCGGAACTTCGCGGGGCGGGGACCGGCCGAGGTTTCCGACAGCCCGAGCTTCGCCCGGAACAGCCGCTGTCCGTCACGTTCGACGACGACGAGATAGTCGCTGCCGACCTCGTGACAAAAGATCGTCTCGACCTCCTGGACCTGCTTCGACACGACAACAGATAGTCGCGTGGCGTACTTGAGCGATTCGGACTTTCCGTGTTGCCTGATAACGAGCCACAACTAACTGTCTCGAGGCACTGGTACTCCGCCGGCAGCGGCTTCGATTCGCTCGACCCGCGGCTCGCTTCACTTATCCGAGACGCCACTGCTCGAAGTGCCAGATCCCACGTTTCGAGACACCAGTTCCCACGTTTCGAGACACCAGTTCCGCACGCGACCGCGGCCGCGCCTCCCCGACTCCGTGTCTCCGTGTCTCCGGGCGGCCAGCACGTCGCCGGCCGCCCTTCGACAGCCGTTTGGCGGCTGTGAGGGCTGTTGGACGAGAGCGGCTGGACGACCGTCTGCGGCTCAGTCCTCGACGGGATGGTGGGGCATGATCGTCGGGCCCTCCTCGCCGTAGCCGACGGTGGCGACGACGCCGAAGACCTCCTCGAGCAGTTCGTCGGTGACGACTTCGTCCGGCGGTCCCCAGTCGAAGATGGAGCCGTCTTTGAGCGCGACGAGGTTGTCGGCGTAGCGGGCGGCCTGGGAGATATCGTGGAGGACGACGCCGATGGTGACGCCGAGTTCCTCGTTCAGGGTCTGGACGACCTCCATCACGCGAAGCTGATGGTGGAGGTCGAGGTAGGTCGTCGGCTCGTCGAGCAGGAGGACGTTGGTCTCCTGGGCGAGCACCATCGCGATCCAGATGAGCTGTTTCTGGCCGCCGCTCAGGTTGCCGACCTCTTCGTCGCGCAGGTGGTCGACGCCCGCGAGGTCGATCGCGCGCTCGACGGCCGCCTCGTCGTCGTCGTCGACGGCGTCGAAGAAGCCCCGGTGGGGGTACCGACCGTAGTAGATCAGTTCCTCGGCGGTCATGCTGCCCGGCGAGTCGTGCTCCTGGGAGAGTAGGCCGACGCGGCGGGCGAACGCCTTGGAGCCGAGTTCGTCGATATCCTCGCCGTTCAGGAGGACGACGCCGTCGTCGGGCGCGTGCTGGCGGGCCAGCGACTTCAGCACCGTCGATTTGCCGCTGCCGTTCGGACCGACCAGCGCCGTCACCTCGCCCGCGGGGAGGTCGAGTCGATCGATCTCGACGACCGGCTCTTCCGTCGTGGGGTAGCCGATCTCGAGCGCTTCGCCGACCAGTTGGCTCGAGTCGTCGGCACCGGCGTCCTCGACCGCGTCGGCGTCTTCGATTGCGTCAGCGGTGGGACCGGTGGCGGCGTCGGTGCTCATTGCAGTGTCGGTTCGCGTTTCGGCCGTCGATTCGATGGGATTTTCCTTGCTCATAGTTCACCGAGTTGCTCGCGTTTGCGCATCAGGTAGAGGAAGTAGGGCCCCCCGATCAGTCCGGTGAGGATGCCGACCGGGAGCTGATTCGGGCTGTCGAACAGGACCTGCATTCCGAGGCGCGCGCCCACGTCGGCCGACACCATCAGCGCGGGACCGACGAAGATACAGCCGATCATCAGCCGTTTGTAGTCGCTGCCGACGATCGTTCGCACGACGTGGGGGACGATGAGGCCGACGAAGCCGACGATGCCCGCGACGGCGATCGACGCCGAGGCGGCGACGATGGCGACCGCGGAGAGCGCAAAGCGGACGCGCTCGACCGACATCCCCAGCGCGCCGGCGGTCTGCTCGCCGAGCAGGAGGACGTTCAGCTGTCTCGAGCCGGCGAGCGCGAGCCCCATCGCGATCACGGTCCACGGGAAGACGAGTCGGACGTCGCCCCAGTCGGTGCCGGTGAGCGAGCCCGTGGTCCACGCGACGGCCGACTGGACGGTCGAGATATCGTCAGCGAAGAGGTAGAGGGCGGTCTGTAACGAGGTGCAGACGGTGGCAACGATGACCCCCGCGAGCACCAGCCGCACGGGGCTCGTCCCGCCCTTCCAGGCGATGGCGTAGACGACGAGAAATGCCGCTGCACCGCCGAAGGCGGCCGTAAACGGCAGAAGCGTGCTCATACCCGAGAAGACGACGAGCGTGAGCAGGATCGCCAGGCCGGCCCCCGACGAGACGCCGAGAATGTACGGACTCGCGAGCTCGTTGCGCGTGACCGCCTGAAAGATCGCTCCGGAGATAGCGAGGTTCATGCCGACGAAGGTGCCGACGAGCACGCGCGGGAACCGCAGGTTCCAGACGATGTTCGTATTCGTCGCGAGATCCGGCAGTTGGTAGCTCTCGGGGACGAAGAGGACGGTCCGCATCAGCTCCTCGCCGAGCAGGAACGAGGCCAGCACTCGCGGCTCGTACCAGACGTCGGCGTCTAACAGCGCGAACCAGGCGTCGGTGATCGACATGGTGTACGTCCCGAAGCTTACCTGAATGAACAGCGACGCGAGAACGATCGCGACGCTCGCGGCGGCGAGACCGAACAGACTCGAGTCGAGCCACGAGAGGCGATCGCCCCGGCCGGAGGCGATGCCGTCGTCGGTCGCGCCGGTCCCGGAGCCGCGGTCCGTCGACGTCGAAACGTCCTCGCTCATCGTGAGTACCGTTTCGAACGGTTCTCGAGCCCCGTACTCGAAACTCGACGGTTGTCGGCGGGATGGATCGATCCCGTCGTCGACACGTCGTCGACCCCGAACTCGTCGGCATGGGCGGCGAGAGTCCCCCCTTCCGCCTCCCCCGAAGCGTGGAAGGGGTGCCGCGTCACTATCCCGTTCATGTGTTTTAGGCTGACCTAATTGTTGAAAAAGCCATCGTTTTAGGGATTCCTAAGTGGTGTCCCGGAAGTAGCAAGCGAACACCTCGAAACCGATCAGAAGGTGCCCGGTGACCCGGCCGATCGAGCGTCACGGCAGTCCCGCGAGCGGGACGACGCTGAACCGGATGATTAAACTCAGCGAGACGATCATCTGTGCGTCGATGCGTCGGGGACCCGATGCCGACGAGAGCGGGCGGCGAATCGTCCACGCCAACTCGAGGACGTGTGGTACGCACAGGACGTTCGCGAACCCCTACGGATTTGGAACCATGCCAAGCGCGTGCCAGCCGACGCCCGCGGCGGCGGCAATCGGCGTCGTTCCCGTGGCGAACCGAGCGGCGTCGTCGACGCCGAATCGAACGCCGATCGTTCGCTTCTAGGCGGCACGGTCCGCGGCGACGTCGATGACTCGATTGGTTCCAGTTCGGTCACCCGCGTGATCCGCACGCCAGCGTAGCCAAGCGTGGCGCGTTTGACGGCGCTGGTCTCCGGCCGGCGGTAGATCTAGCGGTAGGCCCGCGGCGGCATGCCCACCGTGATGCTCGTCTCGGCCGTTTTGTCGTCGAGCAGTTCGGCGTGGCCTGCGCCCTCGCTCCTCGTACGCCGCGAATGCGAACCCTGGTTCGAAGATGCGGTCGAAAAAGCCCTCGAGCCGCGTGGACACCGTTATTCACTAGTTCGGGTAGACGGAGGCGAATTCGTGGCTGCCAGTGGCGTCGCATCCGTATCCGTCACCGAGTCGCCGTCGCTCACTCGACCAGTTCGATCGCATCGTCGCCGTTCGGCACGGCACAGATGAACGCGCCCCGCTCGTCGCCCTCGTTTCGGTACCAATGGACGGTCCCGCCGGGGATGAGCAGCGAATCGCCCGCGCTGACCTCGTATTCCGACTCTCCGATTCCCACTGTGTACGATCCCTCGAGGACGTACTGCTCGTGTTCGACCTCGTTAGTGTGTTCGGGGACCTCGGCGCCGGCCTCGAGGACGAACCGTCGGATCGCGAAGTTCGGCGCCCCGTCCGTTTCGTCGATCAGGACGCCCTTCTCGAGGCCGTCGGCGGCGCTCACGGGTTCGTACTCGATCTCGTCGCGTCGGCGAATCGTCGGGTCGATGTCGGTCATTGGTCGACCGTGAATTAGAGCGGGACCACGAAAACGAATGCGGTAGCTCTCGAATGGGGCGACTGTCGGACCGCACCCCCCCGCGTAGTTCACAGCTGGACGGGTCTGCCAGTTCCGACCGTCGCCGATCCAATATGTTTATCTCTCTATTAGTTCACTGCACTATAATGACCGGGACGACGATTGACTCACGGCCACTGGACGCCCCGTGGTGGGTGCTACTACAAGCGGTGGCGATGTCCGCGTTTTTGTTCGGAATCGGCGAGGCGTGGGTCGTCGTCTCGCTCGAGGCGACGGCGGTCGCGGTCGTCACCGGGGCGATCGTCGGCGTGTCGCTTCTCGGACTGGCCGTCAGCGTTGGGTTCGGATCGTTCAGCGACCGACGACAGATTGCCCTTCTGGGTGCGTTCATCGCCGTTTCGATGGCGAGCTCGCTGCTCGTTCCGCGCGAACACGGTCCCACGCTCTTTCAGTTCTGGCTCGCCGCTCTCTGGAGTACGACGCTCGCCGTACTCGCGCGAGGGAGGTGACTCGGTAGCTCGAGACGGCCGCGTCGCTCGAGGATGTAAAATACAGTTCTGAAGTGCCGATACCTCCGCGAATTCCGATTTACAGGCGCTCGACGTTCGTCGCGCGCGGGCCTTTGGGGGCCTGCTCGATGTCGAACTCGAGCTCCTGTCCTTCCTCAAGGTCCGGGCCGCCGATGTCTTCCATGTGGAAGAACACGTCGTCGTCCGCGTCCTCAGTCTCGATGAATCCGTAGCCGCCAGTGTCGTTGAAGAAATCAACGGTTCCTTTCGCCATTGCTTCTAAAGAGAGTGCTCCGATACGCATAAAGCCTGCGACTCGATTCATTTGGCCGGTATCTCCCCGTAGTGGACGCCTACCGCCTGTTTGGGAAGCTCTTTTCGGTCGCTCACAGCTCGTTTCGCTCCTCGAGTCGGTGGACCGCCACCGAGACGAAAAACACCAGCATGAACAGGAAGAAGCCAACGACGAGTCCGCCGAGTTCGATCGCGCCGATGCCGCCCGGGTTGACCATCGCGAGCACTGCCAGGGCCAGGAGGAAGACGACGATCGTAAAGGCGCCGACAGCGTAGTAGAAGCCGGTGTCCGACTCGAGGTACTCCCGCATAGGCGTACGTTTCATCGCGGTCGGCAAAACGCTACCGGCAGCGGGCCGCTCGAGTCCGGCTCGACGCGACAGAACTCGATATCTGACGGGCGTGATCCCCCTCAGTAGAGCAGACTGCGCGTCGCCTCCGCGTACTCCGGTGGAATCTCCTCGGCAATCGCTTCAGGGTTCGTCTCGCCGTTGACGTTGACCAGATACGCACGCCCGTGTTCGTCGCCGTAGATGCCCTGGAAGTCGTAGACGAAGCCGTAGACGTCGATGTCGTCCGGGACATCGTCGGACTCGCGGAGGAACGTCGTCTGGTGGTCGACGTTGTACTCGACGAGCTGGTTGATCACGGTTTCCTCGTCGGCGTCGGCGTCGATCAGGTCGCTCTCGAGGGCCTCCTCGACGACGGGGACGAGCTGTCCGACCCACTTGTCGACGCCGCGCGGACCGGGCATGCTGCCGCCGGTTGCGGCCTGGTACGCCGCGGTAACGGCTCCACAGCCGGTGTGGCCGACGACGGCGGCGACGTCGGTGTCGGCGTGGTGGATGGGGTACAGCAGGCCGCCGTCGACGATTTGTTCGCCGTCGTCCTCGTCCCAGACCTGGTTGCCGATGTTGCTCGGAGTGAACACCGTCCCCGGATCGTCGACGCCCCACATCCGTTCCTGTGGGACTCGCGAGTCCGAACAGCAGACGGTGACGACGTCGGGATGTTGTCCCGTCTGCACCGCGTCGAAGTACGCGTCGGGCAGGCCGTCGACGTGACGCTCGTTTCCGGCTAACAACTCGTTGAGAACGTCGTGGTCCATACTGTACTGATGACGTATCTCCGTCAAAACGTTTCCTTTCGGGTCGTGATTTGCGAGGGTCGGGAACGGCGGTCGGTTCCCCCGCGAGATTCGGTCACGGATCAAGTCGCTGGCTCGAGTCCGGATCTAACGAACGAAACCTTCGGCCGGTTCCGGGATACCAATATTAACCTACCGTCCCCACCCAATGGGGGTATGGCAGAAACCAGACAGTGGCAGCTCGCGAGCCGTCCGGTCGGCGAACCGACCCACGAGAACTTCGAACTCGTCACCGTCGACCGTCCCGAACCCGGCCCGAACGAGGTGTTGATCAAGACGCTCTACCAGTCCGTCGACCCCTACATGCGCGGCCGAATGCGCGACGCGGAGTCCTACGCCGAACCGTGGGACGTCGGCGATCCGATGCAGGCCAGCGTCGTCGGGGAAGTGCTCGAGTCCAACAGCGCCAGATTCGACGAAGGCGATTTCGTCACCGGCGATCTCCTGTGGGCGGAACACGTCGCGGCGGACGCGGGCGAACTCCAGCGCGTGAACCCGGACCACGGCCCGATTTCGACGGCCCTCGGCGTGCTCGGGATGCCCGGCGTGACGGCCTACTGGGGCACCACCGACGTCGCCGACCCCAACCCCGGCGACACGGTCGTCGTCTCCGCCGCCGCGGGCGCGGTCGGCTCCGTCGTCGGCCAGCTCGCCAAACTCTCGGGCGCACGCGTGGTCGGCACCGCGGGTAGCGAGGCGAAAGTCGAGTGGCTCACCGAGGAGCTCGGCTTCGACGCCGCGATCAACTACAAGGAGACCGACGACCTCTCCGGCGCGGTCGACGAGGCCTGTCCGAACGGCGTCGACGTCTACTTCGACAACGTCGGCGGTCCGATCACGGACGCCGTCTGGCCCCGGCTGAACGTCGACGCTCGCGTCGCGGTCTGCGGCCAGATCGCGCTGTACAACGAGACCCAGGTGCCGACCGGCCCACGAAAGCTCGCGAAACTCATCGAGACCCGCGCGAAAGTCGAAGGCCTGCTCGTTAGCGACTACCAGCCGCGCTGGGGTGAGGCGCTCCAACGGCTCTCGCAGTTCGTCCGGAACGACGATATCCGCTACCGCGAGAACGTCGTCGAGGGCTTCGAAAACGCCCCCGACGCGTTCCTCGGGCTGTTCGAAGGCGAGAACATCGGGAAGCAGGTCGTCAAAGTCGCGGGCCGCGAGGAGTAGCGGAGTAGCCGCTCGAGGCGGACCGCCGCCCGTCGGCCGGCTCAGTCCGTCAGCCCGTAGCCGATTTTGAACAGGTAGACGTCTGTGGCGATGACAACGACGGTGAGCAGCGTCAGGATTCCGAGCGACGCGTACGGCGCGAACTCCGCGTAGGCCGTCGGCGCGACCGAGATCATGTCCGAGTGGCCGAGCAGGCCGTACCGGACGCTGTCGACCATGTAGACCATCGGATTCAGCAGGGAGATCTGTATCTGCCAGGCCTGATCGAACATCTCGAGGGAGTAAAAGACCGCTCCGAAGAAGACCAGCGGTCGCAGGATGAACTGGTTCATGACGGTCAGGTCGTCGAAGTCTCGCGCCACGAGACCGCCGATGATGCCGAAACCGGCGAACAGCGACGCGATGACGATCATCGTGGCGACGAGGAACAGCCCGTGTTCGATCGATATCGGCACGAACAGCCGGCCGATGACGGCGATGATGACGCCGACGATCAGTCCGCGGACGGCGCTCGCGCCGACGTAAGCGACGACCATCTCGGCGTAGGACAGCGGCGAGGTGAGCGTCTCGTGAATGTACTCGTTCCAGCGCCCGTGGAAGATCGAGAACGAGGCGTTCTCGAAGGCGTTCGAGATCGTGCCGAGGACGACGAGTCCGGGGACGAGAAAGAGGATGTAGCCGATTCCCTCGACCGGTTCGTCGATCCGTCCGCCCAGAATGAGCCCGAAGACGGCGAAGTAGAGCACGTTCGTGATCGCCGGCGGCATGAACGTGTTCTTCGGTCGCCGGATGAATCGCAGCAGTTCGCGCCGGAAGAGCGCCCTGAAGCCGACCGACAGCATCAGGCGACCCCCTCCTGTTCGCGCTCGCGTTCGCGTTCGGCGTCGCGTTTCTCCTCGGCGTTCTCCTCTGCGCTATCGTCCGCGGACGACGCACTCGAGCGGGTCACCGTCCGATCTTCGCTCCGCGTCAGGTCGACGAAGATCTCCTCGAGCGACGTTCTGGAGATCTCGAGATCTGCGATCTCGTAGCCCATCGCCTCGAGGTCGTTGAGCAACTGCGGCGCGGTCGAGCCGCCGTCGTCGACGCGCACCTCGAGGCTTTCGCCGGCCGCCGATGTCGTCACCTCGTGTGCGTACGCGCCGAGAGCAGTCTCGAGGTCGGTCGTCGCGCTCGAAGAAACCGGGGACTCGAGCCTGACAGAGATCGTGTCCGTGCCGCGGGTCTTCAGGTCGTCCGGCGTCGCGACGGTCACCTTCCGGCCCTCGTTCATGATCGCGACGCGGTCACAGAGGCGTTCGGCTTCCTCGATGTAGTGGGTGGTCAGCAGGATCGTCGTCCCCTCCTCGTTGAGTTCGGTGACGAGGTCCCAGAGGTCGTGGCGCAACTGGACGTCGACGCCGGCCGTCGGCTCGTCCAGGATGAGCAGATCGGGATCGGTGACGAGCGCGCGGGCGAGCAGGAGCCGGCGTTTCATCCCGCCGGAGAGCCAGTCGAAGCGCTCGTTGCGCTTGTCGTAGATCCCGACTCGCTTCAGCACCTCGTCGGCACGCTCGGCGGCTTCGTCCTCGGGGACGCCGTGGTAGCCGGCCTTGTGCTCGAGGACTTCCCGAATGGGGAAGAAGCGATCGACGTTGAACTCCTGGGGTGCCAGCCCGATCGCGTCGCGGGCCTGCCGGTAGTCGTCCTCGATGTCGTGGCCGAAAACAAGCGCTTCGCCGTCGCTCTTGCGGACCAGGCCGACCAGCGTGTTGATGAACGTCGTCTTGCCCGCGCCGTTGGGGCCGAGCAGGCCGAAGAACTCGCCCTCCTCGACGGTCAGCGACAACTCCTGTAGGGCGCGCAAGTCGCCGTACTCCTTCACGAGGTCCGTCGTCTCGATGGCCGGTGGCATCGCCGGGGAGTCGGCCCCGGCCGCGGTTAAGAATGTTGATAGCGGCGCTCGAGACGGCCGAAACGGCTGTCTTTGCCGCTTCACCGCTCGATTACCTTGGTAGTCCGTCGCTCAATTGGCAGACCGTCGCTCAGTCCGCGGTTCGGGGCTGCCGGTTCGGGCTCACCGAACCGCTCTTCTGGACGATGTCGAAGGCGGTCATCACGTCCGACCGCGAGATGAGACCGATGAGGTCGCCGTCGTCGACGACGAGCAGGCGACCGATGTTGTGCTCGCGCATCCGTTCGATCGCCGTCATCGCGTCCGAGTCGGGCGAGATCGTCTTCAGGTCGGTCGTCATCACTTCTTCGACGGTGAACGCGTCGCGCTCGACGGGGTCGATTTCGCGGGCGTCGCTTAGCGTGACGAGACCGACGAGTCGCTCGCCCTCGAAACCGTCACGATCGATCACCGGGTAGCCGGTGTGGCGCTCGGTGAACATCCGCTGGATCAACGCCGCGACCGACGTCTCGGGGCCGACGGTGTGAAGATCCTTCGCGGGCGTCATGATGTCGCCGACGGTGACGTCCTGGAAGGCGGCTTTCATCGTCACCTGCTGGGCCTCGCTCGAGGCCGCGATGTAGATGAAGAAAGCCAGCGCGATGAAGATGATGTTGAACTGCAGGAGTCCGAACAGCCCCATCAGGATCGCGAACAGTTTACCGACGCTGGCGGCCTGCTGGGTCGCCTTCGCGTAGGGCGTGCTGCGAGCGAGCAGCGCCCGGAGGACGCGACCGCCGTCCATCGGGAACGCGGGGATCATGTTGAAGCCGGCGAGGACGATGTTCAACACCGCGAGGTAGCCGAGGACGAATCGCGCGCCGTCGAGCGATTCGGGGGTGACGAGGAAGAGTCCGTACGACGCCACACCCACGAGTATGGAGACGATTGGGCCGGCGATGGCGATGTTCAGCTCCTGTCGCCAGTCTTCGGGCATCTCCGAGAGCGCGGCGATCCCGCCGAGTAGCCACAGCGTGATCGAGTCGATCGGGAAGCCGTAGCGCTGGGCCGTCAGGGAGTGGCCGAGTTCGTGGAGGACGACGCCGACGAACAGGCCGATCGCGGCGATCAGCCCGATGAGAAACGGCATCCACGACTCAGTAGTAAGCGCGTCGACGTTGATCCCCGCGCCCATGGACGTGTTGAGGATATCGACGACGGGTTCGATCTGGACGCCGATGAGATACGCGAACAGCGGCAACACCAGTAAGAACGTGAGATCCAACTTGATCGGAATCCCGAACAGGGAGCCGATCCGGAAGCTCTTCATCATGTGTCACACTATCGGTGGAGGCGCCTTAAAAACGCCGCCATCGCGATGTTTCGCCGCTCGCACCGATGGGGGTGTGCGATCATCGCGGACGCTCCTGCTCACGGCTCGAGTCGTCCAGCTACCGGTGCGGAAGTGATCTCGACGCTGGAGCGCAGTTCGTCCAGTGGTTCCACTCGAGTCCCCGTTCACCCGATCGACGGTCGTCGTTGGTCGCTCAATATTAATACTCCTTATATAAAATCGGCTGGACGAAAAATACTGATCTGTGGTCTTATTTGCTAGCAGCGATCGTATCGATTTCATCGACTCGCGCCGGACCGACTCGAGACGGTGTCAGAAATTGTCGGGGGACGATACATTCGTTCGATCCTGTTAGTGAGGGGGTAGTCCGCCGTATGCGGGGTAATCGTATTCTCCCCGTTGCGAAAGCTTGCCCTGTCACTCCAACTCAATAGATATAATCACACTAATACTCGTTAGCTAATATGCATTATCCCCACCATAGATTTATACAGGAGTTTGGCGATGGTGTAGATACGATGATAGAACAGACTCACCCAAGCCCCGAGATCAGTCAGCTGCCGACCGAGGTCGAGTCCCCGCAGGGCAAACTCGTCTACCTCTACATCGACGCGACGGGTGGTGCCACCGCCGACGAGATGGGGCAGATCCTCTCGATGAAGAAGATCGGGATTCTGAGCGTCCTCAACTCCCTCTCGAGTGCGGGCCTCGTCGAGAAGCGCGACGATCGGTACGTCCTCGCCAACTGAGCCGATTCTTTTGTCGCCGCGCGTGTCGTGCTGTCGGTATCACCGCAGTAGCGACGGTTGCTCGAACTCGCCCGGAGTTCGCTCTCGGAGCACCGAATGGACCTCAGCCTCGAAGGGTGTAAACGCCACCCACTACCCCGCGGCCCGCCGACTCCTCGCCTCGATTCGGCTCGCTCGCCCGCCCGTTCGCACTGGTTTCGATGTCGACGCGATCGGTCGGTGTCGCCTCGTTCGGCCGCGTTCCGGCTCCCGTCCCCAGCGCGTGGTTCGAAGCCTTTATCCGCACGGTAGGCCTGCGTTTTCGTAAGTAATCACAGCCATGTCAGACAAACCTGCCTCAATGTACCGGGAAATCGATAAGCCGGCCTACACGCGCCGTGAATACATCACCGGCATCCCGGGCTCGAAAATCGCACAGCACAAGATGGGCGACGTCAGCGCCGATCCCGACGAGTACCCCATCCAGATCAGCCTCATCACCGAGGAGGAAGTCCAGATCCGTCACGGGAGCCTCGAGGCCTCGCGCCTCTCGGCGAACCGTCACATGCTGAAAAACGCCGGTGAGCACAACTACAAGATGATTCTCCGGAAGTTCCCCCACCAGGTCATCCGAGAGAACAAGCAGGCGACGGGTGCGGGTGCGGACCGTGTTTCCGACGGGATGCGACAGTCCTTCGGGAAGATCGTCGGCACCGCCGCGCGAATGGGCTCCGGCGAGCGCATCTTTACGATCTGGTGTGACGTCGACGACGCCGAGTTCGCCAAGGACGCGCTCCGACGCGCGTACAACAAGATCTCGCCGCCGTGCCGTATCGTCGTCGAACGAGGCGAAGAGCAGCTGATTGCGTAAAACGAAGTTTTGCTCTGCGTGCGGTCGCTACGCGACCGCACTCGGCAAAAATTCGATTAAAAGCACTCCTCCTTCCGTTTCCTCACTCCTTTCAGTCGTTCGTCCACATCAGTCGTCGGCCCGCTCGCTCGGCCTTCGGCCTCACTCGCGGTCAGTAGCTGGGCATTTGCCTGCCCTCCCCCGGGTCGGGAGGTTTCGCGCAGTTTGCGCGAAACCCCACTCCCGGCCACTGCCCTTTCGATCGAACGACCGTCTCGAGGCACCTTTTTACCCCTCTGCTCCCGACTTCCGACTATGATCGATCTCGCGGTCGCGAACGATCAGGAGACGTTCCAGCGGATGCGCGACCCGCTCGAGGAGCGAGGCATTCGGGTTCATCACGTGCCCGCGAGCGAGCGCGTGATCCCGCTCGGGGACGCGCCGTGGTCGCCCGACGAGTACGACGCCGGCTACGTCTATCCCGGCCGACTGATGGAGGGTGGGGTGGCCGACGCCCTGCTCGAGGTGCCGTGGCTCAACGACCACGAGACGGTGCTGACCTCGCGGAACAAGGCCGAGGTGATCGCGCGGCTCGGTCGGGCGGGCCTCCCGGTGCCGGAGTCGGTCTACGTCTCGAACGACGTCTCGGAGTCCGAACTCGCCGAGGTCTTCGAGCGGTTCGAGCCGCCGGTCGTCGTCAAACCGAACTCGACGACCCGCGGCGTCGGCGTCGCGAAAGCGCACGACTTCGACTCGTTTCTGGGGATCTGTGACTACCTCTCCCTGGTCCACGACTACCGCGCGACCGGCGACCGCTCCTTTCTCGTCCAGGAGTACTTCCCCGACGCGACCGACTATCGGGTGATGGTCCTCGAGGGCGAGTACGTCGGCGCGGTCGAACGTCGCCTGCCCGATGACGCGGTCGCGGAGGGCCAGTGGAAACACAACGTCCACCGCGGGGCGGAGGCGACCGGCGTCGACCTACCCGAGTCGCGGCGCGAACTGGCCGAAGCTGTTGCCCGCGAACTCGAGATTCCGTTTCTCGGCGTCGACCTACTCGAGACCGACGACGGCGTGGTGATAAACGAGACGAACGCGCGCCCGACGATCGACGAGGAAACGAAGTACGAACCGGGGTTTTACGACCGACTCGCGGCTGCGATTCGAAAAACGGCCGACCGAGAATAGCATTCGCGCGACTGCGACGTCGCTGTGACTGCGACCGCGAGGACCGCCTACTCGAGACTGATTCCCGACGACTGCTCCGCGAGGTCGAAGACGACCTCGAGGACGCCGTTGTTGTAGGTTGCAGAGGCCGTGTGCTCGTTGACGCGCTGGGGCAGGGAGACGCGCTCGTCGTACTCGCGGTGGTCGCTCGAGGCGGAGATGGTCAGCGTCTTGCCGTCGCACTCGAGTTCGATGTTGTCCTTCTCGACGCCGGGGAGGTCCGCGACGACGCGGATCTCTTCGTCGGTTTCGTGGATGTCGACGTGGGTGTCCATCCCGAAGCCGTTGTCGACGCCGGAGGAGTTGAAGTCGACGTTCGCGTCGGCTCCGTTCATCATTTCGTTCATCATGCGTTCAATCTCGCGGAACAGGTCGTCGAAGGGTTCGTCGCGGTCGTCTCGGCGCATGCGAACGTGTAGTAGACCGCGAGGCAAAAACTTTCTGTCGTCGCTAGTTGTTTGGAGTGATCGAAATCGAAGAAAGCGGGGGAGCGTCGTGTCCGGATCGGTCGCTCGAGACGGCCGATCTACAGACCGATACCCATCGTCTCGTCGGTCGTCGCGATGCTCTCCTCGGCGTCGGTCGCGCCGAGCACCGCTCGGATGGCGTCGACGTTCTCCGGGACGACGTCGCTCTCCTGGTGGATCCCCTGGAAGAGATAGAGATCCGTTCCGACCGTGGAGATGGACTCCTCCCAGATGCAGTTCTCCCAGATGTCGCCGCGCGGGCGGCCCGCGTCCATCGCGTACTCCTTGAGTTTCCCGCTGCCGTCGATGTCCATCCGCTCGGGGATCAGGAACAGTCGCGACTCGTCGGCGAACAGTTCGCGAACCTCGCTCGCGTCGACCTCCTCCGCCAGCGTCACGTTCAGGCTGTGCATGTGCATCAGCGTCGCGGGCACCTTCATCCCGAGCGTGTCGATGTCGAGGTCGTCGAAGATGGTCTCGACGTCGGGCCCGTGGTGGGAGGGGATCGTGACCGGGTTCGGCAGAATGTCGTTGATCGGCCCGCGCGAGGTCTGGCCGGGGTCGCCACCGCGGCGGACGAGCGTCGCGCGAACCTTCTCGACGCCGTAGGCCTCACGAAGCGGCGCGAGAACCCGCGAAAGTCCGGTCGTGTTACAGGAAACGACACGGACGTGGTCTGCGTCGACGGCATCCTCGAAGTTCGAGCGCGCGTTGAAGCTGACGTCGACGAGGTCGGCGTCCTCGCCGCCCTGGTAGAGCGCCGGCGTGTCGTACTCCTCGTACATGGCCTTGTTCTCCGCGCCGATTCCGGATGGCGTCGCGTCAACGACGACGTCGGCCTCGTCGACCAGATCCTCGACGGGACCGGCGATCTCGAGTCCGGCCTCCGCGAACTGGTCGGCGCGTTCCTCGATGGCGGCGTAGAGGGAGAATCCCTTCTCGACGGCCGTTTCGGCCTCGAAGTTCGGCCGCGTCTTGGCGACGCCGACGACCTCCATATCCGGCTGTTCTCGCACGGCGTCCGCGACGCGTTTTCCGATCGTGCCGTAGCCGTTGACCGCGACCTGAATCATATGTTCGGGAGTCCACTACCGAGGGGGATAACCGTTTCGAGCCTTTTCGACCGATTGTAACTCAGAAGCGAGTTTCACCCCGGTTTCGGTGAGTATTTCGAGCGCTCCACCGTTCCGAGCTGATCGGCGACGCCGCCCGGGTCGTGTCGAACTTTATACGATAGCGCGCTCGAAAATACGGGCATGGTCGAGGTCGACTGGGAAACCGATCGCCGGGAGGGGGTGACGTTCGTGACCGCAGTCGTCGCGAACACGCGGACGACCCCGCAGACGGTCCGTCTCGAGAGCCAACTCGACGGGCCGACGTGGCCGCCGCGTCGAAACGGCGTCACGGCACCCGAGTGGGACGGGGACGTCTGGGAGGGCACTGTCGAGCCGGGACGCCGCCGCGGCGTCGGCTTCGCCAGCCCGGTAGCGCCGACGGAGCCGCCGCTCGAGGTTCTCGAGGTGTCCCGCGTCTCCGACACAACGACCGCGACGTCGAACGAGGTGCTCGCCGAACTGGACGGCTGGGCACCGACCCCCGACGTTCTCACCCGGGACCCATGATCGTCGCGGTCTGCGGCGGAAAAGGCGGCGTCGGGAAATCGACCGTTTCGCTGAACCTCGCGCGGGAACTCGACGCCGTCGTCGTCGACGCGGATCTCGCGACGGCGGATCTCCCCCGCGGGAGCGGCGCCGACTTGCACGACGTCCTCGCGGGCCGCGCCGACCCGCTCGAGGCCGTCGACTCGTTCGGCTCGATTCGCATCCTCCCCTGTGGCCGAACGCTCGCCGGCGCTCGCGCGTCGAACGTGAGCGAACTCGAACGGGTGGTCGACCGACTCGAACGGGAGTGCAGCCGCGTCGTCATCGACTGTCCGGCGGGGCTGGCACGCGACGTCGGCACGCAGCTCGAGTGTGCCCACGTCGCCGTCCTGGTCACCACGCCGACCGAAGCGGCGGTTGTGGACGCACTCCGAACGCGGGAGATCGCGCTCGAACTCGACACGCCGATCGCGTCGATCGTCTGCAACCGAGCCACGGCCGACGAGTCCGAACGCCTCGCGACTCGCGTCGAGCGGGAACTCGGGGCCCCGACTGCGGTGATCGAGGAGCGATCGGCCGTCGACGATGCGATGGCGCGGTGGCAGCCGGTCCGCGATGCCCACCCCGACTGCGACGCGATCGATGCCTTCGAGGACGTCGCGCACTCGATTGAACGCTGCGAGAAGCGTCTCTCCGGTCGTATCGGGGTTCTCTGAGCCGTACCTGTCTCCTCCTCACTCGACCCGAATCGATCCCCACCCGTGATCGAGCGTTGGGACTGGTGGAGCCATCTCGTTTTTCGTGCGCTTAGTCCGCGTCCTGGTTCGTCTCGAGCGCCATCGCTGCCACGCCGTCGAAGGTGAGTTCGATCGTCTCGGTGAACGCGCTCTCGGGACGGAACTTGGAGACTGACAAATAGTGTTCGACGGCCGTGCCGACACCTGACTCCCTCGTCCGCAGTTCGAAGACGGCGTCGACCGCGTGGATCGTCGCCGTTCGATTCTCCGGTCGGCCGGGGCCGTTAAGACAGTGTAACACGGCGACGCCGTCGGTCTCGACCATCCGATCTTTCAGGTCGTTCAGGAACGAGACGTACGCCCGCCGATCGCGCCGTTCGAGGACGTCCGCGAGGTCGACGACGAGCGTGGCGCCGTCGGGTAACTTTCCGATGATCTCGCCGGCATCCTCGAGGACGTCCGCCCCCTCGACGTGGCGGATCGTCGGATTCCCGGTTTCAACGGACGCGGTCTCGATCGCCCGGCGGACGTTCGCCACCGACCGCTCGGTCGTGAGATACAGCGTGCCGCGGGGTGTCGTCGCCTCGTAGAGCAGTTGCTCGGACTGGCTGGCCGGTTCGGCGGTCAGCGCCACGACTGAGCCGGGTGCCAGCCCACCGCCGAGTCGCCGGTCGAGGGTGTCGATGCCCGTCGGCAGCAGTTCGTCGTCGTACGCCGGTGGCGTTCGGTCGGTCGCGTTTCGCGTCCGTAACGTCTCGACGATGGCCTCGTAGGCGGCGGTGGTGTTCTCATCCGTCAGCGGCGACTCCGCCTCCGGAACGACGCCCAGTACCGGCACGTCGACCCACGACTCGACCTCGGCGGGGACCTCTTCGCACCTGTTCACAACCGTCCCGAGCACACACACGCCGAGCCGGCGAGCCATTTCGACCGTCGTCTCGGCGGCCGTGAGACTCCGCTCGCTGTCCGTCGTGACGACGATCACGCCGTCGGCCGCCGACAGCGGTTCGACGACGTCGGGGCCCGCTCCGGAGGGACAGTCGACGACCGTCTGTATCGGGTCGGTCTCGAGTCGACCCAGCACCGACTTGAAGTCCAGTTTCTCGGACGGCCCCGGGGCGGGAACGATGCCGGCACGCGACGTCCGCGGGCTCACCTGTGCGACCGATCGGACGTCGGTTTCTGTCGTGAGGGCCGCGAGCGTCGGCTCGCGGTCGACGCCGCCGGTTACGTGGACGTTCGGGAGCTGGCGATCGGCGTCGATCGCGATAGCTGACGTTCCGGTTCGTGCAAAGCCCTCAGCGAGGCCGAGCGTCGTGATCGTCTTCCCGCAGCCACCTTTCGCACCGGCGATAGCAATCATATCGGGATTGGCGCGTCTTCCTTTTTCAACCTGTACACGGTCGCTTCGGGTGCACTCGAGAGCGCCGTCGCTCCGACGGCCGGAATCGTGCGATTGGAGCATCTACCGGCTGTCGAGTTCGTCGTCTCGAGCGCCTCTCTGAACCGAAAAGGATGTTGTCGAACCGATGTCATCCGTACTGTTTCAGCTCGGTGGCCGTCGACCGAATCGTCATCCGCGAGACGTTCGCCAGTTCGGCGACTTCGGTCTGCGTGACGTCGACGCCGTGGTCGTAGGCCGCCCGGTAGAGACAGGCGGCTGCGACACCGCTGGGGTTCTTCCCGCCGATCCGGCCGCGCTCGCGCAGCCACGTTGCGTACTCTCGGGCGCAACTCTCGATATCCGCCCGCAACTCGAGTTCCGACGTGTACCGCGGCAGGTACTCGACCGGCGAAATCGGGCCGACCGGAAGACCGAGCTCCCGGTTGAGCGCGTCGTAGGCCGCCTTGAGTTCGCTCTTGCTCGCACGCGCCTGTGCGACGACTTCGTCCATCGTCCGTGCGATCGACTGGACGCGACAGGTTGCATACACCGTCGCCGCCGAAAACCCCTCGAGCGAACGCCCGCAGAGCAGATCCTTGTGCTGGGCCGACTCGAACAGCGTACACGACTGCTCGCGGACCGGCGTCGGCAGCGACAGCGAGGAGATGAGCCGGCGGATCTCGGTAAAGCCGTAGGCCTTGTTCCGTTCGGCTTTCGACGAGAACCGGGCTCGGTTGTGTTGGCGACGCATGCGGACCAGTTGCCGCTGACGCTCGCCCGTCACCTCCGTTCCCGTCCCGAACCCGATTCTGGTCGACAGACCTCTGTCGTGACGCGAACGCTCGAGGGGTGCACCGGTTCGGCGCCGGCTGTTACCGTTCTCGAGGGTCCGCCACTCGGGGCCGCGATCGATACTGTCTTCGCCGGCCACGAGCCCGCACTCCTCGCAAACCACTTCGTTTTCCGTCGTTCGAAGACGGCCACCACACTCCTCACAGCTTTCGGTCTGGGTTGCGCGTTTCATTCAGTCCCCACCGCTTCAAGTTCGTGTCTACACCATATTATATTAAAACTTCTGAACAATACGAAAATACAGAACTTTATAAATTACAGGGGATGACTGACAAAGATTCTAACACAATCTGATAGCAGTTCTACTGGTCTATAACTGTTAGGTATTCGAGCAAAAACTGCTGTAGATCTCGTCGACTACCGTTGGAAGTGACGGACCGCACAGAATTGGTGTAGCGCACGCGCTCAGTTTTCCGGTCGACCGGTGTTGAGCGATCGCGGACATGGTCGTGCGTCGCCAGCGATTCGAACCGATCGGCTGGTCGCGGACCACTCCTCGCGCCGCTCCCGGCCGCGCTGCGGTCGACGTCGGTCGGCGTCAGTCTCGAACCCGTCGCTTCATAACGCCATCTCGATGACGGTGACGGAAAACCCGTACAGGGCCATCGAGGTGACCAACGCTCGGCCGATGTGGTAGCCGAAGAGGGCGCGATCCAACCCGTACCGAAGGGCGATCGAGAGCGGAACGAGGATGAAACACAGTGTGAGGAGATAGACGCCGACGACGATGCCGAGTGACTCGGCGGGAAAGGCGGCTGCGTCGAGATCCGCCGTCCCGACCATGTCTTCGCCGGACATCATGGCGGCCATCGCGACCGTCGCACCGGCCACCAGCGGTCCGAAGTAGGCCGCCGTGTTGTCGAGCGTCCCCGTCACTTGCTCGAGACTCCGTTTCGTCTTGGCCTCGACCTCGTCGAGCTCCTCTAAGTGATCGGCCATCGAGACGATCGCCCGACCCGCGGGTTTCCCTTCGTCGGCGGCGGTCGCGAGCAGCGCGGCCGTCCCGTGGGCTCGCGGGCTCGGAACGTCTCTGAGTGCGCCGTACTCGCCGAGAAACGCGGCTTCGACGCCCGCGTGGAGGCGTCGCTGGACGCCGGAGGCGTGCTCGAAGACCTCGCCCGTCTCGGCGGGGACTCGGTCCGCCGCGAGTTCGACCGCCGACTCGACGGACTCGCCCTCTGCGACCTGCCGGCCGACGATGTAGAGCGCGTCGGTGAGGTGTTCCTCGACGTCGCGGACGTAGTTTCGAACCTCGAGAATCGGCCCGAAGACCGCGAGCAGGCCGGCGCCGAGTCCGAAACCGAGCCCGATGATCGGCGCCAGATGTGCGGGACCGAACGTCACGGTAATTGCGTACCCGCTCGCGCCCGCGATGACGCCCCAGAGGCCCCGCATCCAGAGTCGGTCGGGAACGTCGGGGTGGTCGCGGCTGACTTTCGGGGGCGGGAACGCGACGGGGCGGCGGACGAGCAACCAGAGACTCGCGGCGACGAGACACGCGGGGAGGACGACGTTGTACAGCAACACGACGATCCAGATGTTGACCGCGAAGCCGACCATCGGAACGGCCGGAACGAGCGCGATCAGCGCCAGCGGGATCATGATCCCGAAGGCGAACAGCGCGGTCGTCGGCGCACGAATGGCGGCGGTGAACTCGGCCATCTGGTTCCGGGTACCAGTGAGCACCGCCGAAAGCGCTCGATCGAGCGTTCGCGCTCGCTCTCCCTGCGGCGCGTCCTGGGCGGTCGCGAGCAGGTGCGAGGACCGGCGCAACGCGGGGAACCACTCGGCCCACTCCTCCGCGAACGACAGCAGTCCCGTGTCCGCAGTCCCGATCGAGCGATCGATGTGGCCGTCGAGGCTGTCCGCCAGCGGCCCTCGTCCGGTCTCGGCGGCGAATCGAACGGCGCTCTCGAGCGCCGGCTGAACCTGCATCCGCAACACGGCGCGGCCGACGAGATTCGGCGTGTCGCCGAGTGCTTCAGTTCGGCGAAACGCCGCCTGGAGATGTGGCAGCGAGTGGATCGCGTGAATCGCCGCGACGGGCGTCACGAGGACGAAAAAGAGGACGAACGTGAGCGGTGCCGAGGTCACTAACAGCGGTAACGGGAGCAGTGCGCCGACGATACCGGCTCCGTACCCTGCACGGATAACCGTCTCGTCGTCGTGTGGCGAGTCGATGAACGAGAGCGAGTCGACGAGATCGTCGCTCCCGTCGACGTCGTAGGGGTAGAGCGCGGCCAACTTCTGAATGAGTGCCGACGACAGCGTCATCGATCGATTACTCTCTCCCCCGGTCGGCGTACGCCGAAGCTACTTCGCGCGGACTCGTCCGTCCGTCGGCGGCGAGTCTCGAGAGCCGCTCCGTGCGCTCCGAAATCGCCTGCCGGACCGATGCGTACTCCTCGGCTGGCCTGGTGAGTTGATCGACGATCCGGCTCTCACCGCGGTCGATCCGGCCGGTCGGAACGGTGTGTTCGTCGTCGTCGAGTTCGTACAGCGACTCGAACCAGATGTCGTCGCCGCTGGTGATGACCTCCTCGATTCCGGCGACGCGGCGGTCGCGACCGTTCGGCGTTCGGTACGCCTGGACGGTCACGACGAGGTCCGTCGCGCCGAACGAGGAGGGTTCGACCTCGAGGTCGGAGACGACGCGCTCGTAGACCTCGTCGGCCCCGTCGCCGTGGATCGTCCCGAGCACGGCGTTCGCGTTCGCACCGACCCGCATCGCCTCGTAGAGCACGCGGGCCTCCTCGCCTCGGATCTCCCCGACGACGAGGGCACCGTCTCCGAGACGGAGTGCCGTCTTGAGCGCCTGTTCGGGCGAAATTTCCGGCCCGTCACCGGTTCCGGTTCGGAGCGCCTGGACGTCTCGATCGACCGACTGCAGCGGGTCGACCGGAAGTTCGGGCGTGTCTTCGATCAGGACGGTCCGCGTGTCCGGCGTCAGTTCGTACAGCAGGGTTCCGAGGAGGGTCGTCTTCCCCGATCCTCGAGTGCCGGCGATCAGTGCGGCCGCATTGCGCTCGATGGCGACCGAGAGAAACGCGGCGACCTCCGCCGGCATCGTCCCGTTCGCGACGAGACTCGGGAGCGTAAAGCGGTCGTCGGCCTCTTCGCGGAAGGCGAACGCGACGCCCTCCGCGACCGGGTCGGTGACGCCGGCGACGCGGACCCCGGTCCCGTTCTCGAGGGCGGCCATCGCGTCGACCGTCGGATTCGCCCGCGAGAACGCCCGTCCGCTGGTTCGACGGACGCGAGATGCGAGCGCCCGCGCGCCGTCGACCGTCAGGTGGACGTTCGTCGTCATCGACTCCCCGTCGACGACGAGACGGATCGGGTTCTGGGACACCGGCGACGTCACGTAGACGTCCGTCACCCGTTCGTCCGCGAACAGGTCCTCGAGGATGCCGTAGCCGCTCGTGTGCTTCGACAGCACCCTCGTCAGCAACGGATCGGCCGGTTCGTCGGTCGCGTACTCGATCGCGCGCGAGGCCGCCCGGTCGCCCTCGACGTTCCCCTCCGCGATGGCCTCGTACCCTTCGATGAGGTGCTCTCGTTCCGTTTCTGAGAGCGTTCTGTCGACGACGTCGAGAACGTACAGCGGGACGCCGTCCGACCGCGTGTAGACCCGCGCTTCGCTGCCGGTCTCGAGCGTTTCGACGTCCTCGAGTCGTGTGTCGTCGTCGATCCGCTGATCGACGAAGTAATGTCCGATGGTGAGTCCGACGGTCGAGGTCAGCACCGAGTCGTAGCTGTCGATTCCGATTGCCGCGTCCGTGAGTCCGGACTCGACGGCGATGTCCGCAACCGGACCGATCTGGCTCTCGAGTTCCGCAGCAACCTCGAGCGGGTTGCGCGCGGCGGCCTCGGCGAGTCGCTCGTCGCGCTCGCCGAGCAGTTCGACGAACCGGCCGGCCGCGCCGAGCAGTTCGACGCCCCGATCACCGTACCGTCGTTCGGTCCCGTTCGATCTGGTGAGGATACCCGTCGCTTCGCGGTCGGTGAGCGCGTCGACGACCGTCCGGCGACACGCCGGTGCGCTCGCGAGGTCGCCGTCACAGTCGCTCGCGTCGACTACTATCAACTCGTCTTCGACGGAGATACTGCACGTACACGCCCCCTCCGGTTCGCCATCGCCGAGCAACGATCCGAGCCCGAGTTCGTCGAGTACGGACCGAATGGTGCTCACGACCCCATCCTGTGACATATCGATACTGGCAGCCTGTTCCGGTTTAAAATTACACACGGCATGCAACGATTATCGGCCCCCCGTTCTCGTCTTCCAGCAACACGAGCGCGAGGCGCTGGTCACCGGTGCCGCCGAGTTCGGTCGTTTTGTTCCCTTCGGGATCGTTCCAGACGATTTCCTCGCTAATGACCGCCTCTCGCGTGGTGCCGTCCTCGAGGACGTACCGAGCGTGGGTGTAACTCCCGTTCTCGTGGGGCACCAGTTCGAAGTGATCGACCCCCTCACTGGTCAGCGTGCTCCGCGGGAGCGTCACCTCGACGACGCGCTGGGGATCGGGGTGGCCGTCGGGGGTCGTCTCCTCGTTCTCGATCAGCGAGGTCGCCTCGTCGTCGATCTCCGCCAGACTCGCATCGACCTGTCGCTCGCTGTTCATCGTGGCTCCCTTGTCGATGGCGGGGACCGAAATCGCAAAGAGCGCGATCGTCAACATGACCGCGAGAACGTATCGGATCACGAGAGTTTGGCGCGAAGTGTGGTGAACAGGCCGCTCGATTCGTCGTTCTCGTCACCCTCGTCGTCCGACAACTCGGCCAATTGGGTATCGTCCGAACTGGCTGCGCTGTCCGAAGTGGACGCGCCTACTGAACTGGACGTCCCAACCGAACTGGATCCGTCGACCGCGTCGTCCGACCCGGACAGCCGCCGCTCGATCGCCTGTTGGACGGCCAGTCCACCGGACGACGCGCCGTCACCGTCGTCCGCTTTCGCCTCGTTCTCCGGTGACTCGAGGAGCGTTTCAGCCGTTGCTTCGACGTCACTGGACTCCCCAAACGAAGCGGCGGTTGCCGAACTCTCCGGCGCCACGACAGCTGTCGAGCCGGACCCGTTCGCACTGATTTCCGACGTGTGGCCCGATCTGGAAGCCTGCTCGTCGCCACCAGCGGTCTCCAGTGCAGACGGCTCCGCTCCCCCACGGTCACTGGTGCCGTCATCGATGTCCCGGCCGCCACCCTGTCGCTCCCGCTTCGCGAGCGATCGCTCGAGTTCGTCGATCCGATACTCGAGCCGATCGACGGCCGCGATGGCCGCATCGGCCTGTCGCTCGACGCCCTCGTTGACCGTCTCGACGTTGCCAACGAGACCGGTGACCGCGTCGACGCTCCCCTCCAACTCCGCGAGTCGCCGCTCGTGTTCCTCGAGTCTGGTCTCGAGGCGTTCGACGTCCTCGATGACCGCGGCGAGATCGTCGAGTCGGTCGAGTTCGACGTCGCCGTCGACGACCGCGCGCTCGACCGCGGACAGTCGCTGATCGATTCGCTCGATATCGCTCATGTCGCTCTTGGCCGACTCATGGTATTTAAACATCAACCTCGAACGAGGTGCTCGAGTCTCGGTCTGGCCGCGCCGATTCGTCAGTCGTCCGCGACGACGTCGCTCGCCCGCGGACTATCACCGCCGTGTGGAGTCTCGCGCGGCCGGACCTGTGCCGAGTGGATCGTCTCCGTTGCGTCGTCGACGATGACGACTTCGCCGGGGGCCTCCGGGAGCCGATCCGCGTCCGATAGCGAGAAGTTCATGTACGTCGGCTGGGCCGCCTGGAGGGCGTCGAGGTCCGACTGGGAGGTCAGCCGGTGGGAGATCAGGACGTCCGACTGGGAAATCCCGACTTCGGGGACGGCACTCGGCCGCTGTGTGGCCGAGACGAGACTCACACCTGGCGCGCGCCCGCGAGTCAGGATCGTCCGGAGGGCCGGTTCAGCAACGCCGTCGAAAAACGTGTGGGCTTCGTCGAGGAGCAGCCATGGAAGCCGATCGACCGTGTCGGTAACGCGTGCGCGATACAGCGCTTCCGCGACACCGCGGCAGACGGCGTTCATCGGCGCGGACTCGAGTCCCGAGACGTCGACGACCGTCGCCTCGGAACTGCCGAGTTCGTCGGCGTCGATCCCGTCGGGGTCGAAGACCTCCCACGCGTCGGCGAGTCGGAGGTGGTTGCTCGCCGCTCGTTTGTCGGCGACCGGCGCGTCGGTCGCCTCGACGTGGGCTTCCATCTCCTCGAGCGTCGACGCCGCCTGTACAGCCTGCCAGACGAGCCCGCCGGCGCCGCTCTCCGGCGAGAGCCCGAGCAGCGCACACCACGAACTGGGATCGAGCGAGGTCGGCGTGACGGCCGGCTCGTCGATCACCGTCGCGGGGACGCCCGCACCGGAGGTCGACTCCGCGAGCGTGTCGAAGACGCCCATCGGATCGACGATCACCGGTGCGACGCCGTCGGCTCGAGCGAGCCCTTCCGCGAGAACGCCCATCGTGTAGGACTTCCCGTAGCCGCGCTTGCCAACGATCAACATCGCGTGCGGGCCATCGAAGTCGAGATGGAGCGTCGCCCCCTCGCTTCCGTCTCGGGCCCGGTAGGCACCCAATCGCCCGACGGGACCCTCCTCGAGGTCGTCATCGCGTCCGATTACGAAGCTCACAGTGAGAGTTGTTCCCTCTTCCCTTTTGAACTTTTAGTCCAACATTTAAGTCAGAAGGCGCGACCAAGAGGGGGTATGCTACCGGACACCCTGTTGTCGGACCGCTCCGACGGGTTGGATCGGTCCGACCAGTTGAACCGTTCTCGCTCGTCGTTCGCTCGAGACGATCGCGCAATCGAGGGCCTGCCGATCCGACTCGTGATCGCGCTGGTCGTCGGCGTGGCGGCGCTGGCGTTGATGCTGAATATGCTTGGAACGATTGGGTCAGTTGGTGATACTGAGGTAGATGTTGAAATAGACGAGGGACAAGTAATCGAGAATGATGAAACAGAAAAAATTGTTATTGAAGTCATTGACGAGGATGGCAACTACGTAGAGGAGGCTACCGTTCTTATCTCGTCAGGGTCAGCTCAACTTGAGGGTACACTGGATCAAGATACTAGTGCCTCTGGTGAAGAGCACATTGCCGAATTTTCTGGTGTGACTGAACACGGACTTCGTGCTGATCAAGACAAGGGAACGCTCGAAGTTGATGTGGTTCCACCTTCGGATAGCAGCTATATTGACGAGCAACCGAATTCAGAGATAATAGTTGTTCAGGATAGAAATTAATAAAATAATGAAAATCAATAATTTTACCTTAGCTATAATAATGGCCGTGTTTGTGTTATTAGTGTTTACAGGGTCCGCTATCGCTCATGGGACTGCCCTTCAGGAAATCGAAGGTGAGGGAACTGAGGATGATCCGTACGTAATCACTGATATCAAGGAACTACAGGCGGTGAACGAGGATCTTGAAGCTAACTACGTTCTCGCAGACGATATCGACGCGAGTGATACTGAAACATCGGACGCAGGCGCTGGTTTCGAACCGATTGGTGAGGATAGTGAATCTCCGTTTACGGGGACATTCGACGGACAAGGATACACGGTTGATCGTCTTACCATCGATCGAGCAGGGCAACGGAATGTTGGGTTATTTGGTCAGAGTTCAGGAACGATCAAAAACCTCAATCTAGAAAATGTTGACGTTCGCGGAGGTGATAGACGAGTTGGAGGTTTGGCTGGTGAGACGACAGGTGTTATTAAAGATGTTTCAGTGTCTGGGGTCGTTACTGGCGAGGACTGGAGTACTGGTGGCGTTGTTGGAT
Source organism: Natronorubrum marinum (assembly GCF_052040125.1). Lineage (NCBI taxonomy): Archaea > Methanobacteriati > Methanobacteriota > Halobacteria > Halobacteriales > Natrialbaceae > Natronorubrum > Natronorubrum marinum. Next base: position 562,619 of record NZ_JBPPFV010000003.1, read on the forward strand.
CTACAGATGGGGGTGCACGAATCGAACGATCCTCTGCCGACGTAGATGTGACTGGTAAAACTGGTATTGGTGGTTTAGTCGGAATTGTATATGGAGAATCCGTGACTGAGTCCTATTCGACGGGTAATGTTACCGTTGAAGAGAATTCCAATCACGGTGGCGGATTAGTTGGTTCTATTGGTGAGGAAAGTGATGTTCGCCAATCGTATGCAACGGGTGACGTGAGCGGTGAGCAGATCAGTATGTCAGGAGGAATAGTTGCATTCAACAGAGGGACGGTTAGTGATACCTTTGCGACCGGAGCTGTTGCTAGCGGCGACCACGAATCTGGCGGCTTGGTTGCCCGAAACGGTCGACACGATGAGGGTCAAGTAGTGGATTCATATTGGAATACTGAAACCACTGGGCACCAAGTCGGGAAGTCGGGTAGCGGTACTGGAACAGGACTAGGGACTGATGAGATGACCGGGTCGGCCCCCGAGGACTCGATGAATAAACTCAACTTCGACAACTTCTGGACACTCACCGACGATTACCCAGTCCTCGAGTGGCAAGTCCAAGACCTCTCGATCACCCTTGACGACTCGACCGTCGGCGAAGGCCAGCAGACCGACGTAACGGTCACGCTCACGCTCGACGACGGCTCGACGGTCACCGCCTCCGAAGTCGCCGACTACGACGCCGGCGGTATCGTCGACGTCGATAGCGGTGTCGTCGACGCCAATCAGCAGGGTACGACCGAGATCACCGCCACCGTCGCCGACCAGACCGACAGTGCCGAACTCGAGGTCGTCGAACCGCCGAATATCGAACTCGAGGACGCTACTCTCGATGCGAACGCCGTCGTCGAAGGAAGCCCGCTCACTGCAACGGCCACCTACGAGAACGACGGCGGGCCGGGCAGCCACACCGCCGAACTGACGGCCGACGGCGAGGTCGTCGACACGCAACTCGTCTCCCTCGAAGCCGACGCGGAGACCGCCGTCGACTTCGAGTGGACGCCGAACGGTCCCGTCGGCACCGAGTACGACGCCTCGGTCGACGGGACCGATCTCGGTTCGATCGAAATCGTTGAGTCCAGCACGGTTTCGCTCGCGGCTATTTCGGTTCCCGAGGAGGTTGGCTCCGGGGCACCCTACGAGTTCACGGTCGACCTCGAGAACGCGGCCGACGAGACGGTGATCGACACCGTCGAGTACGAACTCGAGAGCCAGACTGCAATCACGGAACCGATTGCCGTCGATCCCGACGGTTCGGACGCAACCCTCGACTACGAGACCGATGTCGATACCGGTCTCACCATCGTGCACGCGGTGACGGTCGACGACGAAACGCTCGAGGAGACGAGTCAGGTCACCGAGCCGCCGTCATTCGACGTTACCGATGTCGAGACGCCGGAGGATGTCGAACCCGGTGACGAGTTCGACCTCTCGGTGACGATCGAGAACACCGGCGGCGTCGAGGGGACGCAGTCAGTCACCGTCTCGGACAACGACAGCGAAATCGCGACCGAAGAACTGACGCTCGAGGCCGACTCAAGCGAGACGATTTCGTTGGCAGTGAGCGAGGACGCGACGGGCGAGTACGAGTACGCGGTGGCAACCGACGACGACGAGACCGATGTCACAGTCACGGTCTCGGAGGAGGCCGGTGACGACGGTGCTGACGATTCGGACGGTCTCCCCGGATTCGGTTCGGTCGTCGCGGCCGGCGCACTCGCGATGACGGTAGCACTCGTGGCACTGCGGCGCCGGAACTAGGGAGGTCGAGACGTCTATCGGTACGATTGCAACGAGACACTCACGATTAGCTATGAACTGCAGACGCACGACTCGGCGGTGTCCGGTGGACGGGAGTGAGACCGCTCCGAGCGGACGGAGAGCTTCGCGAATAACGCCCTCGAGAGCCGACCAGAACCGGTCTCGAGACCGACGTACGAGGTGTCGATGATCTCGTTGTTCGTAACGCCCGTCGAGATTCTCACGGGTGTGTCCATCGCCATCCTGTTCGGCACCGTCTGTGCCGCAGTCGTCGGCTGTGCCTCCGTCGTGATCGGCTACGTTGCAGACGAGGGGGTCCCGTCGGTTGGAGGCGGTGTGACGACCGTCGTGCTCACCGGCACCGGCCTGTACGTCGCGGCCGTCGTCGACTCGAGTACGATCCAGCCCGGATTGCTTCTCGGCGTCGGTCTCGGCTTCGTCTTCGGACTGTACGCGACGAGTTGGGGGAGTCGGCTCGCTACCGACCTGCCGCGGGCTACCGCCGGCTCGACCGAACGAACGCAACCGCTCGCAGCGGACGCGATCGACGCGGTCGACGCGATGGGGCAGGTGACGATTCGTTCGAGCGGCGGCGTTCGCGAGTTCGAGGGCTACCCGCCGCTGGGTCCGGCGCTCCGAGCCACACTCGAGGACGGTGCCTGGAGACTCCCCGCGGACTGCCCGATCGCCGCACTCGAGACGCGCCTCGAGGATCGGCTGCGGACGAGCTACGACCTCGAAGCGGCGTCCGTCTCCGTCGACGGCCGCGGCCGGGCGACGATCACCGCGGCGCCACCCGCCAACAGCGTCGCAAAGCGGGTGCCCGAGGGGTGGCGCGCCGTGTCGACTCGAGCGCTTCTCCCGACGGGACTGGCGCCAGGCGACGACGTCCTCGTCGTCACTGAGTCGACGACCGTCTCCGGAACGGTGCTCAGCGCGACCGTCGACCCAGTTGCAGATGGTGTGTATACCAGTCCGAGCACGGCTCCACATGGCGATGGGCCGAGTGACGACCGATCTAAGCGCGGCAGTGGTTCGCTCTCGCCTGACGCTGTAACGGATGGGGGCGACGGATACGTGACCGTCGCCGTTCCGACTACTGATGCGGATGTGCTTCTCGAGGGCGAACAGGCCAGGATCGTCGTCAGGCCGTCCGACTCCACCCACGAGTTCGACGCGGTTTCGTTGCTCGAGCGGGGTGGCACGTCGATTCGGCAGGTGACGGTGACCGACGTAGTGCTGGACGACGTCTCCGACTATGAGACCGAACTCGACGTGTTCGCGGTCCGAACCGGTGAAGCGAGCACCGACGAGCCGGCAGGCGAGTTCGAGTGGGGGTTCGAACCCGATTTGGGCGCACTGGAGGCCGGTACCGAGGCGTTTCTCCTCGGTCCTGGCGCGGCCGCCTTCGGGTCCGAACCGGTCGAACGGGACGAATCGAACGCGTTGGACGAACGAACACCGGCGGCTCCCGAGGTGAGTCACTGAGATGACGACCGCACTTGGACTCGAGGCAGTTATCGCGGCGTACCCGATGCAAGCCGGTGGGGAGTTCGGCGGTGAAACGACGCTCGAGTGGTCCCGAACCGCACTGCTCGGCATTCTCGGCTACGGACTGCTGGCGGGCGTCGGAGCGCTCGTGGTCGCGTTCGGGTATCGAGCACTGACCGTTCGCGAACTCCCGATCGGACCGGCAGTCCTCGCCGGAACCGCCCTGCCGGCGGGCTGGCTGACGGCGGAGGTGCTTCGCCACGGCGAGGTCGTCGCCGACTCGCCGCTGGTTCACTACACCTCGGGGACCTTCCTTCTCGGCGTGTTGTTCGTCGGCTGTGTCACCGCGATCGGTGGCCAGCGACTCGGCGACCACCTCGCCTGTGGCGTCTACGAAATTACGCCGATCGAGCACGGCGGTCCGGTCGCAGCGCTCGTCCAATCGGCCGGCCTCGCGAGCGTCGTGCAGTTGCCTGCATCGATCGACGACGCCGAAGGCTACCCGACCGTCGACGACGAACGCAAGCGAGCGCTCGCGGATCGGGAGTTCCTGCTCCCGAGCGGGCTGTCGGTCCCGGAGCGCCGGTCTCGACTGGAATCTCGTATCGAGTCGGATTTCGGCGTCGGCTACGTTCGCGCCGACCTCTCCGATGCAGGTGCCGTGACGGCGATCGCCGTCGGCGACCGACGGGTCGGGGTGAGTTCGACGCTCGGACCAGATCAGGTCGCCGTCGCAATCGAAGGCGAGCCGTCGCCGCGAGCGAGTGCCGGCGATCCGATCGAGGTTTGGACGGCCGACGAGGGCTCGAGCCGGCTCGTCACGACCGGATCGCTACGGGCGAGTGCCGGGTCGGCCACGACCGTAATCGTCAACGCGGACGATTCGGATGCGTTCGAACCGGGCGGCTGCTACCAGCTCACGACGCGGCCGGAGACGCCGAGCGACGGACGCGCGCTCGTCTCAGCGATCCGGGCTGGCGACGAGACGGTCACGGCAATTACCGTCGAGGATGACGGCCCGCTCGCGAGCGAGTTCGCCGGCTGGGTTTCCGGAACCGTCCTTGCGATCGACCGGGGCGAAGAGATCCTGTCGCTGCCGGCTGACAAGGAGCCGCTGCAGCCCGACGACAGGGTGTACGTCTTCGGGACGCCGACGGAACTCGAGGCGCTTGCTACGACGAAGACGAACCCGATACCGACGCCCACGAGCGCGGTGCCAAGGAAGTGAACGCCGATGACGATTTGCGAGAGCGCGATCAGGAAGATGATCGCGCCAGCGACAACCTACCGTTGGAGTCGGTGCCGGTGTCTGCGACCACGGCGAGCGCGCCGTAGGGTGTGGCATGTCCCTATCGCGTGTGCGCTCGAAACGCTGTCCCCTCCGTAGCCGCCCGATAGCTCCGGTCGAGGACGGACGAACACCCCTTTCATCTCGGCGCTGATCGCGAGCGCACCGAGTCCGATCGCCTCGTTCGTCGTTTCGTCTCGAAGACGTCCTCGAGCGTCGCCGTCACCGTGCGTTGCGTAAACGGTCGTCTGTCGGTCTGAAAACGGTATCGTCCGAGGCGATGGCCGATAAAGCCAACAGTTTTCGGGGTCGTTGCGTAGATATATTCTATGTCCGAACTCCGCGCAGCCGCCGAGACGGCTGTTCGTCAGTGTCTGGCCCTCGAGAGCGACGAATCGTGTGCGATCGTCACCGACGACAAACGCGAGCCGATCGGGAACGTGCTGTACGAGGTCGCCGGCGAGATCACCGACGAGACGGTGATCGTTTGCTATCCACCCGGAGAGACTCACGGCAGCGAGCCGCCCGCACCCGTCGCGGCGGCGATGGCCGGCGCGGACGTCGTGCTCGCGCCGACGACGAAGAGTCTGAGTCACACCCGCGCTCGAACCGAGGCCAACGAGGCAGGCGCTCGCGTCGCGACGCTTCCGGGGATCACCGAAGACGTCTTTACGACGGGGCTGGACGCCGACTACGAGTCCATTGCGGCCCACTGTGACGATGTGCTCGAGCAGGTCGCCGACGCGGACGAGATCCGGGTCACTACGCCGGCCGGCACCGACATCACCTTCGGGATCGGCGACCGGGAGTGGCTCGCCGATACCGGTATCGTCCACGAGCCCGGTATCATGTCGAACCTGCCGGCGGGCGAGGTGTTCGTCAGTCCTGAAACGGCAACCGGGACGTTCGTCGTCGACGGGACGATGCGTCCCCACGGATTGCTCGAGGAGGACCACCGGCTGACGTTCGAGGTCGAAGACGGTCTCGTCACGCATATTTCGGACGACGAGATCCGCGGGACGGTCGAGGGCGCGGCCGAAGACGTCGGAGATGCGGCGTACAACCTCGCGGAGCTGGGAATCGGGACGAACGTGGCTGTCACCGAACTCGTCGGCTCCGTCCTGCTCGACGAGAAGGCTGCCGGGACCGTCCACATCGCGATCGGTGACAACGCTGGCATCGGCGGCGAGACCGAGGCACCGATCCACCTCGACGGAATACTGCGGGAGCCGACGGTGTATGCGGACGACGCGGAAGTGGAACTTCCGCGGGCAGAGTGAACGGCGAAAGCCGCGAACAGGGCAGTCGTTAGACTTCCAGTAGCGAACGGCAACGAGCCGTGAGCAGGGGAGGTCGTAGACCTCCCGGGAAGTCGAACCGTAAAGACACTCGAGTCCGTCTACTCTCCCAGAGCGAATGAACGACGCCGAGACCACAACCGACGGAAACGATGCCTTCGCCGCCGAAGACGTCGACCCCGCAGACGCGTTTGCCGCGCTCGGCAACTCGACACGCGTCGAGATTCTGCAGGCGTTTCGCGAGCATCACCTAGCGAATCCGGCGGCGTCGGCGGTCGCGTTCTCGACGCTCCGAAAGGCCGTCGGAATTAGGGATTCGGGCCAGTTTCGGTACCACCTCGAGCAGCTTCGGGGGACGTTCGTCGAGAAGTGCGACGACGGCTATCGGCTCACGTACGCCGGATCGAAGGTGATCAACGCGATCATCGCGGGCACCTACACCGGTCGGACGCGACTCGGCCCGGTCGCCTTCGACAGCAGCTGTAGCCGTTGCGGAACGGCTGCCCACGCGAGCTACCGAGACGGCGTTCTCGAGGTGACCTGCGAGAACGATCATCCGCTGTTTTATTGGTCGGTGCCGCCGAACGCCGCGGTCGGGACCTCGCTCGAGGAACTGGTCGAACTGGCGACGACGCTGGCCGTACAGTCCTACGAACTGGTCGCCGACGGCATCTGTTCGGAGTGTTACTCTCCCGTCGAGCCGACCATCCGAACCGTCGATAGCGAGGATGCCGGCGGATCGGTCCGGTTCTCAGCCCGGTGTCGAGCCTGCGCTGCCACCTGGGACGCGCCGGTCGGCTTCGTCTTGCTCGGCCATCCCCAGGTCGAATCGCTGTACCACCGACAGGGACGGCCAATCGGCGGCCAGTACTGGTGGGAACTCGAGGTCGTCGATCGAACCGAAATTGCGGTCCTCGAGACGGACCCGCTCCGCGTTCGGCTGTCGGTCACCATCGGCGATACGGCCGTTCGGGCGACGGTCGACGAATCGGCTCGCGTCGCCGATCTCGACTGTTCGGCGGGAACCGACGGCTCTGGCGATAATTGATAGAATCGCAATAGAAAATCGCTTCACCAAACCTTGATTCATCCGCGTGTGCATTCGAGAGTGCATGACAGTCCGTCATCCGATCAGTTCGGACGCCGAGACCGAGTCGGGACGACTGGCAGCGATCCGTCGTCGGGTTCCCGATCCGATGTACGTATTCCTGCTGGGATTCCTCTCGGTTCCCGGCTACTTGTTCGACTCACTCGCGCGACTCCAACTCTTCGCGCTGTTCTTTCTCGCCGGTCTGTGGCCGCTGGTCGTCGCCGTCGTCGGAACGGTTCTCGGACTCGGGAGCGGATCCGACGGTGCAGACGAGGAAGCGCCGACCGACTGGATCGACATGGGTGACCGGGCCACCAACGTCCGCACGCTCGTCGCGATGCTGGCCCTCCAGTTTCAGCCGATCCTCCTCGTCACGGGGATACTGCAGACGGCCGGCCACGTTCCCATCCTCGCACGCTACCGCGGGAGCCTCCCCTCGCCAACGTCGTTCGAGAGCGACGTCGACTACCGGCTCCCTTTTGAGGGGACCTGGACCGTCGTTAACGGCAGTCCGGATCGCGACTACTCCCACTCGTGGGGGATCCTCACCCAGCGATACGCCCACGACTTTGTGATCACCGACGACGACGGCCGAACGCACGAGGGGGAGCGCGGCCCGCCGGCGGCGTACCACTGCTTCGGCGAACCGATCCTCGCGCCCGCGGACGGCGTTGTTGTAAGCACTCGAGTCGATCACCGTGACTACCACCGGACCGATGGCTGGATGGATCCCCTCCAGCGGAGCATTCTGGGCAATCACGTCGTGATCGAACACGCCGACGACGAGTACAGCGTGCTGGCCCACTTAGAACGGGGAAGCGTGCAGGTCGAACCGGGCGACCGAGTCGAGCGCGGCCAGCGGATCGCCCGCTGTGGCAACTCCGGCAACTCGACGGAACCCCACCTCCACTTCCACGTGCAGGACCACCCGAACTTCTTCCTCGGGGCCGGACTGCCGGTTCGGTTCGGACCGCTCGAGACCGACCACCCGCGGACCGGGCCGGAACGCCACGACGAGACGTACGTCCACGCGGGCCAGCGCGTGCGGCACGTCGGCCGTCGGTAGCTCGTCTCCACCGACTCCCAATTCGATCGCTTCGCCTCGCGTTCCGAGCGCATCCACGTGTGACTCGAGACCACTCCGCTGGTCCCCGGCCGCCGTTCAGTAGACCCAGCCCGCAGTTCAGTTCGCTTTTAGGTGCGCGCCGTCTACGACGGGTATGAACGATATTCCGGACCGGGTTCCGACGAACTGCCCGTCCTGTTCGCCGGACCTCGAGACGGTCCACGAGGTCCTGACGGTAACGGAAGGCGGCGGGACCGTGACCGTCCGCTGTAGCGAGTGCGCTCACGTCCACAAGATCCAGCCTGAACAGGAAAGCGAAGTAACCCTCGACGTCGTCGTTTCCCAGGAGGGCGAGTCTTTCACGGCGAACGTGACGACCCCCGAAGGCGAGACCATCGAGACGGGCGACGAGTTCATTCTCGAGACCGACGAGGTGCTCTCGACGGTCCGCGTCACGAGCCTCGAACTCGATGGGCAAAAGCGCCGGGAGGAAGCCGTCGTCGACGACGTCGAGACCGTCTGGACCCGCGAGGTCGACAACGTCGCGGTCAACGTCACTGTCCACCCCCAGGACGGCTCGCGAAACGACAGTCGGTCCATCACGGTTCACGTGCCCGGCGACTACGAGTTCACTGTCGGTGAAACGGAGGAGTTCGGCGACGACGAGTTCGAAATCGACGCCTTCGTCGTCCGCAAGGATTCCTCGGGCTACCACCGAGATCGGTACGAAGAGCGCGGCGACACGATCCTCGCGAAGGACGCGAAACGGGTCTACGCCTACGACGAACAGACCAGCGCCTGGTCCGCCTGGTAGCGCTATCGGTCTCGAGTGCGGTAGACTCCGTCGGCTCCCGGTCGCTGCCCGGCACTCGCCACGAACACCCTCTTGCTCGCGAGACACGAACACGCAGTATCCGTGTCCGACAGCGACGAGGCCGCTCGCGAGCGCATGGTTCGGACCGTCGCCTCGCGTGTCGACGACGAGCGCGTCCTCGAGGCACTCGAGTCGGTCCCTCGACACGCTTTCGTCCCGCCGAATCGCCGGGATAGTGCCTACGAGGACCGACCGCTGCCGATCGGCGACGGGCAGACGATCAGCGCGCCCCACATGGTCGCAATCATGGCCGATACGCTCGATCTCGAACCGGGAACGACGGTTCTCGAGATCGGGACCGGCTGTGGTTACCACGCCGCGGTGACGGCCGAAATCGTCGGCGCGGAACACGTCTATAGCGTCGAGTACGGCGATGAATTGGCCGAACAAGCCCGCAAGAAACTCGCACGAATCGGCTACGGAGACGTCTCGATCCGTATTGGCGACGGTCGCGAGGGGTGGCCCGAGCTCGCGCCGTTCGACGTCGCGTATTTCACCTGTGCGACCCCGGGGTTTCCCGATCCGGTCGTCGAACAAGTACGGTCCGGCGGACAGCTTCTCGCGCCGATCGGAACTCGATTTCAGACGCTCGTCGAAGCCACGAAACGCGAGGAAGGCGGACTCGAGCGCACCGAACACGGCGGCGTTCGATTCGTCGAGATGCGCGGCGAGTAACGCCGTCTTACCCGCCGGGTCGCGCAAGCGCGCCTTTGATTACCGACCGAGCGATACTCCGAGTATGGACCCCGCGGTACTGCGAGAAGATATGGTCGACGGCCTCGAGTCCGATGCCAAGGACGTCCTCCACGACGAGACCGTCGCCGTCTCGATGCGAGACGTTCCCCGCCACGAGTTTCTCGAGGACGATCGGTCGGCCTACGCCGACCGGGAACACGAGGTGCTCGGCACTCGCGTGCTCGCACCGAGTACGGTCGCCCGACTGTTGCAACCGCTCGATCTCGAGGACGGCCACGACGTGTTGCTCGTCGGTGCGGGTGTCGGCTACACGGCCGCCATCGTGGCCGAAATCGTCGGTGAGGCGAACGTCCATGCGGTCGACATCTCCCGGCCGCTCGTCATCGAGGCCCGCCAGAATCTCGCTCGAGCGGGCTACGACGGCGTGCTCGTCGACTGCCGCGACGGGGCGAACGGGTTCCCCGAGTACGCGCCGTTCGATCGTATTCTGCTCGAGGCTGCCGCCGTCGACCCGCCGCGAGCGCTGCTCGAGCAACTGACCGACGGGGGCCGAATCGTCTTTCCATGCGGGACCCAGCGACAGCGCCTCGAGGCCGTCTCCGCCGACGACGAGCGGGCGACGTTCGCGGCCGTCACGTTCGACCCGCTGCTGGTCGAGGGCGAACAGTCGGGTGCCGTCGAACGCAACCGAATGACTCGCGAGGACCGTGAACACGCGATGCGCCGAGCCGAATCGCGTCGCGGCTGGGAGCAGGAGTGGATCGAGTGGGAGGAATCGGTCGGCACCCGGTGAGCGGACTTTCGCGTCGCGAACACCACCAGTCGACGTGATCTACCGACGCAGCAAGGAGTGCATTCACGCCAGTAGTCAGCAACAACGACGGGCTAACGGCCCGTCGACCACTGTAGGAGTTCCATCTCGACGGATCGAACGGATACAGCGGACGCTCGCTGTCCGATACCGCGCAAAAGTGGGGGTGGGGGGATTGGGGGTGGCGAGAGGTATCGCAGATCGCCAGTTATCAGTACGATCGACTGGGCGTTAACTATACTTCCTAATTAGTTAGCTATGGCTTGTCAAGGATTACTATATAATTAGTACCCCATACTGAACGCACTGGTTAAGCAGTGGATAGTCCAGTTCAGTTCGAGCGTTCTACACGGATAGATGTCGACTTTATTGGTCCTGAGCGACCGACTACACGACACGATCTCGACAATACCAATCTCTCTTGGCGTCCGTTCGAAGCTGAACGTCGTCGATGACGGATGCCTCTCGAAAGGAGTAGTTCAGGGGGAAAGTTGGGGGGGTGGGGGATTGGGGGTGGCGATAGACTATCGCAGATCGCCAACGTATCGTACGAACTGATTGAAAGTAAGTATACCTCCTAATCAGTTAGTGGGGAACGAATATCGATACTAATCACCTAGATTTCCCGTCGAACGCCAGTGTGACGAGCTTTCGCTCGGCCGCTCGCAAGTGGTAATGGTACGTTGGCGGTGAGACGTCGAGGGCGTCCGCGAGCTCTTCACCGGTGCTCTCACGCGGCCACTCGAAGAACCCACTGTAGTGGGCCGCCTGTAGCGCCTCGAGCTGTTTGGCGGTGAGCCGTTCCTCGAGGTGCGTATCGAGCTGGCGCGCCGAGCGCGTGCTGGTCGTTTCGCGTCGAGCCTCGAGCTCCGTCTCCGGATACCCTTCCCTGATCGCTTCGACCAGCGATCGGGGCTCGACCTGCTGTGGCACGTCGAGGACGAGCGTCGTCGTCCCGTTTTTGGCTATCGCAGTCTGCAAGTGGACGTCGTAGGTCCGCAGGATGTCCAGGATCGGGGAGGACGTAACCGTCAGTTCGAACAGCGTCTCGTCGTCACCTTCGGAGACGATCGAGAGGGTATCTATCGACGCCCACTGATCCAGCGGCGCGAGATCCGCTGTCGTCGGGACGCTGACGAACACGACGACCTCGTCGTCCCGATAGATCACCCCCTCGATGGCGACCGTTCCGTCGATTCGCTCGGCGACGCGGTTCAAGAGCAATCGCGAGTCGTGAATCGCGAGTTCGAGCTCGAGCCGGCTATCGGTCAACATCGCGCGCGTGCGCTCGACCGATCGGATCGCGTGGCCGATCGTCTCACCGAGTTCGCCGAGCACCTCCCGCTCGCTGTCGCCGAGCGAGTCGACGCCCGCGACGTGGACGAGCAACACGCCGTACTGACGCTCGGTGTCGGCGAGCGGGACCGCGAGGATCGTCTGGTAGCCGTACGTCAGCGCCTCTTTCCGGCGTCGGTCCCAGCCGTCGGCCTCGAGGACGTTTCGGACGACCTGCACGCGCTCGGTCTCGAGGGTCTCTCTGACCACCTCGAGCTCCGGGGCTCGGTCGCCATCGTCACGGATCCGATCGATGAAGGCCGCGTCGATGCCGGCCCACGCGGTCGGCTCGGGCGGGTCGTCGTCGGCCGAGGCGACCCAGGCGAAACAGTAGCGTTCGGTGTCGGCAAGCCGATCACACACCGTCGTCTCGATCTCCGTTCGCGTCGAGGCCTGTGCGACGCTGTGGTTGATCTCCCTGACGATCTCGTTCGTGTGGTTGAGTCGTGTCAATTCCTCGTTCTGCTTGGTGAGCGTTCGATCGTGCTCCCGAAGCAACTGCTCGCGTTCCGCGCGGTCTAAGGCCGCTTCGGTGTTCGCCGCCAGAATGTGGAGCAGCTCCGTCATCGTCTCGTCGAATCCGTCGACGTCCTCGGTCCCCGCAACCAACACGCCGTGGGTTCCGAGCGGGACGATCAGCTCGCTTCGACTCAGCGTCTTGGCGTTTGCACCCTCACCCGCTCGCGTCGCATCCTCGTAGTAGGTGCTCTCCCCCTCGGAAAACACGTCCCAGATGTGGCCCTCGCCCTGTTCGAACTGCATCTCCGGATCGACGAGCTCTCGCGACTCTCGGGTCGACGCCGCGTGCTCGAGGCGTCCCGCCGTCGGTTCGAACGCGTACGCCGCGGCGATGGGGACGTCGAGGATCTCCCGCGCAGTATCGACCGCCGACTGGTAGATCTCGCGTTTCGTCCCCGCTCGCATCAGATCCCGCGTCGTCTCGTGGAGCGTCGTCAACGTCCGTTCGTATCGGCGCTCGCTCTCGCGCAACTCCGTCTCGGTCCGATACTGAGCGACGGCGTTCGTGATCTGGTTCGCGAGCAGCGCGTACTGTTCCTTGCCGGACTCCTTCTGGAGGTACTGCGTCACACCCGCGGCGATCGCCTCGCTGGCGATCTCCTCCGAGCCGCGACCGGTAAAGAGGATGAACGGGAGATTCGAATCGTCTCCGCGCACGCGTTCGAGCAACTCGAGGCCGGTTAGCGCCGGCATCTCGTAGTCGCTGACGATACAGTCGATCGAGCGTTCCTCGAGGATCTCGAGTGCCTCCTGGGCGTTCGTCGCCGCTTCGGCGACGATCGCGTCGCGTTCGCGTTCGACCATTTCGCCGGCTAGATTGGCGAATCCCGGTTCGTTGTCGACGATGAGGACGGTGATCGGGTTCGTCATTGGTGAGCGTCGACGGGCGTCGCAGCCGTCATGGGGTGGAAAGATGGCGTAGATACTAAATGATTAGTGTTCTCGACGAGTACTCCAATCTCCTGTCTCCGAGTGACTGAACAGTCCTTTCCTCAGGGAATCGTTCCATCGAACTCGTATGCGTCCGCCCAGTTTATTGATGGGTGGTTGATCTCTGATTCGAATCGAAGCTCCATCTTCTGCCCGGTCGCGTCGGCGGCGTCGATCCAGTAGAATGTCTCGTTTTTCGGGTAGTAGACCAGAAATGCGTCGATTTCCCCGTGATACGTCTGTTCGTGATACGAGCCGTCCCTCGTCGTCTGTGAGTGGGTATTGAAGCGCATCGTTTCGGTCTTATTCCGCCAGCCGGTCTTGCACTGCACACGATGCAGGTCTCCCTCGTCGTCAACGACGAGGTCGTACCTGTCGTTGTCGCCGAAGGGAATCGAAACGCTGTATCCGCACTCGAGTAGTTCTGTCAGTGCTTTCGATTCCGTTTTGTCTCCGACATGTTTCGAGTTTCGCATACGACGTTTCGTCCGGTCATCGATTATAAATCGTCAGTCGCAGACTCGCGATGACGAGCACCCGCTATGCGGTGCTCGTCAGAACTGTTCGCGGAAGAAGACGCCCGGAGCGGGATTTGAACCCGGCAGAGACGATCCGGGCCTGCGGCGCTTCGCGCCGTTCCGGGCCTGGGGCTCTTTGTTTTCAAATCCCCAATCGACGTTTCGCTGACGCTGTCGCTCGCTCGTCGTTACACGCCTCGCTCACGAGTTGGCGCCAGCAGAAAGCGCCCGGAGCGGGATTTGAACCACGGTCGTTTCGCTCACTCCGTTCGCGTTACTCCCTGATTCAAATCCCCCGTCTGCGTTTCTCGAAATTCGATTGTTCGCAACACAGCAAGCTGGTTGCTCACGAGTTTGAATTTCGAGAAGCGCCCGGAGCGGGATTTGAACCCGCGTCACAACCGTGACAGGGTTGTATGATGGGCCACTACACCATCCGGGCAACCTGCATCCCTTGGTTTCCCGGTGACACTCTTAAGGGTTGTGTTCCAGCTATCCTTCAACTGTGTTATCACACGATTTTGATACCATTCCCGTTACCGTTCAGCGTCGAGTGATGCAGCGTTCTCGCGTTCTGTTGGGCCGTCGATCCCCTATCAGGGTCCATCTCTGGGAAAGAAGACAGCTCACGGATGATGAGCACACGCTATGCGGTGCTCGTCGGAACTGTTCGCGGAAGAAGACGCCCGGAGCGGGATTTGAACCACGGTCGTTTCGCTCACTCCGTTCGCTTTACTCTCTGATTCAAATCCCTCGTCTGCGTTTCTCGAAATTCGATTGTTCGCAACACAGCAAGCTGATTGCTCACGAGTTTGAATTTCGAGAAGCGCCCGGAGCGGGATTTGAACCCGCGTCACAACCGTGACAGGGTTGTATGATGGGCCACTACACCATCCGGGCTTACAACACATCGTTTCCCGGTGACGGTATTAAGACTTTCCAATCGATCACCGTGTGGTACGGTGAATCGGGCCACGGAGTCGCCTCGATCCCGCTCTTTGCTACACAGTTACATGCTCCACAAGGAATTTAACTGATACTGGGGTACTGTCGCATGTGATCGGCACCTCCGATCAGGGCTGCCCCGGTCGGATAGCTGTCGCTCCCGCTCGAGTTAGTAACCGTTAAATGCGTCCCGCCGGTATCTGCCTGTAGTATCTCGTGACAGCCGCTTCTCTCCCGATAGCCGACACGCACACCAATCCCAACACATGGTAGACGTAAGCCAACACGAACTCGTACCGGAGCACACCGTGCTCGACGAGGACGTCCTCGAGGAGGTCCTCACCGAGTACAATATCGATCGTACAGACCTGCCGAAAATCAAACGCAACGATTCCGCCCTGCCCGACGAGGCGGAGATCGGCGACGTCATCAAAATCGTTCGGGACTCACGGACAACCGACCAGGCAGTCGTATACCGACTCGTGGTGGAATAAATGGCAACAGAACTGAACAGATCCAAACGACGCGACATTTCGCGCGAATACTTCTCGAGGGAACGACTCGCCGAACACCACTACCGATCGTTCAACGCCTTCCTCGGCCGAGGGATGCAGGAGGTCGTCGACGAGAAGGCGACGATCGATACGGATATCGGTGACAAGGAAGGCGAGGAGCCCGTCCACGTCGAACTCGGCGACGTCCGGGTCGTCACGCCCCGCGTTCGAGAGGCCGACGGCTCCGAAGAACTGCTGTACCCACAGGAGGCTCGCCTCCGGAACATCACCTACTCCGCGCCCGTCTTCATGGAGATGTCGATCGTCAAGGGCGAGGAGGGCGACGAGCGCGTCGTCGACTCGACCGAGACGAAGATCGGTCGGATGCCGATCATGGTCGGCTCCGAGAAGTGTAACATCGCCGGCTTCTCCGATCAGGAACTGATCGAGATCGGCGAGGACCCGGCCGACCCCGGTGGCTACTTCATCGTCAACGGCTCCGAGCGCGTGCTGATGACGAGCGAGGACCTCGCGCCGAACAAGATCCTCGCCGAATACGACACCAAGTACGGCGACGAGATTCAGGTCGCCAAGACGTTCTCCCAGCGCCGTGGCTACCGCGCCCTCGTGCTCTGTGAACGAACCCGTGACGGCCTGCTCGAGGTTTCGTTCCCCTCGGTGTCGGGATCGATCAACTTCGTCACGCTCGTTCGAGCACTCGGCCTCGAGTCGGACGAAGAGATCGTCCACAAGGTCTCGAACGACCCCGAGGTCGTCAAGTACATGCTCGAGAACCTGGAGGAAGCCGACGTCCAGACCGAGGAGGAGGCGATCGAGACCCTCGGGAAACGCGTCGCCTCGGGTCAGGGCAAGAACTACCAGCTCAAGCGGGCCAACTACGTCATCGACCGCTACCTCCTGCCACACCTTCACGAAGAGGGTGTCGAGGAGGAAGACGTCCGGATCAACAAGGCTCACTACCTCTGTCGGATGGCCGAAGCCTGTTTCGAACTCGCGCTGGGCCGACGCGACTCCGACGACAAGGACCACTACGCGAACAAGCGCCTGAAGGTCAGCGGCGACCTGATGAAAGACCTGTTCCGGACCGCGTTGAATAAACTGGCCCGGGACGTGAAGTACCAGCTCGAGCGCGCCAACATGCGAAACCGAAATCTGTCGGTTTCGACGGTCGTGCGCTCCGACGTGCTCACCGAGCGTCTCGAGCACCCGATCGCGACGGGGAACTGGGTCGGTGGCCGCTCCGGCGTCTCCCAGCTGGTAGACCGAACGGACTTCATGGGAGTTCTTTCCCACCTGCGTCGGCTCCGCTCGCCGCTCAGTCGCTCGCAGCCGCACTTCGAGGCGCGGGACTTACACGCGACCCAGTGGGGTCGTATCTGTCCCTCCGAGACGCCGGAAGGGCCGAACTGTGGGCTGGTGAAGAACTTCGCGCAGGCGATGGAGCTCTCCCAGAACGTCGAGGACGAACAGGGACTCAAACGTGAACTTGCATCGATGGGTGTCGAGGGGATTCCGGGTCTCGAGGGCATCGAACGATCGACTGCGGACGACTAATCAACAATGAGCAGCCAAGAGCGAGAAGCGAAAGTCTACGTCAACGGGTCGCTGGTGGGGACGCACCCCGATCCGCACGAGTTAGCCGCACAGATCCGCGAAGCGCGCCGTATCGGGGACGTCAGCGAGATGGTCAACGTCTCGGTCAAAGAGCGCACTCGCGAAGTAATCGTCAACGCCGACGCCGGCCGGGCGCGACGCCCGCTCCTGGTCGTCGAAGGCGGCGAACCTCGCATCTCCAATCAGGAGATCGAGGCGCTGCAGGACGGCGACCTCGAGTTTGAGGACCTCGTCGACCACGGCTACATCGAGTTCATCGACGCCGAGGAGGAAGAGGACATCCTCGTCGCCGTCGACGAAGACGATCTGACCGAGAAACACACCCACCTCGAGATCGATCCGTCGCTGATCTTCGGGATCGGTGCGGGGATGATTCCCTATCCCGAGCACAACGCCTCTCCGCGTATTACGATGGGTGCAGGGATGGTCAAACAGTCGCTCGGTCTGCCGAGCGCGAACTACCGGATCCGACCGGACACGCGCCAGCACCTGCTGCACTACCCACAGCTGTCGATGGTGAAGACGCAGACAACCGAACAGATCGGCTTCGACGACCGGCCCGCCGCCCAGAACTTCGTCGTCGCCGTGATGAGCTACGAGGGGTTCAACATCGAGGACGCGCTGGTCATGAACAAGGCCAGCGTCGAGCGCGCACTCGCCCGCTCGCACTTCTTCCGGACCTACGAGGGCGAGGAACGCCGCTACCCCGGCGGTCAGGAAGACCGCTTCGAGATTCCCTCCCAGGACGTCCGCGGCGCACGCGGGGAGGAAGCGTACGCACACCTCGACGAGGACGGCCTCGTGAACCCCGAGACGGAGGTCGACGAGAACTCCGTCCTGCTCGGAAAGACGAGTCCGCCGCGATTCCTCGAAGAGCCCGACGACATGGGCGGCCTGAGCCCGCAGAAGCGCCGAGAGACGAGCGTCACGATGCGGTCGGGCGAGTCCGGCGTCGTCGACACCGTCACGCTCATGGAGGGCGAGGACGGCTCGAAGCTCTCGAAGGTCTCCGTGCGCGACGAGCGAATTCCCGAACTCGGAGACAAGTTCGCATCCCGACACGGACAGAAGGGGGTCGTCGGCCACCTCGCACCGCAGGAGGACATGCCGTTTACCGAGGAGGGGGTCGTTCCCGACCTCGTTCTCAACCCGCACGCGCTGCCGTCGCGGATGACCGTCGGCCACATCTTGGAGATGATCGGCGGCAAACTCGGCGCGATGGAGGGACGCCGCGTCGACGGGACGCCGTTCCTTGGCGAGGACGAGGACGAACTCCGCGGCGGTCTCGAGGACGCTGGCTTCAACTCCGCGGGCAAGGAGACGATGTACTCCGGCGTCACCGGCGAGAAGATCGAGGCCGAGATCTTCGTGGGGATCATTTTCTACCAGAAGCTCTACCACATGGTCTCGAACAAGCTGCACGCCCGCTCGCGCGGGCCGGTGCAGGTGCTCACCCGCCAGCCGACCGAGGGGCGGGCCCGCGAAGGCGGACTTCGTATCGGGGAGATGGAACGGGACGTGTTCATCGGCCACGGGGCGGCGATGACGCTGAAAGAACGACTGCTCGATGAGTCCGACCGCGAGTTCATCCACGTCTGCGGCCAGTGTGGGATGAGCGCGGTCGAGAACGTCGAACAACGGCGTGTCTACTGCCCGAACTGCGACGAGGAGACCGATATCCACGAGATCGAGATGAGCTACGCGTTCAAGCTCCTCCTGGACGAGATGAAGGCGCTGGGTATCGCGCCGCGACTCGAACTGGCAGACGCCGTCTAAGCAACCACCATGCAACACAGTACACCAAAAGACATTGGATCGATCAACTTCGGGCTCATGGAGCCCGAGGAGTATCGGGAGATGAGCGCGACGAAGATCATCACCGCCGACACGTACGACGACGACGGCTTCCCCATCGACATGGGGCTGATGGATCCACGGCTTGGCGTTATCGACCCCGGACTCGAGTGCAAGACCTGCGGGAAGCACTCGGGATCCTGTAACGGCCACTTCGGCCACATCGAACTGGCCGCCCCCGTCATCCACGTCGGCTTTACGAAGCTCATTCGGCGACTCCTGCGCGGTACCTGCCGTGAGTGTTCGCGACTCCTCCTGACGGAGGACGAGCGCGACGAGTTCCGCGACGACATCACGGAATCCCGAAAGCTGGGCCGGGACCTCAACGACGTGACCAAGGCGGCGATCCGGCAAGCCCGAAAGAAGGATCGCTGCCCGTTCTGCGGCGAGATTCAGTACGACATCGACCACGAGAAGCCGACCACCTACTACGAGGTCCAGCAGGTCCTCACCAGCGAGTACTCCCAGCGCATCGCGGCCGCGATGCAGGGCGACGAGGAAGAAGGCATCGAGCGAACCTCGCCGGACGAACTCGCCGAACAGACGGAGATCGAACTCTCCCGGGTCAACGAGATCCTCTCGGGTTCGTTCCGCCCGCGAGAGAGCCAGCGCAAGGCCATCGAGAAGGCCCTGGATATCGATCTCACCGAGGAGGACACGAACAAGCTGATGCCGAGTGACATTCGGGACTGGTTCGAGAACATCCCGGACGAAGACATCGAGGTGCTCGGAATCGACTCCGACCGCTCCCGGCCGGAGTGGATGATCCTGACCGTGCTCCCGGTGCCGCCGGTCACCGCACGACCGTCGATCACCCTCGACAACGGCCAGCGCTCCGAGGACGACCTCACGCACAAGCTGGTCGACATCATTCGAATCAACCAGCGGTTCATGGAGAATCGTGAGGCGGGTGCGCCTCAGCTGATTATCGAGGACCTCTGGGAGCTGCTGCAGTATCACGTCACCACGTTCATGGACAACGAAATTTCGGGGACGCCGCCGGCCCGCCACCGCTCGGGACGGCCGCTCAAGACCCTTTCCCAGCGACTCAAGGGGAAAGAAGGACGGTTCCGTGGCTCCTTGTCCGGGAAGCGTGTAAACTTCTCCGCCCGGACCGTTATCTCGCCGGACCCGACGCTCTCGCTTAACGAGGTCGGGGTTCCGGACCGCGTCGCAAAGGAGATGACCCAGACGATGAACGTCACCGAGCGCAATCTCGAGGACGCCCGACGGTTCGTGTCCAACGGACCGGAGGGCCACCCCGGTGCGAACTACGTTCGACGACCGGACGGCCGCCGACTGAAGGTGACCGAAAAGAACTGCGAACAGCTCGCGGAGAAGGTCGAGGCCGGCTGGGAGGTCAACCGACACCTCATCGACGGCGACATCGTCATCTTCAACCGTCAGCCGTCGCTCCACCGGATGTCGATCATGGCCCACGAGGTCGTGGTCATGCCGTACAAGACGTTCCGACTCAACACCGTCGTCTGTCCGCCGTACAACGCCGACTTCGACGGCGACGAGATGAACATGCACGCCCTCCAGAACGAGGAGGCCCGCGCCGAGGCCCGCGTCCTCATGCGCGTCCAGGAGCAGATCCTCTCCCCGCGCTTCGGTGAGAACATCATCGGCGCCATCCAGGACCACATCTCGGGTACCTACCTGCTCACTCACGACAACCCGCGGTTCAACGAGACGCAGGCGCTCGACTTGCTTCGGGCCACCCGAATCGACGAACTGCCCGAGCCGAGCGGGATCGACGACGAAGGCACACCGTTCTGGACCGGACACGACGTCTTCTCCGAACTTCTGCCTGATGACCTCAATCTCGAGTTCACCGGCACCGTCGGTGACCAAGTCGTCGTCGAGGACGGCCAGCTCCTCGAGGGAACCATCGCCGAGGACGAGGTCGGCGAGTTCGGCGGCGAAATCGTCGATACCATCACGAAGGTCTACGGCAACACGCGCTCGCGGATCTTCATCAACGAGGTCTCGACGCTCGCGATGCGCGCGATCATGCACTTCGGGTTCTCGATCGGGATCGACGACGAAACGATCCCGGCGGAAGCACAGGACCGCATCGACGAAACTATCACCGACGCCAACGACCGCGTCGAGGAACTCATCGAGGCCTACGAGAACGGCGAACTCGAGAGTCTCCCGGGTCGAACGATCGACGAGACGCTCGAGATGAAGATCATGCAAACGCTCTCGCGTGCGCGTGACAATGCGGGGACCATCGCGGACGAACACTTCGAGGACGACAACCCGGCCGTGGTCATGGCCAACTCCGGTGCGCGTGGTTCGATGCTCAACCTCACCCAGATGGCCGGCGCCGTCGGCCAGCAGGCAGTTCGAGGCGAGCGAATCAATCGCGGCTACGAGGACCGAACCCTCAGCCACTACGAACCGAACGACCTCTCCGCGGAGGCCCACGGCTTCGTCGAGAACTCCTACACGAGCGGGCTGACCCCGCGGGAGTTCTTCTTCCACGCGATGGGTGGCAGGGAAGGGCTGGTCGACACGGCAGTCCGGACCTCGAAGTCCGGCTACCTCCAGCGCCGACTGATCAACGCCCTCTCGGAACTCGAGAGCCAGTACGACGGCACCGTCCGGGACACCTCGGACACCATCGTCCAGTTCGAGTTCGGTGAGGACGGCACCTCGCCGGTCAAGGTATCCTCGGGCGACGAGAACGACGTCGACGTCGAGGCAATCGCGGACCGCGTGCTCGACACGGAGTTCGAGTCCGAAGCCGAGCGCGAGGAGTTCTTCGGCACGAAACGAGAGGTGACGAACCTCTCGGAACACGCCGACGAGCGACTCGCCGAGGGAGCGGAGGTGACCTCCGATGACTAACGTCCACTACGATGTCGACGACGATATCATCGCAGTCGTCGAGGACACCAATCTGCCGCGACGACTCAAAGACGAGGTCTACGAGACGCTCGAGGACCGCGGCGACGCGACCGTCGAGGACGCCGACGAACTCTCGAAGGCCGTCGAGGCCCGCTATATCGATACACGGGTCGATCCACTCGACCCCGTCGGTACCGTCAGCGCACAGTCGATCGGCGAACCCGGAACGCAGCTGACGATGAACACGTTCCACTACGCCGGTGTCGCAGAGATCGACGTGACCCAGGGGCTGCCCCGACTCATCGAACTCGTCGACGCCCGGAAGACCCCCGACACGCCGATGATGACGGTCTACCTCGAGGACGAGTACGCCACCGAACGCGAGAGAGCCCACGAGGTCGTCTGGAACCTCGAGGCGACGAAGATTCTCGCACTCGGCGACGTCTCGACGAACGTCGCGGACATGCGCGTCCAGATCTCGCTCAACAAGGATACCTTAGAAGAGCGGATGATCACGGCCGAGGAAGTCGCCGAGATCATCGAGGACAACCTCGGCGTGAGCACGGTTCAGCAGGGTACCGAGATCCAGTTCGGTCCCGAAGAACCCTCCTACCGCGACCTGCTCCAGCTGGTCGAGGAGCTCCGCGATATCACGTTCAAGGGAATCGAAGAGGTCTCTCGAGTCGTCATCCGACGCGAGGAACTCGACGAGGGCGAGCAGTTCGTCCTCTACACCGAGGGATCGGCCTTCGGCGACGCTCTCGAAATTGACGGCGTCGACGCCTCGCGAACGACGTGTAACAACCTTCACGAAATCCACCGCAACCTCGGCATCGAGGCCGCACGCGAGACGATTATCGAGGAGACGCACAACACGCTCGCCGAGCAGGGCCTGGACGACGTGAACGTCCGCCACCTGATGCTGGTCTCGGACATGATGACGAACCGCGGCGAGATCGAGTCGATCGGTCGCCACGGTATTTCGGGCTCGAAGCAGTCCGTCCTCGCCCGCGCAGCGTTCGAGGTGACGGTCAACCACCTGCTCAACGCCGCGATCCACGGCGAGATCGACGATCTCGACGGTGTCACGGAGAACGTCATCGTCGGCAAACCGATCAAGCTCGGGACTGGCGACGTCGACCTCCGGATGGGATCGACGGACTCCGGTAGCAGTCAAGCCGACTGATCGATGGGTGTTACCCTCGACGACGACGCCCGTCAGTACCTCGCCGCGTTCGAGGACGTGACGGGTGTGAACGGCCAGGACTGCCTGGTAACTGACGCGACCGACGCCGATCCCGCGGACGAACGACTCGTCCTCGTCGTCTCGAGCGGGGGGATGAGCGAGGCGATCGGTCCTGGCGGCCGGACCGTCACGAAGTACGAAGACCGCGTCGGGAAGCCGGTACGGCTCGTCGAAGACGCCGACGATCCCGAAACGTTCGTCGCGAACACGCTCGCCCCGGCGGCGGTGTACAACGTCACGATCAGCGAGAACGAGGACACCGTCGCCTACGTCGAGGTCGCCAACGACGACCGCGGCGTCGCAATCGGAACCGGTGGTCAAACGATCGAGGCTGCACGGGAACTCGCTGATCGGCATTTCGGGATCGACGACGTCCAACTGATCTAACGTTCGCTCCGCTTCTCCGTTCGGCGACCTCACGCCCGCCGAGGCACGCTACGCCATTCTCCGTCCGTAACTTGATAAGCGAAACGCGCTCAGATTCGGCGAGCGGGGTACCTCGAGCGTTCTCGAGCCGTAACGGGTCGGTTCGAAACGGGTCGCTTAAGTGCCTTCAACGGATATCGCTTCCCATGGCAAACGGCAAGTACGCCGCGCGCAAGCTCAAGAAGGACCGCCAGAATCAGCGGTGGTCCGACTCTGACTACGCGCGCCGCGCCCGTGGACTTCGCGAGAAGTCCGACCCGCTCGAGGGCGCTCCACAGGCTCGAGGTATCGTACTCGAAAAAGTCGGCATCGAAGCAAAACAGCCCAACTCGGCGATCCGAAAGTGTGTCCGAGTTCAGCTGATCAAAAACGGCAAGCAGGTCACCGCGTTCTGTCCCGGTGACGGTGCCATCTCGTTCATCGACGAACACGACGAAGTCACCATCGCCGGTATCGGTGGGGCGAAGGGTCGTGCGATGGGTGACCTCTCCGGTGTCAACTACAAGGTCGACAAGGTCAACGGTGTCGCCCTGAAGGAACTGGTCCGCGGAAACGCAGAGAAACCGGTGCGATAATCATGGCGGCAGAAGACCAACCCGACCCGGACGCCCCCGCAGGTGGCGCAGATGTCGGCGCGAAGCTGTTCGGCACGTGGGAAATCGACGAGATCGCGTACAACGATCCGTCCACCGAGCGCTACATCACGGTGACGCCAGTCGCACACACCGCCGGCCGTCACGCCGGCAAGCAGTTCAAAAAGTCCCAGATCTCGATCGTCGAACGGTTCATCAACCGCCTCATGCAGACCGAGGAGAACACGGGTAAGAAACAGCAGTCGCTCAACCACGTCCGTGACGCGTTCGAACTCATCCACGAGCGCACCGAGGAGAACCCGATTCAGGTGCTCGTGACCGCTGTCGAGAACGCAGCTCCTCGAGAGGAGACCGTCCGCCTGAAATACGGTGGAATTTCGGTCCCCAAGGCCGTCGACGTCGCACCCCAGCGTCGCGTCGACCAGGCCCTGAAGTTCCTCGCCGAAGGTGTCTACAACGAATCGTTCAAGACGCCGACGCCTGTTTCGGAGGCTATCGCACGGCAGTTGATCGGTGCGTCGAACTACGACGTCCAGACCTACGCGATCAGTCAGAAAGAAGAGAAAGAGCGCGTCGCGGCAGCTGCACGTTAATCGCCTCGGGCTTTTTGGCCCGATAACGGGTGTCTGCAAGTTATAATGCTCTTCCTATAGCTGCGCCAACTGTTATATCTCACTCACTGTTATCTCGTCGCTCCAGCGCAACTCGCCATCCAGGAGAACTGGCATCGTTTCTATTTCAAGGAACTGAACGAGTTCTGGTTTTGTTACCGAAATTGGTCCGGCTATTTTCGGGGCCAAATTATACCATTCAACAGACTCGAGGTATGGAGACGATAGGCTTCCAATACTCCTATACCCGGCGAGATATCCGCTTATTTTGATTTCAATCCCATTTGTTGTGTTTATAATACAGATATTTGGCAGACCATTTTCGCGCTGTGATACTGTTGCTTGGCCCTCTCCGACAATATGATATTGTTTTCCAACTTTGTTTTCCTTCCGCACAATATCAATTGCTCCATAGAAAGAGTAACCAATGTTCAATAGACGTGCGATTGTACTTCCAATTTCGACAGCATCTTTATTTTGTACATCCCTATAAGTAACGATTCCGCTAACGCTTCCTGCTTCTATTAGATGCAATCCTTGATGATGAGACTGACATGCATTAAGGAAAAATGATTTTGCACCGACAGACCGTAACGACTCTGCGTTAAGCTGACCGTCTGAA
Source organism: Natronorubrum marinum (assembly GCF_052040125.1). Classification (NCBI taxonomy): domain Archaea; kingdom Methanobacteriati; phylum Methanobacteriota; class Halobacteria; order Halobacteriales; family Natrialbaceae; genus Natronorubrum; species Natronorubrum marinum. The sequence goes on from NZ_JBPPFV010000003.1 coordinate 587,580, forward strand.
CAACGGAAACCTTGCTTATCTATGTGTCCTATGTAATGTATAAAATCGCTTTCTCTCTGTAGAACCTCTTTGAACTCCTTTGTAGAGAGTTCATGATGAATTGTAACATCAAATGGGAATTCGTCCCGACGCTTATAAACGCTATTAACAGACACAAATTCTTCACTCATAGCTGGATCATTACAAATAACCTCTATCTCTATCGGACCTATCTCTGGATCTCTATTAATGTTATTTTCGTACGATTGAATTGATGTTTCTCCCTTTATTTTAGAAGTTTTATTGCGTTCCCATGATTGTTCAATCGTTGGTGATGCTAATTCATTAGCTACCGCAAACCTTGACTGATTGGTTTCGTCTTTCACTTTAACGATTGCAAGATCATTAGCTATGAATGGAAGAAATGGGATGTTTTCGGGAATCGGTTCAATTTGTACCTTGAGTCGCCATTCTGGGAGAAAGGGCTTTACGGTAGAGAACGGAACTTTGAGGTAGGTATTGAGTTGTTCAGAGAGAGATTCCCCATACATACATTTAGAATTAAATCCTATGCTTTCCTCTACTTTCTTTCGCTCACGTAGGGGTATCTCTGTCACCCCTTCGGTTCGAACAATACAGTCGAAGAAATGGATTTTCTTCAGCGTTCTTTCAACTGTTTTTTCAAATCCTTCTGGCCCATTTAGTGAATATGTGCGTCCATCATCTGTCAGGATCTTTGGTTTGGCGCTAGGGACCATCTCAGCACCGAGATAGTAAGCTAATGGTGTTACTGTAAAGATTTGTGAAAGAGTTGGAACAACTCCGAGTGTCACGCCTGTTTTAGGCCGATCAACATTCTCAGGGACCATAAGTTCATTTCCCAACTTAAGCGTGGGTGGATGTCCGCGCATTGTTGGGAAGGACCGTTCGGCAGATTTAGTTTTCAGTGCCGAACTGAACTTAGATACTGCTTGCATTACGTCAGTTGGTGATTTTGTCGTAGTAATCGTCCCTGCTGGTTGTCTATGGTATGAACGGGCACCAACAGTTACACTTGTTAGATCATCTAGTTGAATATATGTCTGATTCCTGTCAGAGTATATTTCCACACCACCTTCGAATAAAGCATATACTTTTATCTGCCCAGATATATCTAAAATATATTCTCCTTGGCTAAAGGACGTGTGTTCACTTGGCTGAATCTCGCTTATCATTTGATTTTTATCAAGTACGTAGACCGTATTGATTACTGGTAGCGAGATATGGTCAGTTGTTATTTTGACTGCAGTATCGACTGGATACGGAACTCGATCACGGTCAACCGGTTGTGGTTCAATCGGTTCGTGTACTGTAAACTGATAGCGGTGTCGTTCGATTGGATCAATAATCTCCAACCTTTTTCCGGAGGATCTAAATTGTGGTTTCATCGATTCTTGGCGGAGGGCTATCGCGTACCCTCATTGAATTTGTATATTAAAATGAATCTAATAAAAATATATGTTGCGGCCATCTTTCGTGGCTCGACAGATATTGGACCACAGCTATCTCTGAAAATTGTTTGATGGATCTGCTTTTTCTCGGCTACATTTAATAGTATCTGCCCGAGTATATTGGTAGGAACTGTGTTGCTGAAATCCACATCCCAGTTGCTGGTGGTTCATCCTTCTTTATCTCTACCAGACATGGAAATAGATCAATCTCGGGTTGCTGCACAGATCAATAGAGCGGATTTCAATCGGTCGATCCTCGAGCAAATCGATGAGCGCTATGATCTGCTTGTGTTGGATTGGGGACTAGAGAGGCCAGACGCTCGTGGTATTCTTGATGCATTTCGACAGAACGCTCCAGAGACACAAATCCTTGTAATTGCAGGAGATACCCCTCCAGATGATCCAGTTGATCGCGGTGCTGATGAGCTTCTTATTGGTCCGTTTTCAGATGAGGCGTTACACTCAACGATTGAGCGGTTGCTTCTGCAAAAGGAATACGAGGCGGTGATAGACGAATTTTTTAGGTTATCGACCGAGCGTGCATTGCTCGAAAGTGAGCTACAATCCGGTCTCGATGTCGCCAACCAGTACCAGTCCGTTGTCTCTGAACTCTACGACTATCGCGAACGAGCAACTTCGATTCGAGACGAAATTTCAAGCGACGAGTTCAATCAGGCGCTTCGCCAATTGTTGGACGAATAGTTGGCTCTAAGTCAATTTTCCAGACTCCATTGGTTTACTTTATAGCCGGTTATAAATATGCTGCCTTTTCACGCAGTTGGATCATACAATAACACTACTATTTATTTATATGATTTATTAAAATAAATTTATATCTCGCTGTGGCAACGTCTAAGATGTACCAATGGAAGACCTAACCCAGTACCTAAAGAACCACCCACGAAAGATCGGCGTCCTGTTCACGATTATGCTGGCACTGTCCCAGGCTGGCAGTGTTGCAGCAGGCGGATATTACGGTGGGTTGTAGAGTTCGCTGAGCGTAACTTCGTTACTCCAGTAAACCGTTCCATCACAAAAGACTGGAAGTTCTTCTAGTTCAAAAAATTCGGTAAGCTGTGGCTTTGTTACTTGTATCTGTTCAGTTTTGCCTGGAAGTACGTGATATAAGCTAATTGGCTCTAGATACGGTTTGAAGAGACCACCTTTTCCAGTTGTGGAACTCACGTACATCGTTAACTCGACGCTGATAGCTTCGTTTGTACTGACCGTACAGAGAGTCGGTGTCCGGGTTTTCGATTGAGCGATTGTGGTTATTCCATCACCGACGATTCTATACTGTTCGCCAGTGACATTCTTTTTTCGGCTGATTTCGAGCGCTGCATAGAGTGGAAATCCTTGATTTAGCAACCGTGCAATCGTCTCGCCAATACTGATTGCACCGCTGTTTACTACGTCTCCAAACGTAACAATTCCACCAAGACTTCCGGCTTCTACCAGATGTAATCCCTGTTCGTAGGATTGGCAGGCGTTGAGCAAAAATGCTTTTGCGCCGACTGATTCTATTCTTTCTCCGTCAATTTTCCCATCAGAACACTGGTAGCCGTCGTGATCAATGTGACCGATGTAATGAAAAAAATCGTTTTCCCTCGATAAGACGTCAGTAAACTCCTCGCGGCAGAGGTCATAGTGAACTGTCACATCGAATGGAAGTTCTTTGTGGGATCCGTAGACCCCATTGACAGTCTGTAATTCTTCCCGCATATTTTGATCGTTGCAGACGACTTCGATAGCGATTGGGTCCTCTGTCGGCTTTCGGCCGATGTTGTTCTGAAATGCTGACAACGACGCGGTGCTTTTGACACTCGATGAACCCGCGTCATTCCAGAGTTGCTCGACCGTTGGAATCGAGTACTCTGTCGTAGACAGTTTTTTCGCTCCACGGACTGACCTTGTATTTCGAGTAGATGCACCTCGTACGAACCCTTCGATTGCGTTTTTTTCCGGTCGGTCGGTTACTTTCTTCCGGCTCCCCTCCTGGACGCTTACGATAGACAGCCTATCAGTTATGAACGGGAGAAATTCGATATTTTCTCCATTTGGAGTGAGGTAGGTTTTGAGTCGCCACTTTGGGAGATGTGACTCTACTGTGTCGACTGATTCAGAAAGATATGTTTCGAGTTGCTCGGCTAGCGGTTGGTCGTAGAGCGACTTGATATCGAACGTGAGGTTGGGCTCAATCGCTTCTCGTTCGGGGAGCGATAGTGGTGTCGCTCCTTCTGTCCGGAGGATACAATCAAACAGGAACACCTGCTTTAGAATCCGCTCGACCGTCTCTTCAAGTCCACCATCCTCGTCCAGTTTGTAGGTAAACCCACTGGTAGTGCAGACTTGTGGAACTGAACCAGGAACGACCTCGGCGCCGAGATAGTATGCCAACGAGGTGATAACGAAGACGTGACCAAGTGTTGGTGGGACCTCGATTCGGACACCTGTCTTCGGCCGTTCAAACTCATCAGGAATATCTAATTTGTCACCGAGTTCTATAGCAGGCGGATGGCCCCGCTGAGTCGGATAGGATCGTTCAGGTGCCGTTGATTTGAGTGCTGAACCGAAGGCCGATACCGCCTGCATTACGTCGGTCGGCTCTGTTGTCGTCGTAATCGTTCCTGCTGGTCGCCTGTGGTACGACCGTGCACCGAGGGACACTTGTGTTGAACTGTCGAACGTAATATATGTCCGGTCAGTATCCGAGTAGATCTGCATCCCACTTTCGATACACGCATACACTTTTATCGGGCCCGATAGATCAAGTGTGTACTTATCCCGAGAAAGCGTCGCTTGTTTACTTGGTCGAACTTCTGCGACCATTGCCCCATCTCCGTCACGAACATAAACCATGTCGTTCGTCGGCAACGTTATCATCTCGGCCGTAAACTTGACGGCCGAATCTACGGGATACTGAATCCGATCCGGATTCATTGATGTGATTGTCACTGATTCGTGTGTTGTAAGTCGATACCGATGCCGCTCTATCGGATCAATAATTTCAACCCCATCTTTTGTCGACTCAAATTTCGGTTTCATTGGAATAGATAGAAAATAAGCGACGATTGTGGACAACCTATCGCTAGTATCAGACGTAACGTTCGAGCAACCATAACCCTACGACTGATCGATCGAAATCCACCCAGAACTCTGATCACCATCGTTGATCGACCATCGCTCCTGAAAGTCTCCGCTTTGTTCTCGAAGTTCGACGATGATGTCGAACAGTGGTGCCAGCACGGAGACGACATCCGAGTCGCGGTCCATCGGGAGGTAGTAGTGAATCATACCGTTGGCGTCTCGAGTCCGACCGTTGGTCAGATGAACGAACTTGAAGACGCGTTCGGCACCGAACTCCTCGAGGAGCGGCACCAGCGAATTGATGCCAACGCGGAGCTCTGCGGGGGCGAAACCGTTCGCTTCGGACTCGAGTGCTTCGATAGCGCTCGAGATTTCGATGCCGAGGTCGGCAAGGGTGGTCGTGGTCGGCGACGACTCAAGCGATGGGGAGTCAGTCTCCGCCGTATCTTCTCCGGTGTCGCGTGCGGCGGTGCTGCGGGCCTGTGTGGCGTAGCTAACGAATCTGAGCGTATCCGACGTGTTGATGTCTGCGTCGACCATGTGTGAGACGTCGTGTAAATCGCCGGTGGTCGAAACCAAGACGCGTCGACGTGGCTGGACGGTCGCCTGTCCCAGTAGCCGTCGACAGACGTCTCGTCGCTGATCCGTTCGAACGGAACCGACGACGAGAACGCTTGCCCCCTCACGTTTCAGTCGGGATAGCGTTTCGGTGAACTGCTCGCCGTCCGACCCGCTCCCCCAGTCCTTGCGCGAAAACATCAATATATGTTACGCCATTCGTCGAATCATACATTAAATGTTCGGGTTGAAGCGAAGCCGCATACTTGAGCCTTATGGCCGCTACGTTCGATACACCGTTTTGAACACATCTCCGTGTACAACTTCGCGATGTCCGTTCGACAAAGGACCGATCCGTCTCAGTTCGCGCGATTCTCGCAGTTCGGATCGACAGGTGTGGATTACTCGTCGTCGCCGGTATCGCTTCCACCGTTGTCACCGTTCTCGCCGATCTCGTCGTCACCGCCTTCGTCGTCCGAGATGACGTTGGTGCCGTCTGCGGCGGCCTCGAGGACGTGCGCCCCAGTGTCGTCTGCTCGACGGACTACAGGAACTCGTACTCGTCGATCGGGAGTTCGCGTTCGTCGATCACCTGTGAGTCGTCCTTGAGCGCGTACGAATGGACTCGGAACGGTCGCATTCGGATATCTCGCTTCTCTCGGCGAAAGTAAGAGCGCCGAATCAGTTCGGTGACAGCCAGCGACGGTCAGTCCGCCGCGGGCGCCTCATGCCCGTCTCCACCGACGTACGCGCGGGTCGCGTCGACGAGCACCTGGCGATAGGTACTCGAGTCGGGATCGCGAGCGAGTTCACGAAAGCGGTGTTTGAACCCCTCGAAGTCCACCTGCGGAGCGTCCATTGCGGCCGCGTACGCGAGGTCGTACAGTCGGTGATCGTCCTCGACGAGGTCGTGGCGCTCGGCAAGCGCGAGCGCGAACGCGGCGTTGACCGCCGTGATATCCGGGTCGGCACTCGCCGAGAGACGCTCGAGTCCGGGTCGGGACGGCGTCTCGGGGCGGTCGGCGATCGCCATCGCGAGACTCGACTCGAGGAACGAGAGCAGTTTCTCGCCGGGGCCGACGGCGAGCGTGATGTCGTCGGCGTAGATGTCTTTCATGTGATTGGCGATCTGGTAGCAGTGGGCCAGTTTGCGCCGTTCGACGCTCTTTCCGGCGAGCGCGAGGTAGAGCACCTCCTCCGTCGACTGCGTGTGTGAGGGGTGTTCCTGTTCGTGTCGGGCCATGTGGGCGAACTCGTGGAGGGCCAGTTCGCGAGCCATGGCGCTCGAGGCGGCCTGTCTCGAGATGTTCAGGACGTGGCGGTCGTCGTGGTGACCGGCCCAGGTCCGTTCGTCGGGATCGTCCCGGAGCTGGACGTGAACCGGCAACGAGAGATCGTGTTCGGTCTCGAATAGGTCTCGAGCACCGAGGAACGGAGAGGTGGGACCGGAATCCTGCACGCGGAGATCCATGTGTGTAAGTACCACGTTCCGGCGGCCTATGTCTCTTGCGCCCGGTTTCGATGACCGAAGGTTGCCGTTGCGTGTCACGACCGACGGCCATCAATGAGGACGCGATACCGACTGTCCCGTTCGATCAAGTTTGTGATAGTACCGGTTTAGCGATTCGGAACGTGACAGCGGACCGGTTCTGTCGACACCACGGTCTCGACCAGAGTCCGCTTCGACGGGAAATACTCGCCAGATTCGCGCTGTTGCTTGTGTGGTATTCACTCACTTAAACTGGAAATTCCGGCGCGAAAACCGGGAAATTCGACGGATTCCGGCGGCGACGAAACACTACCCTTTTGACCCCGCTACCGGTAACAGGGTGTATATGGGCCGACGCAAGAAGATCGTCCAAGAGTGTGAACGGCTGATGGACGAACCGGAGAACATCCGGAACATCGCCATCGCCGCTCACGTCGACCACGGAAAAACGACCCTTTCTGACAACCTCCTCGCGGGTGCGGGCATGATCTCCGACGAGACTGCCGGCGAACAGCTCGCGATGGACACGGAGGAAGACGAGCAGGAACGCGGGATCACCATCGACGCGGCGAACGTTTCGATGACCCACGAGTACGAGGATACCAACCACCTCATCAATCTCATCGACACGCCGGGCCACGTCGACTTCGGTGGCGACGTCACCCGCGCGATGCGCGCCGTCGACGGTGCGCTCGTCGTCGTCGACGCCGTCGAAGGGGCCATGCCCCAGACCGAGACCGTCCTGCGACAGGCGCTCCGCGAGGGCGTCAAGCCGACCCTGTTCATCAACAAGGTCGACCGTCTCATCTCGGAGCTTCAGGAAGGACCCGAAGAGATGCAACAGCGTCTCCTCTCGGTCATCCACGACGTCAACGAACTCATCCGTGGCATGACCCAGGACATGGATGACATCGACGACTGGACTGTCTCCGTCGAAGAGGGGACCGTCGGCTTCGGGTCCGCCCTCTACAAGTGGGGCGTCTCGATGCCGTCGATGCAGCGCACCGGGATGGATTTCGGCGAAATCATGGAACTCGAGCGCAACGACAACCGCCAGGAGCTCCACGAGCGGACGCCGCTGTCGGACGTCGTGCTCGACATGGTCTGTGAGCACTTCCCGAACCCGGTCGACGCACAGCCGATGCGTATTCCGCGTATCTGGCGTGGCGACGCCGATTCGGAACTCGCAGACACGATGCGACTCGTCGACGAGGATGGCGAGGTCGTTTTCATGGTCACCGACATCGCAATGGACCCACACGCAGGCGAAGTTGCTTCCGGCCGTGTCTTCTCGGGCTCCCTCGAGAAGGGCCAGGAGCTGTACGTCTCCGGGACCGCGGGCAAGAACCGCGTCCAGTCCGTCGGTATCTACATGGGTGGCGAGCGCGAGGAAGTGGATCACGTTCCAGCCGGGAACATCGCCGCCGTCACCGGTCTCCGAGACGCTATCGCCGGTTCGACCGTCTCCTCTATCGAGATGACGCCGTTCGAGACGATCGAGCACATCTCGGAGCCGGTCATTACGAAGAGCGTCGAGGCCCAGACCATGGACGACCTGCCGAAACTCATCGAGACGCTGCGCCAGGTCTCCAAGGAGGACCCGACGATCCAGATTACGATCAACGAGGACACCGGCGAGCACCTGATCTCGGGACAGGGTGAGCTCCACCTCGAGGTCATCACCCAGCGTATCGAGAAGAACCAGGGTATTCCGGTCAACACCGGTGAACCGATCGTCGTCTACCGCGAGCAGCCCCAGCAGCCGAGCGCCGAAATCGAAGGCATCTCGCCGAACCGCCACAACCGCTTCTACGTCTCGATCGAGCCGATGACGGACGAGCTGGTCGACGTGATCAAGATGGGCGAGGCGTCGATGGACATGCCGGAGCAGGAACGCCGAGAGGCCCTGCAAGAGGCCGGCATGGACAAGGACGACTCCCAGGAAGTCGAGCACATCCACGGGACGAATATCCTCATCGACGACACGAAGGGGATTCAGCACCTGAACGAGACGATGGAACTCGTGATCGAGGGATTCGAGGACGCCCTCGACAACGGCCCGCTCGCGAACGAGCCGGTCCAGGGGACCCTCATCCGACTGCACGACGCCCGACTCCACGAGGACACCATCCACCGCGGTCCGGCACAGGTCATCCCGGCAACCCGAAACGCGCTCCACAAGGCGCTGATCGACGGGAAGATCAAGCTACTCGAGCCGATGCAGGACGCCCGGATCGACGTGCCGAACGACCACATGGGTGCCGCCTCCGGCGAGATCCAGGGTCGTCGTGGCCGCGTCGACGACATGTACCAGGAGGGTGACCTCATGGTCGTCGAGGGTATCGCCCCCGTCGGCGAGATGATCGGCTTCGCGAGCGACATCCGCTCCGCGACCGAGGGTCGTGCCTCCTGGAACACCGAGAACGCCGGCTTCGAGGTCATGTCCGACTCCCTCCAGCGCGAGAAGATTATGGAGATCCGCGAGCGCAAGGGCATGAAACTCGAACTGCCCCCGAGCATCGACTACATCTAAGACCGACGACTGCGGAGCGGCCACCAGATCAGCGCTCGGTTCCGGTCAGTCTCTGCGCGGACTATTCGGTCGACCGACGCCGCCACCGTTCGAAGTTCAGGCGGTGGTACCGTGACGAAAGATGGGGGGCATCGCCGCGAAGGCGAGTATCGCGCTCCTTCACGAAAACGGGACGCACCCGGAAACGAACAGGGTTCCGACGATTGTGTCGGTTGCATTCTAGCGCGTCTTCAGGCACAGGTGGATCGCAACGATACGGATACCTCGATATGATTTTCGTCCAGAGGTGTTCGGCGGATCGAACCGATTGTTGTCGGCCGAAGGGATACCGATAGTTGATTCCTGGATTCGAAATCGGTCGGTAACTGCATCTTCGCCCATAATCCGACTTTTTATGGTCGACAGAATTAATTTATCTAAACCTAAACTATGTTTATTCTTTTGACGAATATAGTAATGAGTAACCCCTCTGTGAAAAACACGATGAGCGCAGCGGGAACGCACGTGTTAGTGGAGACCCCTTCGATGTTTTATTGAATCCTGAAAGATTTAAAAAGTATTTAATAATTGGTTAGAATACGATCTTCCGGGTTATGTTAGAAAATAACACCCGTGATCTTGACAGGCGATCGGTGCTGCAAGCAGCCGGCGCGCTCGGCGCGCTGTTCGGCCTCAGCGGCGTCGCATCCGCGACTCCGGGTCGCAAACCGGGGCCAAAAAAGAACGAAATTGTCGTCGGTGTCGGCGCCTCAGTCTCGAGTCCGGAACAGGCGGTTAGGCCGCAGATTCCGAGTAACGCAAAGATCGTCCATACTAACGAAACGCTCGGCTATGCGGCCGTGGAGTTCCCCGAAAACGCGGCCGGAACGGCGAAAGAAAACTTCAAACAGAACGTTTTGCAGGGCAAGGGAATCGAGTACGCCGAAGACAACGTCACCTTCGAGACGCTCGAGATGCAGGCTCTCGAGAACGACACTGAGGACGATGGCGCGGGTACCGAAGACGTCGACGTAAGCGCCGTCAACGATCCCCTGTTCGACAGGCAATACGCGCCACAGCAGGTCAACTGTTCTGAAGCCTGGGAGACAACGCTCGGTGACCCGGACGTGACGATCTCGATCGTCGACCAGGGGGTGCAGTACGACCACCCCAACCTCGCGGAGAACATGGACGGTACCGTTTCGAACTACGGGTACGACTTCGTCTCGGGCGACGGCGATCCCTACCCCGCCAGCGTCGGCGAGAACCACGGTACCCACGTTGGCGGGATCGCGGCCGGTGGGACTGACAACGGTGAGGGCCACGCCGGCATCTCGAACTGTTCGATGCTGTCGGCTCGAGCACTGGGCGACGGCGGCGGCGGGTCTCTGACGGACATCGCCGACGCGATCCAGTGGTCTGCCGACCAGGGTGCCGACGTCGTCAACATGTCGCTGGGTGGTGGCGGGTACACGCAGCTGATGGCGGACGCATGTGCCTACGCCCAGAACGAGGGATCGCTACTCGTCGCAGCGGCCGGTAACGATTACGGCGGCAGCGTCTCGTACCCGGCCGCCTACGAAACGGTAATGGCTGTCTCCTCGCTCGACGAGGGTGAGACGTTGTCGGCGTTCTCGAACGTCGGGCCGGAAACGGAACTGGCCGCTCCCGGAGGCGACGTCCTTTCGACGGTCAACTGGGACGATTACGACTCCTTCTCCGGGACGTCGATGGCGTCGCCCGTCGTCGCGGGCGTTGCCGGACTTACACTTTCGGCGTGGCCGTCGCTCTCGAACGAGGAACTTCGAAGTCATCTCCACGAAACGGCCGTCGATATCGGCCTCTCGGACGATGAACAGGGATACGGCCGCGTGGATGCGGGCAACGCAGTGACGTCGGAGCCGGGAACAGAGCCGAACCCGGATCCGGACCCTGATCCTGACCCGGACGAGTGCGGCGACGAAGAAAACACCGCCAGCGCCGAGGGATCCCTCAGCGACGGCTGGTGGGGCAACCAGAGCGACAGCTACAGCTACGAACTCGCGACGGAGAACCCCTGTAGCGCTACCGTCACGCTAGACGGTCCCTCCACTGACGCGACGTTCGATCTCTATCTGACCCTCGACGGTCGCCAGCCGACGACTAGCGACTACGACGAGGCGTCGGCCGACTGGGGCGCTGACGAGGTGATTGAGGTCAATCTCGACGGCGACGAGGCGTTCGGGATCCTGGTTAATCGGTACAGCGGCAGCGGCTCCTACACGATCACGGTCGAGGAATTGGGTCAGTAATGCGGTAACCGATTCCGACGCGGACCCACAAACACATTTCTTCGGACGGTGATATCAGGACAACGGAAGAGCGGTCGTCACTCCCGTTCGCCTGCACCGAGCGCACTCTCGCCGACCTTCTCGTGGCCTTCAATGACCTCTTGTCCACCCATGTACGGCTGCAGCGCCTCGGGAATCTCTACTGTGCCGTCGTCGTTCTGGTAGTACTCGAGAATCGCCACCATCACGCGCGGAATCGCCAGTCCCGAGGCGTTCAGGGTGTGGAGGTACTCGGCCGACTCGTGGCGCTCGGGCCGGTAGCGCAGGCCGGCGCGTCGGGCCTGGAACTCCTCGAAGTTCGAGGCCGACGAGACCTCGAGCCAGCGGCCGCCGTCTTCGGGGCCGTCGTCCATATCGTCGCCGGGAGCCCAGACCTCGATGTCGTACGTTTTGGCGCTGGCAAAGGTCAGATCACCGGTGCAGAGCTCGAGGATGCGGTAGGGCAGTCCCAGCTGCCGGAGCACTTCCTCGGCCTCGCTGAGCAGGGCCTCGAGGCGGTCGTAGCTTGCCTCGGGTTCGACGAAGTTGACCAGTTCGACCTTGTTGAACTGGTGGACGCGGACGATGCCGCGGGTTTCGGTGCCGTGCTCGCCGGCTTCGCGACGGAAGTTCGGGGTATAGGCCTGGTGTTTGAGCGGGAGATCGTCCTTCAGGAGGATCTCATCGGCGTACATGTTGGTGACCGGCACCTCCGCGGTGGGACAGAGCCAGAGGTCGTCGTCCTCGTACTCCTCTTCGTTGCTCCCTCCGAGCCGGTAGGCGTCGTCGGCGAACTTGGGGAGTTGGCCGGTGCCGCGCATCGACTCGCTCGTGACGGGAACCGGCGGGAAGACGTCGACGTACTCCTGTTCACGGTGGAGATCCAGCATGAACTGGATCAGCGCGTGCTCGAGTCGCGCGCCGTCGCCTTTGAGGAAGTAAAAGCCCGAGCCGGTGGTCTTGGCACCGCGGGCCTCGTCGATGATGTCCAGGTCCTCGCCGAGTTCGTAGTGGGGGGTGATCTCGTCGGCGTCGACGCGGAGGTCGTCGAACCCCCAACGCCGGTCCTCGACGTTGTGGCGTTCGTCGACGCCTTTCGGGACGCTCTCGTGGGGGAGCTGTGGCACCTCGAGCAGGCGCTCTTCGAGTTCGTCCTGCAGTTCGGTGGCCTCGCTCTCTACCTCCTCGATATCGGTTTTGAGCTCCTTCGACTGGGCGATCGCCTCGTCCTTCTCCTCCTGTTTGCCGTCGGCGACCAGTTCGCCGATCTGCTGAGTGACCTGGTTGCGCTCGTGACGGAGTTCGTCGCCGCGAGCTTTCAGTTCCCGCCAGCGTTCGTCGATCTCGAGGAGTTCGTCGAGATCGACGTCGGCACCTCGAGCCTCGAGGCCATCGCGTACCGCCTCGGGGTTGTCGCGTAGATAGGTCCGGTCGAGCATTGCTCGTGCGTTCTTTGCGCCCGGCCAAAACCGTGTCGGAAGCCAGCGTCGAGCGACTGCGCTGGTCGGTGCGGTCGATCGATGGCTCGTCGGCCCGGTTCTCGCGGGAAACGCTTTTTTCGACGGGCGACCGAGTTCGACCTATGGACCCGCTCGAGGGCGAAGCGTCGTCGGTATCGGTGGAGTACGAACCGGTTAGCGTCAAGGACGTGCTCATCGAGATGAAAGACACCGCGGAGTTACTCATCGACCTCTCGTACTCGGCCGTCCTCCACCGCAACGCGGATCTCGCACAGGAGGTGCTTCGACTCGAAGAGCGGATGAACGTCCTCGAGCTTCGCGCGCGGATGAGCCTCATGATGGCCGTCCGCAAGCCGGCCGACGCAGAAGAGCTCGCGCCCGTGCTGGGGATCGTCGCGGCCGCCGACGCGATCAGCGACGCGGCGGGCGACATCGCGAAGATCGTCTTAGAGGAGATGGGACTACCAGAAGCCATGCGCGCCGCCCTGCCCGAGGCCGCCGAAGTGCTCGTTCGCGGCGTCGTCGATCCCGACTCGGAGTACGCCGACCGCACGCTCGAGGATATCAACCTCGAGTCCGAGACCGGCGTGCGCGTAATCGCGCTCCGACGCGGTCAGGACTGGCTGTTGAATCCCGGGCCGACGACGACCGTCTCGAGCGGCGACGTCGCGCTCCTCCGCGGTCCCGATACGGCGATCGGCAACGTCTGCGAGGTGTTGACCGGCGACATCTACGAGACGCCGACCGTCGATGATCCGGGCATTCCGGACCTCGAGCGCGCCGTGGACACGATTATCCACATGAAGAATCTCTCGGAGCTGGCGGTCGATCTGGCCTACAGCAGCGTGCTGTTCGACAGCGCGGAGCTGGCCGAGGAGGTCCGCAATCTGGAGGTCGAGGTCGACGCCATGCAGTCCCGGTTCGAGGCCTGGACGCTCCGGGCGGCCGCCGACGCGGAGGACCCGGTGGCGCTGCGGGGACTCATCCGACTGGGGACCAGCACGGAAGTTATCAGCGACGCGGCGATCGACATCAGCGAGGGCGTGCTCCGGGATATCGAGGTTCACCCCGTCGTCCAGCTTGCCGTCCAGGAGAGCGACGAAATCATCACGCGCGTCGAGATCGAACCCGGGAGCGAACTCGACGGGACCGCGGTGGCGGCGGGCGTTCCCGATGTCGAGTCGACGATGTCGGTGATCGCCATCCGTCGGCCCGATGAGGGGTGGCTGCTAGTGACCGATGCTGACGCCGAACTCCGCGGCGGCGACGTCTTGATCTCGAAGGGGACCCGAACAGCCGCGGAGGCGTTCGAAGAACTGGCTCGAGCGTGATCGAGTCGCGAGGGTGTCCGTCTCGATTCCGATTCTCTGTTTCTGTAGTCGACTGCTATCCGGCGTAGGCGAGCAGCATCGAGACGAGTTCGAGGTAGACGAGCGCGCCGAGGACGGCGACGACGATGGCGAGGGTGAGCGGCACGAGCGTCGGTGGCTGTTTCTGGAACTGGATCGTCCGGAGCAATCCCATCATCGGTCCGCTCGCCTCCGTCCTGGGGGCTCTCGGTGGGGGGACTGTCGTGGTCGGCTGCGTCGGGTCGGGTGGGTGACCATACAGATGAGGCCCACATCGTCACACTTGAAACTCAGTCAGACGTCCGACGGACGGGCAGCAGACGGCGATTTCACGAGTTCGCGGACACCGTCCGAAGCGGTTCTCTACGCCCCGTTAGCCCGCGGCTCGCTCGTTGCGCGTCACCGGTGTTCTCATCACTCGTCAGCAGTACACTCGTCGCTCGTCAGCAGTACACTCGTCGACTACCGGTGGGCCGCTCGCATCGATCGCCGTTACTCGTCTCGAAGCGCGCTCGCGACCGATTCGAGTTCCGCCTTTCGGAGCGGACGCTCGGCGCGCTCCGGATCGTCGTCCTCGAGGACGCCGATTTTCCAGAGAATCCCCGCACGCATCTGGGGTTTCGAGGGGAGGCCGTTCGTCCCGAGATCGTAGTCGACGGACTCGCAGATCGCCGCGAGCGCTTCTTTCGTAAAGGCGGTCGACTCCACGCGCTCGTACCGACCCACGGCCTGTCGGATTTCGTTTCGGAGATCGTCGACGGTTGGTGACACGCGTACAGCAACGAACGGATTCCCCGTGTAGATTCCGGTCACGTACCGACCGCGCCGAGTCAGAAACCGAGTACGACCGCCGAAACACCGATGAAGATGACCATCCCGAAGACGTCGACGACGTTGGTGACGATCGGAATCGTCGTGTCGTCGGGGTCGATCCCCAATCGGTAGGAGCCGTAGGTCGCCGCGAAGCTGAAGACGATCGCGATGACGGCGACCGACATCCCGCTGACGAGCGAGATGAGGAGGAGCGGACCGAAGCCGACGACCCTGCCGAAAACGATCGCGTCGATCGCGGCTGCACCGATCGCCAGCGCCGTAAAGATCGTCGCCGCGAGTGCGAGAATCGCCGCCACGTTCGCCCAGAGTTCTCGATCGCGCGGGTCGAGTTCGGTCGTCCCCAGGTGAAAGCGCGTCGACAGCCGCGAACTCAAGATCGCGCCGAGGTTGCCGCCCATGTCGACCATCGTCGGCACCATCACGGCGAGGACGGCGAACTCTTCTAACATCTCCTCGGCTCCCTCGAGCGTGACTCCGGCCCAGAGGACGATGATCGAGAGCGCAACGAGCAGCGGGAACATGTTGGCGACGATGCGTTTCCACTCCCAGGTCCCGAGCGAGCCGCCGGCGGGGGCGACCATCAGACGAGCACCTCCACGAGACCGATCGCGAACAGCATGAACAGCATTCCGAAGATGTCACCGAGGGTCGTCACGATCGGGCCGACGAGGTTGTCCGGATCGTAACCGTACTCGTAGCCCAGAAAGATCAGCGCGAGCAGGCCGAAGATGAGGACGACCGAGGTCAAAACGCCGGCGATCAGCATAATGCCGACGAGTTCGTACAGGGCGGCGACCTCCCAGCCGAGCACCAGCAACGCGGCCCAGGTAACCACGCCGATGATGACCGAGATGCCGATCCCGTTGACGAACGAGGCGACGACGGCGTTGACCAGCCGATCGTTCCGCTCGAATCGGGGTTCGAGAAGCCCCTGGTGGAGCCCGCTCGAGATACGCCCACCCAGCGCGCCGTAGACGTTTCCTCGCGTCGCCAGAAACACGGGCACCATCACGAGCAGGCCGGGAAACCGCTCGACGCTCTCGAGGATTCCCTCGAGAACAAGCCCGGCGAAGAGTCCGCCACCCAGTGCGATCAACAGGATGGGGAGCGCCTCCCGGTAGATGGACCAGAAGTCACCGCGAACGCTCATATCAGCAAATCACTGAGTCCGATGTTAAACGTACCGGGACTGAAGCGACAGCAGTGGGAACGACGAGCGTCTCTGCGGGTCGACGGTTCGGTACGATCGACGGGATCGATCGCTCCCGTTCCCAGACGGTCCGGAACCGATCCGATCGCTGCCCTCCGGACGCCGGCATTCGATCGAGTTTCTGTTTCTGACTTCACCGTCGCCTGACGGCGATGTCGAACGACGAGTTCGCGTTTCGCACAGGTATACTAGCCACTGCAAGTCAGTGGACACCTGATCGCCGGACGGGTCGGCGATCAGTGTGTAAACCGTTGCAGTGACTACGATACGTCTCGAGACAGCGGTGACCGGGCTGGGGAGGTCTTGTCAACAGACGGTGCTCTCCGGGTCGAATCAGCACTCGATCCGTGACTGGTATTTCTTTTTGCGTACGCTCCGGCTACAATCGTATCGACTGCCAGATTCTCGTCCCCGTCGACGGCACGAGACTCGCGCGACCGGTCCTCGAGTACGCACTCGAGAAATTGTTGGACGCCCGACTGACGCTGCTGTACGTCGTCGGACGATTAAAACGGACCGAGGGAAACGAGCCCCCACGCGAGCCCGATCGCCAGAAGCGAGAGCGCGAGGTTTCCCCCGGCGTTGACGACGGCGAGCAGTCGGTCGCCGCGCTCGTACAGTCGGACGGTCTCGACGGAGAACGATGAGAACGTCGTGAACGCGCCGCAGATTCCGGTTCCGACGAACTGGAGCGTCGACTCGCCCGCGCCGGCGAACATCGCGAGTCCGAAGACGAAACTGCCGAGCACGTTCACCGCGAGCGTCGGCCAGGGGAACCGATCGCTCGAGAACTGCAGGTAGACCCAGTGGCGCAACACGGCTCCAATCGCGCCGCCAGTGCCGACGATGTGTGCGGGTTCGGGGTCGAAGGTAACGAACCCGGGAAACGTGTTTTCGATCACGCCGTCTCACCTCCCGCAGCGGGAGTGGGGTCGTCGTCGCGAAGCCGGCGTGCGAGCTCTCGACTCGCGAGGACGGCGGTAAAGCCGAGTCCGTAGTTCGCAGCGACGATGGCGACGAATAGGAGCGGGTCGGCCGCAAGCGCGGACTGGATCGCGAACGTGCTGTAGGTCGTCAGCGACGAGAGGAAGCCGGTCGTGAAGACGGTTCGGGAGCTTCCGGCGACGAGCCCCGCGTACTCGGCTTCGTAGACCAGAAACCCGAGCGCGAAACAGCCGAGGACGTTGACCAGCAATACGGCCTGGACGTCCGAAAACAGGCCGAGGACGAAGTACCGAAGGTTCGCGCCGGCGAAGCCGCCGATACCGATCAGTGCGAGCGTCTCGAGTCGAACGATGGGGTGGGCTGTCATGGCTGATGAGGTACCAGGGACCGTCAGCCGCCCTCGCGTCCGATGCGACCGTCGGCGAACCGACCTCGGTCACGTCGGCTGCGAGCGTTCGGCAGTTGGGTCGGGCGGGCCCCATCGCCCGGATACGCCGGTGTTCTCACAGGATGGGATTGAGGATTGCGGATTCGTCACTCTGACCGACGGTCGTCGCGTCGACCGAAACCAGAAGGAAAGACCCAAGTTTAGACTCCCTCTAATCCCTGCCATGACCGACGCCGAGGCGGATCGACGCGGGTTCATGCGAGCCTCGTGGGCGAACGTTCTCGGCAACGCCGTGAAAATCGTCGTCGAGGGGGCAGTGGGGCTTGCGTTCGGCAGCGTTGCGCTGGTCGCCGACGCGGCCCACTCGGTCGCGGATCTGGTCGCGAGCGTCGTCGTGTTGATCTGGGGCCGGAGTTCCTACGATGAACCCGACGACACGCATCCGCACGGACACGACCGGATCGAGCCGCTGACGGCGCTGTTCGTCGGCGCGATCATCGCCGTCCTCGGCCTGCTGTTGCTCTCGGAGTCCATCCAGGGGCTCCTCGAGCAGGAGCCGCCGGACGCGAGCCTGCTGTTGCTCGCCGCGTTGGCGTTTGCGATCGTCGACATGTATCTCGTCTACTGGTACACGACGCGGGTCAACGAGGACCTCGACTCGACCGCGCTGAAGGCGCTTGCGACGGACTGTCTGAACGATATCTACACCTCCTTTGCGGCCGTCGTCGGCGTTCTCGGAGTCTTCCTCGGATTCCCGCTGCTCGATCCCATCGCCGGCGGTCTCGTCAGTCTGCTGGTCGTCTACCAGGGCGTCGAGATCGGCCGCGAGAACGTCGACTACCTCATCGGGGCCGCACCGGACCCCGAAAAGCGCGTAGCGATCACCGAGCGCCTGCGCAATCACCCAGAGGTTCGGGGCGTCCACGATCTGACCGTCTTTTACGACGGAACCGTCCTCGAGGTGGAAGTTCACGTCGAGGTCGACGGCAACATGCCGTTCCGACAGGCTCACGACATCGAGTCGGAACTGGTGGACCGGCTCCGGGAACTCGAGGACGTCGGTGACGCGCACGTCCACCTCGATCCGTCGGGGATCGGCGAGTGGAAAGACTGCCTCGAAGAGCGATAAGCTGCCGTCGGTGATTGATCGACGGTCTCCTCGGTAGTCACCGCTCGTGACCGCTCCGTTCGGAGACGAGCGATCACCGGCCCGCGGCCGGCGTCTCGAGACGTTAGTTCAAGGAAATCCCGTCCCCGCCTCCCCGTCGTCCGACTCTGAACCCGTGTTCGGGATCGATTCGGTCTCCGCGCGTTCCGCAGTCGCCGTCTCCGACACGTCCCCGTCCGTAACCGGAGCGCGTGCCGGTTCTCCATCCGTGTCGTCCGGACCGTGCGCTCGAGGCAGCGTGACGGTGAAGACGCTCCCATCGGGTCCGGTCGCCGTCAGTTCGACGGCTCCGCCGTATCGGCCCACCAGGATCCGGACGAGGTACAGCCCCAACCCGTGGTTCTCCGACTTTCGCTCGAACAGCGTCTCGCGCGTTTCGGGCGGAATTCCCGGCCCGTCGTCCGCGATTTCGACGGCCACCGTCTCGGGTCGGGTCGCGACGGTGACCGCGACCCGCGGTTGCTCGCCGTCGTTGTGTTCGACGGCGTTCTCGAGTAGGTTCTCGAAAACCCATCTGAGGCCCTCGTTTCCCGCGACGAACACGTCGTCGGGGACATCGGCGTCGATCTCGAGTGCATCGAACCGGTCGTCGAGGCTCCTCAGTTCGGCCTCCAGCAACGCACCGATGTCGACGGTCCCGGACACGTCCGGCTCCCGATTCGCGTTCAACATCGCCCGGACGTCGTCGATCACGTCGGTGAGCGCGTCGCTCTCGCGATCGATCGTCTCGAGGTGGGGTCGCGAGCGGTCGTCGGCGTCCTCGAGCAGCAACGAGGCGTGGCCGCCGATGATCTGGGTACTGTTCAGCACCTCGTGTCGCAGGAGATCGTTCAGGTAGGTGAGCACCTTCCGTTCGTCCGCGAGTCGCTCCGCGCGGACGGCGGCCGCCGTCGCCTCGACTTCGCGCTGGATCGCTCGGGCTTCGACGTAGCCGACGGCGAATCCGCCGACGGCGCCCACGTTCAGCGAGAACTGCGCCCAGGAGATGTTGCCGGTAGTGGACGGCCAGGGGAAAAAGACCATGATGAGGACGTTGATCGCCAGAAAGCCGATCCCACCGCCGAAACACCACTGCGCGATGCGCCCGTACCGGTCGAGGCCGACCGTGCTTCGCTCGAGTCGATAGCCGCCCCAGACCAGTCCGAGCGCGGGGACGGCGACCGTTAGGAAGCCCAGTGCGATAGCCGTCGCGTCGAGTTCCGACGCGAACCAGCGACTCCAGCCGAGAAAGAAGGCGAACGAAAGACTACCGAAGCCGCCGATGAGCCACGGCACTGTCGGGTTGGTTGGTTGCCGAACGGCGCCGCCGCTCATGGCAGTCTCGTCGATGCCGGCGCGGTGTGCTCCCCCATACAGGGTAGCAACGGCTTCCCGTGGTAATGGGTGTAACGGCCACGACCGACGCGAGACCCCACAGTCGTTCATTCGGCCGCGACGCCAGCTTTTATCCTGCACGGCGACAGGCTACCGGTATGGAACCGGATATCGGCGACGTTCGCGAGGTGACGGTCGGCGACTGTACGGACTGTTACTATCTCGACACCGGCATGTACGACGTACCGGAGTACGGGGCCGCCTACATTCTCGACGACGAGCGACCCGCCGTCGTCGAAACGGGACTCGGCACCAACCACGAACTGATCCTCGAGGCCCTCGACGAACTCGGGATCGAGCGATCGGCCCTCGAAGTGATCGCGGTGACCCACATCCACCTCGATCACGCCGGCGGGGCGGGCTTTCTCGCCGAGGCGTGCCCCAATGCGGACGTTTACGTCCCGGCCGCCGGGGCGGGGCTGCTCATCGACCCCGAGCGACTCGTCGCCGGCACGAAAGCCGCCGTTGGCGAGCAGTGGGAGTACTACGTCGAGCCGCGACCGCTCGACGAGGAGCGCGTCGTCGAGATCGAAGACGGCGACGTCGTCGACCTCGGCGACCACGAACTGCGCGTCCACGAGGCACCGGGCCACGCGTTCCACCAGGTCGTCTTCGAGGACCCGGCGAACGACGCCGTCTTCACCGGCGACGCGGCGGGAATCTGGGTGCCCAGCACCGAGGAGATTCGGGAGACGTCGCCGCCGTCGGACTTCCACCTCGAGCAGTGTCTCGAGGACTGCGAAACGCTGAAATCGATCGATCCGGACGTGCTCTGCTATACGCACTACGGCCCGCGGGAGGTCGGCGACGACGTCGACCGGGCGCTCGAGGAGTACGCGACCGTCCTCGGCGAGTGGGTCGATGCCGTCGAGACGAAGCGGGCGGAACTCGGGGACGACGACGCCGTAATCGAACACTTCGCGACCTCGAGCGAGATGGTCGACGTCTGGGGCGAGGAGAAGGCCACCGCCGAGGCGGCGATGAACACGCGGGGCGTTCTGGGTCACCTCGACGGGCGCGACTGATAGTCGGCACGAGTGCGTCGAACAGTGAGTGAACCGCGTCTCCGCCGGTCATCGGGTGCGGTTCTGCCGGTCATCGGGTGCGACCCGACCGCACCGCTACCGATCGAACTGTACGAACGTTCGCTTCGTTCCGCGTATCCGATCGATCTCCGTGCTCGATGCCGATTCTCGACCTAATTGTGTCGGTTGTTACCATAAACCTCTGAACAGTGGGAAAACGGGTCGGATATTTTCGGTACAGCGGTCGATATCGGGCGGGACAGATCCGCTGAGTCGTTCTCCGGAACGTGAATAAACGCGACCACAGATGAATTCCGTTTCATCACGTTTTATCGCACGGGAGGTACTGTCACACGTATATGAACTGGCGGGATGCCGAACGAGAGTACGAGGACGAGGTAATCGGGGAGACGACGCTCGCACGAATGTTCGAGGAGTCCGCCGAACGGAACGCGAACCGTCCGGCACAGAAGTACAAGGGTGGGATCTACGACCGATCGCTGACCGACTCGGTGCTCCCGGCCGCGACGCCTGGCGAGTTCCGGACCATCTCTTACACCGAGATGCGCGACATCGTCCGCAAGCTCTCGGCGGGCTTTCACGATCTCGGCGTCGAACAGGGGGATCGCGTGGGAATCTTCGCCGACACTCGGATGGAGTGGGCCCAGTCGGACTTCGCCCTGCTCGGCGCCGGGGCCGCCGTCACGACGGTCTACACGAGTTCCTCGCCGAATCAGGTCGAGTACCTGCTCGACGACCCAGACGCCTCCGCCGTCGTCGTCGAGAACGAGGAGCTACTCGAGAACGTCCTCGAGGTCGAGGACGAACTCGACCTCGAGTTCATCGTCTCGATGGACGAGCTTTCGGGGTACGACGACCGCGACGACATCTACACCTTGGACGAGGTCTACGACCGCGGCGAGGAGACGTTCGACCTCGAGGCCTACCAGACGCGCGTCGACGCGCCCGACCTGGACGATCTGGCGAGCCTGATCTACACGAGCGGGACGACGGGCCAGCCGAAGGGCGTCCAGTTGACCCACTGGAACTTCCGATCGAACGTGAACGCGGTGCGCAAGCGGTTCGCGCCGCGGCCGGACAAACCCGACGGCGTGCCGGCGCTCGACGAGGAGTCCCAGGCGGTCTCCTACCTGCCGCTGGCGCACGTCTTCGAGCGGACGGCGGGCCACTTCGTCCTCTTCGCGACGGGCGCCTGTGTCGCCTACGCGGAGAGTTCGGAGACGCTCCAGGAGGACTTCAGCCTCGTCCAGCCGACGACGGCGACGAGCGTCCCGCGGGTGTACGAGAAGATCTACGACGCGATCCGCGAGCAGGCCAGCGAGTCGTCGGTCAAAGAGCGGATCTTCGAGTGGGCGACGGACGTCGGCGTCGAGTACCAGCGAGCCGACTCGCCGGGTCGGATTCTGAACGCCAAACGATCGCTCGCGGACAAACTCGTCTTCTCGACGGTCCGGGAGGCGCTCGGTGGCGAAATCGAACTGTTGATCAGCGGCGGCGGCAGCCTCTCCCCGGAGCTCTGCCAGCTTTACCACGCGATGGGGCTGCCCATCTACGAGGGGTACGGCCTGACCGAGACCTCGCCGGTCGTCACGACGAACCCGCCGGAGGCGGTGAAGATCGGGACGATCGGCCCGGCGCTTCCGGGGATCGACCTGCGGGTCGACGAGACCGTCGTCGATCAGGAGACGTTCGACGACCCCGGCGAGGTCGGCGAACTCCTCGTCAAGGGACCGAACGTCACCCAGGGCTACTGGAACAAGCCCGGCGCGACCGAGAGTGCCTTCACCGAGGACGAGGACGGCGACCGGTGGTTCCGCACCGGCGACATCGTCCACATGCGTCCCGACGACTACATCGAGTTCCGCGACCGCGCGAAACAGATCATCGTCCTCTCGACGGGGAAAAACGTCGCGCCCGGACCGCTCGAGGACGGCTTCGCGGCGAGCGAGATCATCGAACAGGCGATGGTCGTCGGCGACGGCGAGAAGTTCATCGGCGCGTTGCTGGTGCCGAACACGGAGCACGTTCGCGAGTGGGCCGCCGAGGAGGGGATCGACCTGCCCGACGACCCCGAAGCGATGTGTGACGACGAGCGCGTTCGGGAGTACGTCCAACAGGAGGTCGATCGGGTCAACGCGGACTTCGAGAAGCACGAGACGATCAAGCAGTTCGAACTCGTGCCCCGGGAGTTCACTGAGGAGAACAAGATGCTAACGCCGTCGATGAAGAAGAAGCGGCGCGTCATCTTGGACGAGTTCGAGGACCGCGTCGACCGGATCTACGCGGACGACTGATACGGCTCGCTGTAACGATGTATCAGTGCAACCGCGAGCCGTTTTCGGTTGCACCGTCACTGACTGACAGTAGTCCGTATGAGCGGGCTGGGAAACCGATTCGGTTTTCGCTCCGTTCACCCACCGATTCGACCGCGACGTCTGAAATCCGGCTGCGACTTGATCGAACCGTCAAGACGTCTCGCCGCTAACTCCCGATCTCTGGCAGCGAACGACCGCCGCTCCTTCCCCAGCGTTCATCCGTCATAGCGGGGGTTTCGGCTGACCGGTGGCTGCTCTCCGAACCGTTCTCTCGGAATTCGATACGGCTCTCCCGATCGGTTGGTATTTCGTCGCCAAGTCGGAACACTCCGGTATGAAATTCCAACGGCTGAGTCGTTCTCGACGATTTCGACCCGCTGATTCGGCACAGCAAATCGTCGGTGGCTTCCTGCTCGCCGGCCCGTTCGTCGTGACGGAGGAAGTCTGGCTCTTGGCGGCGAACATGAGCCTCCTCCAGGCGCTGGCGACGGTGAGCATCGTGTTCGGCATCGGGTACGCGACGTTGTACAAGGCGGATACGAACCGGGATGCGACGGAGGAGCAGCACATTGGTGGTATCCCGATCAGATTCATTTCGTTGATGTGCGTTTCGTTCGGATCGGTGACGGTTCTTGCACTCTTGTTCGATGCTCCCGATACGTTCCTCGAATTTACCGAGACGACCGGCGAAGTCGCGCTGATCACCTTCAAAGCCGTGAGCGTTGGTTCCGTGTTCAGCGTCGTCGGGGCGGCGACGGCCGACAGCGTCTTCTCACGGTAGAACGGGTGTCTCGTTCCGTGTTAGAGCACGATCCAGACCACGGTGAAGAGGATCAGAACGCCCGTGATGTCACAGACGTTCGTGACGACGGGGATCGTCGTGTCGTCGGGATCGTAGCCGAGTTTGTAGGAGCCGTAGACGGAGAGGGTACTGACGAAGACGACCCAGCCCGCGAGCACCATTCCGCTGACGACCGTGATGAACAGGAGCGTGCCGAGACCGAGCGTCCCGCCGAGCGCGCGACCGATGCCCCACGAGGCGATGCCGAGCAGGACGAAGACGGTCGCCGCCAGCCCGAAGACGGCCCCGATGTTCGCCCGGATGTCGGGGTTGGCCGGCGAGAACTCGAGGGTCCCCAGGTGCAACTGCGTCGAGAGCCGCGAGCACATGATCGAGCCGAGATTCCCCGCGGTGCCGATCATCACGGGCACTAACACGAGCAGGGAGGGGTTCTCGAGCAGTTGCTCTTCGAACGTCTCGAGGACGGTCCCCGAGATCATCTGCAGGATCGAGAGCGCGATCAGGAGTGGGACGAGCGTCGAGACGATGTTGCCGACGGTCCAGTCGGCCAGCAGGTCGTCCTCCAAGTCCTCGCCCTGCAGGAGGTCGCTGCCGACGCTCAACGGATCCTTGTCGCTGGAACTCACAGGACCACCCCGGCGACGGCGATGCCGACGAGCAAGAAGGCGACGCCGAAGACGTCACCGACGGTCGTCACGACGGGGCCGATGACGTTGTCCGGGTCGAGTCCTCGACGATAGCCCTTGAAGATCACGGTGAGTAACACCCCGAGCATCGCGAACGCCGACAGGAGCGCGGCGACGAACAGGATGATGACGAGTTCGAGCAGGCTTCCGCCCCGACCGAGCGCGAGCAGGATGCCCCACGCCAACACCGCGATGAAGACGGAGACGATCAACCCGTTCAAGAACGAGGCGACGACGGCGTTCCGCAGGCGGTCGTTCCACTCGAAGTGAGGATCGATCAGTCCCTGGTGGAGTCCGCTCGAGAGGCGTGCGCCGAGCGAGCCGTAGACGCCGCCGCGCGTCGCGAGAAATGCGGGGAGCAAGAGCAAGATACCGGGGACGCTTTCGATCCCCTCGCGCATGGTTTCGGTGCCGAGCAGCGTGCCGGCGAACAGTCCTGCCACGAGACTGACGAGGATAACCGGCAACGCCTGTCTGTAGACGTCGGCGGCGGAGTCGTGGCCTACCATCTGTCCGTACGTGACGCTACGGCACATTAGTTTTCGCGATTGTATCCGCACGAGTGAGGAAGTACAGCTTCAGTCGTACACTCGCCGTCGAGTGTCCGTCTCGGCGGTTTCCGAACTCGTTCGAATCAGTCCGGGGCGACCACGACAGGCGTTCGGTTGTGGTCGTTCCGTTGACCGCCGATGTTGAACGTTCGATGAGGGGTTCCGGTCGTCCAGTTCGGCTGGCGTCCCGACGGCTCGGTATCCGTTTGAGTGGCGTCAGCGGTTGCCGATCGCTCGACTGTCGAACCGAACGACGGTAGGGTGTTCACCGAAGCGAACCACGCACTGGCTCTCACCGCGATACAGCGGTCACAGGAGCACTGCCTGGGCCAGTCCGAGGAAGACGAAAAAGCCCAGCACGTCGGTCGCGGTGGTGATGAAAATCGTCGCGGAGGTGGCCGGATCGTAGCCGATGCGGTCGAGCAACAGCGGGGTAATCGCCCCAAAGAAGCCCGCGATCACCAGGTTTGCGACCATCGAGACCCCGATAACGGCGCCGAGCAGGATGCCGAACTCACCGAAGGAGAACGCGATCGCGATGACGGCGACGAGCGCACCCGTGATGAGTCCGTTCGCGGCGCCGGCGATGACTTCGTTAGCGACGACGCGCTTGCCGGTCTTGAGCGACACCTGGTCCAGAGAGATCCCCCGGACGGTGACCGCCATCGCCTGCGTTCCGGCGTTGCCACCCATACCGGCGACGACCGGCATGTAGGCTGCCAGAATCGCGACGGCGGCGATCGTCGACTCGAACAACCCGACGACCGCGGCGGCCATAAACGCCGTTCCGAGGTTGAGGATCAGCCATTTGTATCGCCGCCGAACTTTCTCCACCGGCCCGTCGAGGACGCTCTCCTCCTCGGCGACGCCGGTGAACTCGTAGAGGGTTTCGCCGGCGGCCTCCTCGATCATCATCAGCAGGTCGTCGGCGTGGATGACGCCGAGAATATCGTCATCCTCGTCGAGCACCGCGACGTTCCGCTCGCGGTTCTGTCGGAACACCTCGAGTACGTCTTCGTCGTCTCGGTCGTACCGGATGTGTGGCGTCTCCTGGACGTAGTCTGCGATCGTCTCCGTCTCTCGGTCGGCCACTGAGAGCGCTGCCCCCGGAAGCTCACCAAGGAGCGTCCCCTTGTCGGTGACGAAAATCGTCGGCACCTGTCCCGTTCGATCCTCGAAGCGCCGAATGCGCTCGACCACTGCGGGGAAATCCCGGGTTTTGTCGACGGTGACGTAATCGAGGCTCATCAGCCCGGCCGCGCTCTCGGGGTTGAACGACAGCAGAAAGTTGATCTTCTCGCGGCGCTCGCTGTCGAGCGTCGCGAGGACGGCCTCGCGGGTCTCCTCGTCGGCGTATCCGAGGACGTCGGTCACTTCGTCCGGATCGAGCCGATCGATGAAGGTCTCCAGCTCCGAGCGGTTCAACTCCGCAACGAGTGGTTCCCGAACGTTCTCCGGAAGCGCAAAGAACACGTCGCGCCACTCGTCCCGTGGCAACGACGTAAACGGATCCGATGGATCCGAAGACATCGCGATTGTTTCCTGTACGTCCCGTATCTGACTGCTCATACGCTGGAACTATAGAGGGGACACTAAACGATACCGGAGCCGTCACCGGCTTCTCGATCTTCTCGCGTGTCAGCTCTCGACGCCTCGCTGTCGCTCGTCATTCCGTTGTTCGATACCTCGTCGGTCTTCGGCACTCCGGGTAGCCACCCCGTCGTCTCTCGGCACCTCGTCTGGCCGCCGTCCCAACCCTGATTACGGAGCCATCCCAGTTCAGGGGTAATGCGCGAAATCTCCTACGAGCCCCGGAACGTCCGGAAGACGCTCGTCGAACTCAAAGACTCCTCGGAGCTCGCGATCGATCTCGCCTACTCTGCCGTGCGCTACGACGACGCCGATCTCGCCGACGAAGTCGTCGAACTCGAGGCCCGGGTGAACTACCTGCAGTATCACAGTCGAATCGCCCTGATGCTCGCCGCGAAACGCGCCGAGGAGGCCGAACGCCTCGTCGGGCTCTTTCAGGTCGCCTCGAGCGCCGTCCGGATCACCGAGGCCGCGGGCGACGTTGCCCGAATCGTCCTCGAGGAAGACGGCGTTCCGGCCGCGTTCGAACACGCTTTCCCGGACGCCGACGAGCGACTCGTTCGGACGACCGTCGGCGAGGACTCCGACTTCGCCGGGAGCCGATTGCGGGACCTCGAACTCGACCTCGAGGAGGGCGTCCGACTCATCGCGATCCGACGCGACGGCGAGTGGGCGTTTGCGCCCGACGGTGGCGACCAGTTGCAGGCGGGCGACGTCATCGTCGGTCGCGGTCCACGCGATGGGATCGAGACGGTTTATCGACGGGCGACCGGCGAGGCGTTCCCGGCCCCGACCGAGCCGCCGGAGACGACCGACGACCTCGAGCGCGCGGCCGATGCCGTCGTCGAACTCAAGGACATGGCCGAACTCGCCGTCGGGCTGGCCTACGGCGCGGCCCGATTCGACAGCGACGAACTCGCGCGGGAGGTCATCTCGCTCGAGGAACAGTCCGACGTCCGGAAGGCCGACCTCGAGACGTGGGTTATCGAAACCGGCGGGGACTGGAACGCCGACGAGCTTCGGGGACTGCTCCACCTCGCGGCGGCCTCCGAGGCGATCTGTGACGCCGCCGTCGACATCGCCGAGGTCGTCCTCCGAGACGTCGAACTGCCGCCCGTGTTCGGCGCGGCGCTCGAGGACAGCGAGGAGGTCATCGCGGCCGTGACCGTCGTCGCCGGGAGCGATCTGGACGGGACGACGATCGCAGACCTCGAGTTCGAAGAGGGCGCGGGCGTGGTCGTCCTCGCGATCCGTCGGGGTGACGGCAACGGGTGGACGTTCGATCCGACCGGGGACCTGGTCTGTGCAGCCGACGACTCGCTGCTCGTTCGCGGCCCGCCCGTCGGCGTCGATCACCTGCGCGAACTCGCCGGTGACGGGGCCGGGTTCGCGTAATCGGATTCGATCGATCGTCACGCAGTCGTGCGGGTCTGGTCGTGCTCTCGTGCGAGTTTGCTCTCACTGCCGTTCGATACCCTCTCGCCGCGTGGTCTGGGGCGTGCTCCACAAGAGATATAATCGCCTCCGAACGTGCTCGCGTATGGACTTTCCCCGTCCGCTTCCCCTCCAAACGACCGCTGCGGCCCTCTTTCCCGGCACGACCGTCCACTACGCCTACCGAACCGGTGACTCGCTCGCGACCGTCGTCGAACGCACCGATCGCTTCGTGACGTTCGTCGGCGCGGAGTGCGACGGCCGGTTCACCCACGAGCAGATTGATCGACTGATCGACGACGGGCGGCTCGAGGTCGTGCTCGACGACGAGCTGCACGTTCCGGACCACGAGATTCCGAAACTGCAGTCGTCGGAGTAGGGTTCTCGAGCGATCCGCGGCTCGCTCTTTTCTCGTCCGATCCTCGGGTGGACGCGAGGTGTCGTAGAACGGTTCGCATACCTTCTCTACGATTACCCGGTGAACGGTAGGTACGGTGTGTATGCAGCGGCGCAGGTCAATTACCGATCGGATTCGGCAGCGGTCTCGAGTGGAGCGGGCTGGGTAGAGAGATGCGTATCCTTGAACCCGGATTCGAACTTGAGCCCATAACCGAATAATCGGTCAGCGCCGATGTGTCCGGCCCAAATCAGTGCAATGAGAAGGGCCAGTGGAATAGTAGCCCAGAATCCGAGCGCTCCGAGAGCAAGCGGTAATGTGTACGTATGGACGACATTGTAGCTCAGACTCCCCAGTCGAGGGCCAGCGAGATATGCGACCATTGATAGGTCCGGAGCCAGTGCAAGGATGACCAGCAGCCAAATCGGTCCGTCGAGCGTGAAATAGCCCCCCAAAGCGATACCCAGAACCATCAGTCCTTCAATACGTAAAATTGTTCGCGGTTCCATAGTCACCCCTTCTATGCGCGACATTGAAAATCCGGAGATCGTGGTACTCATACGCACGTGTAGTGAACGGACAGCAGTCCAAGTCGAGCGAGAAGACGGCCATTGCTTGTGACGGAACCGATCACTCCTCGCCGGGAATGATGTCGCCCAGCGAGCCGCCGATTGCCATCGCGGTGAAGACCACGGACACCTGACAGAGGTTGACCCAGGGCTCGTTCCACGCAACCCGGCCCCACAGCGTCATCATCGCCGTCGCCGTCACGAACGCGATGCCCAGGACCCACACCGGTCGGCGCGGCACGAGGCCGAAGTAGGGGTTGTGGATCTGGACCTCGCGGAAGTCGGCGACGTAGAGGATGCCGACGACCAGCGAGACGGCGAGTGCGATGTTGACGGCGAAAAACGCCGGGGTCGTCGCGAGGAACGCGCCGATGTCGATGACGCCGTCCTCGACGAGCATCGGGAGTCCGATGATGACGCTGCCGACGAACGCCTCCGCCTTGTCCTTCCCGGTGAACTGCGTGATCACCCGGTTGACCACCCCGTTGTGTGAGAGTCGGTCGGCCAGTCGCATCGTCCGTCGGACCTCCGTCCGCTCGTCGGGATCGTCGACCGTCTCCGCCAAGGTCTCGAGTTGCTCGTAGAGATCGTCCAGCGTCGGATCGTCGGACGTCCCTTCCGATCGTGACATTGCCGAGTGCTCACACCAGGGCGGCTAAAGTTCGTCGGACTGCGCGTCTGCGTGACAGCTATCGTACCGGTTTCGGACGAGACGGTCTACGTATCGGTCAGCGAACCGGACCCTGTGTCCGCGTAACAGGAACCGGTACCATTTTGCAGTCAGGGAGGGCATGATCCAGTATATGAAACACGTACAGGGACCGCTGTGTACGGTCGACGTCGGCGCACGAACGAGCGAGACCGAGGACATCGACGATGTCCTCGAGTCGTTCCTCGGCGGGCGTGCGCTCGGTACGAAACTGGCACACGACCGCGTCCCGTTCGACGTCGACCCGCTGGGGGCCGACAACCGCCTCTACTTCGCGACGGGGCCGCTTCAGCACTCGACGATGAGCTTCACCGGCCGAATGTCGGCGACGAGCGTTTCGCCGCTGACCGACGGCCTGCTCTCCTCGAACGCGGGCGGGTTCCTCTCGCGAAACTTCACCGGGACGGGCTACAGCGCCGTCGAGATCACCGGCGCGAGCGACGACCTCGTCATCGTCCACGTCACCGACGAGGGCGTCGAGTTCGAGGAGGTGCCGGATCTCGAGGAGGCAACGGTGCCCGAGACCTGCGAGTACATCGAGGACGAACACGGTCTCGAGAACGAACACACGGTCGTCATCGGGCCCGGCGGCGAGAATCAGGTTCGCTTCGCCTCGATCATGACCTCGAAGGAGCGCGCGTTCGGCCGCGGCGGCCTCGGTGCGGTCCTCGGCGCGAAGAACGTCAAGGCGATCACCTTCGACGGCGACTCGACCAACGAGATCGAGATTCCGCCGGTCCAGATGGAGATCCACGGCGAGGCCGCCCAGGCCGAGCACCCGATGAAGGAGTCGGGAACGACCTCCGTCACCGAGTACGCGAACATGGTCGAAGCGCTGCCGACCCGCTACTTCTCGGAGCTGTCGTTCGAGGGTGCCGCCGGCATCGGCGGCGACGCCGTCGCCGAGAAGAAGTACAAGAAGGGGACCTGTTCGGCCTGTGCCTTTGCCTGCAAACTCCCCACGAAAGACGAGGAGTCGGGCGTCGTCACCGAAGGCCCCGAGTACGAGACCGTGATGGCCTTCGGTTCGAACTCGGGCATCGACGACGTCGTCGACGTGATGAAGTCGAACAAGCTCTGTGACGACCTCGGACTCGACACGATTTCGGCCGGCGACGCCGTCGCGGCCTACCTCGCCAGCGAGGACGAGTTCGGTAACGCCGACCTCATCCACGAGACGGTCGAGAAAATCGCTTACCGAGACGGGATCGGCGACACGCTCGCGGAGGGCATCGACGAGTTCCACGACGAACTCGGCGTCGAGAACTGGACCGTCAAGGGGATGGAGTTCCCCGCCCACGACGGCCGCACGCTGAACGGACAGGGACTCGCCTTCGCCACCTCGAACCGCGGCGCCGACCACATGTACGCCGAGTTCTATCCCTACGAGTACCCGCTCGTCGACGCCGACGACGCCTTCGACAAGGACGGCCTCGAGAACAAGCCGCCGAAGGTGATCGAACTCGAGAACGTCAACGTGATCAAAGACAGCGGCGTCCTCTGTAAGTTCTCCCGGGACTTCGTGACGCCCGAGCGCCTCGAGACGCTGCTTGACGCCGACTACGAGGAACTCCTCGACCTCGGCGGCGAGGTCGTCAGCCTCGAGCGCCACTTCAACAACCAGCGCGGCTTCGACCGCGGCGACGACGCGCTGCCCTACGAGATTCCCGACTTCGATCAGGGCCTCACGGAGTACTACGAAGAACGCGGCTGGAACGACGACGGCACCGTTCCCGACGGGCAGTTCGGCGGCGATACGGCCGCCCCGGCGGACGACTGACCGGGATCCGACGGCGCCGATCCCGATCCCGGCGCCGGTGCGGTCGTGCGGTCGTTTTCTTCGACTCGCGCGTTCGGGACGATCACTCCGCGGCGGGCCCGGCCGTCGGCGCGTTCGCCGTGCCGGTCCACGCCCACGTTCCCGCGATCGTCACCGAGAGTGCAGCCGCGAATGCCACGGTGAGCCACAGGCTCCGGCCGATACCGTACCACTCCGCGAGGACGCCCACGACGGCGGGCGCGATCGCGATCCCGGCGTACGTCGCGCCGGCGGTCAGGGCGGTGAGGGGCCCGCTGTACGCCGGTGCGGCCTCGACGGCGTACGCCGACAGCGTCGGGAATCCGCTGGAGAGTCCGGCACCGGCGACGAAGACGGCGAGAAATAGCAGCGGGCCGGTGATCCCGGAGAACGCGAGCGCGAGCGCCGGAATCGCGGGTAGCGTCGCCGCGAACAGCAATGCCAGGTGAGGAACCCGTTCGACGACGACCGTGTAGCCGGCCCGTGCGGGGACGTACGCAAGCAGGTACGCCGACAGCAGCAGGTTGGCCGTCGCCGTCCCGTAGAAGCCGCTCGCGTAGTAGGCGAGCCAGGTGAACACGATTCCCTCGACGCTTCCGACGAGGAACATCCCGGTACAGGCACCGACGACGGCGGGTCGCCGAAGCAGGGCGCGAAGGGCGTCTCGAGAGATCGATCGTTCGGCGTCCATCGCGGGGAGATCGACGCGGCCCGCGACGACGACGACCGGCACGAAACAGCAGGCGATGACGAGGAAGACGACCCGCCAGTCGGCGACGGCGAGCACCGCGCTGACGAGCTGCGGGCCGAGGACCGCACCGATCGCCCAGACGAGCGCGTAGGCGGTGAAGATCCGCCCGCGTCGGGCGGTGTGCAGGTGGCTCAACACGACCCGGTCGAGGCCGCGAAACACCCCGGCCGCCGCCCCCTGTGCGAGCAGCGCGACCAGAAAGAGCGCGTACAGCGGCGCACCGGCCATCAGGACGAGTGCGATACAGACGCCGGTCACGCCGAGGAGCAGGGTCCACCGCATTCGGAGTCGGCCGGCGAGGACGCCGGTCGCGACGACGGCGACGACGAAGCCGACCGTTCCGGCGGGTGCGACCAGCCCGAGCGCGGCCTCGGAGACGCCGAAACTCGACTCGAGGCTGGCGAGGAGCGGTCCGCGGGCTTGCATCGCCATCGCGTCGCCGAAGACGAACAGAAAGATCGCTGCCGTCCAGATGCGGGCCCGGTCCATATCTGCTCTGCCGTCCCGCGGATAATGACGCTGGCCATCTCGACCGACGCGCTCCGACCGTCTGGCCGACGCGTGATTGGGTCGCCGTCCCAGTCAGTCGCGACCGGAACGGCGACGAACGGGTGTTCTCACCGCCCGCATCGCCGGCTCGAGTCGCACCGCTGGACTATCGGATCGGGACCAAACTGTGAAGCCGATTCGCGGTGTAGCCGTCGCCATCCGTGCCATGTCTATTCAAACCACGCATTCGTCCGCCGGGGACCGGTTCGACTCCATCGTCGAAGTGCTGGCGAAAGCCAACGAGCCGAAAACGGGGGACGAACTGGCCGGAATCGCCGCCGAGTCGGACGCCGAACGGGTCGCCGCCAAACGTGCGCTGGCCGGGATGCGTCTCGAGACGCTCCGCGAGAATCCCGTCGTCCCGTCCGAGGAGGACGAGGTAACCCGAGTCATCCAGGACGCGGTCCGAGAGCCGATCTACGAGGAAATACGGGAGTGGACCGTCGCCGATCTCCGCGAATTTCTCGTGGCCAGCGAGACGGGCGACCGCGAGATCGCGGCGATCCGTCACGGACTCACCAGCGAGATGATCGCCGCGGTGACGAAGCTTATGTCGAACATGGACCTCGTGCTCGTCACCTCGAAGCTGGAGGTGACGGCCCGCTGCAACACGACCGTCGGCGAGGACGGCACCCTCTCGTTTCGACTCCAACCCAACGACCCCGCGGACGATATCGACAATATCATCGACGCGACGCGGGAGGGACTGGCTTACGGTGCCGGCGACGCCGTGATCGGCGTCAACCCGGTCACGGACACCGTCGAGACGACGACGCGGATTCTCGAGGCGACCCACGAGTTCATCGAGGAGTGGGACGTCCCCACGCAGAACTGCTGTCTCTCCCACGTGACGACCCAGATGGACGCGATGCGGGAGGGTGCGCCGGCCGACCTCGTCTTTCAGAGCCTCGCCGGCACCGAGACGGGTAACGACGAATTCGGTGTCGACGTCGACCTCCTCGACGAGGCGTACGACCTCGCCCAACGTCGCTGTACCTCGTCTGGACCGAACGTCATGTACTTCGAGACGGGACAGGGCGCAGAGCTCTCAGGTGACGCCCACCACGGCGTCGATCAGCTAACCCTCGAGGCCCGCTGCTACGGCCTCGCGAAGCGGTACGACCCGTTCCTCGTCAACACCGTCGTCGGCTTCATCGGCCCGGAGTACCTCTACGACGGCCAGCAGGTCATCCGCGCCGGCCTCGAGGACGTGTTCATGGGCCAGTTGCACGGCATCTCGATGGGGATCGACGCCTGCTACACGAACCACATCCAGGCCGACCAGAACGACATCGAGAACCTCGCCGTGCTGCTCGCCGCGGCGGGGACGAACTACTTCATCACCGTCCCGATGGGCGACGACGTGATGTTGAACTACCAGTCGAACAGCTATCACGACGCCGCCGCGCTCTGGGAACTGTTCGACCTCGAGCCGACGGCGCCGTTCCGGGACTGGCTCGCCGACACGGGGCTCTGGGAGAACGGGCGACTGACCGACCGCGCGGGCGATCCGACCATCTTCACGTGATCATGGCATCCGATTCAAATCGCACTCACGACGCCGATTCGACCGGCAAATCCGAGCAGTCAGACGACCGACGCGACGAAACGCTCCGGCGCATCGTCGACCGAACCCCCGCTCGGTTGGGCGTCGGCCGCGCCGGCCCGCGACCGACGACGGCGTCGCTCCTCGAGTTCCGTGCGGACCACGGACTCGCGCGCGACGCCGTTCACTCGCGGGTCGACGAGGCCCTCGTTGACGACCTCGGGCTGGTACAGTTACGGACGCAGGTCGCGGACACGGACCAGTATCTGGCCCGTCCGGACCTCGGCCGGGAACTCGCCGACGAGAGCCTCGACAGGCTCCGAGACGAATGCGAGCACGCGCCCGAGGTCCAGCTCGTCGTCAGCGACGGGCTCTCCTCGACGGCCGTCGAGACGAACGTCCCGGAGCTGTTGGCGGTCCTGCGGGACGGCCTCGCCGACCGCGATCTCGAGGTCGGGACGCCGGTCTTCGTCGAGTTCGGACGCGTCGACGTGATGGACGCCATCGGCGAGGAGCTCGAGGCCGACTGCTGTATCAATCTCGTCGGGGAACGCCCGGGTCTCAGAACTGCCGAGAGTTTGAGCGCGTACCTCGTCTACGGGCCGGAACGTGGGCTGCCGACGGCGAAAAAGTCCGTCGTCTCGAACATCCACGACGGCGGGCTGCCGCCGATCGAAGCCGGCGCGGAACTCGTCGACCTGATAGCCGAGATGCTCGAGCGGAAGGCCAGCGGGATCGACCTCCGCGACGACGACCGTGAGTTCACGACGTAGCGGGGGCGGTCGCCGTGGCTGACGCCCGGCGAACGCTCACCAGCATCGGCGTCGACGTGGGGACGACCACGACGCACGCGATCGTCAGCCGACTGCGAGTCGAGACGCCACCGGGCGGTGCCGCCAGTCCCGAAATCACGGAGCGCGAGATCGTTCACCGGGGGACGGTTCGGGAGACCCCGCTGCTCGATTCGGAGACGATCGACGTCGACCGCGTCGCCGCGTTCGTCGACCGCGAACTCGAGGTCGCGGGCGTGACGGCCGCCGACATCGACACCGGCGCGGTCATCGTCACCGGCGAGACCGCTCGCCGGGAAAACGCCGAACCGCTCGTTCATCGACTGGCCGCCGACAGCGGCCAGTTCGTCGCCGCGGTGGCCGGCGCGTCGCTCGAGGCCGTCCTCGCTGGTCGGGGCTCCGGCGCGGCGGCTCGCGCCGCCGAGACGGGTGGGCTGGTCGCCAACGTCGACGTCGGTGGGGGGACGACGAACGTCGCGATCT
This sequence comes from Natronorubrum marinum, assembly GCF_052040125.1. Classification (NCBI taxonomy): domain Archaea; kingdom Methanobacteriati; phylum Methanobacteriota; class Halobacteria; order Halobacteriales; family Natrialbaceae; genus Natronorubrum; species Natronorubrum marinum. The sequence goes on from NZ_JBPPFV010000003.1 coordinate 623,749, forward strand.
TCGATGGGGCTGGGGCCGGAAATAACGGGACTGCTGTCCGGGAGACCCGTTGTCTCGACGTCGGCGGTCGACTCGTCACGTTCGACGATCGGCGACGCGTCGGCTCCGTCTCGCCGCCCGCCCGAACGCTCGTCGAGGCGCTCGAGGTACCCATCGCGACGGGTGAGTCACCGACTGCGGATGCGCTGGACGACCTCGCGACCGCGATGGCCGACCTGGTCGTCGACCTCTGTGCGGGACCGCCGTTCGACGACCTCACTCGCAGCCTCGCGATCGGTCCGCTGCCCGACGAGTCGCTCGAGTTCGACGGCGTCGTCTTCAGCGGCGGCGTCGGTCGACTCGTCGGCTCGCCACCGGAGGATCCCTTCGCCTATGGCGATCTCGGCGGTTCGCTGGCCGCTGCGCTCGCGGATCACGCGGTCGTTCGATCGTGGCCGGTACTCGAGGCCGCGGCGGACATTCGAGCGACCGTCGTCGGCGCCGGGACGGAGACGACAGCCCTCAGCGGCCGGACCGTCTCGCTCGAGCCGTCGGCGCTCCCCCTTCGAAACGCGCCAGTTGTGGCGGTTCCGGCGGTTTCGGAGCGTTCGGGCGAGGCGCTCGAGCGGCGCTTCGAAGCGAGCGTTTCGCGGCTGCTCGAGCGTCACGATCCCGACGAGGTCGACGCGGTCGCGCTCTCGATCGACGACGTCGGGCCGCTCGCGTACGACCGGCTGCGAACGATCGGCGACGCGCTCGTGCCCGCGCTCGAGGCGCTTTCGCCGTCGCTCCCGGTGGTGGTCCTCACGCGGCAGAACTGCGCGAAGGCGCTCGGACAGGTGCTCCGCAGGCGAACGGATCGCCCCCTCCTCGTCCTCGACGAACTCGTCGTCGGCGACGGGGACTACCTCGACGTCGGCGAGCCGATGCCGGGCGGCGAGAGCGTCCCCGTCGTGGTGAAGACGTTGGCGTTCGGGGAGTAACGTCGGGCTTTGTCCTCCTGACGGACGTACAGTAAAGCGGGCTCTACCGACGCTTGCGCGCTTCGTCGCCGTCGTCTCGGCTCCCCCAGTCGCCCTCGCGACCGCCCCACTCCTCCTCGTTCGCCTCGTTCCGGTCGCTCGTTCCCTCCCAGTCGTCGGTGCCGTTCCAGTCTGCGTCGTCGGGGTCCGGCCGGTCGTCGCCGCGAGACCGCAGCGGCGCGTCGTCTGCTCTCGAGGGGTGGATGTTGAAGTTGTGCCCCCGGTAGGGATCCTCTTCCGGCTTGTAGTCGAGTTCGCTGCGCTCGAAGAGGTAGATGAAGAAGCCGAAGATGGGGATGCAGAACGTGATCGCGGCCCACTTCTTCGGGGGCTCGAGGCCGACCTTCCCCGCGTCGTAGTAGGCGAACGCCGTGAGGGCGAGGTGCCAGGCGAGCGGGATGCCGACGATCGCCGCCAGCAGGAGGTTGCTCATGCGTGTTCTTCGGGTTCTGGCTATCTAAACTCCCGGCCAAACTGGGTATTCGGTCGGATCGTTGACGGTGTTTGATTGCCGCTAGAACCGATAGCGGAGGACTCGAAGGTCCCGAGACGTATTGGAACGGTAATGGGCGTACTGCCATCGCTGGCAGCGGTGATTGCCACGTCCTCCCCAACCGATTCACTCACTCACTGCGTTCCTTCGTTCATCTAAAGGAAGACGCTTCGCCTCTTCCCAGCCGCCACTCGCTACCGCTCGCGACGACCTCGCACGGCTCGTTCCGCGTCTCACTATTCGTTCGCCACGGAACAGCGCGCGCCACCGCACGTGGATCACTCTCGCTCCCCGTCGCCGTGTCGTTCACGAGAAAAATAGCGTTCGAACGGGCTGGACTCGATTGAGGTCGAACGCGTTAATTGACGTCGAACTCGATCGCTGCACCCTGTCCGAAGCCGACGCAGAGCGTCGCGAGACCGAGGCCGCCGCCGCGTTTCTGGAGTTCGTGGATCAGCGTGACGGGGAGGCGCGCACCGGAGGCCCCCAGCGGGTGGCCGATGGCGATGGCGCCGCCGTTGACGTTGAAGATCTCGGGATCGATGCCGAGTTCGTCGCGCGAGTAGACCGACTGGCTCGCGAACGCCTCGTTGAGTTCGACCAGATCGTACTCGTCGATGTCGCGGCCGTTGCGCTCGAGCAGCCCCTCGGTCGCCGGCACCGGGCCAATCCCCATGACGGTCGGGTCGACGCCGGCGACGTTGTTCATGCCGACTTCGGCCATGATCTCGAGGTCGTGCTCCTCGGCGAACGCCTCGCTCGTGACGAGCAGCGCGGAGGCGCCGTCGGAGATCTGGGAGGCGTTGCCGGGCGTGACGGTACCGTCGGATTTGAAGACGGTCGGCAGCCCCGCGAGTTTCTCGGCGGTCGTTCCTGGGCGGATCCCCTCATCTTCGGAGACGGTGCCCTCTTCGGTCTCGATCGGGACGATTTCGTCGTCGAAGCGGCCTTCCTCGGTCGCTTCCTCGGCGTTCTGCTGGCTGCGGGCGGCGTACTTGTCCTGTTCTTCGCGGCTGACGCCGTACTCCTCGGCGACCTTCTCGGCGGTCATTCCCATCTGAAGTTCGCCGATGTTGTACATCTCGGCGAGTCGCGGGTGGACCTCCATCGTGTTCTCGCCCATCGGGACGCGGGACATGCTCTCGACGCCGCCGGCGATGACGGCGTCGCGGTTACCCGCCGCGATCGCGTCGGAGGCGGAGATAACCGCCTGCATGGAGGAGGCACACCAGCGGTTGATCGTCGTCGCCGGGACGCCCTCGCCGAGCTCCGAAAGGAGGGCGATGACGCGGGCGACGTTGTTGTCCTGTTCGCCGCGCTGCTGGGCGCAACCCCACATGAGGTCGTCGACCTCCTCGCCGGAGAGACCAGTCTCGGCGAGGATCTCGTCGATCAGCGGCACCGAGAGGTCCTCGCTGCGGACGTCGGCGTACACGCCGTCTTCTTTCCCTTGCGGAGTTCGTACTGCCTTCACCACGACTGGCGTCTGTGACATATCGTAGCGAACATCCCTCACGAACTTAAACCCGGTAGAACTCCTGTACACAGAGCAACTGTTTACGATGGCGACGAGGCTCCTCGACGCGAATTCCGAACGGCTGATCACATCCGTCGACGAGACACACTCGAGAACAACGCTTATCCCGAGTTGTTCGCAATACGCGGTTATGGACGACGACGGACCGAACGCCGCTCGAGTCGACGCCGAACCCGAACCGGCGTCCGACGCCGATCGTGACGCCGAACCCCCCGCCGAATCGAACGCTCAATCCGAGACGCCCGAAACTGACGCCGCTACGAGTGCTGAGGACGCCGCTACGAGTGTTGAGGACGACGGTGCTGTCGCTGCGAGTGCTGACGACAACGCTGATGCCGCGGATACCGACGGCCCGATGCCGAACGTCCCGGATCCCGAACCGGAGGAGTCCGACGTTCCCGAGGACGTCCAGAAGTACGCCCGGTTCACGAAGATGGACGGTGCGCAGTACGACCGGGTCAACGAGTTTCTGCGGGATCGAACCTACATCACCGCCCGCGAGTGGGCCATCGCGCGACTCTGTTCCGATTTCCGCACCGAGACCGGCGTCGAGATGACCAAGATCGGCGAGAATCTGCCCGAACTCGTCCCCTTCATGACCGACACCTACACGCCGCAGGCGGTCAACCAGGCCCGATCCTCCTTCGAGGACAAGGTCCGGACGGCCGGCGCGACCTTCCTCTACGGCGCGATGTGTGACTTCTTCACCGCCGAGGAGCTCGACGACGTCATGTACGAGTCGACCGAGGTTGCCAAATTCCTGCTGGAGGTGGAGGGCGTCGACCTCTCCGTCGAAGACGAACTCGAGGCCGAAGAGCGAATCTCGAGTGTCATGCGCGAGGTGCGTGCGGCGAGCGAGGAGCTGCGGGTGCAGGAAGACGCGGAGTAAGTCGTCCCGCGTTCGCACGTTCGATTCGAAAGGGCGGACCGTCCGTCGACCGCGCGTAAGGGAGTCCCTGTCTACTGTTGTTCGTGAACGAACGATCGGCTCCGCCGGTATACCGCCGGTAACGCGGCGAACGTCGGTCGGCTCGACGCCCACTACGCGAGTCGTCCACGCCGCAGGCGCCGAACGAAGCGTGGCTATTGCCATCCGTAGCGGACTTCCGTCCGCAATCGCTCGAGCGGACTGAGTAATCACGGCACTACGACTGTCTCGCGTTCGACAACGGTTCGTGCGGTGGTTCGTGACGGATCCCGGGTTTCGTAGTCCATTCGATACAATGGACGACCCTCGCACACCGATAGAGTGGATGCCTGCGAATACCACAGAGGCGAACCCGCGTGCGGGCGATGAATCGAGCGAAAAACCAACTAGCGGCGGTGTCACCAGACGTCGGACGCTGCAGCTTGGCAGCCTCGTCGGCGCCGGCAGTCTGCTCGGCGTGACCGGACTCGGAACCGATACCGCGGCTGCGAGCTGTAACCGACCGGATTCGATCGTCCACCTCGACTACGACGACTACGGTAGCTGGGAGGAGATCTACCGCGTGTCGAACGGCGACCCCGACAACATGACGATCGTTTCCGATCCGACGGCGTTCGGAGAGAGCGCCTTGCAACTCCGGGTCAACGAAAACGACCACTGGGGCGTGAGTACGCACTACGACTTCGAGGACGGACTGTTCGAACTCAACGGGCGCGTCACCTTCGCGCTCAACACCAACTGGACGATGGGCGGCCGCAATGCGCCGTCGAACTGTCGGCTCTGGAACTGTGCGATCGCCCGCGGCGAAGGGAGCGCCGGCGGCGGTAACCCCGACGGAACCAACGGCTGGAGTAATCGCATGTACGTCACCGACGGAGGTGGCGGTTCCAATGGTCCGTTCCGTCTCCTCTCGAACACGTACCACATGGGGAACGGCGACGGAACCGGGGATCACGATTACCTCGTCGACGGCGCGGAATACGCGCGGGGATCGCCCGAGATCGAACCCGGCGTGTGGTACGATTTCGAGTACTACGTGTGCGTGAATACGGTCACCGACGGAGAGGCGAACGCCGACGGAATCGTGCGGTACTGGCTCGATGATGAACTCATCTTCGAACGTGAGAACTTCAAGTTCACAGAGGACTACGACGATAACATCATCGACACGAACGGTCCCGTCGGCCACTACGGCGGGCGATACACCGCACCGCAAAACCTCTATGCGTACTACGAGGACCACTCGATGGCGCTCAACGGTGAGTTCGAGTTCGATTCGTGCTGAACAGTTCCGCCTGGCCGGAATAACCGCCGGCCGAGCGGGAGCCGTTCCTCACTGACTCCACTCCCGGACGTCGGATTCCTCGAGGAACAGCGACGGGTCGTCGTGCGAGAAGGTGACCCAGCCGTCGTCCGCCGGCGCGGCGGTCGTCACGTGAAGGAGGAGCTCCTCCGCCCGCAGCGCCGTCTCGAAGACGGCTCGCGAGTCGTCGAGATCGTATTGCAAGGGGATGAACACGGCCGTCTCCGTCTCGTCGTCGCGCTCGACCGCGAGGGCGATCCGTGGATCGGTGTCGGTCTCGGGCGGGCGGTAGTAGACGTCCGCCGTCGTGACGGTGACCTCGCTGCTCTCGATGAGCCGCTCGAGGAACGCGTACTCGTCGGGCGACACCTCCACGTCGAACCCCGTTCGCTCCTCGGCGTCGACCGGTGAGACGGCGTCGGGCTCGAGGACGACTGCGTCCCAGCCGTTCTCCTGGTACTCCTCGGCGATCGCCGTCGCGTCCTCGAGGACGGCCGTCCACTGCGAGTCGGCTGCGTCCGTCGTCATCGCGCTTCCTCCACGGGTGGTCGGACTCGAGTCATACTCGACCCCGACGGCACCGAGACGAAAAACCTTGTCTCATCGCCACGATACCGTCCCGTCGACAGCCCTCAGTCGCCAAATATCGTCCGTTGAACTCGGTGTTAGCCACCGTTGGATCGACTCAGTTGCCGTCGAGGTCGGGTACGGAGTCGACCGTTACGGTCGATCGCACGTCGCCGACGAGGGCGTCCTCGAGCGCCGACCGAACGACCGCCGGATCCGACGGCCCGCCCGCGTCCGCGACGGTGCCGACCGTCTCGGGATCGAACGGCACCGCGAGCGCGTCGTAGACCGACTCGAGAACGGCTGCGAGACCGTCTCGGTTCGAGACCAGGACGCAGCCGGCGACCACGGCGGCGTCCTGCCGAACGCGTTGGGCGATGCCGACGACCTTGCGCCGGCGGCCGTCCGCTCCCTCGAGCGACAGCGAGTGCGTGCCGGGACAGAACGAGTCGTCGGGCTCGCCGCGAACCGGCTCGAGCGATTCGCCGCCGGACTCGAATCCTCGAAGCGCCTCCTCGACGGCGGCGGTGGCGCGTTCGTATCGGTCGTCCGTGCCGCGACGAAAGTCCGCAACCGGCTCCGCGCGGGCGAACGCGAGCGCCGTCTCGCCGTCGTAGGCCACCGCCCGTCCGCCGACGTCGCGATCGACGGGCGGAAACTCGCGCGTCCGAGCGCGCTCGCGAGCCAGTTCGTATCCCTCGAGTCGCTGGTCCCGACGCCCGAACGCGACCTGTCGGTGGGGCGTCCAGACGCGAACCGCGGGCTCGCCGGCGGCGGCCGTCGAGAGCAGTCGCTGTGTCACGTCGCGGTCGGCCTCGATTGTCGCCGCGCGGCCGCGAAATACTCGCATCGGCACGCGGTTGGTCCCGACGGACCTAAACGCTCCCGCTGCGCAGACGGTACTGATAACCGATGGTCGTGACGCTCCCCGAACCGCTGCTGGGGCAGTACAAGCGCTTCTCGCTGTACAACTCACCGTACCCCGCCCACGACGAGGGCTGTGCGATCGATTGCTACCCCGGCACGCTTCGAGACGGCCGCACGACCGAAGCGCCGAGTCCGGTCTCGGGGACGGTCCTCGAGACCAGAGCCGTCCGCGCGCCGCCGAAACCCTACGCGCCCGAGCACGACTATCTGATCTTGGTCGACTGCGACGGCCCCGCCGACCTCGAGGGGCTGACGGCTCGAATCCTCCACGTCGACCCCGCAGTGGAGACGGGACAGCGAGTCGACCGGGGGGAGTCGCTCGGCGAACTCGTCCGCGCGGGCTTTTTCGCCCCGTGGGTCGACAACCACCTCCACGTCGGCTTCCGGCGACCCGATCAGAACCCGCATCGGGCGTCGGGATCGCTCCCGCTCGAGGTGGGCGTCGAGATTCGGCCGCTCGAGTGGGACGGCACCGGAACGGTGGTTTCGACCGGCGACACCTACGCCGTGCTCGACGCGCCGGTCCATCCCGACCCGGGCGAGACGTTCGTGGGGGTTCGGGCCGACGGTGGTGGGGTACTCGACGGTGGCCTGCCGCACTACGACGGCGGCGGGGTTCACGGCCGAGACGAGACGCTCGAGCGCGAGCCGACGCCCATTTCGCTGAACGGCGACCGACTCGGCGTCGCTCGAGGGCGGACGATCGAGTGGGACGACGTCGTCGTCACTGCGAACGGCGAGGCGATCACCGGGCTCTCGCTGTTTTGCGCTCGAGACGCCGACTTCGGGGCGAAGCTAATCTGTCCGGACACGGATTTCGAGGTCGGCGAGGCGGTTCGGGTGCGGGTTCGCTCGAGCGTCGGCGACTGATTCTCGTTTCGTCAGTCGTCCTGGAGCGTCTCGCCGTCGACGACGCGGCCGACGAACAGCGGCGTTTCGGTCGGCCGGTCGCGGATATAAAAGAGGAACGGCCGATCGACGGTCATCTCGACCTGCTCGGCCGCCGCTGATTCGTCCATCACGACGGCCGTCGCGGCCGCCGCCTCGGTCCCCTCCTCGTCGACCTCCACGAAGCTCTGGTGGACGATCTCGGCGATGAATAGCTCGTTAGTATCGGGTTCCGTCATCCCGCCGAAGTCCGCGCCGCTGGTGAACGCCCGCTCCATTCCGAGTTCCTGCATCGTCTCGACGAGGCTGAATTTCGATTGGATGCCGAACTTCGGGAGCGCGAGGTCGACCTCCGGACGGGACGTCTCCTCGAGCATCGTGGCGAGTCGGTCGACATTGAACGATGCTTCGAACGACTCGAACTCGCCTTCGGCGGGAAGGACCACGACCATGCTCGTGTCGCCGTTGGCGTGGGGTAACTCGACGAGTTGGTGGCCGTCGATCTCGGCGTAGGAGAGTTCCTCGCGCTGGTGCATCAGTTCGACATCGGTCTCGCTGCCGTCGAGGCTCGTGAACGGCTTCGTCTCGGTGTCCGCGGGGTCGAACTCGTACTCCCAGGCGGCGAGGAAGTAGACGGCGTTGGTGAGCACGAGTCGGGTCGCACTGCTGATCGAGCCGCCGGGGAGCAGGTCCTCGATTCGGTCGTTCGTCCGCTCCTCGACCCAGCCGTTGATCTCCTGGCGGGCTTCCTCCGGACTGCCCGAGAAATCGACGAGGTGATCGCCGGCGTCGTAGGAGGCCTCGAGCAACTCGAGGTAGTCGTCGTCGAACGGGTACCCCTCATCGGCCCAGGTGGCGTTGGCGCTCGAGAGCTGAAAGCCGAGGTCGTCCTCGTCGCCGTCACCGTCTTCCTCGGGGTAGCCGCGGTCTACCTCCTCACCGTCCGCGTTTCGCTGTTCGAACTCGGCCTCCAACGCGGCGAACGCGCCGTGGAGGTCCTCGCCCTCGAGCACGTAGCGCAGGGCTTCGCCCATCTCCGCGGCCGTCCCGCCGCGCGCGCCGGCGTAGGTCATCGCCAGCGCGACGGAGACGCTGTACGGCGAGAAAAATAGGTTCTCGTTTGGCTCGTCCTCTCGAAGCTGTGCGAGCAACGCGAGGGCGAAGTCGACGTTGCCCCGCACCTGCTCGGCGAGCAGGCCGGTCTCGATGTCGTGGTCGGTGGTGGGCTCGATTCGGGGGAACTCGGGGGTCTCGTAGCCGTCGAACGGGTCGTCCTCCGTCCCGTTGTCGTTCGTGCCGTTCGTATCGTTCGGATCAGTGGTACCCGCACAGCCGGCGGCCCCGGCGAGGAGGGCCCCGGTCAGCGCGAGCACGGTTCGCCTGTCGGCGCTCATACTCGAGTCCCCACCGACCGTCGATAAACGCTTTCCGTAGGCTGAAAAATCAGTTTGAGTTTGGCGTTCGTTGCCGTCGGTCGTCCCCTGGGTGTCGCCCTCGATCAATCGTTGGGCGTAGTGAATGGTGCTGTTTCGATTCGGATGTGACCAGAACGAGCGTGTTGCTGCCGCTGGCGGCGATGAGTGCCACGTCCTCCCCAACCGATTCGTTCGCGCCGGAGGCGCTCACTCATCCACTGGAAGACGCTTCGCGCCTTCCAAGCCGTCGTTCACTCCGTTCACGACGACCTCGCACATATTCGAGCCGCGGTTCACCGTCGGTTCACCGCGGCTCAGCGCGCCACCGCAACGCTGTTTGATCGGCCCGAAGCGGTAACGCCTCAGGCTGTATTGAGCGCTGCATGCCGTTTGCTCCTCCCCCGTCTTATCGCCCTCGGTGGGCGTCTTTCGCCTCGAGATAGGCTTCGTCCTCCCGAACCCGCTCCCAGTAGCGCTCGAAGACGAGCGCGGCGTCCCGTTTCTCCGGGTCGGCCCAGTGCTGGGGCTCGCGCTCGTTATCGTCATCGTACTTTTTCCCACCGGGGTACTTCGCGTAGCGCATCGCCCGCGTGTACCCCATCTGGAGGTACTTTCGAGCCATATCCATCCCGGGAAAGTCGTCGTCCTCGAGGTAGCGTTCGTACCGCTCGTAGATTGCCTCGGCGGACTCGCGGGCCGCCTCTTCGTCTTTGTACGACCAGAGCGGGAGGAGTTCGCTCTTGTACGGTTCGACCTTAAACACGCCTTCTTCTCCGCGGCCGATTTCGTACTGGTCGGGGTGTGCTCGAAAGTCGACGTCGTACTCGGGGTCGGTGTCGGACACTGAGATCACCACGAGACCTGCGGGGCAGGCTCGTCTGCGTCTACGGCGCGGGAGACGGGTGAGGACGCTGCTTGCGACAGGCGGTATGAACGGTTGTCAACGGGCAAACCCTGAAGCGGAGGCGTAAAGAACGTCGGTCCGGGAGCAACGCACATGACCGAGGACATGCGGACGATGGTAGACGAGTTCGACGACCTCGAGAGTCTGCTCCAGCACTTTATCGACGAGAATCAGGAGTTCCTCTCGTGGATCGGGACGCGCGTGGACGACGTCGGCGACGGCACGATGACGCTCGCGCTTCCCTACGACGAGAAACTGAGCAACACGCGCCCGAACGCGCCGTTGGACGAGCGCGCTGACCTCCACGGGGGCGTCGCCGCGACGCTGATCGACACCGTGGGCGGCCTCGCGCTCCGGACGGCGATGGACGACCCGTTCGGCGCCCGAATCGCGACGATCAACCTGAACGTCAACTACCTCCGGCCCGCGGTCGGCGACCTCTCCGCGACGGCGAACGTCGTCCGTCTCGGCGGCAGCGTCGGCGTCAGCGAGATCACCGTCGAGAGCACGACGCCGGACGGCGAGACGAAGGAGGTCGCGACCGGGCAGGGCGCGTATCGGGTGTTTCGGCCGGAACGGGAGTGATCGGTCCACACGAAGCGATTCGTTCAGGCGACCGACCCGAGTTCGAGTTTCAGACAGCAGACGGAGCCGCCGGCCTTCTGAAACTCGTCGGTCGGGATCGCCATCGGCTCGTATCCCGCATCCGAGAGCACGCGTTCCGTCTCGGGGTTCCCGGCACCGAGGAGGACGGTATCGCCGTCGACGCAGTGGCAGTTCCCGGCGAGTCCGTCGCGTGACTCCTCGCGGGGGACCTCGAGAACGCGCTCGAAAACCGATCGGATCGTCGCGAGCCCGTCGCCGGTGAACGCCTCGGGTTGAATCAGGACGGTCGATTCGCCGAGCGGGGCGAAACAGACGTCGAGGTGGTAGTAGTGGTCGTCCGTGAGTTCGAGCGTGAGCACGGTGGTCTCGAGCCGGTCGGCGAGCTCGTCGTAGGCCTCGCGATCCGTTCGGACGCCGTAGCCGCCCCAGAGCAGTCGCTTGCCGGGGTGCCAGATGGCGTCGCCGGTGCCCTCGAACCGGCAGTCGGGTGCCTCGAGGACCTCGTACCCCCGTTCGTCACACCACGCCGCGAAGTGGGCCGGTTCGCCGGCGCGTTCTGCGGTCGCCATTTCGGCCAGGACGACCCCGGTCCCGTCGGGCGTCGCGACGCCGTGGTTCGCACAGAAGACCATGTCGGGGAGGCGGTCGGGGGCGACGGCTGTCCCGTCGGAACTATCGACGGGATCGCGTTCGGCTTCGCGCTCGAGCGTCGCCCACGTCTCCGCTGGATCGAGGACGGCGACCGAGTCCGCGTGGGTCTCGTAGGCCGCTTTGAGCGTTCGCCACTGCTCGCGTGCGCGGTCGGCGTCGACGCGCCCGCCCATGTAGGGGTTGATTCGGTACCGAACGTCGAAATATCGTGGCCGAACGAGCAACACCGTCGAATGGTCGGGTCGGGAGGGGACCTCGTCTAGCTGAAACGGACGAGTGTCCTTCTGAATCAGGGTAGAGGGAACGTATGTAGTCATATCCTCCATGAATACAATCATACGTATATCCTTTTTGCCGATTGGACTCCGTACTCCATCTTTATTCGGTTCGGACCGCCGTTCGGTCGGATATCGGCTCCAGTTGCCCCTCGTCGGTCAACTGGCGAGCGCCGAATGAGTCGTCTGAGACGCTGTACGGGCGACGAGAACAGGACCTCGAGGATTGATAGCCGCACCGACGCTCTCTGTGACGTGCGGTGGTGGGACAGCTTAGCTCTCGATACCGGGCGTCTCGTCGGCTAAATCGTCACTATTCCGGCTCCGAGCGCCGATCCAGAGGCGCCCGTGGAGGTAACAGCCGATCGCCGCGACGAGGAGGAAGTAGCCGTAGATAGCCGTTTCGACGAGTGGAGGGACCGACTCGAGCATCGGTTTTCGGTACAGTCTCGCCGTCGATACTGTTTCACCTGAACTGCGACACGCTTCTTAGGCGGTCGCGATCGGTTAGGCCTTCGAAACCATCCAGTAGCGCACCCCGAGGTAGATCATGACGATGCCGAACGTGACCGCGAACAGCGGCGAGCCGTCCATCGCCGCGTAGATCAGCGCGACCGCGTTCAGCGCGATTCCAACGGCGTACATCGTCTGCATTCGTCGTTCGTTCATGCGGTTTCACCCGTCTCGTCTGCGAGGCGCTTGAGCCGCCGGTCCCGAGGCCGCCGTGGGCTTCTCATACCACGCCCTTGGAACGGGGGGTAGAAAACGCTCCTACTTCGGCTCGATCGGCGGTCGCCGACTGTGGCTCGAGCGTAGTCGCGTCTCATCGCACAGTCCCACCGCTCACCCGTCCTCGCCACTCACTCGGCACCGAAGTCGAGGTCGTCGCTGTCGACGACCTCGCCGAACAGCCAGTCGGCGTGGTCGATGGCGTACTCCTTGTGGGCGTCCTCGATCGCGCCGATACAGTCTTCGACCATGAGCGGGCGGAAGTCCCGAAGTCCGGCACTGCCGCCCGTGTGGAGCACGCAGACGTTCGCGAGGGTGCCGCAGATGACGAGCTCGTCGATCCCGCGGGCGTTCAGCCAGCCCTCGAGTTCCGTGTTGTAGAACGCGTCGTAGGTGTGTTTCTCGACGACGTGGTCCGCCGCTTCGACGGGGAGTTCGTCGACGATGTCGGCCTCCCACGACCCCTCGAGAACGTGTTCGCCCCACTGCTCGAACTCGTCGTAGTAGTGGGCGTCGTCGAACTGTTCGGGCGGGTGGACGTCTCGCGTGTAGACCACCGCGGCGCCGGTCTCGGCGGCCTGCTCGACGAGGTCGGCGATGGGCTCGATGACGGTCTCGCTGCCCGGCGCGTACAGCGACCCGTCGGGGTGACAGAAGCCGTTTTGCATGTCCACGACCACGACCGCGGTGTCGGTTGGCTCGAGGTGCATCACTACGGTATCGTACGAACTCGGCGCTAAAAACGTTCGTGACGGGGCTGTCGTCACTGGCGATGTAGACGCCGATCGCGCAGGGCTGAATCGACCGACTGTCGACGATACGGAACTGACTGAGAGCCGACGATCCAGTACCGGACCGACTGAGAGCCGACGAGTACAGCACCAACCAGCGACCTTTTTAGACTCCTCTCCCTACTGCCTGTCAACGCACCCAAATGACGGCCACACTGACGCGAACACGGGTCCTCGCCGCGCTGGTCGCGGTGTCGACGCTCGCACTGCTGTTCGTCGCGGCCAGCGGCGCGGTTCCGCTGTTGCCCGCGGGCGACTCCGTCGACCGGCCCGACGATCCGTCCACCGAAGACACCGTCGGCTACGTCGAGGGCTACTGGCACGACGACGAACTGGACGTCGACGACCGCGACGACGCCGCCATCGAAGACGAGGACGAACTCGAGGCGGTGATCTACCGATCGATGGCGCGCGTCGAGGAGATCCGCGGGCTGACCTTCGAGGACGAGGTCCCGGTCGACGTGATCTCCCGCGAGGAGTTCCAGGAGGACCACGACGAACTGTTCGTCGAACTCTCTGCGGAGGAACGAGTCCAACAGAACGTCACCTACGAGGCGCTGTTCATGGTCGACGGCGAGACCGATGCGGAGGCGGAACTCGAGAACATGTACGGCGATAACGTCGGCGGCTACTACGACCCGGGCGCCGACGAGATCGTCCTCGTCTCCGACAGTCCGGAGTCGCCCGAGGTTGACGAGGTGATCCTCGGACACGAACTGCTTCACGCGCTGCAGGACCAGCACTTCGATCTCTCGGGGTACGACCGCGAGACCATCGATCAGGACAACGCGAAGAACGGCCTGATCGAGGGCGACGCCGTAACGGTGGAGACCGAGTACGACCGCAACTGCGGGACCGAGTGGGACTGCCTCCCCGAGACCGACGTCCAGCCGTCCCAACCGAGCGACGTCAATTGGGGACTCTACACATTGCTGTACCATCCCTACGACGAGGGGCCGGCGTACGTCGACTTCCTGCTCGAGGCCGACGACGGCTGGTCGGCAGTCGATGCGGCCTACGACGATCCGCCACAGCACTCCGCCGAGGTGATCCACCCCGACGAGGACCGTGCACTCGCCGACGTCAGCGTCGCGGACGAATCCGACGATTCCTGGGAACCGTTCGAGGTCGACGGCGAGGTCGCGACCGAGACGGCGGGCGAAGCGGGAATGGTCGCGATGTTCGGCGGTAACGCCCTCGACCCGAACCAGCCGTCGGTGATCGAGGACGACGCGTTCCTCACCCCCGATTTCCGCATCGACTACGATCAGCCGTACACGGACGGCTGGGCGGGCGACCAACTCGTCACCTACGTCGATTCGGAGGCGGCGAACGGAACGCCCGCGACCGAGGAGACCGGCTTCGTCTGGCGGACCGAGTGGACCTCGAGCGAGGACGCCGACCAGTTCGCCGACGGCTACGGCGAGTTGCTCGAGATCAACGACGCCGAGACCGTCGACGACCGCGACGGCCTCTACGTGATTGACGACGCCTACCCCGGCGCGTACGCCGTCCGGACGGACGGCGAGACGGTGACGGTCGTTCGTGCGCCCTCGGTCGACGAACTGGACGCCGTCGCGGCGGGTATCACCGCCGAGGGCGAGTCGACCGACGGGACCGACGAGACGAGCGGATCGGACGAGACGGATAGGGCGGAGAGCGAGGACGATGACACTGGGGCCGACGACGACTCGATCCCTGGATTCGCCGCCCCCGGTGCGGTGATCGCCATCGTGGCCGCCGTGCTCGCGGCGCGCCTCCGGAACTGAGCGGTCCGACTGCGGACTCCTTCCACGACGGGCGCCCGCGAGTCGCGGCGAGCGATGAACCTATGGCCCCGCCGTCGAAAGAGATGCTCGATGCAACGGGGCCACCTCGGACTCCTCGCGGTCGTCTCCCTTCTCGTGCTCTCGGGCTGTGCACTTCCCGACGCTCCGGACCGGTTCGACACCGACCGAGAGCTCGGACACGTCGGCGGCTACGCGCACGACGACGCCTTCGAGTTCGACGACGCGGACGCGCTCACCGAACGCCAGGTCGAGGCCGTCAAGTACCGCTCGATGGCCCGAATCGAGGTCGTTCGCGGGCTGCAGTTCGAACACGACGTCAGGCTCGAAGTGATCTCCAGGGACGAGTATCGAAGCCAGCGCGGCGCCCCCCGATCGGCGTCGCCGTTCGTCAACGAGGTCTGGCGCGGCGCGTTCGTCGTCGACGGCGAGACGGACGTCGGTCAGGCGATGAACACCCTCTACGGCGGGGCCGTCCAGGGCTACTACACGAGCGATCGGATCGTCATTATCACGGATAACACGGACGAAATTCGGATCAATCGGAACACGCTGGTCCACGAACTCGTCCACGCACTGCAGGACCAACAGTTCGGGCTCGACCGGAGCGGGCAAACGATCGACGAACAGCGAGCCGAGATCGGGCTCACCGAGGGCGAGGCGAACTACATTCCGCACCTGTATGACCGGCGTTGCGGCGAGGAGTGGCAGTGTCTGGCCGAGTACGAACGCCCGCCAGCCACCAATCTCGGCGGGACTCCGTTCAACGCCGGACTGTTCCTCTCGATCTACGCGCCGTACTCGGAGGGGCCGCCGTTCGTCGATCACCTCCGCGATCGGGGCGGCTGGGCGGCCGTCGACGACGCCTACGACGATCGACCTGCGAGCACGAGCCAGCTGATCCACCCCGAGCGCTACCCGGACGATTGGCCGGTCGACGTCGAAGTACCGGACCGCTCGAGCGACGATTGGGAGCCGTTCACTCGCGGGAGCGAGCCCCGCACGGAGACGGTCGGCGAGGCGACGCTGTTCGCCGCCCTCTGGACCAACAACGCCGTCGATCGGTGGCTCACCGACGGCGCGACGGAGCTCTCGCCGTACAACTACTCCTACCCGGCGACGGACGGCTGGGCCGGCGATACGATCCAGGTCTACCACGACGCGGACGACGAGGACCGGACCGGCCACGTCTGGTATCTCGCCTGGGAGAGCGACGACGACGCCGACGAGTTCGCCGCGGTCTACCGAACCCTTCTCGAGAATCGCGGGGCGACGGCGGTCGAGCGCGCGGACGACGTTTACCGAATCGAAGACGGCGAGGCGTTCGCCGGCGCCTACCGCGTGACCGTCGACGGGGACACCGTCGAAATCGTCGGCGCGCCGACGGTCGACGATATCGAGGCGATTCACGGGTCGGAAACGGCCTCGGCGACGCTCGAGCGGCCGGTCACGGCGCCGACGCCGGCGACGACCGTGCCGGGGCCGGTTGTGGCTGCGCGGCCGTAGAAACTGCCGTCTCCGTTCGACGACGTGTCGGTGCGAGCCGTGCTCTGTTGCCGTCCTCGCGTTCCCCACCCGTTTTCGAGGGACGTGTCGTTCGGTACGTTCAAGCAGGGATGCGGACAACACCTGGTTCGTGACCCGATATCGGAACGGCGGCCTGTTTCTCACCCTCTGTCTCATCTGGGGAACGACGTTCGTCGCGATCAGCGCCGGCCTACTGCACTTTCCGCCGGTGCTTTTCGCCGCGTTTCGGTACGATCTGGCCGCGATACTGCTGCTCGCGTACGTCTATTTCACCTAAATTTCAAGGCGGAGGCCCCTTCCTCTACGGAGTGAGCGGAGCGAACGGAGTAGGGAGGGGAGGAGCCGACAATCCCTCAACGTACCACGGTCTCTGGCAGGCTCACTCCCGAACGTTTAAGTAACACTCCCATATTATGTGAAACGTCGTGGAATACCGTCGTACCGCCATAATCAAGCTCGACGTGGATCAGGACGCCGATGCGTCCCTCCGTGAGACAGTCGAGCAATTCAAACATTGTGCGAACACCGCGAGCGAACGGTGTTGGCATGGCGACGACGGATACCACGTTACCTCGAAGGCCAAAGCCGAACGTGCCTTGTACGACCAACTGCGGGACGAAACCAACCTCACCGCAAACCTCGTTCAGAAAGGGATTCGTCGAGCAGTTGAAGCCGTCAAGAGCGGTGTAGAACGACTGAAGCGCGGTGAACGCACGTCGCAACCCTACTTTTCTGCCGACAGCGCGGTCTACGATAAGCGCAGTGCGACGTTCCACCGCGACCACGTTTCGCTTTCAACTGTCAATGGGCGTGTTGAGTGTGACTACATCCTCCCCGACGACTCGGAGACACCGCCCACGAAGTACGTCTCCGATGAGGACTTCGAGTTTCGGATGGCTCACTTGCAGTACCGCGACGGTGACTGGTATCTCCACGCTTCGATGCGGAAAGTCGAAGCAGACGAGGAATCGCCTGAATCCGAATCCAAGCACAGAACAGTCCTTGGTGTGGATTTAGGCGTCAACAATGTCGCTGTCGCTTCAACGGGGCGCTTCTGGTCGGCAGACGAGTTTAACCACTGGCGTCAAGAATACGAGAAACGCCGTGCATCGCTTCAGCAGTGTGGTTCTCGACAGGCCCACGAGAACATCGAATCAATCGGGCAGAAAGAGTACGGACGGTTCGAGATATACCTACACACGGTGGCGAACGAACTTATCGAGGAGGCTGTCGAGAACGACTGTTCGCACATCGTGTTCGAGGAGTTGACCCACATTCGGGAGAACATCCCTGAGGCGACGTGGCAACACATCTGGGCGTTCCGACGCCTCTACGAGTACGTTGAATACAAGGCTGAAGAACACGGCATTGAAGTCGTACAGGTTGACCCGCGAAACACATCGAAGCGCTGCTCGACGTGTGGGTTTACCCACGACGACAATCGGCATCAAGAATCGTTCGAGTGTCAACAGTGTGGGTATGAGAACCACGCCGACTACAACGCCTCCAAGAACATCGGTTTGCAGTATCTCCGTCGCAGGCAAAATGCAGGCGACGGAGGCGCACCAGTAGACGTGCGCTTGAATCGCGGGACGCTGAACGTGAGTGGGGAGTACGTCCCCCCTGCTACCACCGACGGTGGCATAGAACGGGAGTCCACGCGAAAGCCCTACCCTCAACGAGCGAGGTCGTCAGACCGAGCGAAGTAGGGTAGGGTAGTTTACGAAGCGGCGGTTTATCGTGCGGGAGCTGTCGGCGCTAAAAGCCGAATCGACTGCCGAGTAACGTCCGCGGGAACGCAAATCGGACGTTTGCCAGTTCTTCTCGCGGTCGGAGTCGCTCCGGTACTGTGCCCTGTTACTGATCTCGACGGCTATCGCCCCCTCACTTGTGAGGCTGTCAAAATATCACTCGATCTGGGTTTCGACAGCGACAAAACGGACGCAATCGTGGCTCCGACCGCAGACGAGTAGCTTTTTTGTCCGCCCCGGAAAACCGTCGGTATGTCAAACCCGTTCGGAACCGTCCCAGCGGAGGCGATTCTCGAGGGGCGTGCCACCGACGCCTACTTCGAGCGTACCCGGGACACTCTCGAGCACGCGGGGAAGAACCCACACGTCGTCGCCGAGGTGACGGCAGACCAGTTCCCGACCGGCGATTTCGAGGTGTTCACCGGGATCGCCGACGTCGCGACGCTCTTCGAGGGCCGCGACGTGGATATCGACGCGCTGCCCGACGGCCAACTGTTCGACGGCGGCCCGGTGATGCGAATCGAAGGGCCGTACCTCGAGTTCGCCGAACTCGAGACCTCCCTATTGGGATTCCTCTCGCAACCCAGCGGATTCGCGACGGGCGCACTCGAGGTTCGACAGGCCGCGCCCGACTCCCTCGTGCTCTCGTTCGGCGCGCGCCACGTCCACCCCTCGATCGCGGCGACGGTCGAGCGCGCCGCGTTGCTCGCCGGCCTCAACGGCTTCTCGCACGTCGCGGCGGGCGACATTCTGGGTCGCGAGGCCGGCGGGACGATGCCCCACGCGCTCATGTTCTGTTTCGGCGAGGGGAACCAGGCCGAGGCCTGGACGGCGTTCAACGAGGCCGTCGGTGAGGACGTCCCGCGGATCGCGCTGACCGACACCTTCTGGGACGAGAAGAGCGAGAGTCTGCTGGCCGCGGAGACGCTCGGGGACGACCTCGAGGGCGTCCGCCTCGATACCACGGGCTCGAGACGCGGCGACTTCCGTCACATCGTCCGCGAGATCCGCTGGGAACTCGACGCGCGCGGCCACGAGGACGTCGACATCTTCTGTAGCGGCGGGCTCACCCCCGAGTCGATCCGCGACCTGCGAGATATCGCGGACGGCTTCGGCGTCGGCAGCCACATCACGGGCGCCGACTCGGTCGATTTCAGCCTCGATATCGTCTCCCTCGAGGGAGAACCGGTCTCCAAACGAGGCAAGCTTTCGGGGGTCAAGGACGTGTACCGAACGTCGGCGGGGGGTCACCACGTCGCGCTCGCCGATCGTGAGGGGCCCGAAGACGGCGAGGCTCTGCTCGAGCCGCTCGTTCGCGACGGCGAGGTGGTTCGGGAGTTCGACCTCGAGGACGCCACCGAACGGTGTCTGGCTGACGCGGAGCGAGTCGGCTTCGGCGGCGACGCAGCGTAGTTCTCCGGCGACCGTCGGTCAGTTCAGATCCGCCCGCTCGAACCGCCAGTAGCCGATCGCGAGCGGGATCACGATCCAGCACAGCAGGACGACGGCGGCGAACCAGTCGCTGAGGTAGAACGGCAGGTCGCCGCTCACGCGGTTCGAGACCAAGAGCGCGTCCGGATTCTCCATCGTCTCCTCCGGAATATCCTCGACCATGGTCTGCCAGCCGAGCATCGGCCAGATGAACTGGTCGGCGAGTTCGCTCGAGACCGCGCGGTAGGCCTCGAGCGGGTTCAGCTGGAGGAGGAAGAAGTACCACTCGGGGGCCTCGAGTCCCGGTAAGTTGCCCTCGAGGAGGTAGTGGACGGCCGTGACGGCCGGATGCCAGACGAGCGTGAAGACGACGTAGCTCCCGATCGCACCGCCCATCGCTTGCATCCTCGAGGACGACATCGCCGAGACGCCGACCGCGATGGCGGTAAAGGCCATGCCCAGCAGGATCGTCAGCGCAGAGAATCCGAGGAACGTTTGGAGGGGGACGTCGTCGAACAGCCCGACTGCGATCACGATGGCGACGAGGCAGGCCACGACCGACGCGACGGCGATGACGGCCAGTCGGCTCAGCAGTTTGCCGGCGAAGACATCCCAGCGGCTGTGGGAAAGGCCGAACAGCACTCGCAGGCTGCCCGACTGCCGCTCGCCGACGACGGCCATGTAGCCGACGAGCAGTGCCAGGATCGGGATGAGGAGGAGTCCGCCGATGTTGGCGACGACGCCGATGACCGCCGTCGGCTCGGTCTCGGCGAGGTTGTCGGTCGCGGCGCCGACCGCGATGATCCCCATCAGGAAGACGAAGACGCCCATCACGGCCCAGATCATCCGCGAGCGGATCGCGTCCTCGAAGTCCTTCCGAGCCAGCAGCGTGGTGCTCATCGAACCACCTCCTCGTCCGCCACGCCGCCGTCGGCTGCCGTTCGGTGTGCGACCGCCGAGTCGTCGGCCGCCGTCGCCCGCTCACGGGCGGACGCCGCATCGACGCCGGTGAACGCCGAGAAGAGGTCCTCGAGCGTCGCCTCTTCGATGTCGAAGTCGACGATCGGCGTTCCGGACTCGACGAGGCGGTGGATCGCGTGCGCCTTCGCGGCCGGATCGGCGTACGTGACTCGGAGGCGGCCGTCCTCGGTCGTCACCTCGGTGACGCCATCGACGTTGGCGAGTTCGGCGTGGTCAACTGCAGGCTCCCCCGCCACGTCGACGACGAGACTCGAGCCCACGCCCGAGCGCTCGCGCAGTCCGGCGATGGTGTCGACGGTGACCAGTTCGCCGCCGTCTAGGATGCCGACGCGATCGCAGACCGCCGCGACCTGGCCGAGGATGTGACTCGAGAAGAAGACGGTCGTTCCGTCCGCGGCTTCCTCGCGGATGATCTCCTGAAAGGTCCGAATGCCGTGGGGATCGAGCCCGCTCGAGGGCTCGTCCAGGACGAGGAGGTCGGGGTCGCCGACGAGCGCCATCGCCATCGCGAGTCGCTGTTTCATCCCCTTCGAGTAGTCGCCGACCGGCCGCTCGGCGTCGGCGAGGTCCAACCCGACGCGCTCGAGCAGGGCGTCCGGCGATTCGGTCCCGCCCTTGGAGTCGAGGGCGAACTCGAGGTGGCGGAAACCTGAGGAACGCTCCCAGAGGTCGAAGCCGTCGGGGAGGATGCCGACGCGGTCGCGAACGGCGTCGGTCTCCTCGTGGGTGTCGTAGCCGAGCACCGTCGCCGACCCCTCGGTTGGTCGGATGAAGTCCAGCAGGAGATCGATCGTCGTCGTCTTCCCCGCGCCGTTCGGCCCGAGGAAGCCGAACACCTCGCCCGCCTCGACGGTCAACTCGAGAGCCTTGAGGGCCGTCTCCTCGCCGTAGCGTTTCGTCAGCCCGGTCGTTTCGATCGCGGTCATCGTTACACCTCCCTCGCCGGCTGTTGGCGACGGTTCCGGCCGTCGCTGCGCTTGAATCGCCGGTACTGGTCGTCTCGATTCGGGTCCGCTGCGTCGACCGGCCCGGTTCCGGAGCCGGTATCGGTCTGCGTGTCTCCCATTGCGTCCTGACCGTCGACCGGGAGCATCCTATAAGCGGATTCACAGTTGTCTGATCGCCAGTCGTGGCGAACAGTTATATACGAGTTGTGCGCCCCGGCGAGTTAGTTGGCAATCCGTTCGCGCACGGACTCGAGTGCGTCCCGTCCGGCCGTCCCCAGAAACAGCCGGCTGACCTGCCCGTTGAGCCACGCGAACGCGTTCAATAGCGCGAGCGAGGCGACCAAGACGACGACTCCGACGACCGAAACCGCCAGCGCCTCGGGGAGCGTCGTCGCCTCCCACTCGGCGATCGTGACGGCGAACTCGACCCCGACGAGCAGTTCGTTCCACGGGAGTTCCAGCGACGGCGTGAGGCGGATCGGTTCGCCCCCGTTGATTAGGCCCACCTGTACGTTCGGCCGGTCGTAGTACAGCGGTGTCAGGAGCAGGGCGACCGACGTGGTGAGCATCGTCGTCAGCAGGACGAACGAGACGATGCCGACGACGAACTTGAGGAAGAGGTAACAGATCGCCGCGTAGGTTTCGAGGCCGAAGACGA
Source organism: Natronorubrum marinum (assembly GCF_052040125.1). Classification (NCBI taxonomy): domain Archaea; kingdom Methanobacteriati; phylum Methanobacteriota; class Halobacteria; order Halobacteriales; family Natrialbaceae; genus Natronorubrum; species Natronorubrum marinum. The sequence goes on from NZ_JBPPFV010000003.1 coordinate 645,846, forward strand.
GCAATCGAACGCCGTCGACTCCGTCCTCGCCGTCGAGAAACGGGTAGCCGGGCGAGTCGATCTCGACCGACAGCAGGTGTCTGGTCGTCGCGCGCTCGAACGCCGCGAAGACGTGGCTCGCGGCGAGGACGAGGAGCAGGACCGGGACGCCGACCGCAATAATTAGCAGACTGAACCCGAGCGAGAAGCCGGTAACTAAGAAGACGAAGTAGACGATGCCGAGGGGGAACGCGAGCAGCAGGTAGAGGAGATTCAGATAGGTCTGCGGGCGGAACGGACTCAGCGCTGCGGCCCGCACCGTTCGACCGACGTCGTCGATGCGGACGGATCCCGCTCGAAGACTCACGTCCGAACTCTCGTCGATCAGTTAACATAAACCTTGGTGGGTAGCTCCGAACTCGGGGAGTGCGGGCCGGGACCTCCGCTAATCACGGATCCGCACCGCAAACGGTTCGCGGATCCGAACGATTATTGCCCTTCGAGCGGGAGTCGAGAGGGACGTGTCGGCTCGGCAACCCGATCCCGGCGGCGACCCGCGGTCACCTACCCGCGGGACTCCCGGTTCGGTCGCGACGGCCGTGCGACTCGAGCGCCGCTCGGACTCGCAGAGTGCCGTCGACACTCGAGGGAAGGATCACCGATGACGACCGTCGTCGACGCCGACACCGAGGAGCTACTCGCCCTGCTCGAGGACGAGTACGCGCGGACGATCATTCTCGAGACCTACCGCGACGCACAGTCCGTCGAGGCGCTGAGCGACGCCTGCGACGCCGATCCCTCGACCGTCTACCGCCGAATCGATCGCCTCCAGGAGCGCGACCTCCTGGCGGACCAGCAACGACTCGACCCGAACGGCCACCACTACAAGGTCTACGTCGCCCGCCTCGAGCACGTCGCGATCGACGTGACCGACGACGGCTTCGACGTGACGGTCGACTACCGCGAGGAAGACGCCGCGGACACCTTCACGCGGCTCTACGAGGAGTTCTCCGGATGAGTGGAGCGATCAGCACACCGACGAGCGGGCTCGAGGCGGCGCGCCGAGTCACGACGGTCGGCGATTCGGTCGGCTCCGAGTTGGCGACGTGGATTGGGGCACTCGAGCCCTCGCTGCTCGCCTCGTTGCCGCTGCAGGTCGACGTCGAGGGCGGCTCGACGCCCGTCGTGCTCGCCGCCGTCGTGACGTTCTTCGTGGCGTCCGTCCTCGCCGTCCTCGTCACCTACCGGTTCGTGGAAGGCTACCGGCGGACGCGGGCGCGTCCGATTCTGCTGCTCGCCGTCGGGATGTTCCTGCTCGCGCCGGCCCCGATGTTCGTCCGACTGCTCTCGGGGAATCTCGAGGCCGTGCCGCTTGCGGCCCAGTTGCTGCTCACGACGCTCTCCGAGTTGTGTGGGTTGCTGGTCATCCTCTACGCCGTCTACACCACCTGACCATGCTCGAATCCATCACCGCATTCGCGTCCGCCCTCACCGCAGTCGTGGGGCTGTTCGTCGCCCACCTCGCCTACCGGGGCTACCGGCGGAACGACAGTCAGACGATGCGCGCGCTCGCGATCGGGATCGTCTGCATCGCCGTGATTCCGTATCTGATCCTCTACCTCTTCGATCCCGTCCTCGGACTCAGAGACGCCCAGAGTCTCCTCGCGATCACGCTCTTTCACACCGCCGGACTGCTCGCGATCTACCGGACGTTCGATCGGTGACCGGCGGCGGTCGACGGTCGATGGCGGGAGTCGCGATCGACCCCGGTATATAACCGTTGTGCAGGGTTGGTGACCCGCCAACTCGTCGGCTCGGTATAGGGTCCGTCGGCCCGTCGCCTCGAGCGAGGCCAATGACACATGCAACGACGACCGCTCGAGACGGCACTGACGGACCGGACGACCGACCGCTGCGCTGGTTCTTCGGGGTCCCGTTTCGCGCGCGGACCTACCTGAACCTCTGTTATCTGCTGCTCGCCTTCCCGCTCGGTATCGTCTATTTCACCGCCGTTACCGTCGGGTTTTCGCTCGGGTTCGGCCTGCTCGTGACGCTCGTCGGACTCCCGCTGTTCGTCCTGACGCTGATCGGCACGACGGTGCTCGCGGCGTTCGACGCGCGACTGACGAGCCACCTCGTCGGCGTCGACGCGCCGCTGCCCGAATCGCTCCGCGCGGAGAACCCCCGCAGTCTCTCGCGAGCCGAGGACGGCGTCCTCGACGCCATTTCGGCGCTGGTGACTGCGCCGACGACCTGGACCAGCCTGGTGTTAGTGGCCGCTAAATTCGTCTACGGCATCCTCGCGTTCACCGTGATTGTTACCGCCGCCTCCGTCGTCTTGGTCGCGCTCGCCGCACCGTTGGTGTACGCGGACCCGACGATCACGTACACCGTCGGCGCGCACGACGTCAAGACGCTCCCGGCGGCGCTCGCCGTCTCCGTGGCTGGCGTTCTCGGCGGCTTCCTCGCCATGCACCTCTGTAATGGCCTGGCGATCGCCGGCGGTCGGCTGTCGGCCGCGCTGCTCAAGATCGATTCGTCGAACCCAACGCGATATCAGGAGTAGGATCGGGACGGCACGCTGCAGCGGCCCTCGCTAGCGTCGGCGGGTCGACCAGCACGCCTCGTCGCGTCGTCGGTTAGAGTTCCTCGATGCTGCCGTCGGCGTCGCGCTCGCGGAAAACCTGTCCTTCGAACAGCGTGACGATGACGTCGTCGTCCTGCCAGGCCTTCGGTGCCAGCCCCGCCTTTCGGCTGGTTCGATCGAGATACTCCTCGGCGCTCCACTGGTTCTCGACGGGGACTGTCGGATAGAGCCAGCCGCCCTCGCCGCCGCCGTCGATGGCGACGCCGTGGGTCCCCAACTCAAGGTCGGCCAGCGGATCGTCGGTCAGGACGACGTTCCGGACGGCACAGACCGAGACGGTGAGATTCGGGAGTTCTGAGGGAGTCACTTCGGAGCCACAGGAATCCTCGCTCGCGGCTTCGATCGCCGCGTCGACGATGACGTGGCCGAGTTGCTCGCCCGAGCGATAGCCACCGGCGCAGCCGCGCAGGCTGCCCCGGCCGCGAGTGGACTCGAGGCGAACGAACGCGCCGGTTCGTTCGTAGAAGGCCTCGCGCATGCTGCCCGGTTGTTCTCGTTGCCCGTGTTGTACGAAAGATTCGACGGATTCGCGCGCGAGTTCGACTGCGCGTGCACCGTCTTCGTAGGAGAGGTTGACGCCCTGTCGCTGGGACATACAGATATACATGGGAATTGTTCTCCTAAAGCGCTTCCATTCGAATCGAACGGTGAGTCGTCGCGTCGACCGGGGGACTTATTCGGCCGACGCCCCTACGATAGCTGGGAGAGAGAGCCTGGCTGCCGCGGTAGCGGTCCCGGAAACGGGGTCGCTATCTGACGTGGCCCATCTCTCCGAGATGCGCCACGCTCTGACGTTGGCCAACTCTTTGAGTTGCTCGACGCACGCGAGGAAAGTCCCCCCACCTGTTCGGGCAGGTGACCGGACGCAAGTCCGGAGCGGGAGACCGCTGGCTCTGGAACAGAAACGACACGTCTCGGCCCGACCGATGATGCGCGCGAACCCGACCGAGAGGAAGGGGAGCTAACCCGCAGAGGATTGCGGTTGATACCCCGTGGTTCGAATCCGCGGATCGTGTACGCGGTTCGAAGCGTCTTCGGCGCGAAAACCGCGAGTCACGATCGACCGCACGCAGACGGCCGAGGAGCGATGGAACGGCGAACCCTCACCGGTGCAAGTCCGCGCCGTGGTAGCCCGAACGCCCCGCGGCCTCGCCGCGGACGGCGCGGACGCTCAGCCGAATGCCGGGATGAACAGAAGGGGGCTTACTCCTCTCACCCGACTCTGCTACCTCGAGTGACGACGCTACCCGACGCTGGAATCTCGTGTCACTATTCGGCGGACTCTCTAGCGATCGTCGGTCCGCTGTCGCTCTGTACACCCGTAGACGAACGATCAGGCGTTCCGGATTCGTTCGAGGGGAATAGCTCACCGCTCTACTCTCGGAGATGTTCTACCTCGCAGTTCGAAAACAAAAACGAGGTACCGTGCGGTGCGATCGCTGAACCAGAAACGGACGTCGATCGAACGACACAACGGACGAGCTACGCGACAGAGGCCGGGAATGGAGAAGCACGTGCCGACTCCTGTCAACAGTTGTCGACGGGTAATCGTCGAACAGCGTACGATCTTGGCGTGTGAATTCGTGCAGTTGTTCCATCGACGTTCGTCGGTCGACGGTTCACACTGGTCTCTATGAGTTTCCGTTCACTAGTCTAATTCCCATATAATTTCAATAATTCAAACCAGTCAGAGATATTTACGGTCGAACCGGGGTGCAGGAATATAATGGGTGTCAGTTTATACACATTGGCGACGAATGATTTTTGTCATGGAACGAGATGATTTACTGACGCGGCGACGAGCGCTCCAGATAGCGGGTGTCGGAGCTTCAACGACACTGATCGCTGGTTGTACTGGCCCCGGTGACGGCGGCGATAACGAGACGGAAGAAGATCCCGCAGAAGAGGAGAACGAGACCGAAGACGGGATGAACGAAACCGAGGAGAACGAGACCGAAGACGGGATGAACGAAACCGAGGAGAACGAGACTGAGGAAAACGAGACTGAAGAGAACGAGACTGAAGAGAACGAAACCGAAGAAAACGAGAGTGGATAACGCACAGCGTATCGACGGGAACAGCGATTCACGTCCACGTCGCCTATACCAGCGATAAGACGACCGTAGGGATAGTTCCGCGTAGCAACTAGTTCGTAGCGGTATCAAGAGGTAACTGTCCAGTGTGCCACCGCTACTGGACAGAAATAGGGACTATCGGTTCGCCTTTCAAGAGTCAGCTCGTTACTCGAGCCCCTCACTCGAACCCGGCGACGATCTGTGGCACGCAGCCCACCTCGGGCTTCGTGTAGTCGCAGTGGTCGTCGACCGCGTCGGTGACGTCCACGTCAGTGTAGTTGTCCGGCACGGAGCCGCTGTCGTCGGTGACCCAACCGCCGTCGCAGTCGGATCCGCCACAGCCGAGGCCGCTCGAGAGCGACTGGAGGTCGTAGCCGTAGCAGACGCTGTCGTCGTTCTCCGAGTGATAGTTGGAGACCGCCTCGACACCGGTGTCGATGCCGTAGGCGTACTCGCCGTCCGTACAGACCGAATCGTCGTCTGCCGCGGTGCCGAGCAGGGCGACGGTATCGCCCGTCGCTTCGCCGTCGAGCGCCGTCAGCGTCTTGAGACAGAGTCGCCCGCCGAGCGAGTGGCCGACCAGTCTGATCGTTCGCTCCTCGAGATTCGCTCGATCGGATGCGAGCCACGACGCGAGCCGCTGGCCGGCCATTTCGGTCCTGCTCTCTGCCCGCCAGTAGTTTCGGGTGTCCGCTTCCCACGAGGCCGCGACCACCGGCGTGTCGTACTCGTTCTCCGCGAAGGCTTGCTCGAGCGTGTAAGCCTGGTCGGTGCTGGTCTCGAGGCCGAGCCAGCCATGGACGGAGACGACGAGTTCGGTTTCGTCCTCGAGAGACTCGAAGTTCGATGCGGACGGATTGCTGCGCGTGAGATCGATCTCCGGGTACTCCGCCGGGGCGTCCAGCCACTCGTCACAGCCCGTGAATCCGCTCCCGGCGGCCGAGCCGGAGGCGCCGGCGAGACCAGCCCCACCGACTGCGATTGCTGCCGGCGACTGAAGCAGTCGCCGTCGGCTGACGGTCGTCGATTTATCGTCGGTTCCGTACGCTTCACCTGCTGTGTCTGCGTAATTGTCACTCATGTGTCCCACCGATTGCACTGCTGGTTGGCTGCGTGTCGGGGGCGGAGACGGGTACCGTCCCGGCCGGCATGTTCCAGTTGGGGTTGGTAGGCGTGCTCGAGCGCCGAAGAGACGAACACGGAAGCGCTGTGTCCCGTGCGTTGATTCCGGTTTTTGGCACCGTTTCAGATAGACTATACGGCCTGAAATTCGACGTGGCTATCATGAGTACTGCTGGACTCGGGGAGCAACTGGTTGGGGCCTACCACAAACTGATCAACGAGTGTGAGGTCGTCAGTTACAACGAATTTTCTGAGAAAGAGGGCGATCAGATGGAGGTCGACGTTTTGGCGCTTGGGACTGATAACGGACGACAGTGTGTCTACATCTGTGAAGTCGTGACTCACCTCGATGGGCTCAACTACGGGGGGACCCCTTCGGACGGCTCCTGGAGCGACTTCGGCGGTAAATCGTATCAGGGGACCCTGGATACGATCTACCAGAAGTTCGAGGCCGACTACGAGTATGCGACTCGAGTCTTCGACGATGCTGACGCCTACACCCTGCAACTCTGGTCACCGTACGTTCCGAACGGAAAACTGACTGACGGACTGGACGAAGTATCCGCTCGATTCGAACGGGAGCACGGCGAACGAGTGGCACTCAAGATCAACGAAGCGTACACGGCCGAAATAGACCAATTACGAGCGAAGGCCGGAACGGAGACGAAACGCTACGGAGAGCCAGCCTATCGATTTTTACAGATTTTGGAACATATGCGGCGGTAATCCCGCCCGAGTTTCTCCCCTGCTAGCTATCTAACGTAAAACGCCCTGACGGAGTCCAACGCGAGCGGTAGCGAGCGTTGGGCACGTCAGGACCGAACGCAAGAGCGAGTGCTGAACAACGTGAAGCACTCGCGATAAGTGAGCGTCCTGACGGAGATTTGAACACGGAAAGACGGTCGCCCTCGCTTCGGTCGGCCGCTGCGACTTTCCTGCTCAAATCTCTGGGGAGTTTCGTCGACACCAGCAGCTCGCTGCTCACGGCTACGCCGTTCGCTTTTCGTGGCGCTGTCGCGCCACGCATCGCTCGCGGTTTGGTGTCGACAGAAACGTCCTGACGGAGATTTGAACTCCGGTCCCTGGCTCCGCAAGCCAAGAGGATAGTCCACTACCCTACCAGGACTCATCTCTTCGTAACCCGGTGGACACTAAAGCCCTTTCGAAAGAGACCGGCAGACGGCCGGCGAATCGCCGGTTCGTGCGTGGCTGCATCTCCCACGGTCGAGCCTCAAGAGTCACCTACCGAGCTACGAGTTTATATACGATGACGGGACCAGCAGGAGTATGCTCTCGGACGCGATGGCGGGCCGGCCGAAGTGGCGGAACCGAGCGCGGGCGAGCCGAGCCGATCCCCGTCGAAACTCCGGTCGACGACACCGAATGAACAACGCTTATGCGCGACCTACGCATGCACGAACCTAGAATGAGCGACATCGAGGGCGTGTACGAAGACCTCGAGGCCGACGTTTCTCTCGAGAAGTTTCGCGAGGCCGTCGAGGCGAAAGTCGAGCAGATGGGGGGTCTCGCGGACGAGGAGACGGCGGCGATGCTCGTCGCTCACGAGATCGGCGAGAGCGAGGTCGGCGGCATCGCCGACATCGAACCCGGCATGGAGGACGTGAAGTTCGTCGCCAAAGTCACCAGTATCGGTGAGGTTCGCACCTTCGAACGCGACAGCGAGGACGAAGACGGCCGCGTCGTCAACGTGGAAGTCGCGGACGAGACCGGTTCCGTGCGGGCCGCCTTCTGGGACCAGCACGCCGAAGCGGCGATCGAGGAACTCGAGGAGGGCCAGGTGCTGCGCGTCAAGGGCCGCCCGAAGGAGGGCTTCTCGGGCGTCGAGGTCAGCGTGGACGACGTCCAGCCCGATCCGGACACGGAGGTCGACGTGCAGGTTGCCGACACGCACACCGTCGAGGCGCTCTCGCTCGGGCTCTCGAACGTCAATCTCGTCGGCCTCGTGCTCGACACCGACAGCGTCCGCACGTTCGACCGCGACGACGGCTCCGAGGGGAAGGTCTCGAACCTCGTGCTCGGCGACTCGACCGGTCGCGTACGCGTGACGCTATGGGACGAGCAGGCCGACACCGCGACGGCGATCGACCCCGGCACGACCGTCGAGGTGATCGACGGCTACGTCAAGGATCGCGACGGGACCCTCGAACTCCACGTCGGCAACCGCGGCGCCGTCGAGGAGGTCGACGAGGAAGTCGAGTACATCCCCGAGAGCACGCCAATCGAGGACCTCGAGATCGACCAGATGGTCGACATCGCGGGCGTCGTCCGCTCGGCTGATCCGAAGCGCACCTTCGACCGCGACGACGGCTCCGAGGGCCAGGTTCGGAACATCCGTGTCCAAGACGCGACCGGCGACATCCGCGTGGCGATGTGGGGCGAGAAGGCCGATATCGACATCGGTCCGGGCGACGAGGTCGCCCTCGGCGACGTGGAGATTCAGGACGGCTGGCAGGACGACCTCGAAGCCTCCGCTGGCTGGCAGTCGACGGTCACGGTGCTCGAATCCGACTCCGCCGCTGCCGGCGACGCAGCCGACGAGTCGGGCGACTCGAGCGACGCGAACGCCGGACTGTCGGCGTTCGCCGGTGGCGACGGCGACGACAGTGACGACAGCACCGAGACGGATTCGGACGCCGAGACGGCCGCTACCGACACCTCGAGCGACGCGGCCACCGAGTCGGACGACCCGACTGACGGCGAGGAACTCGAGTTCACCGGAGTCGTCGTGCAGGCCGGCGATCCGGTCGTCCTGGACGACGGCGAGTCGACGATGAGCGTCTCGACCGACGTCGATGTGGGTCTCGGCGAGGAGGTAACCGCCCGAGGGGTCGTCCGCGACGGTCGCCTCGAGGCAAACGACGTGTTCTGACGCCGCGAGCAACCTCATCGAGCGGCTAGGAAAAGCGTTAAGGGAGTTAGCTTCGCCTATCATGGTATGAACGTCGAACTCCCGTTCGCCCCGGTGGACACGATAATCCGGCGGAACGCGGGCGAACTTCGGGTGAGTGCCGACGCGTCGAAAGAACTCGCAACGCGGATCCAAGAACACGGAAGCGAGCTCGCGATCGATGCCGCCGAGCACGCGACCGAGGACGGGCGCAAGACGCTGATGGCGGAGGACTTCGGCGTCGCACGGGTCGTCGACAAGGACGATCTCGAGCTCCCCGTTGCCCCCGTCGACCGCATCGCCAGGCTGGATATCGACGATCGCTATCGCGTCTCGATGGACGCTCGCGTCGCCCTCGCCGATATTCTCGAGGACTACGCGGACAACGTCGCTCGGGCGTCCGCGACCCTCGCCCACCACGCCGACCGACGAACGATCACCGAGGACGACATCGAGACGTACTTCTCGCTGTTCGAGTGAGATGCAATTCGGCTACAGCGAGATCTGTCTCGCACACGATCCCGGTTCGCGCCACCCCGAGTCGCCGGACCGGCTACGAGCGATTCGGGAGCGACTGAAGAAAAAACACGGCGTCGAGTACGTCGAGGCCGACCCCTGCGATATCGATCGGATGGCGGCCGTCCACGAACGGAAGTACATCGAATCCGTCGAGGAGTTCTGCGCCGACGGCGGCGGTAACTGGGATCCCGACACGACGGCCGTCGAGGAGAGTTGGGACGCGGTCTGTCATAGCTCCGGACTCGCCTGTTGGGCCGCCGAGGCCGCACTCGAGGGCGCGACCGGGCGGAAGACGCCGTTTTCGATCGGCCGACCGCCGGGCCATCACGCCGTCTACGACGACGCGATGGGGTTTTGCTTCGTCAACAACGCCGCGGTCGCGGCCCAGTACGCGCTGGATTCCGAGGAACACGACGTCGATCGAGTCGCAATCGTCGACTGGGACGTCCACCACGGGAACGGCACGCAGGACATCTTCTACGACCGCGACGACGTCTTCTTCGTCTCGATTCACGAGAAGGGGCTGTATCCGGGAACCGGCGCAATCGACGAGACCGGCGAGGGCAACGGTGCCGGAACGACGATGAACATCCCGATGCCCGCCGGGACGGACGACGGCGAGTACCTCGCCGCGGTCGAGGGCCCAATTACGGCGGCGTTGACGGACTACGACCCCGACCTGCTGCTGATCAGTGCGGGTTTTGACGCCCACCGGCACGATCCGATTTCGCGAATTCGGCTGTCGACGGAGGCCTACGCCCTGATGACCGATCGGTTCCGAACGCTCGCCGACGAGACCGACGCCGCGCTCGCGTTTATCCTCGAGGGCGGCTACGGACTCGACGTGCTCGCCGACAGCGTCGCCATCGTCCACGAAACGTTCGACGGCCGGGAGCCGATCGAGCCCGACTCGGCGTGCGACGAGAAGGCGGAGTCGACGCTCGAGGATGTCCTCCAGGCGCACGAACTGGATACCGATCTCGATAACTGAGTGGTTTCGGACGTTCTGACGCTGGCTCTGATCAGGGGCACGGCTCGAAGTACCGGCCGAGTTCAGATCCGAACTCCTCGAGTAGCGCCGTGATCTCTTCGCTCACGAGGACCTCGTACTCGTCCGCGAGTGCCGTCTCGACGTGGGCACCGAGGCCGACGTCGAAGAGGCGGTCGCTCTCGAGGAACTCGCGGGCGGTGGTGAACTCCCGCGGCCGTTCGGTGACGTAGCGATCGCCGGCGATGAACGGGCCGTACGCTTCGGGATCGTCCGCGTAGGCGTCGTAGAACCCTTCGGCGTGGCTGCGGACGTGGATCGGTGGTCCGCGGTGGGCTTCGACCGCGGGACGTTCGCTGACGGCGAGTTCGACGAAGATCACCGCGGTATCGTCGGCCATCGTCGTCGCACGAAAGACGTCGAAGCCGCGGTCGTCGAGCCCGGTTGCGATGCCGTCGACGGATTTCTGTAACTGGGGGTAGAGCTGGTCCTCGACGAGATCCGGCGCCTCGAATCGGACGGCGACGGGCGTCGTCCCCCGGCGCTCGAGGTGCTCGTGAAGATCTGACCGGGTGAGCGGCTCTGGCACCGCGGGTTCGAAGACCTCGATTCGAGGGGTCTCGAGGAACGAGCGGGCGTAGTGCTGAAGGCGCGCGACGTTTTCGGGCGAGCAGACGGCGGCGACGTTACGTTCGGGGTCCGTGGGATCGATGACGACGAGTGGGTCGTGGAATGTTTCTCGCCCGTGGTCTTCGGGATCGAGTTCGACCTGCGGGTGCCAGTTTTCCGCTGCCTCGAGCAGGGTACGGAAGCCGCCGTACTCGACGACGAGCAGTTCGGTCAGGTAGCCGCTGAAGCCCCGGGTCCGGAGGTCGCTGCCATAGGCGCCGATCCCCTTCAGGAACTGCTTGGTGAGGCGAACGTCGGCGGCGAGGTCGTCGTCGAGGCGGGCCTCGAGGTACTGCGTGTGAAACGGTGTGCGATCGACGGCCGAGCGAATCTCGGTGGCCGACTCGAGGCGAAAGCAGGGGACGACGTCGATATCGAACCCCTCGACCGTCCCTTTGACGTAGGGGTGTTCGGCGTACTCCTCGTGGCCGTCGGGGAGGGTCGCGTGACCGACCTCGAGGCCGTATCGCTCGAGCCGTTCGCGCTCGAGATCCGGCGGGAAGCGCACGAAGATGTCGATGTCGCGGTCGCCGCTAATCCAGGTGTTTCTGGCGGTCGAGCCGACCTGGATGACGTCGGCGTCGGGACAGCGGTCGGTCGCGGCGGCTTCGGCGCGGGCGACGAGTCGGTCGGCGACCGCACGGAGGCGTTCTCGTTCGTCCGCGTCGGGTTCGATTCGCTCGTGGATGGTGGCGACGACCGACTCGAAGCCGTCGTCGCTGGTCGGGTCGGGGTCGTCGCTCTCGGCGTCCTCCTCGCTCATTGGGAGATAGTACTCGAGGGGTGCGTGAAAGGGTGTCGAACACGGAGCAAGCAAAACGAAAGCCCTATCAAACACACCCGACTATTTGGAAATGAGCCGAAGTAGCTCAGTTGGTAGAGCACCTCGCTGTTAACGAGGTTGTCCCAGGTTCGAGTCCTGGCTTTGGCGCTTCTTCATACGTCTTTTCGCCGATAGAGCGAACAGTAGTCGACTCGAATCGCGTTCTACTCGTCGTTTCGTCTCCGTCACGGTCGAACGTGGTCGTGAACGCTCTGCTGTCTGTAACGAGCAGTCCGGTAGTTTATATGGAATAGCGCGGCGAAACCGTGCATGCTCGACCGAAGCACGCGATACGAACACCTCGAGGAGCCACAAAAGCGCGGCCGGGCCACCGAAGCGATCGTTCGGGCGGCGTTCGCCGTCTGCGACGTTCCAGTGCTCGTGCCGGCCTCCGACGACGAACCCTACGATCTAGTCGCTGAAGTCGGTGGTCGATTCTACCGCATTCAGTGCAAGACGGCGTACCGGAAGACTGCGGGAACCGTCGCGTTCGAGACGGCCAGTACACGCCAGCGACGTGAGCGGTACGACCGTCGCGGAGACGACGGCCGTGCGGAATACTTTGCCGTATACGACCCGATAAACGACAACCGATATTTGATCCCCGTCGCGGACGCTGCGAGCGGGACGATGGAGATCCGATTTCGGGCGCCGAAAAACGGCCAGCGAGACGGAATCAACTGGGCCGAGGAGTACCTGTTCGACGAGCGACTCGAGGACCTGCACCGACCCTGAGACGCGCTTCGAATCAGGCGTCCTGCAACTGCCCGATGGACTCGAGCGGAACCAGCGAGTAGTCGACGGTCTCGACGCCTTCGATCGCTCGCAGTTTGCCCACGAACGTTGAAATCGCCTCGAGATCGCTCTCGAGGACGAAGCAATCGACGCAGTAGTCCGCGACGTGGCTATGGTCGTTGGAGGCGATGTTAGCGTCGTGTTCGTGGCGCAGTTCCGTCACACGGCGCTCGACGCGCTGGGTGCCGAAATCGTAGAACACGGTGACGACGCCGGCGAGGGACTCCTCTGCGAGCCGCTCATCGTCGAACTCGGTGAGTAACGACCGTGCACTCTCGCGGACGACCTCGCTGCGGCCGGTGTAGTCGTGTTCGGTGGCGTGTGCATCGAGTCGGTCGATCAGTTCGGCGGGCATCGAGACGCTGACGACGGGCATTGTCAGTATGAACTCGAGGGTCTTAGATAATAGAATTTGTTATGAGATGGCAGTCGCTTACGTAATAACTAACATTAACAAGGATCGGGTGCACATTCACAATCGATCTATGAGCAGCAACCGTATTCCCGTCACCGTTCTCAGCGGCCCGCTCGGTGCGGGCAAGACGACCGTCCTCAACCACGTGCTGACTGCAGACCACGGTCTCGAGGTGGCCGTCGTCGTCAACGATATGGGCGACGTGAACGTCGACGCCGAGCACGTCACCCAGCAGACCGACCTGGGCGGCGACGAAGAGATCATCGAACTCTCGAACGGCTGTATCTGCTGTCGCCTGCGCGGCGACATGCTGGACGAAGTCGGCCGACTGGCCGACCGGCGCGACTTCGACTACCTCCTGGTCGAATCGTCGGGCATTTCGGAGCCGATTCCGGTCGCCCAGACGTTCGCGATGGGGTTCGAGGACGCCGACTTCGATCCGACGGACACCTACGAACTGGACACGATGGTCACCGTCGTCAACGCCCACAGCATCTGGGAGTCGTTCGACACCGGGACCGCGCTGACGGACCAGCAACTCGAGGGCGACTCCGGTCGCGTCCCGGAGGAGGTCCTGCTGGACCAGATCGAGTTCTGTGACGTCCTCCTGTTGAACAAATGCGACCTCGTCCCCGACGAGGCGCTCGAGGAGATCGAGGCCGTCTTAGAGCGGCTTCAGCCACGGGCTGACATCGTCCGAACGGAGTTCGGGAACGTCGATCCCGACGCGATTCTCGGCACCGGCCAGTTCGACTTCGAGCGCGCACAGGCGTCCGCGGGCTGGAAACACGAACTCAAACACGACCACCACCACGACCCACAGGAAGAACACGGCGTTACCTCCTTCGTCTACCAACGCGACCGACCGTTCCACCCCGAGCGGATCGCGAGCCTGCTCACGGAACTGCCGGACGAACTCGTCCGCGCGAAGGGCTTTTTCTGGAGCGCGGGCCGCGAAGACGTCGCGATGGGCATCGACAAGGCCGGCACGTCGGTCCGTGCCGGCCCGTCGGGTCAGTGGCTCGCGACCTTGCCCGAAGCCCAGCGCGAGCAGTACTTCGCCGCTCGTCCCGGCTTGAAAGACGACTGGGACGACCAGTGGGGCGACCGGATGACGCGGCTCGTTTTCATCGGCCGCGATTTCGAAGACGAGGACCTGATCGACCGCCTCGACGACTGCGTACTGACCGACGCGGAGATGGACGACGACTGGGAGCGCTACGCCGATCCGTTCGAACCGGAAGAGCAACGTGAACTCGCGCTCGCGAACGAGTAAATGAGCGTTCCCGTCACCATCCTCTGTGGCGAACTCGGCGCGGGTAAGACGACGCTGTTGTCCGGCCTGCTCGAGTCGACCGACCGAGAGATCGCCGTCCTGGTCAACGACGTCGGCGCGGTCAACGTCGACGCCAACCTCGTGGAGGCTCGAACCGACCTGACGACCGGCGAGGAGGTGCTCGCCCTCGAGAACGGCTGTATCTGCTGTAGCCTCGGCGGCGAGCTTTCCCGGTCGGTGATCCAACTCTGGAAGGAACACGACTTCGACTACCTCGTCGTCGAGGCCTCGGGCGTCGGCGAACCCGAACCGATCGCGCGCCAGTTCGTCCGCGGCCCAGCCGGCGGTCCCTACGATCTGGACGCGGTCGTCACCGTCGTCGACGCGCGGCGGTTCTACGATCGGTTCGCGGCGGGCAGTTCGGACGAACGAACGGATCCGCCGATTCCGGAGCCACAGGGCCCCGACGAGACCGGGAGCCGACCGCTCGGCGATCTGCTGCTCGAGCAAGTCGAGTTCTGCGACCTGCTCGTCGTGAACAAGTGCGACCTCGTGAGCGACGACGAACGCGAGGAGGTCGTCGCCCTGCTCGAGACGCTCCAGCCCCGCGCCGAGATAGTCACGACCGAGTACGGCGCGCTCGAGCCCGAGGCGTTGCTCGACAGCGAGCGATTCGATCTCGAGGCCGCAGCGGAGTCGGCGGGCTGGAAGCGGGCGATCGAGACCGACGCTGCCGATCCCGACGAGGACGGTGCGCACGAACACGATGCGGACGACTCGGCTCACGGCCACGATGGCGGCGAGCACGGTCACAGTCACGACGATCACGATCCGAGCCACGACGAACATGATCACAGTCACGGCGACGAGCACGACCATGGCGAGCCACACGGGCATGGGGATCACGATCACGCCCACCCGCCCGAGCGGTACGGTATCGAGGTCGACACCTACCATCGACGACGGCCGTTCCATCCCGAGCGCCTCGCGGCCTTCCTCGCCGATCTTCCGGACACCCTCGTGCGCGCGAAGGGATTGTGCTGGATCGCCGGCCGCGAGAAGCAGGCGATCACGGCGAGCTACGCCGGATCGGAGACCAGTCTCGAGGTCACCGGCCGCTGGATCGCCAGCTTCTCCGAGGAGCGACGGGCGCAGTACCGACGCGGCCAGCCCGATCTCGCGTGGGACGAGGAGTGGGGCGACCGCGAGACGCGACTCGCACTTATCGGCCGAAATATCTCGATGGAGGACCTGCAGTCCAGACTCGACGACTGTCTGTTGACCGACGAAGAGATGGAAGCGGACTGGACCGCCTTCGAGAATCCCGCACCGACGGGGATGAGCGAGACGGTAACGATTTCGCACGGGGGGAGCCGATCGTGAGCCACGCGTACGGAACCGGTCGCTCGCGTCGACGGCTCCTGAGAGGGGAGCTATTATCGCCCTCCGGCGAGGATATCGTCCCATGACGACCGACACCGACGACCGCCGGAGCACCGACGATCACGGCCACGATATCATCGATCCGCTCTACGTGGGGATCGTCACGGTCTCGAGTTCGCGCGCGCAGGCAGACGAGCCGGATCCCGACGATCCGGGCGGGGATACCATTCAGGAGTGTTTCGAGACCGAGGGTCACGAGGTCCACGAGCGGCTGCTGGTTCGGGACGACTACTCGTCGATTCGGACGGCGGTGCGCGGACTGGTCGCCCGTCGAGATATCGACATCGTGCTCACGACCGGTGGCACGGGGGTCACCGCGGACGACGTTTCGCCCGAGGCCACGGCCTCGCTGTTCGAACGCGAGTTGCCGGGTTTCGGCGAACTGTTCCGTTCGCTCTCGTGGGACGAAGTCGGTACCCGCGCGATGGCCTCGCGCGCGACGGCCGGAATCGCCGTCGACACGCCGGTGTTCTGTCTCCCCGGGAGCACGAACGCCTGCCGGACGGCCTGTGAGCAACTGATCGTCCCCGAAGCGCCGCATCTGGCCGGCCTCGCGACCCGCCACCGACAGGGTGGAACCGATCAATCGCTGTCGGCTTACCAGAACGAGGAGTAAGCAGGCTCCCCGTTCACGACGGCTCGACTAATTTCGTTTTCGGCACTGTGCGCTGCTCGAGCAGCCAGCGCCGTCTCTGTCCGTCCGCGTGGAAGCCGGTTCCGTATCCCGTTGGTATTAAAACTCAGTTTCACTTAGACAAATATATTTGCCTTCAGACGAGAGGCACGACGTGATGGCTGCGTCAGCACTCCCTCCATCCGACACTGCCTCTATTGTACGGTCCCAGTCTATGCAGCGGTCCCGTTCGGACGGGCTAGCCTACTTGTTAGACATGAACTCTAAATTAGCAAGATATATTAAAATAGAGTTTAGATTTAGTAACACATGACTGGACGCCAGACGCGACGGGCCGTTCTCGGTGGTATCGGAGTCGGTGTCGCGACGCTCGCAGGCTGTCTCGGTGACTCCGCCCCATCGGGCGACGGTGAGTCGGTAACGGTCGCTCGCCCCCAATCGTCTCAGGACGGCGAGTGGGACGTCTACGGTGGCGTCATCCCCTACTTCACCGGCGTGTTCGAACCGCTCGTCGGGACGAACCAGGAGATGGAACCGGCGCCGCTGCTCGCGACCGACTGGATGCACGAGGACGAGTACACCTGGCGATTCGACCTGCGCGAGGACGTCACCTTCCACAACGGGGCGGCGCTTACCGCCGACACCGTCGTCGACTCCTTCCGGGCGATCATCGACGACCGCAGCGCTACCGGCTGGATCAACGTCGAACCCGACGGCGTCTCCGCGATCGACGACACTACCGTCGAGTTCGAGACGATCGAACCGTTTCCGTCGCTGCCGGGAACGATCTCGCACAACTACTTCGGCGTCGTCCATCCCGACACCGAG
This sequence comes from Natronorubrum marinum, assembly GCF_052040125.1. Taxonomy (NCBI): domain Archaea; kingdom Methanobacteriati; phylum Methanobacteriota; class Halobacteria; order Halobacteriales; family Natrialbaceae; genus Natronorubrum; species Natronorubrum marinum. Next base: position 662,967 of record NZ_JBPPFV010000003.1, read on the forward strand.
GTGGACGACGATGTCGCGATCGGCACGGGGCCGTTTCAACTCGAGGAGCGCAGTGGAGACGACGTCACGCTCGCTCCCTACGACGATCACTGGGCTACCGTGCCGTCCGTCGAACGACTTTCGTTCGAGGTCGTCTCCGACGCGACGACGCGGGTTACCGCACTCGAGAGCGACGACGTACAGGTCGCGATCGACCCGCCGCGAAACACCGTCGCCGGACTCGATTCGAGTGCGGACACGGCTACCGCGAGCCAGCGGACGCCCCGAACCTGTTTCGGCGGGGTCAACATCTACAAAGCGCCGACGGACGACGCGGCTCTTCGGCGGGCGCTCGCCCACGCAATCGACCAGGACCAACTCGTCGAGACCATCCTCGAGGGCGTCGGCGATCCGGCCCGCGGACCGATCTCTCCCGAGATCCCGTGGTCGAGCCACGCCGACCTGCCGGCGTTCGGTCCGGACCACGACCGGGCGCGCGAACTCGTCGCCGACTCGAGTTACGACGGCGAGACGCTGACGATCCTGATCGACGGCAGCGAGCCGGACGATCGAAACGTCGCCGAGCGACTCCAGTACCAGTTCGAGGAGATCGGCGTCGACAGCGAGATCCGCAGCGTCGAATCGGCCGCGTTCTACGAGACGTTCACCGACGGCGACGCCCACGTCTCGATCGTTACGCTGGGCTCGAACAGCGCCGCGGCCGATTACCTCATCCGCGCGATGTTCCACTCGGAAGGCAGCGACAACGAACAGCGCTACGAGTCGGAGGGAACCGGCGTGATGAATCTCGGCGCCGAGGTCGACGCGCTCATCGAGGAGGGGTATTTTGCCGAATCCCTCGAGGACAAACGCGAAGTCTACGGCGAGGTTCAGCGGCGAGTCGTCGAGGAGGCCGTCGCCCTCCCGCTGTACTACGTCGAGTACGTGCTCGCCCACCGGGAGGGGGTTTCGCTTCCCGATCTCCACCCGATCAATCCGATGACCGACTATGCACACCTCGAGTACGAGGGCTGACCGTGGGTCGGTTCGGGCTCGGCCCGGAGCCGGCGATAGAGCGGACTCGTCCGGCGGCGACCGACGACTGACACCCATCCCATGAGCTATCTGTTCCGTCGCCTCGCGAGTTCGACCGTCGTCCTGTTCGGCGTTACCGTCCTCACCTTCGGGCTGGTTCATCTGACCCCCGGTGATCCCGCGCGGACGGTCCTCGCCGAGCGGCAGGGACGACAACCCTCCGAAGCGGACGTTCGGGAGTTCCGGGCCGAACAGGGGCTGAACGACCCGGTTCCGATACAGTACGGTAACTGGCTCGGTGACGTCCTGCGGGGGGATCTCGGCCGATCATACTACGGCGACGGCGATATTCTCGAGTTACTGCTCGCGTACCTTCCGAACACGATCGAACTCGCCGGCGCATCGATTCTGGTCGCGGTCGCGATCGCGATTCCGGCCGGCGTAATCAGCGCCGTCTATCGGGGAACCTGGATCGACTACGCCAGTCAGGTAACCTCCTTGATCGGCGTCTCGATGCCCAACTTCTGGCTCGGCTACCTGCTCATCATCGGCGGCGCACTTCGACTCGGACTGTTTCCGGTCTACGGGGCCGGGGCGCTCGCCCATCTCGTGCTCCCCGCGATCACGCTCGGAACCGGGATGGCCGCCGTCCTCACCCGTCTCGTGCGCTCGTCGCTGCTCGAGACGTTGGAGGAGCCGTACGTCGACGCGGCCCGCGCTCGCGGGCTCGCCGAACGCGGCGTCGTGACCGCTCACGCGCTGCGAACCGCGCTGTTGCCGGTCGTGACGATGATCGGGCTGCAGCTGGGGTACGTCCTCGGCGGCGCGGTCGTCGTCGAGGTCGTCTTCCAGCGGCCCGGACTCGGCACGCTGCTCGTCGACGCCGTCTTCGCGCGGGACTTCCCCGTGATTCAGGGCGTCACGCTCCTGGTCGGCGCGACGTTCGTCGTCGTCAACCTGCTGACCGACCTCGCCTATCACCGACTCGATCCCCGCGTCTCGCTCGGTGGTGGTGGCGCGTGAGCGTCACCGGCGTCCTCGCGAATCGTCGGTCCACGCTGGCTGCGGTCCTCGAGCACCCGACCGTCCGCGCCCTCCGTCGCAATCCGTCGGCGGTCGCCGGCGGCCTCGTCGTCGCGGCCATCACTGTCCTCGCGATCGTCGGCCCCGTTCTCACGCCGTACGATCCGAACGCACAGCACCTCGGCAACCGGCTGCAGGGACCGTCGCTCGCCCATCCGTTCGGCACCGACCAACTCGGGCGCGACGTCGCGACCAGATTGCTCTACGGCGCCCGCATCACGCTGGGACTGGCCGTCCTCGTCACCGTCGTTCGACTGACGATCGGCGTCGTCGTCGGGCTCCTCGCGGGCTACTGCGGCGGCTGGGTCGACGAGGCGCTGATGCGACTGGTCGACGTGCTGCTCGCCTTTCCCGGGATCGTCCTCGCGCTCGTCGTCGCCGGTATCCTGGGTCCGAGCCTGACCAACCTGGCGCTCGCACTCGCCGTCGTCGGCTGGACGCGCTACGCCAGGGTCGTCCGCTCGAGTGTCCTCGAGATGCGCGAGCGACCGTTCGTCCAGGCGTCGCGGTTGACAGGGGCACCGCGTCGCCGCGTGCTTCGACGCCACGTCCTGCCCAACGTCGCGGGGCCGGTCGTCGTGTTAGCGACGCTCGACCTCGGCGGCGTGATCCTCGCGGCGGCCGGCCTCTCCTTTCTCGGCCTCGGCGCACAGCCGCCCGCACCCGAGTGGGGAACGATGCTCTCGACGGGTCGCCACCACCTTCGGGAGGCCTCGTGGCTGGTCAACGCGCCCGGTCTGGCCATCGTCATCGCCGTGCTCGGCTCGAACCTGTTGGGCGACGGCCTTCGGGACGCACTCGACCCGAATGATCGGGCCGACCGCGGCGGCCGGGAGGTGAATCGCCGTGACTGACCCGCTACTGTCCGTCGACGAGCTGGCGGTTCGGTTCGAGACCGGCGCGGAACCCGTTCGTGCGGTCGACGGCCTCTCGCTGTCGGTCGAGGCGGGCGAGACCGTCGGCCTCATCGGCGAAAGCGGGTGTGGCAAATCGGCTGCGGTCCGTGCGATCGCGGGATTGCACGACGACAACGCACACGTCGACGGAACCGTCACGTTCGACGGCATCGATCTCCGTTCGCTTCCCGACGAACGACTTCGGCGGATTCGCGCGACCCGACTCTCGACGGTCTTTCAGGATCCCGCCGCGACGCTGACGCCGACGCGCCGGGTCAGTTTCCACCTCGAGGAGGCGCTCCGGCTCGCGGACCGTCCCGACGACCGTTCGCTTCGGTCGGCGCTCGGTCTCTCCCGGCGCGACTGGGGAGAGCCGAGCCGAATGCGCCGGGAGCGAGCGCTCGCCCTCCTCGAGCAGGTGGGCCTCGACAACCCAGACTACCTCGAGCGCTATCCCCACGAACTGAGCGGCGGTGAGGCCCAGCGGGTCTCAATCGCGACCGCACTGGCGTCGGACCCCGACCTGTTGCTGGCCGACGAACCGACGACGGCCCTCGATGCGACGACGCGCGAGGCGATCCTCGATCTGCTCGACGACCTCGTCGCCGAGCGCGACCTGGCGACGGTGCTCGTCAGCCACGATCTGGGGCTCGTCGGCGAGCGCTGCGATCGCATCGTGGTCGCCTACGCCGGCGAGGTGATGGAGGCCGGACCGGCCGATCGGGTGATGAAATCGCCTCGCCACCCCTACACGCGGGCGTTACTCGCCTGCCGACTCGAGGGGACGACGCCCGGCGACCCGCTCCCCACGGTCGACGGGACGCTCCCGGATCCGACCGCCGAGACGACGGGCTGTCCGTTCGCGGCCCGTTGCGTGCACGCGACCGAGAACTGTCGGACGACGGCCCCGCCGACGGTCGATCGCGAGGACGGCGGACGGCTCCGCTGTGGCGAACTCGAGTCGATCGCTGCCGTCAGCGTCGACGGCGGGACGGTCGTCGACGATACCGGCACACCGTCGTCGCCATCGGGAGCACCGGCTGTCGACGCGCTCGGTTCGAATGCGTCCGCGAGCGTCGCCAGCACTGACCCGATTGATGGCCCGATCCTCGAACTGCGTGGCGTTTCGAAACGGTATCCGATCGACGACTCGTGGCTCGCACGTTTGCGCGGGCGAGACCGGTACACGAACGCCGTCGACGACGTCTCCCTTGCCGTCGGACGCGGCGAGACCCTCGGCATCGTCGGCGAGAGCGGGGCCGGCAAATCCACCGTTATCGATCTCGTGACGGGCCTCGAGTCGGCAACGTCGGGCGAGGTCGTCGTCGACGGCGACGCGCTCGGCACGGTCGACGATCGCTCGCGCGACCAACTGGCCGCGATCGGTCGGCTCTTTCAACATCCACAGTCGAGTCTCGATCCGCGACAGCGCGTCCGGGCGGCGATCGCCGAACCGCTGCTCGAGGCCGGCTGGAAGCGCGACCGACGGCGGGAGCGGATCTCAGAACTGCTTTCGCTCGTCGGCCTCGACGACCGCCACGCCGACCGTCGACCGCACCAGCTCTCGGGCGGCCAGTGCCAGCGGATCGCGCTCGCCCGGGCTATCGCCCTCGAACCGGCGCTCGTCGTCCTCGACGAGCCGACCGCCGCGCTGGACGTCTCCGTGCGCGCGCAAGTGTGCAACCTGTTGCTCGACCTGCAGGCGCGACTGGACTGTGCGTTCGTGCTCGTGAGCCACGATCTCGGCGTCGTCCGTCACCTCGCCGACCGTATCGCCGTCATGCGAGACGGCCAGGTCGTCGAGTCCGGCACCGCGGAACGGCTCTGTACCGATCCCGCCACCGCGTACACCGAGCGGCTGCTCTCGGCTGCAACCGGACTCGAGGATACTGATACTGAATCACCCGCTGCTCACCAGCGCACATCCAACCAATGACGAACCCCAATCCATCGACCGACTCGACCGCTGCATCGGAGCCGACGACCACACCAGCCGACGACGTCCCGACCTACGACGTCGCCGTCATCGGCGGCGGCCCCGCCGGCTGTTCAGCCGCGGTCTTCACTTCGCGTGGGGACCTCGAGACGGTCCTGTTCGAACACGACCGCTCGGCGCTGTTGAAGTCGGCCCACCTCGAGAACTACCTCGGCTTTCCGTTCGGCATCCAGCCGGCACAGTTCCTCGAACTGGCCCGCGAGCACGCTCGCGAGGCCGGTGCTCGCACCCACCGAGCGGGTGTGACGACAGTTCGGCGCGTCGAGGACGGCGACGAGAGCGATTGCGGGTTCGTCCTCGAGACCGAGGACCGAACCGTCTTGGCCGACCGACTCATCGTTGCGTCGTGGGCCCGGACGGCATTTCTCGAGGACCTCCCGGTGACCCGCAAGCCCGAGGAGCCGGGGCCAGTGATGGTGGTTCCGACCGATTCGGACGGCCGCACCGACTGCGATGGGCTGTACGCGGCCGGACGAATCACGAGTCAGAATCATCAGGCCATCGTCAACGCCGGCAACGGTGCCGATGTCGCGCTGACACTCATTCGTGACGTTCGACCGGACTACTACAACGACTGGGTCGTCCCCGACGGCTACTACGAGTCGTACGACCGAGCCGTTCCTGAGGGCGTCGAGGAGATTTCCGTTCCAGAACGACGACGGCGGCACGAGGAGGCCCAAGCGGGGATGCTCGAGTTCTTCGGCGAGACGGCTGGAGCGGGACTCGAGCAGGACGGAGAGTAAGGGTTAACTATATTCCTCGATTTCGTTTGCGTGAGGGCCCTTAGCTCAGTCTGGTTAGAGCGCTCGGCTCATAACACGGTCGCAACCGCTGCGGGTGTGTGAGATACCGAGTGGTCGATGGTTCGAATCCGTCAGGGCCCATGGTTCCCGTAAAATCGACTTTGAGGCGTTTAAACGGCTGAATTTGGCATTTCGCCCATTTTCGGCCGACGGGGTAATCCAAAATTTGCGGGGTTCTGAGCCATCAATATTCGAGGGAATGACGTGTCCAGAGGCCTGGTCTACATGTTCATCTGAATCTTGAATCACGATTAAGTGCTAACACTCATTGATGAACCGACATAACGGTCGTGACATTAAACAAATGAGTAGTAATCCATCAGAGGCCTCAGATCAAAAAGCACTACTCATCGGTTGTGGGGTCGCAGGACCAGTCCTTGCGATGTTTCTCCAGCAGATTGGAGTCACATCGATTATTTACGAAGGGAGACCCCAACCGCGAGACGATGCGGGTTTTTTCCTCAATCTGGCGGCAAACGGGACTAACGTACTCGAAACCCTCGGGGTCGAAGAACAGGTTCTCAAACACGGTCACCTATCGGAGAAAATAGTCTTCCAGAACCACGCGGGCAAACGACTTGGTGAAAATCAACAGGAAACCGTACTCCTCAAGCGCGGGCACCTTACGAAGGCGCTACGAGAAGAAGCGCTTGAACGTGGAATCACCATCAAGTTCGGAAAGCGCCTCACTGACGTCAAGAGCTCGCATGAGGACATGGCCATCGCATACTTCGATGATGGAACAGAAGCCCATGGGGATTTCGTCGTCGGTTGCGATGGCATCCACTCCCAGACCCGGAAGTCAATCTTCCCAGACGCACCTGAACCGGAGTACACCGGGATCATCGATTCCGGTGCATTCACGCGAAACGAGTCGGTCCCGCCATCCGACGGAATCATGCAAATGACCTTCGGCGTGAACGGGTTTTTTGGCTACCAGAAAGTCCCGACGGGGGAAATCTACTGGTTCGAGAATCACGAACGGCCGCAGGCACCGAGGCGTAGGGAACTGGACGAAATCTCTCGGAGCCAGTGGAAAGACAAGCTGCTCGGGCTACACGAACGAGATCACGAGCCAATTACCGAGATCCTTCGTTCGACTGATGGGGACATCGGCAAGTGGCCAGTATACGACCTTCCATCGCTTCCGACGTGGCATCGAGACACGGTCTGTCTGATCGGTGACGCTGCTCACGCAACGTCTCCACACGTCGGTCAAGGAGCGTCGCTGGCTATGGAAGACGCGATCGTACTGGCAAAGTGCCTACGTGACGTTGAGGGAGTGCCAGATGTCTTTGCAGCGTTCGAAGCACTTCGGCGAGAACGAGTTGAAGCGATCGTAAAGATATCTCGGGAGACCGGAAATCAGAAGGCTCCCTCGAACGTGATAACTCGAAAATTCCGGGATCTCGCCCTTCCGTTTTTCCTCAAACGAGGAGTTGAAAGCTTCGAGCAGATCTACTCGTATCGAGTAGATTGGGATGTTCCGACGGAAGTAGGAAAATTTGATTGAAACCTTTCATCACGGGAACGCCAACATGTTCACCTGTACCCCCAATAGGCCACCTCTCCAAGGGAACGTATGCCACGAGTTCGTCTGAAAGTTGGACCGATGCCGGATATGAAAGCATTGGCAGAGGAGTTTCCAGAAATCTCTATCCGGTTTCTAGCGAATTATCCGATAGACGAAGATGTTTGTAGCGTACTGGAAGTTCGAACGGATGAAACGGAACGGTTCAAAGAGACGATGGAGTACTGGGACACGAAGACTGTGGAATTGTTGCACAGTGATGACGAGACGGTGGTCGTAATGCTGGAAGGGCAACCACCGGAGGGGTATTTTGTTTCCGATGATATCGGATATCACCCCACGTCTCCCGTCGTCGCTCGTGACGGCTACCTGTTCATCGAGTTTGTCATGCCAAAATCGAAGATGGATACCTTGTGGAAGTCCCTTGATGAACGAGATGTTGATTACGACGTGTTATCAATCACAGAAGGATACGACGTGGTCGATTCACTCACGGCTCGTCAGCGCGAGATAGTGACCGTTGCTATCGAACGAGGGTATTACGATAATCCACGTGAGTGTTCACTTACTGATCTCGCCAACGAATTTGACGTTAACAAATCAGTTATCAGCGGCGTCCTCCACCGGGCAGAAGGAGAGATTATCAAGGATGCTCTCGGGGATCCACGAGATTCCGAAACAACAGTTCAAATATGACACTCGGATATTTCGGTAGTTATTCACAGAAAGTAGTCCGCGTTTCAGGTTTGATCGAAGAGACGAAATGAACAGCTCTACGGATACAGCAATAGCCGCTACTGATCGGCCTCAACTACTGAAAGAGTGGCACCTGACTCGTCGCGTAGCCGGTCACTGGCTACTGGTTTCGACGGGAAGTTTCTTCGTCGCTATGTTTGCGTTCGGTTGGCTCTTTCACTATCTCACCGGACATCCTCCGGACGTAACCTTCTCTATCGAAAGTGGGCGAGATGGGCTACTAACGTTCGGAACGTTCGCTGCATTGTTGCTCGCAGCAATTGTTCCCCACGAGTTGATTCATGGTGCAGCAATGTCCAGATGCGGTGGTAAGCCCCGATACGGAGTTGGTGTCGCCTATTTCGTCCTTCCATACGCGTATGCGACGAGCGACGAGACGTACACACGCAACCAGTTGTTGGGTATTCTCCTCGCACCCCTCGTTCTCATCTCACTCGCGGGTCTGGTAATAATGGTGATCGTTCCATCGAGTTGGTTGTTCGTCCCGCTCGCTGCAAACGTGGCTGGTTCCGTCGGGGATCTTTGGATGGCAATCTTGCTACTTGAGTACTCATCGAACGTTCGTATCCAGGAGACGGCCAACGGAGTCGGAATCGGAATCTACGGCTCCGAAACCGATCGGCAGACGTATTCGTACGCGTCACTCTTCTGGAATACGATTCTAGGCTCGACCGTAACATTCGGAACACTTGCTGGGGCTAGTATTCTCGCGGTCTTCGGTGCGCTCATATTTGGGGCCGAGTCGCTTACAGTCGGTGACCCCGAGACGTGGTGGTACGTCCTCGATTACCACCGCGATCCTGATGGAAGCGGTGCTAGCTTCGGAGTCGGGGTTCGATTACTCGGCGTTCTTAGCGTCATTGGCGGCGGAAGTTATGCACTGCTAACCATCGTTCATGAGCGCTATCCGAAATAAGCGAATTACCCAGTGTCGGTCAGAAATCGCATCGTTACACACCGCGTGACTGGGCGCTAATAGTTCCTATTTAAGAGCACACTCCCGCTCTACGCATGCTTCTAATTGTCAAAAACCACCGGTTCTAGTTTCGCACCGAGAATCCCGGCGATGATAGTGAGCAGGAACCGAACTCCCATCGTCGGATCGAGTGCGCCGAAGGCGAGCCCGATTGCGGCGACGAGGAATCCGACGGCGAATCCGTGCGTAGTGGCGGCCTTCGAATCAACTTTGCTGGCGACCCACGCCGCAACCGGTATCGTGAGCAGAATTGTCACCAGGGGAAATAGCTGCGTCCCGACTACCGCGTTGAATTGGTCCAACGATCCCTGGTCGGGTTCACCACCAGTCCCGAACGCGAGGAGGAACGTATAGGCGACGATTGCCACGATCAACAGGCCTAGTGAGAGAACGTGGGGTACGGTGCCGCCGATTACGATCCGTCTCCACTGCATGTCTGATAATTCCGTCATCAGCTAGAAGATGGTCGCGCTGACGGTTGAGAATTGACGACCACATGTTCACTTCGGGGTTCTGGGCCGTTACCGGACGCGGGATAGAGATCCTCTAGGTAGACTGCTCCTCCGTACTCGCTCATTGTCGCTTACTTCTTGCGACTAGGACGCCATCTCGGTTTGTACTGAATATAGCGGTTATGTGTGTCGAAGCGGTTCGGACGGTGCAAAATTGTACAACTGGCACACCGAGAGTACGTTTATCTAGAGAGGCAGCGACTGACGAACTAGAATGCTGTTGGAAGAGACGACGGGCATGAAGGCGTCGCCAAGAGAAGTCTACCACTTTTTTGAAAAGATGGAGGAGAATTACGAGCGGTGGCATCCCGATCACATTACGTTTCGATGGCTCAATGAAGGTGCTTTAGAGGAGGGTAGCAAAGCCTATTTTGAGGAAGAGATCGCGGGAAAGATGCAAAAGAAAACGGTTCGATTCACGCGGATCGAACCGGATCGACACATCGAATTCGAACCGACGTCACGTGTGATCAAGCTTCTCATGCCAACCATCAGCTTCACTATCTCGCCTCGCTCTGACGGCTGTGAACTTACGCAACACATCAAGGTACGAACAGGGCCGATCGGCGCTCGACTCAATCGACGGGAATTCGACGCCGTTCGAAAGCATATGAAAGAGGAAGGCGAAAATCTAAAACGCATCTTAGAAAGTGACGAGTAACCACTACCCGAGAGAATCGTCACGTCGCAAGTAGACCATCCGTAGCAGAGCGTCTCGTTCAGCCTCCTGTTCCGGTTCTGCCGACTACGCGGTGTGTGTCTTGCGGAGGTTCGCATACCAAGGCAGAAGTGTGAGCACGCGGATACGAGAGACGCTCCTTCCACCAATTATTCAGCCGACTATCTCTCACCGTTGACTCTTGATCCAGAGATTCGAAGATGTCTACGTGAGAATCCCCGATGCCAGTAACGTGGCAATCATAATGGCACCGTTCACGACGTTGTGGGCGACGATCGGTGCGACCAGACTCTCCGTCTCGTGGTATGCGATCGCGTAGTAGATTCCGAGGACGAACGCGAGCGCGATCTGTGGGATCTGAAGGTGATAAATTCCCAGTGGAAACACCGTGAACCCGACGTGGGCGACGGTGAAAATCACCGCCGCAATGAGTCCTGATAGTGGGAGCACGTGGCCGAATACGGTGAACGTTCGATCGAAATACTGGGTCAGATACGTTTGAATGAATCCCCGGAACAGGATTTCCTCGGAGAGGCCCGAAACGATCCCCATGAAGACCAGGATCCCGATCACGTTCACGACAGTGACTTCGTACCCGAATTCCGGCGGTGTATCAGTCAGCAAGGGGACGAGCAACTCACCGAAAAACAGGAATAGGACTAGAACCGGAAAGAATCCCCGAGTGAGCAGCCGCTTCGACTCGCCCAGATTCTTCGTGTTCAGGCCCCACGAACGCCAGTCACCGCCGCTGAGATACCAGATACAGCCGAGTGCGAAACACAGCTGTACGACGTGGTGGTCAATCGCGCCGACCCACTGAACCATCCTCAGATCGCTACCGAGCGGTAGGTACGCTCGGAGTCGTACCACGTCCGTGAGCCACTGGCTGAGATAGTAGAGAGAAACCGCGACGACGACGGCGAGTAGTTGTGAGCTCCGAAGTGGAAGGCGCGGACGAGTCGTGGACATTCAGGTACCCTCGGCATCGACTTCACGTTCGACCCGTTCGTACAGGTAATAAGAGTATACAACCGTCACGACCGCGGTCAGGAGCGCCGGAACGAGCAAGAAGTAGATCGCCCACTCACCGAACAAAAGCCCGACGAGCGCCAGGATCGCCGTGAATTTGAACAGCCGTCCGCCGAGTTTGTTGGTTCGGTCCCACACTTCGTCGCTACTGAGCGTCCACGGAGTTCGAATCCCGATGAACCAGTTCCGTTTGGATTTTGTCAGAATGACTCCGGTATAGTAGAACAGGAGCGCTACTCCGGCGAGTAACAGGTGTACGAAGTGAAACTCGTACCCAAGGTTGAACGCGAGAATTCCGGCGTGAACGAGAAAGAGGAAGGCGGTGAGGACGACGACGAACCAGTCGTAATACCGGCGGAAAGTAGCGATGTTCTCTCGGAGCGGGTCGATCCGCGGAAGCACGGCGAATAGTCCGATGAGGACAGCCATGAGCGCGGGCGGGAGCCACAGCGCCTGTTCTTTCGGCATGGTTCCGCTCGGCTCGCCAGCGGCGTCCCAGTTCGTGACGAGTTGTTCGGGTACTGAGTCTCCGACGAAGGAACTCAAGAGCGCTGCGAGTACTGCAATTCCACCTGCTATTGCGAGCCTGTGCGCTGGCTTCATGCACCAGTGTTCTCACTGCATCGTATCAAGGTTCACCGATGATGATCGACTCACGAACCGAAGAATCATACTCCTACAAATCTTCCCACCTGTTTCCAAAGGGGGGGCGTCCATGTCTACATGTTCACCACAATGGTGAGACTCATTGATGAGCGACCTCTTCTCGTGTATCCCAACCCAACCACTGTACGATGGACGCACCAGGTCGGTGTATTCGCGCAACGGTACCTTCGGAGTCTCTCCCGAAGTAAGCTCATACTCGCTCTTGCAATCGCCTGGCCGGTAGCGTGGTACCTGCTAACGATGGAATTTTTCATTCCGTTGGAGGAACAGGTCGGAGCGATCAAGGCTAACAACGCGATTTCGTTCGGGCTCTTCGGCGCGTTTACCGTCACTGTCGCGGTCTTTGCAGGGGCGTTCGCGGGAGACCTTGAATCTGGTCGCTTCCGCATGTTTCGGTCGCTTCCGATCTCGCCGACCGCGGATCTAACGGGTCGATTTCTCGCTGGGTTTGCGATTGCTGTCCTATCGTTTCTCGTGACGATCGGCGCGGGATACGTCCACGGCGCAACCTACAGCCCTCGCGGGATCCTCTCGATCCCGGTCGCGTTTCTGACGCTCCTCGTGTTCTGTCTCATTGCGATGGCGCTCTCGATGGGACTCGCAGTGCTTATCACGAAACCGGAGTACATCACGACGCTCGCGGTCGTTATCGTCATCATGTCCTTTTTTCTCACTGGGTTCAACGGCGTCCAGCCAGCGATGCTGTCCGAAAATCAAGCGCTCGTCAACTACGTCCCGAACGCGCTGGCAGCCCGCGTTCAGATTTTCTACCTGACCGACGCTGACTTCGCTCACTGGGGGTTGACACCACCAACGATGCCTGATGGAGCCGAACACTTGGGACTGCTCGTCGGATACGGCCTCGTACTGCTCGTCACGTCCGTCGTCGTTATTCAGCGGGTTGCCTATCGGAGGGAGTGAAAATGACTGTACTCGAAGCCACAAACGTACACAAGCGATTCGGTGACGAACAGGTTCTACGAGGTATTGACATGCTCGTTGAAGAGGGAGAAATCGTCCTCTTGATGGGGCCGAACGGGGTCGGGAAATCAGTGTTCATGTCCTGTCTCGCAGGAAGCAACCGGATTACGGAGGGGAGCATCACACTGTTCGACTCGTACGATCCCGTCGAAGCGCGATCGATGATGAGCGTCATGAAACAGGGTGAGATGACCGTTCCTGACCTTACCGGCCGAGAGAATATCGAGTTCTACCGTGGGCTTCATCCACGGGGGACCGGTGACGTCGAACAGATACTCGAGCGACTCGAAATGGAAGACGATGCCGATCGTCTCGTCCGGTCGTACTCCGGCGGGATGAAACGAAAAATCGAAGTTGCAATCGCACTGTCGGTGGACGTTCCGTTGTATCTCCTTGATGAGCCCGTCGCCGAACTTGATCTGTCGATGATTCGGGTGCTACACGATATGATCCTCGAACGCAGGGAAACCGGAGCTGCGTTCCTCATCACGAGCCACACACCGCTCGATGCACAGATCGCCGATCGTATCGCCTTCGTTCAGCACGGGCGGATTGTCACAAGTAGCGCACCGGAAGCGCTCCTCGAAACGCTTCCGCGCGTGCTTCGGATTCGTGGCGGCGTGCCACCGGAAGAGTTGCTCGTTGGTGGGCGTGCGTTCCACCGCGGCGACGAAGTGCGTGGGTTTCTCTCGGAGGGAACCTCACTCACCGACGTAAAGAGCGCACAGGACGCGAATTTCGAGAGTGCACTCGTCGAAATTGATCGGCCATCCTACACAGATCTGTTCAATTTCTACACCTACCTCGAACCGTCTGTAATGGATGGGATTCAGCCCGTCGCCGAACAATAGCTGGCTGTCACTTGCAGAGTCAACCCGCGAACCTACACCGGGATCCGTTTTCTGTTCGAGAACAACATGTTCACCAGCATCTTGAACGGAATCTGACTCCAGATCCGAGTGTCGCATGGAATTCACCCGCAGACGGCTGACGAAGCTCGGACTGACGGCCGGAGTCGGAGTGGCCCTCCCGGTCGGTGCGCTCTCGCGCCCTGTTGCGCGCCTCCTTGAAGCGAATCAGGTTTCGAGTCCAGAAATCAAACGATTCGAGGTGTCGCTTCCCGTTCCACCGACGGCGGAACCGATCCGTACCGATGAAACGACCGACTACTATGAAATTACACAGCGGGAGGAAATGATCGAAATTCTCCCCGGATACGAAACAACGATCTGGGGGTACGACGGGCTCTTTCCCGGTCCAACGATCGAAGCAGATAGCGGACGGGAGGTCGTGATCGAACAGCAAAACGAGTTACCCGTTCCGGTCGCCGTACATCTCCACGGCGGCGTCACACCTCCGGAGAGCGATGGATACCCGACGGATCTTCTCTTTCCCCAAGACCTCGATCACGATGCGATCCCCAGTCATCACACTGCTGGCACTGTTGATGGGGTTTCCCACGGGTCCAAAGAGTACACGTATCCGAACGAACAGCGGGCGGCGACGCTCTGGTACCACGATCACCGGATGGATTTCACCGGGCCACAGGTGTACAAGGGCCTCGCAGGCTTCTACATCATCCGCGACGAAATCGAAGACGACCTTCCGCTCCCATCGGGCGAGAAAGAGATTCCACTCCTGATCTGTGATCGGACCTTCCGAGAGGACGGCGAACTGTATTACCCGTCACTTGACCCGTCGCTTCTCGGCGAACACGGGGTCCTGCCGGTTGCGAGCGACGGCTGGTACGGCGATACGATACTCGTCAACGGGGCACCGTGGCCCAAATTAGAAGTTTCGAACACGAAGTACCGCTTCCGAATGCTCAACGGATCGAACGCGCGGGTGTACGATCTCGAACTCGATCCGGCACCATCCGATGGCAGTGCGTTCGTACAGATCGGAAGCGATGGTGGCCTGCTTGAAACGCCACTCTCACACGATCGTCTACGTATCTCACCAGCGGAGCGATTCGACGTCGTCATCGATTTCTCGAACTATTCGATCGGGACGGAAGTAACCCTCACGAACCGGCGTGGATCGGGAAGGACGGCCGATGTCATGCAGTTTGAGGTGACCCGCGAGGAATCCGATAAAAGTGAAATCCCCTCGACGCTCGCACCCCCATTGGAGTTCCCCGATCCAGACAACGCTGTTGAAACTCGCCGGTTCAACTTCCTCGCGGGAATGGAAGGGGGAATGTCTACGATCAACCTCCAATCGTTCGACCCGGAGCGAATCGACGCCAAGCCGAAACTCGATACGACCGAAATCTGGGAGCTCGATAGTGACCCCGCCCATCCTGCTCATCTCCATCTGGTTCATTTCAAAGTCCTCTCTCGAAATGGCGATCCACCCGGACCGTACGATAGAGGATGGAAAGACACGGTATTTTTAGATGGAGACACTGTCGAAGTCGTCGCTCGATTTGGACCGTACCGTGGGAAGTACGTCTTCCATTGTCACAACCTTGAGCACGAAGACATGATGATGATGGCAAATTTCGAGGTGGTCTGACGTGAGTTTGGATCCCCAGCCGGACTCGGAGAGAACACTGGTTGGCGCTCTCACCAGTGAGTCGGTTACTCGCCTGCAATATTTCACAGCCGGTCTTGCGTTCGTTGTGGAACTGCTCTATCTCTGGGTAGCGGCGGAGGCGCTGTTATTTTGGCCAGTACACGGGGCGTTTTTTGCAGCGCTTGCTATTGGACAGGGCCTACTGGCTGTCAACTTGTTATTCGATCCCGGTCGGTGGACGTTCAGACTGGGAGTTCTATTCAACGCTGGTCTTCTCGTGTTCTGGGTTCTCGTTCGTGCCATTGAGACTATGTTCCCAGTATGGATTATTTCTGTCCGAACCCCTATTGATGGCGTTGAATACATCGTGATGGCACTAGTACTCTCACTACTACTGTCCTTGATGTGGATGTGGAATAATTCGAACTAACCGCAGTAAAGCCACGCCGAGAGGATACCGCGTTACGTACAGGTGACGCACGCATCGTTCTGGACGGAGGATCAATATGGGATATATTCTTACTGCGAATCGACTTCTTCGTAGTACTCGATAATCTCCGTCAAACACCACTGGTTGAGTCCTTGTGATGCGAGCGTGAAAACCAACGTTGAGACGGGCTTGCGTTTGTACGCCGCGTAGAGACCATAGAGCCCGATTGGGATACTCACGGTGTTTAGGATCTGTGGGTAGCCGAGACCGATGAGGCGGTGCCCGTCATTAGTCCAGCGTTCTTCAGCACGTACGACCTTGTACATCCAGTCATCCAACTCTTCACTTGGTTCGCGGAATAGCACCGGAT
Source organism: Natronorubrum marinum (assembly GCF_052040125.1). Classification (NCBI taxonomy): domain Archaea; kingdom Methanobacteriati; phylum Methanobacteriota; class Halobacteria; order Halobacteriales; family Natrialbaceae; genus Natronorubrum; species Natronorubrum marinum. The sequence goes on from NZ_JBPPFV010000003.1 coordinate 679,206, forward strand.
TGATGATTAAGAATAGGAGAATGAGCCCCAACAACTTCCATTGCCGATGGTAGAGTGCGCCCACGGCCACGAACCCTGCTGCCATTCGACTCCACCCGCTCTTCGGATTGGAGTGTCTGGCCCACATATTCTCCATCTCCGTCAACTCTTTGAGCATATCAACTATCTCGAAAGTGAGACGTTCCACTGTCACATTAACATTCCGCCACAGCGTTGAGTAGGCATTTGAACATAACAGATAGTTCTGATCACTTGCGGTATTAGGGTGTAGAAATTTGCCCCAAATAAAACGACACCAATGACACGGTAGTGAGGATCAGCAGCATCAACATTCTCGCGTCCACTAACAGCTGGCTGAGAGCCCCGAAGATTGTGGACGTTCCCCGTCAGGGCCCATTATTTCCGCAAAACTGGCTTTGAGACGTTAATACGTCGGACACGTCATTTATAATTTCAACCCAAAGGAAAATCTAAAAATTGCGGGAGTCTGAGCCAGCTACATTCGAGGGAATGAAGGTTCCAGGGACGAATATCCCTGTTATTGACTCTCTCACATAATAGAAAGTGTGAAAATCCTAATTGAATTGCATTTTGTCTGTATATTCGTCTGAATCTTGAGTCGAGATCGAATGTTACTATATTAACCAACCGACATAGCTATTGAAGCGCCGAGCACACGGCTAACAAATCATTTGGAAATTTTAAATCAAAGAACACTACTCATCAGCGTGGTGTCGTAGAGCCGTTCCTTGTGGTATTTCTCCAGTGAATTGGTGTTCAACTGATTATTCACGAGCAGATCCGAACCACGTGATTGTCAAGTATTTTAAACTAAACGGTGCCGCTCATATTCAAATGTCTCCGGTGATGATGTTCGCAATTCGCTGGCGGTCGAACAGCTGTTCCTCATCAGGCACGTTCAGCGGTGCGTCCAAATCGAGTTCTCCGAATTCCTCCGGATAGAACAGTCGTGCTGTTAGTTCCGTCTGGAAGGCATTGACGAGCGGCCCCTGTTCGGCTGTCGGTCCGGGGAGCACGCGACCCTCCTGAACTGCAGTCAGTTGACTACCAACCTCGTGGTTCTCCATCGGCTCGATGAACTGCTCGCGGAATTGCTCGCCGTCGAATGCGCCGTCGCCGCCGAACGTTACCGACCCAGTCGTGATTCCCCAGTGAACCAGGATCAGATCCGGGTCGACCTCGATCATCGTTTCGTAATCGGTGAGGCCATACTGGCCGGTCTCGACGCCCCCGAACGCATCGGCGTCAACCAGTTCGAGGTCGCGATACGGCTTCATCTCGTAGCCGTTATCCTCCAGATACAGCACGTAGAATTCGCCTTTTTCCGGGGACGAGCCGCTATTTATCAACCCGATAGAGGGTGGCTCGTCGTTGGGAATTCGGGACTTAACCTCGGACAGCAGTTCATCGTGCAGGTCGAGCCACGCCTCCGTGCGCTCTCGCTCGTCCATGACGGTCCCGACTGCGTCGAACGCCTCCATCAGCGAGGGTGCCTGCTCCGGGTAGCCCAGCTCCTTCTGCCAGTCGCCGCGGATTCGGCGGTTATGACAGCCGAAGAACGGGGCGACGTTCTGCCCAAGTTCCGCGGTGTCCTCCTCGGACCAGTTATCGCTCCATTGACTCATCAGGTTCGGGTCGATGAGGAAGACGTCCGGGTCAAGTTCGTACATCACTTCCTTAGACCAGCCGCCGTCCTGCCACAGCGCGGGGTAGTCGGCGTCCCAGTCGATATCGAAGCGGTCGTAGAACAGTGTCGGCGCAGTCAGCCGGTTCGTCTTGAGCTTGTCCGCCTGTCCGAGCGAGACGAGCATGTCTGCCCAGCCCATGTTGTACGGTGTTACGGATTCTGGAACCGACTCGAACTCCACCTCACCTACCGGAAACATTGAAACGGAATAGGAGTCGCCGGCCGACCCGTTCTCGTCGGATTGTGCTCCCCCATCATCTCCGGTACAGCCGGCGAGCAGTCCCCCGCCAACGACCGCCCCACCGTACTTCATGTAGTCGCGCCGCGTTGATGCCTTCTGCCGTGTGTCGTCCCTCGACATGTGAATTAGGCTGGCCTAAAACACTAAAGTGCTTTCGAATCTTAGGCTGGCCTAAAACAGATAACTCCCATGGAATCGCAGGGTGAACCGGATACCACCGACGACAAGACGGGTGAAGCCAACGAAAAGCCGTTGATCACGGCATACGAACTCGTATCGTCTTACTGCGAGCGACGCGGGTGAGTTCCTGATCGAACTGGGCGAACAACTTCAAGATGACGACAATATCACAGTTGTGGATAAGGAATGGGAACTCCCATTTGCCTTCGGTGAACCGATTGTTGGAGATTGATTTCGACGGTGTTGGAGAATCGGAGCTCGAAACCGAGACGGAACTCCCCGGACCCACGGACGACGAAGCGCCAGATATTGTCTAAAAACGGGACCAGATGGCGGGTTACTTCGTTTCTTCTTTGAGGACCAGTGTATCGTCTTCGAGGTAGTGGTCGATCACGTGGATGCGCTCTTCGAGGTAAACCAACTGTTCGCGGAGCAATTCGAAGCGGCCGCTGGACTGGACGTCTCGAGAAGAGTTCATCAACTGCGAGAGGCCGAAACGTGAGACCCAAAGATGACACTCACAAATCCGCCGGCTGGTGCTCGTCCCGGCGGAGATCGGATCGCTCGAGCCGCCGCTGAAGCCCCGAGTGGCCGCCGTCGTGCGACGGTAAAGCGCCTGCACGACATCGACTGTCACGCGCCGCTCAGTCGATCGGCTCGAATTCGATTACTCGATGTACTGTTGTTCCCACTCTCTCCGGTCTTCGATTTGCTCGAGGCCGCTGTCGCTGATCGCGTAGTAGTTCGTTCGGCGATCGAGCTGCCCTTTCTCGACGAGCGCTTTGTTGACGAGCGTGTCAAGATTGGGGTACAGCCGGCCGTGATTGATCTCGCTGTTGTAATACTTCTCGACTTCGTCTTTTACTTCCTGGCCAGACGGCTCATCGGCGCCGGCGATCACGTACAGCAGATCGCGTTGAAATCCGGTCAGATCGTCCATGTTGCAACCACACCGACACACCAACTGTTCGACTATTTGTTATCGTTCTCGTATCAACTGTTTCTCGACTGTGTGTACGGTCTAACTGAGATAATTACAGTGAGAGTCTGTTTCATTGTCGGTAACAGCGGGCTACACGTGACGCTCGCCGGTACACCGCTTGCTGGTGATTCGTCGCTCGAGGTATCGTATCTGTGTGTCTCGCGTCTCTGTGGGCTAGTGTTAGCTCTGCGAGACAGTCAACGACCGCTTACTATCGAAATGGAACGTGAACGGATCGTGAAACGATCGTTGCGTCTCCAAGTACGTGACAGCGGGCGTGAACGTGACGGAACGAGGCACGTTCGCTGACGATCGTCCTCCGCGTCGGCTGACGAGCGGGTGGGGACTCACTTAGGTATCGGTCTGAGTCACTCGACTATCGGTACCGATGATATGCGAGCGAGCAACTCGTCGACGTTCGTCGTACTCAAGCGACTCCCCTGTCGCTATCGCGGTCGCTTGCCGTGTAGTCTACCGAAGAATGTGTATTGAATTGTGAAATCCGCTACCGAACGTGTAGAGCCGTTTTACAGGCGGGTGACGTTGGTGGCGCGGGGGCCCTTGGGGGCCTGTTCGATGTCGAATTCGATGTCTGTGCCTTCTTCGAGGTCCGGACCGCCAACGTCTTCCATGTGGAAGAAAACGTCATCGTCCGCGTCGTCCGTCGAAATGAAACCGTAGCCGCCTGTGTCGTTGAAGAAATCAACGTTTCCTTTCGCCATTGCAATCCAAGAGAGTGCCGGGTTACGTATAACAGTTGTGTTATACTCGTCCTCTCGAGAGACAGACACACGCTCGAGTAAACCGTGTCACACGTCGAATTTCGGCTCCCGAGCGACGGTTTCATAACGGTGCTGAATCTGACTATATAATCCTCACGACCGTAAGAAATGCCCGTTCAGGGGTGTACGTTCGCCCGATCTCACTCGTACTCGGGTGATACGTTCGCTCGTCCTCGCCTCGACCGTTCGCTTCGAGTACCGATCGGACCGGTCGCAACGAGCCGCTCGAGGCGGGCTCGAGCCCGTCTCGAATCGTTTAGGTGGCTCCGCTGATACGCGACGGGCATGACAGAGTCGAACTCGCCATCGCAGCCGCCCACCGGCCCGACGGTCGCGCAGGTGGCGTTGATCGGGCTGTTCGTGACGGCGCTCGTGACCGCGCAGTTGACGGCCTCGAAGGTGCTCGCGTTCTCGCTGCCGTTCTCGCTTCCGGTCACGGGCGCGGAGTTAGTGTTACCCGGTGCCGCGCTCGCCTACGCGCTGACCTTTCTGGCCAGCGACTGTTATGCGGAACTGTACGGCCGACGGGCGGCACAGATCGTCGTCAACGTCGCTTTTGCAATGAACTTCGTCGTCCTCGTGCTCGTCTGGTCGACCATCGCGGCTCCCGCGGCCGCGACCAGTATCGACCCGGGGATGTTCGCGGACGTGCTCGGTGCGTCGACGAACATCGTCCTCGGAAGCCTGCTCGCGTACGTCGTCAGCCAGAACTGGGACGTGATCGTCTTCCACCGGATCCGCGACTACACCGGCCGTGAGAAACTCTGGCTGCGAAACGTCGCGTCGACGGCGAGCAGTCAGGCCATCGACACCGTCATCTTCGTCGCCGTCGCCTTCTCGCTCGCGCCGGCCGCCCTCGGCGTCGGTCCCGTCCTCGGCGTCGGCGACCTGCTGGCGCTGATGATCGGCCAGTACCTGCTAAAACTCGCCATCGCCGTCGTCGACACCCCGATCGTTTACGCCGTCGTCTCGTTCGTCCGCTCGCGCGAGGCGACGGCCGACGAGGAGACGACGGTCGCCTGAGCGACGGGGCGCTTCCCGCGCATCCGCTTTTCGCGTCGAACGAGGACGTTTAGTAACCCGCCTCGAGAGAGGTCGGTATGGACGAACGCGTACGCGAACACGCCGAGGTACTGGTCGACTGGAGTGCCCGCGTCGAGGCGGGCGACGACGTCGTGCTCGCCGTCGGACCCGACGCCCACGAACTCGCGGTCGCGGTCGCCGAGGCGCTCGGCGAACGCGGGGCGAACCTGCTCGCGACCTACAGCTCCGGCGAGGTCACGCGCGCGTATCTCCGCGCCCACGACGGCGAGTTCGACGAGAACCCGGCCCACGAACTCGCACTGGTGGAAAACGCCGACGTCTACCTCTCGCTCGGCGGCGGACGCAACACGAGTGCGACGGCCGACGTTCCGGGGAAGACTCGACAGGCCTACGGCAGCGCAAGAGACGAGATCCGCGAGGCACGGATGGACACTCGCTGGGTGTCGACGGTCCACCCGACCCGGTCGCTCGCCCAGCAGGCGAACATGGCCTACGAGGAGTACCAAGAGTTCGCGTACGACGCGATCCTTCGGGACTGGGAGGCATTAGCCGAAGAGATGGGCCGGATGAAGGACATTCTCGACGACGGCTCCGACGTTCGTCTCGTCTCGAGCGGAACCGACCTCACGATGCAGATTGAGGGTCGAACGGCAGTCAACAGCGCCGCATCGGTCGCGTACGACTCGCACAACCTCCCCAGCGGCGAGGTCTTCACCGCGCCGTACGCGACCGAGGGCGAGGTCACCTTCGACGTTCCGATGACGCTCCACGGCGAATCGGTCCGGAACGTCCGCCTCGAGTTCGATTCCGGCGAGGTCGTCGACTACGACGCCGAACAGGGCGAGGACGTGATCGCCGAGATCCTCGAGACCGACGCGGGCGCCCGCCGACTCGGCGAACTCGGCATCGGCATGAACCGCGGCATCGACCGCTACACGGACAACATCCTCTTCGACGAGAAGATGGGCGATACGATTCACCTCGCGCTCGGCCGGGCCTACGACGCGAACCTTCCGGACGGCGAGTCCGGCAACGACTCCGCGGTCCACGTCGACATGATCACCGACGTCAGCGAGGACTCGCGACTCGAGGTCGACGGGACCGTCGTCCAGCGTAATGGCCGCTTTCGGTGGGAAGACGGCTTCGAGTAACGCACGATCTGCGGATTTCGCGTCCCGTTCACGTTCGCACGTTAGTCACTACAGCCGATAGTAGCAGCCCGTTAATACCCTCTTATGCGCTGACAACCCATACCACGAAACGGCGAAGCGGCTGCATAATAATGTAGGGAATCGTCGTTGGAATCGAGTACCGCCATGACCGGTGGCGGCGAAGTAACCGGTCGGGACTCGCTGCTCGTCCCGTACGCTGCCGCCGACTGAGCATCGGTGGGCAGCGTATTCCCTTTCCACAGTTGTCTGCCCGCCCCGCCGGAGGCGGTACGTATCCGGCGATCACCGTCTTCGGTGTTCAGTATCCTCCGACAGTCTCACCCGTCTCGAGCGCCTACGCCGACTATGCGCGATCAGCTCCGGGCCGGCGCCGCCATCTACAACGCCGGCTTCTATCACGCCGCCCACGACGCCTGGGAGGAGCACTGGCTCGACCTCGAGACCGGCACGGAGGACGAGCGGCTGCTCCACGGCTTGATCCAGTTTACGGCCGCGATCCACCACGCTCGGCACCACAACTGGGAGGGCGCCGTCGGGCTGACCGAGAGCGCTTGCGAGTATCTCGAGGGGCTGCCCGCCGACTACCGCGGCGTTTCGCTCGAACCCGTGCGGTCGTTCCTCGAGGCCCTCGCGGCGGATCCCGAACTGCTCGAGCGTCGGCGACCGATTCGGCTCGAACACGAGGGATCGCTGCCGACGCTTGCGGACCTCGGGTTCGAACCGACCGCGGTCGCCGCACCGGTCCTCGCGGCGGAACTGGGCTACGACGAGGAGCCGATCGAGCGGGCCCGAGCGTACGCTCGTCGGGACCTCGAAGCCGGCGACGACAGCAGTCGGTTCATCACGCTGCTGTTCGATTTCGTTCGCAAGGACGACCACCGCGGAATCATTTATCAGCGCCTTACGGACCACGTCGACCGACAGGAAGCTCGAGAGACCGACGTTGAGGGACTGTTCTGACGGCCGGTGGCCGCTCGGTTCGCGACGCGAATCGACCCGTCGGATCGAGGTGTCCCTCCCGTTTGCGCTGGTTTACGTCGTCGTCTCCTTTCAGGAGCGGTTCGACTGGGACGGCAAAAGCAGGGTTTCGGTCTCGGACTGGTTACTCGTGGCCGGCGATCCGCAACGGTTCGTACGGCTCCTCGAGATAGGCCATGTCCGACGCCGAGAGATCCAGTTCGATGGCCTCGACGGCTTCCTCTAAGTGTTCGACGCTGGTCGTCCCGACGATGGGAGCGTCGACCCGCTCCTTGTGGAGCAGCCAGGCCAGCGAAATCTGTGCCATCGTGACGCCCTTCTCAGCGGCCAGTTCCTGAATACGCTCGTTGATCTCCTCGCCGCCGCCCTGCAGGTAGGGAATCTGCTCTAAGTACTCGTCTGTCTGCCCGCGCGTCGTCGACTCGAGGGCCTCGAGCGGGCGGGTGCCGACGCCGCGGGCCAGCGGCGACCACGGAATAACGCCGATTCCCTCCTTCTCACAGAGGGGTAACATCTCGCGTTCCTCCTCGCGATAGAAGGCGTTGTAGTGGTTCTGCATGGTCGCGAATCGCTCGAGTCCCAGGTCGTCGCTCGTCTGTAAGGCCTCGGCGAACTGGTGGGCCCACATCGAGGAGGTGCCGACGTATCGGGCCTGCCCCCGTCGCACGGCGTCGTCGAGCGCTCGGAGCGTCTCGTCGATCGGCGTGTCGTAGTCCCAGCGGTGGGTCTGGTAGAGGTCGACGGTGTCCATCCCGAGTCGCTCGAGGCTCGCCGCGAGTTCCTGCTCGATGGTCTTCCGGGAGAGCCCGCCGGAGTTCGGGTTGTCGGGGTCCATTTCCGCGTACACCTTCGTCGCGACGACCTGCGAATCGCGGTCGTAGTCCGCGAGCGCGTCGCCGAGGATTGCTTCGGATTCGCCCGTCGAGTAGACGTTCGCCGTGTCAAAGAAGTTGATTCCGAGGTCGATCGCGCGCTCGATGAGTTCGGTGCTCTCCTCGCGGTCGAGCATCCAGTCGCGGCCGCTGCCGAAGCTCATGCAGCCGAGCCCGATGCGACTGACCGACATGCCGGTCGACCCGAGCGTCGTGTACTCCATAGGAGTTGCTGCGACCGCCGAGCGTTAAAACGTCGCGGCTCGAGGTCGGATTGCCGGCTTCCGGTTGCGACGCCGGAGAACGAAACAGCCCGCCTCAGTCGTGCTCGGCGAAGAACGAAACGGCCGGCATCAGTCGTGATCCGCGGAGTTGTCCTGTGGCGCGTAGCCCAGCGCCTCCTTCGCGCGCTCAAGGGAGTAGTACTTGCGGTTGTTGTCGGAGATGCCGTAGACGATTTCGTACTCGTAGTCGGCCCGAATACAGCGATCGAATAAGTGTGCACAGTCGCGGTAGGAAAGCCACATCGCCTGTCCGCGCTCGTAGTCGATCGGCGGGTGGCCCCGGGTGAGGTTTCCGATGCGGACGTTGACGACCGAGAGCCCGTACTCGTCGTGGTAGTAGCGCCCGAGGGACTCGCCGGCGACCTTCGAGACGCCGTAGAGGTTGCCCGGGCGGGGGAGTTCCGTCCCGTCGAGCAGGTAGTCGTCGTCTGCACGGTACATGTCGGGCGTTCGCTCCTCGGTCTCGTAGTGGCCGACGGCGTGGTTGGAGGAGGCGAACGCGACCTTCTCGACACCCGCGTCGACGGCGGCCTCGAAGACGGTTTGGGTCCCGTCGATGTTGTTCGTCAGGACGCTGTCCCACGGTGCGGTCTTACGGGGGTCGCCCGCGAGATGGATGACGACGTCGATGTCTTCCATCGCCTCGCGGACGGCCTCGTCCTCGGTGATATCCGCGACGACGAACTCGCCCGGATAGTCCTCCGTTGGCGGATCGCGATCGAGCAAGCGCCACTCGTGGTCGTCCGCGAGGCCCTCGAGGATGGCCTCTCCGACGCGCCCCGCAGCCCCGGTCAGCAGGACCGACTGTGCCATTCGTTCGGTGGGAGGGAAAGCGGCGATAAGAACCATGCGATTCCGAGTCGGTTCGGTTACGTGTCGCACCCCTCAGTCCCGCGGAACAACGCGACACGCCGCTCGCATCGCAATCCCCTTGCCGACCGCACTCGAGCACTCCCACATGACCAGCGATACGGACCCCACAGTCGCCGAGGCCGCCTGCTTCGAGGCCGGCATCAAGTTCGGGACGCTCTACCACCAGTTCGCCGGCACGCCGGTTTCGCCGGATAGCGCTGCGAGTCTCGAGCGGGCGATGGAGGACTCGATCGAAAACCAGCCCCACTGTGCCGATGTGACCGTCGACGTGATGATCGACGAACTCGAGGCCGAACTCGCCGATTCGGCGGCCGACTACACCGAACTGACCGGACGATTCCTCGAGGTCGAGATCGTCGTCGACTACGAGGGCTGTGAGGTCGTCACGCGGATGGCGATGGAAGACGGCTATCCCCTGATGCGCGTGGCGTCAGTTCGGGGTCGGTAGTGTAAGGGCTTCCGAACACTCTGTAGACTTCTTGAGCACTGCGGGCTCTATCAGACAAAGTGCTGTTCACGAAACCTTGCTGAATACAGGGCGCGTATCTTACAGTGCCTTCCATCTGATTATACCGCAGATCTGCTTCCTCCGCTGAAACCCAAGACTCATCAATTGTCGATCCATTCGATGAACAACTACGGATCAGACCAGTAGAGAACGAAACACCAATTAAACGGTGGCGTGAGGCTGAACAGACCTAAACGATCAAGTTCATACCCCACTCAGTCTACCGCTGGATCATCGACATCTCTTTCGTGGACCCATACCGTCGAAATTCGGGCCCCCTCGACGCTCGTTATCTCAACGACGTGACCGTCGACCTCGACGCGGTCGCCAGGTTCTGGCGCGCGGTTGAGTTGCCCGAGCACCAGTCCACCGATCGTTTCGACCTCCTCGCTTTCGAAGTCCCCAGCCAGAGTATCGTTAACGTTCGACAATTGGACTCCTCCGTCAATGTCGTACCCCTCATCGTCACGCTGGCGTATCGAGGGTTCGCGCTCATCGAGATCAAACCCGTCCCGAAGGTCACCGACGAGGGCCTCAACGACGTCTTCAACCGTTGCAATCCCCTCGAACGCTCCCCACTCGTCGATGACTGCGGCCAGCTGCTGCCGATCCTCCCTGAACTGTATCAGGAGATCGCTAATTGTCATCGTCTCCGGAACGATGATAATCTCGCGGGCGATGTCACCGACTATCTCGGCATCCCCATCGTCCACCTCTGCTCGCAGCACGTCCTTGACATCTACGAATCCGACCACTTGGTCACCGTCGTTGGCATCAAGAACCGGATAGCGCGTGTGTTCGGCCTCTAAGACGATCGAGTGAAGTTCGGATAGTGTGGCATCCGCCGGAACGCTCACCACGTCCGGTCGTGGGACCATGACCTCCCGCACCACGGTGTCGTCAAGATCGAAGACGCGCTCGATCATCGTCACTTCTGTCACGTCAATGTCCCCGCCCTCGCCGGATCGTGTTAGTACCCGAAGGAGCTCCCGCTCACCGAGTGTCTCATCCGTTTCGGAAGCGGGTGGCACACCGAGCGACCGCGTGAACGCGTTGGCCGCCCCGTTGAAGACGACAATTCCCGGATAGAGTATGTAATAAAAGGCCTTCATGGGCGGGGCGAGGAACAGCGAGAGTCGCTCGGTCTTGGCAATTGCGATCGTCTTCGGCGCGAGTTCACCGAAAACGACGTGGAGAAACGTGATGATACTAAAGCCGATTGCAAACGCGACGAGATGGATGAGATTCGCCGGGAGAACCGATTCCAGTATGGGCTCGATGAGTGCTGCCACTGCGGGTTCGCCAACCCATCCCAATCCGAGTGAGGCGATGGTGATGCCGAGTTGCGTCGTGGCGAGGTAGTTGTCGAGATTCGTCATCACTTCTTGGAGCGTCCCCGAGCCGGGCCGCCCCTCCTCGACGAGCTGGTCAACGGATGTCCCCCGAATTCGAACGAAGGCGAATTCTGCAGCGACAAAAAAGCCGTTCAATACCACGAGAAACAGCGCTAAGACGAGTTGTCCCACCGAGAGCGCGATGTCTACCATCGGGTATCCCAGTAAATACTGCCGTTCGATTGGAGTGTGGCCATATCTATGAATCTCGTTCTATTTACTAAAATCCTCTACAGGATTCCGCCAACTACCTGCGAACATAGGGCCTCGAGATTCATCAGGCAAAGCAGCATCCGGGTCTGCTGAAGAGACTCTCTGTATTCAACACCCTCATCCTGACAAGATCCATAGAAATGCAATTCTGCCCCCGGTAACTGTTCAACCTGTACCGATCGGTTCGAAGTCAGCCCACGCCACCGCTCGTTCCGTCCTCGAGGCCGACCGACCTCCCTTTCGAAATTCCGCTGCCGTTCGGTCGATATCGGCCCGCTCGAGTCGCTTTTCACTTTCACTTTCGGGCGACCTTTTAACCCCAGTCACCGTGAAGGGAATGACATGAGCCAAGCGACATTCGGCGACGACGAGGAACTGTTCGGCGAAGCCGCCAACGAGATGCGCGAAGACGTCGAAGCATCGCTCGAGGAGGCCTGGGATGCGCTTCCGAGCGCCGACGACGTCTGGGAGACCGACGCGGACAACGTGCTGGGCGTGCTCAACGGACTGAATTCGGCGCTGAACGCCGGCGACGCCGAAGACCACCTCCGCGACGCCAAGAAGTGGTTCACGATGGGCCAGCGAGCTGACGCCTTCGAGGACGCCGACGACCTCGAGGAGGAGATCGGCGATCTCGAGGCGGCCATCGAGGACATCTCCGACGCCGGCGAACAGGTCGGTGAACTCACCTCGACGATCCCGGCCCTCCGCGGCACGCTCGAGGACGCCGGTCCGGCCGAGGACGACGCGGACGACGCGGACGACGAGGAGGCGGAGGAGGCGGACGCCGACGAAGACGACGACGAGGAAGAAGACGAGGAGTAATCCCGAGTCGGGTACGATCGTCGACTATCGGCGCGCTCGAGTCCGTTATCGACGCTCAGGTCGGGAGACGTCTCGCTCCGCGACGGCCTCGAGCAGCCTCGCCAGCGCGTCGCCCGCTAGCTCGAGCAGTTCCTCGCCGCGCCGTTCGTCGCCCGCGGCGGGGTCCCCGACGACGCCGTTTTCGCTGAACTCCGCTGAATCGTAGGCCAGATTCGTGTAACTCACCCACTCGCCCCAGCCGTCGGCTCGTCCGGCCTGTGCTTCGTCCATCCGATCCTCGCGAATCAGGTCGGGCTCGCAGTGGCGAAGCAGGGCGGTCTCGAGCGGGCCGCCGTGGCCCATTTCGGCCGAGTGTTCGCCGACGGCTTCGAACCAGGTGAACGGGACGGCGTAGGCGTCGCCGTCGCGGGTGAGCCGGCCGCCGACCTCCCGCAGCGCGTCGACGTTGCCCCCGTGGCCGTTGACGATGACCACCCGGTCGAAGCCGTGGTGGGCGAGGCTCTCGACGGCCTCTCGGACGTAGTTCCGGAACGTCTCGTCGGAGACCCACATCGTCCCGGGGAACTGGCGGTGCTCTTCGGCGACGCCGACCGGAATCGCCGGCGCGCGCACGACTTCGCGGTCGACGCGCGCTATCCCGGCGTCGGCGACCGCCTCAGCGGCGATGACGTCCGTCCCGAGCGGCGCGTGGGGACCGTGTTGTTCCGTACTCCCGACGGGGACGACCGCGAGATCGGTCTCGCAGTCGCGAACGTCCGTCCACGTCGCGTCGCGTAAATCCATGGGGGAGTACTCCCACGGAGCGGCCAAGAAACCCCCGGTGGCCGCGACCCGTTTTGCCCCCATTTAGTGCTCTTGCCCCTGCCGGTCCCGACGGTATCCGGCGGTGCGTGGAATTCGACGCCATGTATCGCGGCGGCGACGTTCTCGAGGCCCTCCACGGCTCCGTTCCGGAATGGCTGCTCCTGCTCGCTGCACTCGTGACCCGCCTCGGCGACGTCGCGACCCTCATTTCGATCGCGATCGTGGCGTCGTGGCTGTTGACGTGGCGAGGAACGGTCGCTGGACTCGAGCGATCCGATGCGGGTTCGGAGGCAGACTCGATCCCGGCGAACGCCAATCGCGCGCCCGCCGTCTGGCTCGTGGGCGTCGTCGTCGGCGGGCTGGCCGCGATGACCGCGCTGAAGTATCTCTTCGCGTTACCTCGGCCGGAACTCGTCGCGGCGACGCCCAGCACGCTGCCGACGGCGCTCGAGTCGACGTACGTCTCGACGGTGACCCTCGGCGGCTACGGCTTTCCAAGCGGCCACGCGGTCGGAGCTACCGTCGCCTACGGAGCGCTGGCGCTGGCGATCCCGATCGGTAGGCGTCGCAGCCGACTCGCGGTCGCTGCCGTCCTCGCACTCGCGGTGAGTCTCTCGCGGGTCATCCTCGCCGTCCACTACCCCGGCGATATCGTCGCCGGCATCGCCGTCGGAGTCGGCTATCTCGCCGCGGTCTGGTGGCTGCTCGAGCGGTCGCCAGTCGATCGCACGACGACCGCCTTCGGGGTTGCGCTGGGCCTCGCGCTCGTCGCGATGGCCGTCAGCGGCGGCGCGGGTCGATCGGTGGCGTACGCCGCGCTCGCGGCCGGCGGTCTGGCGGTCTGGTCGCTCGCCCGTCCTCGCTCCGGTCGGCTCTCGCCGGCACGGCCCGCCTACCACGCGGAGTCGGCGACGATCGCGCTCGCTTTCCTCGTCGGTGTTATCGTCGTCGGTGGCGGGCTGCAGTCGGTCGGTCCGGCCGCCGGGCTCGGTGCGCTCGTCGTCGCGCCGGCGGTGGTTTGGTTCCGACGAGCCTCTGGCTCCCGCCGGCCCTCGCGAGTGGCGAACGCAGGGCCAACCGGTTTCCGACGCCTCGCCAACAGTTCTCGTATGACCGACGACAACCGACAGCTCGGCGTCGAACTCGGCAAGCTCGGCGACGAACTCGAGTCCGCGGACTACCCGATGAGCGAGGACGAACTGCTCGAGGAGTACGGCAACGAGGAGATCGAAATGGAAGGCGAGACGTCGACGCTCGAGGACGTCATCGGCCCGCTGAACGAGGACGAGTACCGGGACTACGGCGAGGTCGAGCAGGCGATCATGAACATGGTCGGCGACGAGGCCATCGGTCGGAAGAACTACAGCGACCGCACGCCCCCCGCAACGGGCGAGGACCGCCAGGACGAGGGCGCACCGGATCAGGACGACCAGGAAGGCCAGGAATCGTTCTAAGCCCCCGGTTGGGGCAGGTTCGTCGTCGAAGACACGTGTGTAAGGTGATCAGTTCAAGTTGGTTCAGCGTCTAGACCCAGGTCACGCTCGCCCGACATGACCGCGACAAACTCTCCGTCGATTCCGCCCGATACGTACGAGGAACTCATCGAGGCGACCCTCGTTGCGCTCTCTAAAAACGGATACGTCAACCTCCGCGTTCGAGATATCGACGCCGAATTTCCGAAGAGTCGCCAGCTCATCCACCACTACTTCGACGGGAAAGACGAGTTGGTGACCGAGACGCTCTCGTACCTCGTCGACCACTTCTCCGAGGAACTGGACAGTTCGGCGGGCGACGATCCGCTGGCGAAACTGAACGACGAGATCGATCGTCATTTGTTGGGCGAACCGTCCGACGACTTCGATTACTGGACGTTCGCGACCGCGCTCTACGAAATCATGGGGCAGTCCCACCACAACCCCGACCATCAGGAACAGATCAACCGTCTGACCGACGAACTCGTCGCTCACTTCGATTCGATCATGCGGGATGGCGTCGAACAGGGCGTCTTCGCCGACGTCGATACCCTCCGACTCGCGAAGGTTCTCGACGACCTCATCACCGGCGCACAGAGCAAGAAGATTTTTCTCGGCAACGACGCCGCACTCGTGGAAACGCGGGAGATGATCGATCGGCTCGTCATCGCCCAGTTGAACTCCGCGAGTCCATCGTCCGAAGCGAACTAACCGCTCGAGAAGGCGTTCGCCGAGTTCTCTCGAACCCGGTCGTCTGATTCTACGGATCGGCTCGACCATTGATTTCACACCGAACTAATCGGTACCGTTATGCTGTTTCCCGCTTGGTAAACTAGGAGTGATCGAATGACAGCTATCCAAACCAGCGCACTCGGCCGACGGTTCGGTGACGTCGTCGCCGTCGAGTCGCTCGACCTTCACGTCCGAGACGGCGAGGCTTACGGCTTTCTCGGCCCGAACGGCGCGGGGAAATCGACGACGATCAACATGCTGCTCGGCTTCACGCCGCCGTCGTCGGGCTCGGGAACGGTACTCGGCTACGACATCGAAGACGAGTCGCTCGAGATACGCCAGTCGATCGGCGTGCTCCCGGAGGACTTCGGGATGTACGACCGTCTGACCGCCCGAAAGCACGTCCAGTTCGCCATCGACACCAAGGGAGCGGCGGACGACCCCGACGAACTCCTCGCACGCGTCGGACTCTCTGACGCCGCCGACCGCAAGGCCGGCGGCTTCTCGACGGGGATGAAACAGCGCGTTGCGCTCGCGATGGCTCTCGTCGGCGAACCCGAGTTACTCATCCTCGACGAGCCCTCCTCCGGGATCGACCCCAACGGGGCCCGCGAGATGCGTGCGATCATTCAGGAAGAACTCGACCGCGGGGCGACGGTGTTCTTCTCGAGTCACATCATGGAGCAGGTCGAGGCGATCTGCGACCGCGTCGGGATCATGAGCGGCGGCCGACTCGTCGCCGAGGACTCGATCGACGCGCTGAAAAACCAGTTCGACGACGAATCCCGGCTCATCCTGACCGTCGACGCCGTTCCCGACGGGATCGTGTCACGACTCGAGCCGGTCGACGGCGTCCTCGACGTCCGCGTCGATGGCACGGACATCGTGACGTCGGTGTCGAACCCGCGGTCGAAGGCCGTCGTCATCAACACGGTCGAAGACGCGGGCGGGGTTATCGCCGACATCACCGCCGAGGACCACTCGCTCGACGATCTGTTCGCCGCGTTCACCACCGGCGACGGGGCGACCCGCGGCGACGCGCGAGCGTCTCGAGCCGAATCGGCTCTCGAAGAGGTCGACGCATGAGCTGGGTGCAGATCGCTCGCAAGGATTTCTCGGACGCGAGCCGATCGATGATGCTCTGGATCCTCTCTGCGCTGATGATCCTTCTCGTCGCCGGCATCTCGTCGATTCCGCACCTCATTCACACCTCCGGCCAGGGACCGGCCCCCGGGTTCGACGAAGCGCTGAGTTTCCTCTTTACGGTGGTCGTGACGATGATCTCGATCATCGGGCTCGTCGTCGGCTATCAGGCGATCGTCGGCGAACGCGAGTCCGGGAGCATTCGGTTCCTGCTTGGCCTGCCGAACACCCGTCTCGACGTGATCGTCGGGAAAGTGCTCGGCCGGGCCGCCGTCGTCGCCGTTCCGACGGTAATCGGCTTCGTCGTCGGTGGCATCGTGATCGTAATCCTCTACGACGGCTTCGACGTCGTGACCTACGTCAGTCTCCTCGCGTTCTCCGTGCTCATCGGATTGGTGTACGTCTCCCTTGCCGTCGGCGTCTCCGCAAGCGTCAGCACCCGCGCGAAAGCGGTCGCCGGCGTGCTCGGTATCTACATCGTTACCGACTGGCTCTGGTGGGCCGTTCCGATGGCGATCTACTGGCTACTCGAGCGCGAACTCCCCGGTGCCATCGTCCCGACCTGGTACCTCTTCGTCGAACGGCTCGGCATCTGGGAGCCGCTCGCGGTGATCTCCGGGACGCTCGTCGACATCCCCGGCGTCGAGACCGTCCAGCCGGCGGACCGACTCGCCGGCGAGGTTCCGTTCTACCTCGAGCCCTGGTTCGCCTGGGTGTTCGTCGCCGCCTGGATCCTGGTTCCGCTCGCGATCGGCTACTACCGGTTTGATCGGACGATCCTCAGCTAACTATCGACGCGGTTTGAGTGGCGGTACCGATGATAACGGCGTCGTCGATCAGTCGTCGTCATCGGTGCTGGCTTCCGTGCGGGCGGTTCGGCGCTGGGCGCGCTCGATGAACTCCTGGGGCAACTCCTCGATCTCGCCGGCCTGGACGCCCCAGAGGTGCGAGTAGAGCCCGCCGTTTGCTAACAGTTCGTCGTGCGTGCCGCGTTCGGCGATACTCCCGTCCTCGAGCACCAGGATCTGGTCGGCGTCCTTGATCGTCGAGAGGCGGTGAGCGATGGCGAAGGTTGTTCGCTCCGCGGTCAGGTCGTCGATCGAGCGCTGGATGAGCATCTCCGTCTCGGTGTCGACGTCGCTGGTCGCCTCGTCCAGCACGAGGATGTCGGGATCCTTGAGCACCGCGCGGGCGATGGCGACGCGCTGGCGCTGGCCGCCCGACAGTTTGACGCCGCGCTCGCCGACCATCGTGTCGTAGCCGTCGGGCAGGTTCAGAATGAAATCGTGAGCCTCAGCGGACTTCGCCGCCTCGACGATCTCCTCGCGGGAGGCGTCGAAGGTGCCGTAGGTGATGTTCTCCTCGACGGTGCCGTAGAAGAGGAACGACTCCTGGCCGACGTAGCCCATCGATTGGCGCAAACTCGGCAGCGAAACCTCGCGGATGTCCTGGCCGTCGATCCGGACGGCTCCGTCGTCGACGTCGTACAGTCGAAGGAGGAGTTTGAGAACGGTCGACTTTCCGGCCCCCGTCGGGCCGACGAGCGCGACCGTCTCGCCGCCGTCGACATCGAACGAGACGTCGTCGATGATGCGCTCGTTCTGTTCATACCCAAATTCGACGTTCTCGTACTTGACGCGACCCTCGGTTACCTCGAGATCCGCGGCCCCCTCGTCGCGTTCGATCCGCCCCTGCTCGTCCATCAGGCCGAAGATGCGCTCGCTCGAGGCCTCCGCTCGCTGATACATGTTGATGACCTGGCCGAACTGGGCCATCGGCCAGACCAGCTGCTGCGTGAAGAGGATGAAGGCGACGAAGACACCTTCCTGGAGCGTCCCCGTGAACGGTCCCGGCGCGGTGCCGGTGAAGACCCAGTAGCCCCCGACGACGAACGTGAGGACGAAGCCGATCCCCGAAATGAGTTGGAGGCCGGGGAAGAATCGAATGCGCAGCCAGATGGCCTCCCAGTTCGTGTCGTAGTACTTCCGGGAAACGTCCTCGACGCGGTCTGACTCGTAGGGCTCGGTGTTCGAGGACTTGATGACGCCGATCCCGCCGAGATTGTTCTCGAGTCGCGAGTTCACTTTCCCGACCGAGGAGCGGACGGCGGCGTACTTCGGCTGGATCTTCTTGACGAAGATGTAGGTGAAGATCGCGATCAGGGGCACGGGTGCCAGCGAGACCAGCGCGAGTTGCGGGTTGAGCCAGAACAGGAGGAAGGAGATGCCGACGACCATCACGATCAGCCGCGTTGCCGAGTTCATCCCCTCGTTGAGGAAGCGCTCGAGTTGGTTGACGTCGTTGCTCAGGACGGACATCATCTCGCCGGTCTGCTTCGAGGCGAAAAACTCCATGTCCAGGCGCTGCATCTTGTCGTAGGTCGCGGTCCGGACGTCGTGTTGAATGTCCTGCGAGAAGGCGTTAAAGCCCCAGTTGCGCAGCCAGTGGAAGATCGCACCGAGGGCGAACGAGCCCGCGATGGCGGCGGCGACGAACCAGAACTGGCCGTCGCGCGTCGCCGGCAGCCACGCTTCGGGCAGGATTACTAGCGGGACCTGCTCCGCGAAGGCCGCTTCGCCGAAGATCGCGTCGATCGCGACGGCGAGCAACAGTGCGGGCAGCAGATCCAGCGCCCGTGCGAGCACGCTCGAGATCAGCCCGACGGTGGCCGAGAACCAGTAGGGACGACCGTACTCGAAGAGCAAGCGACGCATCGGACTCTCGACCTGTTCGCGCTGCTCCTCGAAGGGATCGTCATCGTCCCAGTCGACGTCCTCCATTGCGTTCGGTTCGGGGACCGTTGCCAATAAGGGTTGCTACGAACCGAAACATCTCGGCCGCCGAGCGCGCTCCGGTCGCTCTCGTGTGGGGCTCATCGGTACTCGATTTCGATCTCGTCGCCCGGTTCGATTCCCATCTCGTCGGCGTAGCCTCGCGGCACCTCGAGAACGTACTGGGCTCGTCCGGTGTACTCGAGGTCCTCGCCGTCCTCGTCGGCCTCGGGTGCGCGGGCCGCCTCGATGGACGTGATCTCGCGGTCGGCGTCGACGAAGATGATGTCGATGTCGAACGCCATCTCGCGCATCACGTAGGTTCGCTCGCCCTCGCTCGAGTGGACGAACAGCATGCCCTCGCCGTCGGCGAGCGAGTCGTGATCGCTCAGCCCGGTGTAGCGCTCGGCGCGGGTGTCCGCGACCGCCGCGTCGACGACAGCGAGTTCGTTGCCGGTGTCGGCCTCGAGGACGCGGACCTCGGCTTGCTCCTCGGCCCAGGGCGGGGTGATCAGTCCCAGTTGGAGGACGAGTAGGCCGACCAAGGAGACGGCGACGAGGAGGAGAAGCGACTTCCAGACCCGCTCGAGGACCATACCCCTCCTGCGGCGCGAGAAAGTAAAGGTTATTCGGACGGGGGGATTTGGTCGGCATACGGGCTCGTGGTCTAGCTGGTTATGACGCGGCCTTTACAAGGCCGAGGTCGGTGGTTCGAACCCGCCCGAGCCCACTATTGCTGGCGCGAACAAATTCGTGAGCGCCGGCACTGTGATGCGAGTGGCGGGTTCGAACGAGAGAAGTCGCAGCCTGCACAGCCGAGCGAAGCGAGGCGAGCAGGACCGTCTTCGCGTTGTTCGAACCCGCCCGAGCCCACTGCCCCGTCGACTGTGTCGGACACTCGCTCGTGTCCGAACCGGTCGGTGCGTGCATCCGGATACGAGGCTACTCAGTCGGGATCGTGTTGAACGGTAACCGTTTATGGGGGAGAGGCGATATATGCGTCTATGGGATCCCCCGGTTCAGCTCCAGACGCGACTCGAGAGGAGGTTCGGGGTGTTTTTACGCAACTCGAACAGCCGTCGGCGCCGATCACGACTGATGACGTCGCCGAGACCCTCGACTGTCCGCGGCAGACTGTCCGACGCAACTTGCGAGAACTCGTCGACCGCGGCGTCCTGCAGACCAGAGAGGTCGCCGATGGGGTACGTGTCTGGTGGCTGTCCGAGTCCGGTCGACTCCCCGGACGGCCTGAGCGGGAGGAGTTCGCGTCCTTCGTGGACGTCGTCAAGGACTACGCAATTTTCATGCTCGATTCCGACGGTACCGTTATCAGTTGGAACGAAGGCGCAGAACGGATCAAGGGGTATCGGCGGGGCGAGATCGTCGGCGAACACGTTTCGACCTTCTACACCGACGCCGATGCCGCCGAGCAGGTGCCCGAACGGAACCTCGACGCGGCGGCGAACGCGGGCCGCGTCGAGGACGAAGGGTGGCGCGTCCGCAAGGACGGGACTCGGTTCTGGGCGAACGTCACCATCACCGCGATCCGCGACGACGACGACACGCTCCGGGG
The DNA here is from genome assembly GCF_052040125.1 of Natronorubrum marinum. Classification (NCBI taxonomy): domain Archaea; kingdom Methanobacteriati; phylum Methanobacteriota; class Halobacteria; order Halobacteriales; family Natrialbaceae; genus Natronorubrum; species Natronorubrum marinum. The sequence goes on from NZ_JBPPFV010000003.1 coordinate 699,757, forward strand.
CTTTACGAAGGTCACTCGAAACATGACCGAACGCCACGAGTACGAACAGCAGCTACGGCGGGAACGCGATCTCATCGAGCAGATCCTCGAGACCGTTCCGGTCAGTATCTGCGTGCTGAGCGCCGACGGCGAGTTCGTCCGCGCGAACCGGCGGATGCTCGACCGGCTCGGGATCGAAGAATCGGCACTGTCCTCCTACGACGTCGATTCGTGGGCGGTATACGACGCCGAGGGCGAGCCGGTTCCGGTCGACGAACGGCCGTGGGCACGGGCTCTCGCCACCGGGGATCCGGTCTACGACTATCGGTGTCAGATCGACCTGCCGGATATCGGTCGTCGGTGGCTCTCGCTCAATGCCGTTCCGCTCGAGGACGGAGCGAGGGACGGTACCGAGGTCGTCGTGTCCGTCGACGACGTTACCGAACAGCGAGAACGCGAACAGCAGCTTCGCCGCCAGTACAGCCAGACCGAACAGCTGTTGCAGATCGCACCGGTCGCTATCGCGGTGCAAAACGCCGATGGCGAGACGGTGATGGCGAACCAGCGGGCACAAGACGCCCTCGGTCTCTCCGAGCGGGAATTCATCGACGAACCCGACGATACCGAGGAGTGGCAACTCTATGACGAGGCCGGTGAGCCGATCACCTCGGAGGAAACGCCGTCCGCCCGGGTCCTAGCGACCGGGGAACCGGTGTTCGACGAGGAGCTCACGATCGACCCGCCGAACGGGAATCGGGTGCGGTTCCGTTTGAACGCCGCGCCGCTTTTCGGCTCCGACGGTTCGATCGCTCGCGTCGTCACGGCCGGGAAGGATATCACCGAACTCAAAGAGCGCGAGCAGCAACTCGAGCAGCGAAAGACGGAACTCGAGACCGAGTTGAGCGAGGTTTTGGATCGGATCTCCGACGCGTTTTACGCGCTCGACGACGAGTGGCGGTTCACCCACCTCAACGACCAGGCCGCCGAGATCCTCCACCAATCCAAGGAGGAGTTGCTCGGTTGCGAACTGTCGGCGGTGTTTCCCGATGCGACGGCCGGCGTCTACTGGAGAGAGTTCCGGACGGCGATGGAGACACAGGAGCCGGTCAGTTTCGACGTGTACGGTGAGGATCTCGACGCCTGGTTCGAGTTCAACGTCTATCCGTCCGAGTCGGGGCTCTCGATCTACTTCCGCGACGTGACCGAACGGGTAGCGCGCGAACGGGAACTGGCGAAGTACGAAACGATCGTCGAGACGATCAACGACGGCATCTACGTCAAAGACGAGGACGGCTACTTCACGATGGTTAACGACGCGTACGCGGAACTGACCGGTTACGACCGCGAGGAACTCGTCGGTGCACACGCGTCGCTGGTCGTCGACGAAGCCACGATCGGGAAATCGCAGGAGCGAATGGAAACGCGCGACACCCGAGCGGGTACACCGGCCATGGAAGCGGACATCCACACGGCAACGGGGGATCGCGTCCCCGCCGAAGGGACTTTCGCGACGGTACGGACCGGCGACGAACGGGAAGAGATCGGTGTCGTTCGCGACATCACCGAACGCAGGGAGCGCGAGCGGGCGCTTCAGGAGCGCGAACGCCGCCTCAAACGGTACAACGAGTACACGGACGATATTCTGAACGCCGTCGACGACCTCTTTTACCTTCTCGACGAGAACGGCGACCTTCAACGGTGGAACGAGAGCATTAGCGACGTAACGGGGTTCTCCGACGAGGAGATCGGGTCGATGCACGTCCTGGAATTCTTCGCTGAGGACGATCGCGAAAAGATCGCGACCGCCATCAAAGAGGGCTTCGACACCGGGAGTACGCAAGTAGACGTGGAAGTCCGCACGGAGGACCACACGAACATGCCGTACGAATTCGTCGCGTCGACGCTCGAGGATCCAGACGGGAACGTGGTTCTCGCGGGAATCGGTCGAGATATCACCGACCGCCGCGAGTACGAGCACAAACTCGAGGCGTCCAACGAACGCCTCGAACAGTTCGCGTACGCCGCCTCACACGACCTCCAGGAGCCGCTTCGGATGGTCACCAGTTACCTGCAGCTTCTCGAGAACCGCTACGCCGACGCCCTCGACGAAGACGCAGCGGAGTTCATCGAGTTCGCCGTCGACGGGGCCGAACGGATGCGCGAGATGATCGAGGGGCTGTTACAGTACTCGCGGGTCGAAACGCAAGGCGACTCGTTCGAACCGATCGATCTGGACGACGTCCTCGAAAGCACGCTCGAGAACCTCGCCATACAGATCGAAGAGACCGACGCCGAGATCACGACGGAATCGCTTCCGCGGGTCCGCGGGGATCGGAGCCAACTCCAGCAGGTCTTCCAGAACCTGATAAGCAACGCGATCGAGTACAGCGGCGACGCGCCGCCGCAGGTGTGCGTTTCCGCCGAGCGGAACGGATCGGTCTGTGACGTCTCGGTCCGCGACGAGGGAATCGGGATCGACCCGGAGAACCGAGAGCGAATTTTCGACGTCTTCCAGCGGCTTCACAGCCGCGAACAGCACTCGGGTACGGGTCTCGGCCTCGCGCTTTGTCAACGAATCGTTGAACGCCACGACGGGGAGATCCGGGTCGACTCCGAACCCGGCGAGTGGACGACGTTCACGTTCACGCTTCCGGCAGCGTGAGGCGCTCTTCGATCGAAGGGGGCGACGCGGTACCGTCGCACCGTCGCGTCGACCCGACGCGGACCGAGCGCCACCTTCCGTTCGAACATCGGAGCTTCGAACCCCGCTTCACTGCGCCGAGTACAGTTCCGCGTACGCACCGTCCAGTTCGAGCAACTGCCCGTGTTCGCCGCGCTCGGCGATGGTGCCGTCCTCGAGCGTGTAGATCCGGTCCGCGTCCCGAACCGTCGAGAGGCGGTGGGCGATAGCGAGGATCGTGTACTCCCGGGACATCGATTCAATGCCGTCCTGGACGCGGCGTTCGATGTTCGCGTCGAGGTCGCTCGTCGCCTCGTCCAACACGAGGATGTCGGCGTCCTCGAGCAGGGCCCGTGCGAGGGCGATGCGCTGGCGCTGGCCGCCGGAGAGGCGAACCCCGTCGTCGCCGAGTTCGGTGTCGTAGCCCGCGGGCAGTTCGTCGAGGAACTCGGTGACCTGGGCGATCTCGCAGGCCTCTTCGATCTCCGCTTGGGTGGCCTCGCCGTTCCCGGCGGTGACGTTCTCGAGGAGCGTCGTGTTGAAGATGTACGGATCTTGGCGAACGAACGCGAGTCGCGAGCGCCACTCGTCGGTGTCGAACTCGTCGATCGGCTCCCCGTTGGCGGTGATCTCGCCGCTGTCGGGCTCGTAGAGGCGGGCGACCAGCGCGGCGATGGTCGATTTCCCCTCGCCGGACTGGCCGACGAACGCGACGAACTCGCCGTCGTCGACGCGGAAGGAGAGGTCGTCCAACACCGGCTCGTCGGGTTCGTAGGAGAACGAGACGTCTTCGAACGCCAGCGGCGTCGGCGGCTCCGGAACCGGACGGTCGCCGCCCTCGTGATCCCGGTTCGCCTCGAGTTCCTCGATGAACTGCTGCGTTCGGACGAGGTGCGGGAGGCGTCCCTCGACCTTGTAGAAGTACTCGTTCGCGTTGCTGACGCGCGGGCCGAGCTGGAACATGATGAACAGGAACGCGGCCAGCGCGCCCAGGGACATATCCGCGAACGTGATGGAGACGTAGATCAGGCCGAAGACCATGACCGCGATCCCGAGGTTGTACGCACAGCCGATCGCGGCCTCGTTGCGGCCGAGTTTGATCGACGAGTTCGTGAAGCGCTCGAGGTGGGTGGAGAACGTGTCGTAGATCTCGTCGTGCTTTCCGATGAGTTTCACGTCCCGAATCCCCTGGGTTCCCGTCTGGACGCTCTGTTGGATCCCCTCGTTCGCGTCGGCCACCTGATCGCCGACGTCGTAGCCGCCCTCGAGCACGTGTCGAACCAGGAAGGTCAGGCTGACGATGGCGACCCCGGCGACGACGGTCATGAGCGGCGAGATGTAGAAGGCGATGGCGAGGTACATCCCGATCAGGAGCACCTGTTCGAAGAAGCGAACGAAGTCCCGGATCACCTTCCCGGCGTACTCCGCCTGCGTGACGATTGCGTTGAGGACGTCGTCGGATCCCTCCTTGTCGAAGTAGGCGACGCGAGCGTCGAGCGCGCTCCGGAAAGCCTGAGACTGGAGGTCGCGAACGTAGTGGGTCCGGAGCCAGACGCGCATCCAGCCGACGGCGAACGACGCGAGATACCGGACGGTGATGACCGCGCTGACGGTCAGGACGATATACCCCAGCGTAAAGGGGATCCCCACGAACTCGAAGGCGGTCAGAAAGACGCCGACGAGTCCGTCGTCCGCTGCGGCCTCGCCCGATCCCTGCGCCATCTCGATGATCGGGACGATGAAGCTCACCCCGACACCCTCGAGTACGGCGACGATCCCGCTGAAGAGGATGAGGAAGACCGTGAGTGCCGGGCGATAGGTCGCAACGAGGGACAACCCCCGGAGCTTCTCGCGACGCGTGAGATCCTCAGTAGACATGAATTCGATTCGGATTACTGCTCGAGACGGTATTGTTATGGGAACGTTATCCGTGTAGAGAGTGTTCACGCCCGATGGTAGTATTCGGCTATGGACCGTGAACGATTCTGCCACCTTTTGCGCCGCCGGAGCGTTTCCCGCCGTATGTCACTGCCCGATCGGTCGTCGCTGCCGGTTCGGACCATAGAGCGCGTCTACGCCGATCTGCCGCTCGAGGTCCCCTCGCCGGTCAAGAACGCGTACATTCGCCGAACGGTCGACGACGACTTCGGTCCGTTCGATCACCCGCCGGATCCGTTCGCGACGCTGACGGCCGATCCGGCCGACGTTCGATCGTTTACCGGCCGCCCCTATCCGCCCTATCACGAGAAAGCGGCACAGCTCGGCACCGTCCGCGACGGCGACTGGGATCGGACCGACGACGCGGCGATCGTCGACGACGACTATCGGGAACGATACGACCTGTACCGGGCCGATCGGTTCGCCGAGAGCGTCTTCTTCGAGTCGATGCGCGCGCATTTCGAGGACGGCCTCGACTGGACCGAGACCCCGTTCGTCGAGCGCTGTCTCGAACTGGCCGACGCCGGCGAACCGTCCTGGCGGAGTCTGACCTCACGCGAGGACATCTTGGATCGGTGTGGGGCGATCGATGCGCTCTACGAGCGGATCGAACGCGACGGCTACCGCTCCCAGCGAGACCTCGGCTACGGCTCCCTGCTCGGCGTCACCGAAGAAGTGCTCGTCGACGTCGGCCGCGACGGCGACCTCCTGTTCGTCAACGGCCGACACCGATTGGCCATCGCGAAACTGCTGGGCCTCGAGTCGATTCCTGTGGGCGTTCTCGTTCGCCACCGGGACTGGATGATCTATCGAGACGGCTGCGCCCGATCGGGGACAATACCCGACCATCCTGACCTCCGCGATCTGGCCGAGGCCGACGGCTGAGTGGACTCGGTGCTCGCGAAACTGACCCACGAAAACGACCGCTCGTCGAAATCGAGACGTCTGGCGGGCCCGAGCGAGGCTCGAGCTACGTCGTCGTCGCGACTGCCACCCAACCGCTAGCGCTTCGCGACGAGGTCCAGCCACCGCGAGGACCAGATCCACTCCGTCGACGACGGCCGATCGTCGTCCGTCGTCGCGATTCGAACGCCGACGACGCCGGACATCGACTGCGGATCCCACTCCGCGTCAGCGGGGGCCGGCCTGAACGCGTCGTCGTCTCGATTCTCGAGCATGCTTCGTACCCGTTACGACGCGACGAAGGGGGTTAGTTAGGCGCGACTGAACGGCGACCACGCGGCCCATACCGCTCGATTCACCTCAGTAATCGCTGATAACCGGATCGGGATCGAATCCGTGCAACTCGCACACGTCAGGATGCTCGAGGTTCGACCGCGCCCGAGCAGTCAGCGCCGACTGTCGCGTTTCAGTCGAGAGTTCGTCGCGGATCGACTGCCAGCGTGCGTGTCGGCGACGGACCAGTACGGGAATCTCCTCGAGGTCCAGCAGTTTCGCGATGGCCAGTCGGTGATCGCCGCGGTCGCCGTGTAACACCGTTCCGTCCCTGCCGATGCTCACCGTGATCTCGTCGAGCCGCGGATCGAGCGTCCGATCCCACTTGTAGAAGACGTCTCGCTGGTAGTCGGGCCGGTCGGCCCAGAGTTCCGGCTGCGAGCGGTAGCCGTCGGTCGTGATTCGCTCGTAGATCGCGTCGAGTTCCTCGAATCGCGCCTCGAGTTCGGTCTCGGTCGCACAGCCTTTCGGCTGCTCGCCGGCCGCGAGTCGATCGCAATATTGCTCGAACTCGGCCGTTTCTCGCCAGGGAACGCCCCGATCGACGTGTGCCTCGACGCTTCTGTAGGCAGCCGTCTCTCCGAACGGGACCGTGTCCCGATCCCAGTCCCCACCGTCGACTCGTCCCCAGCGTTTCGACGGCGTTCGGACCTGTCGATCGATTCGGGCCGGATCGATCCATAGTCGGACGAATGGATCCGCGTCCGTGATCGACTCGGGATCGAGTCGCCGTCGCGCTCGGAGATACGTCCGTCCGGCAGGAATGCCCCCGGCTCGAGACAGCAGCCGTCGACAGAGCCGATCCCGTCGACGTCTGTACACCGGAAGGCTTCGTCGGTACAGCTCGTGCGGTCCCTCTGACCGCGCCGTCGAGGCTGCACGTCCGAGTAGTTCCCACACGTGGGGATCTCGAGCCATTTTGCGGGGCTACGCGGCTTTACGACGTCAGTAATGGGTCCGTGATAATCATGTCCACTGTTGTTTCCAGTGCATACGAACATTTTGAGAGTGGCCGGTGACGCTCGTCGAGAGCGACCGTCCACCACTGTCGCTCCCGCTCACACCATAGCTTTCCATTACCTTCCACCCACGGTCGAGAACTGGGGATTACTGACGCGAAGCGCCCCCTTCGAGTTCGGTAACTCGAGGATACGCTCACAGTGGACGCTTCCGATCCGCAGGAATCGCTCCCGGCCGTAGATACCGGTCGCGACGGCGGTCGTGGCTGCTGACCCGAACAGTGTCGAACCTCTGGTCTCGCGTCAGAAAAGCGGTCCCCGTGCCCCGAGTTGAACTGTCGTTGCTCGTCGCCGTCCAGCCGTATGCCACGCCTTAGTGTTTGAGTCGGGCGACGTTCTCTCGGATCTGTCCCAGCAGGCCGTCACCGGACTCCCGTGTGAGGGCCGCGTGGAGCGTCGAGTTTTCCGGTTCGTCCTTGACGACGACGCGGAGGTACGGCTCGAGTTGGGTGAAGTTCTCCGAGAGGACGACGGTGTGGTTGTCCTCGTTGTGATCGACGACACCCGCATCGGCCAGTTTCGGAACGTGACATTGCACCGAGGAGACGTAGACGCTCTTGTACTCGTTTTTGGCGACTTCGTCCGGCGGGACGTCGTGTTCCCAGCCGGCGACCTGTTCGGCCAGCGTCGATAGCTCGATCGGGCCGTCTTGTCCGCGCAGCGCGTAGAGGAGGTATCGGCGGCGACGGTTAGCAAGCAACTCGAGGATGGTGTCAGCAGAGAGTTCTTGATCCTCCTGACTCGAGGTAAGTGCTTCCATAACACGATATTACTCGCCAGCCCGGAAAAGGGTGTCTTGAATATCCCGAAATCCAACAGACGCCGATCAATGGGTCATGAACGTGACCGTATTCTCCCCGTTATTGTTCGATACGTGTTCCTACCGGGAATTACTGCCCGAAGAATTCACCGTGGGTGATACTCACACGAACGGCAACTTCGATTCGAAATCCTTTTTTATACCATCGACGGATGTGTGAGTGAGCCGCCTTAGCTCAGACTGGGAGAGCACTCGACTGAAGATCGAGCTGTCCCCGGTTCAAATCCGGGAGGCGGCATGTTTCAAACCCGCGAGCGTAGCGAGCGGGTGCAGAAACTGACGCCGGACGGATTCTGAACCCTGAAAGTCACAGCCCGCGCAGCGAAGCGAGCAGGAATGTCTTCCTCCGGTTCAAATTCGGGAGGCGGCACTTCTGCTGCGAGCAACACCGCGAGCAGCAGAAATCTATCCGGGAGGCGGCTCCCCTTCTCACACGATATCCACTCGAGGCGCTCTCAGACTTGACCACCAATCGACGCAGTCCCGACGTGTTCCCGTTCATCCGAGCGGAGACCCTACATCCTGTCGGGAGCGACACACGGCGAGCGCCGACTGCCAGCCCGGGTGAAACTCCGAAACGGCCGGATGACGACGTTCCTCACGAACCGGTGTCCGACGATCAGCCCTCAGAAACGGGCGAAGCGAGCAGCTGATGGGTTCCGTCGGTTCGAAAACGGGACGTATCTCTCCGAACGACGCGGAACGGTGCCGAACGAGAGTTAAGTCGTTTCGCGGGTAAGGGAGGGTATGACCGAAGAATGGCACCTCGACAACGAGCGCATCCGGTCGTTCATCGACACGGTGGACGAAGCCGCAGACACACACGAGGAGATTCCGGATCTCCTGGCAGCGCTCCGCGATCCCTTCCGAGAGCTTCTGACCGACGACAACTGGCTTCCCGAGCCGTACGACGGCCTCGTTCCCGACGGCTACGACGACAAGGGAGAGATGGGGCGCGACATCGCCCAGTGGCTGCTGTACCGCCGTCCGGAGAAGCTCACGATATTCACGCTCGTGCTCCCGCCGGGCGTCGAGACGCCGGTCCACGACCACCTCGCGTGGGGACTCGTCGGCATCTACTCGGGGACGCAGACGGAGGATTTCTACCGCCGAGCGGACGACGCGGACAACCACATCGGCCACGCCGATCTCGAGCATCTCCGTACCGAGGAGGTAGAACGGGGCGATTTCTACGAACTCATCCCGCCGAACAACGACATCCACAAGGTCCGGACGTCGTCCGACGTGCCGAGCGTGAGCGTCCACCTGCTCGGGGCGGACGTGGGGTGTATCCAGCGCCACCAGTTCGATCCCGACGACGAGTTCGTGGAACTGTTCCAGTCGCACTACACGAACGTTCGGTGCGAGCGGTCGCTGTCTCCGCCAGACAATCACGGCCACTCGCATGGCCACCAGCACTGAGTGACGACTCCGTCGCCTCGCGGTGGCCTCGCGCCGTCTCCGTCGAATCCGGACGGTGGGGTTTCTGCTGCGAAACATACGGGGTCGATCGGAAACCGGCTCCCGACCGTTCTTTCTCACAGATTCTCGAGGTCCCACCCCACGAACTCGTCCTCGAGGTCCACCTGCAGCCCCTGCAGGACCCGTGCCAGCCCGAGATAGCAGCCGGAGAGCATCCCGACGCCGAGGATGACGGCTTCGTCGTAGTGGGTAGCCAGCCGCTCGTGGGTGTCGTCCGCTACGTTTCCCTCGACGAACTCTTCGACGTACGCGACGAGGGCCGCGTACTCGTCCGCGAGTCGGTCCGGTTCCTCGCGCGAGACGGCGAGGATCTGCTCCGGCCCCATCCCCTCGTCGAGGGCGACGCGAACGTGCTGGTGCCACTCGTAGGCCGTCTCCGCGTAGTAGGAGGTTGCGAGGATGACGAGTTCCCGTTCGTGCGGCGAGAGACCGCTGTTGTCCCAGACGACGGAGCCGTAGGTTCGGAATCCCTCGAGCAGCGCGACGTTCCGCCCGAGCGTCCGGTAGACGTTCAACGTGCCGCCCGTCAGCGAGTGGCCGCGGTCCGCGTCGTCCACGTCGGCGTCCGAGAGCGTGTCGAGCAGGTCTCGTTTCTCGGCCGGCAGATCCTCCGGATCGACGTAGCTGATTCGTGCCATACCGTGGCGTTTCGCTCGAGGGGCATATAGTCACGCCAGCAGCGGATCGTGGCGATGAGTGCGTCCTCGAGCGCCGATCCGTCTCCGCGACGGTGAACGCGGTGTGCCTCTGTTATTCCCTCGATCGCGGCAACGATCTATCGTGTCGTTCCACTATACGTTCATAATACCACGATTCGTTCCCACGATTTCTTTAGCGTATTTTTTGGAGTCTATCGGTAGTGATAGAGTTATGCGACGAAGAAACTATCTGGCGGGGACGGCTCTTGGTGCGGTAACATCGACATCGGCGCTCTTGGGCGGCTGTCTCGATAGTTTGGAAACGGATGGTCCCGATCCCAGTTCCGGAGACGAGGATGACGCCGATACGGACGACACCGGCACGAGCGACGCCGACGATTCGGCCGGTGACGAGGAAGGTGACGCGAGTGACGACGACGATACGAATTCCGCGGACGGCGAGGTGCAGGACGGTGATGGTTCGGAGCAAGACGACGAGGAAGATTCGGAGCAAGGTGGTGACGAGAGCAGCGACCGAGACGACGAAAGCGAGCACCGAGGGGAGGACGAACAAACGGACGACGGAACCGACGAGGGCGAACAAACGGACGGAGCCGACGAATCAGAAGGCGATGAGACTGTCGAGTTCGAAGTGATCGACATGACGCCCAGCGTAGAATCGGGGACCGAATTCACCTACATCGTACTGGCTCACGCGGACGGGCCCGAATCGGTCCCAGGTGAGGCGTCGTTGGTCGACGACACCGGTGCGACGGTCGACTCGACGAGTTACGAGGCGACGTCGGGCGGTGGAAGCTTCGAACTGACGTACCAGGCACCGACGGTAGACGAGGAGATCGACGTTGCACTGACGATCGAGACCGATCACGGAACGGTGAACCTCGGCAGCGTGCGCGTCTTTCCGAGCGAACCGGCCGAGAGCGATGGTTCGAGCGATACAGCGGAGAACAGTACCGAGAACGACGGCTCGGACGGTCCGACCGAGAACGCTACCGAAAGCGGCGACTGAACTCCCACGGAGCCACGGAAGGCGTTGCAGTCGTGGCAACTGAACGGCGAACGGTTATCCGTCTCGTTCCTGTTGCTCCGTCCGTGAGCAGCGAGACGATCACCAACGAGAGCGACACGTTCGAGATCGGCGATACGACTATCCACCGACTCGGCTTCGGGGCGATGCGCCTCTGTGGCGGGGAGATCATCGGTCCGCCCGAGGACGAGGAGGCGGCGCGCGAGGTCCTTGAGCGCGCGGTCGACTGTGGCGTCGACTTCGTCGATACGGCGGACTCCTACGGCCCCGGCGTCAGTGAACGCCTCATCGGCGAAGCACTCGGCGATCCGGACGACGTACTGATCGCAACCAAAGCCGGCCTCCTGCGCAACCGGGAGGGCGAATGGCTCGCCCACGGCGACCCGGATTACATCCGCAATCAGGTGCTCGCCTCCCTCGACAGACTGCGAACCGACACCATCGATCTCTACCAGTTCCATCGTCCGGATCCGGACACGTCATACGAGGACTCGATTCAGACGTTCGCCGAACTCCAGGACGAGGGGCTCGTCGAGCAGGTCGGCGTCAGCAACGTCTCCGTCGAGCAACTCGAGACCGCCCGCGAACACGTCGACGTCGCGACGGTCCAGAACCGGTTCAATCTGGGCGACCGCTCGAACGCGGACGTGCTCGAGGTCTGTGAAGCGAACGACATCGGCTTCATCCCGTGGGCGCCGATCGACGGCGACGACCTCGACGAACACGGCGACCTGCTCGACGAAATCGCCGACGAACACGAGGCGACGCGACGGCAGGTCGGCCTGGCGTGGCTGCTCGAGCGCTCCGACGTGATCCTCCCGATCCCGGGTACGTCGGACCCCGACCACCTCGAGTCGAACGTCGCCGCCTCGCAGCTGTCGCTGTCCGACGACGAGGTCCGGCAACTGACCGACGCGGCGGAGTGAGCCCAACGCGTAGCCTCAGCCCTCGAGTTGGCCCGCAATCCGTTCGGAGAGGTCGGTGAGGTAGAACGATCCCCAGACCGCGGCGACGAGGGCGCCGACGACATCGTAGACGAGGTCGACGATCGTATCGTCGATGCCGTGCTGGGCGACGACCGCCTGGAGGCCGAGTTCTCCGGCGCTCCAGTCGATGGCGAACTCCATGAGCTCCCAGAGGACGCCGAAGGCCAGCACGAACACGAGGATGAACGCGAACAGCATCGTCGGCGGGACGTAGATCTCGTCGGTGTGGAGGTCGATCGCCCGGACGACGGCGTACCCCGCCGCGGCGACGATCGACGCCGAGACCGTGTGCGTCAGGCTATCCCACGGCCCGATCATCCCGTACAACCCGGCCGATCCGAGCGCGTGCAGGAAGACGGCCGCCGTGAGCCAGAAGACGAGTCCGGGCTCGAGAGGCAATCGGGCGTCGCGCTCTAAGACGGCGGGGAGGAACGTGATCGAGAGCGCGATCGCGGCGTTGACGACCGTCGTCAGATCTCGCGAGACGAGGCCGTACAGCAAGATCGCGGCGAGGGCCACCTGCATTGCCCGCGAGAGCACCTTTACGATTCGTTCGGGTGCGTCCAGCCGATCGCGGATCAGGGTCGGAACCGGATCCGGTTCATCGTCGGGCGAGGTTTTGCGGGGCGTCGGCGTTCGATCGGAAGTGCTCTCGGCGTACGTCCCGAAGTACCGATCGAAGAGGACGCCAGCGAACAGGCCGGCGAACGCCGCGTAGGCGAAGTCGACCATCAACGCGTGGTTGGCCGCGTCCTGCGACCGGCCGTCGAGGATGTACTCGGTCCCGAACAGGGCGTCGGACAGCCACTGCGCGACGTTCCACGCGCCGGCGACGGACAGCGTCGTGAGCACGACCAGCCCGATCGCGAACGCGTGGTTCATCCGGACCGCCGTGAACCGGTCGATCTCGACGGTGGCGACGAGCGCGATCGCCGCGACGGCGACGTAGACGCCGATCGTCGTCAGCGGAGACTCGCCGAGTATCGTCGCGTCGGCGACGGGGAGCGCGACGAGCACCAGCAGTTCCCACGGCGGCATCACGTGCGGGTCCCGGAACGACGCGGCTGGCAGGACGACGATCAGGACCGCAAATCCGGTGAACGCGAACCAGCGATAGGATCCGGAGAGACCGTGAGCGACTGCGAGGGACGCGAGCACGACCGTGACGAGCCAGGCCAGCGTCGCGTTTCGCCGCGTCGCGTCCAGCGTTCCGTCGACTCGAGCGTCAGCCATACCGTTCACAACGGGACGGAATCGCTAAACGGGTGAGCCTGCGTACGGGTACGATCGCGGTCGAACACTCGAGGTCGCGGAGGGGTGGATGGGCGGTTAATCCCCGACGTACACCGTCCGCAGCCGCGAGCCACAGTCCGGACAGCACAGCGTCTGCCACTTCGCGGGGTCGAGTCCGCCCATCGTCTTCGTGCGGCGGGCGTCCTCGAGCGCTACTGCGGCACCGCAGCCATCACAGTCGAAGGGACCGTCCGAGTCGGACATCGACGGATCGTACGCACGGGTGAGTATTGGCTTGTCGGTCCCGCGACCGACGTTCGGTGTCCCGATCGTGCAGTTCCGCCGTCGGCAACCGAAGAGTAAACTGACTGTGTGCGAACGAGTGACGTATGGGAGTCGCGACCGATATCGACGAGTTCGACGGCCTCGAGCACGGACTGGCTCGCGTCAACGACACCAAACTCCACTACGTGACGGCCGGCGAGGGGCCGCCGCTGGTCCTCTGCCACGGCTGGCCCCAGACCTGGTACGAGTGGCGCGAGGTCATCCCCGCGCTCGCGGCCGACTACACTGTCATCGCGCCGGATCTGCGCGGCATGGGCGACTCCGAGACGCCCCGTGCGGGCTACGACAAGGACACCGTCGCGACCGACGTCCGCGAACTCGTCCACCATCTCGGATTCGGCGACGATCCAATCGCGCTCGTCGGCCACGACTGGGGAATGGCGACGACCTACGCGTACGCCGCCCAGTACCGCGACGAGGTCGCCGCGCTCTGCGTGCTCGAGGCCGGCCTCCCGGGGATCAACGAGGACGGAAAACGCAAGCTCTGGCACACCCGATTTCACACCGTTCCGGATCTACCGGAGCGGCTGGTCGCCGGCCGGGAGCGGCTCTACCTCTCGTGGTTCTACACCGAAGGAGCCTACGATCCCTCGGCGATCACCGACGACGCCCGCGACGAGTACGTCCGCTGTTACTCGCAGGCCGGCGGACTGCGCGGCGGATTCGAGTACTACCGGGCCTACGAGGAGGACGCTGCAAACAACGAGAGTCACGCCGAGGAGCCACTCGAGATTCCGGTGCTCGCACTCGGCGGTGCCGCGTCGTTCCGCGAACTTCCGATTCGCGATATGGAGGCGGTTGCGACGAACGTGGAGGGGGAGGTCCTCGAGCGAGCGGGCCACTGGATTCCCGAAGAGCGGCCCGAGTACTTCGTCGAGCGGTTGACCGGATTTCTCGAGGACGCGATGTCGTTCCGGGAGTGAAAAACGGGCTCGACGGATGGTATCGACTTCGCTGCTCGTCTTCGAGACTTATGCTATCAGAATGCCTTCTGATCAATCTAGATCCGATTCGAACTGCGAAATCGCCTCGGCGACGTCCTCATCGGTTGCATCCGGTGGGTGCTGCTCGTCGTCCGTTTCGTCAGTCATTTTTCGTCTCCCTGTCGGCGTCCTGTCTGTATAGTGAATGGTGGAGATAGTTCACAATCCGTTCTGCTGGGTATCCACAGCGCTGGCAGATGCTCTCCCCGTGTCGGGGATCCCACGCTGGCTTGTGTTCTCCATCGTCACACGTCGGTTTCATTGGATATCGCTTCCCTTCCCCATACCGTTGGACGAAGCCAGTATGCTTAGCTATCAGGTAATGTCTACGTTAGCTCGTAGGTTACCCTCGAGTAATCGAGATCGCCGGTTTCGGCCCGACAATTTCTGCGGCTCACGAAGTCGTTTCCCGGAGCAGTACGGCTGCTCCGAGCCATCGCTCACTCCGTTCTCTGACGACTCCTGCGGTTCACGAATTTGTCTGCTGCAGGAAGTCCGGGTGCGAGAATCGAACCACGGTCGATCGCTTCCTTCCTCGCTTCGCTCGGAAGACTGCGCTCTCCCTGGTTCGATCTCGATCGGATTTTCGACTCCTCCGTGAAGTCGTCGTCAAAAAGTCCGGGTGCGAGAATCGAACCCGCGTCTCAGCCTCCACAAGGCTGAAGGATAACCACTACCCCAACCCGGACACGCTTGCAAGAAAAAATACGCGCGGTCGGACTGAAATACGTTACGACTCGAGTACGCACCCGTGCGACTCCGTACCGCGGGATTTCCAGACGCACTGTCGACGAGACCGCTACACGCCACACCAGCGAGCGTCGACCGGGACGTTTTTCGGCACACGGGCCCTAACGCCGCCAACGCGTGGCCATCACCGACAAAATCTACGTCAAGAATCACCGCCAACTCAGCTCCCAGCTCGAGACGAACATCCCCAAGGGCGCGTTCAAGGGCGCGACGTTGGACATGCTCTTCCAGGGCCAGGGGCTCGAGAAACTCGACGACGCGACCCGCGACCGGGTCCTCGATTTCACGGAGGATTTCCTCGACTGCGGCTGTGACAACAACCCCTACTGTGGCTGTCCGGAGCGGAAGTTCCTACAGTACCTCCTCGAGTTGCGCGCACAGGGGCTGGGTCCGGACGCCATCGTCGACGTGATGACCGACGATTACATGGTGTACGCCTACCCCGGCGACGTGCTCTCCTTCCTCGACAACGCGGTTCGGACGCTCGAGGCGGCCGAAGGGCTCGCGCAGGTCGACGGCGCGAACGAAAAGTACGACGAGATCCGACGGGAGAAGCAGAATCTCACCCGCTGATCGCAGTTGGCAGGGGGCCACCCGCAGTTCGTGTACGGAGCGAACAGCTGCTCGTACTGGCAACGGTGATTTCCACGCCCTCCCCAGCCGATTCGCTCACGGCTCGCTTCGCTTGCCGTTCGCTCATCCCTCGCGCAGCTTCGCCGACGAACTCTCGCCGTTGCTCGAGCCCGTCGACAGTACGCGCCACCGCAGATAGTACGCTGACTCCTGCCGCGTTCTACCGCAGCTGGTAGGACTCGTCCTCTTCGTCCAGTTCGTCGAGTAACAGCACTTCGTCCTCCTCGTCCTCGAGTCGGTCCTGCAGGTCGTTGACGTAGCCCTTGTACTCGTCGAGCTGTTCCCGGAGGTGGTCGGCCTCGAGTTCGAGCCGTTCGTGTTCGCGGATGAAGCTCTTCGGGACCTCGACGCTCGGCGGGAACGTCCGGTCGCCGTCCTCGCCGCCCGGCCCGGCCGCCCCTCGCGCCGCGAGTTCGTCCTCGGGGACGACCTCGACCTGGCCGTCGTGTTCGACGAGGAGGTCGACGTAGTCACGAAAGACCGCGGACAACGAGATGTCGCGTTCCTCGGCGATGTCCTGGAGCGCCGCGAACGCGTCCTCGTTCACGCGAAACGAGATCGTCTTGTTCTTGTTGCCCATTGGCATCCATTCGTCGGTCCTGATACTTAACGGTTCGTCAGACGAGGTGCCGCGTCCCGCGTCTGCAGGCCCTCACGACCGGACAGGCTATCCGACTCCGGTTCGAATCTCACCTATGCTCACCGACACGCCGGGACTGCACCACGTGACGGGGATCGTCGGCGACGCTCAGGAGGCGATCGATTTCTACGCGGGCGTCCTCGGCCTGCGACTCGTCGCACAGACGGTGAACTACGAGGACATCCTGCAACACCACCTCTACTTCGGCGACGCGGCCGGCTCCCCGGGAACGGTCCTGACGGGGTTTCCGGACCCACACGCCGATCCGGGTCGCCGCGGCAAACCGCAGGTCGCGTCGGTCTCGTTCGTCGTTCCGGCAGACGCACTCGAGTTCTGGCAGACGCGACTCGAGGACCACGATATCGCTGTCGAAGGGCCCTCGGAGCGATTCGACGAGCGCGTGCTGCAGTTCGAAGA
Source organism: Natronorubrum marinum (assembly GCF_052040125.1). NCBI lineage: Archaea > Methanobacteriati > Methanobacteriota > Halobacteria > Halobacteriales > Natrialbaceae > Natronorubrum > Natronorubrum marinum. Next base: position 716,584 of record NZ_JBPPFV010000003.1, read on the forward strand.
TCCCGTCGGAACGGCACTCGAGTTCGTCGCCGAACCGACATCGGACCCCGGCCCCGACCCTGACGCCGGTCTCGAACCGTGGACGGCGGGCCCCGTCCCCGAAGCCAGCGCCGTTCGCGGACTCCACGGCGTCTCGCTCCTGTCGGTCAATCCGTACTCGACGGCGAGCACGCTCGAGACGCTCGGGTTCGATCTCGAGGCCGAATTCGAGAATCGGATCCGGTATCGCGCGTCTGGGGCTCGAGGGTCGGATTCTCGAGCGACGGCGATCGATATCCTCGACCGCGAGGCTCCCTTTGGTCGCGAGGGACCGGGGACGCTCCACCACGTCGCCGTCCGCGTCGACGACGAAGAGGCCCTCTACGAGTGGCACGACCTCTTCGACGAGCGCGACTACAACGTTTCGCGGGTCAAGGATCGTCACTTCTTCCACTCGCTGTACGTCCGCGAACCGGGCGGCGTGCTCTTCGAACTCGCGACCGAGACCGACGGCGTCGCCGCAAGCGGCGAGACGGGCGGCCCCGGCGAGTCGTTGTACCTGCCGGATCGGTTCGAGGCGGACCGCGACCTGATCGAGAGTCAACTTCCCGAACTGACGGCTCCGGCAGGAGCCGATCGCGACCGATGACCGGCGCCGGTCGTCGGATGGACGCCGTCTCCGGACCCCACGCCGGCCAGCCGCTGCTCACGGCCGGCGCTCCCGCGCTGGCCGCCGAGGCCGCGTTCGTCGTCTGTCACGGCCGCGGCGCGACGGCACAGGGCGTCGTCAACCTCTTCGAGCCGACCTCTCGCCACGGACTCGCGGTGCTCGCCCCGCAGGCCGAACGGAGCCGCTGGTACCCGCGTCGGGCGACCGCACCGCGAGCGGACAACGAGCCGTGGCTCTCCTCGAGCGTCGACTGCGTGGCCGCAGCGCTCGAGCGAGCCGAATCGATCGGTATCCCGCCCGAACGAACCGTCCTCGGCGGCTTCTCGCAGGGCGCCTGCGTCGTCGCGGAGTTCGTCCGCCGAAATCCGGCTCGCTACGGCGGACTCGTCGTTCTCTCCGGCACGCTCCCCGGCTCGCTCGACGACCTCGAATCGACCGAGATAGACGGCTCGCTCGCGGAAACGCCGATCCTGCTCGGCTACGGCGAGGACGACCCTCACGTCGATCCCGACCACGTCGCCGAAACGGTTCGCCTCTTCGAACGGGCTAGCGCGACCGTCGACGAACGGTGCTATCCAGAGACGGGACACGAAGTCACCGACGACGAGTTCGACGCGATCGGTGGACTGTTCGAGCGCGTTCTCGAGTCGTAACGAGCTACGTCGAATCCGGTGCCAGCCCTTTTTCCGAAAGCTCCTCGAGTGCGCCGTCGGTCTTTCCGAGGTCGCCGAGTCCCATCCCCTCGAGCACGTGGTCCACCTTCGTGAACTGGATCTCCTCGTAGTCGACGATCTGAACGCGGTTGCCCCACGGATCGTGGAACTCGAGTCCGGGGACGTCGAGTCGGTCGATATCGAGTGCTGCGAGTCGCCGTTCGACCCGATCCGCATCGTCGACGACGAGTCCGAAGTGGCGCGCGTCGTCGGTCGTCTCGCCGGCCGCATCGGTTGCGGCGAGCGCGACGAACTGGTCACCCATATCGATGAACGCATTCGTGTCGCTTCGGCTCCGGAGATCGAACGCGAACAGCGAGCGGTAGAACTCGAGCGCGTCGTCAATGTCGCCGACTTCGAGTGCGACGTGGTTCGTCCCGACGAGTCTGGCGGGGTCATCACGGTTGTCGTCTGTTTCGCTCATACCAGTCACTCGTCGCTCAAGTCCGGTAACCGCTGTGCTGGCAGCGTCGCTTGAGTCGGGACAATTGACTCCCAAAAGAACGGCGTCGGTCGACCGTTTCAGGCCGGCGCTTCGGCTTCGTCCTCGTCTTCCAGCCCCTCGAGCCCCTCGAGGGCCTGGATCACGTCGTTGCGGTAGTTGACGACCGGCGAGTCGTAACGCTCGCGGGCCATCTGGGCGTACTCGTTGGTGGGGGCCGTCGAGCCGCTTTCGGGGGCTTCCTGCTCGGCTTCCCACTCCTCGAACGCTTCGATGCGGTCGAGGGTCCGTTCGGCGGTTTCGACGACCCAGCGGTCGCGGGTGGCGTCGTCGACGACCGCGATGGATTCGGGGCGGACGGAGACGTTGACGGTGCCGTCGTCGGTCTCGTAGGTCCGCGGTTTGCCGACGATGGCGACGTACGCCGGCGGTTCGGTGTCCCGAAGCACGGCTGCGGCTTCGGGCTGGTACTGGCCGGCGTAGACGAAGAACGTCCCGGTCGGATCGACGACGCGACCGCGCCAGTACTCGCTGTCGTCGCCGACGTCCTCGGTTTCGGTGAGGGTGCCGACGATGAACACGCGGTTCGCGCGGTCGCCGGTCGGGAGGAGCGCGTAGTTGGGTGCGCGCTCGTCGTCGCTCTCTTTGAAGGAATACGTCGAGTCGTTGAATTCGGAGGCGAAGACGCGGCGGGCGACTTCGCGGGTGAGTTCTGCCTGGCTCATGTTACATCGACCTCGCTTTGATCAGCAGCTGTTCCGGATCGGCCGGCCCGTCGAGCTCTTCGACGTCGTCGGCAAGCACGTAGCGGCCGAACGTTGGCCCCTCGATGCGGTAGTAGGTGCCGACGATGTCGTCCATGATCTCGTCGGCGACGATGGTCGTGTCTAAGGCGTCCATCGCCATCTCCTTGGCCTCCTCTAAGCTCAGCCCCGTCAGGTCCTCGGTGGCCTCCTTGTCGAAGATGACCTCGTGGGCGTCGATGCCGTCGTCGACGACGGCCTTGATGCGGAGGTCGAACTCGCCTTCGACCTCGCCGTGTTCGTTACAGCGGCCGTTCTGGAGGACGCGCGTGCAGTCGTCCTTCGGGCAGCGCTTGATAAGGCCGCTGCCGCTTTGCATGTCGACGAGTGCGCCTTCGATCTCGCTCGTGTCGTCGCCGACCTCGAGCTCCTCGTCGAGTTCTTCGATCACCGTCGTCGAGTTGAGTTTCACCGAGTACCGTCCCTGGTACTCGTCGGTGACGACGTTTCGGAGTTCGTAGACGCCGCCTTCCTCGAGTGCGGGGAGGTCGGACTTTGCCCACTTGGTAAACTTGATCGTGCCCGTCGGGTCGCCCAGCAGGCCGACCTGTGCGACGGAGTCGCTCCGGGGATCCCAGAGCTCGATGACCTTCGCGGTGAGGTCGATCCACTGCTCGGGTTCGTCGACGTCCTCGACGTTGGCGGCCTCGCTGCCGCCCCGCGAGATGTCCTCGCGCTCGAGGCCGGCCTCCTCTAAGTAGTGGTTGGTGACGCTTCGGCGTGCCTCGTCGATGGGTACCTTGTACTCGTCGACGAGCGTGGTCAGGCGCTCCTCGACGTCGTCGACGCTCACGTCGATGTGGTCTGAAAACTGCGCGTGTATGTCGTCCGCGTGCTGTCGTACGTCGCTCATTGTGTCACGCCTCCTCTTTGGTTTCACTGGGAGGCATACGTCGGTTCGCGCCCAATAGTATTTAAAGTATCGGGGCCGCGGTGAAAGTGAACGTTGACGGATCGAACCGGGAGACGGCGGCGAGGCTATGATCACGTCGCTCGCCGGACCCCGCGCGACGTCGGTCCGCGTGACGGCGACGGGTCTATAGTTCTCGCGGGCCAACGGGATGGTAATGTCGGATCGTCGTCGGCTCGAGCAGTTCTTGCGCTCGCGGTTCCGGGAGGCGGGCGAGCAGTACGAACGCGCTCGCGGATCGACGAACGATCAACTCGCGGAGGCCCGCGAAGCGTACGAGGCGGCGAAGAACGCCCGCGGCCTGCCCACTGACGAAGCGGGCCGAGCGAAGATCGTCTGTCGCCGCTACGCCGAGCGCCGAGCCGCGAAGCTCGACGAGCAGTACCGACCGGCGTGTTACGAGGACGGCCATCCGGACTGCGAAGGCTGCGTGGAGGACGTCCTCGAGGGGCGGATCGAAACCTGGGGGAACTGATCGACTGCATTACGGCTTAGTTACCGTTCGGCACGTCTCCGTCCGACTGCTCGTCGTCTCGTTCCTGACGGTCGTCCTCCCGTTCGGGCAGCAACGCCCAGACCACGACGAGTCCGACGATGACGAGACCGATCGCGGCCGACTCGAAAAGGCTCAGATCGATGTTGACCCAGGCGAGGACCGTCCGAAGCTCGACGACTAGCGGAACGGTAAACGCGAGGACGACGAGCAACGCGCCCTTCGAGATGCGCACTACGGCGTCACCTCCGTGACGATCGAGTTCGCGAGTTCGCCCGCAGTAGCGAGGGCGGTAGTGGCGTACTGTTCGAACATCAGTCCGAGGACCGGAAGCGTGTCGACGCTGAGCGGGAACGGATTGATATCGGGACCGAACAGACCGCCGCGGTCGACGATGCTCAGGATCGGGAACGTGTACGCGAAGATCACGAGCACGACGGCGATGGCCGTCCAGAGCTTGAGATTGTCGAGGACAAGCGGCGCGTCCTCGGGCCCCGAGAGCGTTTCGGCGTAGCCGTTCGCGGGGAGGACGTCGCTTTTGCCGTTGAACGCCGTGCCGACGACGTTCGCGAAGAATAAGGCGAGCGAGAGCGTGAGCAAGATTCCGCCCAGTGCGATCTGGGCGTTCAGTTCGCCGACGCTGCCGACGGCGGCCTCGAAGGTCACGCCGTCGTACTGCGGTTCGGCAGTCCGTCGCGGAATCCCGAGGAGGCCGGCGCGGTGCATCGCGTTCGACATGAGCGTCATCCCGACGAACCAGAGCACGACCTGGACGAGCGCCACGGAGCGGTTCCAGAGGGCCCTGCCGGTTACCTGTGGGAGGAACCAGTAGGTGACGGCCATGAACGTCAGGGCGACGGCCGTCCCCACGGTCAGATGGAAGTGGCCGACGACCCAGAACGTGTTGTGGACGAGGTAGTTGATGTTCATCCCGGCGTTGATCATCCCCGAGAAGCCGGCGGCGGCGAACATGAGCCCGGCAAGCGCCATCCCGGTGAAGACGGGGTCACGCCACGGCAGCGCTTTCAGCCAGCCGAAATAGCCTTCTCCGCCGCGCTGGCGGGCGCCGTGTTCCATGCTGGCCACGACGGTAAACGCCGTCAACAGGCTCGGCAGCAGGAGGAACATCGTGTTCGTCATCGCGATGAACTTGAATCCCTCCGCGATACCGGGATCCAGGTACTGGTGGTGGATCCCCGTCGGCACCGAGAGGATCAGGAAGAGCACGAACACGACGCGTGCGAGCGGGTCGCTGAACAGCTTTCCGCCCGAGATCTTCGGCAGCATGATGTACCACATCATGTACGCGGGCATCAACCAGAAGTAGACGACCGGGTGGCCGAAGAACCAGAACAGCGTTCTGGTCAGCAGCGGGTTGACAGTGTCGATCAGGCCGAGCGACCACGGAAGCAGGAAGGCGAGAATCGAGATGGCGACACCCAGCGTCGCGAGGTACCACATCAGCATCGTCGTCAGTACCATGAACGTCGGCAGCGGAATGCGCTCGTCGGGGTTTTCGGCCTTCCAGGCCCACCACGAGCGGAACCAGTCGACGCCGGCGAGCCAGGTGCCGACGACGAACAGCACGAGACCGAGATAGAACAGCGGATGTGCTTGTAGCGGGGCGTAGAACGTAAAGAGCACCGACGCGCTGATATCAGTCGCGTCAGTAAAGCCGGCCAGAATCGCAACGCCGGTCAGCGTTATTCCGATCGCCATCAGTCCGTACCAGCCCCACGTAAACCGGAGATCTTCGAGGCTGCGATCGAGGCTGGTCGTTATCGCCCACGTGAAGATCCCGACGAGGAAGAAGATCGTAAACGAAATAACGAGGAAGACGCCGTGGGCGGTGAGAACGGTGTAGTAGTCCGCCGAATCGATGAACCGATAGTAGCCGGTTCGGTGTAGCGTCTGGATGACGCCGAACACGCCACCCAACGCGAGCGCGAGGAAGGAACTATAGAAGGCTGCTCGGATTACCTTCGCCTCTGCCGGGAACGCCTCGATATACGTTGCTGTCGAATTGGCTTCACTCATCGTCGTCACCTCCGTCGGTTTCGCCGTCGTCGTTCTCGTCGTCGTCACCGTTGCCGCTCTCGGTTTCCTCGTCCGTCTCGAGTTCCTCGACGACGGTCAGCGTCCCGCTTTCCTCTTCGTCGTCGACGGTGACCGTCCAGTCGTGCTCGCCCTCGCCGAGATCGTTCGTGTCGACCGTGAACGTCGTCTCCTCGAGATCGCCGCCGGCGACGGTGAGTTCCTCCTCGAGCGTTTCGTCGCCGATTTCGAGCGCCGCGGTCGTCTCGAGGTCGTCGAGCAGACGGTTCTCGACGGTGACGTTGAACGTCGCTTCGTCGCCGAGTTCGAGTTCGTCGTCCGCGTCGACCGACAGCTCGGTCATGTCGAACTCGTCTTCGGGAACGACGTGGAGCTGTCCCTCCATGTTGTGGTGGCCGGGGCCACAGTACTCGTTACAGACGATCCCGTACTCGCCGGGCTCGTCGAACTCGACGGTCATCTCGGAGATCTCGCCGGGGATGACCATCGTGTTGATGTTGGTTCCGACGACGCTGAAGCTGTGTATGACGTCTCGAGCGGTCACGTAGAACGTCACCTCGCTGTTCGCGGGGACTTCGATGGGGTCGGGGTAGAACGCGAACGTCTGTGCAACGACGTAGGCTTCGTACTCGTTCTCACCGACGTGTTCGACGCGTGGCTCACCGAAGCGTTCGTCATCGCTGATCTCGCTGGGTTCGATAGTAGGCTGTTGATCGCCGACCATCGTGATTCCGAGACCGACCGAGCCGTACGTGATCGTCGCGATAAAGCCGACGATCAACACCATCGCTGCGACCAGCCACACCTTCTCGTACGTGTGTATATTCATGCGAGACCCACCACCGAGAGCAAGAGCCCGGTAACCGTCGGATCGTTTCCGAGGAATTCGACGAAGTACATGAAAAACCACAGGAGTACCAGGATGAGGAAGTACAACCCGATCAGGGCCAGCGTCCCGATCGGATCGTACTCGTCGTGCCCAATCTCCCGTATTTGTTCCGACTGGTCGCTCTCTGTCGACTGCGTCATATGTTCGTGTTGGAATAGTCGTGGGTTAACAGCTAGAGAAATTCCCGGCCCGTAGGAACGAGAGGGGTATTTACGTACTATCCACCGATATACAACGGCATGAACCTCGAGGAGCTCTCACCGCGACAGGCGCTTCCGGTCGGTTTGCTGGCGTTACTTCCCCTCTCCTGGTACGCACTCGAGAGTTCGTTGGCGGCGGGTGTCGTCTCCGCAGTCAACGTGTTACTCATCGTTGCATGCCTCTACGTTGCGTTTTCGCCCGTTCCGGGGCATCACGATCACGACCCGAACGGCTCGTCATCCTAACTGCGGATGATCGCCCTCGACGCGCTCGCCCGGGACCACGACCACGGCACGACTGTAGCGGGCACCGATCACGTCGACTCGTTCGTCGATCTCCTCGCGGGGGCGCACTGTCGGATTGTACGGGCCGCTCGTGACCACTGGACTGCTGCTGTACGGAATCCACCTGCTGCAGCCACCGATACCGTTCTCCCACGCGCTGTGATCTCCCCCTCGACCGCTGTGATCGTCCCTTCGCTTCCATGAGCCGATTTCCCACTCGTTCCGAGTCCGAACACGCCGCCGACATCGGCGACAGTCGAGATAGTGGAGGGGGCGCGGAATCCGATCGGAGCGAACAGGGCTCTGCCGGCTGTACGCTCTGTTCGCTTCCGACGCCGGCCGGGCCGATTACGGCTCCCGATATCGAGGGGGCCTTCTGCTGCCGAGGGTGCCTCGAGATCCATCGCACCCTCGACGACGTCGACGACGCAGACGCCGACGCTGTCCGCGACCGTCTTGACGATGGCGGATCGACCCTAGACGATCTCGAGGGCGAGGACGCCTTCCTCGCGGTCGATGGGATGCACTGTTCGACCTGTGAGGCCTTTCTGGAGACGCGAGCGACCGCCACGCAGGGGATCCTGGGTGCCGAGGCGAGTTACGCCACGGACACGCTCAGGCTCGTCTACGACCCCGATCTGATCGAAGGCACTCGGCTCCCGGAGATCGTCTCGGGCTACGGTTACGACGCTCGAGACCGGGCTGAGGGTCGCGAAGAAGCTCCTCGGGATGCCGCGCTCGTGAAGTTCCTGATCGGCGGCGGGCTGTTCGGGATGATGGTGATGGTCTGGTACGCCGTCTTTCTGTATCCGACGTACTTCGGCTACGAGCCGGTGGCCGATTTCGGCGGCTACGACGGCTACTATCTGGTCGTGAATATCTGGCTCATGACGTCGTTCGTGCTCTTTTACACGGGGTATCCGATCCTTCGAGGTGCGTACGTCAGCCTCAGGGCGGGGTTACCGAACATGGATCTACTCGTCTCGTTGGCCGCGGGCGGGTCCTACGCGTACAGCACGCTCGCGATGGTCCTCGGGCGGACGGATCTGTACTTCGACGTGACGGTCGCGATAATTCTCGTCGTCACGGCCGGAACCTACTACGAGGGACTGATCAAGCGCCGAGCCGCGGGCTTGCTGTCGGAGCTGACCGAAGCGCAGGTCGACGAGGCTCGACGCGCGGACGACGGCGAGACGGTCCCGCTTGAGGCGGTCGAACCCGGCGACCGTCTGCTCGTTCGCCCGGGCGAACGCGTCCCGCTCGATGGCACCGTCAGCGAGGGGACGGCAGCAGTCGACGAGTCGCTGGTCACGGGCGAGTCCCTGCCCGTCGAGAAGGAATCCGGGGACTCGGTCCGAGGCGGGACCGTCGTTACCGACGCGCCGCTGGTCGTCGCCGTCGGCGAGGACGCCGAGAGCACGCACGATCGACTCGTCTCGCTGCTCTGGTCGATCCAGAGTTCTCGGCCGGGCGTCCAGCGGCTCGCGGACAAACTCGCGACCATCTTCGTTCCGCTGGTCGTCTTCCTTGCTGTCGCAGTGACCGTCGGGCTGCTCGCGACCGGCTCGAGTCCCGCAACGGCGTTTCTCGTCGGCCTCACGGTCGTGATCGTCTCCTGTCCGTGCGCGCTCGGATTGGCCACGCCGCTGGCGATTGCTTCGGGCGTCCAAACTGCGGCGGGACGCGGCATCGTCGTCGCCGCCGAGACGCTCTTCGAGGACGCCCCCGACGTGGACATCGTCGTCCTCGACAAGACGGGCACGCTCACGGAGGGGGCGATGTCGGTCGAGAGCGTCTCCGTCGAGGACGGTGACTCCGATGACTCGAGATTCCGCGCGGACGAACGGACCGTCCTCCGTCGCGCCGCAGCCGTCGAAGCCCTCTCGGAGCACCCGATCGCCGCCGCCATCGTCGATGCGGCCCGCGAGTGCGACGCGATCGACGGTGACGACGAGGCGGATCCGGAGGACGACGATCACACCGCCGCCGTCGCCGGCTTCGAACGCCACGCCCGCGGCGTCGTCGGTCTCGTTGACGGGGAGCGCGTCGTCGTCGGCCACCCCGATCACTGTCGCGACCGGGGACTCTCAGTATCGCCGTCGCTCGAGTCGCGGCTCTCGGCGGCGAGAGTCGCCGGCGACGTCCCGGTCGTCGTCGGCTGGGACGGTCGGGCGCGCGGCGTGATCGTCGTCGGTGACGCCCCGCGAGAGCACTGGCGGGAGGCGGTCGAAACGCTCTCCGACGGCCGCGAGGTCGTCGTTCTCACGGGCGACGAGGGCGCGGCGGCGGATCGATTCCGCGACGTTGACGGCGTGAACGAGGTGTTCGCCGGCGTGCCGCCCGAAGCGAAGGCGGAGACGGTTCGCCGACTCCGGACGCGAGGCACCGTCGCGATGGTGGGCGACGGCAGCAACGACGCACCGGCGCTCGCCGCGGCCGACGTCGGCATCGCCCTCGGCAGCGGAACCGAACTCGCGACCGACGCCGCGGACGCCGTGATCGTCGGCGACGACCTCGAGGCCGTCGCGGAGACGTTCGCGCTCGCGGCCGGGACCCACCGGCGGATCCGACAGAACCTCGGCTGGGCGTTCGTCTACAACGCGGTCGCGATCCCGCTGGCGATAGCCGGACTGTTGAACCCCCTTTTCGCCGCGGTTGCGATGGCCGCAAGCAGTTTGTTGGTCGTGGTCAACTCCGCGCGATCGATTCGGTGACGGGGTCTGGCTCGTCGTCGTTGCACCCGAGTTCGACAGCTACCCCTCGTCGGCCGTCACCACTCGCTCGACTTCTCGCCGATCGCCATCTTCGTAGACGTAGGTCGTCTCCGGCTCCTCGTCTTCGGTTTCTCGGTGACTCCCGTCACAGAACGGAAACGACGCCGAGAGCCCGCACTGACAGATCGCGACGTCGCCCTTCTCGTCGTCGATATCGTCGGGATCGAGCTTCCGCGGTCCCGTCGCCTCGAGTTCGACCAGTCGTGTCATGGGCCTCGGTTCGGAGCGGTCGGTGAAAAGCACGCGGCCCGACCGAACGGTTCGATCGCCTCGAGCGGCGCTCGGCTGGCGCGGCCGAACCCGTCGTGAACGCAAGCTACTTGGTTCCAGTTTGTCACTCTCGACGTGGAACTACATGAGCGTCCACGATGGAGGAACGTCGATCGCTATCGCACTCGCAGTCGTCAAGACGCTCATCCTGCTCGTTGGCAGCGTTATCACGTTCTTCGCGTACAAAGCCTACCGCCGAACGCGACAGCGCGCGCTGGGCTTGCTCGCCGCCGGCTTCGGTCTCGTCACGCTGGGGCTGGTGCTCGCCGGCTTGCTCTACGAACTGCTCGAGGTCTCGCTGATGACGGGCATTCTGCTCGAGAGCCTCCTCATGCTCGTCGGCTTCACCGTTATCGCCTACTCGCTGTACGTCTCCTGAGGCGACTACCTAAGGGACTGCGCCCCGGGAGTACGACCAGTGACCGACGACGAGTCACCGACGACGGACGATCCGTCCCACCGTGCTCAGCCACGGCACTCGGGGGACATCTCACCGGTTCTGGGGCGGATCATCGACGAACTCCCGGCGGGACGGGCCATAGACGTCGCCACCGGAACCGGACGAAACGCGCTCGCCCTCGCGGTGCGCGGCTGGACCGTCGACGCCGTCGACCTCTCGAATGCGAAACTGGCCCGAGCGCGCGAACGGGAGCAGGCCCGTGACCGAGGGGCTGATCAGCCACCCGTGGAACCCGTGAACTGGATTTTGGCCGACGTCGACAGCTACTGCTTTCCGGACGGCGTCTACGACCTGCTCGCGGTGAGTTTCTTCGACGCGCGCGACCGGGTATCGGATCTCGTCGACGCGCTCGCCCCCGGCGGCGTACTCTGGTACGAACACTACCTCAAGCCACCGGCGGCGGAGTCCAGCGCAGGGAATCCGTTCCGATTCGAGGCCAACGAACTCCTGACAGCATGCTCGCCTTCGAGGCTGACGATTCTGTACTACGCCGAGTACGTTGTTGGTGACGAGCCACGCGTGGTGCTGGTGGCGCGTAATGAGGAGGGCGTCTCCCGCTGGCGGCCTGCGCTTCCGGCACCGTATCCTACCAACTGAAACGAATCTACATTCGGACACCCGAACCGCGTACGGACAGCCTGCGACGGGGCGGTTCGAGTCTGCCTTCCGTCGACCACCGTTTTGGGTCCAGCCGTCGTACGCTCGCGCATGTCCACCGCCGGCGTTCGAACGACGACGATCGCGCTCGGATTCGTCATCGCGTTCGGTCTCGTCTTGCTCGTGCTCTCCGCCGTCGGCGTTCGCGAGACGGCGGCCGCGCTCGCGGCCGCCAACGGCGTCGGACTGGCCGGGCTGCTGGTCGCTGCCGTCTGCTGGGCCGGCGCGTGGACCTACACGTTCTCGATCGTCCTCCGCATTCTCGACGTCGAACACGGGCCGGTCGGCGCTGTGCTCATGTTCGGCGACGTCCTCTTCGCCAACAGCGTCGCCCCCTCGACGTACCTCGGCGGCGAACCCCTCGCCGCGTTTTTCCTGACCCGTCACACCGGTCGCGACTACGAGACCAGTTTCGCCACGGTCTCGAGCGTCGACCTGCTGAACTACACCCCGATGCTCCCGCTGGCCGGAATCGGCGTCGTCTACGTCACCGTAACGGCGGCGCTGGGTCGGCGGGTCGAACTCGCGCTTCTCGCCGTAGTCGCCGTGTTCGGACTCCTCGTCGGCGGCGTCGCGCTGGGCTGGCGACACCGTCGCCGGGCGATTGCGGCCGCGGCGACGTTCTTCGGCGGCGCCTCGGCTCGGATCAGTGCGCTCGTCCCCGGCGTTCGGGCCGTGTCGCCCGCCAGACTGCACGAACGCTTCGAGTTGTTCGTCGAGGAAGTCGAGCGCGTGACGGCCGATCGGCGCAATCTGAAGCGCGCGCTCGTCGCCTCGACGGTCGGCTGGTGCTGTCTCGCCCTCGCCCTCTGGCTCGCCGCCTACGCGGTCGGCTACGCGATCCCGCCGGAACTCGCCCTGTTTATCGTCCCCATCGGCGCCGCGACGAACGTGTTGCCGTTCCCGGGCGGGTTGGGTACGCTCGAGGCGGTGTTCATCCTGCTGCTCGTCGCCACCGCCGGCGTCCCCGTCGTCGAGGCGACGGCCGCGACGCTGCTCTACCGGGCCGGGACGTACTGGCTGCCGCTGCTGTTCGGCCTCGGGACCGTGATGGCGTCGTACTCGCCGTGGCGGAACTGATAGGCACGACGACCGTGAGAAGTTGACCTCGCCGGATTGCGTTAGGTAATCGATCGAAGAACGGGGACCTCTCCGACACCCCTGAACGCACCAGTAGTAATACCTCCGACCTGCCGCTTCTCGAGGTCGGTCAGTAGAAAGTCTAGGCGAATTTGAACCCGACTGCGAGACGATCTCTCTCGCTTCGCGCGATCGCTGCGACTCGCGTGCCTCAAATCCCGGATCTGGCTTTCGCTCCTCACGATTGTTCGTCGCAGAAAGCCTAGGCCGGGATTTGAACCCGGGCTCTCGTCCTTACCAAGGACGCGCTTTACCGCTAAGCTACCCAGGCGCGCATTTCTCAGTTGACTCGAGTCGTCTTTAGGGCTTTCGATTCGCCATCGGGCGTGGGTGGGTGTCTCTCGGTCGGGTGACGCCCGTTTCAGGGGTCGGTCGCCGATGTCGCTCGATCGGTCGGGTGCTCCTCGAGCGACTGCTCGGAGCGCGTTGGCTCGAGGTCGGCGAGGTACGTCGCGGCCGGCGGGAACGGGGCTTCGACGCGATCGGCGACCTCGTCGACGGTCGCGAGCAGCCGCGGGGAGGGCGTTTCGCCGACGGCAGCGGCGCCGGTGAGCACGGCGAGTTCGAGGATGTCCCGTTCTAGATTGGCGTCGATGGTCGCAGGATCCGTCTCCCCACCGTCTCCCGCGGTCCGTCGGGACTGATCGCGGCCGAACGCCTGGACGGTCCGGACGGCTTTGCCGGCGGCGTCGGTGCGAGCGAGCAGGTAGAAGCCGCGGGCGACGAGGATGTCGGCCGCGAGGATCTCGAGATCGCCCGCTTCGGCGCTGTCGTCGCCAGTCCCGTTCTCGAGCCACGGCTCCCCGTGTGCGAGCGCCCTCGTCAGCCGCAGGCCCTCGTAGATAAGCTGGACGCCGGCAGCCTGGGTGGCGACCCCGCTCGCGTCGTCGAGGTCGTCGCTGCACTCGGTCCCACGGTCCGACGCTGGTGTGTCGACGTCGAGCACGCTGTGCCCGTCGGCTGCCGTCGCCGCGGCGCTCTCGATCGTGAGCACGCCGGGAACCATCGAGGCCTCCGCGAGGCTGGTTTCGATGTAGTCGTGTAGCTCGGGTGGTTCCACGTCTGCGACGGCCTCGTAGGCGGCACGCCGACAGCTGTCGGCTTTCTCCATCAGCAGAGGCTTACGACGGTGTAGGCAAAGACCTTTGGAAACGTCCGATCGACTGGTGGCATGATCGATCTGGAGGTCGATACCGACCGCTCCGTCCGTACCGTGGCGCTCGACCGCCCCGACGCCCGAAACGCGCTGACCGTGACGGGTCTCGAGACGCTCGAGCGCGCGATCAACGATGCCGATGAGACCGTGATCTACCTCACCGGGAACGGTCCCGCCTTCTGTGCCGGTGCGGATCTCTCCGCGGTCGGCGACCTCGACGGTGATCGTGAGCGGGCCGTCGAGTTCGCCCGGCTGGGCCAGCGCGTCGCCCGAGCCATCGAGGACTCACCGGCCGTCGTCGTCGCCGGAATCGACGGTCCCGCACGCGGCGGCGGGCTCGAACTCGCGCTCGCCTGTGACGTCCGCGTCGGAACCCCTGATTCGACGTATGGCGAACCCGGCGTCACGTTCGGCCTCTTCGGTGCCTGGGGCGGCACCGTCCGCCTGCCGCGGGTCGTGGGTGAGGGGGATGCCCTCGAGTTCGCGCTCTCCGGCCGAACCGTCGACGCCGAAGAGGCCCTGCGGATGGGGCTACTCTCCCGAATCGAGGGCGACCCGCGAACCGTCGCGGAGGCGATCGCCGAAAACGCCGACGACGCGCTCGCCGTTCTGAAACGACGGCTCCGAGACGACCGGGAGCGAGCGACCCAGGAGCGACTCGAGGCGCAGGCGTTCGGCGAACTCGTCGAGAGCCACGCCGACGATATCGACGCCGTGCTTGAGTGACGGCCGTCGAAGACGTATTCGCGTGATATCTGTCGCGTGTGCGCCCCGATCGCGTCGGACGTGTGGGGAAACCAACTATTTTTATCCCACCGGTGTGACCGATACCCAATGACAGATTCGGTGTTTCTCTCCGGCGACCGCGTCGATCTTCGACCGATCGAGGAGGACGATCTCGAGTTTCTGCAACGGGAGATCAACGACCCGCGAATATGGCGGGCGATCGGCCGCTCGAGACCGGTCAATGGTCCCCAAGAGCGGGAGTTCTTCGAGAACGTCGTCTGTAACGACGAGACGGTGACTCTCCTGATCGTCGCCGACTCGTCGCCGGTCGGGACGATCGGCTTCAACGCGATCGAGTGGGAGCCTCGGCAGGCGGAGATCGGCTACTGGGTTGCCCCGGAGCACCACGAACGGGGGTACGGCACCGACGCGGCGG
The DNA here is from genome assembly GCF_052040125.1 of Natronorubrum marinum. Classification (NCBI taxonomy): domain Archaea; kingdom Methanobacteriati; phylum Methanobacteriota; class Halobacteria; order Halobacteriales; family Natrialbaceae; genus Natronorubrum; species Natronorubrum marinum. The sequence goes on from NZ_JBPPFV010000003.1 coordinate 731,642, forward strand.
ACCGGCTCGTCACCTACGGCTTCGACCAGCTCGGTTTGCACAAGATCACCGCTCGCGTCTTCGAGTTCAACGAGGCCTCGAGACGACTCCTCGAGTCCGTGGGCTTCACTCGCGAAGGCGTCCACCGCGACGACGTGTTCGTCGACGGCGCGTTTCGGGACACCTACTGGTACGGGCTGCTCGAGGACGAGTGGCGCGACCGAAGCGAACACTAACCGTGGGGCTGACGGCTCTGGTCGGTACCACTCGGAAAGCCCCCGGAACGCTCGACCATCCGCGGCTCGCTGTGCGCGCTCGCTGCGCTCGCGTGCTTTCGTCGCCGAGGATGGATCGACCGCCCGGCCCCTTTCGATCCCACCCACGACACCTCGCCCTCCCCAACCGGCTCGTTCGCTGCGCTCACTCACCCCTCGCGCAGCACCGGCGGCACATCCTCGTGAGACTCGGATGTGACGCCAGCGCGCGCCAACCGGCCGGGATCACGGCTCGAGTACTGTGTGCGTCGTTCGATTCCACTGGCTAGCGGGTGCTCTCGACCGTTGCAATACACGATTCCGCCCAGCGGGGACGGGAGGATCGCTCGTTCCAATTAGTCTAGCGGTTCGGGCGCCGGCGGCACCTGTCGTTTGTGCTCGCTGCGCTCGTACATGCCGCGGATCTTCTCGACCGTTTTCTCCTCGATCTCGAGCAGCCGAGCGGTCGCGGCGACCGACAGCGGGCCGTCGATGTGTGTCGCGAGGATCGAATCCAGCGTCTCGTAGCTGACTCCCATCTCGTCCTCGTCGGTCTGGTCGTCCCACAGCTCCGCCGTCGGCGTTTTCGTGACGAGATCCTCGGGCACGCCGACGTGGTGGGCCAGCTGTCGGACCTGGGCCTTGTAGAGATTCCCGATCGGGTGGCAGTCGACGGCCCCGTCACCGTACTTGGTGAAGTAGCCGACCGCGGCCTCGCTGCGGTTGCCGGTCCCCAGTACCAGCCGCGCCTCGTGGTTCGCGACGAGATAATTCAGGACGGCGCGGACGCGCGCTCGAGCGTTGCCGACGGCCTCGCGGTCGCCCTCGGCGTCGGGGTAGGCCGCGAGCAGCGAGTCGACGATCGGTTCGATTTCGATCACGTCGTAGCTGATCTCGAGGTCCTGGGCGACCCGTTCGGCGTCGCTCATGTTCTCGCCGCTGCTGACGGTCGCGGGGAGGACGAGTCCGTGGACGTTCTCGGCCCCGAGTGCGTCGACGGCGAGGGTGGCGGTGAGCGTGCTGTCGATTCCGCCGGAGAGACCGAGTACGGCTCCCTCAGCGCCCGCGGCGTCGACGCGGCCGCGAATGAAACCCGTGATGTGTTCGCGGTGCCGATCCAGTTCCCCCTCCGAAAAGCGAAGGTCGATCATGGTCGCCTATACGGGTGGCTCGTTCTAATAGCCTCCCCCTACGGGAAAAAAGTGTACGAGTGTTGGGTTCTCGAGGGGGTGACGGCGAAGAGGCTGCAGGGAGCGCTACGTTGAAGTGCGATCGTCGGCTACAACGGGGTGAGCGCCGGTGTCTCACCGAGCGAAGCGAAGTGAGGCTCGATACACGTCGGAGACGTGTTTCGGTGGTGAGTAGTTCCTTCGGAACTACGAGTCTCGGCGCGCGAGGAACGCAGAGACGAAGCGCGCCGGTGGTCCAGTGGTAGGACTCGAGCTTCCCAAGCTCGCGGCCCGGGTTCAATTCCCGGCCGGCGCATTTCTATCGCGAACAGTTCGCGATCACTGGTCAAATAGACTGCGTGCCCGTCGGTAAATGGGAGCTCCGAGCCAATCACGGTTCTCGGCCATCGTCTCCAATCGATTCTGTGCCGCTTCGTTCTCGAGAGCGCCGCGTTTGACCAGTGCCTTCAGTAGGAGCGGTGAGATCGCAACTGTGGTCGTGAGAAGCGTCTGTAGTTCCGGCAGTGCTCGGAGATCGTCGGTGATCAGGAAATCCGCTTCGAGCTGCTGACAGAGATGGACACAGCTAGCCTCACCCGTATCGATACGTGATGATTCGATTGCCGGTTCTGGAACAGTCCGGACGGTGAATTCCACGCGGTCATCGAGTGCGTTCTCGGCGGCAGTGCCGTGGGTATCGGTGTACTCTGCGGTCGCCTCCAACTCTCGAATCACCGCGCCAGTTGTTTGAACGTCGAACTCGTCGAGAACGAGCGTCAGTGTGTGTGCGGTACTGAGTGAAATAACGGCGCTCGTATCGAGGACGATCATGTTCTGGGATCGCCTACAGATCTGCGAGTTCGTCCGCGATCTCGTCGCCCTGATCGAGAATCGTTTTCGAGGCGCGAACGGACTCGGCGTCCTGCCGACCGACGAACTCTTTCAACGTCTCGAAGGTGATCCGGTCGTCGAGATACAGTTCGACGACCGATTCTTTGAACTTCTCGTCGTCTTCTACCTCCTCGAGGTATTCGTTGAGTGCGTCTTTGAGTATCTCCGTCCGGTTTTTGTGCGTCACTTCGGCTGCGACGTCTGCCTTTTCTAGTAACTCGTCCGGAAGCCGGAAGTTGACTCGAGTCGTTCCCATCGAATTCACCAACTGTACATACATTGTATGTACAGAGTAATAAAGACTCCCAGTGGGCCGCTCGGTTTTCGCCTCTTCGGTCCGACCGTCGTGATGTCCGTCTCGGACACCGCAATACCAGTCGCTCGAGCCCCGAGTCCACCCGAAAATGACAGTACAGTTGACTGCCGAAATCCAACCGCGCCTTACTCGTAGATGCCCATCGCTTCGATCTGCTCCTGATAGCGGTTCCGGATCGTGACCTCGGTCACCTGCGCGACGTCGGAGACCTCGCGCTGGGTCTTTTTCTCGTTACAGAGCAGGGAGGCGGCGTAGATCGCGGCCGCGGCGTAGCCGGTCGGCGACTTGCCTGAAAGCAGCCCCTTTTCGGTCGTCGTGTCGATGATCTCGTTGGCTTTCACCTGTACCTCCTCGGAGAGTTCGAGCTCCGAGCAGAATCGAGGGACGTACTTCTTCGGGTTGACCGGCTCCATCTCGAGGCCGAGTTCCTGGGCCACGTACCGATAGGTCCGGCCGATCTCCTTGCGCTCGACCCGGGAGACGGCGGCGACTTCCTCGAGTGATCGCGGGATGCCCTCCATGCGGCAGGCGGCGTAGAGTGTGCTGGTCGCGACGCCCTCGATGGAGCGCCCGCGGATGAGGTCCTCGTCGAGTGCGCGTCGGTACATCACGCAGGCGACCTCGCGCACGGATCGCGGGATCCCGAGCGAGGAGGCCATGCGGTCGGTCTCGGAGAGGGCGAATTGCAGGTTCCGCTCGCCGGCGTCCTTGGTGCGGATTCGTTCCTGCCACTTGCGCAGGCGGCGCATCTGGTTGCGCTTGTCCGAAGAGATCGATCGCCCGTAGGCGTCCTGGTTCTTCCAGTCGATCGAGGTCGTCAGGCCCTTGTCGTGCATCGTCTGGGTCGTCGGCGCGCCGACGCGGGACTTGTTCTGCCGTTCGGAGTGGTTGAACGCGCGCCACTCCGGGCCGCGGTCGATGTTCGCGCCTTCGACGATGAGTCCACACTGGTCACAGACGAGTTCGCCCTGATCCTCGCTTTTGACGAGCGTGCCACCGTCACACTCGTCACACACCCGCGCATGTGTTTCTTCGTTCGTTTTCTCGTCAGTTTCAGAATCACGTTGGCGTTGGCGGGTGGAACTTGCCATTTCATGTAGATACCGAGTTGCAGGACCTTAAGGCCTCGCCGTCAAATAGTGACCTCATTTACTGTGTCCCGTTCTGCTAGCGGTCGCGTCTCGAGCCGGAAACCCAGTTGAAATCGCCGCAAAGCGGAGCGAACGGTGCTCGATTTACGCTCGAACGGAACCGATTTCCGCAATCACCCGTCCAGCGTGGAAGCTGTGCGATTTAGTAGCAGCCGGTTCGAAGCGACCGACATGCACCACAGAAGAGCGGACGCGGTGGCGCGAACCGACCGTTTCGCCGTGACCGCACAAGTGTTAGCCGAGAGCAGCCCGCACTATCGGCCGAACTCGACCACCAGGAACCGATGCGCGTACTGGTGACCGGCGGGGCCGGGTTCATCGGCTCGAATTTGGCGAACCACCTCGCCGATAGCGACGAGGTGATTGCGATCGACGACGAGTCACTGGGCGACCCCGAAAACCTCCGGGACGCCGTCGATTATCGCCGCCGATCCGTCCTCGAGGACGACCTCCCGACCGATGTCGACGTCGTCTTTCACCTCACCGCGCGCTCCTCGTACGCGATGCACGAAGGCGATCCCGCGGACGGCGCGCGCGTGAACGTCGAGGGCTTCGTCAACACGCTCGAGCAGGCCCGCGACGACGGCTGCGAGCATGTCGTCTATGCCTCGACGTCGTCGGTCTACGGCGACCGAACCGCACCGGTTTCGGAGAGCGCGGCCGTCGAGGCCGCGAGCGGCTACGAGGCCTCGATGCTCGCCAGGGAGCGCTACGCGGAGTATTTCGACGCTCACTACGGGACGACTATCTCCGGCGTTCGGCTCTTCTCGGTCTATCAGGGCTATCACGGGGCGGAGCGACACAAGGGGCCGTACGCGAACGTCGTCACGCAGTTCGCCGACGATATCGCACGCGGCGCCAGCCCGGCACTCTACGGCGACGGCAGCCAGACCCGCGATTTCGTCCACGTCGACGACGTCGTCCGCGGGCTCGAGGCGGTCGCCGACGCCGAGCTAACCGGACTCTACAATCTCGGAACGGGCACCGCTCACAGCTTCGTCGATGTCGTCGACCTGCTCGCCGACGAACTCGAGTCCGACGTCGAACCGGTGTTCGTCGAGAACCCGATCCCGGGGGACGTCTATGTACACGATACCTGTGCGGACGCGAGTGCCCTCCGGCGCGAGACCGGGTGGGAGCCGACCATCTCGCTCGAGGAGGGGGTTCGACGCGTGTGCGAACCGTATCTGTAGCAGTGAACGGCCGCGGTGCCGCGGGCGCGACGCTTTAGAAGTAGCCGAGCAACGTCCCGCCGAGGACGACGATCCACATGACGACGCCGGCGATCAGCATGTCGTTGAACCGCGACTCGCGCGTCGCGCGTTTGGCCGCACCGCCGGCGATCAGCCCCAGCGCGACGACCACGAGCATTCGCTGGAGGATGACGTCGACGGGCAGCGAGTTCACGCCGAGCAGGCCGTAATCCAGCCAGATCGCCGCCGCGAGCGAGCCCGAGGCGACGATGGCGGCGTCAAGCCGCCGCGTGAGCGTTCCGGCGATCAGATACGTCGCCACGGGAATCCCGAGGGCGATCACCGGGTACAGCAACGCGGCGATCATGTGCGGCGTCATGAACCCGGCGTTACGGTCGAGGGCGACCCCGCCCAGTCGCACACCGAGGAACAGCGCGAGGATGGTAAACACGAGGATGATGTGGCCGGCCTCGAGCCGGTCGTAGGCGGCCGCGATCCGGCGGCGGTCGACGTCGGTCAGGTGGTCGTCGATCGCGTCGGGCGTGTGATCGGAGACCTGCTCGGAATCGGTTTCTCTGCTGATGCCGGTACTGGCGGTTTTGGTGCGTCGCCTGGCCGCGAGTCCGACGCCGGCGGGCAGGAGAACCATGCCGGTGAGATCGACGACGGTCGCCCAGCCGTTCGCGTCCGAGGGGCCGTCGTTATCGAGGTAGACTCGACGCACGTCCTGTTCGACGTCGACCCGCGGGTGATTCATGAAGTCCCGCTCGATTTTCGTCTGGGCGGCTTCCACGCCGTCGACGCGGTGGCGAAGCGTAAACCAGTCGAAGTGTTCCGTGTGGGCCTGCATCGCAACCCACTGATCGTCCGGGTTCGGGCTCTCGTAGAGCCGTATGTGGTAGCGCTGACCGTAGTAGTCTCCGTCCTCGAGCTGTCCCGACTCGTCGGTCCAGTAGGCGTCCTCGTCGGGTCCCGGATCGACGTACGCGTAGCGGGTCGTCCCGTGGGCGTCACCCCACTCGATCCCCGTGGCGTGTCGGTCGTGTTCTTCGAGGAACTCCTGTTCTTGAAGGACGGTTTCGTTGTCTTCGTACTGTGCTTCGACTTCTTCGACCTCCTCCCAGTCGCCGTCCGCCTCCTCGGTCATCATTCGCAGGATGTCGTCGGTGTCTCCGCGAACGATGACGTTGAGCGGACTGCGTTGTTGGAAGCGTTCCGTCGGGCTGAGATACCGCCAGAACTCGCTGTCCGACTCCTCGAGGGAGCTCATTCTGGGCGTCACCTCCGTTTCGTCGGGTGCAACGGTGTCGGTTGAGGGAGAGAACAACAACGACGGACCGCCGACGAAGAGGAAAGAGAGCGCAAGTAACGTGACGGCGATGACGATCGAACGGCGCATTCGAACACACATAGTGACTACCGACATATCAATATAGGTGGTCGATTCCCACCGATATCGATGCCAACACGGCTGTTACCGGCGGTTACTGTGATTTTCTCGATCACAACGACTGACAAGTTCGTTGCGACGGTGACCGGCAGCCGGATACCGCGACCGACTCTGCCACTGGATTAGTCGTCGACATCCGGCCCGACGGTCAGGACGGGTGTCGGAGCCTGCCGAACGACGCGCTGGGAGACGCTGCCGACGACGTTGGTCTCGTACTCATCACCGCTCGTCCCCATAACGATCAGGTCGACGCCGTGGTCGGCCGCGTAGTCGACGATACGCTCGGCTGGATGACCCGTCTCGATCGCCGTCTCGACCTCGAGATCATGACCGAGTGCGTCCGTCGCGAGGTCGTCGACCGCGCCGCGGGCGTTCGCCCGGAGGTCGGCCCGAACTGCGTCGACGCGGTCGTCGTCGAGCACCAGAAACGCCCGGTCGTCGACGATCGAGAGGACGTGTATCGCCGCGGATCTCGTCGTCGCGATATCGATCGCGTGCGCAGCGGCGACTGTCGCCTGATCGCTACCGTCGGTGGGAACGAGGATTGTGTCGTACATTGCGGCCCTATACCAGAGTCTCGAGTGCGGTGAAAAAGCGGTTGCTGTGGTTCTCCGCTGGTGGGAACGCCGACGCACGACGCTCCGGCGGGTGACGATCGGAAGTCGCCACATCCGGACCGCTAACCGCTCGGAAGCCGCGACGTCCGGCAGCTAGATGCCAGGAATGCCGAGCGCCTCCGGCGTGACGAGACCGACCAGTGCGGTGGCGTAGACGATCGCGACCGCGACGATCCAGGCGACGATTCCGATCGCGGCCGCGGTTCCCCAGCCGCCGGGATACCGCCAGTTGATCACGCCGATCCAGGCGGCGAGCATCACGACGATCCCGAGCAAGGGAATCCAGCCGGCGAAATAGCTCGTCGCCGCCCAGACGGCCGCGCCGATCAGTGCGGTCACCGCGGCGTTGGCGATCCCCGCGTCTCGATCCAGGACGATCCGGACGCCGCCCAGAATCGCGACCGTCCCGACGGCGAGACTGAGACCGAAGATGACGGCGGCATCGATGGCAGACATCGGTTCAGGAGTGGATCAGGGCTTCCAGCTCAGTTCGATTTTGATCGTCTCGCGGCTGCCCCGAAGCATCGAGGAGCGTTCGACGACGTCCACGGAGCAGTCGATCTCCTCAGGTGGATTCAGCGATACCGTCTTGTTGCCGACATCGACGTGAATCTCCTCGCTATCTCGGTCGAACTCCTCGGAGAGCCCGGCTAGGTACGCTGCGAGTTCGGATCGCGGGAGTTTCTCGTCGGCCGTCGTCCGTTGTGCCATACGAATACGGTGACGGTGAGAGCCGCAAAAGTATGGGCAACGAACGCGGCCCTAACACGCTCTTACTGGTGACTGAGCGCCGTCGTATCCGCAAAACAGCGTTGAAACACATCTCAGAAGAGGTTCGCCTGTTGATAGACCGAGAGTCCCTCGTTCGTGATCTCGTAGGGCTTCTTCTCGCGGGAGTGGTTCGCGTCCCGAATCTTCTGGATCTCGATCGCGAGTCGCGTCTCCCGAAAGTCGTCCGGTCGGACGTACTGGAGGACGAACACCGCGTCCGTGAGATACTCCACGATGCCGTACCGGGAGGCGTACGGCGTCTCTGCGGACACCTCGCTGGTCACCAGCGCGGTGACGCCGGCCTCCTTCAGACTCCGGGTGAAGTCGTAGATCTCGCTGCGCCGCGTCGCGCGATCCTCGTACATCATCTCGAGCAACGAGACCGAATCCAGCACGAGCCGCGACGCGTCGAACTCCTCGATGAGCGCCGGGAGTTCGTTCTTGATCGACGCGAGACTGTTGGCCATCTCGATGGGGTCGACGTCGACGACCGCGAGTCGGTCCTCGGCGACGTACTCGTCGAAAGGATACCCCTTCTCGGTCGCGCTGTCGATCACGCGCTCGCGGCTCTCCTCCAACGTGATGAACACCGCGTGCTCGCCCCGCGCCAGCCCGTGGTCGAGAAACTGCAGTCCGAACGTCGTCTTCCCCGTCCCGGCGCTGCCCATCGCGACGATCAACGAGCGTTCGGGGACGCCCCCTTGAATCATCCGATCGAGCCCCTCGATCCCGAGTTCGAGTCGCGGCAGTTCCGAGTCGAGCTCCGCGTCGAAGTCAGGTTCGTCCGCGCCCTCGAGCCCGAAATCGAGGTCCGAAAACCCCTCGGGACCCGGCGCGTCCCCGACGTTCGGCACGTCGACGTCCTCGAGCGCCGCCCCGAAGTCGTCGTCGAACAGCGAGTCGCCGCCGGTGTCGTCGCTCCCGTCCGGCGACTCGAACCCGTCGCGATCCGCGTCGACCGCCGCCGGCCCATCGTCCCCGTCGCCATCTGACACTTGCTCGTCGTCCAGCGTCGCCGGATCGTCGTCTGATTCTCCCCCCGGCTCCTCCTCGTTCGCCTCGAGGGCGCGTTCGAACCAGTCCTCGCGGTCGTCACTCACGGGGACCACCGTCGTTCGTCGGCTCGAACCGTTCAACGCTGCGGGCGTCGCGGAGTCCATCCGCTCGTCGGACAGCCATCGACGAATCGATCGGGGTGTTCGAGGACGTGCTCATGCGAGGTGGGCGACACGCGCGTCGCCGTTCAGGTAGCTCGAGTGTGCCCCACGACGATGAATGTTGTTGCCGTCCGGATTCTCGGGCAGACAAGCCGGCTGGGACGGTCCCACCAAAACGTGGCTTTTTGACGACGGGAGGGCTACTCGCCGGCAATGGACGTCGCCGTCGGTATCGTCGCACAACGGGACAACGAGCGCGCACAGGGACTCGCCGCCAAACTGGTCGAGACGCTTGAGCGCGGCGTCGAGGACGGAGAGACGGGCGGCGTAGACGCTGTCGTCGACGACGCGACCGGCGAAGCGATCGGCGAACCCGCGGTGTCGGTCGCCGCGATGGCCGACCGGGACCTCGTCGTGAGCATCGGCGGCGACGGCACGCTGCTGTTCGTCGCCCGTGAGGTCGGCTCCACGCCGATTCTCGGGGTCAACCTCGGCGAGGTCGGCTTTCTCAACGCCGTCGCGCCCGCCGACGCCGTCGACGTCGTCACCGATCTGGTCGCGGAGTGTCGCGACACCGGTGCACTCGAGGGGCGCGAACTCGCCCGACTCGAAGCCACCTGTGCCGACGGGGAGTGGACGCTCGAGCCGGCGCTCAACGAGGTCGTCGTCCACGGGAAGCGACGGGGCCACGGCGGCGGCGCGACGGTCGAGGTTCGGGTCGACGGCGACCGGTACGCCGAGAGCCACGCCGACGGCGTGCTCGTGGCGACGCCGACCGGCTCGACCGCGTACAACCTGAGCGAGGGCGGGCCGCTCGTCCACCCCTCGATGGACGCCCTCGTCGTCACGCAGATGGCCGCCGCCGACGCGATGCCGCCGCTGGTCGTCGACCCCGACACGGACCTCGAACTCGCCGTTTCCGGATCCGACACCGCCTACGTGATCAGCGACGGACGGAACCGGCAGCGACTCGAGCCGCCCGCGACGGTCGCCGTCTCGGTCGCGGATGCTCCCGTCACGCTCGTGGGCCCGCGAGGCGATTTCGTAGAGAGTCTCGGGAAACTCGAGTGAGTCAGCGACGTCTCGGGTGAGTGCTCTACGGTGGCGTGGGCTGTCTCGCGTGAACGGATCGCTCGCGCGCCTCCGCCTTCATCGTAAAGACGGGATGAGTGCGGTCGGACGGAACAAAACTCCCCCTCGAAACCCCGCCTCGAAATCCGTCACCGAAACCGATTCTGCACGACCGTCGTCTCAGCCGAGTAACTGCTCGAGTTGGGCCGGGGGTACGGCACCGCGGGCGACCCGTTCGCCGGAAACGAACGTCGGGACGCCGGTGATCCCGCGGCGCTGGGCCATGGAGAATCGGTCCTCGAGTTCGGTTCGAAGCCCGTCGTCGGCGATCGCGGACCGAACGTCGTCGACCGGCAGTCCGACCGTCTCGGCGATGTCGGCCAGCACCTCCTCGTCGCCGATATCCCGTTCGTCCTGCCAGAGCGCGTCGTAGATCGCCCCGTCGAAGGCAGCCCACTGATCGGGGTACTCCTGTTTGACGTACCACGACGCCTGCTGGGCGGGCAGCGAGTCGACCTCGATCGCCAACTCCTGGGCCATCTCGACGCCGTACTCCTCCTGGAGACGGCGAACGTTCTGTCTCGCCTGCTCGAAGTACTGGTCGTCCTTCCCGTCTTCGGCGTCGTGATCGATCGAGCCGTCCGGGTTCCGCTTCCCGCTGCGGAGGTCGAACGGCCGCCAGTCGACCTCGAGCGGCTCGTCGCGCTGTGTTCGGTACTGCTCGAAGGATTTCGTCCCCAGATAGCAGAACGGACAGACGTAGTCGGCGTAGAGTTCGACTCGCTGAATGTCGTCGGACATACGCTCAGTAGGGAGTCGCGACGGAAAAGGCGACGGCAACCGGCACCCTCCGCACGCGACGTCTCGAACCGGCTACTCGAGCACGTCCCGTAACGGGCTAATGGGTGCGGACCGCACGGGGTCGTATGCGATTCACGCCAGGTCCGACGACGGTCCCGCCGACGGTCCGGGAGGCGATGGCCGCGGAGCAACCGAACCCCGATCTCGAACCCGAATTCGCCGACCGCTACGACGACGTCTGTACGAAACTCGCGGCGATCTACGACACGTCACACGACGTCGTCGTTCCCGGCGGCGAGGGAATCCTCGGCCTCGAGGCGGCCATCGCCTCGCTGGTCTGCCCCGGCGACCGGGTGCTCTGCGTCTCGAACGGACTCTACGGCGACGGCTTTGCGGACTTCGTCGACTCGTACGACGGCGAGGCCGAACTCGTTGCCGCGCCGTACGACGAGGGCTACGATCTCGAAGCGATCGCGACGGCGCTCGAAGAGGCCGACGAAGCGGGCGATCCGTTCAAATTGGCGACGCTGGTCCACTGCGAGACGCCGACCGGGACGCTCAACGACATGGGCCCCGTCCTGGACCTGCTCGAGGAGCACGATGTCCTGAGCGTCGTGGACGCCGTCTCGTCGCTCGGCGGGACGTCGGTACCGACCGACCGGATCGACGTCTGTCTGGGGGCCTCCCAGAAGTGTTTCAGCGCGCCGCCGGGGCTGACGACCGCGGCGATCAGCGACCGCGCATGGGCGGCGATGGAGGAGCGCGATCCGTCCTCGCTCTACACGAACTTCCTCCCGTGGCGGGACGTCTCCGACGGCTTCCCCTACACCCATCTGGACGCGAACGTCGCCGCGCTCGACGCGGCGCTCGATCGACTACTCGCGGAGGGTCTCGACTCCGTCTTCGCGCGCCACGAGGCGGCCGCCGAACGGTGTCGAGAACGGGGGGCCGAACTCGGCCTCGAGCTGTATCCCGACCTCGAACGGGCGTCACCGACGGTAACGGCGTTTCACCTCCCGGGCGAGGCGAGACGGATCCAGCAGCGAGTCGCCGACGAGGCGGGAATCGTGCTGGCGACCGGGCTGGGAGAGCTGGAAGACGACATCCTTCGGCTCGGGCACATGGGGTACAACGCCGACGTCGAAAAGGTCGATCGGGCGATGAATGCCGTCGCTGCCGTGTTGGAGTAACGTTCCGCTACAAATCGGCGTTAGCTCCCGTTCGCGTCTCCGCCCGCAGTCGCGCTCGCGCTCTCGTCGGTCGTCCCCGTCACGTCCGGCAGGTTGGGATCCCGGTACGGGTTTCGGCCGTAAGCCGGCAACTCGTCCTCGAGTTGGGCCTTGAGCACGCGTCGAAGCCGGTTCAGGCTCGTCGTGTCCAGTCCGTAGTCGGCAGCGAGGCGTTTAAACGTCTCTTCGTCGGTGATATCGTGGGCGCGATACTGCCCGAACAGCTCCTCCATGCGGTCGGGCGACAGCGCCTGCGTGTCGATATCGTCCAGTCCGAAGTACTGCTGGCGGTCGACGTCGACGACGTGGCGGATGACGACCAGCGCGACCTTCTCGATCGCGCGCTGGCTGCCGAACTCGGTGAGGTCGATTTCGTCCATGACGCCCAGTGCCAGATCGCGCTGCCATGGCGTCACGTCGAGGGCGTTACACAGCGCCTGCGTCGTCCGCAGCCGGTCTAAGTGGTGGGCACGCTCGCTGTAGCCCGGCGTCGCGCCGTGTTGCTCGTCGTGGAGCCGGCGGATGCTTTCGGAGAGGTCCGCGTCGGGAGACTCCGCGCGGCCGATGACGGTCGCACTCGGCGTGACGACGCCCCACTGTCGGACCGTCGAGTCGCGCTGGACGTCCGCCCGGGAGAGCGAGCCCGAGCCGGGGCGCGTCTCGAGGTGACGGTCCTCGTCGTACTCGAGTTGCTGGCCGTCGCCGACGGCGGAAGGGTGGTCGACGCCTGCGGGTTCAGCACCGTCGTCTCTCATTACCTCCCGCTCAGACAGGCAGACGGAAAAAGGCTCGCTCCAGTCGGATGGTCTCTCAGGCTGACTGACACTGGAATGGATAGGTTTCCGCGCCACTCGCGTCGGTTTCTTCGACGTACGCAGCGCTGGAACTCTCGAGGATCTACGGTTCGCGAAAAGCTCTTCGTAGCTTCACCTTGTGACTAGAAGCACTTAAAGAACTGCTGCGGTGTCCTTGCGTGGCCACGGCTTTCGAAACGGAGACTGCTCTCGACTGGCGAATGCGAGTGCGTTAGAACGACCGTTCTCCCGTCGTATCTACACCTTGTGACCAGAAGCACTTAAACGCCGACTCGACTTTGCTACTCGGTCGCAGCGATCAGTTCGTCGACGAACTCGTCCAGTGTCGCGGCATCCGGTCCCTCTCGTGCGTGAATCCCGGGATCGATCTCCCGCGGCGGATGGGCGAACTTGCGGCCGACGGCGTCACCGATTTCGACGGCTCCTTCGCCAGCCCGTTTCCGCTCGAGCAGTTCTCGAGCGCGCTCGATCCGGTCCGTCTCGAAGACCGCTGGCGCTTGCTCGGTCAGGAAAGTCCCGAACTCGAGCGCCGGCAAGTCGTGCTCGCTCCGCTCGCCGGTCGCCCGCAGGTATCGAGCCGACATCGCGGCCCGACAGATCGTCAGGTTCCGTTTTACTGTGGGTTTCGTCTGCGTCTCGGTGAACCGCTCATCGTCGACCGGGATCCGCTTCGTTCCGTCGTCGGTCTCGACGAGGTACGCGCCTTCGGCCTCAAGCACCTCGAGGATTGGAACCAGTTCGTCGTCGGTAGCCACCAGATGGTGTGAGATGTACTTGCGGTAGTTGCTGGTCGCGATGCCGCGCCACGCGTGATAGAGATCCATCGGGTTGTACGTGCGTTCGATGTATTCGGCGAGTTCGGTCGGATCGTACGCGCTGCGATAGCGGATCGGACTCCGAAGCAGATCGATCGCGCCGTCGTTGGAGTCCGCGAGCAGTTGCGCGAACGTGCGGACGTCCCAGCCCTGCAGTTCGATGCCGTTGCTCTCGGCCTCGTCGTGGATCGCCGTCGGTGGCTCCTCGAGATGGGCGTAGCACCGTAGATCCTCGGGGACGAAGACGAAGCCGACGTCGTAGTCGCTTGCGGGGCTCGCTGCACCCCAGGCGTGACTACCGCGGGCGACCGCCAGTGCGATGGAAACGCCGTGCTCGCGTTCGATCACGTCCAACAGGTCGTCGACGGCTTCGCGAACGCGGTTCGGAACGGTGGCCATAGCTGTCGCTCGAGTACTGGAAGAGAGAGAATCGAAACCGCGGTGTGACCGCGCCGAAATGCCCTTCGTAGCTTTACCTTGTGACTAGAGGCACTTAAAGAACGCCGGCTGCGGCACTGACCGCCGCTCGACGAACTGTGATGGATCCGTTCTTTAGACGAGTCGGTTTTGCACCCCTGCTGGGCGTCGTGAACTCCTGAGAAGCGCCGTTCTCCTTGTAACATCACTATGCACCAGAGACATAGTAAACCGTGGCCGACGCTTCGATCATCACTCGAGAGCATAGTCGCGACTACTCCGTGTGATTCCTCGAGAAGCGCTTATCTCCCGTCGTATCTTCACCTTGTGACCAGAAGCACTTAAAGAACGGTCGAGCGCGAGATTCGAGTCGAGCACCGACGACACGCGTTGTAGCTGGCAATAGTGGCCAGCCGTCCACCGAGGACTGCAGCTTTCGAAAGGTTGAATCGCCCCCTGCCCTGAATGCGGACAATGAGTCACCAGCTCCCGGACGTGCAGGCAACGTCACCCGACGTCACCGTCGGTCTGAGTCAGGTCGGCGTCACCGGCGTCGACAAACTCGTCAAGATCGCCCGCGAGGGCAAACGCCCGATCGTCCTCACCGCCGAGTTCCAAGTCTTCGTCGATCTCCCCGCCTGGCGCAAGGGTGCGGACATGAGCCGCAATATGGAGGTCATCGACGAGATCTTGGAGGAGGCCACCCGCGAGGAGGCCTACCGCGTCGAGGACGTCTGTGGCGACGCGGCAAAACGGCTGCTCGAGAAACACGACTACACCTCCACCGCGAAGGTCTCGATGGAAGCGGAGTTCATGCGCCGCGAGCAGACGCCCGCGAGCGACCGCGAAACCCAGCACACGGTCGATATCATCGCCTCCGCGACGGCGACAGAGGAGGGAACGCGCGAGGAGATCGGCGCGGAAGTGACGGGGATGACCGTCTGTCCGTGCTCGCAGGGGATGTCGGCCGCGCGCGCGAAACAGACGCTCGAGGATCTAGGCGTCGAACAGGAGACGATCACCGAGTTCCTCGAGGAAGTCCCACAGCCGGGCCACTCCCAGCGCGGCCACGCGACCCTGACCGTCGAAGCGAGCGGCGACCCCGAGGTCGATCTGAACGACGTCATCGACATCGCGCGCGACGCGATGAGCGCCCGGATCTACAACCTCGCGAAGCGACCGGACGAAGATCACATGACCTTCGACGCGCACTCGGACGCGAAGTTCGTCGAGGACTGCGTGCGCGCGCTCGCCGAGGGCGTCGTCAACGAGTTCGACCACCTCGCGGACGACGCCGTGATCACGATGAAACAGTCCAACGACGAATCGATCCACCAGCACAACGCCCACGCCGACCGCGTCGTCGAGATGGGGACGCTGCGCGAGGAGGTCAACGGCGACCTCGAGCGCTAAGCCGTCGATCGATATTCGTTACTGTCCGTTCTGTTCGTCTACAGTCCCTCCGCCGGCACGTCCGTCAGTGACGGCATGGGTTTCGTCCGGTTCTCGCTCGAGACGCTCGATGGCTCGGTCTCAGTGTTTTCGGACGACCCCCCGTCTGAGTCTACTGCGCGCGTGAACTGCTTCGGGGTGAAGTGGTTCGAGACGCGAAGCGTCTTTGCGAGTCGTTACCGGGGTCCCGTCCGCTACCGGGAGTCCAGTCGTCGACGTCCCGTCAACAGCGCGGCGAGACAGAGGGCAGCGAGGGCGACGGCACCTCCGAAGCCTGGCATGCTATCGTCGTCGCCGTCATCGCCGTCGTTCGCGGACGTACTCTCGGTGTCGTCCTCGGTATCGGTTCCGTCGTCGCCCTCGTCGTTCGTCTCAGTCTCGGATTCGTCGTCGGCACTCTCGGTATTCGTTTCCGTCTCTTCTTCGACCTCGAGTTCGATACCGCCGTCGAGGGCCGCCTGGGCGAACAACTCGTCCGTGTGTTCGTCGTGGTGATTCCACACCGCAACGTTGCCGTCGACCTCGTCGGCGTTCGAATCGGTGATCTCTCCGGGCATGTTCACCCGATGCGTTGACTCCGTGATATCAGGATCTTCGGCAGGATCCGGGACGTCGAACTCCTCGTAGATGACTGACTGTTCTTCTATTTCGATGTTGACCTGTGGTTCCTCGCTCGTGTCGACGTCGACGAGTTCGATCGAGAGCGCGTATCCGCCGTCGATCTCCGTCGTCGTCACCGAGGAATCCCCGATCCAGTCCTCCTCTTCGTACAGTGATTCGAACCAGTCGTCAACCTGCTCATATCCCTCCCACTCTGCGTACATCTCGTACTCTTCGTAGGTTTCCTCGTCCATTCCCCAGGCAACCTCCATCCGCTCGACAGACCCGTCTTCGGACACGGTGATATCCATGGTTCGCGAGTCGACGTCCTCCTGAGCGGCGACGGGCATTGCGACGGTGCCGAGTGTCATGGCTACCAAGACGATCGCCGTCAACCCGATCGAACCGATTCTCTCGTTCGTAATTGCACTCATATCCTGAATTCCTGTGTTATTATCATAAATGTACCTGGTCAGAGAGCCAGGACTCTCGGTGGGCTCTCGCCGACGAACTGCCGTTCCGGTCGCTCGTGGGTGGAGTAGGAGGGAGCGAACTGCGCGTCGATGATCGCCAGGAACGAAACCGTGCGGTCGCGGACTCAGAACTCGAGCGGGTCGGCCACGTCCCACCGCGGGACGAACTCCTCGTGGACGTTCGCGGCGAAATCGGGATCTTTGAGGTCGATCATCCCGAACGCGTCGCCCGAGGAGAGGGGATTCGGCACCTGAATACAGACCTCGACGCCGTCGATAATGTTGAACGAGCCAGAAACGTCGTCGTTCGTCCGCACGTCGAAATCGTCGCGCTGCTGGAGGGTCTCTCGGTAGCGTCGGCCCACGTCTTCGGAGAGCGACGAGACCATCTCGCGGGTCATCAAGAGATCGACCGTGACACCCCGATCGAGGGCGTCTTCGACCTCCGCGTTAACTTCCTCGCTGACGGCCTGCAGATCCCACTGCGGGGCCGGATCCGCGGAGACCATCACGATGTGGTCGTCGGCGGCCGCGAGTCGTTCGAGGAGGAGGTCTATCGTCTCGTCGGGACCGACGGCGGCCGTCCAGAACTGGTCTTCGACCGGCTCCGCCGCGTCGAGTTCGTCGGCCAGATCGTCGACGATCGACTCGTACTGGTCGGCCTTCTCCTCGAGTTCGCGCTTCTTGTCGTCGAGCAGCCGATCGAGGGCCGTCGACGGCTCGACGGCGACGTACTTCTTCGGTCGGCTCGCGGTCTGGCTCCGGACGAGGTTGTACTGTTCGATGCTGTTCAACACGTCGTAGATCCGTCCCATCGGCACGTCGCTCGCCCGCGACAACTCCTTGGCCGTTGTGGGGCCGGTGTTGAGGAGCGCTCGATACGCTCGAGCCTCGTATTCCGAGAGCCCGAGATCCCTGAGACTGGCCATGTGCCGACAGACCAACCGAAGAAACATAAACGCTGTGGTGGTTTGACAGCCGAGTGATTCCCCCGACACAGACGAGCAGTCGGGCGTTACTCCAGGATCGCCTGTACGCGTTCACTCAACTCGGCCGGGGTTTTGGCGGGCTCCGAGACGGTCTCCCCGCGTTCGACTCGAGTCGTTCCAGACTCGAGATCAGCGGCGTCGGGAACGACGACTTTCTCGTGATCGGCCAATCGAAGGGCGGCTCGATGGAGGTCGGTTCCGGGTTCGGTCGCGACGCGGATCACCAGCGGTCCCTCGAGTAATCGCGCGGTAGCCGTCGCGTACCGGGTTATCTGGACGCCGAAGCGATCGCTTGCGCCGGCAAACGCCTCGAGCGTTTCTCGCGCGACGTCGCGGTATCGTTCCTCGCCGGTCAGCACCGATAGCTCTAGAAGCGCGTCCGCGAACGCGACGTTCGCGTCGAGCGGTCGAAGCGGGCGGTCGACCAGTCCGACGCCCGTCGCCGGCCCGTCGAGGAACGATGACCCGTCGTGAAGCCGATCGATCGTCGCGTCTGCGACCGCGGTAGCGTCCTCGAGGACGTCTCCCTCGAGGGTGCTCCCGGCGGTCGTCAGTGCAGCTAACGTGCGCGCCTGGTTGGTGAGCAGCGGGGTTGGTTCGCCGCTCTCGTCGGATTCTATCCCGCCCTCGAGGGCGTGAGCGGCGACGCCGTCCGTAAGCAGGTCGTCTCGCAGGGTTCCGAGTGCGCGTTCGGCGTACCGCCGAGCGCGTTCGTCATCGGTGTAGGCGAAGTAGGTCAGGAGCCCCTCGATCGCCAGCGCGTTCGGCCCGGCGAAGACGCCGTCGTCGATCGGTGGCTCGTCGGCTGCAGCGCGGTCGGTCGCGTCGAGGCTGTGTGCGGCGTCGTCGCCGGGCGCCTGACTGTTCGCGAACGCGTCGGCGTCGTCGTTCCACAGCGTCGTCGTGAGGTACTCGATGGTTCGTTCGGCGGGTTCTCGGTACTCGTCTTTGCCCGTGTGCAGGTAGGCGTTCGCGAACGCGCGTACGAGTGCGCCGTTGGAGTCGAGTAACTTCTCGTACTGGAGTCCGGACCAGTCGCGATCGGTTGCGAATCGGTAGAAGCCGCCGTCGTACTCGTCCAACAGGTTCGCGCCGACCGCGTCGAACGATCGCAGCGCCATCTCCCGGTCGCGTTTGAGCGCGAACTCGAGGGCGTCGGGGAGCGGAAACTTCGGGCTCTGGCCCCAGCCGCCGGCGACCTCGTCGTAGGTCTCGGTCAGCTGGCCGAGCATCGCGGATTCGATATCGGTCGTGAGTTCGCCCGCGGGCGGGCTGTCCTCCCGAAGCGGCCGTGGAACCCGTCCGGCGCCGCTCCCTTTGGTGTCCCACATGGTCCGAACGCTGTCCAGTACCTGTCGCATTCCGTCGTGGCCGAGGTAGCCCGCGCCGGTCAACACCGTCCCGTCGGGGGCGAGAAAGACCGTCGAGGGAAAGCCGCCCATGTTGTACCGATCACGCACGCGCGGGTAACGATCCACGTCAACCCGTATCGGGACGAAACTGTCGTTGACGTTCGCCGCGATTCGGGGCTCCGCGTACGTCTCTCGGTCCATTTCGTGGCAGTGGTCACACCACGTCGCCGTGAGCGAGAGCAAGACGGGAACGTCCGCCTTCGCCGCTTCGTCGAAGGCGTCCGGTCCCCACTCGCGCCACTCGACGCGTGTCGGATCGTCCATACCGACACCTCGGCTGTCGCCGGCGTAAGCCCTTCGTTCGATCGTGGCTCGAATTCGCAGTGTCCGGGCCCGAGGCTCGCCTGTCACTCGAGGCCAGCGAAATCACCGAACGCGAAACGAGAGTAAAGCGTTTTCACCCTCCCCCGGCTATATCGGGGCATGCTCCGGTGGATCTTCGCGCTGTTGCTCATCCCCTTTCTCGACGCGGTGATTCTCGCCGTCGTCGTCAGCCAGACGACGTACATCGGCTGGGTCGGGATGGTGTTGCTCGTCGTCCTGACCGGGCTCATCGGCATGTTGCTCGTGCGCGCCGAGGGTCGCCGAACCATCCGGAAGATGCAGCGGTCGCTGATGGAGGGGAAGCCGCCGACCAACGAACTGCTCGACGGCGGCCTGCTGATTGCCGCCGGCGCGTTCCTGCTCACACCCGGCCTTGTCACGGACCTCATCGGCTTCCTGCTCGTGATCCCGCTGACGCGGATCCCGATCCGCGCCGGACTCAAGCGCTTCGTGATCGTCCCCTACGCGGACAAGAAGACCGGCGGATTTACCAGCGGACAGGTCTGGACCTTCGGCTTCCCGGACGAGGGGATGGCTCGAGAGGGGCACGACGCCTCGAGCGAGAACGGAACGTACGATCTCGGTGCCGACGACTACTCCGTCGACGACGGAACCGGTGGCGAGTCGTACACGATCGATTTCGGCGACGAGCGGACCTCGGATCTGTCGGACGAATCGGACGACGACGCCGGGGACCACCCCACGCGGTAGCGGTTCGCACGGGCCACCAAGAAAGAAACGCTTAAACATCCCACCCGGCAACTATTGATTGCGACGCGGGCCAATAGCTCAATCAGGTTGAGCGCCACTCTGATAAGGTGGAGGCTCTCGGTTCAAATCCGAGTTGGCCCATTTCTACTGCGAACAATGCGAACGTAGTGTGCCGTGAGCAGCAGAAATACATCCCACTCGGATTTTGAACCCTGGAAGTCACAGCCCGGGAGTGAACGAAGTGAGCGACCCGGAATGTCTTCCTCCGGTTCAAATCCGAGTTGGCCCATACTTTTGCGGCGAGCAATTCCGCGAGCCGCAAATATGGAATCCTACTCGGATTGTAACTACGCGAGTCGCATGCTCGGGAAGCGAGTGGAACGAGCAACCCGGAACGTCTCGAGGTGGTTCACATCCGGGAACTCTCATTCGGTTTCTGTATCGTCCACAGTCGGCCACTATCTACAGCGTACTCGCTAGAATGCCTTCCGACATACCCAGCAGCTACCGACCCAACAGCGGAACATATTCGGGAGAAGTGGCTTTCTCGGACAGTGATTTCCATCACCTGGAGTCAGATAGGCAACCCGAAGCCGGACGAGTCCCTCGGTGGCGGTCACTCGAGCGGTACCAGGAACTTCCGGGATCGTTCCGCTACCGACCGATCAGATACCGACTCATATCACAGACAATGACATCGACAATCGATCCGGAGACGCACCTGGGACAGCTCGTCAGAGCAAACCCCGAACTCGCACCGGTGTTCGAATCACTCGGTCTCGACTACTGCTGTGGCGGTGACACCGCGCTGGAACAGGCTTGCAAGGAAAACGGGCTCGCGGTCCAGCCGACCCTCGAGCGGCTGGCAGACGCTCGGTCGACTGATTCGAGCGACCTGACCGACGCGTCCCTCTCGAAACTCGTCGACGACATTGTCGAGACCCACCACGAGTTTCTCCGGTCCGAACTCCCGTCGCTCGAGCGTACCGTTCGGAAAGTTACTCGCGTGCACGGGCAGAACCACCCTGAACTCGAGGCGATCGAATCCGAATTCCTCGCCCTCGAGGCGGACGTTATGGAGCACATCGCCGACGAAGAGGAGACTGTCTTTCCCGAGATCGTCACGTTGGACGACGAAACGGTTCGGACCGACGCGGAGGCGGAACGGATCCGCGATGCGATCGATCATCTCGAGTCGGACCACGACGCAGCGGCGTCTCATCTCGAGGCGATTCGAGACCTGAGCGACGACTTTACGATTCCGGCAGACGCCTGTACGAGCTGTCGAAATATGCTCGATCGGCTGCAGTTGCTCGAGGAGGATATGCACGCACACATCCACAAGGAAAACAACGTGCTATTTCTCGACGCCAAGGCAGTGCTGGCGTCGGCGTGATCTGCCCGACCAACTCGAGACCCGGAGTACTTACGTCTGGAGTTTCATTAGATAGCTAACCGAAAGAAGCGCTGTCCGTGGCACACAGTCGGGACCGAACGGTCGATATTGCGAGGACGTGACCGACGGATTTGTTCACGTCGCCGACCGTTCCGACTCCCACAACCCAGCCACGTCGGCTGCGAGACTGTCCCACAGGACTGCTATGATCGGGTCTACTAATGGACATTGAAATTGCAACGATAGGCGGCTACGAAGAAGTTGGGCGACAGATGACTGCGGTCCGCGCTGGTGACGATATCGTGATCTTCGACATGGGGCTGAACCTGTCGAAGGTTCTGATCCACGATAACATCCAGACCGAGGGGATGCACAGCCTCGATCTGATCGACATGGGTGCCATCCCCGACGATCGAGTAATGAGCGACCTCGAGGGCGACGTGAAAGCGATCGTTCCGACCCACGGTCACTTAGACCACATCGGTGCGATCAGCAAGCTCGGCCACCGATACGACGCACCGGTCGTCGCGACGCCGTTCACTTGTGAACTGGTCGAGGAGGAGGTCGGTGACGAAGAGAAGTTCAGTTTCGACAATGAGATCATCAGGATGGAGGCTGGCGAGACGATGTCAATCGGCGACAGCGGGCAAGTCGAACTCGAGTTCGTTAACGTCACGCACTCGATCATCCAGGCGATCAATCCCGTGCTCCACACGCCGGAGGGCGCAGTCGTCTACGGACTGGACAAGCGGATGGACCATACGCCCGTCATCGGCGATCCGATCGATATGGATCGCTTCCGTGAGATCGGCCGCGAGGGCGACGGCGTCCTCTGTTACATCGAGGACTGTACCAACGCGAACAAGAAGGGCCGAACGCCCAGCGAGAACGTCGCGCGCGAACACCTCCGGGACGTCCTCTACAGCATGGAGGACTACGACGGCGGCATTGTCGCCACGACGTTCGCGAGCCACATTGCCCGCGTGACGAGCCTCATCGAGTTCGCTCGAGACATCGGTCGCGAGCCAATTCTGCTCGGCCGCTCGATGGAGAAGTACTCGGGAACCGCGAAACGAATGGGGGTGGATTTTCCGTCCGACGTAGATATGGTCGGCTACCGTCGGTCCATCGATCAGACGTTAGAACGGATCATGAACGAGGGCAAGGAGAACTTCCTGCCCGTCGTGACGGGTCACCAGGGTGAGCCGCGGGCACTGCTCACGCGAATGGCCCGTGGAGAAACACCGTACCAACTCGATAACGGGGACAAGGTGCTTTTCTCTGCACGCGTGATCCCCGAGCCAACGAACGAGGGACAACGGTATCAATCCGAGAAGCTGCTGGGCATGCAGGGTGCGCGCGTGTACTCCGACATCCACGTCTCCGGTCACCTCTGTCAGGAGGGGCACTACGAGATGCTCGACGCGTTGCAGCCACAGCATATCGTTCCGGCTCACCAGAATCTGAAGGGGTTGTCGGGATACGTCGATCTCGCCTCTAACCAAGGGTACACGCTTGGACGAGACATTCACATTACGTCGAACGGAAACATCATCGAGCTCGTGTAACCCCTCTCAGACACAGGGCTGTCGCGCGTGCGATCGGGCGTGTTTCGGCTCGAACCGGTGTGCTCGAAACGACGGTGGCCACAACCCATTCTTTGCTGACCTCACCCGGTGAGCCACGGCCAGACGAGTTCGGTCCCTATCGCCCGTTCCAGTTTTCACTCGAGCGTAATTGTCGTAGATACACTATTGGGTCACTTCGACCATAATAGTAGCTGAAATTGGCGTTGGAACCTCGCGCATCTGCACTTACTGGCCGATCGAATGATCGTCCGATAACCACCGTTAGAATGCGTGAGACTCCCTCTCGTTGAAGGTTCGATTCGCAGGCCTTATGTAGTGGTCGGCGATTACAATTTAATCCGAAGGAGATGAGGACCCTTCCCCTGCGGTCCGCCGTACAGAAGGGGTCTGATGTTAGCCTTGGTAGTTCGGTGACGCCTGACCGGTCGTCGGTCTGGGTCGCCGAACGTGGACCCATTTATGTGTGAGTGTGTACAAGAAGTTACATTCACCGCCAAATGAACCCTCCCGACCACAAGGTCGGGAGTAATATAGCATTCCGGTTGATCCTGCCGGAGGTCATTGCTATTGGAGTCCGATTTAGCCATGCTAGTTGTACGA
>NZ_JBPPFV010000004.1:0-350201 GCF_052040125.1 Natronorubrum marinum
AGTCGCGCCCGCGGTTCGGTCGTAAAGCCCGGCGCGAAGTACGCGCCCTCGTGGGCCTGTTCGGCGATTGCGTCAGCGACTCCGTCGGCGGAGTGTCCGAGGTTCGAACACATGAGCTGTCCCGAAAAGTCGATGAACTCGTTTCCCGCGGCGTCCGTGAATCGGACGCCCTCACCGCCGACGATCTCGGTCGGGTCGACCTCGCTTTGGAACGACCACGTCCCGAATACGTACTCCTTGTCCAGGCGCTCGATTTCGGTCCGATCGTCCGACAACGCTGTCTCGTTCGTCATCCTTTCGCAAGGGTTTGAACCCCGTCTACATTAATCTTTCCGACGAGTACATCATTTCTGAACCAGTGTCCTAAACAAAACCACTATATTAGAATTAGGTGTGGTGTAGTAGCTACTAGTTCGAACACACTCCCGACCTATCGAAGATTTTATTTCATCGCTTACGGTACACCCCCTATGGTCGAACTACAGTCGATCGGTGAGAGCAGCACAGTCCGCAACTACGTAGACGGTGACTGGCGCGACGCCTCGGGTACCGACGAGTTGACGAGCGTGAACCCGGCGACGGGAGAAGAGCTGGCGACGGTTCCGTTCAGCTCCGCCGACGACGTCGACGAAATCGTTCAAACCGGAACCGAAGCGTTCGAGGAGTGGTCTGCCCGCCCGGTCGAAGAACGGATCCAGCCGCTGTTCGAACTGAAGCAACTGCTCGAGGACCACCAGGACGAGCTCGCGGAGCTGCTCGTTCAGGATCACGGCAAGACCTTTGCAGAGGCCAGCGGCGAACTCCGCCGCGGTATCGAGAACGTCGAAGTCGCCTGCGGCATCCCGTCGATGATGCAGAGCGGCTCCCTGCTGAACGCCGCGCCGGACATCGACGAGAGCGCCGTTCGCAAGCCCCTCGGTGTCTTCACCGCCATCACTCCCTTTAACTTCCCCGGCATGATTCCGCTGTGGTTCCTGCCGTACGCCGTCGCGACCGGCAACAGCTTCATCCTCAAGCCGAGCGAGCAGAACCCGCTTGTCGCCCAGCGACTGTTCGAACTCGTCGACGAGGCGGGCTTCCCCGACGGCGTCCTCCAACTCGTCAACGGCGGCCCCGACACCGTCAACGCGCTCCTCGACCACGAGGGCGTCGAGGGTGCGTCCTTCGTCGGCAGCACCCCCATCGCGAAGCTCGTTTACGAGCGCGCGGCGAAAAACGGCAAGCGCGCCCAGGCTCAGGGCGGCGCGAAGAACCACATTATCGTCACCGAGACAGCCGACCTCGAGTTCACAGCCGAGAAGACCGTTTCCTCGGCCTTCGCGTGCGGCGGCGAACGCTGTCTCGCCAACGACATCGCCCTGATCGAGGAGTCGGTGTACGAGGAGTTCACCGACCTCGTCGTCGAAGAGGCGGCCTCGCAGGTCGTAGGCTACGGGCTCGACGAGGGGACGGATATCGGGGCGCTCATCAGCCCCGAACACGAGCAGACGGTTCGAAACTACGTCCAGACCGGTATCGAGGAGGGCGCAGAACTGCTCCTCGACGGCCGCGACGTCACCGTCGAGGGCTACGAGGACGGTAACTTCCTCGCCCCGACGGTCTTCGGCGACGTCACCGAGGACATGGTGATCTCCCAGGAGGAGATCTTTGGCCCCGTGCTCGGTCTGGCAGCCGTCTCGGACGTCGACGAGGCGATCGAACGGATGAACGGGAGTCAGTTCGGAAACGCCGCGAGCCTGTTCACGGGCAGCGGTGCGGACGCACGAAAATTCCGTCACGAGGGCGATATCGGGAACCTCGGGGTCAACGTCGGCACCTCCGCGCCGATGGCCTTTTTCCACTTCGGCGGCTGGAAGGATTCGTTCTTCGGCGATCTCCACGCCCAGGGCGAGGATATGATCCACTTCTACACCGACAAGGCCGTCTACATCGAGCGCTGGCCGGACGCCTGATCGATGACGAACCCACCAGAGTCGACGGATGAGACGGTAGTTCCGGCCGACGTCCGGGAGTCGTACGAACGCGCGACGCCCCAGTCTCGAGCCCTGGCCGAGCGGGCTCGGTCGGTGATGCCCGGCGGCGACACGCGATCGGTCACCTACCACCGGCCGTATCCCTCGTTCGTCGACTCCGCAAGCGGCGCGTCCCTGCAGACGGTCGACGGCGAGACGTTGCTCGACGTCCTCAACAACTACACCCAGAGCGTCCTCGGGCACGCGCCCGAGCCGGTTGTCGAGGCGGTCTGTGACCGGTTTCGCGCGGGCAACGGGATCGCCGCCCCGACCGAACCCGCCGTCGAACTGGCCGAGTTGCTCGTCGACCGCGTCGCGTCGATCGATCAGATTCGTTTCTGCAACTCCGGAACCGAGGCGACGATGAACGCGATCCGGGCGGCGATGGCCTGGACCGGGGCAGAACGGATCTGCAAGATCGACGGCGGCTATCACGGCACCCACGACGTCGTCGAAGTCGGTGTTTCAGGAGACGGCCGCGAGCACGAAGGGATCCCACGCTCCGCCGAACGTCGGGTCCAAACGGTGAGCTATAACGACAGCGAGCAGCTCAAGGCGACGTTCGAAGCCGTCGGCGACGAACTGGCGTGTCTCGTTCTCGAGCCGATACTCGGCGTCGGCGGCATGATTCCGGCGACGGACGAATTCCTGCGGACGGCTCGTGACGTGACGGCGGACGCCGACGTACCGCTGATCTTCGACGAAGTGATGTCGTTCCGACTCTCCCCGGGCGGCGCACAGGAACGGCGCGCCGTCGAGCCGGATTTGACGGCACTCGGGAAGCTGATCGGCGGCGGCCTTCCGGTCGGCGCCGTCGCCGGACGCGAGGAGTTGATGGCGCAGTTCCATCCCGAAACCGGCTCGATCGATCACTCGGGGACGTTCAACGCGAACCCTGCGACGATGGTCGGCGGCGTAGCGACACTCGAGGAACTCGACGGCGACGCGATCGCCGAACTGAACCGACGCGGTGACGACCTGCGAGAGCGTCTTCAGCGGGTCGGCGACGACTCGGCCCACCAGATCACGATCACCGGTGAGGGATCGCTGTTCCAGATCCACTTCACGGACGGTCCGGTTCGAGATTGGCACTCGTCCGGTGCCGGCGGCCCCCTCTCCGAATCCCTCTTTCACGGGATGCGACGCGAGGGTGTCCTCCTCGCACCGCGCGGGATGGGGAACCTCTCGACGGCGATGGACGACGAGGACCTCGAGACGGTAGCGACGGCGTTCGAACGGGCACTCGAGTCGCTGGAATAATTACTGGCGCCGCTCGAAAAATACGGACTAAAATTATTTGAATACTATAAAAAGGCATAATATTCGAAGTATAAGACATACATAGGAAACTATGGTGAAAATGATAGAGAATGTCGAACACAAGATGAACCGGAGAGAGTACCTTGCGGCATCCGTTGGGACAACGACGATCGGACTAGCCGGTTGTATGGGAGGCGATAGCGAGTACATTCGATACCTCGGATGGGGTGGAAACACGCAGGATTCGGCGGCCGAGATTTTCGAGCAGTGGAGCGAAGAATCGGACGTCGAAGTTCGCCACGAATCCGCCGGCGGAGACGTCGAATTCATCTCGTACCTCCAGCAAAACCGCGGAGACGTCGACCTCTTCTTGCCGTCCTCGTACGGCATTCACTTGGCGCGTCAGGAGGATCTCCTCGCGGAGGTCGATCGGAGCGAAGTTCCGAACTACGCGGAGAACATGAAAGAAGAATGGCAAGACATGCCGTACATGGAGAATGACGCCTTCTTCCGCGACGCGCTGACACAGGGGTATGCGGTAAACACCGACGAAGTAAGCCGCGAGATGACCTCCTGGCAGGACATTAAAGAAGACGAGTTCGCCGATCTTCTCGCACTCCGAGACGACGCCGCGAGTCGTTTCACGAACGCGGCGCTATCGATCGAGGAGGACGTGAACGCGATTCCGGACGACGGCGGTCTCTTCGACGATGTCGTGGCCGAACTCGAAGCTCAACACGAGAACACGTTCTCTCTCTGGGGATCGGGCGCAGAAGCGATGCAGTACCTCCGAGAGGAGAACGCGATGGTCGCCGAGGCGTGGGGAGGCCGAACTCGAGCACTCCAGCAGGATGGCAACGAACACATCGAGTACGTCATTCCCGACGAGGGTGCCGCAACGATCACCGAAGACTTCGCTATTCCCGCGGATAGCGAGAAGAAAGAAACCGTATACGACCTGCTGGACTTCGTCTATCAGCGAGACAATCTCGTCGACCTCTCCGATATGCTCGGGTACCCGATCCCGGTCGTCGACACACCCGACGTCATCACGGGACTGCCCGACTACGTCGACGATCCCGACGACTTGGCGTGGGTCGACTGGTCGGTGGTAGATCCCGTTATCGACGATTGGCAGGAAACGTTCGACCAGATCAAATAACGCCTCCCTCGCCACAAATCTATGCTCAAAATTAGCGGACTTACGAAGTATTACGACGATCTTCTCGCGGTCGACGACCTTTCGTTTTCGGTCGACGAGGGCGATTTCGTCACGCTCCTTGGCCCGAGCGGCTGTGGGAAGAGTACGACGCTCCACACTATCGCCGGGTTGATCGAACCGACCGAAGGGAGCATCCATCTTCGAGGGGAGGACGTGACCGACCGGCAACCCGACGAGCGCAACATCGGAATGGTGTTTCAGAACAGCGCTCTGTTCCCGCACATGTCCGTGAAGGAAAACATCTCGTACGGGCTGAAGATGCACGGTATGGACGACGAGATCGATCAGCGCGTCGGCGAGTACCTCGGACTGGTCGAGATGTCGGGATACGAAGACCACCTCACGACGGAGTTGAGCGGCGGGCAACAGCGTCGCGTTTCAATCGCCCGTGCGCTCGCGTACGAACCCGATATCTTGTTGCTCGACGAACCGTTGACGGGGCTCGACAG
The DNA here is from genome assembly GCF_052040125.1 of Natronorubrum marinum. Taxonomy (NCBI): domain Archaea; kingdom Methanobacteriati; phylum Methanobacteriota; class Halobacteria; order Halobacteriales; family Natrialbaceae; genus Natronorubrum; species Natronorubrum marinum. Next base: position 4,944 of record NZ_JBPPFV010000004.1, read on the forward strand.
GGTGCTTCGAGAGCAAATCCGCGACGAGGTCAAGAAAATTCAACGGGAGATCAACGTTACGACCCTTTTCGTGACTCACGATCAGGAGGAGGCGTTGTCGCTGTCGGATCAGGTTATCGTCCTCAACGATGGACGAAAGGAGCAGGAAGGCCATCCCGAGTCGCTGTACGAACGGCCAGTGAACTCGTTCGTGGCCGAATTCATCGGAAAATCCTCGAAGTTCACCGGAAGTATCGACGAGAGCGATCCGTCGATCGTCCGAAACGGGTCCTCGACGTTTGTCGTCGATTCCAACACGCCAGTCAAGTCGGGCGACGTGACGCTCTATATTCGGCCGGAGGATATTACTCTCGAACCGACCAACGGCTACGAGAATCAGTTCGAGGGAACCGTCTCCCACATCGCTAACGTAGGGAGCCACAGCGAAATCGAATTGGTACTCGAAGACGGAACGCCAGTACTGGTCGAATCAAATCGGTTTCCCGATGTCTCGGTCGACGACGTTGCAACCATCGGATTTCGTCCGCAAGACGTGATCGTTCTATGATATTCAGGAACCTCACTGTTCCTTCGTGGATACGTAAGCGTGCGACGCCAGTCCACCTTCTCGCGTTCGGGCTCGGGTGGTTGGTGCTCTTCTTCGTCGTCCCTCTCCTTGTACTACTCTGGCAGAGCCTCGGACTGGGGACTGGCGATCCGTTTGCCGCGTACGAGCGAGCGTTCTCAGAACTCTACATTCGTACGATCCTCAGATCGTTCTACTACGGAATCGTCACGACAGTTATCACTCTGGCGCTCGCGTACGGGTTCTCGTACTTCGTCGTCTTCTGGACGAGCATGAAACAACTCTTTCTCGTCTTCGTCGTGCTCCCGCTCTGGATCGCGTACATTATTCGCTATCTCGGGATCCAGTTGTTCTTCTCGCCGACTGGCCCCTTCGTCGAACTGTTCGGAACCGATTTCGGTATCCTGTTCTCCACGAGGGGCGTGGTCATCGGATTGACCGTCGCGTTCCTTCCGTTCGCGATCCTTCCGATCTACAATTCGATGAGCGCGATCGATCGCTCCTACATTCAGGCATCTCGAGTACTCGGAGCCGGCCAGTTGCGGACGATCTACTCGGTGATCCTCCCGATGAGCGTCTCCGGGATCGTTGCAGCAGGACTTATCGTCTTCATCTTGGCGTCCGGGTCGTTCCTCGCTCCAGCCGTCCTCGGTAGCTCGGACAACTTCATGATCGCAAACATGATCGAACGATCGTACACCGAACTGTACAACATTGAGCTCGCAGCGGCGTTATCGGTGATTTACACGGTGATGTTGCTCGTGCTGATCGCCGTATTCAACTCGTACGTCAACCTCGGAGAGGTGTTCGAAAAACTATGAAGCTCTACGAAGTAGCGGAACGATTCGCAGTGTGGCTGGTCGCCGTCATCGTCCTCAGCCTGTTACTGATTCCGATCGTCGTGATCGTGCTTACGTCGTTGACACCGAACAGCTTCCCGACGATTCCGAGAGACGGAATTAGCTTTCAGTGGTATGGTGAGATGTTGTCTAACGCCGGACTGATGCGCGCCCTCGTCACGAGTTTCGTCGTTGCGGCGGTCGCGGCAGTCCTCGCCGGAATCATCGGGACCGTGACGGCCTTCGGCTTCGTTCGAAGCGACATCCCGTATCGGGAAGAACTCGCGACGTTCATGCTGTTGCCCCTGATGATCTCACCCGTCATCACGGGGCTCGCACTGATCCAGTTCGCCGCGCGGTTCGAACTTTCGAGCGGGTATCCGTCGCTCATCCTCGGTCATACCATCCTGACGCTACCGTACGTGTTCCTGATCGTACGATCGCGGCTGGTTACCTTCGACGAGGAGCTCGAGGCCGCCTCGCGCATCCTCGGTGCAAACGGGCTCGAAACGGTGTTCAACGTGACGCTGCCGATCATCTCGCCGACCGTGATCTCCGCGATGGTCATCGCCTTCGTCGTCTCGTTCGGCGAGTTCACCGCCACGCAGTTCTTGATCTCCCCCGACACCACTACCGTCCCCGTAATCATCTACACGATGCTCCGGGCCGGCCTGAGCCCCGAGATTAGCGCACTCTCGACGGTCCTGATCGCCATCATGGTGATCGGTGCCGTTATCAGCGGTGCGCTCTCGCGGTAATCGCCTCGGAATCTTTCGTCTCTATCCGAACCTAAGGAGCGTTCCCTCTCCGGTGCCGGAACGGCCCTGGCGCTCCGCCGCGAAATCTCGGTTAAAGCGGGTAACTCGACCCGTGTCGGTCGTCTTCGATACGGCCTCGCGCTTCTCCGTCCGCTCCGTTCGAGAGTAACACTATTGTCGCGTTCCCGCGAGCGTACGTGTATGCCTGCAGCACTAGTGACGGGAGCGTCTCGAGGCATCGGCCGCGCCATCGCGGTTCGATTTGCAGCGGACGGCTACGACGTCGCGGTAAACTACCGGAGCAGCGAATCGGCGGCCCGCGAGGTCGTCGACACGATCGAGCGCGAAACCGAGCAGTCCGCCCTCGCGGTACAGGCGGACGTCGCCGATCCCGGCGCCGTCGAGGCGTGTGTCGACGACGCGGTCGACGCGTTCGGCTCCCTCGACCACGTCGTCAACAACGCCGGAATCAACCAGCACCGGTACTCGCCCGACCTCTCGCCCGAAGACTTCCAGCGACTTCTGAATATCAACATCGTCGGCACGTTCGCAGTGACGAAGGCCGCACTTCCATACCTCGAGGAATCATCCGTCTCCGAGGGACCCTCCGTAATCAACCTCTCGTCGCGACTCGCACACAGCGGTGCGGACTACGAACCGCACTACGCGACGTCGAAGGTCGGGATCATCGGGCTCACGAAGAGCCACGCGCTCGAGTTCGGCCCGACGATTCGCGTAAACGCCATCGCGCCGGGGTTCATCGAGACGGATATGACCGACGCGACGACCTCGGAGGAAGCAAAGGAGAAAAAGCGACAGGAGGTGATTCCGGTCGGCCGATTAGGCAAACCCGAGGATATCGGGCAGGCGGCCGCGTACCTTCGGGACGCCTCCTTCGTCACCGGCGAAACGCTGAACGTCAACGGCGGTCAGCGGATGCAGTAGTCGCTTCCACCGGCCGATCGCTTCCGTTAGTCGATCGGTCGCTTCCGTCAGTCCGTCGTCACCGACTCGAGGAGCGCCCGGCGGTCGATCTTGTCGCTGCTCGTCTTCGGCAACTCCCGTTCGAACACGTACTGACGGGGGCGTTTGAACGACTCGAGTTCGTCGGACGCGACGAAGAAGGCCTCGAGGTCGTCGCTCGTGAGGTCCTCGCTCGCCGGAACGACGAACGCGGTGACGACTTCGCCCCACTCGTCGTCGGGAACGCCGACGACTGCACCCGAAACGACGTCCGGATGGCTGTGGAGGAGGTTCTCGACTTCCGCCGGATAGATGTTCTCGCCGCCGCTGACGATCATGTCGTCTTTCCGGTCGACGAAGTAGAGGAAGCCGTCTTGGTCTCTGCGCCCGAGGTCTCCGGTTCGATACCAGCCGTCGACGATCGCCTCGTCGGTCGCCGCCGGATCTCGCCAGTACTCGAGCAGGCACGTGGAGGCCTTCACGAGGAGTTCGCCCACCTCGTCGGTGTCGACGACGGCGTCCGGAACGGGGGTCTCGGAATCGACGACTCGGACGGCTGCGTTCGGAGCGGCCTGTCCGATGCTTCCTAACTTCTCGTCGTGGAACTCCGGATAGATCAGCGTCCCGAAGACGATCTCCGTCGTTCCGTACGCGTTCACGAACTCGCAGTCCGACACGTGGTCCCGCGCTCGCTTCGCGACGGCGGCGGGCATCGCCGCGCCGGAGTACTGGATCATCCGCACGTGTTCGATATCTCGATCTTCGATCGATTCCTCGTCGACCAGCGCCCGCACGTGCGTCGGCACTCCCCACATGGTCGTGATTCCCTCCGATTCGATTCGCTCGAGCGTCGTCGCCGGATCGAACTCGTGCTGGATGACGTTGCACGCCCCGACGTTCAGTGCCGGCAGGACGTTACAGAGCAGCGGCCCGACGTGATAGAGCGGACCGAGCGCGACGTTGACGTCCGTCGGCCGGAGCCGATTGTACGGGAGCGAGACGAGCGCGGCGTTCACGACGGTTCGGTGAGAGTGGAGGACGCCCTTCGGTTGCCCGGTCGTCCCCGAGGTGTAGAGGAGTAGCGCCGGGTCGGATTCGTCGACGTCGGCCTCGGCCGGCATCTGTTTCGTGCCAACCCCGTCGCCGCCCTCGAGTCGCTCGTACAATACGTCGACCGACTCGGCGTCGACACCCACACCCACGACTAAGGTCGGCAACGCCTCGGCCTCGAGCGCACCGACGGTCTCCAGACACTCCTCGTCGAAAACGAGTCCGGCCGATTCGGCGTGCTCGAGGACGTACGCGAGCCGCTTCGGCGGCACTCGATAACTGATCGGGTTGAACACGAGTCCGGCGTACGCCGACGCGAACAGGAGTTCGACGAACTCGATCGAGTCGGTCGACAGGACCGAGAGGTGATCTCCGGGTTCGAAGCCGGCCTCGAGCAGCCCGGCTGCGATATCTTGCGCACGCTCGTCCAGTTCCGCGAAGGAGACCGTTTCGTCGCGTGCCGGCTCTCGGAGTGCGGCTCGATCCGGAAATCGGGCCGCGGCCTGTCCCAGGAGGTCGGCGGTGGTTGGCTGTGTCACACACGACGGTATCGGAGCACACCGTAATAACGCTGCTGTCCGCCGGTCTGGCTGTGCGTGTGGGTGGCGGGCCATCCCACGGAATTATGTTGGATGGCACCAAGGTACGACTGCGATCGGACGGGTCGCACGTGATACCATGATAACAACACTCGAGCTCTCGGAGTCCCATCAGGACCACCGGGAGTCAGTTCGCCAGTTCTGTGAAACGGAGGTCGAACCGCACGTCGACGAGTACGAATCGTCCGGCACGTTTCCGATGGACGTCGTCGAACGGGTCGCCGAGGCCGGATTCCACGGGGTTCAGTACGGGACGGAGTACGACGGGCTCGGCCTCGATTACCGGTCCTACGCCATCACCATCGAGGAGCTCTCCCGAAGCTGGAAGCTCCTCGCCGGAACCGCCTCGGTCGCCGGCAGTCTCGTCGGCTATCCGATCCACGAGTTCGGCGCGGAGTGGCAACGCGAGGAGTGGCTCGGAAACATCTGCTCGGGCGCGTGGATCCCCGCGCTCTCGCTGACCGAGCCGAACGCCGGCAGCGACGCGGGCTCGCTCGAGACGACGGCGACTCGAGACGGCGACGAGTACGTCCTCGACGGCGAGAAGGTGTGGACGACGAACGGCAGCATCGCGGATTTCCTGGTCGTGGGCGCTCGAACGGACGAGGGTGTCAGCCTGATCGGCGTCCCGAACCCGGCCGATCGAGACGGCCTCGAGTTCGTTCGCGACATCCCGTGTATGGAAGGCGACGCCTCGATCGAGACCGAACTTCGGTTCGACGACGTTCGGGTTCCGGCGGAGAACGTCATCGGAGAATCGGGGAAGGGACTCCGATACGTCCTCGAGGGGCTGGATATCGGACGAATCGGAACGGCCGCCCAGGGCGTCGGCGTGGCGCAGGGCTCGTTCGAGGATAGCGTGGCGTTCGCCGACGAGCGCGAGCAGTTCGGACAGCCGATCCGGGAGTTCCAGGGCATCTCGTTCAAGCTCGCGGACATGGCGATCGAGATCGAGGCGTCGCGGCTGCTCACCCTCTCCGCCGCGGCGAAACGGGATCGTGGCGAACGCGTCACCTCCGAGGCGGCGATGGCGAAGACGAAGGCGACGGACGTCGCGATGGACGTGACGACCGAAGCCGTCCAGGTCCACGGCTCCCGCGGCTACTCGAAGGACTACCCGCTCGAGCGGCGCATGCGCGTCGCGAAGGGGATGCAGATCTACGAGGGAACGAACGAGATCAATCGGATCGTGGTCGCGAACGGGCTCTACGACTGAGCGTAAGAACAGTTATTAGCTGACCGGTCACACGTGTTATCGTGTCTCAACTGATCGACTTGACCGCGGAGATCACCGAAGAGATGGCGAACCATCCGAACCACGGGCGAAGCCCGCTGTTCCTCTCCGGCACTCGAATGAACCACGAGCAGGCCGAAGACACGTGGCGCGGAAAGGGGGTCGACGATCTGTCGCTGGTCAACGGCTTCGTCTACATCGCCGAACACAACGGGACGCACATCGACGCGCCGTTTCACCTCCACCCGGACGGCAAAACGATCGACGAGATCGGGCTCGAGGAGTGTCACGGTCCGGCCGTCTGGCTCGACGTCTCCGACGTCGGGCCGAATGGGGAGATCGGCCCAGAGGTGCTCGAAGAGGCCGCGGCCGATGCCGGCGTCGAGGTCGAACGCGGTGACTCGGTGTTGCTGTACACCGGCTGGGACGACTACTTGCCGGACGACGAAGCGACGTATCTCGGTGACCACCCGGGCCTCTCGGCGGCGGGCGCGGAGTGGCTCTTTGAGCGCGACGTGAGCGTCGTCGGCATCGACTGCGGGAACGTCGACATCGCCGGCGACGTCTCGATGCCGGCTCATCGCGTCCTCCTCAGGGAGGGCGCACCCGACTCCTACACCTTGATCGTCGAGAACCTCCGGAATATCGACGACATTCCGTCCCACCGCTTCGTCTTTAGCGCGACGCCCCTTCCGCTCAGCGGGGCAACGGCGAGTCCGATTCGCGCGTTCGCCGTCGTCGACGACTGAGCGTTCCGCGTTACACACTGCTCTCGGGCGATCGTACAGGAGTCTTTGCGAATAAACGGGAGGCCGATGCTGCGTTCAATTCTACTCGTTCGGCAGTACGGACGCCGGAGGCGTAGCCGGTTCGTCCGAATCCCCGTACTATTGCTTTCGGTGTTCCTCGACGACGTCCCAGTCGAGTTCGATACCGAGTCCCGGTTCGTCGGGAACCTCGATACGACCGTCCTGGATGAGCGGTTCGTCGGCGTCGACGAGGTCGTCCCACCACGGGACGTCTCGAGCGTGGAACTCGAGCGCGAGGAAGTTCGGAACGGTCGCGCCGACGTGAACGCCGGCCATCGTCGCGACGGGGCTACCGATATTGTGGGGACACATCGTCAGGTAGTAGGTGTCGGCCAGTTCGGCGATCTTCTTCGTCTCCGCGATGCCGCCGGTCTTCGGCACGTCGGGGGCGACGAAGGAGACGGCTTCCTCCTCGAGGAGGTCGCGAAAGCCGTGGCGGCCGTAGCGGTTCTCTCCGGTGAGTAGCGGCTGCTCGATGCTTCGGTTGAGCGTCGCCAACGCCTTCGCGTTTTCCGGCGGGAGCGGGTCCTCGATCCACGCGAGGTCGTACGGCTCGAGGGCCGCACACAGCTTTTCGGTCGCCTCGACGCTGAAGTTCCAGTGGAGGTCGACTGCGACCTCCGCTTCGTCGCCGACCTCTTCCGTCACGGCTTCGACCAGCCCGCGCTTGTGTTCGATCTCGGGGCCGTCGAAGTGGCGTGCGAGCGTGTCGATCTCGCGACCCGACGGGACGTCGAGGTCGAACTTGACGATCTCGTAGCCGTCGTCGACCGCCGCCCGCGCCGCCTTGGCGTAGGCCTTCGCCTCGTACGTCTCGTTCGGCTGTTCGTTGAGGGCCGACTCGACCATCCCCTCGCCGGCGTGGCAGTCCGCGTACATCCGGACCTCCTCGCGCATCTTGCCGCCCAGCAGTTGGTACACCGGCTGTTCGAGGATCTTCCCGGCGGCGTCCCAGAGTGCGAGTTCGATCCCGCTGATCGCGATCGTGCCGATCCCCTGCTGCGAACCGCGGCCAGAGAGGCTCTCGCGCATGAGATGGTAGAGTCGCTCGACGTCCAGCGGGTTCTCGCCGACGAGTACCGGTTCGAAGTAGTCGGTGATCACCTCGTGGACGCCCGGTGAGGGATAGGATTCACCGATGCCGACGACGCCGGCATCGGTCTCGAGCCGAACGATCGTCCACGGGAAGTTTCCGTCGACGACGATCGTCTCGAGACCGGTGATTTCAGGTGTCTCGGTCGAGCGATCTGGCGTTTGACCGAAATCGGGCCAGATGCTCGAGGCTAACCGCGACGCGAAGTCTGCATACATGGTACCACAAAACACATTGCCGGACGGTTATATTAATCTATGGGAGCACTGACCGAGGGACATCTCGCCGTTCGTGCTACCGTTCGTCGGTCGGTAGTTCGGGGAGAACTTTTCCGGGGTTCAAGATCCCCTTCGGGTCGAATGTGTCCTTTACCGAACGCATGAGATCGATCGCCAGGCCGTGTTCCTCGTCCATGAACTTCCGTTTCCCGATACCGACCCCGTGTTCGCCGGTTGCGCTGCCGCCGAGCGCGATCGCTTTTCTGACGACGCGTTCGTTCAGTTCCTGGGCCCGCTCGACCATCTCCTCGTCTTCGGGATCGACGAGCGACGTGAAGTGAAGGTTTCCGTCGCCCGCGTGACCGACGCAGGAGGTCAACAGGTCGAGTTCCTCGCTGACCCGGGAGACCTCCTCGACGATCTCCGGATACTGCGAGATCGGGACGACCACGTCGCCGACCAGTGCGACCTCCCACCCCTCCCGGTAGGCCTGGGTCGCCGGGTACTTGTCCCGGCGGGCCTGCCAGATATCGTCCAGGTTCTCCTCGGCCGCCGCCTCCCACGAGAGCATTCCGTGGTCCTCGCAGATCGCCTTCGCGAACTCGAGGTCCTCCTCGATTCCGGCGTTGTTCGCGTGTAACTCGATGATCAGCGTCGGCCGCTCTTCGAAGGAGACGTCGTCGTGGTAGGCGTTCAGCATCTTCATCGCCGTCGTATCGATGAACTCGATCGCACCGGGGACCAGCGCCGATCCGATGGCGTCCGCGACGGCCCGCGATGCGGCGGCGCGCGACGGGAACGTTACCAGCGCCGCTCGGCGGTACTCGGGGATGCCGACCAGTCCGAGCGTTACCTCGGTGACGACGCCGAGGGTCCCCTCGCTGCCGACGAAGAGGTCCTTCAGACTATACCCCGCGGACGTCTTGACGACGTCTCTGCCGCAGTCCACGATCCGTCCGTCAGCGGTGACGACCTCGAGCCGCCGAACGTGGTCACGCGTTTCGCCGTAGCGGACCGCGTTGAAGCCGCTCGCGTTCGTCGCGACCATCCCGCCGATCGTCGCCACGTCGCCGCTCGAGATACCGGGCGCGAACCGCAATCCGTTCGAGGCCAATTTGTCGTTCAACTCGTCGTAGACGACGCCCGCGCCGACCGTCGCCTGCAAATCCTCGGGTGACACCTCGACGTGTTTGATCTCGGCCGTGCTGAGGACGATGCCGCCGTGGGAGGGGATCGCGTTCCCCTCGAGACCCGAGCCGCCCGACCGCGGGGTAACGGGGATCTCGCGATCGTTGGCTCCGGCGAGGACGGCCGCGACCTCGTCGGCCGAGGCCGGCCAGACGACGGCGTCCGGCATGCGGCCGGCGTGTGGGCTCTCGTCGGTCGCGTACTGTTCGCGCACGCTCTCGGTGTGGGCGACCCGTCCGTCGGTGACTGCGTCGTCCAGAAACGCGCAGTCGGTGCTCGAATCGGGGTTCCGTTGCATGATACCGCATGGTACGCGAACTGGCATAAAATCTCTCCGGTCCCCACACCACCAGTAGCTATTCCTATATCGGGCGTCTGGGTGGAACCATGACCTGTCCGTACCTCTCGTACCGACGATCCGACGGTGACCTGGAGTTCGATACCGAACGCGCCTACTGCGGCGTCGTCGAGGAGTTCGTCTCGCCGATGCGAGCGGACGTCTGCAACGACCGCCACGAACTGGACCACGAGCGCGACTGCGAGTTTTACCGCGACGCCAAATCTGAGTGAGACGGTCCGCTGTAAGTCATTTCCGGTGCAACCGCAGGACGGTCACGGTTGCACTGATAAATCGTTACAGCAAACCGTATGAGTCGCCGTAAAATCGACGCGATCGCGGTTTACTGATCTGAATCTCCAACTACTGCGACGACATGCCGAGGAGTTCGCGCGCTTCCGCGGGGCTCGCGAGGTCCCGATCGAGCTTGTCCGCAATGTGAACCGTTCGTTCGACGAGTTGCGCGTTGCTCTCGGCGGGCTCTCCGCGGCGAAAATAGAGGTTGTCCTCCATCCCGATGCGGACGTGTCCGCCCATCACGATCCCCATCGTCGTCAGCGGGAGCTGGTGGGGGCCGATCGCGAGCACGTTGAAGATCGAGTTCTCCGGGAGGTTGTTCACCATGTTGACCATGTTCTCCGGCGTCGGCGGCGTGAGCGTCCCCGGTCCGAAGATGAGATTGATGTAGTACGGTTCGTCCAGCAACCCCTTCTCGATGAGGCGGTGGACCTCGTTGAGGTGGCCGTTGTTGAACACCTCCATCTCCGGCTTGATGCCTTTCTCTTGCATTTCTTCGGCCAGCGAGTCGATCATGTGGCGCGTGTTTTCGGACGTGATGTGCTGGTACCGATTCATCGGCCCCATATCGAGCGACGCCATCTCTGGGAGCGGATCGGTCCGGATTCCGGCCACTCGCCCCTCGAGCGGGATCCCCGTTCCACCGGTCGTGTTCTGGATGATGATGTCCTCGCAGCGATCGCGAACGGCGTCGTTGACTTCCTGGAGCCGACCGGCGTCTCGCTCGCCGTGTTCGTCACGTCCGTGGAGGTGGACGATAGCCGCGCCGAGTTGCTCGCACTCGTAGGCCGCTTCGGCGATCTCTTCGGGCTGTTCCGGGAGGTTCGGGTTCGCTTCCTTTCCTTGGACGCCGCCCGTCGTCGGGACGGTCAGGATCAGCTTCCCGCCCTCGAGGTAGTTCTGGTAACTCATCTACCACCTTCCAGACGGGCCACCACGAAAGCATTAATGGACGCCCCCGAAACGGTCGAGCATGGAAGGACACTCTTCCGGCGATAGCGAGGCTGCCTCCCGTCCTGCGATCATCGGCGCCGGCACGATGGGCCGTAATATCGCCGTCGCTAGCGCCGTCGGCGGCCAACCCGTGACGCTGTTCGACATCGACGACGAGGCACTGGACGACGCGGAATCGGAGGTCCGTTCGACCGTTCGGACCCTCACCGACCGCGGGGTCGCGGACGTGACCGACGTCTCCGAGGTTCGCGAGCGCGTGACGTACGTGAGCGATCTGGAGACCGCTGTCGCGGACGCGCCGCTGATCATCGAAGCTGTCACCGAGGATCGCGAGACGAAAGCGGCCGTCTACGAGCGGATCGAACGCCACGCATCGCCGTCCGCGACGCTGGCGACGAACACTTCCTCGCTGTCGATCACCGAACTCGCCGCCTCGCTCACTCACCCGGAGCGGTTCTGTGGCATGCACTGGTTCCACCCGGCCCACATCGTTCCGGTCGTAGAAGTCGTCTACGGCGAGCACACCACGGACGAACCCGTCGACGTCGCCACGGCCTTTCTCGAGACGATCGGGAAGGATCCCGTCGTCGTCGAAGATGACATTCCCGGATTCATCGCCAACCGAATCCAGTCGGCGATGGCCCGCGAGGCGTGGGCGCTGCTCGGAGCGGGCGTCGCCAGCGCCGAGGACATCGATCGCGCGGTGAAAGGGACGTTCGGCTTTCGCCTGCCGACGCTCGGCGTTCTCGAGAAAGGGGATCACTCCGGACTCGACGTTCATCACACGGTCCTCTCGGAACTGCTCGAGGAGATCGACCGGCAGACGACGCCGCCGTCGGTGCTGTCCGATCTCGTCGCCGAGGGGCGACTCGGCGTGAAGACCGACCGCGGCGTCTACGACTGGTCCGAGGCCGACCTCGAGCGGACGATGGCTGAACGAGATCAACGACTCCTCGATCAACTCGAGGTCTACCGGGCCGCACGCGGGCCGCCCGACGCTCCCGACGAGTTTGGATCCGGTTCGTGAGGCGAGTTTGCGGGTCAGTACTCGGAAAAGTCGCGAGTACGGTTATATAGCTGGAATCCAAACTTCACGGTGAACCCATGTACCAGATCGTCATCCCGGTGGACGAAGACGAGACGCGAGCGAAGAACGCGGCCGAGTTCGTCGCGGAACTGATCGGCGAATCGGGGCTCGACGTCGATCCTGAGAACATCACGGTATCGGTGGTGAACGTCTTCAAGGAGTTCAAAGCGATCGACGACGGGGGCAACGTCAAGTCGAAGGACCTCTACGACGAAGACGCACTTCCGGAATCGATGGTGACCGTTCGGGATTTGCTCGACGCGGCCGGCGTGTCGGTCGATCTGGAACGCCGTCACGGCGATCCCGCGGACGAGATCATCGATTACGCCGACTCGGTCGACGCCGATACCATCGTCGTCCCCGGCCGGAAGCGGTCTCCGGTCGGCAAGGCGGTGTTCGGAAGCGTCACGCAGGACGTAATTCTCGACTCCGATCGGCCCGTTACGATCGTTTAGATTCCGTCGTCGGCTCGAACGAGTGGCCGACAATTCAGTTCTCGCGCCGGAAGTCACCGACGGACGCTACACGATCCCGTCCGACCGTAGTCGGTCGCGCTCGGCCTCGTCGAACCCGAGATCCGCGAGTATCTCGTCGGTGTGTTCCCCGAGACGTGGCGGCGGCCCGTTCGCGTCGGTCTCGAGCGAGGAGAAGTTGACCGGGTTGGCCGGCGACTTGAACGTCCCGAGCTCCGGGTGGTCCATCTCCGCGATCATGCCGCGCGTCTCGATGTGCGGATCGTCGACCAGCGTTTCGACGTCCCGTACCGGCGTGCAGGGGACATCTTCGTCCTGGAGGATCGTCATCCACTCGTCGGTCGGCCGCTCCGAGAACATGTCGTCGAGGACGGGATCGAGTTCGTCTCTGTTCTCGACGCGATCGGAAAACGTCGCGTAGCGCTCGTCGTCGATCCACTCCTCGCGGCCGATCGCTCGACACAGCTTCGGCCAAATGTGTTCGCTGACGACGCCGACGACGATGTGTGAGTCGGCGGTTTCGAACGCCTGATAGGGCATGAGACTGGGGTGGCGGGTGCCCATGCGTCCCGGATTCTCACCCGTCGCGAAGTAGTTCGACACGTGGTAGCCCAGAAACTGGAAGCTCGCGTCCAACAACGAGACGTCGATGTACTGGCCCTCACCGGTTCGCTCCCGGTGATAGAGCGCGGTGAGAACGGAGTAAATCGCCGTCATCGCACCCGCCAGATCGCAGATCGAGACGCCGATACGGGCGGGCTGCTCTTCGGTTCCGGTGACGCTCATCATTCCCGATTCGCCCTGTAGGATGATGTCGAAGGATTTGCGATCGGCGTACGGACTGTCCTTTCCGTAGCCGGAGATATCGCAGTAGACGAGGTCGTCGGTCACCGACGAGAGCGTTTCGTACTCGGCGCCGAACGCGTCCGCCTTTCCGGGCGAGAAGTTCTGGACGAACACGTCCGCCTCCGCTACCAGCGCGTGAAGGACCGCTTGTCCCTCCGCCGTCGTGAGATCCAGACTGATGCTGCGCTTGTTTCGGTTCGTACTGACGAAGTACGCCGAGAGCTCTTCGCCGTACCGCGGCGAGTACGTCCGCGTCAAGTCTCCGTGGCCCGGCCGCTCGACCTTGATTACGTCCGCACCGAGATCGCCGAGCGTCTGTCCCGTGAACGGACCGACGAGCGCCTGCGTCGCATCGATGACGGTAATCCCCGCTAATGGCTGCATACTCACGAAACGTGTCGGGCCGGGGCGCATATACTTTGCGCAGCCCCGCTGAAACCGCCTCGACAGGAGTCGATCGGGAACCTGACGAGTTCCCGCGTGAACGCGTATACTACCGTGTGACCTCGAACCGGACTGCCCACTATGGCAGTGTGATCACGAAACAGAATACCCACCACAGCAGCTATATCTACGCGGTGTGTTACCGAATACCGATGGAATTGCAACTTAACGGAGATGCAGCGCTCGTAACGGCCTCGAGCAGCGGCCTCGGGAAGGCATCCGCTAAAGCGCTGGCCCGAGAAGGGGCGAACGTGGTTCTCAACGGTCGCGACGAAGCGCGACTCGAGGACGCCCGCGAGGAAATCGAGGCCGTCGCTTCCGGACGCGTCGTCACGCACGCGGGAGATCTGACCGATCCGGACGATATCTCCGAACTCGTTTCGGTGACGGTCGAGGAGTTCGGCGGACTCGACCATCTGGTAACCTCCGCGGGCGGGCCACCGAGCGGGCCGTTCCTCGAGACGACCGACGAGGACTGGTACGAGGCTTACGACCTGCTCGTGATGAGCGTCGTTCGGCTGGTTCGTGAAGCCGCCGACGAACTGCGGGCCGGCGACGGCGGCACCGTAGTCCACATCACGTCCGTCAGCGTCAAGGAGGCCATCGACTCGCTCGTGCTCTCGAACTCGGTTCGGATGACCGTTATCGGCCTCGAGAAGACGCTCTCGCGCGAACTCGCCCCGGAGGTACGGTTCAACAGCGTGCTACCCGGCCCGATCGAAACCGAACGAACCCGCGAACTGCTCGAGCAGGCAATCGAACGTGGCGAGTTCGATTCCTACGAGGAAGGTCTCGCGGCAAAGGGGAGCACGAACCCGTTAGAACGAATCGGCCGGCCGATGGAACTCGGAAACACGGTTGCGTTTCTCTGCTCGCCAGCGTCTGCTTTCATAAACGGGGTTGCGGTACCTATCGACGGCGGTCTCGGACGGTCGAATATGTAGCGCGAGCCGTCTTGGGGGCGAGTGGTTCGAGACGACAAGCGCCTCTCAACATCAAGCGACCGGTTGCGTTCGGAACAGCGAGGGATCGAAGGTCTATCCGCGCAGTTACTCGCGTCCAGTCGCTCGGGAGACAATAGTTGTTTCTACCTGATAGAATCACCAACATGTTAGTTGAGTTATCTACGTCGAAAAGCCGTCTATAGTTCACACATGTTGGGCATTTTTACAACTATGTTCGACTAACATTGCGGGATATTGCTATTTGTCCGGTCCACACTTAATAGGGGGCGAAGTAAGCGTAGTCTCTTGGGAAAGTTTTAAATAAGGTTGGCTATATCATCTATAACAATGGTTGAGAATGGTAACCAGTCACGAAGGGATGTGTTAAAAGGGACCGCTGGAATTGGGACGATCGCTCTCGCGGGTTGTCTGGGTGGGGACGGAGATTCGGTCGACATGACCGTCGGCTCTTCGTCCTCCGGATCGTCGACGTACGGTAACTCGCAGGCGATTCAGCGGGTGGTCAGCCAAGAGTCCGATAGCATCAATTTCATCACGCAAGACGCGGGTGGTGACCCGCAGTCGATTCGACTGTTCGCCGACGGGGAACTGAACTCCTACTCGGCGGGGAACTACATCTTGAATCAGGCCCTCGAACAGACGGGGCCGTTCGAAGAGCCGGACACCGTTTCGGAGTTCCCACAGCACGGTTTCGGTCACCTCTCGCTTAACCTCTACTGGATGGCACTCGAGGACAGCGACATCGAAACAACCGACGATCTCGCCGGACGAGATCTCTATGCACTCCCCGCAGGATGGGGACTGCGTGCGATGACCGAGGAGATGTACGGTAATGCCGGTCTCTGGGAGGATCTAGAGGAGGGCGTCGTCAACTTCGAAACGACCGAGGCGGCGAGTGCACTCGAGGAGGGTCGAGTCGAGGCGTTCATCGTCTACACGTCGAACTACACCCAGTTACCGTCGTGGGCGACCGAAATCGACTCGCGCGCCGAGGTCAGGGCGATCGAGATGACCGACGATTTCGTCGCGGCAGCCGAAGAGTTCGGCGGTGCAGGATACGAGGAGGTCGACGAGATCGGTGGCTGGAATCAGGACGTGCAGGGTGGAGACTTCCCCAAGCACACCTGGACGGAGACGTACCCGTACCTGTTCAGCTCTGAGATTCCCGCGGATGCAGTGTACGAGCTAATGGACATCTGCCACAACCACTTCCAGTCGATGCAGGACGCGAATCCGACGATCCTCGACTGGGACGATCCGGAGAACTTCACGTTCGCACTGACGCACACGGACGAGATTCCAATTCATCCCGGCGCTGCAGACTGGTACGAAGACAACGACGTCTGGGACGACAGCTGGACTCGCGGCGACGAATAGCTCACGGCCACATCTGCTACGGGCAACAAACTATGGTTTACTCAATTTCAAACAAAGACCGCTTAGAGGTCGCCAACGACTTGGTAACGGCATTAGCGATCATAACGTGGGTTTGGGTCCTGTACTACGCGTTCACGCAACGAATGGATCGGATCCTGTTTACGGTAATCTTCCTCGGCGCCATCATCGTCGTCTATCTCGGTAACGAAATGATCGAGGCGTACAGGGAGGAGAAGATGCTGGAGGTAGCTGGTCTCGGCGTCTCCGCAGTCATCACCATCGTGACGACGGTGTACATGACGGCGTTCTACGACACGCTGTTATCGATCCGCGTCGGGACCGCGTTACCTCGTGAGTACGTATTAGCCGCAGCGTTCGTCCTCGTGATCCTCTATCTCTCGTACCGAGCCTACGGTCTCACGTTCCTGGCTGTGATCGTCGCCGCGTTGCTGTACGGTCTCTACGGAGACCTCGCTCCGGGTATCCTCCGCCACGGCGGGTTCAGCCTCAACCGCACGGCAAACATCATGGTTCTCGACTTCCAGGGTGTCTACGGATCGATATCGAGGATTATCGCGACCTGGGTCGCGTTATTCCTGCTGTACGCCGGGTTAATGCGCGGCTTCGGGGCGTTCGATCTCATCATGCGCGTCGCGTTCCGGATGGCGACGTACGTCCGCTCCGGAATTGCGCTGTCCGCGGTGACCTCGAGCATCATCATCGGTTCGATCACCGGCAGTCAGGCGGCGAACACGGCGATCACTGGTTCGTTCACGATCCCGCTGATGAAAGAGAGCGGCATGAAAGGCGAAACTGCCGGTGGTATCGAATCCGTCGCGTCGACCGGCGGGCAGATCATGCCCCCTATCATGGGCGCGGCCGCGTTCGTGATGGCCTCGCTTCTCGGCATCACCTACGTGGAAGTCATGGTCGCGGGTATCGTTCCTGCCCTCATCTTCTACGGCTCCGTCGTTATTGCCGTTCACTACAAGGGTATCGGCGAACTCCAGGGGAAGACGATCGATCTCAACGCGGAAGACCGGTTCGAGGAGACGATGTCGACCAAGGAGTTCGCGATCCAGTGTCTCCGATTCGGTATCCCGTTCGTCGTCCTGGTCTATATGCTCGGCGTGCTCCAGTACACCGTGCTCACGTCCGCGCTTTACACCATCATCATGATGTTCATCACCGGCTTCGGGTTCCCGTTAGTGACGGCGGCTTTGGAAGGGAACGATCTCACGGAGGAGTTCGTTTCCCTCCTTCACGATACGGCGTTCGGCTTCAGAGAGGGCGCGATGATTCTCGCACCGATCGCGATCATCATCGCGGCGATCAACGGCGTCGTTGACGTCTTCGAGGCCTCGGGTATTCCGGGCGTTCTCTCGCTCGCCCTCCTCGATATTTCCGGCGGCGTCATGCTCTACGCAGTGATCCTTGCGATGGTTATCTCGATCATTCTGGGACTCGGAATGCCGACCGTCGCGGCGTACGTCATCGTCGCGTCGTTAATCGCGCCTGCACTGGTCCAGCAGTTCTTCGTTCCGGATCTGGCAGCCCATTTCTTCGTGCTGTACGCTGCGATTCTGTCCGGGCTGACGCCCCCAATCGCGATCGCAGTCGTGGTTGCCACAGGGATTGCAGGAAGCAATTTCTGGCGGACGGTCCACGAGGCGCTGAAGATATCTGCGCCGATCTACGTCCTGCCGTTCGCGTTCATCTACAATCCAGAAATCGTCGTCGGTGGCTGGGGACTGGAAACGTTCTTCTCGGGACTCATCGCCCTGCTCGGCGCGCTCGGCATCGCTCACGGTCTCAACTACTACGGGAAGTTCTTCCACGAGAGCCCGTTCATCAAGTTCCCCGTCAAGGGCGTCTACTTCGTCCTCGGTGTGCTCGCGATGGTCTACCCCGGCATGATGGTCCGACTCGTCTGCGTTGCAGTCATCCTCGTGATGATGGCAGTGCAACTTCGAAGCCACATCCGAAACCGATTCAGTCGGAAATCCAAGTCGGAGAGCGTCCAAACGGCCGAAGACTGAGAACGGTTCGGCTTCGATCTCGAGCGGTTTGCGCGCGTTCGCGGTGTCTTTTCTCGTTTGGGAGGATACCGGTCACGGTCGCGGAGTAGCCGATTCGGATTCGGTTATCCGTTTGACCTTTCGATTTCCGCCGACGTTTCACCGGAGCAATAGTTATATGCACTGAGGATGGTTACCTACGAGCATGACGTCGTTACTATCTGGGAAGACGGCCGTCGTTACCGGCGCGAGCGCCGGTATCGGCGAAGCGACTGCAGAGACACTGGCCAAGCGCGGCGCAAACGTCGCGATGATCGCTCGTCGGGAATCGAAATTACAGACGATAGCTGATCGTCTCGAGGCGGAAACGGAGGGATCGGCCCTCGTCCTTCCAGCGGACGTCAGTAACGAGGACGAAGTGCAAGCCGCTGTAGAACACACCGTCGAGGCCTTCGATGAGATCGACGTGCTGGTCAACAACGCCGGAATGGCGACCGGCCACGAGACGGTAGAAGACACGCCTACCGAACAGTATCGGACCGTGATGGGCGTAAACGTGGACGGGGTCTTTTTCATGACTCGAGCGGCGCTTCCCTCCCTTCGGGAGACGGCCGGGAATGCGATCTTCGTCGGCAGCTTCGCCGGTCAGTATCCGCGACCAGGCGCCCCAGTGTACGCCGCGTCGAAGTGGTGGGTACGAGGGTTTGCACTCAGTCTCGCTGGATCGGTCGGCAGCGACGGGATCGGTGTCAGCATCGTCAATCCGACCGAAGTGCGAACGGAATTTGGGAAGGAGTACAGAGACGAAATCTCTCAGAATCGGTTCGATCCGGATGAAGTCACGAATCCGGAAACGATAGCGGAAGCGATCGCTTTTGCAGCCGAACAGGAACCGCCAAACGTCGTCAACGAACTCGACCTGTATCGACGGGATAAATTTGCGTCGTTCTAACGAACCGACAGTCGAACGGTACGGCCTGTGGAAACCCGCTTTTTGCCGCGAACGAGAGTCCCCCGTTCAGCTCCGGTTGTGGGAGGAAGCGTCGGAAATGTACATCCGCTGTCGGGGGACCACCGCTCTCGTCCCCCGCCTCACGTCCTCTCTCAGCGAACACAAACCGGCGTCTTCCTCTCTCAGCGAACGGGTGTAGATCCGATCCGTGAAGCAAACTGGCAGACACGGCGGACCTCTTGGCCAACTGTGCGAATGATTAATTAACATGGAAGCCGTTAACACGCAGTATGACCGATAACACAGGGGCGAGCGAGTTTGTGAAGTCCGATCAGACGATGTTCTCTATCATCGAATGCATCCACCAAGAAGACGAGATGGGAGTTACGGAGCTGGCGGACGCGGTCGACTTCTCGAAAAGTGCCGTTCATAAACACCTAAAAACGCTTGAAGAACACGGATACGTCGTCAACAACGGTGGACGGTATCAACTCGGCCTGAAACTGCTCACACTCGGCGGCCATATCCGCGACCGGAACGCGTTCTGCCGATGCGCACGTTCTACGGTCGAAGATCTGGCCAAAGAGAGTAATCAAATGGCGTCGTTCATTCTCCGCGATCGGACACACGGCGTTTTCGTTTTCATCGAAAACGATCGCTACGGACTCCGGAAACCGGTCCCGCTCGGGAACCGGTACGTCATTCACCAGAACGCCGCAGGAAAAGCGATCCTCGCGGAACTTCCCGATGAGACGGTCGAGGACATCATCGAAGAAACGAACCTCCCGCGCGAGACGGACAACACTATTACCGATGCAGCTGAGTTGCGGAACGAACTCGAGGAGATCCGCGAGCAGCGATACGCGACGAGCACAGGGGAGCGAATCGAGGACATTCAGTCGATCGCTGCTGCGGTCAAGAGCCCGGATACGGATCAGATCGGAGCGATCAGTATTACCGGCCCAGCCGACCATCTATCGCAGGACACCGTACACACCGAGTGCGCAGAACTGGTGCGGGAGGCAGCGAATGAACTCGAACTGCGGATGCGGTACGTCGAATAGCGACCACCACTAGGTTCCTCGGCCATGGGAGAATTACAGAAGTACTATTGTAAAATTTTGTCGTGTTGACCGCCTCCCGCCACTGGATCTCTTTCACACAAAATTACAGAAGTACTTCTGTAAATACACCTGGCTGACACAGTACCCTACTCGGAGGTACTTCGGCTTAGCCGTCGACCGCTCGGCCGGCAACGGCCGTCCGTGTTACACGCTGTCAACACCGCGGTATCTACGTCTGCTGCGGCCGGACGTGGTACTCTGGATGGGGTCGATCCGTTGGCATACGAGTTCGTTTTCGTTGACGCACTCTCCCTTGTGGGAGAGTGGTGTGTACTGGCGGTGACTGCACACTGCGTTCCCTGTGAGTGAACAGCAGGGTCGGCTCGGATTCCAATAGCGGCTGATTTAGACTCTCAGATCGTTCAAATCGGCGCTTCATGGTGAATTCGAATTCGAGGTGAACCCGAATCCGAACCGCTGGTCCTCGCCAATTCCGCGGCTGGCAAATGACCGAGTGGACTCCAGTATTGCGCCGGTACGACGCCGACCAGCAGTTGCTCGTCTGGCTCGATCCGAGGACTAGTGACGGACGAAAACCGACCGTCGGAAGCGATCTCGCGATTGGGTAACATATAAGAACGCATCGAACGACGTCAGCGTATGGAACCGGTCAGATCCGCGCTGTTCGTCCCGGGGAACCGCGAAGAGTGGGTCGCGAACGC
Source organism: Natronorubrum marinum (assembly GCF_052040125.1). NCBI lineage: Archaea > Methanobacteriati > Methanobacteriota > Halobacteria > Halobacteriales > Natrialbaceae > Natronorubrum > Natronorubrum marinum. Next base: position 25,796 of record NZ_JBPPFV010000004.1, read on the forward strand.
CCACACGAACGACGCCGACGTCGTGATCCTCGACCTCGAGGATTCGGTACCGCCGGGGGAGAAGGAGGCGGCGAGAGGGATCGTCGCCGACAACGTCTCGGCGCTCGCCGACGAGGGACAGCGAATCCACGTCCGCGTCAACGCACACCCGAACGCGAGCCAGGGGGTCGCCGAACACGACTACGAGGCCGTCGTCCGCGCCGGCGTCGAGGCGATCACCGTCCCGAAGGTCAGGAACCCGGACGATATCGAGCGACTCGATTCGGTGTTGACGCACATCGAACGCCGCGAGGGACTACCCGAAAACGGCGTCGAACTGCTGGTCAACATCGAGACCGCACAGTCGATGCGGCAGGTGTACGACATCTGTACGGCCGCCGAACGCGTCGCGACGATCGGCTGTGGCGCCGTGAAGGGGACCGACACCAATCGAGCGCTCAGATTCGAGTGGACCGGACCCGGCCGGGAGGGATTAGAGACGGTTCATCTCCGCCAACAGGCACTGATGGACGCTCGAGCGGCGGGTATCGAACACCCGCTCGCCGGACCGTACGTCGACGTCGGCGACATCGAGGGACTCAGGGAAGACATGCAGTTTTCCCGAGAGATGGGCTATACGGGCTACATCGTCATCCACCCCTCCCACGTCGAACACGCGAACGAACTGTTCCTCCCCGACGCCGAGACCGTCGAGTACTGGATCGGCGCGCTCGAGGCGCTCCAGGAGGCCGAACGGGAGAACAAGAGTGCAGTGACGTACGAAGGCGAGATGATCGATATCGCGAACATTTCGACGGCGGAACGCTACCTCGAGTACGCGACGGCGTTCGAGGACGACCTCGAGATCGAGGCGGACCTCGACGGGTACTGACGAGGGACCGACGGATCGTGACCCCATCTCGACGCTCGCGTTCACTATCCCTCGCTACGAGTTCCTCGGATGTGGTGGCGGTAGCTTTGTCGAGGTTGTAGCGAATCGCCGCCGTCTACCTCCTGTCACGATCCCTGCAGCAGTGAGAACGCTTAATAACGCTTGCCAGGTGAGTATATGCAATGACCGGGATCTCAAACGTCCTTCTGGATCAAGAACACCAACTGTTCCGCGACGAGACGAAACGATTCGTCGAGAACGAAGTGCTGCCGGAGGCGAGCGAACGGGACCCGAAGCGAGAAGAGATGTCTGCCGAACTCGTCGACAATCTCCGCGAGATGGGCTTTTTCGGCATTCTCATCGACGAGGAGTACGACGGTCTCGGGCTGGATCTCAAAGCCTACGCGGTGATCGCGGAGGAACTCTCTCGAGGCTGGCTCAGCGTCGGCAGCATCATCGCCCGCGGCCAGAGTCTCGCCGGGGCGACCGAGGAACAGAAACGGGAGTACCTCCCGAAGATGGCGAGGGGGGAACTGCTCAAGAGCATTGCGATCAGCGAACCCGACGCCGGAAGCGACGTTTCGAACATGCGACTGCGGGCGGAGCGAGACGGCGACGAGTACGTCCTCAACGGGCAGAAGATGTGGTGTACGTTCGCGAAGGGGTCGGATTTCATCCTGACGTACGCCGTCACCGACCCCGATGCGGAGCCGTCCTACCGCGGTATCTCCGGATTCATCGTCGAAAAGCCGGCCGGAACGTTCGACCGGGAGGGGCTGAGCGGGACCGCGATCGACAAGATCGGCTACCACGGCTGGAAGACGTGGGAGGTCAACTTCGACGACGTCCGCGTCAGCGCGGATAAACTCGTCGGCGACGAGGAGGGGCAGGGGTTCTACCAGATCATGGAGTTCTTCGAGGAGGGCCGGGTTCACACGGCGGCCAGGGCGGTCGGGCTGGCCCGCGGCGCGCTCGAAGATTCCCTGGGATACGCTGAGGAACGAGTGCAGTTCGACGAACCCATCTCGGAGTTCCAGGCGATCCGGTTCAAACTGGCCGACATGGCGACCGAGGTCGAAGCCGCTCGAGCGCTGACGCTCCTCGTCGCGGACGCCGTAGACCAGGGCGAGGGAGCGGACGCCGAGGCCGCGATGGCGAAACTGTTCGCGAGCGAAGTCGCGGAGCGCGTCACGAGCGAGGGCATCCAGATCCACGGCGGCTACGGCTACACCACCGATTTCGACGTCGAACGCTACTGGCGTGACGCCCGACTCACCCGCATCTTCGAGGGGACGAGCGAGATTCAGAAGCGGATCATCGCCGATAAGCTACTCTCCTCGTAGCTTCCGCCTGCGTTTCTCGTCGGTATCGCTCGACGGCCACTGGTTACAATGCCCAGGTTTCGGGAACGGCTTAGATCGTGGCGTCGTAGCGAGTCGCGTTCGAGCAGAACTGCAACTCGCCGGCTCGTACTGTAACTTCGATCACAGAAACTATGATATTACGTACCATAGAACGAGTACGTACTCAATGACTACCGCGACCACCTCTCCAGACGGTGCCGCTCGCCCTCGAACCGTACACGACGAACCGAAACAGACGATCGAGATCGGGGTCGTGACGATGGGCCTGTTCGTCGTCTGGCTCGTCTGGGTATCCGACGGCCACTCGCCGACGCCCGGCCTGGGTACCGACGTCCCTTCCATCGCACTCGGGGCGCTCGTCGCCAGTGGCTCCATCCCTGCGGCGAGAACCGCCGTCGATCGGGAGGGCGAGCAACTGATGCAGGAGCGCGACGCCTTCCACCAGTTCGCGATTGAGATCGACTCGATTCCCGTCTCGGCCGACGCTAGCGGGGGGCTCCCGCTGGTCGGCGTGGGGCACGCGAACGCGGTCGTGGGAGAACTCGATAGCGTTCGGGCCGCCTACCGAGAACGCATCATGGAACTCGAGCATTACGATCAGTTGTACGGCGAAGGGCTGTACGACAACATGGCGTCCGAACTCTCGGACGACGTCGCGACGGCCGTCGTCCACGGCGATCAATTCTCGCTTCCGGTCAAGCGAGCGGCGATTCAGCGGGCGACCGAGGCCAGCCTCCGCCGGGAGCGACTGCTGCAAACGATCGATTCGGAACGCGATTCGCTCGACTGCGCGGAGCGCAACCTTCGAGAGATTGCGTCGGATCTCGAGGCCGAACCGCCGCTGCCCGAGGTCACGCTCACCGATCTCTTCGACCACGAGCAACGGCTGTCCCGGCGAAAAGATCGGTGCGAACGATTGCTCCGAAGTCGCCAACACCACATCCACACCGAGAGTACGTTCCGATCGAATCTCGACCCGCTGTTCGTTCAATCCTACCTGTACGCCGAACTCGAGACCGACTTTCCGGTGTTAGACGCCTGTGTTCGACTGTACTCGCGACTCGAGACGCGCCAGCAGGCGGTCCGACGCGCGATCACGTATCGGTGATCCGGGTGCCCACCTGTCTCCGGTGATTCGGGTACTCACCTGTCGCGGCGTCCCAAGCGGATTGACGAAACTCGGTGTCCAACTCTCCGGTGTGTACCTATCTCCTTCGAATACTACTAGACAGATTGATCATACTGGGACCCGATGTCGGCTCGGAGTCCGTGGCCGCGTATCACGGATCGAACTACAATTCGCGTTTCAGCGACTCCGATTCACGCACCTAGTGCCGTTTATTCTTTTATCGGCGTTGCACTCTTGGAAGCAGATCTCGATACAGAACGCTAAACTGAATACTACCAACACATCAGGTGCTGTGTATAATAGTACACTTCCTCTAACTTTGACTCAATTCGTATACTGTTTCACCAACATTTCACACAACTTCCTCGATAACCAACTACAGTTGGTCTTTAGAGGGAAAATAAGGTTTTAAATTACCACAATTAGCCTGAAAACCTCTGCTATGAAGAAAACGGCTATCAAGTTATTCTAAGATTGTCATTTCACATCCTTCTACAGGTAGCGAGTTCTGACACGCTACGTTTCGTGTACGCGATCCGCGTACAGTTAGAGTAAAGTGAGAATCGGTGAAACACGCACTATGGCTCGCGTCATCCGCGTCGCCGATACCCGCGCGCATACCGGAGAGGGACCGTTGTGGCACCCCGACGAACAGCGACTGTACTGGGTGGATATCCCGGCCGGTCGGCTCTATCGATACGACCCCGAGAGCGACGAGTACGAGTGCGTCTACGAGACGGACGACGAACCGCTCGGCGGCTACACCATCGAAGCGGATGGCGCACTGCTCCTGTTCACTCACGGCACCGTCAGCCGCTGGGTTCCCGGGGCGGAGACCGCCGACCCGATCGCCGAAATCGACGCCGACACGCGGTTCAACGACGTTATCGCGGATCCAGAGGGACGCGTCTACTGCGGGACGATGCCCGGCGAGAACGAACTCGGTGACCTCTATCGGCTCGAGCCGGACGGCACCTCGACGGTCCTCGTCGAAGACGTCGATATCGCCAACGGAATGGGGTTCTCCAGAGATCACGAGACGTTCTATTTCACAGAATCCGAGGCCCGCAGAATCTACGCGTTCGATTACGATCGATCGACCGGCGACCTCTCGAACGAGCGGACGTTCCTCGAAACGCCCGCGGACGACGGTGTTCCGGACGGAATGACCGTCGACGAAAAGGGCTGTATCTGGTCCGCCCGGTGGAACGGCGGGCGAGTCGTCCGGTACGATTCTGGCGGGAAACCGATCGACGAGATCGAACTCCCAGCGAGAAAAGTTTCTTCCGTCACGTTCGGCGGACCGAACTATCGCGATCTCTACCTGACGACGGCGCTGACCGACGCGGATCGGGCTACCGAGGGCGACGGTGCGGGCGCACTCTTTCGGGTCCCGGATGTCGGCGTCACTGGCGGTCCCGAGTTCCGGTCACGGATCGCCCTTGAGTGACGTTCCAGTACCGATCGTTTTCGAGTATCCCCCCGATTTCCGCAGTGTACCGTTGCCGGCTCCTGCTGAGTTGGACGTCAGTAGAGACGCGAGAAGTTCTGGCGACGCCACGAACGAGACTCGAGCGACCAACGTCGATAGCAACCTGTTACTCAATCGAGGTATGCGGTAACGGTTGATCGAAGTGCCGCGGGGTCCGGCGCCGTCGAGTCGGCGTCCGGAAGCGGGTCGGCGACGTCGCCCCGCTGAAAACGGACGACGGTCGCACCGGCCGCGGCTGCTGCGGCGACCCCGCTTTCGGAATCTTCCACGACGAGACAGTTGGCTGGATCGACCTCGAGGGTCTCGGCCGCGCGCTCGTAGACGTGCGGAGCGGGTTTCCCCGGCGCGTCGACGTCTTCGGCGCTCACGAGGACGTCCAGCGGACCGAGGTCGAACCGCTCGACGACGTGCTCGATCCAGGGTCGCGGCGACGAGGAGACGATTCCCACGGAAATGTCCTGACCGCGGATCGTGTCGACAAGCGCAGAAAGCTGCGGTGTGAGGGTCACGTGGTCGGTATAAATCCGTTCGCCGGCGTCTCTGAGTCGGTTTTCGACCGCGAGCCGATCGTCGGACAGGCCGTGGCGTCGCTCGAGTTCGACGAGGGTTTCTTCGAAACTCCGGCCGGTTACCGCGTCGACGGACAGGTCGGCGTCAACGAGCGGAAACACCACTTCGCGCCACAGCCGGTGCCAGTGCGCCTCGGAATCGACGAGAACGCCGTCCATGTCGAACAACACCGCTCGGAATTGGGACATACGCGGCAGTCGCCGTCGACCGTCAAATGCGTGTCGGTTCCCCTCGTTTCCGTTGCGTGGACTGCGTCGGTCATTCCGTCGCATCTCCCGTCGATCCGTCGCGACGTCGAGGGGACGCCCTCGAAGTTCGTCGAAACCTGGCACGACGACGGACCGACGGACATGTTCGCTGCCATGGACGCGTTCGAGGAGATCGGATTCGACGGCCCGATGCGTCCCGACCACGTGGTGACGATGGCCGGGGAGGACAACAGCAACCCGGGCTACCACACGAACGGGCGCCTGTTCGCGATCGGCTACATGCGCGGCTTACTCGAGCAGATCGAACGCTGATCGCCGGATCGATTCGTGAGTCGGTTACGGGGATCCGACGGTGACCGCCGCTCCTGAAGAGATATCCGTCGGCTGGAGAGCACTGACCGAGTGTAGGTGCACGATCACGAACCGGAAGCGTAGATGACGAAAGTTGTATGACACTGGTGGTCATACTCGCTGGTATGAACACGAACGGCCAACTCGATATCGGGGTCGTGGGGTTGGTTACCTACGGATTACACCGGGCGAAGATTCTCGAGGAGTTCGGACATCGACTCTACGGGGCGGACCCGAGTCTCGAAACGCTGGGGGACATCGCCCCGAAATTCGAGGGTGGGTTGTACGAACAGCGGGCGGAGCTCTTCGAGGAGGACATCGACGCCCTGGTCATCACGACGCCGAACAAGTTCCACGAACCGGTCGCCGTCGACGCGATGAAACAGGGGATCGACGTGTTCATCGAGAAGCCGCTGGCACACTCCTTAGAGAGCGCCGAGCGAATCACCGAGGTCGCAGCGGAAACCGGACAGGTGTGTATGATCGGTTTCCAGAGTCGCTTTATCAACGTCTGTAACATCCTCAAGTGGTACATCGACGAGGGGAAGCTAGGTGAGATCACCCATATCGAGGCGAGTTACACCCGGCGTCGCGGCGTTCCCGGTCGAGGGTCGTGGTACACGTCGGACGAGATCGCAGGCGGCGGCGCGGTCATCGACATCGGCATCCACGTCTTCGATCTCCTCTTTTACTTTCTGGATTCGCCCGCGGTGACGAACCTCGTCTCCTCTACGCGCTGTGATTTCGGCCACCGGGAGTCGTACGCCTACCTCGACATGTGGGGCGAGGACGACGAAGCGAAGATGTTCAACGTCGAGGACGCAGCCTCCGGCTTCATCGAGTTCGACGACGGCACGACGGCATCTATCGAAATCGCATGGGCCACGAACGCCGAACCGGAACACGCGTACTACATTCACGGGACGGAGATGGGTGCGCGGCTCGATATCACCGATATCGTCGACAGCGAAGCGGATGTCGTGCAGATGCTCGACTTCTTCAGCGTGGAGTCGGGCGGTGCCGATCACTTCCTCGATATCTCCGTCACCACCGATCAGAACGATCCGTACCGCGAACAGATGCGGGAGTTCACCGAGGCGGTACAGACGCGCGAACAGCCGTCGATCAACACCCCCGAACAGGCACTCGACGTCCAGCGAGTGGTTCACAGAATCTACGAACAGAACGACCAAAACGATTTCATCTGATCGGTCGCGTTGTGATGGGTCGAACCTGCAGGTCGTGTGCGACGCTGCTCGCGCTGTGGCGGTTTCGACGTCTACTTTGGGTTTCCTGAGTTCGGCCTCTCGGCGGGCCGAAGACGAACAGTGCCCGTTCTCGAGTTACTCACTCGCTGTTTCCCACTATCAAATCGATCGGTACCTGCTGAGGGACCGATGTGACGGCTAGTCTGAACGGGTCGGAGTTAGTGGTATACAGTAGTACCGCTGTAAGCTCACTCCCTAAATGGCGTCTGATCGACAGCTATTCTATACGGTAGTACAGTTGTAAATCTACAACGGGTGCGCCGTCGAGCGAGTCCCACGAAATTCCAGTGACCAGTGGGTCGAGGCACCACAATAGTGTCGATGCGGTCACCGACAGTAATCGGCAGGAAAATCGGTATCAGCGACTCGGTATCAGTAGTCTAACACGACGTGTGGTGGAAACCCATCACGTACCGAACGACTGTAGACTACACGCCGGGCGAGGGGCGTCCTCGTCGCTGTGCTGGCGGTACGTGTCTGCCCACCCTCGTCTTTCTCGAGTCGACCCGCGCCTGTTTGACGATGTAAAACTATTTGATGGCGCAGCTAGTACGTGCTGACATGAACGAGCGCCACTCGGGGACGGGAAAGACGATCAAATCGGTCGAGCGCATGATTCGGATCCTCGATGCGATTCGATACCGGGAGCGAGCGGGCGTCACGGAACTCGCCGCCGCGCTCGATATGTCCAAGAGCACGGTCCACCACTACGTCAAAACGTTGGAGATCCACAACTGTCTCGAGAAAGTCAACGGGGAGTACCAGCTCGGACTCCGATTTCTGACGTACGGCGGACAGGCCCGCGCCAACCAGCAACTCTACCGATTGGCGAAGAAGAACATCGACCAGCTCGCCGAGCAGACCGGCGAAGAGGTCCGACTCGTCGTCGAACAGCGCGGGCACGGAGTCACGCTATACCAGTCCGAGGGAGAGCACGTCGACCGAACCAGATCGTACGTCGGACAGGTCGAACAGCTCCACTGTACTGCCGCCGGGAAGGCGTTCCTGTCGGCGCTGCCGGAACGCCGTGTCGCGGACCTGCTCGAGGAGATGGAGCTGACCGAGTACACGTCCCAGACGATCACGAGTCGGGACGAGCTGCTGGCCGAACTCGAGCGGACCAGATCCCGGGACGTCGCGTTTGACGATGAGGAACAGTACGAGGGCGTTCGTTGCGTCGCCGTCCCTATCACCGACCGCTCGGAGGATCTGCTGGGTGCAATCAGCATCTCCGCGCCGAGGGAACGTCTCGAGGGGGACCGGTTCCGAACGCGAATACCAAACCAACTCCACAACGTCGGCGGCGTCGTAGAGTTGAACACCACGTACTCCGAGTGGGAGGGGGTTTCGGGGTAGTCGTCTCAGAGATCGATCGGAGTCGTTTACCCATGTCAAACGAGTTTTGGGGTATGATAGTACGCATCCACGTAACGCGTCGGTATTTGTCGTCCACTCGGCTGTCGGGCCACGGTTCCGTACGGTGGTGTACTGGTTTTCCAGGGCCGTGGCTATCCGACGCGCAACCCGTTTCACACTGTCAACTACGCGGGCGCGTTCCGCTGAGAGACCCTGCACGCAAAGATTTTTCATACGCGAAATTAGAGCTACGGACGAAGATCAAACGCGTCCGACAGCAGTGTGCCGTGGTAAACGGTTCGGCTGGCCCACCCACTGCGTCGGAACGGACCCAACACATGACACGGCCGAATTCATCGCAGCGACGACACCCGCAGTATCACTCGCTGAACGGACGCTGGCAGTTTCGAGCCGACGGCGAAGACGGCTGGACCACCGGAACGGTTCCCGGCGATGTCTACTCCGATCTGGTCGACGCCGGGACGATCGCGGATCCGTACGACGGCGACACCGAACTCGACGTTCAGTGGGTCGGCGAGACCGACTGGACGTACCGGCGAACGTTCGAACTGGACGCCGCGGTACTCGATCACGATCGGATCGTCCTCGAGTGTCTCGGGATCGACACGGTCGCGGAGATTTCGGTCAACGGGACGACCGTCGGGACCACCGACAACATGCACCGGCAGTATCGATTCGATCTCGCCGACGTTCTCGAGCCGGGATCGAATCGAATCACCGTTCGGTTTCGCTCCCCGGTCGAATACGCCGCGGCGAAGAAAGCGACCCATCCCTACGAGGTGCCCTTGATCCGATATCCGGTTGATCAGCCGGGTAGAAACTTCGTCCGTAAGGCGCAATGTCATTTCGGCTGGGACTGGGGTCCCTGTCTCCCGGGCGTCGGTATCTGGCGCGATATCCGGATCGTCGGCTACTCGAGCCCGCGAATCGAATACACGACGACGGACCAGGACCATCACGACGACGGCGACGTTACGGTTTCGGCCCGCGTCGGTCTGGACGTCCCGAATTCGGGCGCGTACGATCTCGTCGCCTCGATCGACGGCGAGACGACCAGTCGCGAGGTCGTGTGCGACTCCGGGAGCGAGACGGTTGACCTGGAGCTGACGGTGCCCGATCCCGATCTGTGGTGGCCGAACGGATACGGGGAGCAGCCGCTTTCGACCCTCGAGATAACCGTCACGGACGGCGCGACGACCCATTCGATCGAAGAACGGATCGGGTTTCGAGAGCTCTCTCTCGTTCGGGAGGACGACGACGGCGGCGAGACGTTCCAGTTCGAAGTCAACGGCGTCCCGGTGTACGCCAAGGGGGCGAACTGGATCCCGACGGAGAACATGCGCGGCCGGGTCGACGAGGGAGATTACGAATCCCTGCTCTCGAGCGCCGCCGAGGCGAACATGAACATGCTCCGGGTCTGGGGCGGCGGCTACTACGAGTTGGATCGATTCTACGAGCTGTGTGACGAACTCGGCCTGCTCGTCTGGCAGGATTTCATGTTCTCGTGTGCGCTGTATCCGGCGACCGACGAGTTCCTCGAGACCGTCGAAGCGGAGGTTCGCGATCAGGTGCGTCGGCTCGCGAACCATCCGTCGATCGCGCTCTGGTGTGGAAACAACGAGAACGAGATGTCGCTCGTCAGCTGGTTCGCGGAGGACGACCACATCGACGAGCTCTACGGGGACTACGAGCGCCTTCAGGAGAGGATCGCGCCGGTCGTCGCCGAGGAGGATCCGTCGCGAACGTTCTGGCCCGGATCGCCCTCGAGCGGCGGCTTCGTCGGCGACGACGGCGGGCTCGACCCTTACGACGAGGGACGTGGCGATCTGCACTACTGGGACGTCTGGCACGACGGCGAGCCCTTCGAGGCGTACGAATCCGTCGAGCCCCGCTTCGTCTCCGAGTTCGGCTACCAGTCGTTCGCGTCGACCGAGCTGTTGTCGTCGGTCGTCCCCGAGGACCAGCTAAACCCGACCGCGCCGATCATGGAACACCACCAGCGAAACGAGGGCGGGAATCGACGCATCCTCCAGCGGATGGCAGATCAGTTCCGTATCCCCTTCTCGTTCGAGAAGCTGGTGTCTCTGAGCCAGATACAGCAGGCGCTGGCGATGCAGACCGCCATCGAGCACTGGCGCCGATGCAAACCGCACTGTATGGGAACGCTGTACTGGCAGCTCAACGATCTCTGGCCGTGTGCCTCCTGGTCCTCGATCGAGTACGGCAACCGGTGGAAGGCGCTTCACTACGTCGCGAGACGGCTCTACGCACCGGTGCTGGTCTCGACGGTCGTCGACGAGGAGTCCGACGAGCTCACGGTGTGGCTGACGAGCGATCGTCCGGAGCCCGTTGCGGGGACGCTTTCGATCGACGCCTACACTCACGACGGCGAGCGCGTATCGTCTCAGGAGACGAGCGTCTCCCTCGAGGCACAGGCGAGCCGATCGGTGGCGACGATCTCGCTCGCGGACGGGCCGCTCGGCGACGTCCCGTCGTCGTCGCTGCTCGTTCGTGCGTCCTACGACGGGCGCGAGGGAGGGGGCGGTGGCGAGCGAGTCGAGAGCTACCCGGCTGTCACCGTCTTCGAACCGTACAAACACCTCGACCTTCCCGACCCCGAGCTACGGGTCGATGTCGACGGAACCGATATCGCCCTCAAGACGACCACCACGGCGCTGTTCGTCGCACTCGAGACACCGTCGCTGTCCGGCACGTTCTCGGACAACTACTTCCACCTCGTGCCCGGAGAGCGACGGACGGTCGCCTTCGATTCGACCGAAGGGGTTGACGAACAGGCGCTTCGCGAGGCGCTGACGGTTACGCACCTTCGGGACTCGAGCTGACCGTCGGCCGTTTGCTCGGAGCAAAGCGGCGAAACTGACTCGGTACCGGCCGTTCTCCGTCGTTCTCCGTCCGCGTTCCCGCCAATAGCTTTACCACCCGCTTCGAGAAACGTTCGGTATGGAACTGACGACGTTCGACGGCGCGCTGTTAGTGTACAACTACGCGGTTATCCTCTCCGGCGGCGCGATCGTGCTTTCTTTGGACGTTCAAAGCCGGACCGGGCTGCTCGTCATCGGTTTACTCGTCGCGGTCTTCTGGACGGGATACTTCAAGTTCGTGATGATCCAGCGACTTCCGGAGCGTCAACGTGAGTAACGTGACCGCTGAGACGACGGCGACGAGACGGTTCGTTCGCGACCGTCGTTCTTGGCCAGCGTCGTCGCTGCGTGTGGGCAGTATCGGCCGTCCACATTCCGCGTTACCCTGGGAGTGGATTTATGTCGCTGGCGGCGAACCAACAACCGATGGACCGCGCACTTATCGTCCTCGAACCGACGGAAACGGGTCGACGACTTCTTCAGGAAGCGGGCGAACTGGCGGCCGGTGTCGACGCACGACTCGACGTCCTCTCGCTCGTCACTCCCGAGGAGTACGAAAGCGATATCGGCGTGCTCGAGACGATCGCCGCCGAGGAGAGCACGTCGTTCGGTGACAGATCGGCCGAGACCTACGCCACGGAGACGGGGAAGAAGTTGGCGGGCGAAACGCTCGACGGACTCGGCGTCGACTATGCGGTCGAGGGACGGGAGATCGACGGCGACGAGAAGGGCCAACTCGTCGTCGAGACGGCGGAACGAAACGGCTGTGATCACGTCTTCGTCACCGGCGCTCGCCGGTCGCCGACGGGAAAGGCCATCTTCGGCGACTTCGCCCAGGGAGTCATCCTGAACTTCGACGGCTGTACGACGATTCTGACCGACGACACCGAGTGATCGGCTGTCGCTGTCAGCAGCTTTATCAGATGGGGGAGTCGTTGTCGAGGTATGGTTCAGACCGCGATCCAACTGTACACGCTGCGTGATATCGATTCCCCGCTGCCCGACGTCCTCGACCTTGTCGGGGAAACCTCGTTCGACGGCGTCGAGTTCGCCCATCGCGTCGGCAGCGACGATACCGATATCGGGGCCGTCCGCGACGCGCTCGAGCGCAACGACCTCGCCCCGGCCGCAGCCCACGTGGGACTCGAGGCCTTCGAGGAGCGGTACGAAGAGACGGTCGAACTGTACGAGCGACTCGACTGCGAGACGCTCGTCATCCCGTGGCTCGAGCCCGAACAGTTCGACTCGCGAGAGACGGTCGCGGACGTCGCGACCAGACTCCGGACCGTCGCCGACGACCTCGACGACGACGGGTTCTCGCTCCACTATCACAATCACGACCAGGAGTTCGCTCCCGTCGGGGACCACACGGGGATGGACGAACTGCTCGCCCGAATCGACGAGCTGGGGTTCGAGATCGATCTCGGCTGGGTCGGGGTCGGCGGTGCAGATCCGGTCGCGTTCGTCGATCGGTACGCCGACCGTATTTCTCACGTCCACTTCGCCGACGCCGACGTGGACTCGGCGAGCGCCGCCGAACTGGGCGCGGGCGACCTCGACGTCGAGGCGTCACTGGATGCAGTCGGGCGTGCGGACGTCGAGTGGTACATCTACGAACACGACGAGCCGAGCGATCCCCATGAATCGCTCGCTCACGGTGCAGAAACGCTCGAGTCGTTTCGGTAGTTACGACCGATCCGTCGGTGAATCGGGGGCGAGCGCGCCGGATTCGACCATCTCCTCGAACGGATTGCCGTCGATTTCGAGCGGGAATTCTACTCGTCCGCGCCTGCGGGCGGATTCGTAGCCGCCGAAGAGGATCTCCGCGGTGTTCAGTCCGAGTCGACCGCTGAGTGCCGGCTGGTCACCCGACTCGAGCGATTCGATAACGTGTTCGACGGCGCGGTCGTGTAACAACGAGCCGTATCGAGCCTCGGGTTCGGCGTTGGTTCGGTGGATATCTTCGCCGTCGACGTCGATCGCCGTCCGCTCTCCCTCGCGCTCGAGTTCGAGCATCGGCCCGTCTTCGACGTCGATTCGGATCGTCCCTTCGGTGCCGCGGAGGAGGAACGCCGAATCGGTCAGTCCGCTTCCCGCACCGGTCGACAGCACGCCGCGGACGCCGTTTGCGTACGCCCACTGGACCCACATCTGATTCTCCTGATGGAGCCCGAACCGAACGTCCTCGGTCCGATAATCGAGCTGTCCGATGACCCACTCCGCGGGCCGGTCACCGGCGAACATGCCGGCGAGATCGACGGAGTGGGCCCCGGTATCGTAGAAGTCGCCCCAGCCGATTTCGACGCGCTCGAGGCTCCCGATTCGGCCGTCCTCGAGCAGCCGTTTCGCCTCGGTGAACGGCTTTGCGAACCGTCGTTGACGGTTGAACGTGAGCTGCGTGTCGTAGCGCCAGCAGGTCTGGACCATCCGCTGGGCGCTCGCCCACGTGTCCGCCATCGGTTTCTCGCAGTGGATCGCCGCGACCGCGTCGTGTTTCGCACAGCCGACGACGAGCTGTTCGTGCGCCACCGGCGCGACGGCGATGCTCACCACGTCCGGTCGTACCTCCTCGAGAAGCCGCTCGTAGTCCTCGTAGACGTTTCCCTCGGGAAGATCGAACGCTTCGGCGAACGCGGTTCCGTGCTCGGACACGAGATCCGCACACGCGACGATCTCGCAGTCGTCGTGGCTCCGAAACCCCTCCGCGTGTCGATATCCCATTGCGAACCCGTCGACGGTCGGATCCGACGGATCCGGACCCGTACCGATAATCGCGACTGTATGCTGACTCATCTTCGTCCGTACTTCGTGATCCGACACCTATGAGTTTCGGTTTCGTCGATCGCATCGCGGACCGTTCGGTACCGGTAGCTGAGCACAACAATTAATACGCGACCGCACACATCCGACTACGTGTGATCCAAACCAAGGAACGACGGGGGCTGGCGTTGCAATGAGTATGAGCACTCGCGAGCGGTTCTGGGACATCGTCTGTGATTTTCGTGCACAGTTTCGGCTGCTGTTGTTCTTCCTGACGACGCTGCTCGTCCTGACGGTGGTGACGATGCTGCTCGGCGAGCAGCGGACCGATGCGTACGTCATCTCGCTCGTCACGATCGCGCTCTTGCTCGCCACCATCGTTCCGGTCAGTTACTGCGTGTGGCGGTGTGGCACGAGCGAAAACGAGTTCGAAACCGACCGCGAGTGATCGATCGTTCGGTTCAGCTGCCGTCGGTTCCCAGTCGACTCGTCCCATCGTCGACGACATGTCCGCGAACCAACCCGTAAATATATGTGGATCTATTGTGAAGATATCGCCCGTGACTAGTCAGCAAGATCGATCGGCGCAACTGAAAGCGGCGGTGCAATCGAAGTCGACGGCGATCGAGCCGTCGGTCGTGGAGAAACAGCTCACCGCGACGGGTGCGGCGGATCGGGGGATCGCGCTTCAGGCGGTGTCGCTACTCGTTAGGGAGTCACCCGATCAAGCGGTAGCGTTCGCCGACCGGGTTACCGAACTGCTCGAGGACGACGTCCTCGCCGTCAGGGCTGCGGCCGCGCTGGCGGCGATGTCGCTCGCGGAGCATCGCCCGGAATCGATTCACCAGGCGATCCCCTCCCTCGTCGAACTGTTGGACGAGGACCCCCCGCTGTTACGGTTCAGGGCTGCGGGTGCGCTCGCGCCCCTCACTGACTCCCATCCCGAGACGTTTTCCGATCACGTCGACAGTCTCGTTCGGTCGCTCCGCCACGGGCCGCGGTTCGAGACGGACCTCCAGAGCGTGGCCCAATCGTCGGATCTCACGGCCGAACAGAAGACCCAGCGACTGTCGGTGCTCAAGAGCCGGACCGACGAACTGGAACGGGGGAAGATCCGATCGGCGGGGACTCGCGAGGTGATCGTCAACACGCTCGTCGAAGTCACCCGCGTCGATCCCGAGGCGTGTACGGCTCACCGATCCGATCTCGTCGCCGCGCTCTCGGACGACGATCCCGCCGTCCGCGCCGGCGCGGTCGAGATCGTCCGCCACCTCGCGGACGCCGATCCGGCGTTCGCCGAGCAGACTGTCGACCCATTGCTCACGCGACTCGAGGACGAGGCTGCGTTCGCTCGAGCCCGAGCCGTCCGCGCGCTCGGATTTCTCGAGGCGACTGACGCGATCGATCCCCTTTCCGAACTGGCTCGGCACGAATCGAACGCGGAGCTCGCGGAGCTTGCAGCAGATACCGCCGACTGGTTAGGTTCTGTCGAAGCCGAGAACGCCGTCTAAGTCGATTTTTCCGGGAAGAATTTGCGTTTCTTCGATATATTGTGGGATCAATATCGAACCCAATGATTTATAGGAATCAACTACAAATCGGATACTGTATGGCAGACTATGACGCGGTAGTGTCACGGAGAAATGTAATGGCAATTACAGGGGCTGCCGGTGCAGCCGCGCTGGCCGGCTGTTTTGGTGGTGACGACGATTCGGACGGCGAAACGGTAAACCCAGATCAGGAGGTTCCGGACCACGCCGACGCGTACTTCCGGACCGCCGACGGTGAACACCAAATTACCGACTTCCAGTACAACCCGCACATCTGGGGCGGGTTCTCGCACATCCAGTTCGCGCTGTTCGACGAGTGGGCGCAGTACCTCATCGATCAGGACGAGTACTACCCGCACTTCGTCGAGGACTGGGAGTTCGAGGACGGACTCGCGCGGCTTCACCTCCGAGATGATTACACCTGGGGGAACGGCGACGACATCACCGCCGAGGACCTCGTGATGCAACTCCACCTTGGCGAGGCGTTGGACGACGACCTCTTCGAGTTCACGGATCCCGACGACATTCAGGCCGTCGACGAGACGACGATCGAGATCGAGTTCGACGAGGGAACGAATCGGGACATACTCCGGCACATCGTCCTGGACCGCTCGCTGGATCACCCGCCCGCGGACTGGGGTGACGCGTACGAGGAACTGCAGGACGAGGGTGAGGTCAATATGTTCGATGTCGATATCGACGAGCCAACCCCGTCGGGCCCCGTCGAACTCGGGGACGTCGGCGAACAGGAGGCACAGTTCGATATTCGTGAGGATCATCCGCTTTCGGACAACTACAACTGGAACGGCTACCAGATAGGGTACCGTTCGGGCAACGAGGCCTTCCACCAGTCGTTCGCGTCTCAGGAGCTTCACGGCATTCACAGTCTGTTCGCCGGCCCCGGCGCACAGGGACAGTTCCCGAACACGCTCGAGCAGATCCAGATACCGGGCGGGTTCGGGATGGGGATCGTGTTCAACCACGATCACGAACACTACGGGGACCGCGAGGTGCGACAGGCGGTCGCCTACGCCATCGACACGGAAGAGTCCATTCTGACGGTCGGTGCGGACACGAAACTGGAGTTCCCGGTCCAGAGCGGGCTCACCGTGCCGGCGACCGAGGAGTGGCTCGACGTCGACGAGTACGAAAGCTACGATCAGGACCTCGACATGGTCGAGGAGTTGCTGCAGGAGGCCGGCTTCGAGCGCAACGGCGACGACGTCTGGGAGCGAGACGGCTCCGTGCTGGCGGCCGAACTTCAGGGGCCACAGGGGTGGGGTGACTGGATCACGCCGCTCAGTACGATCGTCGATCAGTTGAACCAGGCCGGCTTCGAGGCCACGCTCAACTCGGTCGATCAGGGCGTCTGGTCCGAGAACCTCACGAACGGTGACTTCAACGTGGCCGCGTACGGTCACACCGAGGGCGGCAACGCTGCGATGAACTATCCGTTCTTCTCGTTCAGCTGGAAGTTCGAGAATCGCGATCACACCGGCGACGGCTTCTTCAACTACCCGGAAGACGAGGAGATCACGGTGCCCGACGGGGACGGCGGCGAGATCAGCGTCAACCCTCGCGAGGAGCTCAACACGATCGCAAACACCAACGACGAGTCGACGATTCAGGAGAGCGTCGAACGGCTCGCACGGCTGTTCAACGAGGATCTCCCGATGTTCCTCGCCCAGGAGAAGTACGAGCAGTCGTTCATCGACCGGGACGGGTGGGAGTTCCCCCGCGAGGAGGATTCACAGCACTTCCAGGCGTTCTGGCCGCTCTACTGGCTCCCGAAGCAGGACGAACTCAAGGCCACCGTAGCCGCGGAGTAGCACGTGAGACCACAAACATATTAGTAATACCAAGATGAGTGCTTCTCTATGAGATGGGTTATCAAACGGACCGGGCAAGCGATCTTCACCCTCTGGGCAGTCGCGACGCTGTCGTTTGGGCTGATCCGACTCATGCCCGGTGGAGCGGCGGACGTGATGGCGTCCAGGCTCCAACAGCAGTCGAGCGGGTCCAATTTGAACCGCGAACAGCTTCGGGAGATGGTCGCGTCGCAACTCAACGTCGACCCCGATGCACCGATACACGAGGCGTACTACCAGTACATGTCCAGCCTGGTGCAGGGTGATCTCGGCACCTCCGTCCGTTACAACGGCCGAGAGGTCTCCGCGATCATCGCGGATACGCTTCCGTGGACGCTGTTTCTCATGTCGATCGCGACGCTCGGCATGTTCGCGATCGCGCTCTCGCTGGGCGCGATCATGGCGTACAGGGAGGGTTCGACCTTCGATCTGGCCAACACGGGTGTCGGGATCTTCCTCAGTTCGATCCCGTACTACGTGGCGGCCGTCGTCTTCATCGCGATCCTCGGCCATCGGACGCCGCTGTTCCCGGTTCGCGGTCGGTATCCGTCGGGCGTCGATCCGGGGCTGAGTTTCGAGTTCATCTTCGGCGCGTTTCACCACGCGATGTTGCCCGCACTCTCGTTCATTATCACGGGATACGGACTGCTCGCGCTGACGATGCGAGGGAACAGCATTCAGGTCCTCGGCGAAGACTACGTCCGGGTCGCCCAACTTCGCGGCCTCCCGGACCGACGGATCGCGCTTCGCTACGTCGGACGAAACGCCGTACTGCCGCTGTACACGAGTCTGTTGATCTCCATCGGGTTCATGTTCGGCGGCTCGATCATCCTCGAGATCCTCTTCCAGTACCGCGGCATCGGGTTCGAGATGAACGAAGGCATTATCTTCCGGGATATGCCGCTGATGATGGGGACGTTCCTCGTGATTACGTTAGGCGTTGTTATCGCGATCTGGATCGGTGACGCAACGTACGGAAAGCTAGATCCGCGTATCAAATCGGGTGATGAGGGTGAAGCGTACTGACGACGCACGCGCCGACGGCGACGCGCGCACCGACGGCGGCATGTTCGCACGATCTGAGATTACCGAGGTCACCCGGAAACAGCGCTTCGGTGAGTGGTTCAGCGAGTCCATCGCCGAACCGGCCCGCATCGCCTGGTCCGATTGGCGGACGAAGATCGGGCTCTCGATCATCCTCCTGTTCTTACTGATGGGGCTGGTCGCGTGGGTCTCCGCCTCGACGTGGTGGCTGCTCGATCGGCTCGTCCTGATTGAGCCGCCGATCTCGGGACAGGGACACCCGCGGCTCCAGCCGCTCGAGGACATGAGCCATCCGCTGGGTACCGACATGAACGGTCGGGACATGATCTCCGGAATCGTTCACGCCACGCCGACGATGATTCAGATGATCCTCGCGGGCGCAGTCTTCACGATCATCGTCGCGACGATCGTCGGGACCGTCGCCGGCTACAAGGGTGGTCGAACCGAGACCGTATTGATGACGCTGAGCGACGTGGCGATGACGATCCCCGGTCTACCGCTCGTAATCGTCCTCGTGGTTCTCATCGAGCCCCAGTCGCCGGTGTTGATCGGGATCATCATCACGATCAACGTCTGGGCGGGTATCGCCCGGACGATCCACTCGCAGGTGCTTTCGTTGCGCGAAAACGCGTACGTTGAAGCGTCGCGGACGATGGGGATCGGGACGCGCTCGATCATTCAGAAGGACATCCTTCCCAACCTGATGCCGTACGTACTCGTCAACTTCGTCTACGCGTCGCGACGAGTGATCTACGACAGCGTCGCGCTGTACTTCCTCGGCTTCCTCTCTTTTCGAGGCGTCGAGAACTGGGGTGTCATGATGAACCTCGCGTACGAGAATGCGAGCGCGCTGTTGAACCCCAACGCGACGTACATGCTGTTGGTTCCGATGATGCCGATCGTGATCCTCTCGTTCGGGCTCATGCTGTTCGCACAGGGGACCGACAGACTGTTCAACCCGCGCGTCCGGACTCGACACGAAGGCGAAACGAAGACCGAGGACGATGACACTGATCCCATGACACAGGTGGCACAATGAGTGACGCAGACTTCACCCCCGATCGGAAGCTGTACCAGACGACCGACCCGATCGTCGAACTGCGAGACGCCGAGGTCTACTTCGAGATGGACCGTGGCGTCTCGCGAGTCCTCGACAACGTCAATCTCGACGTGCAGCGAAACGAGATCCTCGGTATCGTCGGCGAGAGCGGGAGCGGGAAGTCGATGCTCGCCTCCGCGATGCTCGACGCCGTCGTCGATCCGGGCGTGCTCTCCGGGCAGATTACGTACTACCCGGCGGGCGAGGAGCCGGTCGACGTACTGGATCTCGACACCCGCGAGCTGAAACGGCTCCGCTGGGAACGCATCTCGATGGTGTTCCAGGGCGCGATGAGCTCGTTCAACCCGACGATGCGGGTCGGCGTCCACTTCGAGGAGACGCTTAGCGCGCACAACTACGACGTCTCCGAAGGGATGGAACGCGCAAAGGAGTTGCTCGCGGATCTCTATCTCGAGCCCGAGCGCGTCCTCGGCGCGTACCCACACGAGCTAAGCGGCGGGATGAAACAACGCGCGCTCATCGCGCTGTCGGTGATCCTCGAGCCGGACGTGCTCGTCATGGACGAGCCGACGGCGGCGCTGGATCTGTTGATGCAGCGGTCGATCCTCTCGTTGCTCGAGGGACTCAAGGAAAAGTACGATCTGACGCTCGTGTTCATCACGCACGACCTGCCGCTGGTCGCCGAGTTGGCCGACCGGATGGCCGTGATGTACGCGTTCGAGATGGTCGAGATCGGCCCGACCGACGAGATTCTCGAACACGCAGCCCACCCCTACACGCGGGCGCTGTTGAACTCGACGCCGAATCTCGATGCACCGCTGGATGAGATGCAGGCGATCGAGGGATCGGCACCGGACCCGGTCAACGTTCCGGCCGGCTGTTCGTACCATCCGCGCTGTCCGCTTGCAACGGAGGAGTGCGTCGAATCCGATCCCGACTACTCTCAGGTATCAGGAGCACACAACGTAACCTGCCATCACTGGACCGAGGCGGCCGCGGAGATACCGCTCACCGTCGATTCGGCGACGGAGACCAGAGCCGAGGTGGAGTTCGCGACGGACGGCGAAGGCGATCCTACCGACGGCGCGGGCCACGGGGGTGAGTGCCGATGAGCCGCGACCCCCTCGTTTCGCTCGAGGATGTCGAGGTCCACTTCGAGGAGGAGAAAGGACTGTTCGACTTCGGTGACCCGGACGTCGTTCGTGCGGTCGACGGCGTCTCGCTCGACATCGAGGAGAACGACGTCGTCGCCCTCGTCGGGGAATCAGGCTGCGGCAAGACCACGCTCGGGAAGACCTCGATCGGCCTCCAGCGGCCGACCGGCGGCAGCGTTCGCTACCGTGGACAGGATATCTGGGACGCGAAGGACAACCGCGGAGACGTCGACATTCCGTTCGAGGAAATTCGTCGGTCGCTCCAGATCATCCATCAGGATCCCGGGAGTTCGCTCAATCCGAACCGTCGCGTAATGAAAATCCTCGAGGCCCCGCTGAAGCGGTGGCAACGAGACATGAGCGCGGGGGACCGACGTCGAGAAGTGCTCACGATGCTCGAGCGCGTCGGCATGACGCCCCCGGAAGACTACGCGGGTCGGTACCCACACCAGCTTTCCGGCGGCGAAAAGCAACGCGTCGCGCTGATTCGGGCGCTGTTAATGGATCCCGATCTCATCCTCGCGGACGAGGCGATCAGCGCGCTGGACGTCTCCCTGCGCGTCGAGATGATGGATCTGATGCTCGAACTCCAAGAGCAGTTCGACACCTCCTTCGTCGCCGTCTCACACGACCTCTCGAACGCGCGGTACTTCGCCTCGCACGGCGGCGGTCGGATCGGCGTGATGTATCTGGGGCGACTCGTCGAGATCGGGACGCCCGAACAGATTATCAACGATCCCCAACACCCCTACACGAAGGTCCTCCGGTGGGCGACGCCCGATCTGCGGGCCGGCTCCAGCTCCGAGGGACCGCCCGTTCGCAAGATCGACATCCCCGATCCGAAGAACCCGCCCTCGGGCTGTCGGTTCCACACGCGGTGTCCGAAAGCCCGCGAGGCGTGTCGCAGCCAACAGCCACGGAGCTATCGACTCGACGAGGACCACGAGGCCGCCTGCTTCCGTCTGGAGCAAGACCACGAGTACTGGTCGAGCGATCCGCTTCCGGACACCGAACCAGACGCGGACGACCGGTCTTCCACCGCGCCTTCGACACAGGACTGATCGTTCGCTGCGTCTCAACCAGTTCGGACGGTGTTCGTTCGGTATAATCCGATTCATTCCAATTATAAATAAATTGTTTTAAGTACATACGGGGAATAACTCATATATGTCCAGACAGACAACCTCCGGTCCGAGAGCTGACACGCTCTCACAACTCCTCTCGGAGCTTTCCCTTGAGGAGAAGGTGGGACAGCTCGTCGGAACCTACATCGGATCGATGGATCGTGACGTAACCGTCGAGGACGCGAAACGGGAGATCGTCGACGAGAACGTCGGTAGCGTCGCCGCCTTCGGGATCGGCGTCTCTCGGTATCACGAGCCCGAGCGGGTCGCCGAAATCGCGAACGAACTCCAGCGCACCGCGCTCGAGGAGACCAGTCACGGGATCCCGCTC
This sequence comes from Natronorubrum marinum, assembly GCF_052040125.1. Classification (NCBI taxonomy): domain Archaea; kingdom Methanobacteriati; phylum Methanobacteriota; class Halobacteria; order Halobacteriales; family Natrialbaceae; genus Natronorubrum; species Natronorubrum marinum. The sequence goes on from NZ_JBPPFV010000004.1 coordinate 48,200, forward strand.
CTGTTGCCGGTCGATGCGGTCCACGGTCACGCGTACGTCCACGACGCGACGGTTTTCCCGCACGGCCTCGGCGTCGCCGCTAGCCGTTGTCCCGAACACGCCCGTACCGCCGGCGAGATCACCGCAACCGAGATGCGAGCGACCGGCGCGAATCTCAACTACGGGCCGACCGCCGACCTCGCGCGCGATCAGCGCTGGGGGCGCACGTTCGAGACCTACGGCGAGAGCCCGCTGCTGTGTGGCTCGTTCAGCGCCGCGGCGATCGAGGGGCTCCAATCGAACACGCGCGGCCCGTCGGTCGCGGCGACGGTCAAACACTTCCCGGCCTACGGCGACCCGGAGGCCGGCGAGGACGCCGCCGTCGTCGATCGATCGGCGAGCACGCTGTACGGGCAGTTTCTCCCGTCGTTCGAGGCGTCGCTCGAGCCCGAACCCGCCGTCGTCATGCCGTGTTACAACTCGATCGACGGCGAACCCGCACACGGCTCGCGTCGGTATCTCACCGACCTGCTTCGCGAGCGGCTCGGATTCGACGGCGTCGTGGTTTCGGACTGGGGCGGCATCGACATGCTCCACGAGGACCACCGAGTGACGGCCTCACAGCGCGATTCCGCGAAACGGACGCTCGAGGCCGGGCTGGACCACATCTCGATCGGCCACGGCGAGTTCGCCTCGCATCTGTGCTCGCTCGTCGAGGACGGGGAGCTGTCCGAGAGCCGCATCGATGAGGGGGTAGCGCGCATCCTCTCGCTCAAAGCCGAACTCGGGCTGTTCGAGGATCCGTTCGTCGAGGTCGAGCGGACGACGACCCACATCGGAACGGACGAGCACAGGGAGGCGGCCTATAGCGCAGCGCGGGACGCACAGACGCTCCTGAAGAACGAGGGCGGCCTGTTGCCGCTTTCGAACTCGCTCGACTCCGTTCTCGTGACGGGGCCGAACGCGGACTCCCTGAAACACCAGTACGGCGGCTGGAGCGTCCAGGATCCCAAACCCGACTCCGGGACGACCGTCCTCGACGGGATCGAGAGCCGCGCCGATGCGGCGACGACCGTCAGCTACGAACCCGGTGCGACGACGACCGAATCGCTCGATCTCGAGTCGGTCGAGAGCGCGGCGGCCGAGTCCGACGTCGCCGTCGCCGTCTGCGGCGAAAACTGGTACTTCCACGAGTTCGGGCCGCGGGAGGTCGCGGGCGACACCGGCACCTTCCCGACGCGAACGCAACTGGGGCTGCCCCCGGCACAGCGGGCGCTCCTCGAGACGCTCGAGCGGGTCGACACGCCGACCGTCCTGGTGACGATTACGGGCCGACCGCTGGCGCTCTCCTGGGCCGACGAACACGTCCCGGCGATTCTTCAGTCGTACTACCCCGGGAGCGAGGGCGGACGCGCCGTCGCCGACGTCCTCTTCGGCGACCACAACCCCGCCGGTCGGCTCCCGATCACGACCCCTCGGTCCGGGAGCCAACTGCCCGTTCGGTTCAACCACTACGCACATCCGCGGCCGATCGGACGCAACGAGCATCCCGACACCTACGACCCGTTGTACGAGTTCGGACACGGGCTGAGCTACACCGAGTTCGAGCACTCCGACTTCGCGGTTTCCTCGACCGAAATCGGGCCCGCGGAGTCGGTGACGGCACGGATTACGGTCGAAAACGTCGGCGACCGCTCCGGGAGGCGGACGCTCGATTTCTTCCTGCGAGACGAGGTCAGCTCCCGCGTCCGCCCGGTCAGGGAGCACGTCGGCTTCGCGACCGTCGACCTGGAACCCGGCGAGTCGACGACGGCCGACGTACCGATTCCGAACGACGCCCTCGCTGTCACCGACTCGCGCGGTCGCAAGACCGTCGAATCGGGGTCGTTCGAACTCGTCTGCGAAGAGCAGTCGACGTCGTTCACCGTTCGATAACCGCTTCGATACTGGAAGCTACTCGCTCGAGGCCGCTTACAGCCGCTCGAGCGCGGCGATACACTCCAGCAGCGCTCGGCCGTTGTGGTACGCCGCCTTGTAGACGGCGCCCTTATGGCCGACGGGGTCTCCGTTCTCGTCGATGCCGGAGTGCCACTCGCCGTGTTCGCGGTCGATCTGGTACTGATCGAGGAACGCCCACGTTTCGGCGAAGACCTCGAAGTAGCGCTCGTCGCCGGTGCGTTCGTAGGTGCGCAGGGCGCTGGTCATACACTCGGCTTGGACCCACCAGGCTTTGATCCGGAAACTCGCGGGTTCGTCGAAGCCGCCGTAGAAGTAGAAGCCGCCGTCTTCGTCGTCGTAGCCGTACTCGAGGGAGTAGTCCCAGAGCGTCTCGAAGAACTCGCGGTAGAGAGCCGTCGAAACGCCGAGCGCGTCGGCGGCCTCCATGACGAGCCAGACGTTCTCGAGGTCGTGTCCGTACGAGACGACCTGAAACGCCTCGTCGTCGATCTTGGGCGACCAGTCGGGATTGTACTTGTCCGTACAGAAGCCGCGTTTTTTCCGGTAGACCGTGTTGGTGAGGATGGCGAGCAGTTCGTGCAAGCGGTCGCGTCCGCGGTCGGTGCCGAACGCCTCGTAGTAGGTCGTAAACGCCTCCATGAGGTGGAGGTGGGTGTTCATCAGCTTCAGCGTCGGATCGAGGACGCTGTCGCCCGACTCCTTGGGGGACCAGTCGGGCTCGATGTTCTCGAGGTAGGTCTGGCCCTCGGTGATCGGCTCCCACTCGGGCGTGAAGTACTCGACGTAGCCGCCGTGCTCGTCGTCTTTTGCGTGTTCGTCCAGCAGATCGACGAGTTCGTGGGCGTAGTCGGCCGCCTCGTCGTCCCCGGTGGCGCGGACGTACTCCGAGAGCGCGTAGAGACCGAACGACTGTCCGTACAGGTGTTTGTTCGGTTTGCTCGTTGTCCCGTCGCGTTCGACTTCCCACACGAAGCCGCCGTTGGCCTCGTCCCACATCTCGCCGAGCAGAAACGCGAGTCCGTGGTCGGCGATCTCGCGGTACTCGTCGCCGTACCCCTCGCGGGCGAGGCGTGCCGTCAACCAGACCATGCGCGCCTGCGTGACGACCTGCTTGTTCCCGTTGCCGGCGAACGCGCCGCGTTCGTCGTAACTCGTGAGGAAGCCGCCGTGCTCGTCGTCGACGCTCCGCGGGAACCAGAACCCGAGGACGTTGTCGGTCAGCGTCTGCTCGAGCGACGAGCGATACTCGTCCGTTCGCGTGGCTAAATCGGCCATGACGCGTCGTCGATAGGACGAATCGGGAGATAATAATACCGATATCGGCGGTTCCTCGGCGGCGGCCGTACGCGTCCGAGGCTGCGCTCCCACGACGCCGTCTGGATGTCTTCGTCTTTCGGTAGGTTCACAGTTGACGAACTCGTGTTCCGTCGACACGTACAGTCATCGGAGAGTGTAGACATCACCTATTACTGGTTGGTAATCCCCTATTAGTATGACAGATCGTAGCGGGCACCATAGCCCGCCGTGGCCGATCGTTGCCCCGTAATGCGCCTCCATCAATCCGCGCTACCGGTATCCGAATCGGGGCCGGTACTCGAGCGTCCTCCCGTCGGAGAGACGCGTTCTGACATACTAAATCTAATTTACTATGACAGAATATAGTACATTCATTGATATACGTCTTATGCTGGAATCTATGGAAGATACGCGAACCATTTCGTCGGTAAGATGCGATATCGCGATCGTAATATCTAATTACCAAAACATACGGGTATCTATCGATGTATAGGGATACTGCTGTACTGTTTGGTGATGGAAAACAGGAAAGGATAGTATCAGTACAGCCGGAGATCATCACACGCCAGACGGACAGAAAGACGATCCACATACAATCAGTACTCACAGCGACAGCGACGTTCGGCATCCGCATTCGAGCGTCGAGACATAGTACCGGCCACCCTCTCAGCACGATCTGCGAGAGACGTTCGGTGCTCGGTTCGTCGGCGCGAGTTGGCGCGATCAGTCCAGTTCGGGCAGATACTCGGTGTTCGCCTCGAGTAAGTCGCGCTCGCCGGTCGCACGGTGGTGGGCGACGGCGGCCTCGACGAGGTGGCCCGCACAGTACAACTCGTGCATCATGTTGAGGTTCGTCCACCGTTTCTCGGGCTCCTCGAGCACGAAGTAGGTGTTCAGATAGCCGGTATCGTCCTGTGCCGCGGCGACGAGGTCGATCACTTCGTCGACCCGCTCGCGGAGGCCGGAATCGTCGTGCGTCGCGAGAACGTAACTCGCCGCCTCGAGCCACTTGTAGGCGTCCGAGTCGGCGAACCAGATGCCCTGGAATCCGCCGCGGTCGTCCGCCCGTCCGTCCGGCGCGGCGGCGGCCCGCCGGAAGTTCTCGAGGCAGTCGCTCGTCTTGAGGTGGTCGTACTGGTACTCGAGGGTGACCTCGCGGTTCCGTTCGAGCCGCGAGTTCCAGAACTCGTCGTCGATCGTGACGTCGGTCAGGTCGACCGACTCGGCGTGACGAAGCGTCTGCATTGTATGGTAGTTACAGGGATAGTACTGTAATTCCTCGGAGCGTTGCTCGACGAGACAGGGGCTCGAGTCCTCGTGCAGATCACCTCACCCGAGTCGAACGCGGACGACTTCCAGCGGGCTCGAGCGATAGCACCCTACCGGTCCTCCGCTTTCCCTAGCGACTTCGGTAGCAACTCGTCGACGAGCGCCCTCGCCACGGGACAGGAGCCGTAACCGTCGATCACCCGAAACGTACAGACGCGAACGGTGCCGTCGCCGTACTGGCGGGTGGCGATCGCTGCAGACGGGTTCGCGAGCCACCCTTCGACGTATCCGACCGACACGTCGTCGTCTTCGCTGACGGAGGCAACCGCGTACGGGTACCGTCCGTCGAGTTCCCAGCCCGGAACCGTTCCGAGGAGTGACTCGAGGCGCTCGCCGATGGTGAAAAACAGCGACGCGACGAGGTTCCAGCTCTCGTCTTCGGGCAGGTAGCGGTAGTCGAAGACGTCTGCGTCGGCGACTGAGCCGTCCCGGTCCGCCAGCAACAGCACGTCGCCGCCGCCGCGAACGTACTCGAGTACCGCGTCCGTCGTCTCCGTAACGACGGCGGCGGCGACGGTGTCGTCGAGTTGGGCGACGACGGACGCCCCGCGCTCTTCGAGTGCGTCTCGAAGCGCCTCGTCCTCGACGTAGATCGGCTCGTCGGCCCCGGATTCGCGACCGGGAACCGGGCTGACGGAGTCGGTTCGCGGACCGATTGAGACGGGTTCCTCGGTCGTTGCGTCGCCGAACTCGAGGCTTATCGTTTCGGTCGTCATGGTGTCTACCGTCGGCACATCGACGGCGATGAGATCCTTGACGCGAACCGTCGAGACGGGATCGACCACGACCGTCTGCTGGCCCGATTCGCCGGCGGCGGTCCACGACAGCTCCGCCTTGAGTCGGTCGTCCGTGTCGTTGACGACGACTGCGTCGGCCGCGACGGTCTCGTCGTCCCAGACGGTCCGCGACTCGAGGTCGAGTTGCACGGCGACTGGCCCGTTGACACGGGCAAACTCGTCGTGGAACGCCTTCTCCTCGCGGCGGTAGTCGAGGATCCCGTTGAACTCCCACTCGATGTCGGAGAACTCCGTAATGACGTAGCCGGCGACGTTTTCCCGGGCTCGCATGCGCTCGATGACGTCCTTGTTCGAGCGGAACTCGCGCCACTGCCAGGCCTCGACGAGCGCCTCGAACTCGTTGAACGCCTCCGAGAGTGCCGTTTCCTCGAACCGCTCGCGGTAGCCGTCGGGGCGTTTCAATCCGTCCTCCAGGAACTCGTAGTCGAACCAGGGCGGTCGCTCGCCGTAGTAGTCCTCGATGGCCGGCGCGTCGCACAGCCCCCACGTGCCGAACTCGGAGACGATGATCGGTGCGTCGTTGGGATCCGTCTCGGTCGCCGCGTAGTTGTCTTCCGGCCGATCGGTCATTCGGTCGAGGTCTGCCACCCACGCGTCGGCGCGGTCGGGACTGACGAAGTACCGGTGATAGTCGTTGACGTCGGTCGCCACGTGCGCCCAGCCGGAGTTGTCACAGACGAGTCGCGTCGGATCTCGTTTTCGGACCGTTTCGTAGCAGTCGGCGAGGTACCGCTGTTTTTCCTCGTCTTCCCACAGTGACGTTTCCTCGTCCAGTCCCTGCGGGTTGCCGATCCCCCACTCCTCGTTGTAGATGCTCCAGATCACGACGCTCGGCCGGTTGTAATCGCGCTCGATCATCGCCTCGAGTTGCTCGAACACCGCGCGTCTCGAGCGATCCGTGTGTACCGTCGGATTCGCGGGCTCCTCCCAGACGAGGAGTCCGAGTCGGTCGGCCCACTCGAGGAAGTCGGGATGGGCCGGCTTGATGTGTTTGCGCAGGAGGTTGAAGCCGAGTTCTTTGGCGGTCCGGACCTCCGCCTCGAAGCAGTCGTCGCCGCACGGCCGGTACAGCGTCTCCGGGTAGTAGCCCTGCTCGAGGGCGCCCCGGACGACGTACGGCTCACCGTTCAGGTACACCCGCCCGTTTCGGGCCTCGACGCGTCGCATCCCGAAGTAGTCCTCGTACCGATCGACGACACTCCCGTCGCGCTCGAGGTCGACGCGAACGTCGTAGAGGGCGGGCCGCTCGGGTGTCCAGTAGTCGGCGTCGGGAATCGAAACCGCGACTCTCCCCGTTCCGTCGGCGTCGATCGTCGCGGGCTCGATCGCGACCGGATCGCCGTCTCGCTCGACGACGACGCGAGCAGCGACGGACGGGTCTCCACCCCGTGGCTCGTCCAGCCCGTTCAGGTCGATTTCGACGTGCGCCGTGTCCGTCTCGAGGTCGGGGGTGACGCGAATCGCCTCGACGTGTACCGGCGGTACGGTCTCGAGGATTACGTCCTGCCAGACGCCGCTGACTCGCTGATACCACGGTTCGCCCTGTTTTCCGTGGGGAATCTCGCGTCCGTCTTCCGGATCGATCACCTCGATGACGATCTCGTTCTCGCCGTCGACGAGCGCGTCGGTGACGTCGAACTCGAACGGCAGGTAGCCGCCGCGGTTCGAGCCGACGCGCTCGCCGTTGACCCAGACGGTGGCCCCGTAGTCGACTGCGCCGAAGCGGAGCCGACTCCGGAAGCGACCGGTGTCCGGTGAGTCCAGCGTGACCGTCCGCCGGTACCACGCGATGCCAGTGTACTCTCGGAACTCCTCGAGCTCCTGCCAGGCGTGGGGGACCGCGAGGGATCGCGTTCGGTCCGGCCAGACGCTGTCGGACTCGTACCAGCCTTCGTTCCGCCCGATCTCGTCGGGATCGGTGGCGAACTGCCACGTGCCGTTTAGCGACGTTTCCTGTCGACCGTCGTCCGCTCGTCCATCCGTATCCATGTCGTGTTTGTCTCCTCGTTTGCCGTCGATTCGGAACGCGTAACTCGCTACTCGTGGCTCAGGTGGCTTCTTCGGCTTCTTCAGTTTTGGACTCTGGGGCCGACAGTCTGTCGCCCGTCCCCGCGAGCAGATTCTCGCCGGTCCGGACGTCGAAGAGGTGAATGTCGTCGGGATCGAACCCGATCTCGGTCTGATCGCCGACGGTCGGTTTCACGTCTCCGGGCACCCGAACGCGACACTCGGAGCCATCGATATCCAGGTAGACGAAGTTGTCGCTGCCCGCGACCTCGAGGACGTCGACGACGGCGGAGATCGTGTTGTCACCGGTCGCGTCGTACGTGATGTCCTCGGGGCGGATCCCCAGTTCGAGCCCGGATTTGGCTTCGTTTCCGAGGACCGTGTCGACGATCGATGGTGGGACGGCGTACTCGATTCCGTCACCGACGAGCGTCGCGCCGCTCAACTCGACGTCGAAGAAATTCATCGCCGGACTACCGATGAAGTCGGCGACGAACCGGTTTGCTGGTTCGTTGTAGACCGTATCTGGCGGGGCGAACTGCTGGAGTTCGCCGCCGTCGAGCACGATGATTCGGTCGCTCATCGTCAGCGCCTCGTGCTGGTCGTGGGTGACGTAGATCGTCGTCGTCCCGAACTCCTCCTGGAGCCGCTGGAGTTCGGTTCGCATGTGAACCTTGAGTTTGGCGTCTAAGTTCGACAACGGCTCGTCCATCAGGAAGATTTTCGGGTCGCGGACGATCGCTCGGCCGGTCGCCACGCGCTGTTGCTGGCCGCCCGAGAGGTTCGCCGGCTTGTCGTCCAGTTGGTCTTCGATACCCATCATCTCCGCCGTCTCGCTGACTCGCCGTTTGATCTCGTCGTCGGGGAGATCCGTGGTCAGTTTGAGCCCGTAGGACATGTTCTTCCGAACGGTCATGTGTGGGTATAACGCGTAGTTCTGGAACACCATTGCGATCCCGCGATCCTGCGGCTCGACGCCCCTGATGCTGTCGTCGCCGATCCGGATATCGCCGCTGGAGATGTCCTCGAGGCCGGCGATCATCCGCAGCAGCGTCGATTTGCCGGAGCCCGACGGCCCGACGACGGTGATGAACTCGCCGTCTTCGATTTCGGCGTCGAACCCGTTGACTGCGACGAAGTCGTCGAGGTACACTTTCCGCACATTGTCGAACGTTACCGATGCTGCGTCGTTATTCGTTTTACTCATTGTTGAAGCTCCGTTTGATGTCGTGAGTACCGCTGTCGGTCGTATCTGCTACGATCGATTCACCCGTTCCCGGGGTGGCTTTCCGTGATCGGTCAGCGCGTCCGGTCATCGCTCGGTCACCACCGTCGTAACCTGGGCCTCCCGCTCGGCGACGCTCGAGATGAACTCGACGTGAAGCGCGAACGCGACGCCGGCGAACAGGAGCGCCACGGCGACGGTCAGCAGCGACGTGACGACGAGCAACGCGCTCGTCACGACGCCGAGTGCGACTGCGCCGACGGCGTGGCGCGCCGTCCAGAGCAATCCGTCACCGAGTGCGCTGCCGACGGATTTCCCCTCTGCCAGACCGAGCAACGTCGGGATTGACACGAGCCAGGCGTACAGACCGGCGTACGCACAGCAGAGCGCGAGCAGACCGGCGACGATGGTTCCGCTCACGAGGTACGCGAGCGCGTAGTTTGCCGCGATCGCGAGCAGCACGAGCGGAACGAGTCCGAGCAGCGTCGCGTGGACGAACTGGCGGCGGACGGTTTCGAGAACCGCCGCTCGATCGATACCGTGGTGCCCGTCTTCCCGAAGCGACAGCACGGCGCGGTAGGCCCCGACGGTCGCCGGGCCGAGCGTGACGATCGGCAGCGACGCGAGGAACCAGCCGATGCTGATCCACACGATCGAGACGAGGTTCGCCCAGACGAACCGTCCCGTCCGCTTGAGCGAGGCGTACATCGGGTCGAGATCGGTTGGTCGGGTCATTTCGTGGTCCCCTGCATTTCGACGGCTCTGACGAGGTGTTTCTGCATGACGAGGAAGACGATCAGGAGCGGGATCGACGCGATGACCGCGGAGGTCATGATCACGCCGGGTTCGGTGACGCCCAGGTTGTCCTGCAGCGTCACCAGTCCGATCGGCAGCGTGTACATCGTCTCGCTCTGGAGGATGAGCAGCGGCCAGACGAAGGCGTTCCACGTCCAGATGAAGATGAACAGTCCGAGCGCCGCGAGCGCCGACCGCATCAACGGGAGGACGATGTGGGTGAAGACCCGGAGCCGCGAGAACCCGTCCAGACGCGCCGCCTCCTCGAGTTCTTCGGGGATATCCTTGAAGAACTGGACGAGCATGAACACGCCCAGCGGGTTCGCGGCGCTCGGGAGGACGACGCCCCACATGGAGTTCACCAACCCGAGTTCGCTCACAATGATGTACACCGGGACGAGGTTGACGATTCCGGGCACCATGAAACTCGCCACGATGACCGCGAAGATGACGCGCCGACCCGGCCACTCGAGGCGGGTCAGCGAGTAGGCGATCATCGCGTCGATTACGAGCACCACGAGAGTGGTCACGCCCGCCAGGATCAGCGTGTTGACCGTCCACATGCCGATCAGCGAGTTGGCGAGGAGGTACTCGTACCAGTAGAGCGTAACGTCCCACGGGATCAGGTGGGGCACCTCGGCGTACACCAGATCGCGCGTCATGAACGACGTCGCGAACATGTACCAGTACGGGATGAGGAACAGCGCCGCCGTGCCGTACAGTCCGACGTACAGCGCGATGGTTCGGAGCCGTTCGTCGGTGATCGTTAGACTGTCGCGTAGGGTCGTCGATTTCGTACTCATCGGTCGTCACCTCCGAGGAAGTAGTAGCTGGTCGCCGAGACGGCGATCAGGATCATGAACAGCACGTAGCCGACCGCGGCGGCGTAGCCGAAGTCGCGGCCGGTAAACGCCGTATCGTACAGGTAGAGGACGATCGTCGTCGTCGAGAACGATGGACCGCCGTCGGTCATGATGAACGGTTGGCCGAACACCTGGAACGACCCCACGAACGTCACGATGACGACGAAGATGAGCGGATTCTGCATCTGCGGGATGGTGATGTCGCGCATCATTCGCCACGTGCTCGCGCCGTCCAGTTTCGCCGCCTCGTAGAGGCGATCCGAGACGTTCTGTCGCGCGGCCAGCAGGATGATGAAGTTGAACGCCAGCTGCCACCAGATCGTCGCGATAGCGATCGCGGGCATCGCGAGGCTGTGGGAGTTCAGCCAGTTTCCGCCGCCGACGTAATACGGGACGAGTCCCGAGGCGTTGAAGATGTCCGCCCACAGCAGTCCGACGACCGCGACGGTCAACACGTACGGACTGAAAAATATCGTCCGTAGCAGCCACTGTCCCTTCACGTCGCGGTTGACGCCGAGTGCCAGCAGAAGCGATCCGATAACGATCGGCGGCACCGTGAGGACGACGAAGTAGACGGTGTTCCACAGCGCGTTCCAGAACTCCGGATCCGAGAGCAGGATCCGGTAGTTCTCGAAGCCGATGAACTCCGACTGGCCCGGCTCGAGTGCGTTCCAGTCGTGGAAGCTCATGTACAGCGCGAGGAGCAAGGGTCCGAACAGGAACAGTCCGGCGATCAGGAGGTACGGAATCGAAAACGAGACCCCCGCGATCCACTCGCGCGTCGACGACTTCGAGAGATCGAGGCGTCCCGAATCGCTCGTTTCGGTCTGTTGATTTGCTTGTGCCATAGTGTTAATTTCTGAACGTATTACGGACGCCATCCGCAGCGGCCTCGATTACCTCTTCCGGAGTCAGGTTCCCGGCGCGCATGTCGTCGAGCGGTTGGTAGATCTGTTCCATGTACTGGCTCGTTCTCGGCGTCGAGGGCGGCCGAAGGAGTTCGTCCTCCTCGACCATCTCGTGGAAGGTCTCGAGCGTCTGCGACCACGTTTCGGAGTTGCGGAGTTCGTCACTCTCGGTCGCCGCCTCGCTCGCGGGGAGGTGACCGGCCTCGTACCCCCACCGCGGATTGAACTCCTGTGTGAGCAGTCGAATCGTCTCGATCGTGTCCTCGAGACGAGCCTGATCGCGGTCCTCGCTCTGGGGGATGATCATCATGTGACTCTCTCCGAGCGTCACGGGATCGGTCGAGTCCGGCATGATGAACGGTTTCGTCATCCCGAACTCGAACTCCGTTTCGCGAACGACGCTGATGTGCCACGACCCTTCGAGCCGCATGCCGACCTCACCTCGATTCCAGGCGTCCCAGCCGGTGTCCGGATCGACGGGAACCCAGTCCCGTTCGTGCACCCAGTCGTGCATCTCCTGGACGACCGCGAGTCCGTCGTCCGTTTCGAACGCCGGGTTGTAGTCGTCGTCGAGGAGCCGTCCACCTCGACTGGCTAACATCATCCGCATTACTTCGACTCCTTGTTCGCCATCGAAGGAGTCGAACGCGTAGTGATCCGTGTTTTCGACGATCGCGTTGGCCGCGTCGACGAACTGGTCCGGCGTCTCCGGCGGGTCCTCGGGATCTAACCCGGCCTCTTCGAAGATTTCCTTGTTGTAGTAGAGACCGAACGGGTGGCTATCGAGCGGGACGGCGAGTTGTTCGCCGTCGACGATGCCGCCCTGAGCGACCTCCTCCAAGTACGGCTCCGTGCCGATTTCGTCGGTGACCGCCACGAGACTGTCTTCGTACTCGTCCATCATTCGCGAGTGCATGATCGCGAGGTCCGGCGCGTTTCCGCCGACCATCGACGTGTACAGGCGACCGTAGTATTCGTCCCACGGCACTCGCTGTCGATTGATGTTCATTTCGTCGTTCTCGTTGATCTCGTTGACCATCTCCTCCATGACGACACCGTCACCGCCACCGAACAACGTCCAGTACTCGACACCCTCCTGAGCCCTCCCGACGAATCCGGTACAGCCAGCGAGCCCCGCGAGGCCGGCAGTACCCGCTGCCCGAAGCAGCCCCCGGCGACTCGCGCACCTCGGGGGCTGACGAGTGCTCGAGCGAGGGGTCTGTGGAACCCTCTTCTTGTTACCTGCTGTCATACACCACCATCAATCATAGATGTACATATATATGTTACGACCGCCCATCCGTTGATATATAATACCCCATACTATTTGACAAACCGAATCGGTACACGAGACGACCCACGGAGGAACGGAACGGACGATATCGTACCAACTGGAACTGTCTACACACCGATCGCATAGCTCACGGGTCGCCCCCCCGTCTGCTCACGGACCTCCGGCCCGGTCGCGCGGTATGCGGGACCTGTGGTCCCGCACTATTCGCTCGTCCGCGGTTCTCGCGTCACTCGAACCGCGTTTCATCCTGCGATCGGGTGTGCACTGACTTCCAGTAGCTACTATAGCTACCGCCCGATCGCCTGCAGTGGCTTACACCGAACCGATGCGAACGCGGCTCCGAGCCGATCGATCAGTCCGGCGAGTCGTAGCGACTAGAACGCACTATCGGCGAACCCACCGTCGACGGTGAGCACCTCGCCGGTGACGAACGACGACGCGTCGCTCGAGAGGTAGATCGCGGCGCCGATGAGTTCCTCGCGTTCGCCGACGCGACCGAGCGGCGTTCGCTCGTCGATTCGGACTCGTTTGTCGGTCCCCTCGGCGTAGGTGTCGGCGTTCTGTGGCGTGATGAAGAAGCCAGGGGCGATGGCGTTGACTCGAATCTCGGGTGCCAACTCTTTGGCCGAAGCGCGAGTGAACGCCTCGACGCCGCCTTTGACCGCCGAGTACGCTGGCAGATTCGCCATCGACAATCGCGCCGCGAGCGAGGAGATGTTGATAATGCTTCCACTCTCGTCCATCGCAGGCGCGAACGTCTGGGTCACCCGTCGCACGCCGTCGAGTGCCACGCTCGTGACGAACTCCCAGTCGTCGTCTTCGATACCGAGGACGGTCTCTCGAGAGATCGCCCCCTGCGAGGCGACGACGATATCGATCCCGCCGAGCGTCTCCTCGGCGACCTCCCGAACCGTCTCGAGCGACTCCCGATCGGTGACGTCACAGGTGACGCGAGCCGTCGTCGCCCCGCGGTCCTCGAGGAGGTCGGCGGTCTGCTCGACGTTTTCCTCACCTCTGCTCGTCGCGATGACGTCGGCACCGTCGGCCGCGAAGCCGACGGCGATCGCCTGTCCGAGACCGCTGGTGCCACCGACGACGACGGCTCGCTTGTCCTCGACAGTCACCGGTGTGTGCGTGTAGTCGTCCATACGCCAGCTTCTCTCACACTCTGCTATGAAACTTCTCATCGCTATCGTCTGTCTGCCGGCTCGGTGCGACTCTCACAGCAATCGATGTCGATCGCTACGTCTCACCCATTATTCTCTTGTTAGTACCCGAAGTATTAATATTGCCATGTGCAAATACTGAACCAGTGCATGACAGACGCACGCATAGCGGTTCATACAGAGGCGAGTATCGATCGGATTGCGCCGGAAGTACACGGACACTTCGCTGAACACCTCGGACGCTGTATCTACGGCGGAATCTGGCACGGTGACAGCGCCGCGGAGAGCGGCTTCCGCGAGGACACCGTTTCGCTGCTCGCTGACCTCGAACTCCCTGTCCTTCGGTGGCCTGGTGGCTGTTTCGCCGACGACTACCACTGGGAGGACGGCGTCGGGCCGCGGGATGAACGACCGCGCCGTCGTAACCTCTTCTGGGCGCAGGGACCGGAGGAAACGCCCGAGGAGTCGAACGCCTTCGGTTCCGACGAGTTCCTCGAACTCTGTGAGCGCATCGGCACCGAGCCGTACCTCGCGGCGAACGTCGGCTCCAGCGACCCACAGGAAGCCGCAAACTGGGTCGAGTACTGCAACTACGACGGCGACACCGAACTGGCGGACCGGCGCCGGAACAACGGCCACGAGGAGCCTTACGGCGTCACTTACTGGGGCCTCGGCAACGAGAACTGGGGCTGTGGCGGTCGGATGACCCCCGAACAGTACGCCCGCGAGTACCGCCGCTTTGCGACCTACGTCGGAACCATGGACAATCTGATGCTCGATCACGAACTCGAGCTCATTGCCTGTGGGTTCGAGGGGCACGAGTGGAACCGCCGCTTCCTCGAGGAGGTAAACGGCGCTCCGTGGGGGGCCTCGTTCCCTCTCGACCACCTCACCCTCCACCACTACTACGGACGCACGATGACCGTTGCCGAGGCCGACGAGGACCAGTACGACCAGTTCCTCGTCGAAGCCCTCGAGATGGAAGACCACATCGAGCGAATCGCCGCGGCAATCAACGCGGTCGCGACGACCCGCGACATCGGCGTCATCGTCGACGAGTGGGGGTCCTGGCATCCCGAGGCGACGGCCGACACCGGCCTCGAGCAGCCGGGGACCGTTCTCGACGCGCTCTCGGCGGCGGCCGTCCTCGACATCTTCAACGACTACAGCGACGTCGTGACGATGTCGAACATCGCACAGACCGTCAACGTCCTCCAGTGTCTCGTCGAGACCGACGAGGACGACGCCTGGGCCCGCCCGACTTACCGAGTCTTCGATTTCTACGCCCCTCACAAGGGGAACGAGGCCGTCCGAACCTCCGTCTCCGCCCCGACTCGCGAACTCGCCGACGACGGCGAAGACCGCGAACTGCCGCTCGTCGGCGCGTCCGCCTCGATCGGCGACGACGAGACGTACGTCACCGTCACGAACCTCGACTGCCGTGCGGAACGGACCGTCGAGATCGCCCTCGAGGCTGCGACTCTCAGCGAGGGCGACGTACGGGCCGAGATTCTGTTCGCCGACCAGGAGCCCGACCTCGAGGTTACCGCTGACAACGCGGACGAGTTCACCGCCGCCGACCT
Source organism: Natronorubrum marinum (assembly GCF_052040125.1). Classification (NCBI taxonomy): domain Archaea; kingdom Methanobacteriati; phylum Methanobacteriota; class Halobacteria; order Halobacteriales; family Natrialbaceae; genus Natronorubrum; species Natronorubrum marinum. The sequence goes on from NZ_JBPPFV010000004.1 coordinate 63,401, forward strand.
GTCAGTGTCGGTCGACGGTTCGTCGATCGTCGCGGAACTCCCCCCGTCGACGGTCGCTGCGGTCTCGATCGAGTAATCGACTCGAAGCCGCTATCGACCCTCCGGATGCGATTTTTTGGACCGATGTACCTACGAGGTGCGTAGTGCCGATAGGCGACGGCGGAGTCGACGGTCCGACTCAGGAGTAGTTGTGCTCGAGTTCGATCACGTTCGCCGCGCCGAGAACTGACTCCGGCAGGTCCTCGTAGAACCGTTCGTCACCGACGCGGTGGACCGGACAGGCGACGCTGATCGAGGCGATGCTTCGGTCCGTATCGTCGGTGATCGGCGCGGCGATACAGCGTAGCCCGTTGAGTCGCTCCTCGCGGTCGATCGCGTAGCGCTGCTCGCGAATTTCTTCGAGTTCAGCGTGGAACGCTTCGCGGTCGGTGATGGTGTGCGGTGTGACCTCCGGAAGCCCGCGCTCGTCGAGGATCTCGTCGACCTCGGATTGCGGTCGGAACGCGAGTATTGCCTTTCCGAGGCCCGTACAATGCATCTGCACGCGCTTTCCCTCGTGGGTGTCCAGTTCGACCGCGTTCTCCCCTTTCGCCTGATAGAGGTAGACCCCCATCCCGTTCTTTTCGACGAGCAGATTCACCAACTCCCCCGTTTCGTCGGCGAGTTGATCGACCTGGGACTGAGCCGTGTCGTAGATCGGCGTCCGGTTTCGCGCGTACGCGCCGAGTCCCAGAAACGACAGCCCGATGTGGTACTCGTCGCCGTCTTTGTCGACGTACTCGTGGTTCGCGAGCGTCATCAGGTGGTTGTGGACGGCGCTCTTGCCAATATCGACTCGGTCGGCGATCTCCGAGACGCCGGCACCGTCGAGTTCCTGAATGACCTCCAGGATCTCGAACGTCCTGCCGACGGTTCGAACGGGATGTTTCGGCTCTGCCATGGTTCTAGCTCACACTGCACCTACATATAGGTTGTTCTGTATCACTGAATTAGATTCCATATCACTCACACTGAGTCATGCACCCCAGAACGAAACGGCTCCCGTCGTTTCTCATTTACGAGTGTCGCTCGACTGGCACGCAACGGTCTGCGTGTGGTGTACGAACCGCTTCGTGTCGGTCTCGAATGGGGTGGTACTGTCAGAACGATTAAACCGATCGCTCTCGATTGGTGACTGTGACACGAGAACAGTCCACTACCAGGTACCGGGACGAAACAGCAGCCGTTGCGGGACGGGTCGAGGATCTCCTCGAGCGCGTCTCGCTCGAGCCGGGTGAATCGAAGCGCGTCACCTTCGAACTGTCGGCGACCCAGCTCGCCTTCCACGACCTCGATATGAACCTCACCGTCGAGGAGGGACCCTACGAGGTTCGTATCGAACGTTCGTCCGTGGACATCGTGGCAAGCGAATCGCTCGATGTCGCGGCGACGAAGGCGGTTCCGAAGACTGGACGAACGTACGTTACGCCCGTAACCGTCGATTCCATCGAGTAGCGTGTACTGACCGCGTTCTCGAAAATAGCGTCCCGCCCGCCGTTTTCGGGTATCTTTCCACGGCTGCGATGGCATCGGACACTACAACACGATGGGCGTCGTCGAACGGGAACCGTAGTCGTCAGCTCCGACTCACGAAGCGGAGACTGGAGTCGTGCGAAAACTCCTTCTGCAATACAGAACGATCCACACTTTTACAGAACGAATTTGGGCTTACTCACAATGTGCTGTGTTAGTAATTGCCATGAAGGGGCCCGGCTGATATCGCACCTCACTAGCCGGTTGATGGACTTCTGAGGCGTTATTCTCCGCGTTTCGGCGGTAGTCAATCTCATCACGACCGATCGCTTGGGACGGACCTCTGCCAGTCAACGGTGGGTATAGACGCCCCTCTTATGCGACTCGAGATCCCACAACCGCTCGGATATTTACAAAGGTACTTTTGTAATTAAACTCGCTCCGATCTGACTTGTGGGTTGGTGGATTGTCGAACTGGCGAGTACATGCCGATTTTGGGGGAGTGTCGTGCCACAATGAGATGGCTTGAACTATATCTAAACAAGAGTTCTCTGTTTGAGAACGCCAGTCTGCTTGAATGGACAACCTGTATACTGTACAGGTAACGACCTGACGGCAGGGTACGAATAGGCGTCGCTCGAGGACGCAACCGGTGCCCGCGAGTCGCTCGGTAGTCGATCGACTCACGAACCCCGTGTACGACGACGTTCGACGACGCTTTCGGTCTGTGCTCGGTCGCCGTCGCTGATGACCTCCGGAGATCGTGACCTACCTTCCGAGCCGTCGATTACGGTGAGACGGTGGGCACCAGTTCTAAGAAAGATCGGTTTGGAGACGATGATCCGTCGTCACTACCGGTACGTCCGGTATAGTACCAATTGAAACGATTTACACACTGATCGTAACACAGTCCTGCGGTCAGGTGTGCAGTGACGTTCAGTGGCTACTTTAGCTTTCGGAGCGAACCACTGTCGATTCCGGCTCTTAGGACAGCAGTTCGTCTCGAGTTCCGGAGAACGACAGTTCCCGATTCTTGAGCGCGACGCCGCTGTCGCCGTCGAAGAGGTGAATCGCCGCTTCGGGAAACTCAACGCCGACCCGGTCGCCGGCGCTCACGCTCGGGATCCCTTCGGTCGTTGCGATGAACTCGCCGTCGGTCGTCGTACCGTCGAACCGAAGGTGGACGACGTTCTCGTTCCCCATTGGCTCGACGACGGCAACCTCGGCTTCGAACTGTCGGTCGCCCGATCGAGAGTCGACGATCCGTACGTCTTCCGGGCGGATGCCGAGGACGAGATCCGTTCCCGCCTCGATATTGCGTCGCGCGTCCGACGACAGCGGGTACTCGACGGAGTCGATCACGATTGCGCCCTCCTCGAGCTGTCCATCGAAGGTGTTCATCGACGGCTCACCGATAAAGCCCGCGACGAACAGGTTGTTCGGCTCGTGGTAACACTCGAGTGGGGTCCCGACCTGCTGGAGTTCGCCGTCGTTTAACACTGCGATCCGATCGCCCATCGTCATCGCCTCGGTCTGATCGTGCGTGACGTAGACCGACGTGACGTCGAGCTGTTCCTGTAGGTGCTGTAGCTCCGTCCGCATCTCCGCGCGCAGTTTCGCGTCGAGGTTCGACAGCGGTTCGTCCATCAGGAACACGTCGGGATCGCGAACGATGGCGCGACCGAGCGCGACCCGCTGTTGCTGGCCGCCCGAGAGCTCACCCGGTTTGCGATCCAGCAGCTCCTCGATCCCCATCATCGCTGCCGTCTCTTCGACCGTCTCGGCGATCGCCTCGTCGGAGAGATCCGTCGACTCCTCCAGACCGAAGGACATGTTTCCGCGAACGGTTTTGTGAGGATACAGCGCGTACGACTGGAAGACCATCGCAATATCCCGTTCCTGTGCGGAGGCGTCGTTGACCGATTTGCCGTCGAGTCTGATCTCCCCGTCGGTGATCTCCTCGAGGCCGGCGATCATCCGCAGCGTCGTCGACTTCCCACAGCCGGAGGGGCCGACGAGGACGAGGAAATCCCCGTCGGGGACGTCGATGGAGACGTCTTCGACGGCGACGACACTCATCTCTCCATCCCGGTACTCCTTGGTTACGTCGTCGAGTGTTAGGCGTGCCATGTTAGATCGTGAGTTCGCGTGCGGTTTCGAGTCGGCGGTTACAACGCGCTTCGCCGGTCGCCCCGTCGAAGATGTGGACGGCATCCGGATCGATGGTGACGACGACCGACTCGCCGACGTCGACGATGTGCATTCCGTCGGTCACCGCACGGAGGGCGTCGTGATCGGTCGCGTCGTCGGCGTGTGTGAGGGAGACGATGTTCTGATTACCGTGCGTTTCAGTGACGGTGACGGTCATCGGGAACTCGTACGGTCCGAGTCGTTCCGCCGACGTTTCGTCGGCGCGGCGAACGTCGACCGCTTCGGGACGGACGCCGAAGACGAGGTCGTCGACGTCGCCGACGGCCCGCTCGAGACGCTCGTCGAAGGGATACTCGATGTGTTCGCTGGCGAATCCGTCCTCGGACCGCCGCCCGTGGAGGAAGTTCATCATGGGTTCGCCGATGAATCCGGCGACGAACTGATTCGCGGGCTCGTGGTAGAGTTCGAGCGGAGCGCCCACCTGCTGTAGCCGTCCCTCGTTCAACACTGCGATTCGGTCACCCATCGTCATCGCTTCCGTCTGGTTGTGCGTGACGTAGACCGTCGTCACGTCCAGTTCGGCTTGCAAGCGCTGGAGTTCCGTCCGCATCTCCGCGCGCAACTTCGCGTCGAGATTGGCCAGCGGCTCGTCCATCAGGAACACCGCCGGATCGCGAACGATGGCGCGACCGAGCGCGACCCGCTGTTGCTGGCCGCCCGAGAGCTCGCCGGGTTTGCGATCCAGCAAGTCGTCGATGCTGAGCGTGTCGGCGACGTCTTCGACGCGGTCGTCCATCTCGTCGGCGGTGTAGCCCGCTTCCTCTTCCAGACCGAACCGGATATTCTCCCGAACGGTCATATGCGGATAGAGAGCGTAATCCTGGAACACCATCGCAATGTCTCGATTCTGCGGGACGCGATAGTTCATGTGCTCGCCGGCGATGTAGAGGTCTCCCGACGTCGGGGTCTCGAGACCGGCCATCATGCGAAGCGTCGTCGACTTTCCACAGCCCGACGGGCCGACCAATACGAGGAACTCGCTGTCCTCGACGTCGAGCGTCACGTCCTCGACGGCGACCGTCTCTCCGAATCGCTTCGTCAACTGATCGAGTTGAATTCGTCCCATTGGTTATGCACTCTCCGTTTCCAGTCCCTTCGCGAACTGTTCGGCGAACGCCACGTACAGGATGATCGTCGGCAACGCCGCGAGGAACGCCGCCGACATCCGGATCCCGAAGTCGATGCCGGAAGTCGACGTCCCGATGGTTGGAATGATCAGGGTGACGGGCGCTTCCGGCGAGTTCGCACTCGAGATGAGGGTAAACGAGAACAGGAACTCGTTGTAGATCTGGGTGAACTGGTAGATGAAGACGACGCCGAACATCGGTTTCGAGATCGGCAAGATGATGCGGCGATAGATTTTCGTGATGCTCGCGCCGTCGATCTTGGCCGCCTCCACCAGCGAGTTCGGTAGACTCTGGTAGTACGACCGGAAGAGGATCATACAGATCGGAATCCCGTAAGCGACGTGGGTGATGATCAACGGCACCAGGTCGGCGTGATAGCTCTGGATCAACGGTACCGTCGCGAACAGCGGCGAGATCATGTTAGCGAGTGGGAAGGTGTTGTTCCAGAACCGCGCCAGGGGAACCAACACGGCCTGGTACGGCACGAAGATGCCGATGAGAAACAGGATCAGAATCCCGAGTTGGCCGCGCCATTTGACCATCGTCAGCCCGAACGCTGCCATACTCGCGAGCAACACGTTGATGATCGTCGCCGGAATCGCCATCAGCAGCGAGTTGACGAACGCGTGCGAAAGCTGGTTAAAGGCGTACTCGAGGTTCCCGAGCGTGAAGCCTTCTCCCAGTGGCGGTATGAACGGAACCGTCCGAGCGATGGCTTCGTTCGTTTTCAGCGCCGTCATGAGTCCCGTAATCAACGGGAGGAGGAAGAACCCGAGGAAGAGGACGATCAGCGTGTAGTGGCCGATCCGTCTGAGATTGACGTCTTCGACGACCGATGCAACGTCGAGGTTCGTGTCGGATGTTGACTGTGACATTGTTAGAGGCTCCCCTGTCGGTACTGGAAGATCAGATACGGTGCGATTACGGCGAGCGAAAGCAGAAGGAGCATCGTCGCGATCGCCGCGCCGTACGCCCACTGTCCGTACTGGAACGCCTCTCGAACCATCAGCGTCGCCAGAATATCGGTTCCGTTCGGTGGCCGATAGTCGCCGGTGATGGCGTAGAGGAAGTCGAACGCCTTGAGCGCGAACAGCATCAGGACGACGGCGGCGCCGACGGACGCCTGCTTGAGCTGTGGAATAATGATCCGGATATACGTCTTTGTCGGACTCGCCCCGTCGACTTTCGCGGCCTCGAACTGGTCAGACGGAAGCGACTGAAGCCCGGCCAGAAAGACGACCATCGCGTACCCGCTGAACTGCCAGACGAGTGCGAAGATCACGGCTGCGAGGGCGAGCCGTGGATTGCCCAGCCAATCGATCGGTTCGAACCCGAGCGTCGTCACGAAGACGTTCAACACTCCGTTGCCGGGACTGTACATCCACAACCAGAGCTGTGCCGTCACGACGAACGAGAGGGCCATCGGCAGGAGATAGATCGTCTGGATCGTCTCCTTGTATCTGATACCGTAATCGAGGAGGACTGCCAGGAACAGTCCGAGCCCCAGCGAAACTGACGTAAACCCGACGAGCAGCACGAAATTCTGGAACGCAGCTGCCCTGAACGATCCGTCTGCAAGCGCCATGCGATACATCTCGAGGCTCAAGTTCTCGAACTGTGGACGGCCGATTCCCGCGTAATCCGTAAAGGAAATCGCGAGGTTGTAGCCGATGCCACCGTACACTGCGATTCCCATGAGAACGAACGGGATCCCCCAGTACGGCGACGACCGAACGAAGTCGCTGTTGAGGAAGTACCTGAGCTTCGTCCGCCAGTCTACCACCTCTTCGGTCGGTCCTGCCGTCGAATCCGTGGTTTCAGTCGTGTCGTGCGTTGCCATCTGACTATCCGTTTCTCTCTACCATGATAAAGAATTTGTTACTTGTCCCGGGGGCCGCTTATTGCACACTTCGCACGCGACCGTCGTTACTGGGAAACGGCCTCGAGCAGGGCGTCAGCCGCTGCTTCGGGGTCGTACGGATCCATGAAGTGGTCGCCGATAGCCCCCTCGCAGTTGTTCTGTTGCTGGGGCTCGACGGCGAGTCCGTGTGCGAGCGTCGGCGGGTACTCCTCGGAGTCGAGGAGGTCCTCGTAGGTCATTGCCAGGAAGTCCGTCAGTTCGTCGGGATCGATATCGGTTCGAAGCGGCACGGATCCCTTGAGGTTGTTGAACTCGACCTGGGCCTCCGCCGTCCCGACGAATTTTTGCCACTCGACGGTCTCGTCCGGACTCGGGTTGTCGTCCGGCGTGACGAACGCGTCGAGGTGGTAGAAGTAGACGCCCTCGGTTCCGGGGAAGGGGATCCAGTCCCACTCCTCGCCGTAGTTGAAATCGTCGTCGGCTCGGTACATCCCGTACTGCCAGTTCCCGCCGTGAATACACGCCGCTTCGTCGGCGATCAGTTTCTGTGCGGCCTGCGTGTAGCCGATCGACGACGCGTCGTCGTTGATGTAGTTCTCCTGAATCTCCTGGAGGGTCTCTAACGCGTCGATCATGGCGTCCCTGTCGCCGTCGCCTTCGATGAAGTCCATGTAGGCGTCGACGCCGGACTGACTCGAGAAAATTTGGACCCACGTCTGTAAGCCGAGGAACGCCGAGCGCATCCCGTGGGCGAACGGCACGTAATCGGTCTCCTGATCGATCGTCTCGAGGGCGTCGAGAAGGTCGGACGTGCTGTCGAGTTCCTCCGCGTCGATACCCGCCTCGTCGAAGGCAGCCGTATTGTAAAACAGATTGTTCATCCGGTGTGAGCCGACCGGCACCGCCGGCATCTGTCCGTTGAACGTACAGAGTTCGACGGCTCGGTCCTGGATGTTCTCCTTCAACCCGTCGGCCTCCCAGACGTCCTCCTCGAGGTCCATGAGGACCCCTTCGTACCGCTGGAGGTTGTTGCCCGGCCAGTTGGCGAACGAACTCATCGGGTTCTCGTTCGTCAACCGCTGGAGGATAGCCGTATTGAGTTCGACGTTCCCGTCCCCCCCGACAGCTTCGAAGTTCCCCTCGATATCGGGGTGTTCCTCCTCGAACGCGCTCGTGAGCGTATTGATAGCATCCGCGCCGTCGCCGCCGGTCCAGCCGTGAAGGACCTCGAACCCGCTTCCGTTTCCATCGCCGGCACAGCCTGCTAACCCGGCCGCAGCACCCGCTGCGATACCGCTGAGGTACGTTCGTCTATCTATATCGTTGCCCAGCTTGTCATGATCAACCATGCTACTCGGGAGATATGAGCACATATTCATAAAGTTACCGGTGTAGCAACAGCTCGGGGTTCGACGTCTGAGTGCAGTCTGGCGGGTGGCTTGGGTATATTCCGCTTTGTGAGTCACCCGAACACGGACAGCCTGTGTCGGCTCGACGACACCGATCGGACCGCTCGAGAGTATCGCATCGAGCGAGGAAACTGAACGCGCTCCCGTATATGCAGAGTACACACCGGTGCTCGAACCGGCGGTAGGTCGCCGGCCGATCCGGCTCCAAGGTCGATCTACCAGTTGCGGAAATCGACAGTACGAGATCGCAATCAGTGTGCTTCCGTCCGGTCAGATCAGATTGAACTCCCACCTCTGGTTGTCACCACCCCACCAACTCCACTGGACGATGTCCGCACCGTCGTCGGTCAATGCGTCCAGTACGTCAGCAGCGTACCCGCTCGCGATTACGCGCGAGTCGACCCGAGTGACGCCTCCGACCGGATCGTACCAGACCAGTGATTGGGGGGTCGCCTCTCGACCGAGATGGCTCTGGACAGAACGGAACAACCGATGGTTACGCCATCTAACGCCGAAAATACGCCGCAGAGAGGGTCTAACACACTCTCAACGGTACCCGTTTGGACCAGTTGATTGCTACTGACTCTCGCCGTTCGGACTCGCTCGTTGGAGAGTCACACTTCAACGACGGTGTTCGAGAGGGTGCCGATCTCCTCGAGGCCGATTTCGATCTCGTCACCCTCGCGAAGCGTGAACTCCTCGTCGGGTACCAGTGACGTTCCGGTCAGGAGGACCGAGACGTCGGGGACGGCGTTGTGCGTGACGTAACAGTCGACCAATTCCTCGACGGATCGGACCATCTTGTTCGTGTTCGTCGACTCGTCGTAGAGGACATCGTTGCCCCGACTGATCGTCATCCACATCTCGAGGTCGTGTGGGTCGTCGATCGAGTCAGCCGAGCGGACGCACGGCCCGATCGAGCAACAGCGGTCGTACACTTTCGCCTGCGGGAGGTAGAGCGGATTCTGTCCTTCGATCGAGCGGCTACTCATGTCGTTGCCGACCGTGTAGCCCACTATTTCGCCCTCGTAGAGAACGACGCCGAGTTCCGGTTCGGGGACGTCCCACTCCGAATCGGCGCGAATGCCGACGCCCTCGTTCGGACCGACGGTTCGCTTGGGCGTCGCCTTGAAGAACACTTCCGGCCGATCGTTCTCGTAGACGTCGAGATACATGTCCGGCATCGAACTCTCGGCCTTGCGCGCTTCCTCGCTGATCCGATACGTGACGCCCGCTGCCCAGACCTCCCCTGAGGAGACGGGTGCTGTCGGCGGACTCTCCTCGAGTGCCGTCTCCGAGAGGACGGTCGCCTCCTCGAGCAGGCGGTCGGCGACGGCGTCGACCGATTGGTTGGTGATCGCGGACGCTCGAAGTAGGTCCTCGAACGTCTGCAGTTGTGACGTTGCTGCGGTGAGATCGTACAGCGATCCCGCCGTTTCCACTGCGAGACGAGGGGAACCCCCCTCGCAGAGCTGGTAGTAACGCATGTGGGTACCTCCTTCTTTTCGCCCAACCATATTAGCTCTGGTGTCCGGGGAGAGTATCGCAGCGAATCGGTTATAGGCTCGATATCGTGTTGTATAGTCTGCATATCGGGAGATAGCTCCCGAAGCGGAGATTCCTGTACAGATCATAAGTATTCTATACTTCCTCGCCGATGTTTCTGGCGTGACCGCACGCTACCAGAACTACGTGAGCGGAGAGTGGACCGACTGCGAAACGAACGAGACGTTCGAGACGACCGATCCGGCGGCACCGGCGGAAGTCGTCGCCGAGTATCCACAGTCGAGCGCCGAAGACGCAAACGCTGCCGTCGAAGCCGCGGCGGCCGTAGCGGACGACTGGGCGACCACGCCCGCGCCCGAACGGGGTGAGATCCTTCGCGAGGCGGCATCGATTCTCGCCGACCGGAAGGACGAACTTACCGACCTCCTCACCCGCGAGGAAGGGAAGACCCACGCCGAAGCCGGCGGTGAAGTTCAGCGGGCCATCGACATCTTCTACTACTACGCGGAAAAGACCCGCGACCTCGGTGGCTCGGTGAAATCCGCGAGCGGTCCGCGGACGAATCTCTACACCGTCGACGAACCGGTCGGCGTCACCGCGTTGATCACGCCGTGGAACTACCCGATCGCCATCCCGGCGTGGAAGCTCGCGCCTGCACTCGCCACCGGAAACACGGTCGTCCTCAACCCGGCTTCGGTCGCCCCCGGTGTCGCCGTCGAACTCTTCGAGGCGCTCGACGAAGCCGGCCTTCCCGATGGCGTGGCAAACGTCGTCACCGGTCCCGGAAGCACCGTCGGTGATGCGATCATCACCCACGAGGACGTCGACGCCGTCTCCTTTACCGGCTCCGGTCAGGTCGGCCACATGGTCTACGATTCGGCCACCGACGACGGCAAGCGCGTTCAGACCGAACTCGGCGGGAAGAATCCGACCGTCGTCTCAGACAGCGCCGATGTCGAGGAGGCCGCCGAAATCGTCGCCGCGGGCGCGTTCGGCGTGACTGGACAGGCTTGCACCGCCTGTTCACGCGCGATCGTTCATACTGATGTCTACGACGAGTTCGTCGAGGCGGTCGTCGCGCAGGCCGAGTCGATCGAGATCGGCCCCGGTGACGAGTACGACATGGGTCCGCAGGTCACCGAGAGCGAACTCGAGGGAACCCTCGACTACATCGGGATCGCGGAGGACGAGGGTGCGACCCTCGAGACGGGCGGCGGTCAGCCCGATGGCGAGCGCTTCGGTGATGGCTACTACGTCGAGCCGACGGTCTTCAGCGGCGTCGAGAACGACTACCGAATCGCTCAGGAGGAGGTGTTCGGCCCCGTCCTCGCCGTGATCGAAGTCGAAGACTTCGAGGACGGGCTGGAGACGGCGAACGACGTCGACTACGGCCTCTCGGCGAGCATTGTCACGGACGATCACACCGAAGCCGAGCGCTTCGTCCGCGAGGTCGAGGCCGGCGTCGCCAAGGTCAACGACAAGACCACCGGCCTCGAACTGCACGTTCCCTTCGGCGGGTTCAAGCAGTCCTCGAGTGAGACCTGGCGCGAGCAGGGCGACGCCGGCATCGACTTCTACACGATCGAAAAGACCGTCTACAACAGCTTCTGACGGAACCGACGGCCCGGAACGACGGCGGACGGCAGTTATTTTTCGAGCGCGTTCACTCACGGGCGCGGAAGTTGTTACGACAGGGAAACGGAACGAAGTCATACAGAACGTAGTGGCGGCATTCGTGACTGTGTCCGACATGCCAAACGTGATATACCCCGGCGAATATATGTCGATCGTATGCCGAACTACCGGACGCTACGCGATCCGAACGCAGAGTATACGATGCGCGATCTGTCGTCGGAGACGATGCAGCTGACGGCCGATCGTGGCCCGCGTGACGTGGAAATCACGGACGTGCAGACGACGATGGTCGACGGCAACTACCCGTGGATCCTCGTGCGCGTCTACACCGACGCCGGACTGGTCGGGACGGGCGAGTCCTACTGGGGCGGCGGCGACGACGCGATCATCGAACGGATGACGCCGTTCCTCGTCGGCGAGAACCCGCTGGATATCGATCGACTGTACGAACACCTCATCCAGAAGATGTCCGGCGAGGGCTCGATCTCGGGCAAGGTCGTTTCGGCCATCTCGGGCATCGAAATCGCGCTCCACGACGTCGCGGGCAAGATCCTCGACGTTCCGGCCTACCAGCTCGTCGGCGGGAAGTACCGCGACGATGTCCGCATCTACTGCGACCTGCACACCGAAGACGAGGCCGATCCCGTCGCCTGTGCGGACGAAGGTGAACGCGTCGTCGAAGAGTTGGGATACGACGCCATCAAGTTCGATCTCGACGTTCCATCCGGCCACGAGAAAGACCGCGCGAACCGTCACCTGCGCGGGCCGGAGATCGACCACAAAGTCGAGATCGTCCGCGAGGTCACCGAACGCGTCGGGGACAGAGCCGACGTCGCCTTCGACTGCCACTGGTCGTTCTCCGCCGGCTCCGCGAAACGACTCGCCCGCGAACTCGAGGCGTACGACGTCTGGTGGCTCGAGGACCCCGTGCCGCCGGAGAACCACGACGTCCAGCGCGAGGTCACCCAGTCGACGACGACGCCGATCACTGTCGGTGAGAACGTCTACCGGACCCACGGTCAGCGCCGGCTGCTCGAGGAACAGGCGGTCGACATCATTGCGCCGGACCTTCCTCGCGTGGGCGGGATGCGCGAGACCCAGAAGGTCGCCCAGCTTGCGGACCTCTACTACACGCCCGTGGCGATGCACAACGTCTCCTCGCCGATCGGGACGATGGCGTCCGCACAGGTCGCCGCAGCGATCCCCAACTCGCTGGCAGTCGAGTACCACTCCTACCAGCTGGACTGGTGGGAGGACCTGGTCGAGGAGGATAACCTCATCGAGAACGGTCGAATGGAAGTCCCAGAGAAACCGGGACTCGGGCTGACGCTCGATCTCGACGCCGTCGAGGAGTACATGGTCGAGGGCGAGACCCTCTTCGACGAAGCGTAACCTCATCGGACTCGCTGCGCGCTGCTCAGCGTTGTTTGACGAGGTGTGAGCGTCGTCAAGCCAGCAAATCTCTGATTTGCGCTGTTCGATTGAGCGATGCGAAATCGAGCTCGGAAGACGAGGAATGCGCGGTTCTCCGTGAGAACCGCGAGATACGAACGGCGAAGCCGTGAGTACGACGCGAGTCTTCCGTTGTCCGACGCGGTGTAAGCCGCGTCGTGCTCGTGAGTTGAGAGCCGTCTTGAGCACACGAGTTGCGGATTCCCATAGCAAAACGGCTTTTTTGGTTTGTTACGTGCTGAACGGCGAGTTTGTTGTATCTCGATTTGCACAGACGCTCGTCTCCACGAGGCGTCTCGACTACGGGCACGCCCATCTATCGGCGACCTCTGTGCGGCGGTTGCTGCTGGCGACGAGTGACGGCAGGACCGATGGTCGTCAACAGTAGCACTCGCACTCTCGAGACGGCCGATCGGTTTCATCCGTCGAACGATCGAACGTGAATTGAGACGGAACGCGAGGAGCACGAAATTCAATTCTCTACTATAGAACGATACTCACCCTTTCAGAACGACACTGAGGTTAGGCACAATGTACAACGTCAACTAATAACAAGGTCCCGGCCGACCGCTACGCCCCTCAACACAACCGACTTGACGGCTGCCGTGTCGGTTTACCGAAATAGTGGGACGTGGAGAGTCGGTACTCGCGTCGTTCGGTGGCGATCGGTAACGGCCGAAGCGGGTTACAACTACAGACCCGTGAAACGGTGACCAAACTGCCGCGATCGGGAGCATATTACACCAATATGATTGTAAAAAAACTGCCGGGGTGAGACAGGATCCCGCCGCGATCAGCGAGAGAAACTACAACTGACTGATACTGTGGGATACCGACTACGCAGAGAACAATATGGAAATCAACCAGAACAGCTATTCTGTATTGTAGAACACTGTTCTCTTATCAGAGGTCAAAGCAGTGAGCGGATACTTCGGATTGCACGGCGTCGAAGTACGAACGATTTTATCCCCCACGGACGAAACGAAGCGCATGGGGACACAGTCAGTAGTTGATCGGTTTACAGAGCGCGACTGGGCGAGCGGAACCGACGGGACCGTTCGATTCGCACTGGTCGGCCTCGGTTGGTGGACCGTCGACGTCGTTATTCCCGCGATCGAACAGTCGACGCATTGCGAGACGACCGCACTCGTCAGTTCGTCCCAGGAGAAAGCGGACCGGCTCGCGGACCGACACGACGTCGATGCGGCCATCACGTACGACGACTTCCACGACGGCGCCGCGACCGATACGTACGACGCGGTCTACGTCGGGACGCCCAACGCCTACCACCTCGAGTACGTCGAAACCGCCGCCGATCTCGGCAAGGCGGTGCTCTGTGAGAAGCCGCTCGAGGCCACGGTCGAGCGTTCCGAACGGCTCGTCGAGGCCGCCGAGGCGGCCGACATCCCGCTGATGACCGCCTATCGGATGCAGACCGAACCCGCCGTGCGGCGAGCGAAGGAACTCATCGAGGACGGATTCATCGGCGAGCCGACGCACGTCTACGGCAACAACACCCAGCCGATTCTCGAGATGAATCCGGATCCCGATCAGTGGCGGCTCGATCCCGACGTTACCGGCTACGGGACCTCCGTGATGGATCTCGGAATCTACCCGATCAACACTGCACGCTTCCTCCTCGAGCGCGATCCGGTGTCCGTGAGCGCACGGATGGACTCCTCGCACGAGGCGTTCGAGAACGTCCCGGACCAGACCGCGACGTACACGATCACTCTCGAGGGCGATCTGCCGTTGGTCTGTACGACCAGCCAGCACGCCCAGCAGGACACACAGCTCAAGATCATCGGCACCGAGGGGACGATCGAACTCGCCCCCGCGTTCCACGGTGAGGCGACACTACATCTCTCGTCGGGGAGTCTCCGTGCCACCGTCGAGGACACCGACTACGGCGCCGTCGAGGAGATGCGCGAGGAGTTCGATTACTTCGCCGACCGAGTGCTCAGCGGCGAGTCGATCCGTCCCGACGGCCGTCACGGACTCGCCGACATGCGAACGATCCGGGCGATTCACGAGGCCGCCGAGCGCGACGAGCCGGTCACCATCTGACCTCGACACCGAACCAGTCGATCCCATAGAATTATAACCGTCGGACGAGGACTCGAAGTATGCGCGGACTTGCGAAAACGAGCCGAGAGTACGGGCGGATGGAACTCGTCGACCTCGAGCGACCGGAGCCAGCATCCGGCGAGGCGCTGATCGAAGTCGACTACGCGGGTCTCTGTGGCAGCGACACGGGAATCTACAAGTTCAAATCGGCCTTCGAGCGGATGTCGCTTCCCACGACCATCGGCCACGAGTACACCGGCCGCGTCGTCGACGTCGGCGACGGTGTCACGGAGTTCGATGTCGGCGACCGCGTCGTCGAACGGCCGATCCGCGGCTGTGGTTCCTGTTATCAGTGTCGACTCGGCGAGGAGAACGTCTGTCAGGATGCGGTCATCACCGGCGTCGACCACGACGGCGCGTACGCGGGATACATCGCCGTTCCCGAAACCGCGCTCCAGCACGTTCCCAGCGGCGTTGACCCCGAACACGCCGCCCTCGTCGAACCGACGAGCATCGGCGCTCGAGCGGTCATCCAGAACTCGCGCGTCGGTGCCGGATCGCGCGTCATGGTCGCCGGCCCGGGGCCGATCGGACTCCTAACGGCTCAGATCGCCGACGCGCAGGGCGGTGACGTCGTCGTCGCGGGCGTCGGTAGCGACACGAACTACCGACTCCCGCTCGCCGAGGAACTCGGCTTCGGGACGCTGAACGTCGAGGAAGACGACCTCGAAGCCGCCCGCGCAGAGTTGACCGACGGCGCCGGCTACGACGTCGTCTTCGATACGACCGGTCACCCCTCCGGCCTGACGATGGCCGTCGACGAGGTGCGAAAGGGCGGCCAGATCGTTATGGTCGGCCAGACGGGCGAGACGACGATGGAATACTCGCCGCTCGTCCGCGCGGAGATCGACCTGCAGTGTTCGTACGCCTCGACCTGGGAGGACTTCGAGCGGTCGATGCGTCTCATCGAATCCGGCGACGTCGACCTCGAGACGTTCCTCGACGATCGGTACTCGCTGCTCGAGGCCGACGAAGCGTTCGAGTCGTTCCTCGCGGGCGACACCTGCAAACCCGTCTTCGACGTGAGTCCGTTGCGGGAGTGAATAGCCCGAGATCGGATGATTCGGTAGCCTCGATGGGACGCCACGATTGGTAGCTTCCCGGCTGTTTTTGGCTGCTCGAGTAATTGATCTAAATTACTATTTGCCAAAGATTATATGTGGGGTGATGGTATACGTGTCACCATGGCGCTAGAGAGTCCGGTGATCGTCTTCGGTATTGGATTGATCGCAGTCGTCGCGCTGTTGGTCTGGTTACGCGTTCCGGCGTTCATCGGACTGATACTCGCGACGCTGATCGTCGGTGCGGCGACGGCCGAAGTACCGATGGGGGAGGTCCCAGCCGAGACGGCTGCAGCCTTCGGTGACACGATGGTCGGTGTTGGTATTCCGATTCTGATGGCGGCGGTGATCGGAAAGACGATGATGGAAAGCGGGGCTGCCGAGCGGATCGTCCGCTGGTTTCAGTCGTTTACCAGCGAGGAACACTCGTATCTCGCACTCGGCGGATCGAGCGGCGTACTCGCGATTCCCGTGTTCTTCGACAACGTCTTTTTCCTGTTAGCGCCGCTGGCTCGATCGATGCGCGCTCGAACGGGACGGGATTACGCGCTGTTCATTACCATCGTCGGCGCCGCCGGGGTCACCGCTCACGGATTCGTGCCGCCGACTCCCGGACCGCTCGCGGTCGCGCTAGAACTCGGCGTCGATCTCGGGTTGACGATGCTGGTCGGTGCCGCCGTCGCGATTCCGATCGTGATCGTCTCCGGCGTGTTCTACGGCAAGTGGATCAATCGGCACGTCGACGTCCCGCTTCGGGAGACGATGGGCTCGTCCGTCGAGCGAGTCGAGGAGCTGGCCAATCGTCCGCTGTCCGAACTGCCCGGCATGTTCGAGGCCTCGCTGCCGATCCTGCTCGCGGTGTTCCTGATTGCATCGAACACGACGCTGGACTATCTTATCGATATGGCCGCCGAGGATAGCTTTGGACTCGGCACGTTCCAAGGGTCGCTCGAGGCGGTCGAGCCGGCGACGGCCTTCGTCGGCGATCCGAACTTCGCGTTGACCGCCGCCGCACTCGCAGCGGCGATAACCTTCTACCGGATGGAGTCGTTGACTCGAGAGGTGTGGTCCGACGAACTCGTCGACTCGCTACAGAGCGGCGGACACATCGCGGCGATCACTGCCGCCGGCGGGGCGTTCGGTGCGATGCTCGCCACCTCCGGGATCGGCGAGTACATCGCTACCACGCTCGAGGGGCTCGGCATTCCGTTGCTGGTCGCCGGCTTCGTTATCGCGGCGACGATTCGCATCGCGCAGGGCTCGGCGACGGTCGCCCTCCTCACGACCGCGGGGATCATGGCACCGCTCGTGGGCGACCTGACGGTTAATCCGGTCTACCTGGTCATGATCATCGGCGCGGGCGGTTCGATCTTCTCGTGGTACAACGACAGCGGCTTCTGGATCGTCAAGGAGATCGGCGGCTTGACGCAGGCGGAGACGTTCAAAATCTGGACCGCGTTGACGACGATCGTTTCCCTGACCGGATTCGTCGTCGTCATGGTGCTTTCGACGCTGTTCCCGCTCACCTAGTCGTCGCGGTCACTCGTCCGTTCGAAATCGTCCGAGTGCTCGTTTCGTTCGATGGCGAGAGAATACATTTATGTGAGGAGTGCGATACCATTTCTATGGTCGTCGTTACAGCAATCGACGGAGAAGAAGGCTCGGATCAAGTGCTCTCGGAGGGGTGGAAGCTTGCAGAGCGGTTCGACGAACCGCTCCACGTCGTCTTCGTCTACGAGGGAGCGGATCACCAGTATCTCATCAAGAAGTCGCTCGACTTCGACGGGTCGATCACGTCGGAACAGGCGACGGAGCTCGCCGAGCGAATCGTCGCCGAGGCCGCCGAGGGCGTTACCGACGAGTACGAAGCGATCGGTCGTACCGGCAACGCCTCGGCAGAAATTCTCGACTACGCGAACGATGTCGACGCGAGCTACGTCGTCGTCGGCGGTCGCTCCCGGACCCCAGTCGGGAAGGCGCTGTTCGGCAGCGTCACCCAGTCGGTGTTACTCGACGCCGAGTGCCCGGTGCTCGCCGTCATGGACGAGTAGCGGGCAGGTGGATTCACCGGCCTCCCGGTCTCGGTGTCCTCGTTCTCTGCTGTGCGCGTAGCGGTCCCTCGAACGGCTGATACGTGCGGGACGGAGGGACGCGGAGTGACCGCGGTCGAATCGCCGTCCGTGAACTCGTCTTCCAGCGACGAACTCGTCCCTCGAGAAACACGTATGCGGCCGACGACCGCTCGATGTCAGTATGGGACATCCTGCGGTCGAGAAGCGCCAGCGAGTCGTCGACCTGCTCACCCGTCGGTCGCTCGAGGAACTGTGGCTCTGTCGCCCGGCAAACGTCGCCTGGTTCGGCGGCGGCAGCGTCGTCGTGGACGCGGCGAGCGAGATCGGCGTCGCCGCACTGGGGATCCCCGCCGACGGACGGTCGGAACGGCTGCTCGCGCCGAACAACGAACTCGATCGCATCGACGAGGAAGAGCTTCCACAACTCGAGGCAACCGATATCGACATCGTACTCGAGGAGTACGAGTGGCAGGAGTCGTCGCTTCCTGTGGCCGTCGCGGATCGCGCTCGCGCGTCTGCCGGAGCCGATGTCCCGCTCGAAGGACTCCCAGCGGTCGACCTCTCCTCGATTCGGACGCCGCTTCCGGCGGGCGAACTCGAGCGGTATCGGCGGGCGTGTCTCGAGACGACGCGAGCCGTGGAGGCCGTCGCCCGCGAAATCGCGTCCGGGACGACCGAACGGGAGACCGCGTCGGCGCTTCGAGGCGTGCTCTCGAACCGCGGCTTCGCCGCGCCGGTCGTCCTCGTCGGCGGGTCGGAGCGCTCGGTCCGGCAGCGCCACTTCATTCCGATCGACGCCCCGCTGGACCGGTTCGGACACCTGACGGTCGTCGCCGAACGCGGCGGCCACAACGTCGCCGTGACGCGAACGGTCGCGTTCGATCCGCCGGAGTGGCTCCGCGACCGCCACGACGCGGCGTGTCGAGTCGCCGCGACGGCCGCAGCGGCGACGCTGGACGCGGCCCGAACCGGCGCGACCGCCGGGGACGTCTTCGACGCGATCCGAACGGCCTACGACGCGGTCGGCTACCCTGACGAGTGGCGAGCCCACCACCAGGGCGGAGCGATCGGCTACGAGAGTCGCGAGTGGATCGCCGGTCCCGATTCCGAATGCCCCGCCCTCGCCGCTGCCCTACGCGTGTCATCCGACGATACAGGGGGCAAATGCGAGGAGACGATTCTCGTCGACGACGGGGTGCAGGCACTCACCTCGACCGGCGAGTGGCCGACGACGAGGTACGAAGCCGTCGGATTCGACGACTTCGTCGCGTTTCACGACCCGATCGAGGGACGGGACTGACGGATTCGAGGAACCACAGTCTTCATTACCCCTCGAGTCGATCCCGAAAACGGGTCGTCGACGGTCGTCAGCCACCCTCGCGTCTCGCCGCGACCTCGAGCATCTACGGCGTCGTAGCTCGACCAACCGATGTTCCGACGACCCGCCTTTCAGATCGGCTGTGGCGAGGCGCAACAGCGAACTGCGGACAGCGTTCGTCGCAGAGACGTGTATTTCGCGGGCGGTCAACTGCGAGCGATTCCCATCGAACAGGGAGATCAGCAGGAGCTGCTGACGCGACGGTGCAGCCTCGACGGCCGATCGGTCGTCGGTTGTCGCTTCGGAGCCGCACTGATATCGACAATCGTCGTAGCAACGTTTTAGTAATTAGCGATAGTCCGTACCGCCATGGAGTACGAGTGCCCTCGCTGTGCGCGACTGATCGCACTGGACCAGCATCTCTCGAGTTGCCCGCACTGTGGCCACCTCTCGAACCACGGTGCCGATTAATTCGAAAGTCTCGCAGTCGAGACCGGTGTCTGGTGGGTCGATCACAAAACGGCCGTAGCTGGAGCTGTCCGGTAAGACAGCCTCAGGTTCGCCTCATAAATCGCTACAGACGAACGTGACGGGGCAGGGTGACGAGAGGAGGACCTCCTGTGCGGTAGATCCGAACACGGCCTTGCCGACCGGCGATCGCTGACGACCCGCGACGACGACCCGATCCGCATCGACCTCGGTCGCCAACTCGACGATCTTCGGCCCCTGTTCGCCGACGGTACCGCGAATCTCGTACTCGAGATCGGCCTCCTCGAGGCTGTGTTTGAGATCCTGAATCGCCGCGTAGCGGTCGGCAACTCGGTCGGGGCTCACCGCTTCACCGTCCGGGTCGAAATCGAGTTGAGCCAGTCGTTGCTCGTACTCGTCGTCGGTAAAGACGTGTGCGAGTACGACGGTTGCATCGGCCGGCTTCGCCGTCGCGAGTACCGTTTCCATGATCGCTTCGGATCGGTCGGTATCCGTCGGCCCGATCGCAACGAGAATCGCATCCAATGACATCGTATAACACACCACGGTCAGTTGTCTTAACTGTATGGGAGAGGAGACGGTCGCCCGAGGGGGCTACACGGAGGCCGAGACGAAATCGTCGCTCGGAGCCGTGCGCACGGAAGAGAACCATGATAGCCGCCAGCACCTCAATACGGTCGTGGGTCGGAGCCGATTCGTCGTCTTTCGGCTCGTCACGGATATCTGCGATGTTAACTGTCGCGCCGGCTACACCGAATCGGCGGACGGACTTCCCGCCGATTTACAACGATCCGTCGGTTACGGCGGCGGTCTCGCCGGAAAATCGGACGTTACGTCGCCGACACGCTCACTGGGAGACTACGTCACACAGCCGTTCCTTCGCTCGGGTAGCGGGCATCGACTGTCGTCGCTTCGTCTCGTGCTGACGAACGTCGTTCTGAAATAGTACCGGTTCGTTCACTACCGTTCGGATCCCACTTCGTCTAGACGCGCGTCCGCTAACCGGCGTACCGGGGCGCGGTAGACACAAAACCGTAGGGTGAACTGGTTCCGGTGGTCTGCGAACTCGAGAACACCGTAGTGACGATGGTATCTCGATACCGCCAGATAGCGCAGTCGACGGCCGCTGACGCTACCGGCCCCAGCGCTCGAGTTCGGAATTCGTGTATCACTCGACACCCGTTTGGTATTACCGGACAAGAACTCATCACCGGTCACGGCCCGAGTCGGAGCGGTACTGTATGGTATACCCCACCATCGTACGCGGCTCGCTCTAAATGAGCCGTTACAAATGTACAAGTGTAAATCGATTGCGTTCAGATTTCAATGTCCTCGTATACTGGTGTAATCGCCCACCTCATCCCGCTAAATCTGCCGATCCGGAGAGAGCGGACGCCTACGAGTAGGTCATGTTAACTTCAATCACGTTCGCCGTGCTCAGTACGCTCTGTGGAATTTCGTCCCGGAACGCGTCCGCGTCGAACCGATTCGTCGGGCCGGAGACGCTGATTGCGCCGAGTGGGTGGCCGTCTTCGTCGCAGATCGGTGCGGCGACACAGCGCATGCCGAGCACGCGCTCCTCGTCGTCGATCGCATAGCCGCGCTCGCGGATTTCCGAAAGCTGGGCCTTCAGTTCCGTGCTATCCGTGATCGTTTTTTCGGTCACGGCGGGGAGCCCGTGTCGGTCGATAATCTCGTCGACTGCCGACTCCGGGAGCCGAGAGAGAATCGCCTTTCCCATGGCGGTCGTGTGGAGGTGGACGCGTTTTCCGATGTGCGTATCGAGGTTGACGGCGTCCGGCCCTTTGGATTTGTTGAGGAAAATCCCTTTTCCGTGTTCCTCGATCATGAGATTCGCGTGCTCACCCGTCTCTTCGGCGAGTTTCTTGATCTCGGGGGTGGCGACCTGATACAGTTTCATCTGGCTCCGAGCGAAGCCGCCGAGTTCGAGGAATCGGGCACCGACGTGGTACGTTCCGTTCTGATTGACCAGATATTCGGTCTCGGTCAGCGTTCGGAGGTGATCGTGAACGGTGCTCTTCGGCATCGAGAGCGCTTCCGAAAGTTCGGAGACGCCCGCGCCGTCGAGTTGGTGGAGTGTCTCGATGATCCGGAACGTCGTCGCAGCGGCCTGGACCGGGTATCTCGGTTTGTTCGACATTTGCTCCTAGTACAAATACAATCTATTTAACTGTTGTCCGGCCAGACCGGACTGTGCCAAGCAGTGACAAAACACACGAACTGTGGCGGTTCGAGAGACAGTTACTCGGCGCGAACTGACCGTTTGTCCGGTAACACCGGATGGCGCGCTCAGCTCCGTCTGCCACTCACAAGCTACTACCTGAGTCGTTCTCGGGCCTGTCGTTTCTCGAGTACACGTATCTCCTCCTGAAAGCTCCAGTTCCGCCATCGGCTCTGCCATTGACCGTGCACTTATCCAAGTGTAACGGGTAAAGGATCATATTTATATAATGGTATACTCATTACTGTTGTATGGTAGGCAGAGCCAATCATAGGGGAGTGCGTAGATTCAAGACCAACAGCGTCTCGCGACGTCGATTCCTTTCGGCAGCCAGCGCCGCTGGTGTCGTCGGGGTCGCCGGCTGTATCGGCGGGGGTGACGAAGAGGATGTGGATATCGGAGAGTACGACGGTGAAGAGGTCACGCTCGAGTACGCGACCGCACCACTGTTCGGCGAGATCGAGGAGGAGCTCATCGAGTCGTTACGGAGCGCCGGCCTCCACGAGAATATCGAGGTCGAGTTCTCGACCGGTGTCTGGGGCGCGGACGACCAGCAGGATCGTTACACCCAGATTCTGCAGGCCGGCCGTTCGACGCCGGACATCATGCTGACGAACTTCGCGTACACGTCCGCGTTCGCGCCGCGTGAGTGGCTCGTGGATCTGAACGAGGCGTTGCCACAGGAGAAACTCGACGAACTTGAGTCTGACTACCACGAGACGATGGTCGACTCGATGCGCTGGGAGGGCGGCCTCTACGGCATTCCGCAGTTCGTGGACATTCCGGCGATTCTCTACCGCAAGGACTACGTCGAGAACGCCGGGTACGACCCCGAGGGCGGTAACTGGGCGACCGAGCCGATGACGTGGGAACAGTTCGCCGAAATCGCGAGTGACGCGATGGAGGCGAACGACGTCGATCACGGCTACACCACGACGCTCAACCAGCGGACGATCGGCCACCAGACCGGCTACGAGAAGGTCGTCACGATGGGCGGGAACTACTTCGGTGACATGGAAAACCAGCACGGTCCCATCGGCGACCGCCCGATCACGATCGACGACGAGCCGATCGTCGAGACGCTGCGGATGATGCGGACGTTCATTCACGGGTCGGACGACGACTACGCTCTGAGCGGGATGGACGGAGACTTTCTGCCGTCGGAGGCACTCGGATGGGATACGACGCCGTCGATGGAATCGTTCGGGGACGACGACGCGGTCTTCCACCGAAACTGGTCCTTCGCTATCGCGCAGTTCGGTGGCGAGGACGCCCTCGGCGACGATCTCGGGTTGATGCCGTTCCCGTACGGCGTCTCCGAGGCGGATGCAAAGTACAGTGGAACCGGCGGCACGAACGCGACGCTCGGCGGCTGGCATCTCTCGCTCAATCCGAACAGCGAACACCTCGCGGCGGCCGTGGAACTGATTCAGGTGATGACGTCGGACGAGTTCTACCTCGACATCTTCGAGTTCACGGGCTCGACGCCCCCGAAGCCGGAACTGTTCGAGTCCGACCAGGCCCAGGAGGTCGACATCATGAATCGGTACCTCGATACGCTACAGCTCCAATCGGAGAACCAATGGGTTCACCCGATCAACCCGATCTGGGACACCCAGTCCAGTCGAATCGCCAGCGAGTTCCACGCGTGTCTCAACCAGGAGAAATCGCCCGAAGATGCCGTCGCAGACGCACAAGAAGACGTCGAAGCGATCGAAGCGGAGGGAATCTAACGTGGGACTGACCGATAGTGTCGGTGGGCCACCCAGAACATCAACGACTATATAGCACAACCGACTCAGGTATACAATAATGAGAGAGACAGTACAGCGGGCGGTCTCACCTGTGCTTTACAGGATCGAGCGCTTGGACGAGGACAAGTACGGCTATCTGCTGATCGCGCCGATGTTCCTCGTGCTCTCGATTCTCGCCTTTTATCCGCTCGCGCGGACGTTTTGGGTCTCGCTCCACGGCGACGATCTGTACGGCACCGATCCGGTCGGTGCGTTCGAAGGGCTCAGCAACTACCGGTCGATCCTCTCCGGTGACGCGAATATCGTGCTCAACTATCCGTTCGTGTCGCTCAGCGATCCGCTCTCGAGCGCGCTGATAGTCACCGTGACGATCACGCTCGTGAGCGTCCTCATCGGGACGGTGTTCGGGCTCGGCATGGCGTTGATCTTGAACAAGGAGTTCCGCGGCCGGTCGGTCGCGCGGATGATCGTCATCCTACCCTGGGCGGTTCCGATCGTCATTCAGGGGATGATGTTCTACTTGCTGTTCCAACCGTCGATCAGCTTCCTCGTCGAGCCGCTACACGAGCTCGGACTGCTCTCGTCGAACCCACTGATCAGCACTCGAGACTCGATGCTGATGGTCATCATCGTCGACGTCTGGCGGAAGATTCCGTTCATCGCCCTGATCATTATGGCGGGGCTGGCGAGCATCGATCAGAGCCTCTACGATGTCGCGAAAGTCGCCGGGGCGTCGAAGTGGCAGCAGTTCCGGCTAATCACGCTACCGTTGATCAAGCCTGTCGTCCTCATCGGAATGATCTTCTATACGATCAGTTCGATGAAGATCTACGGCATCGTCGAGGCGTCGGCCGGCTGTAGTACGGTGCCGACGCTGACGTGCCTCGTGGTCGATACGTTCCGGATGCAGCGGTGGGCGATGGCCTCCGCGATCGCATTCCTCACCGCGATCATCATCGGCGGAATTGTCATGGTGTATCTCGTGCAGTTCAGAGACGAGGTGGGAGAATGAGCAATCAGATGGCAACAGACTCGACCGAGAATCGGAGTATCGCCGGTCGGATCGTGGACTTCCTCGTCCACGAACCGGCCAATACGTACCGAATGCTGTTCTACGTCGGACTCGTCGGGTTCATCACTATCACGTTGTTCCCGTTTTACTGGCTGTTTATCCTCGCGGTGACGCCGCGAGGCCAGCTACGAAACATGGGGATCGTCCCCGAGGGGTTCGAGCCGTCGGTGTTCGTGACGGTCTTACAGGAGTATCCGCTCCACCTCTACATCTTCAACAGCATCCTGATCGCGTCGATCACCGTCGTCATCTGTCTGGTGATCGGCAGCCTCGCCGGCTACGCGTTCGGCCGCGTCGAGTTCCGCGGCAAGGGACCGCTCATGTTGCTCCTGTTGCTCATCTCGTACTTCCCCGGGATCACCTATCTGATCCCGCTGTTCGAGATGCTCACCGGAGCGCTCACCGTCGGGCCGTTCATGACGCCGGACCTCTACAACACGCCGTGGGCGATGGTGTTTCCGTTCACGATGTTGAGCCTGCCGCTCACCATCTTCATCCTCACGACGTTCTACAGCCAGATCCCTGACGGCTTAGAGGACGCCGCACGCGTGGAGGGGACGACGCGACTCGGGGCGCTGTTCCGAGTCATCATTCCGCTGTCGGCACCCGGCGTCGCGACGGCGGCGATCATCGTCTTCATCGGCGTCTACCGAGAGTTCTTCTTCTCGTTCATGATGACCGACGGGCAGGCCGGCAACTGGGCCGTGCTGGTGTACGGCATCTTGAACTTCCAGGAACAGCACACCGAACTATGGAATATGATGGCCGCAGCGAGTCTCATCGGCATCCTCCCGGTCGCGCTCCTCGTCATCGTCGCCCAGAAACACATCGTAAGAGGCTTAACGTCCGGGGGATTAAAGGAGTGATAAGCTATGGGGAATGTTACCCTTCGTAACGCAACCAAACGATACGAGGACATAATCGCGGTCAACGAGATGAACCTCGAGATCGAGGACGGCGAGTTCCTCTGTCTCGTCGGTCCATCGGGCTGTGGAAAATCGACGACGCTCGAGATGATCTCGGGACTGACGCTGCCGTCGGACGGCGATATCGAAATCGCCGGCGAGAACGTCACGAACGACCCACCGAAAGACCGGGATATCGCGATGGTCTTCCAGAACATCGCGCTGTTCCCGCATATGAACGTCTACGAAAACATCAGCTTCGGTCTGCGGCTTCGGAACTTCGACACGGACGAGATTGACCGGCGAGTCGAGCAGGCGGCGAAGATCGTCAAACTCGGGGCGATGCTCGATCGAAGCCCGAAGGAGCTCTCCGGGGGCCAGCAACAGCGCGTCGGGATCGCCCGCGCGATCGTTCGCGAGCCCGCGGTGTTCCTGATGGACGAACCGCTGGCGAACCTGGACGCGAAACTCCGCGTTCACATGCGAACGGAGATTCAGCGACTCCAGAAGGAACTGGGCATCACGACCATCTACGTGACCCACGACCAGGAGGAGGCGATGACGATGGCGGACCGTATCGCCATCATCAATCAGGGGGAGCTCCAACAGTGTGCGCCCCCACTCGAGTGCTACGGTCGACCGGCGAACAGGTTCGTCGCCACGTTCGTCGGCAGCCCGTCGATGAACGTCTTCGACGGCGTCGTCGGCACCGACACCATCGAGTCGGATCACGTCGCCATCGAACACGCGCTCGGCGCCGAGTACGTCGATCGAAACGTCTCCGTCGGCGTCCGACCGGAGAACGCCTACCTCGTCTCGAGCGACGACGAACCGGCGAATTCGAGCGCATCCTTCCCGGCCGTCGTCGACGTCCTCGAGCCAGTGGGCGACCAGACGTACGCCTATCTGCTCCCGCAGGGAGTCGAGACGACCGACGAGGCGGTCATGAGCGACGAGACGAACCAGTTGCTCGTCAGTATCGACCCCGATACCGACATCGAGGAAGACGAGTCGGTCGACGTCGTCTTCGATCGGGAAAAAGTCCACGTCTTCGATGGCGAGACCGGTGACGCGATCACCCACAACCTCGTCGATCCCGCGACGGCAGGCGGTGCTGCAGGGTCCGCGGAAGAAGCACGAGGTGACTGAGCGATGGTGACGACTGCTGGTGCGCTGTTCATTATCTCGGCAGTCGTCCTGTTTTTCTTCTGGATCTACGGAATCGTCTCGTTTTATTTCGATCTGCGATATCAGTTCATTCCGGCCGCGCGGGAGTACCTGCGTGACGACGAACAGGACAACCGTCCCGATCCGGAAGAGTACCTGTAACGGCGTTCGATTCGTCACTCGAGTTTCTCGCTGTCGTCCTCCGCACACAGTCCCGTGGGATTGAACGATCGTTTCGTGAAGCCCCGCTTCGCGATTCGTGCTCGTCAGTGTCCTCGACCACCGAACTCGGATCACCGGTTTTAGACGCGAATCATGCTACCCAACATCGACACAATAACATGCAGCGAGCGAAGCTGAACGTCGGTTACAGCCGCTCGAACCGCCAGATCTGGTGTGCACCGCCTTCCCAGTCGCCGGCGCGAACGTTCGCGCCGTCGTCCGTCGACGCATCGGCGACCTCGAGACGACCCTCGGGGACGTCGATCTGGAACCCGGTCTCGTAGCGTTCCATGCGGTACTCCGTGACGCTGCCCTGGACGGCGTCGTCGCCCGAAAAGGCGACTCCCTTGCCGCTGTGTTCTGCAACTAGCGTGAAGTTGCCCTGTCGTCCGTCCATCTCGCCGTCGACCTCCCAGCGCTGGTGGGGCTCGTCGGCCCACTCGCCCTGCTGGATCGCCGCGCCCGAAGCGGTCGATCCGCCGGCGACCTCGAGCACCTGCCCGCTATGTTCGGCGACGATCCGGTAGGTGCCGGGTTCGATCGAGTTTGTACCGGCCTCCCAGACCGCGTCCCGATCGATCTCGCGGTCGATCGTCGCACGGGGCTGGTCGACGACGTAATCGACGTCGACGTCCGTGCCGGGATCGGTGCGCCATTCGAAGACGAGATCCCACGCCTCCGTCTCGGCGTTCCACTCCGGATACTGCTCCCAGGCGGCCGCCGCGCCGGCCGCGTCGTAGGGGGCCGTTCGGGCCTCGAGCGTCGACCGGTAGTGCTCGGAGACGCCGTCGACGCGGGCCGCTGGGGACGCACCTGACTCGAGCGTGACGGTACCCTGATCGATGCCGCCGCCGACGTTCCCGTAGACGATGGTCGTCTCGGAAGCGACGTCGATCAAGCCCTCGGTGCCGCCACCGCGGAGGTCGTTGTTGACGAACTGGTTGTGTAGGCAGGCGCCGGCCTCCTTGATCGCCCACGGCTGGCGTGGCTCGTCGCGGTCGTCGGTGATCCGCAGATTCGCGAGCGTGACGCCCTCGTTGATCTCCGAAGACTCGCCCATGAGTCCGAGCGACCAGAAGTTGACGCCGGGGCCGTCGAAGTTCTTGATGACGCCGCCGAGGATCTTGACGTTCCGGACGTCGACCAACAGGATGCCGGCCTTCGAGCCGTCGTGAATGTTGACTTCGCCGACGGTGACGTTCCGCGTCCCCGTGATGATCGACAGTCCGCGGACGCCGCCGCGGCTGACGACGCGGCCGACCGAGACGTTCCGACAGCCGTTCGCGAGGCGGAACGTCGCGTAGTCGAACGACGGGTTCTTTCCGACGACCTGACCGACGGTCGCGTCGAACGTCTCGTTTAACAGGAGGACGCAACTGCCCGGATCGACACCGGTTACCTGTCCGATCTGGAGCCGTTCGACGTCGTAGGTCTCGATCCCGTGGTGTCCCGTGTTCGTGACGTATGCAGTGTCGATCTGGATGTCGGAACTGCCACCCTGAATTCGGACCCCCTGTACCGAGACCCCGTCGATCCAGAGTCGTCCGAAGGTCAGCTCCGAGCAATCGTCGGCAAAGACCGCCGTGCTCGCCGCGCCGCGGACGGTGAGTCGCGGAACCTCGACGTTCTCGACGCCGTGCATCGAGAGGACGTCGTCGGTTTCGCCGTCGATCGTCACCGTTCCCGCGAGGTCGAGTCGGGTGTGGCTCGGCACCTCGACGCTCGTTCGCTCGTGGTCGTCGCTCACCTCGAGATCAGCCGCGACGTGGACCGTCGCTTTCGTCGTTCGCCCCTCCCCGAGCGCGTCGACGGCCTCTTGGACGACGGCCATCGGTTCGTCACCGCTCGCGATCGTTTCGTCCTGATCGTCGGCGTGATAGGTGCCGTCGTCGTCGCGCCAGACGACGACTGCTGCGTCCCTGGCCGCGGTATACGTGTGATCGACGTCGAGGGCTCCCAGATTCGTCAGCGCGTGACCACCTGCATTGACGTCTGCGTCCCACTCGTACCACGGCTGGTTGCCGCTGCCGCCGCGACCGTTTCGGCTACCCGAACCCCCGCGTTCGTTCGCCGCCGCCGTCTCGGTCAGTGCCGCGCCGAGTCCGGCGGCACCGAGTATCGCCATCGCCCCGCGTCGACCCATCGACACCGGGGGATTCGTCTCCGTACTGTGCGACCCTGCTGCGTTCCGCTGATGGTTCTCATCACTCATGGCAATCAATGTCGCTCTATTGCGACACATTCACACATCATTACTGGTGACCTTAATTCTTCCCCATACATCGATACGTAGAGCAAGCACCGAGTCGAAACGAAGGTATCGAGCCTGAACGGAGGGATTTAGGTCGTCCGCTGCGATAAGTCGGACGAGATGACCAAGCGATCCGCGTCTGCTGGCGTATTTCGAATACTGCCGACCGACGACACAGAGCGGGCAACGGCGTTGACGGTCGACCGCGAGACCGAACGGGTACAGGAAGCGATCGACGACTGTCACGACGCCGGCGGCGGCACCATCGCTATGGCAAGTGGTGAGTATACGGTCGGAACGATCCACCTGCGCAGCGACGTGACGCTCCACCTCGAGGCGGGCGCTCGTCTCCGCCCTACCGAATCGAAATCGGCGTACGTGGATCGACACGTCGGCCCCGACGGCGAGCGGCCGTTCCTGCTCGCCGAAGGCCTCGAAAACGTCGCGATCGTCGGTGACGGGACGATCGACGGCCGGGGAACCGAGTTCATGGACATGGACGAACCGATTCGTCAACACTCCGGCGAGAGCGACGGCCACCCGCTCGTCTCGAACGCGCCACATCGCGCCCGACAGGGGGAGGCGTATCTCGATCGATCCGGAACGCTCGAGGAGTGGCCGGTCGCGAAGCCGGCGTTCCGTCCGGGACCAATGGTTCACTTCGTCGACTGCGAGGGCGTCTCGATCCGGAACGTGACTCTCGAGGATATGCCCGCGTGGACGCTCAGCTTCGACGACTGTGCTGACGTCGACGTTCGCGGCGTGACGATCGACAACCACAGGCGGATTCCCAACTGCGACGGCATCGCGATCGGCAACTCCCGCAACGTTCGAGTCTCCGACTGTGCGATCGAGTCCTGTGACGACGCGATCACGCTGGTCTCCCACGACGACCGCGAACGAGACTGCGAACACGTAACTGTCACCAACTGTACGCTCGCCTCGAGCGCGTGTGCGATCAAGCTCGGCTCCGAAACGAGCGGGAACATCCGCCACTGCACGTTCGACAACTGCGTCGTCTACGGCTCGAATAGAGGACTGGGGATCCAACACCGCGACGAGGGGACGATCGAGCACGTTTCATTTTCGAACATCACCGTCGAAACGGGGCTGCTCCCGGGGCCGTGGTGGGGCAAAGCCGAGCCGATCTACGTGACCTCGGTCCCGCGCGACGAGGGGACCAACCTCGGGACGGTCCGCGATATTCGATTTGCGAACGTCACCGCTGCCGCCGAAAACGGCGTGCTCGTCTACGGGCACGCGGACGCGACCCTCGAGGACGTTCGCCTCGAGTCGATATCGCTGTCGATCGCCGGCAGCCGCCACGCGGACGCAGTCGGGGGGAATATCGACCTCCAGCCGACTGCAGTGATGGCCCCCATTTACGAAGCACGGATCTCGGGTGTGCACTGCGAGAACGTCGTCGACCTCGAACTGCGTGACGTGGCTCTCGAGTGGACCGGCGAGGTGCCCGACCACTTCGCCCACGGCGTTCGCTGTGTCGACGTCGACGAACTCGTGATCGACGGGGTTGCGGGCCGGCAAGCGGCCGTCGCGCGTGAAAATTCAGCCGGGGTCGACGCGGCGATCGCGCTCGAGCGAACGACTCGAAGTACGATTCGAAACTGCAGAGCGAGTCCCGGCACGGAAACCTTCCTCTCGACGACGGACTGCGCCGACGAACGGCTGCTCGCGACCAACGACCTCACCGACGCCGAGACGCCGACCGACGGTGCCGTCGGCTATTCGACGGTCGGCAACGTGCCGCCGCTGTGACGACATGCGGGCCTGACTCGCCCGACGACCGAAATCGTTATGCGTCAGTTCGAGTAGTATTCGATGATGGCTGTCGAGCAACGCAATTACGTCGACGGAGAGTGGATCGAATCGGAAACTGGCGAGACCGTCTCGGTTGAGAACCCGGCCTCGCCGGACGAGATCGTCGCACGCTATCAGCAATCAAACGCCGCAGACGCCCACAGGGCCATCGAGGCCGCTTCGAACGCGGCCGAGGAGTGGGCGGCGACGCCGGGTCCCGAACGCGGCGCGATCCTCACGGAAACCAGCCGCATCCTCGCCGACCGGAAGGCGGAACTGACCGAACTGCTGGTACGCGAAGAAGGCAAGACGCGAGGCGAGGCCGGCGGCGAAGTCCAGCGGGCGATCGACATCTTCAGCTACTACGGCGCGAAGACGCACGACCTCGGCGGGACGGTTAAGAGCGCGAGCGGCCCGCAGACGACCCTCTATACCGTCAAAGAGCCCCTCGGTGTCGTCGGCCTGATCACGCCGTGGAACTACCCGATCGCGATTCCGGCCTGGAAGCTCGCACCCGCGCTCGCGACCGGTAACGTCGCCGTGCTCAAGCCGGCATCGCAGGCCCCCGGCGTCGCCCACGCGATCTTCGAGGCCCTCGACGAAGCGGGGCTTCCGGACGGCGTCGCCAACGTCGTCACCGGTCCCGGAAGCAGCGTCGGCGAGGAACTCGTCACCAGCGAGGGTGTCGACGCGATCTCCTTTACCGGCTCCACCGCGGTCGGCAACACCGTCTACGAGCAGGCGACCGAGGACGGCAAGCGCGTTCAACTCGAGATGGGGGGGAAGAACCCGACCATCGTCGCCGACAGCGCCGACGTCGACGAGGCCGCCGACATCGTCGCCGCGGGCGCGTTCGGCGTCACCGGCCAGGCCTGTACCGCCTGCTCACGCGCGATCGTCCACACGGACGTTTACGACGAGTTCGTCGAGGCAGTCGTCGAGCGCGCTGCGGCGATCGAACCCGGTCCGGGACTCGAGGAATCGGATATGGGGCCACACGTTTCGAAAGACGAACTCGAGAGCACCCTCGAGTACATCGACATCGCACAGGAGGAGGGTGCAGCGCTCGAAACCGGCGGCTCGGCGCTCGACCGGGCGGGCTACTACGTCGAGCCGACGGTCTTCGCGGACGTCGAGCCGTCGAGTCGCCTCGCCCAGGAGGAGGTGTTCGGTCCGGTCCTCGCCGTGCTGGAGGTTGAGGACTTCGACGACGCGCTCGCGGTGGCCAACGACGTCGACTACGGGCTCTCGGCGAGTATCGTCACGGACGATCACACCGAGGCGAACCGCTTTATCGACGAGATCGAGGCGGGCGTCGCCAAGGTCAACGCGAAGACGACGGGCCTCGAACTTCATGTGCCCTTCGGTGGGATGAAGGCCTCCTCGAGCGAGACCTGGCGCGAACAGGGCGACGAAGGCCTGGAGTTCTACACGATCGAGAAGACCGTCTACGACAACTACTGATCGAGACGACTACTGATCGAGACGTCGCTGTGAACCACACCGATCCGTACTGATCGAGCGGCTCGAAACCTGCCTCGAGTCGACGGTTTTCGTCGCCGATCGTTCGTCCCGACGTGATGGTCAATGACAAGACCCAAATCCGTGGCATCCGTTAGTCACGCACAAGAATGACGACTCAACTAGAGACGTTCGAAACGAACCTCGAAACCGTCCGGACGGGCGTCACCCGGACCACACCGGCGGCGTTTCAGGAGACGCTCGCCGACGTCATCGACCGGCCCGCCATCGGCGCGTCGCTCCCCTTCGATGACATCACGCTCGAGGGGATGGATATCGTCCTCGAGCCGACGCCCGACCAGCTCCGCGAGGCGGCCTGTGGCGTGACGGCCGCCGCACTCGGCGTCGCCGACTACGGCTCGGTCGTCCTCGAGTCGACGCCGGCGGGCGCTGAACTTGCGGGTCTCTTCCCCGACCGACACGTGATCGTCGTTCGCGAGCGGGACCTCGTCCCCGACATGGCTGCGGCGTTCGAGCGGTTGGGCGAGCGCTTCCGCGACGGCCACGACGACGCCGTGATCGCGACCGGTCCGAGCGCGACCGCAGACATGGGCGAACTCGTCTACGGCGTCCACGGGCCGCGAGAGACCCACGCGGTCGTCGTGGAGGACGCGGAGGCATAATGTCGAGCGAGAGAGCCGAGAAGGCCGAACGAATTCGACACATTATGGCGACGGAGGGCGACAGCGTCGAACGCAACGCCCGCGGGTTCAACGAAGGCCGCTACGAGTCCGTCGCCCGACTCGAGGATTACGACGCGTACAAGGACCGCGCACGCGAGATCAAGGAAGACGCGATCGAACGCCTCCCCGAACTGATCGAACAGGTTCGAGAGTCTGTCGAAGCGAACGGGGGCACCGTCTACGTCGCTGACGACGCCGCTGACGCGAACCGATACGTCCAAGCACTCGCCCGCGAGCAGGCTGCTGAGACCGTCGTCAAGTCCAAGTCAATGACGACCGAGGAGATCGATCTCAACGAACACCTCGAGGCCGAGGGCTGTGACGTCTGGGAGACTGACCTCGGCGAGTTTGTCCTACAGGTAGCCGACGAGGCGCCCAGTCACCTCGTCGCGCCGGCGATCCACCAGTCACGCGAGGAGATCGCCACCCTGTTCAACGAACAGTTCGAGCCGGAGGAAGCACTCGAGACCGCCCAGGAGCTGACCGAGTTCGCCAGGGAGTACCTCGGAGAGCGGATCGAGGAGGCGGACATGGGCGTGACCGGCGCGAACTTCGTGACGGCGGATACGGGCTCGATCGCGCTGGTCACCAGCGAGGGCAACGCCCGCAAGACGATCGCCGTCCCCGACACGCACGTCGCGGTCGCGGGCGTCGAGAAGATCGTGCCGACGTTCGAGGATCTCCAGCCGTTCGTCGAACTGATCGCGCGCTCGGGGACGGGCCAGGACATCACCTCCTACATCTCCCTCTTTTCGCCGCCGGTGTCGACGCCACCGGTCGACTTCACCGACGACGAGCCGATCGCCGACGACCCCAACGATCGGGAGTTCCACCTCGTCTTGCTCGACAACGGTCGCATGGCCATGCGCGACGACGAGCAGCTTCGGGAGACGCTGTACTGCATCCGGTGTTCGGCCTGTGCGAACTCGTGTGCGAACTTCCAGTCCGTCGGCGGCCACGTCTTCGGCGGCGAAACCTACTCGGGCGGCATCGCGACCGGGTGGGAGGCTGGCGTCCACGGCCAGAAGTCGGCCGACTCGTTCAACGACCTCTGTACCGGCTGCTCGCGCTGTGTCAATCAGTGTCCGGTGAAGATCGACATTCCGTGGATCAACACCGTCGTCCGGGACCGACGCAATCGCGGGGCCGACGAGGGGCAACTCGACTTCCTCGTGGAGGGACTGACCCCCGACGAGGAACCCGCGGGGCTCGACCTCCAGAAGCGCTTCTTCGGGAACTTTGCGACGCTCGCGAAACTCGGCACCGCGACCGCGCCCGTCTCGAACTGGGTCGCTGACACGCTTCCCTCGAGACTCCTCATGGAGCGCGTGCTCGGAATCGATCGTCGGCGCGAGTTGCCGACATTCGAGCGCGAGACGTTCGTCGAGTGGTTCCGGAACCGGGACGTGCCACGGCCCGTTGACGCCGACTACCACGCCGTCGTCTACCCCGACCTCTACACGAACCACGTCCGGACCGACCGAGGGAAAGCGACCGTCCGCACGCTCGAGGCCCTGGGCGTCGCCGTCGAGGTCCCCGAAGTCGCCGCTTCCGGACGCGCTCCGCTCTCGCAGGGAATGATCGCCACCGCGGAAGACCACGCTCGGGACGTGTCGGCCGACCTCGAGCCCTACCTCGAGGCCGGCTACGACGTTGTCGTCATCGAACCCAGCGACCTCGCGATGTTTCGCGGGGAGTACGAGCGACTGCTCGAGACCGATCGCTACGAGCTCCTCGCCGAGAAGAGCTACGAGATCTTCGAGTACGTCTTCGGACTGCTCGAGAACGACGCCGATCCCGCGCCGTTGCGGAGCAGTACCGATGCGGGCGGCGCTGGCTCCGAAATCGCTTACCACTCCCACTGCCAGCAGCGGACGCTCGAACTCGAGGCCTACACCACGACCGTCCTCGACCAGTTGGGGTACGACGTTGTCACCTCCGACGTCGAATGCTGTGGCATGGCCGGGAGTTTCGGCTACAAGAGCGAGTACTACGAGCTGAGTATGGACGTCGGCGGTCGACTCAGGGAGCAGTTTGAAACGCCCGACACTGCCGATCGAACGGTCGTCGCGAGCGGCACGTCGTGTCTCGAGCAACTGGACGGCCTGCTCTCCCGCCAGCCACGACATCCGATCTCGCTCGTGGACCCGGACGGGTCGGTCTGAGGGGTCGATCGATTCTCGAGTCGGTCAGACCACGGTCGCTGGTCCGGCCCAGTTGACGGGGGGCGAGAGAAAGATTCAATATCCCGGACCGGAATCTCGAAACGATGCAATTCGTTCGATTCGCGACCAGCGGCGGCGTCCGCTGGGGCGTATCCGTCGACGATCAGACCTACGGACTGGACCGATTCGGCGTACCGACCATTGAGGACCTCGCGACGCCCGGCTACCGCCGCCGGGTCCGTCGCGCCGTCGAGACCGGCGAACTGCCGGAAATCGACGAGCCAGAGGAGTATCTCGCACCGATCCCATCCGTCGAGGGGATCATCTGCGTCGGTCTGAACTATTACGATCACGCCGAGGAGCAGGACGAAGAGATTCCCGAGAAACCGATGCTGTTCACGAAATATCCCTCGAGCGTCACCGACCCGGACGCGCCGATCGTCCATCCCGACGACGTCGAGCAGGTCGACTACGAGGTCGAACTCGGGATCGTCATCGGGCGCACGGCGTGCGACGTCTCGGCCGACGAGGCCGAAGAGTACGTCGCGGGCTACACGGTCGTCAACGACGTGAGCGCACGCGACGCCCAGTTCGAGGACGGCCAGTTCTTCCGTGGCAAGAGCTACGATACGTTCGCGCCGATGGGGCCAGCGCTGACCGCGCCGGAAGATATCGACGCGAACAACGTCGACGTGGAACTTCGTCTCAACGGCGAGGTCAAACAGGAGTCCTCCACCGCGGAGTTCATCTTCGACGTCGGCGACACGATCGAGTACCTCAGTCACAGAATGACCTTACAGCCCGGTACCGTCATCTCCACCGGCACCCCGGGCGGCGTCGGCATCTTCCGCGACCCGCCGGAACTGCTCGCGCCCGGTGACACGGTCGAAGCCGAAATCGAGGGAATCGGCACGCTCGAGAACTACGTCGTCGGCCAATAAGCCTCCGAGTTAGATTCCGGATAGATCTCTGAACGATCGACCCGTCAGCCACTCGCGGTCGGTTTTCGAGAGACAGTCCACGTGCTCGAGCCACTGCAGGCTCTCCTCGTAGCGTGCTTCGTCACTAACATTTGGAAAGTCGGAGCCCCACACGACTCGTTCGCGGCCGAAGGTCTCGAGCAGCCAGCGGACGTGGTCGTGCATATCGTGGTACGGGAACCCCTCTTCGGATCGGTGGACGACCTCGGAAATCTTCACGGCCACGTCGTATTCCGCGAGGGCCTCGAGGTCGGCGAACGCGTCGTCCGGTGCAACCGACGGGTCAGCATGACAGAAGTGATCGAGCGCGTACCTGAGGTCGGGATAAGTTTCGACCAGTTCGCGAACCTGATCGAGCTGGTCGACGTGCGCGAGGAGCTGTACCAGCGCATCGGTCTCGCGAGCAGTCTCCCAAAATTCGGTTTCGTCGATGGCGTCGCGGAGCCACTCGACCTCGGGGTCGAACGTCTCCCACATCCGATCGTACGGACAGATCGCGCCGAGACGGAAGCCGAGAATCCCGTCGACGGCCATCTGCGTGCGCAGCCGGTCGGCCGCGCCGTCGGCGAACTGATCGAGCATGACGATTCCCGAGAGCGCGTCGTGTTTCTCGACGCACTCGAGCGTGTACGCGTTGTCGGTCCACTCACAGATCGGGTAGCCGACGACGACGGCCTCGTCGACGCCGACGGCGTCCATATCGTCGAGTAGCTTTTCGGCGGTGTAGACGGCGTCGACGCTGAACTCGTCGACGACGTCGACCAGCGGGCCGTTCACCCAGGGGTGGTCTCGAGTCGGTCGCGTCCAGGCGTGCGTGTGGGTATCCAGCACCATCGCGTACGGTTGGCGACGTGTCGCGCCGTACTAAACGTTGTGTTGACCCGTGGCTCACGCTACGAGCTGAGAAACAGACAGGTTGCTATGGGACCTGACTGGGGTTAGTAGTCCGCGAACGAAAAGACCGGCTTGCAAGTTTCGGACTCGAGGAAGGCCTCGAATGCGGCTGTCGGCTCGTCGATGCTAAAGGAGCGATCCACGATCGCCTCGGCGTCGATTGCGCCCTCGGACAGCAGCCGAATGGCTTGCTCGAAGTTCGTCCAGGTCGAACCGTAGGAGGTGTTCAGCTCGACCTCGCCGCGAACGACCGGCGTCATGAAGACTTCACTCGGGGCACCGGGAAGCCCGACGACGACGACCTGGCCGCCCTTGCGGACGTGCTCGATAGCCATCTCGATGCCGCTCTCGTGACCGGTGGTGTCGAACACCGCGTCGAAACCGATACCGTCCGTCTGAGCGTCGACGACTGCCTCGAGGTCGCTCGTCTCAACGTCGACTGTGTCGATGCCGAGTGCTTCGACCAGCGGCAGGCGATACTCGGTGTCTTTGCCCAGTCCGGAGACGAGCACGTCGGCACCCATCGAGTCCGCGACGGCGGCGACGAAGACCCCGATCGGACCGGGACCTTCGACGAGGACGGTGTCGCCCGGCGTCACACGAGACTGATCGAACACCGCGCGCGTCGCGATGCTGAGCGGTTCGGTGATGGCTGCCTGACCGAGGGGGACGTTGTCGGGAACGTGGTGGAGGTCACGCGGGTGGACCGTCGTGTACTCGGTGTAGGCACCGTCGGTGTGCATCCCCGTGATCTCGAAGTTCTGACAGACGTTCGGTTGGCCGTTTTTACACTGGAAACACGAACCGCAGTCGTGAATCGGTTCCTCGACGACGGTGTCGCCGACCGCGAAGTCGGTCACGTCGTCGCCAACTGCGACGACCTCGCCGGAGTACTCGTGGCCCATGATCCGCGGGATCGGAATCCACTCGTAGCCGTCCTCGTAGGTATACGCGTGTGCATCACTGCCACACAGTCCCGCGGAGTGGACTTGGACAAGTACCTCGTCGTCGTCGGGCACGGGTTGCTCTCGTTCACGAATCTCGATGGATCTGGGACCGGTATGGACTATCGCCTTCATGTAGGGTTACCTCTTACTCTGGTCGAGCTATCGATAACTGGGTTACTCACCTACATATAACTTTAGGTGCGGCTTCCCGACACTCCGAAGACGCCGTGGCCGCTGCCGAAGCTGCTCACTTCTCCGACGTGGTCCAGCCCCGTTCTCGAAACCGAATTCGGGGTAGCCGCTTCCCGTATCCGCCCTAACGGCCTCCACGGAGCCGAGCGTGGCATCGGCCGCGTCGTTCAACAGGAGTTCACAGCCACCGGTGTCGCTGGTTTCGACCGAGGCCGAACTCACCTGTCGAGGGGCGTCGCGTCCCTATTCTCGATGGCTGACTCGAGGTACCTCGCCGCGCGGTCGATCTCCGCGACAGTCGTGCCGACGTTCGTCGACGTAGCGATCGTCGTCGGGTTCGAACCGTTCTTTCGCGCGACCCTCGGCGCGGCTCGGATCGCCCCGGCCGAAGCGGCCGGTCTGCCGGGTAATATCGCAAACACTTATATGGCTGTTTCTCACATCTCGACACGAATCTACAGGGATTGTCCACTATGGAAATTACAGCCATCAACGCGACCAAGATCAGCAACGAATCGTGGGGCGAGTTTATCGAGTTCCCCCTCGTCACGATCATGTCGAAGTACGACGAGTACCGGAACGTCGACGGCGAGAACCCCCAGGCCCGCCGCAAGTGGATGGGTCCCGTGGGTGACGTCGCCGTCGAAGTCGAGACGGACGCCGGCATCACCGGGGTCGGCGTCGGGAACTGGGGAACCGGCGCCATCGCTACCGTCGTCGAAGAGACGCTCTCGAAGATCGTGATGGGCGAGGATCCCACACAGCGCGAGCGCCTCTGGGAGCAGATGTACCGCGCGACGCTTCCGTTCGGCCGGAAGGGCGTCGCCGTCATGGCGATCAGCGCGGTCGATCAAGCGCTGTGGGACATCGCGGGCAAGGAGGCCGGCAAGCCGGTGTACGAACTGCTCGGCGGCCCCACCAAAGACGAAATCCCCGCCTACGCGTCGAACCTCCACCCTGTCGACATGGACAAACTCGAGCGCGAGGCCCAGGAGTACGCCGAAGCTGGGTTTGACGCGATGAAGATGCGCTTCCTCCACGGACCGGAGGCCGGCCGTAAGGGGATGAAAGAGAACGAAGAGATCGTCAAGACGGTTCGGGACACCGTCGGCGACGAACTCGAGATCGCGGCCGACGCCTACATGGGCTGGTCGGTCGGCTACGCGAAGAAGATGCTCGATCGCCTCGAGCCCTACGACATGGCGTGGGTCGAAGAGCCGGTCATCGCCGACGACATCAGCGGCTACGCCGAGGTTCGCGAGGCCGCGCCGATGCCGATCTCCGGCGGCGAACACGAATTCACCCGCTGGGGACACGAGGACCTCCTCGAGGCGGGGGCCGTCGACATCCTCCAGCCCGACGTGGGCCGGGTCGGCGGGATCACCGAGATGATGAAGGTCGCCGACATGGCCGAGGTTCACGACGTGCCCGTGATTCCCCACGCCGGCACGAATCCGACGCTGCACGCCATCGCGGCGCACACGAACATGCCGATGGCGGAGTACTTCCCGACGCCCGAGTGGTTCCAAGAACAACAGGAGAAACAGGAGTCGACCTACGCCGACGCGATCTTCGAGAACCCACCCTCGCCCGAAGACGGGTCGATTCCACTTCCCGAGGAAGCCGGTGTCAGCACCCAGTTGAACCGCGAGGCCCTCGAACACTTCGCCGTCGAGTAACCCATGACTGACGTTACATTCGAGTACAACGTGCCGGTGTTCGCGGGCGCTCCCGATGAGGGTGACGACGAGCCGATCCACCGCGATACGCCATGCTACGAGAAACTCGACTGGGAGACGACGAAAGGCGGCGTCCTGAAAGCCGAGGCACTCGGTTTCGACGCCGCGTGGGCGCCCGACCACCTCATGCTCGGCCGCGACAATGCCGAGTACGAGTGCTGGACGCTGCTGTCGGCGCTGGCTGGTCTCACCGAAGAGATCAACCTCGGCTCGCTTGTTCTCTGTAACGACTACCGCAACCCCGCGCTGGTCGCGAAGATGGCCGCGACGCTCGACGTGATCTCCGACGGCCGACTCGAGCTCGGTCTCGGCGCCGGCTGGCACGAACCTGAGTACGAGGCCTACGGCTGGGAGTACCGCGACGGGTTCGAGCGCCTGATGCGCTTAGACGAGAGTATCCGGCTGCTGAAGGCGATGTGGGACACCGACGCCGGCGAGGGCGCCTCCTTTTCGGGCGATCGCTATGAGATCAACGAGGCGTACTGTGATCCCGGGCCGGTTCAGGAGCCTCATCCACCGATCCTCGTCGGTGGACAGGGCGAGGAGGTGACGCTCAAACTCGTCGCAAAGCATGCCGACGTCTGGAACACCGACGTGTTCAACGGCACGCCGGAGACCTTAGCGCACAAGATCGGCGTCATCGAGGACCACTGCGAGACGGTCGGTCGCGATCCCGACGAGATCGAGTACTCCTGGGATGGCCACGTCCTCTGTACGCGCGACGAGGAGAAACTCGAGGAACTGCTCGATCTGATCCTCCCCATTCAATTCGAAGAGGAGTACGTCGATCAGGCCGACATCGAGACTGCAGACGACGCTCGCGACTACTTCGTCATGGGGACGCCCGAGGAGTGCGCCGAGGCGATCGAGCGCCGGATCGAGGCCGGCGTCACCAAGTTCCAGGGTTGGTTCGTCGACTTCCCCGACACCGGCGGGATGGAGCTGTTCGCCGACGAAGTCATGCCGCAGTTCCAGTAGTCCACCACGCTGTTTTCGTCACTGTCGGTTGTCATCACCGAAGTCGACGCGTGTTTGCGCGGACGGACGGACTGCCGCCGCGACCCGGGAACAGGTATTTGGTACCGTCCCGAGATGATTACCTGTGCCATGGAAATCACCGAGATAACAGCTATTCCGCTAGCCCACGAGCTGGAAGACGGCCGCGCGTTCGGCGGCGCACGCGGCATGACCGACTCGCGGACGACGACGCTCGTCCGCCTCGAGACCGACGACGGAACCGTCGGCTGGGGCGAGGCGTTCGCCTCGCCGCGGGCCGTCGCGGCGCTGATCGAGGACGCATTCGCCGACGCAGTGCTCGGCAGTTCGCCGATCGCCGCCGAGTCGCTGGCCGACCGCGTCTACACCGGCGATATCGGCGGCTATCACGCGGCTCGAGAGGCGCTGACTCAGTCCGCGCTCTCGGGCGTCGAAGTCGCGATGTGGGACCTTCGTGGCAAGGCGCTCGGAAAGCCGGTCCACGAACTGCTCGGCGGGCAGCAGGTCGAGTCGGTCGTCCCCTACGCTTCCACGATGTATCTCACCGAGTGGGGGCAGGATCCGGCCAAGCCGATGCACGAGGCCGCCGACGAGGGGTTCACCGCGGCGAAAATCAAGATCGGTCACGGCCGAGAGGACGACCGCGAACGCGTCGAAATCGCTCGAGAGATCCTGGGCGACGACGCTCACCTGATGGTCGACTACAACGGCAACTACACGCCGCGACAGGCGATCGCGTCGATCCGTGACCTCGAGTCCTACGAACTCACGTGGGTCGAAGAGCCGGTTCCGCCGGAGAACCTCTCGGGCTACCGCGAGATCCGAGATCGGATCGACGTGCCGCTCGCGGCTGGCGAAGCACACTACGGTCGCTTCGAGTTCACGCGACTGCTCGAGGAGGGTTTAGTCGACGTGATCCAGCCGAACCTCGGCCGGTGTGGCGGCTTCGCCGAGGCCCGGTTCGTCGCGAAACTGGCGACGACGGCGAACGCCGTCGTTCGGCCCCACGTCTGGAACAGCGCCGTCGGCACGGCCGCTGCACTCCAGTTCGCGGCGAGCCTCTCGTCGTACCCCCACGCCGAGGGAACGGCTCCCGATCCCGTCCTGTTCGAGTTCGACCGCAGCGAGAACCCGCTGCGCGACGAGTTACTCGAGTCGCCGCTCGATCCCACCGGCGGCCGACTCGCCGTTCCACAGGGCCCCGGACTCGGCGTCGATGTCGACGAGTCGGTCGTCGACGCGTATCGACTCGAGTGAGAGGGGATGGCCGACTCGTCGAACGAGGGGCACTCGAGCGCGACGAGGACTGCGTAATAGCTATGAGTGAGTCAGTCGAGTCTCAGAACGCATGGCCCGAATCGCATTCCACCTGCAGATAGCCGACGGAAAGCGCGACGAGTACCGCGAGGCACACGAGAACGTCCCCGACTGGCTCGAGGAGGCCTACCTCGACTCCGACGCCGGCCTCGAGACCTACAGCGTCTTCGAACAGGACGGCCACGTCTTCGGCTTTCTGGAACTCGAGGATCCAGCGGCCATCGAGGAGGTCATGGACTCGAGCGACGCGCAGGCTCGGTGGGCCGAAGAGATGGACGGCATTACCGTCGACGACGACTCCGACAGGTGGATGGACGAAGTGTATCGCATGATCTGACTCGTCCGGCCGGACCGTACCGCACGCGGTCGCCACCGCCCGTTCTCGTCGTCCGTACTCCGAGCGATAGCGCTCGAGTTGCCGCACGCGCAGCCGCGTCTCTCGTCGCCTCGATCTCGATCGCGTCACGCGCTGACACACAGGTGTCCGGTGTGAGCGAACGGATGCGGTCTGAACGAGCGATCGGTTACTGACTACCGTTTCGGACCCTCTCGAGCGGAAATTACAGATTTTGGGATCAGATATTTACGGTAGTACGTGTGTAATTGATAGTTCGAATACGCGTTCGTCAGTATCGGTCACACCGGACAGAGACTGCTGACCCGGTGTTGGGTATCGGTACCGATACCGTAGAGACTCCGACCCACCGGTCGACGACCGCGACGCTATCCGGTGTGGACGGACGAGCGTCGAAATGCGGTCGGGAAGCCCGAACGGACGCTGGAACCGCGAATAGCGCGCCGACCTCAGAGCAGTCGCTCGAGATCGTCCTGAAGCTGCTCGTAGAGCGTCTCCGCCTGTTTCTCGTCGGCCTCAGTGAGCCCGACGATCGGCTCGCGGACGTTCCCACCGTTGTAGCCGGCGAGTTCGAGGCCGTACTTCACCGCAGGGACGCTGATCGCGCCCGCGAGCGTGTTGTTCGCGCCCGTCTGGCCGCGGAACTGCTGGTACGGGACGGCTGCGCTCTGGAGCGCGCGGGCCCGCTCCCAGTCGCCCTCACGCAGCGCCGACAGCAGGGCACGGCCGAGTCGCGGTTCGAAGTTCGTCACGCCCGCGGTGAACCCTTCGGCACCCTGTGCCCAAAACGAGACCGCGTACGGCTCCGCGAGGCCGTCGACCCAGAC
This sequence comes from Natronorubrum marinum, assembly GCF_052040125.1. Lineage (NCBI taxonomy): Archaea > Methanobacteriati > Methanobacteriota > Halobacteria > Halobacteriales > Natrialbaceae > Natronorubrum > Natronorubrum marinum. The sequence goes on from NZ_JBPPFV010000004.1 coordinate 107,228, forward strand.
GACGTCGTCGTCGCCGGCGACGACCGCTTCGCCGAGTTTGACCGGGTCCTCGAGCGCGTACTTGATCCCGACGACGCCCTCGATCTCGGTGAGGTCCGCCAGAAACGCTACCGACGGATCGAACCCGCGAATGTAGGGAACGATGCCGGTGTCTGTCGCCGCCGCAAGTGCTCGGAAGTACTCGAGTAATCCCTGCTCGTGGAGGTAGGTGTGGTCCGGCGGCATGATCATCATCGCGTCGACGCCGATCTCGTCGTAGGCGTCGATGAGTTCCTCGGCCCCCTTCGTGCTGCCGCCGACGCCGGCCAACACGCAGGCGTCGTCGGGAAGCGCATCGACGCTCGTCTCGGTGACGTCGATTCGTTCCTGCTGGGACAGCGAGTGGTACTCGCTGATGTTCGCACACGCGAGGAAGGTATTCACGCCCGTGCTCGCGAGGTCCTCGGCGTTCGCAGCGAGCTTCTCGTGTTCGATTCCGCCGTCGTCGTCGAACGGTGTCAACAAACCGACTGCAACGTCTCGTAGACCGTCCTGTAGCTTGGCGTACGCCATGGTTCGGAATGGCCCAGACGGCAGATAAAGCTATCGCCACTCGCTTTTGTCGTCCGTTCGGGGATTTTCGTCGGTGCCGTTTGCAATCGGAACTCGGCGGCTGAGGGTGTTCGGATCGTCCAACAAGGTTTATACCGAATCCGGCGAACTACTAGTCAACGTCACATGAGTACGTCCCTCGAAGAGACCATGGCGGACGTTGCAGCGTACACCGTCGCTCGCGACATGGAGAACGAAGTCTGGCAGAAAGGCGTCGCGATCAACGGGTTACTCGCGACCGAACGCGAGGAGTTCGTCGACGCCGCAAGAGACCTCGTCGACCGCGCGGTCGAGACCCAGGACAGTAACGGCCAACTCTCCTACGGGCCGAGCTACCCGATCGAGGTGTTCCAGCACGGCAAAGAGTACGACGCCCACTGGCACATCGACGAGCGCAAGGCGATGAACACGAACAACACCACGTCGATCGGCCACGGCGTCCTCGACTTCTACGTCCGAACCGGCGAGGACCGGTACCTCGAGGCCGCTCGCGGCGAGTACGAGAACCTCCAGTCGGTCACCCGGACCGAAGACGGCGGCATCCCCCACCACGTGCCCGAACTATCGGGTGTGAAAGGGCTGTGGATCGACTCGGTCTACATGATGTGTCCGTTCTTCGCCCGCTACGGCGCCGCCGCCGACGAACCCGAGGCGTTCGACGAGGCCGCCAGACAGCTTATCGTCCACGCGAAACATCTCCAGGACCCACACACCGGTCTCTTCCGCCACATCTGGCACGAACAGCCGAACAGCTATCCCCAGAGCACGTTCTGGGCTCGCGGTAACGGCTGGGCGCAGGCGGCGATCGTCGACGTCTTAGAACACCTCCCTGAGGACCACGATGACCGCGACCAACTGATCGAGATCTTCCGCGACGTCGCTTCGGCCATCGTCGAGCGACAGGACGACAGCGGCATGTGGTACAACCTCGTCGACGATCCGCACACGCCGCTCGAGAGTTCGGGGACGCTCATGTACACCTACGCGTTCAAGCGGGCCCTCGAGATGGGCATCGTTTCCGACGAGACGTACGAGCAGGCGGCACAGGACGCGATGGACGTCGCTCGCGGTCTCGTCGACGACGACGGCGCCGTTCGCCGCGTCGCCGGCCCCCCGGGCGGACCGGGCGCGCCGCTGACGTCGACGTCGTACGGTCAGGGCTTCTTCCTGCTCGCCGCGGCGCAGTTCTAGCCACGGGCTAGATTTCTCGAGTGCTGGCGAGCTTTTCGACTGAACGAGTCAGTTTCGGAGCGAAACAGCTATGGTACCTGCTACCAATCGTTCGTATGCCAGTGCATCTCCAGAGATTGCACCAACTACCCGGTATGTTGTTAGATGCCTGGCGATACCACCTACTACCGGAGATTGAATCGGCACCACAAATCCAATCGTGCCGGGCCAACCTCCTGGACCACCGCGTCGATGACGCATCGCCGTCGTCGCTTACGACACCCGCAACCCTGCACACATCACCGGTGTCGACTCACGATGCGTCATCGGCGCGACGCGGTCCGCTAACCAAACGATTATGAGCGCGAGGCAGTAATCGCTAGCTATGAACGTCCTGTTGACCGGTGCGTACGGCCGGTGTGGAACCGCCATCATCGATCACCTACACGACGATTCGGCATACGAGTTCACCTATCTCGATCGCGACGAACCCGACACGAGCGGCGAGTACGGCGACCACGAGACCGTCGTTGCGGACGTCGGGGACGCCCGTGCCGTTCGCGACGCGGCAACCGACCAGGACGCGATGATCCACCTCGCCGGCTACCCCTTCACGGACGGCACGTGGGACGACGTCCACCAGCCCAACATCATCGGGATGCTGAACGCGCTCGAGGCCGCCCGCGAACACGAACTCGAGACAGTGGTCTTCGCCTCGTCGAACCACGTGATGGGAATGTACGAGATCGAGAACGCCCCCGATCTCTACTACGGCACCGACGTTCCCTTCCGACTCTCCCACGAGGATCCCGTTCGGCCGGACTCGTACTACGGCGTCTCGAAGAGCTTCGGAGAGGATCTCTGTCGGTACTACGTCGAGAACTACGAGTATCCGAAACGAGCGCACGCGATCCGAATCTGCGTCGTGCGGTGGGCGGAGTACGACCACCCCTACGGCGACGCCGAGCGCGACGTCAATCGCGGCGACTACGAGCGCGACAGCGACGAGTACGAGGAGGTCGTCGCTCGAACGAAAGGAATGTGGCAGTCCCGACGGGACTTTGCCCACATGATCGACCGCTGTCTGCAGTCCGACGAGGAGAGCTTCGAGATCTTCAGCGGCGTGAGCGATAACGATCGGCGCTGGTACAGTATCGAGAACGCTCGCGAGACGATCGGCTACGAGCCACAAGACAACGGCGAGGAGTGGGACTCGCCGCCGGAATAGCGACTTTCAAGGGGACCCGCGACGAATCGGGTGGTATGCACGTGAGCTGCACCCTCTACGGCCCGCTTCGGGACGCGGTTGGCGACAAGACAATCGAGCGTGAGGTGTCGACCGACGCGACCGTCGGTGAGGTCTTCGACGACCTCGCGGACGACTACCCAGAAATTCGAGACCTACTGTTCGACGGCGACGAGTTCAGCGGCTCGGTCAGCGTGATGCAAAACGGCCGCAACGTCGCCTTCGAGGACGGTGTCGAGACACCCGTCGAAGATGGCGACGAACTCAGTGCGTCGCCGCCGGCCGAAGGCGGTTGACGCGGTCTCGCGATGTTCTTCCCGCCGGCTGCGCTCACCTACGATATGCGATACACTGCGCGAAAAGTGAGATAGTACCGCTCAGCGCGGCACAGACGCGTTCTCAGTCGGCCTGTGCGAACTCCGACGCCGTCTCCGGCGAGACGGTTCCGTCGTCGTTCCAGCCGCGCAGTTCGTAGTACTCGCCGATCGATGACTGCAGGTCGGGCAGGTCGTAGGGCAGTCGGTCCTCGTCGCCGTCGTACCCGCGCTGATTCCGGAAGTGACGCTCGAGGGTGACGACGCGAGCGCCGACCTCGAGAAGGTCGTCGTAGTCGGCGTCGAACAGTGCTTCGAACCGGTCGGCTTCGACCGCGCGACCGACGCCGAACTGGCAGATGACGCCGCTGTCACGGAGCGCGTTGCGGTTCTCGTTTTCGATCACGAGTTCTGCCTTGCCGGCCGTCCCCTCGGGGTCGACGTCGCCGCCGTACTCGTCGGCGAGCGTCGTCGAGTACATGTGGTCACCGCCGCGGTTCGCGACGGCGTAGGAGAGTCCCTGCCCGTGGAGCGCGCGGCCGTCGTGAGCGGCGAACTCCATACCCTTGACCGAGAAGTTCTCGACGCCGAGTTCCTCGTGGCTCCGGGCGACGCCCTCCGCCAGCAGGTCGCCCTCGTCCTCGCGGAACGCGATCTTCTCGACGAGGTCGTGGACGAGTTCGGCGTTCCCGAACTCCTCGTTGCCGGCGAGGTACGCCGCGACGACGTTCCCACAGGAGATCGTGTCCATTCCGTACCGGTCACACAGTTCGTTCGACTGCATGATGTCGACGATGTCGCCGACGCCGCAGTTCGATCCGAACGAGAAGACCGTCTCGAGTTCGGGCCCTTCGGTCTCGACGCCGCTCGCTTCGTCTTTCGTCGGAAGCTTACAGGCGAAGGCACAGACCGAACAGGAGGCCTTCTTGTACTTTTTCGACTCGACGGCGTCGCCGCCGATGTTCTCGATGTCCTCGAACGACCGCTCGGAGAAGTACCGCGTCGGGAACGAGAAGTTGTCGTTGATGAACTCGATCGAGTTGGTCGTCCCCTGCCGGCGCATGATGTGATCGCTCGTCGCGGCCTCCCGATGGACCGACGACTGGACGTCCTCGGCCGGCACCTCGACATCGGGAGCGGAGTCGCCCTGGAACGTGACGCACTTGACGTTTTTCGCCCCCATAACCGCCCCGAGGCCGCCGCGTCCGAACGCTCGGCTGTCGTAGGTCATCACGCACGCGAACCGAACACCGTTCTCGCCTGCCGGCCCGATCGTCGCGAGATTCTCGCTTTCGAGGCCGTGGCGTTCGTTCATCACCGCGGTCACCTCGCGGACGGTCGCCTGCTCGAGTTCGGGCACTTCCTCGAACTCGACGCCCTCGTCGGTGACGTGGACGGCCAGCAGTTCGTCGCTCGTGCCGGTGAGTTCGACGACGCTGTGGCCGGTGCCGACGAAGTTCCGCGAGAGGTAGCCGCCGGCGTTGGCCGAGGCGACGCCGTCGGTCAACGGCGAGAGCGCGGTACAGTTCATCCGACCGGTGAAGCTCATCTGGGACTGCTGGAGCGGGCCGGTCGAGAAGTAGAGTCGGTTCTCGTCACCGTACGGATCGGCATCGAACGGGATTCGGTCGTGGGCGAGCGCGGTTGCAACCCCGCGGCCGCCGATGAACTCGGACAGTTCGTCCTCGATGTTCTCCGTCGTCGCAGACTGATTTCCGACATCGATTGTACAGAGTGAACCCTTGGCGTGGAGCATTACCGGGCCAACGCAGTATGAGCTAAAAAAGCTAGGGTTACGAGCGGGACGACCTGACCGGAGAACGTCGAAACTGCCGATCGATGTTGGTTTGTTGGAACAGTCGCGTAAAGACGACCGAGCGGCTAATTATCCGGGAAGAGCGAACGAGGGTTCGTACTCGTTTCCACGGCGGTACTGAGACGAGATGCGACCCCGTGATACAACGGACGAGGTAACGTCGGTAGGTACCAAAGCGTATTTATTGTACATCGAACACGCTAGCCATGTATGCAGACAGCACAGACGGTTTCGTTAGACGATGCAACGGAGATTCTGGATGCTGCGGAGTCGAAGGCAGCCGATCTCGGCGTCTCGATGAATCTCGCGGTCACGAACAACGAAGGGAATCTGGTCGCGTTCCGTCGAATGGACGGCGCGAAACTAGTCGCGGCGAGCATCGCTCGAGACAAGGCCTACACCGCCGCAGCCGTGAAAAAGCCGACCGAAGCGCTGAAGGAGGGCTCAGAGCCCGGCGGCGACGTCTACGGTCTCCAGTCGACGGACGACAACCGCGTCGTTACCTTCGGTGGCGGCATTCCGCTCGAGTACGACGGCGAGGTCGTCGGTGCAGTCGGGTGCAGCGGTGGGGCCGTCGAAGAAGACATAGCGGTCGCCAGCGCCGGTGTGGCAGCGTTCGAAGACCTTCAGTAGGAACGATGACGCCCGCTCGGTAGCACACGGCCCTCGACGGTAGCTCTCCGTATGAGTGTGTCGAACGGGACGACGGACGAAGTGACAGTTTTTGACGAAGTCGCGTCGGTCCTAGAAGGTAGTCGTCCCCTCGAGACGTGCCCCTCGACGACGTCTATACCCAGTGCAACACCGAGCCTCGGCTTCTCCGGGACCCCTGGAGCCGTCTTCGACGGCGTACGCCGCGCTGGCGTGGCAGTCACAGACGTTTTACGGCCGCGTCCGGAGTGCGTTCTCGATCCCGAAGACGGCGGTAACGACCGTATCCGCCGTTCCGCCATGGCCGGACATCTTCTGGGCGAGTAGACGAGCAAGTTCCTCGGCGTCGAACGGATTTTCGCCGGTCAGGAACCGCTCGGTGTACTCGACGAGTTCGGGGACGCCGCCGCGGTAGGACTCACCGATCACGGTGAGGCCCGCGTCCGTCTCGCTCCTGATCGGGGTCCACTCGAAATTCCCGTCGACAACTCAGGTGCTGGTATCCGCGATTCCACTCGTCACCCATTCCGTCCGTCGTTCCGACACACGGCTCGAAATTCGGGTCGTGAAATCGGTTATAGTCGTGCCGTGGTCGCAACGACGTCCGCTTCCGACGACGTCGATGCTCGGACTGACATCCGGTATCGCCGATTCGGAGTTTGCTCCACTTTCACCCTGTGTCCGACCGCGCCGGTATCAGTACTGGATCGCAGGTGGACAGGAACGGGCACCCTCGACCGGAGCCCAACGAGCGGATACACCCTGACGAATCGTCCTCGTTCCCACCGAATCAATTGCATCCGGTCTCGCCGGATATCGAACGCCAGTCGGGGCTTCGTTCGAGTTTGAAATTGATCGGAGAGATCATAGAGATGCGAGATGTCGGCGAAGATGGATAACCGACACCTAGCCGCTCGAGGTTTCACTCTGGAAATCATTTCGAAAGGCGACGACCGAAGGGTCGGTCGAGACGAGTCGGTGTGGTGAGTACGCCATCGATAGATTACTCCCGCGGAAAATATCTGTAAAAGAGGACGTTCGTGAATTAATATGAACACAGACACGTTTGAAGATCCTAGACTCGTCGTATCGAACTACTCGTACTCCACATAAACAGGTATTGCATGAAGGGACCGCGGGAAGACGCGATCAACCGTGAAAACACTCCCACTATCGGTTATAGACGGCACTATAGCCGGACAGTGATATCGTCAGCGATACTGAAACCAACGGCTTCGCGTGAATCTCGAGATCGATTCGCCACGAAGTTCGGCGGTCGATTGGACCACCGGAATGAGTATAATGGCAGTTTTAATATATGTATGTCACGAGACACCGTTGAGCTGTAAATGCGGAGCGGCCGGGTACATTGATTACATTCATACCTCCGTAAATCCGTTCGAGACCCAAATGTTTTTTAGCCACTAGTTGGTACCCTCAGTTAGTGACCGAACGCACCCAGTCGTCCGACTCAGAGACCTCGTGTGGATGCAAGCTCGGACGCGTCGCCGACGAGTACGGGCTCCAGGGGCTCGACGATCAACTGGTTGGGTACTGGACCGGCGAGCGGGACGAGAAGATGAGCACGCGCCAGCTCGCGACCTACGTGAACCAGCGCGTCCTCGAGACCGCACTCGAGGACGCGAACGTCCTCCTCAAAGACGGGGAGATCGAAAACACCTACCGGCTGTTGACCGACGACGACGTCAGTAGCGGGACGCAGGTACAGACGCGAAACGAACTCGAGCGCGACGGCGTCCCGATCGACGACGTCGAGTCGAACTTCGTCTCCCACCAGACGGTTTACAACCACCTGACGGACTGTCTGGCTGCGACGCTCGAGACGCCGAGCGACGACGAACGAGTGGAACGGAGCGCCGATAAACTCGGCGCACTGCAGAACAGAACCGAGGCGGTGACGTCGGATACGATCGCCCAACTCGAGCGAAACGGGATCCTCGATCTCGGCAAGTTCAACGTGACCGTCTCCGTGACCGTGACGTGCGAGGACTGCTTACAGGAGTATCCGATTCGGACGCTGTTAGACGAACGATCCTGCGACTGTCAGGATGCAACCGCGGATGACACCTGATAACTGGGATTTACTCCGGCGATTTCCGATGGGTTCGACGCTCGTGGAAGGGGTAACTTATTTTTGCTAAGAGCGAGAACGCGGTGATATGAAAAGTGAACTTGACAGGACGGAACGTGATACTCCAGAGCGAGCGACGCTCTCCGTCGACAATATCGGCGGTATCGACGAGACGGAGGTCGCGTTTCAGCGAGGGGCGACAGTGCTTTCGGGACGAAACGCGACCAATCGGACATCGCTGTTACAGGCGATCATGGCCGCACTGGGGAGCGATCAAGTCAGTCTCAAGGCCGACGCACAAGAGGGGCGCGCGGAGCTCGAGCTCGGTGACGAAACCTACCGACGAACGCTGCAGCGGCGAAACGGAACCATCGTCACCGACGGCGAACCCTACCTCGACGACCCCGAGCTCGCGGACCTCTTTGCGTTCCTGCTCGAATCGAACGAGGCGCGACGCGCCGTCGCTCGCGGCGACGATCTCCGCGAACTGATCATGCGCCCGGTCGATACCGACGCGATCAACGCCGAAATCGAGCAGTGTCAGCGACGGAAGCAGGAGATCGACGACCAGCTCGCGGAGCTGGACGAACTCGAAGGCAAGCTGCCCGACCTCGAAGCAAAGCGAACGCGAGTGACCGACGAGATCGAGACGCTCGAGGACGAACTCGAGGACGCACAGGCGGAGCTCGAAGAGACCAACGTCGACGTCGACGAACGACGGGAAGAGCAGTCCGAACTCGAAGCGAAACTCGAGGAACTCCGCGAGACTCGCTCCGATCTCGAACGCGTCCGAGACCGGATCGAAACCGAACGCGAGAGCATCGACGCGCTCGAGGAGGAGCGCGAGGAGGTCGAGGAGCGCCTCGACTCGCTCTCGACCGGCGACGAGTCCGAAATCAGCCGACTCGAGGCCGAGATCGAGACGCTCCAGGACGAGAAGGCGACGCTCTCGGACGAAATCTCGCAGCTCCAGAGCACGATCCAGTTTAACGAGCAGCTTCTCGACGAGCAGGAGTCGGTGCTTCCGGACGCCGAAGGGGACGACGGCCCAGTGACGGACGAGTTACTCGCCGACTCGGAGACGGTCACCTGCTGGACCTGCGGCTCGTCGGTCGCTCGCGACCAGATCGAAACGACGATCGAGCAGCTTCGAACCGCGCGCCAGGACCGACTCGAGGAACGATCGGGGATCAGCGCCGAACTCGACGAGAAACGGGAAACGCTATCCACGATCAACGAGAACCGCACCGAGTACCGCCAGACGCAGCGACGCCTCGATTCGATCGACGACGAGATCGAGCGGCGACGCGAACGCATCGAAGCGTCGACGGCCGACCGCGAGGAGCTCACCGACGAGGTCGACGACCTCGAGGCTACGATCGACGACCTCGAGACCGACGACTACAGCGGGGTCCTCGACCAGCACAAGGAGGTCAATCAGCTCGAGTTCAAACTGGAGCGGAAGGAACGCGAGCGCGACGATCTGGACGATCAAATGGCGTCGATCGAGGAGCGCCTTGACGAGCGAGAGACGCTCCAGGCCCGTCGCGACGACATCACCGACGAACTGACCGATCTACGCACGCGGATCGATCAGATCGAGGCCGACGCGGTCGAGGCCTTCAACGAGCACATGGAGAACCTCCTCGAGGTGCTCGAGTACGGTAACCTCGATCGGATCTGGATCGATCGGACCACCCGGGAAGTTCGCGAGGGACGACGGAAGGTTTCGCGCTCGTCGTTCGATCTCAAGATCGTCCGCAGCACCGACGACGGCGCGGCCTACGAGGACACGATCGACCACCTCAGCGAGAGCGAGCGAGAAGTAACGGGGCTCGTCTTCGCCCTCGCAGGCTACCTCGTCCACGACGTCTACGAGACGGTGCCGTTCATGGTTCTGGACTCGCTCGAGGCGATCGATTCCGAGCGGATCGCGATGCTCGTCGACTACTTCGAGTCCTACGTGCCGTATCTCGTCGTGGCGCTGCTCGACGAGGACGCACAGGCCGTCGAAGTGGATCACGGCGTAATCACGGAGATCGACTCGGCGTCGGCGGCCCAGTAACGGCGGATTCGGTTCCAGGCTGATTTTCACGTGTCGGCGGTCGGTTGGTGGGAGTGGAAACCGGAACCGTTCGTACCGTCGTCGGTACACCGAATGCGGCGGGTGACAGCTTCAATAGGTAGAATAGCTACAATAGCTACAATAGGTTAATATTTTGCAGTGGTTACAATAGGCGCAATGGAAACGATAGATAGAGGTGTTACGAGGCACTGTTTAGTTGAGCCAGTTTGAGACCTGAGCAGGCCGCTGAGTTACTCTAGAGTAATGCTCGCAGACCTGCTCAGCAAGAGCTACGATGCGGATTTAGAGGAAGCTTGGGAGAACGAACGGACGGCGACGCCCATCACGGGGTTCGCCGTCCGCCTCCATCAGACCGGTTGTTTGCTTCAAGAGACAACGACGATTCCCGCTGAATTAGGCGTCGGACGCTCTCATGGGGTGGTTTGAAATTGGGTACCTCGGCTGGCTGACAGCGTCTCAGACCTGCCGACGTCCACGAGAGCAGAGCTCTCGTGTGGCCCATCAGAACGCGTTGCGTTCTGAGGACGGCGAAGCCGATGCGGGTCGCGGTTGACGAGACCGCTGTCAAGATCAACGGCGAACGGTCTTGCTTGTACGCTGCAATAGATCTCGATACAAAGTTGAGTCTTGACGCCCAGTTATGCAGCCGCCACGGCACTGATCCGGCAGCTGCGTTCCTGTATGGACTCCGCGAGAAACACGATCTCTCCGAAGCAGTGTTTCTCGTCGAGCAATTTGGCTATCGGACTGCCTTTGCTCGGTTAGGACTGAACGGTCGGATTGACTATACCGATCGAAACCTGATCGAAAACTGGTTTCACACCTTCAAAATGCGCGTTGACCGTTTCCAAAACTCGTGAGTGGGCAGTCGGCGGAGTGCCCGTAAGTGGATTGATCAGTTTGTGCATGACTACAACCATCAAAGACCGCATCAATCGCTCGATAGAAAGACAAATGATTGTTTCTATCGTCCTTTATGTGTTCGCCTATAGAGAACAAACGCTCACTGCCGCTGAGACGCGAATGGCGCACATCAGTGACAGATATCCTCACGCGCTACAGCAAGCCGCGCTGGACACGGGTGGTCGGTTCCGCAGTCTCGAGCCACCAAAATTCTCGTCCGTGATTGCTGAACACCACTGGTCGGGACGATACCCTGATACCCGCTCGGATCGAGACTGTTCAGCGAAGAATCTCCCGAGGTCGGCGCGTGACAGGCGGTAATTTCAGTGAAACAATATTCAGCCACCACTTCGGAATCACAAGCGTAGAATCGAATTTCTCGCCGGAAGTGTGTGACAATTGACCCCTTCGTTCAGTATTAGATAACAGGAACCCGCTCGTGGAACACGTGGGTGCGTATCATCGAGTGTCGTCCAGCGGCTGATCACGCCGATTCGCGTGCGCAGCAGATTTCTTTCACCTTCACGGGTCGGCCGTTCAGTCGTCGCCGCTGACGGTAGTTATCTCCGTTCTCTCGCCGACCTGAAATCGGTACTCTCCCGCTTCCAGGACGTGTCCCCGGGCGGGAACGAAGTAGCCGAGCGCGGACGGATCGACCTCGATGTCGACCGACGCCGACTCTCCTGCATCCAGTTCGGTCCGTTCGAACCCGACAAGCGAGCGTTCGGGCCTCACACGCGAGGCGTGCGTCTGTGTCGCGTACACGTCTACGGTCTCCGTTCCGGGGCGGTCCCCGACGTTCGAGAGGGTGACGCTGACCGTCGCCGCCGGTTCGTCGTCGTCGGACGCGGTACCCGGACCGTCCGCGACCTCGACGTCGTCGACGTTGAACTCGGTGTAACTCAACCCGTGGCCGAACGGGAATAGCGGATCGGAGGAGTCGGGGTGTTCGCCTGCGCCGATCGGCGTCGGATGAGCGAGCGCGTCGTGGTGTTGGGGCAGGTCGCCGTGCGATTTCGGCACGGAGATCGGGAGCCGACCGCTCGGGTCGTTCTCACCGAACAGCGTGTCCGAGACGGCGACTCCTCCCTCCGTTCCGGGGAAGTACGCCATGAGGATCGCCGGGACGTGCTCGGCCATCCAGTCGACGATCAGCGGTCGGCCGGTCACGAGCACGCCGACGACGGGCGTCCCGGTCTCGTGAACCCGCCGGACGAGTTCGCGCTGGGCGTCCGACAGCCGGAGGTCGCCCCGCGTCGGCCACTCCCCGGTCTCGACGCCCGCCTCGGCCTGCGGGCCGAACTCGTGAAGGTACCAGCCCTCGCCGAGCGCGAGCACGGCGACGTCGGCGTCCGCCGCCTTCTCGACCGCCGCGTCGATATCGACCGGTTCGTTGAGCGTCGTCCCCGCTGCGTGGGTCACGGTGCCGTCGGTGCCCGCGGCGATCGCATCGCGGATCGTCGCCCCTGGCAGCCCATCATCGCGACTGACCGACCAGCCGCCGAGCTGGTGGACCATGTCGTCGGCGTTCGGCCCGCCGACGAAGACGTCCTCGTCGCCCTCGAGCGGGAGGACTCCCTCGTTTTTCAGCAGCGTCATCGACTCGCTGGCGACCTCACGCGCTGTCTCGCGGTGGTGCTCCGAGCCGAGCGTCTCCGTTACTGCCTCCCCATCGACGTACGGGTCCTCGAACAGTCCGAGTTCGAACTTGGCGCGGAGCACCCGTTTTACGCTCGCGTCGACGACAGATTCTTTGAGCCGCCCGGATTCGACGAGTTTCACGACGCGGTCCGCGTGGTCGACGTGACCGACCGACGCGACGTCGACGCCGGCCTCGCGGGCCTGTCGCACGCCGTCGGCGTGGTCGCGAGCCGTTCGGTGATCCTCGTGGAGGTGGCGGATCCCGTCCCAGTCCGAGACGACGTGGCCCTCGAAGCCGAGGTCGTCGCGGAGGAGGTCCGTGAGGGCGGCGGCCGACCCGTGGGAGGGTTCGCCGTTGATCGAGTTGTACGACGGCATCACGGAGTCCGCGCCGGCGGCGAGCGCCCGTTCGAACGCCGGGAGGAACGTGTTCCGGAGTTTGTATTCGGAGATGTCGACCGGCGACGCGTCCTCGCCGCGTTCGGGCTCCCCGTAGGCGGGGAAGTGTTTGAGGGTCGCAAGCACGCCCTCGGGATCGCCGATCCCGTCACCGCGGTATCCCCGGACTTTCGCGGCGGCTAGTTCGCCGACGAGGTGCGGGCTCTCGCCGAACGTCTCGAACACTCTCCCCCAGCGCGGCTCGCGACCGACGTCGACGGTCGGGCCGTAGTTCTGGTGAGCGCCGGTCGCGCGGATTTCTCGGGCGGTGATCGCGGCGCTGTCCTCGAGCAGCTCCGGGTCCCACGTCGCGGCTGCCCCGAGTCCGTTCGGAAACGACGTCGCACCGGTGATGTAGGCGTGGCCGTGGACCGCGTCGACGTTCAACAGCAGCGGGATGCCGAGTCGACTCTCCTCGACGGCGACGCGCTGGAGGCGATTGGCGATCCGCGCCGACTCGGTCGGATCGCTGGTGAGCGACCCGGCCCAGCCGAACGGCGCGACGGCGCCGACCCCGTCTTGAGCGACGGTCTCGACGAGGTCCTCAACATCGAGGTCCTCCCTGAAACTCCCGCCCCAGGTCCCCGTCACCTGGCCCGCCTTTTCGGCGAGCGTCATTCGCTCGAGCAAGTCCGCTACGCGCTCCGACGTCGGTGCCGACTCCCGGCGGTACGTCGGCGTCTTGGATCGATCGTCCATTGGCTGTGAGGTGTTATCGTAGCGCTATAAACGTTGTCAACCGTCTCACCAATGGTGACGCGGTAGTTTTACCGAGGAGTGTGACAATCCGGAGAGTAGATTGGCACTATGCCAGCGCACCTCACGATAGACGACGTCCCGTCGGGGGAGCTCTCCGAGAAGCTTAACGTGCTCGAGACGGTCGAGGTCTCTGCGCTCTTCTTCTGCGAAGGGCGTCGACTGGCGGAACATCCCGAACACGCACGGTGGGTCGTTGAATCCAGCTCCCATCTCGGCGTCGTTTCGCGCGCCCGCTCGAGCGAGATGATCCCGAGACGGGCGAGCACCGTCCCGATACCGAGCAGGAGCAACTGGAGCGGATTCGTGCGAAGTGCCAGCGTATACTCGCCGTCTTCGAGACCGCTAAAAGCTATCTCTTTCGTTCACCGCCTGACCGCCCGTTCGACGCGCTACTCGAAATCCGGTCCCTCGACGGCTTCGTCTTCGGCCTCGCGCCAGGTGTGTTCGGGTGTCCAGCCAAGGTCGCGTTCGGCCTTTGCGGTGGTGAACGCGGCTGCGTCCCCCTCGAGGTCAGAAGGCGGTGCGTCGTCGAAGAGCGCGTCGATGAGTCGTTCGGTCTCGATACCGAGATAGTTCTCCGCGGCGTGGCAGAGGTACGCGTCGTGGCCCTCGATGTCGGCGTCCAACGCCGCCGAAACCATCGACGCGAGATCGCGCACGTCGATGTACGACCAGAAGTTTCCCGCGCCGCCGCTCGGGGAGGTTCCCTCGGGGCGTTCGGCCAACTCCTCGAGGTTGAAGCGCTCCCGGTTTCCGCTGGTCTGGTACTCGCCGGGGTACTGCACCCACGACGGGCGGATAGAGACGACGGACACGTTGTGTCGTCTGGCGGTCGCCGCGGCGACGGCCTCGCCGGCCTCCTTCGAGGTGCCGTACGGATCTTCGGGGCGAAGCGGATGGACCTCGTCGATGGGGACGTACTCGGGGACGAGACAACTCTCGGCGAAGGGGAACCCGTACGCGGATTCCGAACTCGACCAGACGACGTTCGCGCCGGCCCGGCCGGCCGCCTCGAGGACGTTGTACGTACTCAGAACGTTGTTAGCGAACACCCGCGAACCGGCGTGGCTCGTCGGGTCGGGAATCGCGGCGAGGTGGACGACGGCGTCGGGCTCGGCGGCCGCGATGAGCTCAGCGGTCTCGCCCGAGTCGGTGAGGTCGACCTGAAAGAACTCCGCCCCTGTGGGTCCCCCGTCGGCGGGGAGTCGCCGGTCGAGGCCGACCACGTCGTAGCCGTCGGTGAGTAGTCTCTCTACGATCCACTGTCCGGCGCCACCGAGCGCACCGGTGACGACGATGCTCGCGGAGTCTGTGGTCACGGGCGGACAGTTGGCGGGTGCACTAATGAAACCCACGGAGAGCGTGTTTTCAGTCGGTTGACGTGAGCCACTGTTCAGAGAAGCTTCCCGCCAGCGGGGGTATTCATAGAAATGCATAAACCACCGGCGGCGGAACACGGCGGCATGGTCACTGAAACGGGGACGTCCGTGAGCGTCGACGGAAAGACAGCGGTCGTCATCGGCGGGACGCGAGGGATCGGTCGAGCGATCGCGCTCGGATTCGCCGAGGACGGCGCGGACGTCGTTGCGACGAGCAGGTCGCAGGACGCCGTCGAGGACGTGACGGCGGAACTCCACGAGCGCGGCGCGGCGACGACGGCGGTCACGTGCGACGTGACCGACACCGAATCGATCGAAGCGCTCCGAGACGCCACGATCGAGGCGGTCGGAGACGTCGATATTCTCGTCAACTCGGCGGGGACGGTCGCCCAGTCCGCCGTGACGGAGATGAGCGACGAGGAGTGGCAGCGGGACATTGACGTCTGCCTCACCGGCGTCTTTCGGGCGTGCCGGGCGTTCGGGCGGACGATGGACGACGGCAGCATCATCAACATCTCCTCGATGTCGGCCGATCAGGCCCGCGAGGAACGCGCGGCCTACTGCGCCGCGAAGAGCGGCGTCAACGGGCTGACCCGCGCGGCGTCCGCGGACCTCGCGCCGGACGTCCGCGTGAACGCCATCGCTCCCGGGTTCGTCAAGACGGAGATGGCCGGGCCGAAACTGGACGAGGGGTCGGCGTTCCGCGAGACCGTCGACGAACGGACACCGATGGGCCGCGTCGCCACGCCCGACGAGATGGTCAGCACGGCCATCTACCTCGCGAGCGACGCCACGTCGTTCACGACGGGCGAGGTCGTCACGGTCGACGGCGGCTACGACGACAGCGCACAGTAGCCCCTACCCCTACAGCCCGTAGAGCTTCTTCGGCCGATCGTACGCCACGTGCTCGACTAGCCGCTCGGCATTGCTATAGGGGATCCGTCCCCGCTCGACCAGCTCGCCGACGACGGTCGCGAGCGTTCGACGGAACATCTCGAACCGGGAGCCGTAGGAGACGAGCTTCCGGGAGTCGCTGACCATCCCGGCGTAGTTGGCGAGCAGGTCGACGGCCGCGACCCGCTCGAGTTGGTTCTCGATCCCGAGCGGACTGTCGTTGAACCACCACGCCGGCCCGATGCTCACGTTGGGGTAGGCGCGGGCGACGACCGTCGCGCTCGGGTAGTGGGTCGGATCGAGCGTGTAGAGGACGATCTCCATCTCCCCGTCGAAGGCGTCGAGGAAATGATCGAGTCCCGCGACCAGGTCGACGTCCTGCGTCGAGACGTCGCCGCCCGCGTTCGGCCCGACGTCCTCGGAGAGGGTGTCGCGGTAGTCGCGGACCGCGCCGACGTGGAGCTGGGTCACCCAGCCGGCCTCGCTGTTTAACTCGCCGATGAAGTCGAGCAGAAACGCTTTGTAATCGTGGATCTCGGCCTCCTCGAGGCTCGTTCCGCGCCGCGCTTTCGCGTAAATCTTGCCGGCGCGCTCCTCGCTGACCGGCCTCGAGACCGGATCGGTCCCCATCCCGATGTCGCACGCGACGCAGCCGCGGTCGACGAAGTAGTCGTGACTTTCCTCGAGGGCCTCGAGAAACCCCTCGAAGCGATCCACGCCACCGTCGGTCACCGCGTCGAGTTCCGAGACGAACGTCGCCCACTCGGAAGTCTCGATCTTCAGCGCCCTATCGGGTCGCCACGTAGGGCGGATATCGACGCCGTCGACCGCCGCCTCGGCCCGCTCGTGGTACTCGAGTCGCGAGGTCGGGTCGTCGCTGCTGCAGAGGACCTCGACGTTCATCTCGCGGAGCACCGCCTGCGGCCGCAGTTCCGGTTTGGCGAGTTGGCGCTTCGTCTCCGCCCAGATCTCGTCGGCCGTGTCAGCGTTCAGCGGTTTCTCGATGCCGAATCGTCGCTGCAGGTCGAGGTGGACCCAGTCGTAGGTGGGGTTGCCCGCGAAGTCCGGGAAGACCGCCGCGAGCGCGTTCCACTTCTCGCGGTTGTCGGCGTCGCCGGTGATCTTTTCCTCGGGGACGCCGCGCTTGCGCATGAGCTGCCAGACGTAGTGATCGGTCGCGCCCTCGACTTCCCAGACGTCGCTCCAGGGCTCGTTTTCGACGACTTCCTCGAGGTCGATGTGGTTGTGCGGGTCAACGACCGGGAGATCGGCGACGGCTTCGTAGAGTTCCGCAGCGGACTCCGAGTCGAGCAGATACCGCTCGTCCATGAATCCCATGGACGACTCTGCTTCGAGGGCGGCAATAAAACCTCGGAACGGAACCGCCGCCGGCGCGCTCAGGAGCGCGTCTGCTCCAGTAGCCCCTTCATGTACCCGACGGCGAACAGCCGACCCATGTCGGTGTAGCCGGCCTGGGTCTCCTCGCGATCGCCTTCGCCGAGCATCTTTGGGACGTGATCGGGTCGAATTGGGCCGTCGAATCCGACGTCGCGGTAGGCCGCCATCGCGGCGAGCATGTCGGTCTGTCCCTCCTCGTGCCACGTCTCGACGAACTCCTCGGCGGTCCCCTCCACGTCGCGGAAGTGGACGAAGTGGATCCGGTCGCCGAAGCGCCGGATCGTCTCGGGGACGTCCGCACCCATCGCCGAGAAGTTCCCCTGGCAGAATGTCAGCCCGTGATTCGGACTCTCGTGGAGGTCCAGAATCCGCTGGACGCTCTCGACGGAATTGACGAGTCGGGGGACCCCGCGGACGGACGCTACGGGCGGGTCGTCGGGATGGAGCGCGAGGTCGACGCCGGCCTCCTCGGCGACGGGAACGATCTCGTCGAGGAAGTACTCGAGGTTCTCCCAGAGTTCCGCCTCGGTGACGTCGACCGGGTACTCCGGCGCGCGTTCGGACTGTTCGTGATCGTAGGCGGTGGTCAGGGAGTCGCCCCGCAGCGGGACGGCGTCGGACGTGCGGATCACGCCGACCGGGTTCTCCGTCCACACCCAGGAGTAGACGTCGATACCGACCCGTCCCATGTTCCGGAGCAGCTGTTTGACCGTCTCGATCTCCTCGTCGCGGCCCTCCCGGCCCAGCACCGTCTTCGTCATCGGTGGCCGGTCCTCGACGACCTCGAGCGACAATCCGTGGTCGGCGAACCGGTTTCGCGTCCGGTGGAGCGAGTCGAACGTCCACCACTCGTCTTCGCCCCAGAAGCGGACGACGGCCGTCGACAATCCGAGCTGGTTGGCGAGCGTCCACCGCCGGTCAGGAGACGGCGGGAGCATCAGGGTCGTGTTCACACGTTTCCTTCGGAAAGCTCGATAATAGATGTTGTGCGACGCATCGACGATTATCTTCCGCAAGAAAGGGCGGGAAGGGGTCGAAGGGCCACGACTGGTCGTCACCGACCACGATTCTGCGCCCGCCGCAGCTACGTCGGCTGTCATCCTCCCCGACGTGTCTCGCGACGCGTGTTGTCACGTCCGGCAATCACTGTGAGACACGGCGTCCGGCACCGCCGGTGGGGCGAGCCAGCGGGATCAGTTCATCGATACCGTCACGTAGCCCGGGAAGTTCAGGATGAGCTTCTGGGTCGTGTCGCCGAACACGGCCTTCCCGGTCGGGGACCGCTGCTGTCCGAGCGTGAAGAGATGGTCGCAGCCGTGTTTCTCGGCGAGGTCGATGATGCGATTCGCGTCGAGTTCGTCGGTGACGTCAGTCGCGACGGACCACTCCACGTCGAAATCCTCGAGGGACTCAGCGGCGAGCGAATCGGCACTCTGTTCGGCGACGCCGATCGCTTCCTCGTCGCTGTAATCCTTGTTCTCGATGCGACCGATCTGATCCAGACTCGAGACCGATTCTTCGAACTGCGCCTCGCTGAGGGGAGAGTAGAGGACGAGGTCGGCGTCCGCGCCGGTCGCGTACGCTGCGGCTTCGCGGAGCAAGTCACTATCGCCGTCACGGTCGTTGAGCACGACTAATGCGTCTTCCATAGAGAGGGTCACGTTCTCGTTCCGTATAATACTAGGCTCGTCTGAAGATCAACAGGGGTGCACAGCCGGTCGGCGCCGCCGTTCTGCATCACGGGCAGTTCACTAGACTTTTGCTCATTGCGGCGAACTACCTCCCATGTCGATACGCGAGTACGTACAAACCGTGCGGGAACGCGACTGGGAGCAATTGGAATCGGGGACGCTTCGTCTCGCCGTGATCGGACTCGGCTGGTGGACGCGCGAACAGGCGATCCCCGCCATCGACGCCTCGGACTTCTGCGAGACGACCGTGGTCGTCAGCAGCACCCACGAGAAGGGCGCGGACGTCGCCGCGACGACGCCGAGCGTCGAGGTCGCGCTCACGTACGACGAGTTCACCGACGGCGACTCGGTCGACGAGTACGACGCCGTCTACATCTGTACGCCGAATGCGCTTCACCTGCCGTACGCGGAAGCGGCCGCCGAGCACGGGAAGGCGATCCTCTGTGAGAAACCGCTCGAGGCGACGGCCGAGCGCGCCGAGGAACTCGTCGCGGCAACCGAAGACGTCCCCCTGATGGTCGCCTATCGGATGCAGACCGATCCGGGGGTCCGGCGGATGCGCGAACTCGTCGCCGACGGGGCGATCGGCGATCCGGTGGCCGTCCACGGGCACATGGGTCAGCAGATGCTCGACGTCGTCTCCGGTGACCCCGACCAGTGGCGGCTCGACCCCGACCTCGCGGGGTACGGGGCGACGGTGATGGACCTCGGCATCTACCCGCTCAACACCGCACGGTTCGTCCTCGGCGCCGATCCCGTGAGCGTGACCGCACAGATGCGCTCCGACGACGAGGCGTTCCGGGAGGTTCCCGACCAGCACGCCACCTTCACAATCGAGTTGGACGACGGGACGTACGCCGCCTGCACGGCGAGCCAGCACGCCGCCCTCTCGGGACACCTCCGGATCGTCGGTACCGACGGCGAGTTGCTACTCGAGCCCACGTTCCTCGGCGAGTCGCCCCAGACGTTGACCCTCCGGATGGACGGCCGGGAACTGGAACTCGACGACGGTCGGCGCGACGTGTTCGGCGACGAAATGACCGAGGAGTTCGACTACTTCGCTGACCGCGTTCTCCGAGCAGAACCGATCTCGCCCGACGGCGACCACGCGCTCGTCGATATGCAGGCGCTCGAAGCGATCTACGAGGCGGCCGAGACCGGTCGCGAAGTGTCGGTTCGATAAGTAGAACGGGTCGGACTACTCGACCACAGCAGTCACTGCTATCCGTCGATAGGCGGCTCGTTCTCTCCCTGCTGTTCGAGGATCTCGACGAGCCGGTCCGCGAACTCGACGGTTCGCCTGGGAAGCCCGTAGCGTTCGGTTCCCATATCGTATTCGCGGAGCTCGGACACTGTTTCTTCGGTGTGGGGCAGCGTCGTTACCGTCTCGCGAACGTCTATCTCGAGCACGCCGTCGTCGGTTTCCAGCCACGGCTGCGTCCGCTGTTTCTGGTCGTACTCGATCGAGTGCGTCTCGTCACCGATCGCGTCGACGACGTCGTCGATCGCACCGATTTCGACCCGATCGTTCTCGGCAGTGAGGAAGAGCGTTCCGTCGATGGGATCCGGCTTGTACCGTGTCATAGTGGGGTGTAGAGCGGCTCGCGTAATAATAGTGGTGTCGTCGGTCAGGGCACCCTCGAGAACCGAGGGGATCGATCGCAATCGAACGCGAGGGGGACGGCGCGTCTCAGTGCTCCGCGAGCTCTTCGCGCGTCTCGACGGCCCCGTCGAGGGGTTCGCTGTCCCAGTACTCGTGATTCGGATCCTCGCGGAAGCAGGCGGCCTTCCCGTCCCCGTCAGCAACCGCCTGTAGGTCCGGGTGCTCCTTGCGACAGGCCTCTCGAGCGACGGGACATCGCGTGTGGAATCGGCAGCCAGAGGGCGGATCGACCGGATTCGGGACGTCGACCTCTCTGAGTGGCGGCTCGCTGGCCTCCATCGAATCGAGATCGAGGTCCGGCGTCGCCCACCGGAGCACTTCGGTGTACGGATGGCGCGGGTCGTGGATGAGGCGCTCGGCGGTGCCGATCTCCACGATCTCCCCCAGGTACATGACGGCGATTCGGCCGTCGCCGTGCTCGGCGAAGTACCGCGCGTTCGAGAGGTCGTGGGAGATGAAGAGGAACGAGGTTTCGAACTCCGCTTGCAGTTCCAGCATCAGGTCCATGATCTCGATACGCAACGAGACGTCGACCGCGCTGATGGCCTCGTCGGCGAGGATCGCGTCCGGGTTCATCAGCAGTGCGCGAGCGAGTGCGACGCGTTGCTTCTCGCCGCCCGAAAGCTGGTGGGGGTACCGATCGAGGAACTCGTCGGCCGGAGCCATGCCGATTCGCTCGAGGAGGGAGTGCATCCGACCCCGGCGCTCGGTCTGGTTGATGTTCGGATGCGTGTGCCTGAGCGGCTCCGAGAGGATGTTGACGATGCGTCGGTTGGGGTTGAGCGCACTCCCCGGGTCCTGATGGATAATCTGGAGCGCCGAGCGGATATCGTCGTACGGAATCTCGCCGCCGCCCTTTTTCGCTTCCCAGATATCCTGGCCGCGATACTCGATCGAGCCGCCGGTCGGCTGCTGGAGACCGATCATCGTCTTCCCCAGCGTCGTCTTCCCGCAGCCACTCTCACCGAGGAGACAGACGAGATCCTGTTCTTCGATATCGAGCGAGACGCCGTCGACCGCTCGGACGACGCGGGGATCTTCGGTGAAGCGCTCGAGCAGTCCTTGCTCCTCCTCAAAGTGAACCTCGACGTCGTTGAGCGAGAGGAGCGGCGTCCCGACCGGCTCCTCGTGACGTGTTTTCGCGACCGATTCCGCCGTCTCGGCGGGATCGGGACTCTCGAAGTCGTCGTTCGTCTTGCCGAAATTGAGCTCGATCTCTTCGCGGGCTTGCTCCCAGTGGTGACACGCCGACCGATGATCGCTGTTGTCCTGGTCGACCGAGGCTAACGGCGGATCGTCCGTCCGGCACTCTTCCGTTGCGAGCGGACACCGCGGTTCGAACCGGCAGCCGGACGGGAGGTTCACTGGAGCGGGACCTTCGCCCGGGATGGGCTGCATCTCCGCCAGCGGCGCATCGATGTTCGGCGTCGCGTTCAACAGCTTCCGCGTGTACGGATGTGCCGAGTTGCCGATAATCTCGTCGCGCGGCCCGATCTCGGCGAACTGGAACGCGTAAATAATCGCCATCCGGTCGGCAAGCGACGCGACCAGCGGCAGGTCGTGGGTGATGAAGACGATCGTCAGGTCGTACTCGCTCTGCAAGTCGTCGAGTAACGTCAGAATCGACCGCTGCATCAACAAGTCGAGCGCAGCCGTCGGCTCGTCCATCACCAGCACTTCCGGGTCCAGGACCATACTTAACGCGATCAGGGCCCGCTGTTGCATCCCGCCCGAGAGTTCGTGGGGATATGCATCGAGGACCCGTTCCGGCTCGAGATAGAGGTTCTCGAGGAGTTCGCGAGCGAACTCGAGCCCCTCCGAGACGTTCTTGTCGTGGGCCTTGAGCGTCTCCGTGAAGTGGGCCCCGACCTTCATCGTCGGGTTGAACGAACTCATCGCGCCCTGGAATACCATCGACACCTCCTCCCAGCGGAACTGCCGGAGTTCCTCGTCGCTCAACTCGAGGAGGTCGACCGACGAGCCGTCCTGCCGGTTGTACGTGATCTGCCCGGAAAGGACGCCGGGGTCGGGGATGGCATCGAGCAGTGCGGAGGCGAACATCGACTTGCCGCTTCCGCTCTCGCCGACGATACCGAGGACTTCGTTCCGCTCGATGCTGACGTTGACGTTCTCGAGGACGCGTGTTTTGCCCTCGTTGTAGGTAACGCTCGTGTTTCGGACCTCGAAGATCGGATCTTCGACGGCCTCCTGTGATACGACTCGATTGCTGGATGTGCTGTCGGTAGCCATTATATCATCTCCGTCGTCGTGTCGGTTTCCTCCTCCTCGATGGACTCGGATTCGCCGGTGAGACGGGTTCGGACACGGGGGTTGAAGATCCGGTCCATCCCCTGACTCAGCAGGACGAGGCCGAAGGCCAGTCCGACGATGGCGACGATCGGGACGAGGAGCCAGTGGAAGGCGTCCATCGTGAACAGGCCCCCTTGGCGGTAGCCGTTATTCAATGTAACGCCCCAGTTCTGTCCCGTGTAGGGCAACACGCCGATGAAGTACAATCCGACGGACGCGAAGATCGTGTAGCGTGCGGCGAACACGAAGTTGACCATCACGTACGGCATGATGTTCGGCAGCACGTCCTTGATGATGATGCGTATCGAACCCGTCCCCATCGTCCGGGACGCTTCGATGTAGCTCTCCTCTCGGATCGAGAGGACCTGTGACCGGATCGAACGACCCAGCCCGGCCCAGTAGTTGATCGTCAGAATGACCCCGAGGAGAAGCGGGTTCTCCGGGCTCAGCGCGATCGCCAGGACGATGACGAGCGGGAGTCCCGGAATCGCCATGAAGAAGTCGGAGATCGCCGTGATGACGGTGTCTATCGTGCCGCCCTTGTACCCCGAGACGGTGCCAACGATGACTGCGAGAGTGGTCGCCCACACCCCGCCCGCGAGCACCATCAGGAGGATGAACGGCGTCGAGTCGATGATCAGAGCCAGCAGATCGACCCCCGAGCGGGTCGTCCCGAGCGGATACGCCATGTTCTCGAACGGACCGAGTAATGCCCCGGCCTGATTCGGACTGGCGTCGCGCCAGAGCCCGAGCAGGTCGACGACCGCCATGAGAAGGTAGACGCTCAGGATGAGAACCCCGATTCGAGTTCGTCTGTCGGACCACGCGACGGTGGCGGGCACGTAGATTTTCTGTTCGTAGAACTCGTTCAGTCGGTCGCGGCGACTCATTTCGACGTCTGACGTTTCCGAGCGCCAGTCGATGCCGTCGGCCCTATCGGGTTCAGTACTCATCTGACTCACCTGCACTAATACGCGGATCGATCAGCCCGTACGTCAGGTCAGCGATGTAGACACCGACGACGAGCGTGACCGTGATGACCAGGAAACAACCCATCATCAGTGGGTAATCGTTCGCATTGACCGCTTCGATCATGCGGTAGCCGAGTCCGGGGTACGAGAATATCTCCTCGAGCACGACGGTTCCCCCAAGCCGGAACCCGATTATCAGAATGAACCCCGTATACATCGGGAGGATGGCGTTCTTGGCGACGTACCGAGTAGCGATCCGGCTGTCCGAGAGGCCACGCAGTCTGGCGACTTCGACGTATTCCTCGCCGAGCACCTGAATGCCGTTCCCGCGCATGTTGAGAGCCGTCGATCCAACGCCGCCGATCGTAAACGCCAGAATCGGAAGCGCAGCGTGGTAGAGCACGCTCGAGATGTACTGGATGCTGATCGAGGCGTCGAGGCCTCGAGCGACAGCATTCCCGGTCGGGAACCAACGGAGCTGGAACGCTAGGAAGAACAGGAGGATCACGGCGAAGATGTAGTAGGGGATCGACATCAGGAAGATCGATCCGCCCGATGCGATCTTGTCGAACCGCGAGCCTTCCCAGTACGCCTGGATCGAGCCGAGCAACACGCCGATGACGAACATGAGTATCGTGGACGTCACGACGAGGAAGACGGTCCAGGGGAGCGCTCGGGCGATCACCGCCATGACTGGCTCGTTGAGCGAGATCGACTGTCCCAGATCCAACTGGACGACGCCGATCATGTAGTCGATGTACTGTTGCCAGAGCGGTGCGTCAGGTCTGATGTTCTGCAGTGCTTCGATACGCGCGTCGACCTGCTCGGCGGGGATACCCCGCTGGAGGAGCTGAATCCGTAGCTGCGTGAACGGACCGCCGGGAAGCAGCCGGATCAGGCCAAAGGTAAGCGACGCCACTGCGAGGATAGTCAACGGAATCTGTAACGTCCGTTTGAGGTAGTAATTCATTTTGTCTGATAATAAAAGGACTCGTATTGCTGGCTCAACCGTCGTACTGCAGTTCGCCCTCGTGGGGCCACCAGAACTGTGGCCATTTAACCTGCCGGTTGGGGCTGTCCTCGTCGGCGATCGACCACTCGTCGTCCGTCACCCAGGACTGCTCGTGCTTGGACACGAGTCCGAGGAACGGAAGTTCGATGTGGTTGTGCCACGCCGCCTCTTGGACGTACGGCCGTGCCTCCTCGTCGTTCGGTTGCTGTGCGATCTGATCGACCGTGTCGAGCGGGGTAACCGACATCTCTCCGCCGTCTCTGCCGGGAATCGTTTGTTCGGATTGGGCCTTTTCCCGGTAGTTGTGACCGCCGCCGATCTCTTCGTCCCACAGCTGGTAGCGCAGCGGGAAGTACGGGAACGACGATCGCGATCCGCCAGGCAGCCAGTAGAGGCTCCCCATCGCGAAGTTGCTGTTGGAGTACTGGTTGAACCAGTCGTTCGTCGGTTTCGTGCTGACCGAGAAGTCGAAGCCGAAGTCGTTCAGCTGGCTGACGACGGTCTGGGACATGGTCGTCCAGTCCGTCCAGCCCGCGGGCGAGTAGTACTCCCCGCCGATAGTGTCCCCGCTGGAGTCCTGCCAGGTACCATCTTCCAGCGAGTATCCGGCGTCCTCGAGCAGCTGGGTCGCCTCGTCGGTCTGTTTCTCGTCGGCACCGTAGGTCTCGAAGTCACCCTGCCAGTCGTCGAGCCAGTACTCCTGATCCTTGGGTGCGATACCGCAGGGCGACGGCGTCACGAACTTCGACCGCGGACCGGCGTTATCGACGAGTTCTTGCCGATTGATGACGTGTGCGACCGCCTGTCGAACCGCCCGCTGTCCGAAGTGAGGATCGTCGTGATTGAACACGATACCGTAGCCCCACTTAGCCGGAATCTGAACCTCAACGACGTGGTCCGGGAACTGGTCGACGATCTCCGATGGTGCGAACAGGCTCGGTGAGCCGTCAACGTCCGTTCCCGACATGAGTGCCTGATGCTGGGCGGTGTTCCCACCGTAGCTCTCGATCAGGAACGTCTCGATGTTGACGTTGTCGGCGTTGTAGAACTCGGGGTTCCGCTCGAACTCGAACGCCTGTTGGTCCTTACTCACGAACGAGAACGCCCCACTGGCGACGGGGTCCTCCCAGGCCCACTGGAGGAACTCGGAGACGTCCTGGTCCAGGAACTGTTCGTGGACATCCGCTTTCGTATCGACGAGGAAGTTCGTGAGTTCGAACTTGAGGATCCGCGGGTTCGTCGGCCCGGAGAGTATCAGACGCGCGGTCTTATCGTCGACGATCTCGTAGTCCTCGAGATACCCCCAGAGCGAACTGCCGGACATCTCCGCCAGCTCGAGCTGGACGTCGAGGTCCTCGGTCGTCCACTCGTCCCCGTCGTCCCACGTCAGATCGTCGCGGAACGTGAGCGTCACTTCCTCCTCTTCGACCTGTAGGTCGTCGAGCGCCCCGAGAAGGAACTCGTCCTCGCCGAACGAGTACTTCATGAACGGAGCGAATACCGATCGCCCCGCGGGCCAGCGGTAGTTTTGTATGCCCGACGTGTTGAAGTGAAGATCGGCCGGATTGCCAGTGTACGCGTTGACAAACGTGCCGTCCTCCGATCCACTGCCACCCATACAGCCAGCGAGCGCGGCCGCCCCCGACGCTCCTGCCACCGTTAACATTTTCCGGCGACTGATCGCATCGCTGTAGTCACCGGGACTGCTATCTGTTCCCATACCCGTGAACGATACCCATAGTTAGTAATAAACATTGTGATGTACCGTTGGCATGATTCGTCTCCGAGAATGAATTAAGCGACTGCATCGCTGTTGTTCTCTTAGACGACACGCTGGAACCGGAAGCGAACGATCCGCGATCAGACGACCGATCGACCACTATCGTTTTACCAGTCGCCGACGACGATTTGACTATCTCTCGATGAATCAGTACGACGATTGCTGGCTTCGGTACGAGGGCGTGGCGGGCGAGAGCCGACGTGAATCGTACCGACGCCGGTGTAGACACGCGTACGTCGCCGAAAAGTCACCTGAATGCGGCGCGGTCCGGGATGAGCTCCGACGGGCACTGCCCGGGCTTCTCGGAGCGGACCCTCACCTCTGGCAGCATCCGCCGACGACGGCCGACGGATTCCTTGCCATCGGCACGCCGGACGACATGGCGATGATCGCCGAATCGGTTCCGGCCGATGACGTCGCCGGTCTCGAGGACGGAGGATATCTCATCCGGTCGGTCACCTGGAACGGCGCGGACTGTCTCGTCGTCACCGGCCCCACCGATCGGGGGCTGGTGTACGGCACGTTCCACCTCCTCCGGCTGCTCAGCACCGGTGAGCCGATCGACGTCCTCGACGTGTGCGAGGAGCCGGCGTACGCGAACCGGCTGCTCAACCAGTGGGACACGCCGTTCCGTCGCTCGGTCGAACGGGGGTACGCCGGCGAGTCGATCTTCGACTGGGAACGACTGCCCGACCTCCGGAAGCGATACGAAGATTACGCTCGTCTGCTGGCCTCCGTTGGAATCAACGGTATCGTCCTCAACAACGTCAACACGACGAAGCCGCAGCGAGCGAGCGCGAACGCCGCGTTCGACGCGTTCGAGGGATGGCAACTGCTCGAGTCGCGGCGACTCGAGGACCTCACCGGGCTCGCGTCGCTGTTTCGCCGGTACGGTATCCGAACGTACCTCTCGGTCAACTTCGCAGCGCCGATGCTCGTCGGCGACCTCGACACCGCCGACCCGCTCGAGGAAGACGTCCGGGAGTGGTGGCGACGGAAGGCCGATGAAATCTACGACCTCGTGCCGGACTTCGGCGGCTTTCTCGTCAAGGCCGACTCGGAGGGGCAGGCCGGCCCGTACGACTACGACCGCGATCACGTGGACGGCGCGAACGCGATCGCGCAGGCGCTCGAGCCACACGGCGGGCGCGTCTGGTGGCGTGCCTTCGTCTACGGTTCACACGAGGACCGGGCGGTACAGGCCTACGACACGTTCGAACCGCTCGACGGCGAGTTCGCCGACAACGTCACCGTCCAGATCAAGAACGGACCCGTAGACTTCCAGCCCCGCGAGCCAGTGTCGACGCTGTTCGGCGCAATGCCGGAGACGGACCTCGGACTCGAGTTACAGATCACTCAGGAGTACACCGGGCAGAGCGTCCACGCGACCTACCACCTCCCGATGTGGAAGGAAGTCTTCGAGTTCGACACGCACGCCGACGGCGAGGGGACGCCGGTGAGTTCGCTCTTCCGCGGCGACGGGGAGGGCCTTGTCGGCGTCGGCAACGTCGGTGAGGACTACAACTGGACGGGTCACTATCTCGCCCAGGCGAACCTCTACGCTTTCGGTCGCGCGGCTTGGGATCCCGACCGCTCCGCCGAGGCGATTACTCGCGAGTGGTCCCGACAGACGTTCGGTGCCGACGAGGACGTCGTCGACACCGTTACCGAGATCCTCCGCGGCTCGTTGGCGGCCTGCATCGACTACCAGACCGGCGGCCTCGGACTCATGCATATGATGCACAACGGCGAAGAGTACCTCGAGAACCACTACTACCCGTCGCCGGCAGAGTGGCCCGGCTATCACGGCGCGAGAGAGGACGGCATCGGCGTTGACCGAACCGAGAGCGGAAGCGGCTACGTCACGCAGTACCGCGATCCGGTCGCCGAGCGCTACGGCTCCGTCGAGACCTGCCCCGAGGAATTGCTTCTCTTCTTCCACCACCTCCCCTGGGACCACGAACTCGCGGACGGGACGACCGTCGTCCAGCGACTCTACGACAACTGCTTCGCAGGCGTCGAGGAGGTCGAACGGCTCCGGGACCTGTGGCACTCGCTCGAGGGGCGCGTCGACGACCGGCGTTATCGCCACGTCGCCGAACGGTTCGACGAACAGGTCGCACAGGCCGAGCGGTGGCGGGACGTGCTCACGTCGACCGTCAGGGAGTACTCGGGCATTCCCGACGAGCGAGGCCGCGCTCGAGACGAATAGCCCGCGCCGCGATCACCGATAATTTTTTCACATGTGTTCGCCACTCACACACCATGTCGAAAATGTCGATGCTGCTCGACCTCATCGCCGCTCAGCGCGAGCAGATGAAGGTTATCCTCGCCCTGCTGATCATGTCGGGGCTCCTCCTCGCGCTCTCGGCCGCGTTCGTCGAGCCCGGTGACCAGGCGTATCCCATCCTCATTATCGATATCGTCCTCGTGGTCGTCGCGTTCATTTTCTTCAGCAGCGCGTACTGGTACTGCACGAAGCGCGCGATGGACGACTGAGTCCGCTCGCTCTGTACCAGTTCTCGTCCCGGACCCGAACGACGACGCGTTCGTGCTGTTCGTGAGAAGGCGTGATTACGACGCGTCAGCGAGGAAGTTCGCGGTCTCGTCTGCGAGTTCCCGAACGTCCTGGTTGGCGTCCGTCGCAGCCACGTCCCGAAGTTTCGGTACGGCGGCGTCGTCCCCGAGGTAGCCGACCGCTCGAACGGTACGCGCACGCACGACGACGCTGTCGTCGTCGAGACGGTCGATCAGGCGGTCGCTCACCGGGGCGACGACCGCCGGTTTCGCCGCCGCAAGTTGGGCGAGCGCGTCGATCGCGCCGCCGGAGATGGCCGGATACGTATCGTCCAACAGCGTGATGAGCGCATCGACGGCGTCGAACGCCGACTGGGGCTCCGATTCAACGGTAGCAACGACGACGTTGCTCAGCGTCTGACGGGCGGAGAGTCGCCGCTTGCGCTCTTCGTCCTCGTGATCCTGTATCGTACGCCGGGTCACCTCGTCGGTTACCACGTCGCTGAGGTCTTCGCCCTGCGGATCGGGCTCGGTGACTCGAATTCCCTCGAGCAACTGCCGAACGAATGGCGCAACGAGATCGGGGCGCTCGACGACGAGCGTGGCGAGGACGTTCGAGCCGGTCAGCTGCACGTCCACGATATCGGCGCCAGCGGTGTCGACGAGGCCGGTCAGCCGCCCCTCGAGCGATGCCGGATCGCGTTTGGCGACGGTCCTGAGGACGGTGATCGCGCGCAGAGCGATCGCGGCGTTGTCGTCGTTGGCGAGCGACGCGACCTCGTCGAGGACCGGGCGCACGGCGTCGACCCCCTCCTCGACGAGCGTTTCACAGACTTCGACGCCTCGCTGCCGGACCAGCGGATCCGATGACGAGAGAGCGGCGCGTACCTCCGCGTCGTCGATGTCATCCCGGGCTATCGACTCGGGATCGATTCCGTCGAGCGGCACTGACGAGTCCAGCGTCATACCCGTGTGATACGTATCGACCGATAAATACGTGCGGGTTGTGCTACCAGACGCCTCGACAGTCACCAGACGTCCCGATAGGCGACCCGACAGTCCGCGTCGTTACTCGACATTCGCGACGTCAGTTTCAGTGAAGTACGTTCGACTGGTCCGCGGTACTTCCTTCGTCTCGGTCACTTCGAAGGCGGCAGTCGCGGCCACCTCGGCGGCCGAGTGACCGATGCGGAACTCGTAGGGCCCCTTCTCGACGGCCAGGTCGAAGTCGCGGTCGTGGTACGCGAGTTGTGACGCGTCGACCTCGAAACTGACCCGCTTCGTCTCGCCCGGCTCGAGGGAGACGCGCTCGAACCCGACGAGTTCCTGCACCGGACGGGCTTGGTCGGGGTTCTCCGCGCTCGCGTACAGCTGAACGACGTCGTCGCCCGCGGTGTCGCCGGTGTTTTCGACGGTCATAGTCGCGGTGATCGTGCCGGCCGGCGGGAGTTCGTCGGTCGACAGCGAGAGGTCTCCGTACTCGAAGTTGGTGTAGCTCAGGCCGTGACCGAAGGGGTAGAGCGGGTCGCTTTCCGTGTAGACGTACTCCTCGTTCGCGGTGTTTGGCTTCCGATTATAGTGGACCGGGAGCTGTCCGACCGTGCGCGGGATGGAGACGGGCAAGTGGCCACAGGGATTGTGTTCGCCGAACAGGGTGGCGGCGACGCCCTCGCCGCCGCGTTCACCGGGGAGCCACGCCTGCACGACGGCCGGGACCTCCCGTGCGATCCACTCGAGGGAGTGTGGCTTGCCGCTCACGACGACGACTACGACCGGCGTCCCCGTCTCGTGAACGCGTTCGACGAGGTCGCGCTGGACGCCGGGGAGCCCCAGATCGACCACGTCACAGCCCTCGCCGCTGGTGGCGACGCTAGGCTTGTTGACCCGATCCCTGTCCGAGTCTGAGAAGTCGACGGCGGAGCGCGCGCCGACGAACGCGAGGGCGACGTCTGCGTCCGCGGCGGCGTCCGCGGCCGCATCGAACTCGTCCGTCTTGGGACCGGTCGTCGTACAGCCCTGCTCGTGGCTAACCTCGAACCCGTACTCGTCGCCTTGTTCGCGGACGGCATCGAGTGGCGTCGTCGCCTCGAGTTCGACCTCCTCCTCGGGGTAGTGGGCGGGGTAGGCGTAGTCGCCCATGAGCTCTTGGACGTCGTCGGCTTTCGGGCCGACGACCGCGACGGAGTCGGTTTCCTCGCTGACGAGGGGGAGCAGGTCGTCCTCGTTTTTCAGGAGCGTCATCGACTCGCGGGCAGCGCGCTCGGTGACCGCTCTGGCCTCGTCGGTGCCGAACGGCTCCGCCGCTGCGTCGGAGTCGACCGTCGAGTCGTCGAGGAGTCCCTTCTGGGCCTTCGCACTGAGGACGCGCCGAGCCGCCTCGGTGACCGTCTCCTCGGCGAGTTCGCCGGCCTCGACGGCCTCGACGAGGTGTTCGCCGTAGTAGTCCGTGTACGGGAGTTCGACGTCGATGCCGGCCTCGACCGCCTGGACGCCGGCCTCGCGTTTCGTGTCCGCCGTACCGTGTTCGGTCACGAGGTGGCGAACGCTGTAGTAGTCGGAGACGACGGTCCCGTCGAATCCCCACTCGCCGCGGAGCACGTCGGTCAGGAGCCACTCGTCGCTGGCACAGGGGATCCCGTCGATGTCGTGATAGGCGTTCATCACCGACTCGGCGTTCGCCGTGCGGACGACCGCTTCGAAGGGGAACAGATGCGTCTCGCGGAGTTCGCGCCGTCCGAGGTTGACTGAACTCCGATTCTTCCCGCCCGCGCCGGCGCCGTGGGCGACGAAGTGCTTGAGCGTCGCGGTGACACCGTCGCCGTCGGCCTGCAGTCCCTCGACGTAGCTATGCGCCATCGCCGCGACCAGATAGGGGTCCTCGCCGAACGTCTCCTCGACGCGTCCCCATCGAAGGTCGCGGGCGACGTCGAGAACCGGCGAGAGCGCGTGCGCGGTTCCGATGGCCTCCAACTGGTCACGGATAGTGTCGGTGACCGACTCGAGAAGCTCGGGCGACCACGTACTCGCTATCCCGATCATCTGCGGGAACGTCGTCCCCTCCGGACCCATGTACCCGCTGAGACACTCCTCGTGGGGGATTGCGGGAACGCCGAGTCGCGTCTCGTCTCGGAGATACGCCTGGAGCTCGTTCGTCCGTTCAGCCGCTTCAGTCGGGGAGAGACTCCCCTCGCCGCCGATACGGGTTAGATGGCCGATACCGTTCGAAAGGTGTTCGCTGACGGCTTCCCCGTCGAGTTCTCCGTTCTCGTCTATGAGTTTGTCAGCGTTTACGGACCCGAGCTGCGCCGCCGTTTCCTCGAGCGTCATCTCTTCGAGGAGGGCCCCAACGCGCCGCTCGATCGACGTCCCGATGACGTCACGGTCTGAACTAGCTTGCATCATCTCTACTCTCCCAATCCACTGTCTTAATGATTCGGACTCGGATTCGATCCGGCGGGTCGGTGCAGTCGAACGGATCGCTACTGAACGTCGTCGGTGGGAGTCGTCCCGGGAGCCGAGCAGCCGACGGTGAGACGTCGATTGACTCTGGCTTCCCGTCCGCATGTTCTCGAGCGGACAGTCACTGGTCAATTGGCAGCTTTGGACCGTCAGAGTCCCGATTTCGTTCCTGCACGATATGCGCGTTCACTGCCGCATCCATCGTCTGTGCACCGATAGCCTCCGCTGTCGGCCTGTTTCCCACCGCCGAACTGAGCATCACTCCTGCTAACCGCCTGTTCATCTATGGGAAACGTGGTTTCGCTATCGTTGAGACGCCGGTATCGGCCCCCGTTTATTGAGAGATGCGCACACCCCACAAGAAGCGGTTCCACGCTTGAATCCTCGAGCAGGAAGTTTCAGGCCGCCACTATTTCCGTCCATGATTGCTGAACAGCACCTGTCTCGAATAAGTGCCGGCAACAGACCGTCACGTCACCGTTTACCGACGAACGGCTTCAATACAATCCGGAAGCGGCGTCCGTTTCACCTCAGAGGCGTTTCGGCCATCGTGGGAATCCTTACAATAGTATGGTTGTAAAATCTGGGGTGCGATATGGAATATTGCCGGTACCTGTTCGTCATTAGATAACGGCAGTCTGGTCTTGAAAAACGAGGGGCGACGCTATGACGGTTCGGTCCCAGGTTGGCGCTTCCTGCACTCGACAGTCACTCCCGAGTATCGGCGGATCGGCGGCACTAAAAAATCGCGTTGCGTCGGAATCGCGCTCGAGCGGGCCGTCAGTTCCTCAGTAGTTGTCGTAGACCGTCTTGGTGATACTGTAGAAGTCGAGACCGGCGTCGCCCTGCTCGCGGTAGGTCTCGCTCGAGGAGTCCTTCATGCCGCCGAAGGGGACGTGGAGTTCGAGACCGGTCGTCTTCTCGTTGATCTTGACGACGCCGGCGTCGACCTCCTCGACGAAGCGGTTCGCCTCGGTGTGGTCGTCAGTGACGACGCTCGCCGAAAGCCCGTAGTCGACGTCGTTGGCGACGTGAATCGCCTCGTCGTAGCTGCCAACGGGGATGATCGCGAGCACCGGGCCGAAGACCTCCTCCTGAGCGATGCGCATCTCGGAGTCGACGTCCGAGAAGACCGCGGGTTCGACGAAGTAGCCTTCGCGATCGAGCGCCGACCCGCCGAACTCGAGGGTCGCTCCCTCTTCCTGGGCAATGTCGACGTACTCGAGCGTGCTCTCGAGTTCGGATTCGCTGACGTGGGGACCCATGCCGGGGTCATCGAGTCCGTGGCCGTGGTCGATCGCGTCGGCGCGGTCGACGACGGCATCGACGAACTCGTCGTAGACGCCCTCGTGGACGATCGCGCGCGAGGCGGCCGTACACGCCTGCCCGGTCACGCCGAACGCGCCGTTGGCGACGATTTCGGCCGCTTCCTCGACGTCCGCCGTGTCGCTGACGACCGTCGGGTTCTTCCCGCCCATCTCGAGTTGGACGCGCTTGCCGTCCTCGGTCGCCGTGTCGTAGACGGTGTTGCCGACCGCCGTGCTGCCGGTGAAGGAGATGGCGTCGACAGCTTCGTGACTGGCGATGGTGCCGCCGACCTCGCTGCCGGGACCGGTGACAACGTTGAGGACGCCGGCGGGGAGGCCCGCTTCCTCGAGCGCGTCAGCCATCTCGTGGACGACACCGGGCGCGAGCGAGGCGGGCTTAATGACGACGGCGTTACCCGCGGCCAGCGCCGGTGCGATCTTCCAGGCCGGGATCGCGATGGGGTAGTTCCACGGCGTTATGAGCCCCGCGACGCCCAGGGGCTCCGTCTTCGTGTAAAGGTTCGTATCGCGTGCGCTCGAACTCTTGACCGTGCCGCCGATGTCGCTGGCCTTCGAGCCGTAGTAATGGAAGATATCGATCGCGCGCTGTACCTCGCCGGCGGCCTCGCTCCAGGTCTTGCCCTCCTCGCGTACGAGCAGTTCGGTCAGTTCGTCCTTGCGCTCATCGAGGAGCGATCCCGTCTTCGCGAGGATCCGTCCTCGCTCGGGGCCGGGGGTCGATCCCCAGTTGTCGCTCGCGTCGCGTGCCGCTTCGATCGCTTGTTCCGCGTCTTCGGCATCGGACTGCGGATAGGTCGCGATAGCTTCCTCCGGGCTCGCGGGATCCGTCGTTTCGAACGTCTCTCCGGTACGTGATTCGATCCGCTCGCCGTTAACGTAGTTCAGCCGCTGGTCTGCCATACGTGTGACCGATGGCTCCGTCCGCTGATAATTCTTGCCGTTCCAACGCTTCCGGCCGATGAAATCGTCCGGGGACGAGACATTTATAACGGATTAGGTAGTTGATGCGTGCATGCGGTATCAACGCCTATCGGCTGGCGGCCAGCATAGACTCATCGCTGTCGACGACGAGACAGCGTACGATCTGACTGCCGTGAAACCACGACTGGACGGTTTCGGGGAGCTCGCAGCGACGGCGGATATCGCGGGCCTCGAGATCGACGAGATGGCGAGCGATCTCACGGACGAGGCCCCGACTGTCTCTCTCGACTCGCTTACCGACGGTACGCTCCCCCTCGTCCCCCAGGAAGTCTGGGCGGCGGGCGTCACCTACGAGATCAGCGAGGAGGCGCGCGAGGCCGAAAGCGGGATGCCGGAGATGTACCTTCACGCCTACGAGGCCGAACGGCCGGAGATCTTCTTCAAAGCGACGCCGAGCCGAACGGTCGGGCCGGGCGAGGCAGTCGGTATCCGAGCGGACTCCGCGTGGGACGTTCCCGAACCGGAGCTCGGCATCGTCCTCTACGACGGCTCGACCGTCGGCTACACGATCGGCAACGATATGAGCAGCCGGGAGATCGAGGGCGAGAACCCGCTGTACCTGCCCCAGGCGAAGATGTACGAGCGCTGCTGTTCGATCGGTCCCTGCGTCGCCTCCGCCGCCGAGGTCGGCGACCCCCACGAGCTGACGATGGCAATGGAGATCACTCGCGACGACGAGATCCTCTACGAGGGCGAGACCTCGATTGGCAACATGGCTCGCACCTGCGACGAACTCGTCAAGTACTGGCGCGACCACGACGTCGTTCCCGAACTCGGCGTCCTGCTCACCGGCACCTCGCTGGTACCCGACGACGGCTTCACGCTCCAGCCCGACGACGAGGTCCGTATCACTATCGACGAGATCGGCGAACTCACGAATCCGGTCATCGAAGTCTGACCGATATCGACAGTCCAGGGACGCAACCTCCCTGCGGAGCCACTTGAGCGAAGATTTTTCGGGAGACGGTGCTGTCGGCTTCTCGTGAACGAAGATCTCTCTCAGCACGTTCGTTGTCGCAACGTCGCGAGCCGATTGCCGTGGTCGTACCGAATGAGAAGAATCGGGTGGGACAGACCGTCTATGGGACGGTACGACCGGGGTTATACTGGCAGGAACGACCTGCTGGCTTCGGCTCGACGACGCTCACGCCTCGTCAAACGACGCAAATCGACGATTTGCGAGCCCGGTGCGCCTCACGCCGCAGCGAACATTTCAACACCGTCGGCCAGATGCTCCTCGATGGCGTCGTCGTCGAGCGTGAGTCCGAGTCCGGGCTTTTCGGGGACTTCGGCGTACCCGTCCTCGATGATGTCCTCCTCGACGAGGTCCGACCACCAGCCGAGTTCGTAGGAGTGGTACTCCACTGCCAGCGAGTTCGGGATCGCCGCACCGACGTGGATGCTGGCCATCGTCCCGATCGGCGAGGAGACGTTGTGCATCGCGACCGGCACGTAGTACATGTCCGCGAGGTCGGTGGTCTTCCGCGTTTGGCGCATCCCGCCGACGCGGGGTACGTCCGGCGCGACGATATCGACCGCCTGATTCTCGAGCAACTGGCGGTTGCCATGATTCCGGTAGCCATTCTCGCCGACCGTGATCGGCGTCGAGGTCCGCTTGGTGACCTCCTCTTGCACGTCGTGGTTCTCCGGCGAGATCGGGTCCTCGAGCCACCAGACGTCGTACTCCTCGAGCCGTCGGCTCGGTCGTCGAGGAACGTCGCCGGACGTGGTCGGCCGCAATGAGTGCGCGTGTCGAACGTTCGCCATTAATGAACGAACGTGCGGGCCAGAGTGACGAACCGACTGAGCGATCCGTTCAGGAGTAGGTGAGGTTGAGTTCGATCACGTTCGTCGCGCTCTTCAGGAGCTCGGGTAGCTCGGACGTGAATCGCTCTCCTTGCATGCGACTCTTCGGTCCGGCGACGCTGAGCGCACCGATCGGTTGCTCGTCGCGGTCCAAAATCGGGACGGCGACACAGCAGAGGCCATCGATTCGCTCCTCGTGATCGAACGCGACGCCTCGGTCACGTACGTCCGACAGCTCGGCCTCGAACGCGTCGCGGCCGGTGATCGAGTGCTCAGTGTCGGACGACATCCCGTGTTCATCGAGAATCTCGTCGACGCGGTCCTTCGGCTGGTAGGCGAGAATGGCCTTCCCGAGACCGGTGTTGTGCAGGGGGACGCGGTGACCCGTACTCGCCTCGACGTTGACGGCCTGTTCGCCGCGGATACGACAGACGTAGACGCCTTGTCCGTGTTCTTCGACGAGCAAGTTGACGAGTTCACCGGTTTCCTCGGCGATCGCCTCCATCTCGGGACGGGCTGTCTCGTAGAGGTCGTCGCGCTGTCTGACGTACCGTCCGAAATCGAGAAATCGGAGCCCCAGGTAATATTTCCCGTCATCTTTGACGACGTACTCCTCCTGCTCGAGGGTGCTGAGGTAGTTGTAAACGCTACTTTTCGGGAGGTCGAGTTCGGTAGCGAGTTCGGTGACGCCGGCACCGTCGAGTCGTCGTAACGTCTGGAGAATGCTGAACGTCGTCACCACCGATTTGACCGGGTTGGTCGCTGGTTTACCCATATCATCCCTAGCATGTGTTTCGCATAAATATCTATGTGTTCAGTATTTACGAACAACGTCGCTATTCGGTGGTCGGTTCCGAAATCGCATAGGTCAGGGTGTACAGGGCGCTACCCCATCGTTATCGCGGTCCAGTGTCTCACGTTGTCGGTAAACACCACGCACGGGGCGATCGGCGATTCGAATATTCGTTTCGTATTACTGTCCAGTTCGGTGATTCAGTGCGACCACCGGTCAAGACGGGTTGCGCGAGAATTTCGGCCCTACCGGAACAGCGACCGTAACTGTGCTACTGTCACGCCCCTATCTTCTTTCAGCGCGTCGTACACGGGAGAATACTGGTCGTTCGTCTCACCGACGACGCTGTTCGGTATTACATAACGGGATCCCTGTGACTGACAGTCGAGAGCGTGCGGGCATCGAACGTTCGGACCAGGTAGCGACCGCGAGAACGACCGGAGCTGTCCATTACATACGTACAAATGTAATCAAACTGAGCTGCCCCTTATCGAACAGGAACTCATCAGGAATGGGACCCCGTGTCGACTGGTCGATAACTTCTGAGCGTAGTGGTCGGTCACGGAGTAACCGCTCGCGATCGCCGTCCCGAAATATGACTGAAAGAATAGTCTGCTCTGAAAATGACTTGAATGGTGGTGTCTTCCGATCCACTTAGCTCACCAGAGACCGTTATGAGATGCAATACCGAAGACCCCTTCGAACGAACCACTGATATCCGTCGAGGGACACAGACCGAACTTGCCGAGTGGCACGACACCGGTCGAAGAACGATCTACAGCTGGCTCAAGCGACTCGTCGGCGTCGAGTCGCTTGAACAGGCTGTGACTGATGCTCACCGATCTGGGAGAAAACGGGCACTGTTTAGTTGAGCCAGTTTGAGACCTGAGCAGGCCGCTGAGTTACTCTAGAGTAATGCTCGCAGACCTGCTCAGCAAGAGCTACGATGCGGATTTAGAGGAAGCTTGGGAGAACGAACGGACGGCGACGCCCATCACGGGGTTCGCCGTCCGCCTCCATCAGACTGGTTGTTCGCTTCGAGAGACAACAACGATTCTCGCTGAATTAGGCGTTGAACGCTCTCATGGAGTGGTTTGGAATTGGGTACATCGGCTGTCTGACAGCGTTCCTAACCCGCCGACGTCCACGAGAGCAGAGCTCTCGTGTGGCCCATCAGAACGCGTTGCGTTCTGAGGACGGCGCAGCCGACGCGGGTCGCGGTTGGCGAGACCGCTGTCAAGATCAACGGCGAACGGTCTTGCTTGTACGCTGCAATATATCTCGATACAAAGTTGAGTCTTGACGCCCAGTTATGCAGCCGCCACGGCACTGATCCGGCAGCTGCGTTCCTGTATGGACTCCGCGAGAAACACGATCTCTCCGAAGCAGTGTTTCTCGTCGAGCAATTTGGCTATCGGACTGCCCTTGCTCGGTTAGGACTGAACGGTCGGATTGACTATACCGATCGAAACCTGATCGAAAACTGGTTTCACACCTTCAAAATGCGCGTTGACCGTTTCCAAAACTCGTGAGTGGGCAGTCGGCGGAGTGCCCGTAAGTGGATTGATCAGTTTGTGCATGACTACAACCATCAAAGACCGCATCAATCGCTCGATAGAAAGACGCCAGCTGACGAGGTGCTAAACTAGACAGTGCCGGTTACGAGTATATGTCTTTCCAATATACATTACTGTCGGCTTGAATACTTCCTATGGCGGGTATTATCCGATAGTAGATTTATACTGATATATCCTATCTTTCCAATATCGGTCTCGAATCAGACTGCTGCCGGCGTCCACGAATACCGACGAGATCGATCTCCGTCCGCGAATGTAACTCACTCTTGATCATGTTGTACGTATCGACGATACGTCCAGCAGAAGGTCACGCACACAGCTAAAGCGTCCGAAACTGCTGGAAGACTGCGTAGTACACCCTGTATGAAAGATAGGGCGTTCGTTCGAGGCCGTATCGTTAACTGACGGTTGGAACGACGATACCGTCATATTCGACGCGGGTTGAAAGGTACTCGTTGGTTGAGTTTTCCGTTCACTGACTCATCCAAAATGAGTATTTGAGCGCGTTCGACAACGGAATTGACTGATTCCGGAGTAGTATTCGAAACCGATACTACGCCGAGTCGGAATCGAACGCGGGGTTCGACGGGGGTCCCTCGACGACGCTCCGAATCGTGTCAAGTCGGTTTGTCGAGGGTGATCGATCCTGACTCGGTCGCACACGTCGACTCGATTTCGATCTCAGTCGCTTCACGAGTCGGTCTCCCGCACGACCCGTTCGAGGAGGTAGAGCTAAATGCTCGCTACACACAGTGTGCACTGATGACGGCTACCGCAATTGCGATCGAGTCAGTGACCAAATCGTTTCGCAGCGAGACGGTGCTTCGGGATATCGAACTGGAGGTCGAGAACGGCGAGTTCTGCGTCGTGCTCGGCCCGAGTGGCTGCGGGAAGAGTACGCTCCTCAAGTGCATCGCCGGATTGATCGAGTCCGATGAC
Organism: Natronorubrum marinum; assembly: GCF_052040125.1. Taxonomy (NCBI): domain Archaea; kingdom Methanobacteriati; phylum Methanobacteriota; class Halobacteria; order Halobacteriales; family Natrialbaceae; genus Natronorubrum; species Natronorubrum marinum. The sequence goes on from NZ_JBPPFV010000004.1 coordinate 147,433, forward strand.
GGGACGATCACGCTCGATGGTCGTGACGCGGCCGACCTCTCCGTCCAAGATCGGAATCTCGGCTACGTATTCCAGGAGTTCGAAGAGACGTTGTTCCCCCACAAGACCGTCGCGGAGAACATCGCGTTCGGTCTCGAGCAACGGGACGACCCGCCCACACAGTCGGAGATCGACGAGACGATCGACGAGATGTTGACCCTGTTAGCGATCGAGGAGACGCGGGACGATCTCCCGGGGGCGCTCTCGGGCGGACAACAACAGCGCGTGGAGTTAGCGCGACAGCTCTGTCGCAACTGCGAGGTAATGCTCTTCGACGATCCGCTGGCCGACCTCGACTACAAACTCCAGAAACGCATGGAACTCGAGATGCGGAGTCTCCACGCGGACCTCGGGAGCACGTTCCTCTACATCACGCACAATCAGGATCAGGCGCTCAAACTCGCCGACAAGCTGGTCGTGATGAACCGCGGCATGATCGAACAGATCGGCACCCCAGAAACGGTGTATCACAACCCGCGGAACGCGTTCGTCTGCCGGTTCGTCGGCGACTCGAACGCGCTCATTACGGAGGGCAAGCCGACCGAGGTCGGCGACGGCGTCGTGGAGGTCCAGACGGAGATCGGTCCGATGCGGGCGACCGCCCAGAACGGGGCCGAAACGGAGACGGGACTGTTGATCGTCCGACCGGAAGCCGTCTCGCTCGAGACGGACGACTGTGACGTGACACTCACGGGCGTTCTCGAAGGCCGAACGTACACCGGCGAAACTACCGAGTTCGCGGTGTCGCTCGATGGAACCGACCGCGAGTTCTACGTCGTCGTTCCGGACAACCCCGAGATCGGTGCGATCGGCGATTCGATCGATCTCGGCTGGAACGTCGACGACGCGCTCTACTTCGACGAACTCAGCGTAACCGACACCGTTACCATCGCGGATCTCATTGAAGAATGACAATGTCTGACATAGAATCCACCGAGGCGGACGTATCGCCGCCCGAACCGGCAGTCGACGAATCGCAACCGGTCGCGCTCGAAGTCGACGAACTAACGAAGATCTACCCCGACGGGACCGTTGCCGTCGAAGAGATCAGCTTCAGCATCAGGGAGGGAGATTTCTGCGTGCTGATCGGTCCCAGCGGCTGTGGAAAGTCGACGACGCTGCACTCGCTCGTCGGCAAAATCCCGGTGACGGAGGGGAGAATACGGCTCGGGGGCCAAGACATCACCGACGAGCCGACCTACGAGCGCGACATCGGGCTCGTCTTTCAGGACTTCCAGCTGTTTCCACACCTGACGGTCGCGGAGAACATCGGCTACGGACTGGAACGTCTTCAGGTCGAGGCAGACGAACGGGAAGCCCGCGTCGACGACGTGGTCGAGATGATGCGTCTCGAGGAGCTCGTCGATCGTCACCCCGAGGAACTCTCGGCCGGGCAGAAACAGCGCGTCGCGCTCGCCCGGAGCATGGTCCTCAAGCCGAAACTCCTCTTGCTGGACGAACCGCTGGGGGACATGGACTACAAGCTTCAGAAACACATGGAGCGAGAGTTGCTCCGGCTCCACCGCCAGCTCGATACGACGTTCGTCTACGTCACGCACGACCAGACGCAGGCGATGCGGCTGGCAGATCAGATCGTCGTCATGAACGACGGCAAGATCGAGCAATCCGACTCCGTCGAACGCGTCTACAACGATCCGTCGACGGCGTTCGTCTCGGCGTTCGTCGGCGACTCGAACATCTTTACGGGCGAACTGACCGACGTCAGCGACGACGGCAGTTACGCACACATTGAAACGCCGCTCGGAACGTTTCTCGCGACGACGACGAACCTGCGATCCGAACCGACCTCTCTCATCGGGGAACAGATCCCCTTCTCGGTCCGGCCGCAGTATATCGAGGTTACCGACGACCTGGACAACAGCGTCAGCTGTCGAGTCGACGACGTTATTCACCAGCCAGGATCGGGGACGCAAGTGATCCTCGAGGCGACCACGTCCGAGGGGGCAACCCACGAAATACAGCTGAAGTCGTTCGACCGAATCGAACCAACGGGGACCGTCTCCATCGGGTGGAGCGCGGATCACGCGACGCTACTCGAGCGGACGAGTATCGTCGACGGAATCGATCTCGAGACGGATATTCTCGGCGAATGAGCGGTCGGTCGCAGGGTCGTCCCCGTCCCTGCCACTGCGACCTTTCCGTTACGATCGGTCCGCGTTCGACTCCCGAATTCGTGCGGTAACCGGCTGAACGCCGTCCCTGAGCGTCAGTTCTTCCAGTGCAGTGAGTTCCTCGCGCGTTGTCTCGAGCGTGCCGACGTGGTTGCCGGCGAGTTCGCCGGCTGGGCTCTTGAAGCAGGTCGGCCCGCAGGCGACCAGAATTTCCTGTTCGTTTCTGTAGCCGGGGTACAGCAGAATGTCGCCGCGGGAGGGGTAGACGGTGTGGTTCTCCCGGGGGAGCTCCGGGAGGTCGATCTCGTCGATGTTGATCCACGTCGCGTGGCCGCTCCAGCGAACGTGCATCAGCTCCGAGGTCAGCGGGAGAATGTCTTGTAGCGCACGAACCGACTCGGGGGCCTCCGACTCGAGGAGCGGTGCGACGTACGTGTTCTCGCCGACGGTGAGATGGAGTTCGCTCACGACGATCACCACGCCGTCCAGCCGCCGTCGACGCGCAGGACGTGACCGGTGACGAACTCGCTCTCGTCGCCCGCCAGAAACAGCGCGGCGTCCGCGACGTCGTCGGGAGTCCCGAATCGAGGCCACGGCGTCGACGCCTGCCAGTCGGCGAGGAGTTCCTCGTCAGTCTCCCGCCACTCGGCGTTCTGTGCGGTCTCGATGATGCCCGGTGCCAGCGCGTTGACGTTGATCTCGTCGGCCGCGTAGTCGAGGGCCATCTGACGCGTTAGGTTGGAGACGCCCCCTTTCGATGCACAGTAAGCCGCGCTGTTCTCCCCGCCGACCAGCCCGTAGATCGACGAGAGATTGATGATCTTCCCGTGATCGCTCGCTTTCAAGAGCGGGAGCGCGTGTTTACTCGCGAGGAACACTCCCCGGAGGTTGACGTCCATGATGGCGTCGTACTCGTCCGCGGGTGCTTCGTGGGCCTGATTCTGGAAATAGATCCCCGCGTTGTTCACGAGGATATCGAGCCCACCGAACTCGTCGGTCGCCGTCTCGAGCGCCGCCTCGATGTCGTCCTCGTCGGTCACGTCCAGTTCGACGAACTCGTAGTCGGCGTCGACCGCGTCGAGTCGGTCGAAGACGGACTCCTCGTCCTCGAGTTTCGGTTCGCGTCTGACGTCAGTGACGACGACGCTCGCGCCCTCGGCGCCGAACGTCGCTGCAATCGCGTTTCCGATGCCCGAACTCGCACCCGTGACGAGTGCGACACGGCCGTCTAGGCGTCCTTGTGTCATACGTCACCAACATCCATGGCCGGGGAGAAATAGCTACCGTTTGGCTCACTCGCCGGCGTACAGCCGCCGTCGCTTCTCGAGGTCGTCGGCGACCGAACAGACGACGGCCAGTTTGATCCGCGCCTTGTGAGCCGGCAGATCGTCGCCGTGGATCGCCCCGTGCGAACGCAGGGTGCTTCCGCCGCCGTCGCCGCCGTACACCGGGGCCGTCGTCCCGGCCTGACAGCGCGACGTGACGACCACTGGAATGTCGTCGGCAACGGCATCGGCGATCGCGTCGCCGAGCGCGCTCGTCGCGTTGCCGAGGCCCGTCCCGTCGACGACGAGTCCGTCGACGCCGTCCTCGAGCGCCCGATCGATCGGCCGGCGACCCACGCCGGCCCCACTGGCGACGATCGCGACGTCGCTCGTCACCTCCCCCACGTCGAACGTCGGCGAGTAACTCCTCGGCTCGCGGACGATTCGAATCTCGGACCGCGTCAGGGAGGCGACCGGCGCCGCGCTCGGCGAGTCGAACGTCTCGAGCGCGCTGGTGTGGGTCTTCGTCACGTCGCGTGCGGCGTGAATTTCGTCGTTCGTGACCACGTAGACGCCGTCGTCGAACCGGTCGTGAGTGACGGTTCTCACCGCCGCCAGCAGATTTGCCGGCCCGTCGGGGCTAACCTCGTCTGGTCGTCGCTGTGCACCCGTGAACGCGACCGGAATCTCATCGTCGAGGACGAGATCGAGGAAGTACGCCGACTCCTCGATCGTATCGGTTCCGTGGGTGACGACGACGCCGTCCGCGCCGTCGGCCGCGACGTGCCGGACGGCCGCCGCCAGTTTCGTCATCGTCTCGAACCCCATATCGTAGCTCGGGATCTGGGCGACCTCCTCGACCTCGATCTCGGCGTGGCTCTCGAGGTCCGGGACGGCATCGACCAGTTCCGCCCCGCGCTTGCTCGGCGTCGCACCGCCGGACGCACTCGTGCTCGCGATGGTTCCGCCCGTGCTGAGGACGGCAACAGTTGGTGGCATACACCACGATCGTCCGGAGATTGGTTATCTCTTTCGCACGACCGATTGTCGCTACAGAATGTTCAACTAAATACCGTCTTATCGTGTAATATCTCCGCTTCTGCTGTTCCTAAGAGGAACGTTTAATACGGCACGGTGTGTGTGACAGCCTGTAATGCCAGACGGTATCAGTAGACGAAACTTTGTTGCGTACGGTGGAGCAGCAGCGGGTGCCGCGCTCGCGGGATGTGTGGGTGGCGACGACGGACCGGCACGACCGCTCGAATGGATCGGCCCGGACTGGGCGGTCAGCGACGAACAGGCCGCGAAGATGGAAGAGATGTCCGACGTCGAAGTGAACACGACGATCGCGACGATCGGTGACACCCAGGCACAACTCCTCGGCGGCGGCTCCGAGAACACGGACGTGTTCACCTCGGACACGACCGGTTCCGGGGCGCTCACTCGAGACAACCCGGTAACGATTCCGATGCCGGTCGAGGATCTGGACAACTGGGACGAAGAGCAGATTTCAGATCTGTTCACGAACCCCGAAGAGCGGCTGAGCCACCTCGGCGAGCAGGTCGAGACGGTCAATCGAGAGCTGTGGGTCGACGGCGACAGCCGGGATGAGATCCTGTTCTCGCCGTACGCCTACAACTTCGACGCGATGGGGTACAACCCGTCGTACGTCGACGACGTCTCCCTGTGGAGTGCGCAGTTCGACGAACAGTACGAAGGCGAGGTGATCGTCGGGGAAACGGCGGCGATCACCATTCCGCAGGCGATCATGCACCTGCTCGACAACGACATGATCGACGGAGATATCGGCGAGTTGAACGACCCGACGCAGGACCAACTCGACACGGCGATCGACTTCCTCATCGAGCAGAAAGAGGCCGGCCAGTTCCGCTCGACCTGGGAAGCGTACGGCGAATCCGTGACGCTCATGGCCGGCGAGGAAGCGGTCATCGGCGACATCTGGCAGCCGGCGGCGATGGACGTTCGCCGTGAGGGGACGCCGTGTACCTACGCGACGATGAGCGAAGGTATCCAGGGCTACCGGTACTGGTACGGCGGGATGGCGACGCTCGAGGGTGCAGAGGAGCGCCAGAACGTCGATCAAGTCACATTCCTGTACGACAAGGTCCACCTCGGCGCGTGGTTCCCCGGCTTCGTGCAGGGTCGCGGCTACTCGGTTCCCCACTACGAGAACGAGGAACTCGTCCGCGACGGCTCGGACGACTCCGGCGAAGGAATGGGCCCCGAGTACTACGACTGGGCGTACCGCGGCGAGGCCACGTACGAGGAGATCGACGAACCGGCACTGTTCGATCCGCTCGACTACGACTGGTCGATGGAAGAGGGCGACCCCGACTCGAACGGCGGCACCCGCGACAGCGGACCGATCGAGGAGCGGATCGACCGCATCGGCTTCTTCCAGATCTGGCCCAGCGAGGCGGACTACATGGTCTCGCGCTGGGAAGACTTCCAGGCCGCCTGAACAGAACATGCTTTCGATATTTTCGACACAACCAGCGAGACGAATCAAATGAGTTCAGAATCAAAAACCGGAGTGTTGAGTCGCTTGCGCATCGACAAAGAGGACCTGAACAACGAGGTAACCGGCCTGATAGCACCGACGGTCATCTGGTTTACCGTCTTCTTGCTCCTGCCGTTGCTGGTTATCTTCTACTACAGCTTCCTCACCTACTCGTCGTTCAACGTGATCCACGAGTTCACGCTCGCGGCCTGGATCGACGACGTGTTCGCCTCCGGTGCGGTCCGCGGCGCGTTCGTCCGAACGATCGGGGTCGGAATCGTCGTCACCTTCATCACGCTCGTGTTCGGCTACCCGCTCGCGTACTATCTTCGATTCCACACCACGCCCATGGTCGGACTCGTCTTGCTGTTGTTCCTCGTCATCCCGTTCTGGACGTCGGAACTGATCCGGACGTTCGGCTGGTTCCCGATCCTGGGTCGAAACGGGGTCATCAACGGGCTGTTGATGAATCTCGGGATCATCGACGGGGCGATCGGCTGGCTCCTGTTTTCGTCGTTCTCGCAGGCGGTCGGCTACCTGCAGAACTACGTGGTGTTCATGGCGGCACCGATCTACATCTCGCTCTCACAGATCGACGAAGGGCTGCTCAACGCTTCGGAAACGCTTCGGGGCAATCCCATCGAGACGTTCCGGAACGTCACGTGGCCGCTGAGCTTACCCGGCGTCGCGATCGGCTGTATGTTCACGTTCGTCCTCACGATCGGGAACTTCACCGTTCCGTCGTTCCTCAGCGGCGGTGCCAACACCGTTCCCACCCTGATCTACAGCCGCTACAGCCAGGGTCTGAACTACCCCTCGGCCGCGGCGCTCTCGATCACGCTGCTTGTCGTGATCTTCGCGTTCGTGTTCCTCCTGTTCCGCGTCGTCGACATCACCGAGATCGCGAGCCAGGAGTAACTCGAGACGGACTTTTTTGACGGATTTCACCCAACAGTCGGCGACTCGGCAATCGAGCCGTACCGACCGACATTCGCCCGCAAAAACGCTCACTCGTGCCAGATCGTATCGTCCTGCTCGTCGAGATACGCCTGATGGTTCTCCGCGTGTTCGTCGTAGATCGCCTCGCCCGGTTGCGTCGGCTCCTCGCTGAAGGTCGCATCGAGCGCGTCGTCGACACGGAGCACGAGCGACGCGACGTCGACCGCGTGCTGATAACACCGGAGCCGGATCGCCGTCGGATCGAGCAGGCCGGCCTCGAGCACGTCGTCGATCTCGCCGGCTGGGAAGACGAGTCCCGGCGCGGTGCCGTTCGTCGCGCTCGTCGTCGCCTCCCGGAGCGACGCGAGCGTCGTCAGCGTATCCATTCCCGCATTCCGGGCGAGCGTCGAAACGAATCGGTCCGTCGCGTCGGCGAACGCCTGGACGGCGAGCTGTTCCCGTCCATCCGCCTCGAGCGCGGCGTCGCGGAGCGCGCTCGCGAGTTCGAGCTCCGTCGCGCCGCCGCCGGGGAGAACCCCCGCCGGGCCGGTCGTCTCGCCCATCGCCGTCGCGACCGCCGCGACGGCCTTCCGGATCTCCGTCGCCGCCTGCGCGCCGAGCTGGCCGTGGACGCCGCGGAGGAGGAACGTGACCGACGCCGGGTCGGAACACTTGTCGAACACTACCATCCGTCGACGCTTTCGCCGCCCCTGGCGCTTGTCGATCGTCTGCTGTTCGACCAGCCCCGCGTGGCCGAGGTCCGCCGGCGTCACGTCGGTCGGGTCGACGACCGGCGTCGCGCCGGTCGCACTCGCCAACTGCGCGAGTTTGAGGCGGTTGACCCCGCGGATCCCCACGATCCCGTGTTCGACGAGGAGCTCCTGGTACGCGTCGTTGATGCCAGTTCTGGTCACGACGACGTCGACGCCGGCCTCGACGAGACCCGCGACGACCTGCTCGCGGCGGTCCGCGAACACGTCGTCGAACGCGTCGATATCGTCGGGCGAGTCGATGACGAGCCGCTCGCCGTCCTGCTGGAAGTCCGGGTCCTGCAAGCCGCCGGTCTTGCCGTCGTTGGCCTTGCCGCGCTTGAACCCGCTAATGATGAGGACGTTCGCGTCCGTCACCTGGCTCGGCATTCGGTCGTCACAGATATCGTTTCGGTCGAGCACCGTCCCGAAGACGAGCCGCGAGTCGTCGATCGAGCCCGAACGAATCTGGCGGACGGCGAGCGTCTCCTCGTCCGGCATCCCGATCTGTCTCGCGGCCTCGACGGCGCCGCTCGCCCACGTCTCCCGCCCGTTTCCGACGTCGTTTCCCGTCATCGCCGATCGAGCGACCATCTCCGCGGCAGCCGTCGGATCGTCGAACGACTCGAGCGGCCGCGAGAGCGACCCCACCGTTTGCTCGATACAGTCGAGTGCGGCGCTGTAGCCGTCCTCGATAGTCGTCGGGTGGACACCCATCTCGAGCAGGCGCTCCCCCTCGTCGAGCAGCGCGCCGAGCAGTACTACGGTGGTCGAGATGCCGTCGGGAACGAGCTCCCCCTCGACGTCCGTCGTTCCCGGGCGTTCCGGGGCGACGAGCCGTCGGATAATCGGGCCCATCGGGTGTTCGACCGGCAGTTCCTCGAGAATGGTCGCCCCGTCGCTGCTGACCGTGTCGACCCGCGTTTCGGGCTCCCCCGGCTCCCGTTCGGTCTTCCCCGAGCGGCTCTCGATCAGCGTATCGTGGGAGAGCGGCCCCAGCGAGCTCTCGAGGACGCCGCGGATCGCTCGAGCGGCGACGATATTTGCGTGTGGAAACTGTATTTCCGCCTCCGAATCGGTTGTGTCTCCCATCTTCGATACTGTCATTCCGTCGGCCAGCAGGTAAAAACCTATCCCGCGTCGCCACCGGTGGCGATCACGCGCGGTCGCGTCTCACGGCCCCAGCGCAGCATCTTTATATAATATGCCACCAGTACTCAAGGTAGATGGCGACAAAGCACACTTCGGTCGAGAAGCAGATGGATCGATCTGCGCTCACGCGGCTCGTGCAGTGGGTCGATATGAAACGCCTGTTGGCAGCGTACTTCGTCCTGATCTCACTGTATATTTACGCGCCGATGCTCGCGCTGATCGTCTTTTCGTTCAACTCGGGCGGGATCTCGCCGCCGTATCAGGGGTTCACGCTGGCGTGGTACAGCGAACTGGCGGCGAACCAGGGGATCATCAACTCGGTCCTGCGATCGATCCAACTCGCACTCGTCGTGACGGTGATCACGACGGTGCTGGGGACGGCTGCGGCGCTCGCGTACCGCTTTGACTTCCGCGGCCGGAAGCTGTTCCTCTACCTGATCGTGCTCGGGATCATCACCCCGGGGATCGCGTTCAGCGTCGGTTCGACGCTGTTGCTCAACGAGGTACTCGGTCTGTCGCGGTCGATGTGGGTTGCCCTGCCGGCACACGTCGTCTGGACGCTCCCGTTCGCGGTGATCGTGCTGCTCGCCGGCTTCCCGCCAAATCTGGCCCAGAACGAGGAGGCCGCACGAGTGATGGGAGCGAGTCGAGTAACCACGTTCCGCGAGATCGTGTTGCCACAGATCGCGCCGACCGTTCTCGGTGCGGCCGTCTTCGCGTTCACGCTCTCGTACAACGAGGCCGAACGCGGGCTGCTTCTCGTCGGTCGCGACCGAACGATGCCCATGGAAGTGTTCAGCATCGCGTCCGCCGAGCGGGCGACCCCGGAGCTGTTCGCCCTCGGGAGCGTGACGACGGTGTTCTCGACGATTCTCCTCCTCGTCGCGGGGGGCCTCGTCGTCTACGGCGCCAGACAGTCCTGACGGAGTGCTCCCGAAGCGACGTTTCCGGGGATTGAATATGCGTGTTACTATCAACCAACCACAAGAAAAGGCTTTTTAGGTACCCCTCGAACCTCAATTCGCAATGACGTCCAAAGTCTGCCTTTCGTACGACTTCGACGCAGTATCGACGTGGCTCTGGTCATACGACTCCTGGGATATGCCGACGCGACACTCCCGGGGCGTGTACGGAGCCAACATCGGCGCACCACGATTGCTCGACCTCCACGACAAACACGACATCCCGGCGACGTGGTTCGTTCCCGGCCACACGATCGACAGCTTTCCGGAGATCAGCGCCGAGGTCTGGGACCGCGGCTACGACATCCAACACCACGGCTGGAGCCACACCGGACCCGCAACCTACGAGACCAAAGAAGACGAGAAAGCCGACGTCGAGCGGGCGATCGACTCGATCGTCGACCTCACCGGGCGCGAACCCACCGGCTACCGCTCTCCCGCGTGGGACTACTCCGAGAACACCCTCGACATCTTAGACGAGGTCGGCATCGAGTGGGACTCGAGCAAGATGGCCTCCGACTTCGAACCCCACTGGCTCTACGGGGGCTGGAGCGCCCCCGAGGACGGCGCGTACGACCGCGGCGAACCCACCGATATCGTCGAACTCCCCGTCTCCTGGCAGCGCGACGACTGGCCCGCGCTGACGTTCACCTGGGCGCGGCCACACCGCATGGGCTACGTGAGCGAGGACTCGCTGTTCCAGCGCTACTACGACCAGTTCGACTGGATGCACGAGAACGTCGATGACGGCGTCTTTATCTTGACCCTCCACCCGCAGGTCATCGGCCAGGCCCACCGCATCTCGCGACTCGAGGAACTGATCGAGCACATGAAGAGCAAGGACGACGTCGAGTTCGAAGAGATGGACGCCGTCGCCACCGAGTTCCGCGAGAACAACTGAGACGGATTACTGTACCGATTTACCGGCATAACCACGCTCCGGGCGGCGGTTGCGCCGGAAATGACTGACAGTAACCCGTATGAGACGGCGGTCCCGTACCGGGTTTTCGAACCGCCTGCCGACCACTCTACTCCAGCAACTCCCGTTTCATCGCCTCGAACTCGCGTTCCGTGAGGTGGCCCTGTTCGAATAAGGCCTCGAGTCGCTCGAGCGAATCGAACGAGTCGTCGTCCGATTCGGCCGCTATCTGCTGGCGAATCGTCGAACAGGCTGCGGTTGCGTCGTCGGTGGCACTCCGCCCGACGTCGATGTAGTACCGTTTGGGTCCGCGGAGCACGAGCCGTTGGTTGCCGTTCGCCGTCTCCAGCGTCGCTCCCGTCAGTTCGTTGGAGGGTATCGATCGGTACTCGTGATCGGCGGGCACCTCGCGTTGAATCACGACCATCAGCCGTCGGTCCGTCACGAGCGTCAGCAGGTCGCGGCCGCGACTCGCCATCTTGCGGGTTCGGCTCTCCTCGCGACGGTCGCGGTCGTCGTCGTTCGTCTCGTAATCCATGATTCGCCCGCGGAGTGCGTGCTGGATCCGCTCGTCGTCGTCCAGTCGCTCGCGGAGTTGCTGACGTTCCAGTTCCCCGATCTCGAGTCCGTCCACCCCCTCGTCGTCGATCGCTCGAGCGTCGCCCTGTCGGCCCGTTTGCTCGTCGAATGGCATACGAATCGATGATCGCGGACACGTATATACGTTCTCGAGCGACCAGCCGACACTGGGTCAGCGACCGTCTCCGGACGCCACGTTGCAGTTCGTAGCGATAACAGCTATGACGATCCGCCGAGAACGAGTATTACTCTCAGAACTCGGCGTCCAGCCACCGACGAACCGTCGGAACGGTCAGGACCGCCGCCGAACACCGCCTCGAGAGGACCCCTATGACAACAGACGACCAACCGAACGGAGAGACGCGCATCGTCGAGGGATGGCACGGCCGATACTACGAGGACTTCGAGGTCGGCGATATCTACAAGCATCCCTTCGGACGCACCGTCACCGAGACCGATAACGTCTGGCTGACGAACGTGACGATGAACCTCAACCCGATGCACTTCAACGAAGCGTACGCCGCCGAAACGGAGTTCGGCGAACGGCTCGTCGACGGCACGTTCGTCATCGCGCTGGTCGTCGGGATGAGCGTGATCGACATCTCGGTCAACGCCACGGCCAACCTCGGCTACGACGATATTCGCCATCACGGCCCCGTCTATCACGGCGATACGCTCTTTGCCGAAAGCGAGGTGATCGACAAACGCGAGAGCGGCTCCCGAGACCACGTCGGGATCGTCACGACCGAACTGCGCGGCTACAACCAAGAGGGCGACCTCGTGATCTCCCTCGAGCGAACGCCGATGGTGCTCAAACGCAAGCACGCACAACCCAGCGCGGCGAAACCCCCTGGATGGCCGGAGGGGATCGGAACGCAACCGGAGACCGACTCATGAGCGGCCGACTCGAGAAGACGGACGCGCCGGTCGACGCCGCGACGGCCGCCGCCCACGTCGACGCCGATGCGGTCGTCGCCGTAAGCGGGTTCGGCGCGGTCGGCTACCCGAAAGCCCTTCCGCTGGCCCTCGCGGCCGACGATCGCGACCTCTCGCTGACGATCATCAGCGGGGGCAGCGTCGGTAAAGAGATCGACACGGCACTCGTCGAAGCGGACGCGATCGCTCGTCGCTATCCCTACCAGGCGAGGGCCGCGGCGCGGGAGGCGGTCAACGACGAAACGATCGCCTTTCAGGATCGGTTCATCTCGAAACTGGGCGACGAGGTCGAACTCGGCCACGTCCCGACGCCTGACGTCGCGATCGTCGAGGCGGTAGCCGTCGGCGACGGCTGGTTCGTCCCCTCGCTCTCGATCGGCCACACCGTCGCGTACGTCAGGGCCGCGGAGAAGCTGATCGTCGAGGTGAACGATTCGATTCCGCGCGACGTCGGTCGATTTCACGACGTCTACGAGCGCTCGCTGCCGCCGAATCGAGAGTCCATCCCGCTCGAGGGGCCGGCGGACCGAATCGGCGACTCGCGGATCGAGTTCGATCCCGCGCATCTCCTCGCCGTCGTCGAGACCGAGGCGGCCGACGATCCGTACGATTTCCGCGAGCCCTCGACGACCGACCGGGAGATCGCCGCGAACCTCGCGACCTTTCTCGAGTCCGAACTCGAGCGCTGCTCGATGTTCGACGACCGTATTGCCCTCCAGTTCGGCGTCGGAAGCCTCGGAAATGCGCTCATGGGCGCGCTGTCGTCGATCGACTTCGGCGACCGAGACGTCTACTACTTCGGCGAGGTGTTTCAGGACGGTCTGCTCGAGATGATCGAGAACGGGACGCTCGCGGGCGCCAGCGCGACGGCGTTCGCCCTTAGCTCGGCTGGCCAACAGCGGCTGTTCGACGATATCGACGGCTACAGCGAGTCGATCGTCCTTCGGCCCGCCGACCTCTCGAACAACCCGGCGCTGATCGATCGGTTCGGCGTCGTCGGGATCAATAGCGCCATCGAGGTCGATCTCTACGGCCACGCGAACTCGACGCACGTCGACGGCTCGCGCGTGCTAAACGGGGTCGGTGGCAGCGGCGATTTCAACCGAAACGCCGCCCTCTCGATTACGACGCTTCCCTCGAGACACGGCGCGGAGACGTCGTGTATCGTCCCGATGTGTCCCCACGTCGACCACTCGGAGCACGACATCTCGGTCGTGATCACCGAACAGGGCGTCGCCGACCTCCGCGGGCGTTCGCCTCGCGAGCGCAGCCGGCTGCTCATCGAGCACTGCGGCCACCCGCAGTTCGTCGACGACCTCGAGGCGTACGTCACCCGTGGCGAAACGGCGGGCGGTCACATCCCGCATCACCTCGAGTCGGTGTTCTCCTGGCGGTCCTGACGCCGGGCCGCCGATACCGATAGCGCCGTATCGGTGCGGCGCGGTTCGATCGGAGAAACAGCTTTGCCCGTCCCCGTCCACCTCTCCCCGTGGCGCGAGACTATGAAGATCAAAGCTATCAATCCGAACACCACCCTCGAGATGACCGAGAACATCGGCGCGGTCGCGAACGAGTACACGAGCGACGACACTGAAGTCGTCGCCGCCTCCCCCGACCGCGGGCCGATCAGTATCGAATCCTACTACGACGACTACCTCGCCGTCCCCGGTATCCTCGACGAGATCCTCAAGGACGAGGACGACGAGTTCGACGCGTTCGTCAACTCCTGCTGGGGCGATCCGGGGCTCGACGCCTGCAGGGAGGTCACCGACAAACCGGTCGTCGGCATCGCCGAGGGCTCGATGTACGTCGCGAACATGCTGGGGGCGAACTTCTCGGTCGTCACGATCCTCCCTCGAGCGCGCGATTTCATCGAGGAAGCGGTGAGAAAGACGGGGCTGGACGGCCACTGCGCGTCGGTCCGCTGTACGGAGCTGACCGTCGTCGAAACCGAAAGCACGCGTGACGCGGCGGCAGAGGCGCTTCTCGAGGCGAGCTGGGAGGCCGTCGAGGAGGACGACGCCGAAGTGATCTGTCTCGGCTGCGCCGGAATGGGCGGTCTCGACGGCCCGCTCGAAGCGGAACTCCCGGTGCCCGTCATCGACAGCGTCGGCGCGGGTGCCGTGCTCGCGGAGAGTCTCGTCCAACTCGGCAAGCGTACGAGCGCGGTCAGGACCTACAAACGGCCGGAGTCGAAGGAGATCGTCGGCTACCCCGAGCGCTACCAGCTGTAGGGACGGACTCGAGCGGTCGATCTCCCTTCCGTTCTCGATTCGACGCAGCCCCATGAGCACCCGCTCTCTAGAAGATTCGAGCGGTGAACGTGTGGAACGAAGAGCAACACAATCGGCCATCGTTCGTTGTTACCGAACCTTATATGTGAGCGAGCAGCGTTCGCCGGGCGGATCGAAACTCGAGAACGTTTCCGACTCTTTCCGTCGGAAATTACACAGGTACTTTTGTAAATATGAGGGAGTGTGATCGCTATCAGAGATGATCATTTGCATGCGTGACGGTATTGGAATCTATCTATTACAGACGTACTTCTGTAAACAGTCGTGGAGAACCAGCCGTCAACGGAAAGACACGACCGGCGGGTCGATCGGGTACTCCAAGGGTCTATAGCACTGCAGTACTGTGGTTTTCACACTGATTGACGGTGGCGCGTTCGTTCGGTAACGTCGACTTTTATATGCTACTAATCACCGAGGGATCATGATTACGAGAAACGCCTCTCTGCAGTCTATATTCATTATATCCGCCCATATTGCACCAAATCACTATTTATTCTCTCAAATAGTTCCGATACAGTTTCTAAGGTCGGAAATTTATCTGTAGTTCGTATATTCGAGGCTCTGTGGTTTGAAAGGGAGATCCATGGTAGGTAAACCCACCCACGATTTCGACGTCAGGAATCGACCACTCGGATCGATTCCTGACAAACACGTCACAGAAGAACGATGTCGTTCGGCACCAACGAACGTTTTATACTCAAACGGCGAGAGTCGCCGTCGACCTGACAGTGGTTCGTCGCTCTGAGACGGGTACGACGCCGGCTACAGCAAAACAGTCGGAAGGGAATCGGATGCCCGAGCGGTTCACTTCGATAGCGCGTCAATACTAACAATCAATACCGGAGTCGCACCGGTCAGAAGTGGACGACTCAGCGATCAGTACGATCGCGGTAGCCCAAGCACGTTTTCCCCCACGTAGTTGAGAACGAGTTCTTGCGTGATCGGTACGAGTCGAGTGAGGCGCGCTTCCCGAAAGTAGCGTTCGACATCGTACTCCCGTGCGACGCCGAATCCGCCGTGGGCCTGGACTGCGGCGTCGGCGGCCGCGAAGGCGGCTTCGGCAGCCAGATACTTCGCCATGTTCGCCTGCGCGCCGACGGCTCTTCCCGACTCTCCGTCGACCGCGCTCGCGGCACTGTAGGTCAGTTGCTTCGCGGCCTGTAGTTCGGCGTACGCCTTCGCCAGCGGGTGCTGGATGGCCTGGTTCATTCCGATCGGCCGGTCGAATACCACGCGTTCGTTGGCGTAGTCGACGCCCGTTCGGACCGCCAGTTCGCCGAGCCCGAGACACTCGGCCGCGATCACCAGCCGCTCCTCGTTGAGACCGTCAAGCAGCTGATAGAAGCCATTTCCGCGCTCGCCGACGAGATTGTCGGCGGGGACGTGCAGGTCGTCGAACCAGAGTTCGTAGGCGCCGACGGCGTTGCTGGCAGATTTCGGAATCGATCGCATCGTCAGCGTTCCGGCGTCGACGGCGTCGTCGATGTCGACGAGAAACATCGAGATCCCCTTCGTTCGCTTTTCGGCCGCCGATTTCGGTGTCGTCCGGGCCACGACGAGCAGGTAGTCGCTGGCGTCGACCCGCGAGATCCAGATCTTCTGCCCGTTGATAACGTATTCCCCTTCCTGCTCTTCAGCGACCGTCTCGATGGACGTCGAGTCCGAACCCGCGTTCGGTTCGGTAAGCCCGAGCGACTGAATCGCGACGTCCCCCGCTGCAACGTCCGGGAGCAACCGTTCTTTGAGTTCGTCGCTGCCGTGGCGGACGATCGGAACGGAGTTGTAAATCCCGCCGTGGATCGCTTGTGCGGCGGCGAACCCGCCGCCGCTCGCCGCGATCTCTTCCATCATCACGACGACCTCTGCGGTCCCCATTCCTGCCCCGCCGTACGCTTCAGGAACGAGAATTCCCAGCCAGCCGTGATCTGCCAGTTCCGTCACGAACTCCGTCGGGTATTCGGCCGCGCGGTCTTTCTCCCGCCAGTACTCGTCGTCGAACTCGCTGCAGATGTCGCGAATGCCGTCCCTGACGAGTTCCTGCTGCGCAGTCAGCGCTACGGTATCCGTCGCTACTGTGGCCATCACTATTCCTTGTATGGTTGTCGAGATAAACTTACGCGTGGCTGGTGTCCGGCGGTCGTCACATCGTCGCCAGCGGTCGACGAGGGGGAACTCATCGTGAGTCCCCTGCTAGCAAACCGCTATCCGCCGAGGGAAACGGTTAACTCCTCCAGCGGAGAGCTATTGATTGTGCATGACTAGCAAGAGTAGTTCCAGCGGTAGTGAGATCCGCGTCGGCGTCGACGTTGGTGGGACGAACACCGACGTAATCCTCGTCACCGACGAGGACGAGTTCACATTCAAAACGCCGTCGACGGCGGATCCGTCGGAGTCGACGATCACCGGGACCGTGGAGGTGTGTCGTCATGCCGGTATCGATCCGGGCGCGGTCGACCAGATCCTCCACGGAACGACGGTAGCGACGAACGCCCTCATCGAACACGAAGGGGCGCGAACTGGACTCCTTACAACGGAGGGATTTCGGGACGTCCTCCACATCGGTCGCCACCGAAAGCCCCACAGCTTCTCCCTCCAGCAGACGATCCCCTGGCAGGAACACCCGATCGTCGAACGGCGACACCGAAAGGAGGTCACGGAGCGCGTCTACCCGCCCGGCGATGTCATTACGCCGTTAGACGAGGAGGAAGTGCTGGAACGCGCCGGTGAGCTCGTCGACGACGGTGTCGAGTCGATCGCGGTCTGTTATCTCCACTCCTACCTGAACCGCGATCATGAAGATCGGACGAAAGAACTCCTCCGAGAGGAGTTTCCCGACGTCAGCGTTTCGACCTCGAGCGACGTCGTCGCCCAGTTCCGGGAGTTCGAGCGGTTCACGACGACGGCGATCAACGCGCGGTTAGAACCCGTGCTGTCGACGTACCTCACCCGACTCAGCGACGGACTCGCCGACGAAGGGTTCGACGCGGAGGTGCTCATCATGCAGTCCAACGGCGGGATGGCGAGCGTCCGGAACGTGGCCGAACGGCCCGTCACGACGCTCGTCTCCGGACCGGCCGCCGGAGTGCTCTCGGCGGAGTTCGAGGGGAACCACGTCGACGAACCGAATCTAGTCATGCTGGACATGGGCGGCACCAGCGCCGACATCTCCGTGATTCCGGGGCGCGTGCTCGAGCGCGACCCCCGCGACAGCACCGTCGGCGGCTACCCCACGATCACCCCGATGCTCGACATCGAGACCATCGGCGCGGGCGGCGGCTCGATCGCCTGGTTCGACGACGCGATGGGCTTTAACGTCGGGCCGAAGAGCGCCGGCGCGGACCCCGGTCCGGCGTGTTACGCCCGCGGCAACGACCGGCCGACGACGACCGACGCACAGGTCGTCCTCGGACGGATCGATCCCGACAGCTTCCTCGGTGGCGAACTCGACCTCGAGCCGGAACGCTCGCGGGAGGCCCTGCAGACGAAGCTCTGCGATCGCACCGATCAGGCGCAGTTCGAGACGCCCGAAACGGCCGCGCTCGCGGCGCTCGAGGTCGCGAACACGAACATGTACCGAGCGATCCGCGAACAGACCGTCCAGCGTGGGTACGACCCGCGCGAGTACACGATGGTGGCCTTCGGCGGCGCCGGGCCGATGCACGGCGCGAGCATCGCCGAGAAGCTGGACGTGTCGACGGTCCTGGTTCCACCGTCGCCCGGGATCGCGTCCGCTCGCGGGCTCCTGACGGGGAACGTCAAGTACGACTACCAGCAGACGGTCAGCAGTCGGCTCGAGGAGGTCGACGGCGCGTTCATCGAGGAGGCGTTCGATCGGCTCGAGGCCCGCGGACGCGAGCAGTTAGAGCGAGACGAGATCGACGCCTCGAACTGGACGTTCAGGTCGTCGGTCGACTGCCTCTACGACGGGCAGGGATACGAACTGAACATCGACTTCGACGGGACGGACGGCGACTGGCACGCCAGACTCCGCGAGCAGTTCGAGGCCAGACACGAGGCTGAGTACGGCCATTACTTCGAGGACGACCCCGTTGAACTCCTCAACGTGCGCGTGACCGCGGTCGGTGAGGTACAGTCCTATGCACCCCCCGAAATCCCGGCGACGGGAGATCTCTCCGCGGCCCAGACGACGGAATCGACGGTCGTCTTCGGAACGGCCGACGACCCCGAGGAGATGACCGTGCCGCGGTACGACCGCGCGAAACTGGCGGCCGAACACGTGATCGGCGGGCCGGCCGTCATCGACGAGTTCGACAGCACGGTCGTCGTCAACCCCGGCTGGGAGGCGACCATCGGCGAGAACGGATCGATCAAACTGCGGACGGAGTGAGCACCAATGACTAACAACCCCACGAACACGAACCAGACGGACGCAACGGACGACGAGCGCGCGGAGACGACGGCGGCGGACGTCCTCCGCGAACGGAACATCGACCCGGTGACGATGCAGGTCATCGGCGGCGAACTCGACACGATCGCCCAGGAGATGGGCTACAAACTCATCCGCTCGTCGTACTCCTCGATCATCCGCGAGAGCGAGGACATGGGCGCGGGGATCTTCACCACCGACTGTCGCGAACTGTGCGAGAGCGACTCCACGCCGATGCACGTCGGCTCGCTCATCGGTTATCTCGACGGCATGTACAAGACGTTCGAGGAGCGCGGCGTCGATCGCGAGGACGTCATCAACGAGGGCGACGTCTTCATCCACAACCACCCTCACTACGGCGCGAGCCACTCGCCGGACATCGCCGTCGCGGTGCCGATCTTCTACGAGGGCGAACACATCGCTTGGGCGGCGAACACGGCTCACCACCTCGATATCGGTTCCGCGACGCCCGGGCTGGCGATCGACCTCGAGGACATGTACGCCGAGGGGAGCCTGTTCCGGGCGACGAAGGTGTACGAGGAGGGCGAGCGGGTCGACGGCATCTGGGACTTCATCGAGGACAACGTTCGAACCCCACGAGAGGTCATCGGCGACCTCCAGGCCCAGATCTCCTCGTGCAACGTCGGGAAGGATCGCTACCTCGACCTCGTCGAAAAGTACGGGCTCGAGGAGATCCAACACGCCGGCGAGGCGCTCATGGACTACGCCGAGGCGCTGTTGCGCAACGAGATCAGGACGATCCCCGACGGCACCTACTACGCCGAGGACTACCTCGACGACGACGGCCGCAACCGGGACGTCCCCCTGAAGATCGCCGCGGAGGTGACCGTCGACGGCAGCGACATCACCGTCGACATGAGCAAGTCCGCCGACCAGACGCCGACGGGGTACAACGTTCCGTTCCACGGCTCGACGGACGTCTGCATCTACTTCACGATTCGGTCGCTGCTGATGGACACGTTCGTTCGCGACGAGTACCTGCCACAGAACTCGGGGACGTTCGCGCCGGTCCACCCGAAGGCCCGACCGGGCTGTATGTTCAACCCGACGCCGCCGACGTCGGCGTTCGCCCGCATCAACCAGGTCGACAAGATGAGCGACCTCATCATCAAGGCGCTCGCGGACGCGATTCCCGAGCGGGTCTGTGCGGGCACCTGCGGACAGGTGTACTTCGTGAGCTACGGCGGGACGAACGACGCGGGCGAGTACTGGGTCTACCTCGAGGTGAACGAGGGCTCCTACGGCGGCCGACCCGGGGCTGACGGCCTCGACGCGGTCGACGCGCTCGTCCACAACACGAAGAACCGGCCCGTCGAGGACATCGAGCTCTCGCACCCGATGCGCCTCGAGCGCTACGGGCTCCGCGAGGATGGTCACGGCGCCGGTCGGACTCGAGGCGGCCACGGCATCGTCCGGGAGTCTCGCTTCCTGACGGACGCCGTGATGACGATGGAAGGCGACGGGAACAGCTACCGCCCGCACGGACTGTTCGGCGGCGGCGAAGGGACCCATGGCGACCTCCAGCACATCAAAGCTGATGGCGAAGTGCTCGACCTGCACTCGAAGGAGTCCGGCTACAAGTTCGAAGCCGATGACCGCGTGCTCATCAAGACGGCGAGCGGCGGCGGCTACGGCGATCCCCACGAGCGGCCGGCAGATACCGTCTACGAGGACTACCTCGACGGGTTGGTGTCGGCGACCGACGCCCGCGAGGAGTACGGCGTCGTCATCGAAGATGGGACACTCGATACGGCGGCGACGGCGGAACTGCGCGGCGAATAGTCGAAATCTCTTCTTCGGTTTTCACTCGCGAACGTCAGCACGGCGAACAGCAGAAGGGCGCATCGACCGGTCAGTCGGCGACGCGCTCGAGTGCCCGCGCTACACGGAGCGCTCGAGCGTCCTCGAACTGCGGGGCGACCGCCTGCGCGCTCACCGGCAGGCCGTCGACCGAGGTCACCGAGACCGTCACGGCTGGCGTCCCGGCGATGTTGAAGGGGGCGGTGTTGCCGAGGATCGGGAGCAGATCCGCTCGAGTCGTGACCGTCTCGACTGCCGGCGGCCGAACGCGAAGCGTCGGCGTGACGAGGGCATCGACGGCGTCGAACGCCGTCTCGAGTCGAGCGGAGAAGGCGAGGCCCTCCTCGCGAGCGGCGGCGTAGGAGGCCCCGCCGCTGGTCATGTCGAGGAACGCGGGTGGCAGGATACGCCTCGCAACGTGTTCGCCGAGTCCCGCCTCCCGGGCCGACTCGAACGCCTGACGGAGGGTTTCGTCGTAGCCGGTCCCCTGCCCTCTGGTGACGCCGTTGCCCGAGACGAGCCAGGAGAACTCCGCCGCGCCGATGTTCAGGTAGGCCGCTTCGGTGTCGCCGAGATCGAGTTCGACGGGCACCGTCTCGATCCCGAGCGTCGAGAGCCGATCGGTGATCGTCCGAACGGCGTCGGCGACCTCGTCCGATGCTCGCTCGAACGGCGTGTCGGGGATGCCGACGGTCAGCCCGTCGACGTCGTCGAGATCGTCGGACGTCTCGAACGCGAGCGAGCGGTCGGCCGAGGTCGGGTCGCGGGGGTCCCGTCCGGCCATCGCCGCGAGCGCGCTGGCGGCCGTCGAGACGTCCCGCGTCATCGGTCCGATCGTATCCAGCGAGGGAGCGAAGTCGACGAAGCCGTTCCGCGGCACGAGCCGGTGAGACGGCTTGACGCCGACGATGCCACAGCAGGCCGACGGAATGCGGATACTGCCGCCCGTGTCGGAGCCGAGTGCGACGTCGACGGTGCCGGCCGCGACGGCCGCCGCGCTGCCGCTCGAGGAGCCGCCGGCGACGATATCGGGGTCGAGCGGATTCGTGACGTGCCCGAAGTCGCTGAACTCGCCCGTGGGTCCCATCGCGAACGGCTCCATGTTGGCCTTACCGACGAGTCCGGCGCCGGCCTCGAGGAGGCGGTCGACCGACGGGGCGGTGAACGACGGGACCACCGAGTAGGCCGCGGAGCCGCAGGTCATCTCGAGGTCAGCGACGGCGATGTTGTCCTTGACCACGAGCGTTTTGCCGGCGAGCGGACCCGAATCAGTGCGGACTCGCGGCTCGTCGAAAACGGCCAGCAGCGCGTTCTCCTCGTCCTCGGAGCGGCGGCCGACGCCCTCAGTGGTCCGTACGGCGGCCGTCGCGCGCTCCTCGCCGGCGTCCGCCGTCTCGAGGATCTCCTCGAGGATTGAATCCGGGAGGTCGAACCCGAGGCGGTCCGCCTGGGTTCGCATCTCGGCGAGACCGGATTCGCTCATCGTCGCTCACCCTCCACTCGGACCGCTCCCTCGATACGACGCCATCGTTTACCGCACAGGTACTCGTTCACGATTCGAGGCAGTCGATCGTTCTCGCTTCGAGTCCGTCGGCCGTGCTGTCCGTGACACTGGAAACCCAGGCTCATGAGTTCGACTCTCCCCCGTCGGTCTTAGTCGTATCGACGTCAGCCACATCGGTCGTGTCGGTCGGGTTAGCCGTCCGTTCCCGCCGTTCCGACTAAAACGTTATATACCACATCGGTGTCCTACTACGTGAGATGATATCATGACTCGAGCCGGTATCGATATCGGCGGGACGTTCACCGACCTCATCGTCTTCGACGAGGAGACCGGCACGATCGAGATTACGAAGACGCCGTCGACGCCGGAGAACTCCGCGAAGGGAGTGATCAACGGGCTGACGAAGGCGGAGACGGAGATCGCCGACCTGGACTTCTTCTCGCACGGCTCGACCGTCGGGACCAACGCGCTGATCGAGCGAGAACTGCCGCGAACGGGACTGATAACGACGGCGGGCTTTCGCGACGTCCACGAAATCCGTGACGCGACCAAGGAGGACGTCTGGGACGCCTACACCGACGTCGCAGAGCCCTACGTGACTCGCCGGGATCGACTCGAGGTGACGGAGCGAATCGATTACAACGGTGAGGTCGTGGCGCCGCTCGACGAGGACGACGTTCGCGAGGCCGTCCGAATCTTCGAGAAACGGGGCATCGAAACCATCGCGATCTCGCTGGTCAACGCCTACGTCAACGGCGATCACGAGCGTCGAGTCAAGGAAATCGTCGAGGCGGAACACCCCGACGCGTTCGTCTGTTGCTCCCACGAGATCCTCCCCGAGATGTTCGAGCACGAGCGGACGAGCACGACCATCGTCAACGCGGCGCTGGTGCCCGTCGTCAGGGAGTACCTGACCGATCTCGCACGCCAACTCGGCGACCGCGGCTACGACAACGACGTGCTCGCGATGCACTCCGGCGGAGGCGTGATGACCACCGACGCGATCGCCTACTACGCGGCCCGGATCGCCAACTCCGGCCCGACGGCGGGAGCGATCGCGGGACAGTACATCGCCGAACAGTGCGGGTTCGATAACGCCATCGGCTTCGACATGGGCGGCACCAGCGTCGACGTCTCGCTCACCTACGGCGGCGACATCGAGATGACCGACGAGTGGGCCGTCGAGTACGGCTATCCGATCATGTTCCCCTCGACGGACATCAAGACGATCGGTGCGGGCGGCGGCTCGATCGCCTGGATCGACGAGGGCGGCTCGCTGCGCGTCGGGCCGCGCAGCCAAGGTGCAGACCCCGGCCCCGCCTGCTACATGCGCGGCGGCGACAAGCCGACGATCACCGACGCGAACGTGTTGCTGGGCTGGGTCGACCCCGACAAGTTCCTCGGCGGAGACATGGACGCGACCGCCGGCCCGTCTCGAGACGTCATCGAACGCGAGATCGCGGACCCGCTCGATCTCGGCGTCACCGAGGCGGCCTCCGCGATCGAGCAGATCGCCATCGCGAACATGTGCAACGCCGTCAGGCTCGTCTCGACGAGCAAGGGGTACGATCCCCGCGACTTCGCGATCGTCGCCTTCGGCGGCGCCGGGCCGATGCACGCCGCCCACGTGGCCAAGGAAATGAACATTCCGAACGTGATCGTTCCGCCGTACCCCGGAATCAACTCCGCGCTGGGATGTCTGCTCGTCGACGTCGAACACGACCTCTCGAAGACGTTCGTCGCGAACGCGACCGAGGAGATCGTCGACGACCTCGAGGAGACGCTTAGAGAGGTCGAGGCGGAGATTCTCGACCGCCTGCGCGCCGAAGAGATCGCGGACGACCAGATCCGGCTCGAGCACGAGGTGAAGATGCGGTACGCGGGCCAGTGGCGGTCGCTGGCCGTGCCGTGTTCGTTACCGATCGAGAGCGTCGAGGCAATCCGCGAGCGGTTCCACGAGGAACACGAGCGCGTCTACGCCTACTCGGATCGCGACGCGACCGTCGAGATCTACGGCATCCGCGTCACGGGACGCGGCGTCGTCGAGAAGCCGTCGTTCCCGGAGATCGATTCGGGGGGTCTCGAGGACGCCCACCTCGGCACGCGAGAAGTGTACTTCGAGTCGGCTGGCGAGTTCGTCGAGACCGACCTCTACCAACGCAAGCGACTGGGCGCGGGCGAGACGGTTAGCGGCCCCGCGATCGTCGAACAGATGGACTCCACTGTGGTTGTCCCGCCGGAGGCCACCGCAGAAGTCGAAGCGACGGGGAACCTGATCATCGAGATATAACTATGTCACAATCCAACGCACACACCGATATCGACCTCGACCCGGTCACATTCGAGGTCCTGCGGAGTTCGTTTACGAACCTCGTCGACCGAATGGCCGAACAGATTCAGCGAACGTGTTACTCCTTCGTCATCTACAACCGCGACTTCAGTAACTGCCTGAACGACGCGGAGGGAAACACCGTAATGCAGGGTTCACAGGACATCGCCGTCCACGTCGGAACCCTCCACTACACCTGCAAGGAAACGCTCGAGTACTTCGAGGGGGACATCAATCCCGGCGACGTCTACATCGTCAACGATCCCTACCTCGGCGCGACGCACATCAACGACGTCCGCATCATGCGGCCGGTGTTCTACGACGACGAACTCATCGCCGTCACGCAGTCGAACGGCCATTGGGCAGACGTCGGCGGGCCGTCGCCGGGTTCGTTCAACATCGAGGCGAGCAGCTACTTCGCGGAGGGACTTCGCATCCCGCCGCTGAAGATCTGGGACCGCGGCGAGTTCCAAGAGGACGTCGCCAACCTGCTGGTGTCGAACATGCGCCTCTCCGAGGATCGCCTGGGCGACATGCGCGCACAGACCGAGGCGACCAGGATCGCCGAGGAGCGCCTGCTCGAACTCGTCGATAAGTACGGGATCGACACCGTGAAGACCGCGTTCGACGAGTCGAAGAACTACGTCGAGCGGATCATGCGCGAACGGATCCGGGAGCTTCCGAACGGCACGTGGCGAACCCAGGACTACATCGACGGCGACCCCACCGAGGAGGAGGGGTTCGTCACGATCGACGTCGAGATGACGATCGACGACGACGAGGTCCACTACGACCTCTCTGGGTCGGACGAGTACATCGGCAACTTCCTCAACTCCACGTACGGGACGTCGTTCTCCGCGGTGATCGCCGGGACGAAGATGTTCTTCCCCGACGTGCCGCTCAACTCGGGGATGTACCGGGTCGTCGACGCGACGCTCCCCGAAGGGACCGTGGTCAACGCGCCGGAGCCCGTCCCCGTCACCGGCTCCGTCGCTGGGGCCTACGAGAAGGTGATGAACGCCATCTTCGAGATGTGGTCGGAGGTGCTCCCCGAACGGGCGATGGCCTGCGCGTTCAACCTCGAGTACCTGCTCTCGGGCGGCACCGACCGTCGCCCCGACCGCGACGGCGAGGAGTTCATGTGGTACGACTGGATGGCCGGCGGCTGGGGCGGCCGCGACGGGATGGACGGCGCGAACGCGACCGCTCCGGTCTTCGGTGCGGGACTGGCCGTCCAGTCGCTCGAGGGCCAAGAGCGGGACACGCCGCTGCTGACGAGCGAGCACTCGATCGTCACGGACTCCGCCGGCCCCGGCGAGTTCCGGGGCGGCTGCGGCGTCCGGAAGGGCGGCCGCCTGCTCGAGAGCGAGAACAGCGTGATCTCCTACTGCTCCGATCGGTCCCGCTCGATCACGTGGGGACTCAACGGCGGCCTCCCGGGAATCCCACACGGCGTGTCGCTCACCCGGGACGGCGAGACCGAGGATATGGGGACCGTCTTCTCCAACCGGCCGATCGAGGAGGGCGACGCGTTCGTTCGGCCGTCCTCCGGCGGCGGCGGCTTCGGCGATCCGCTCGAGCGCGACCCCGAGGCGGTCCGCGAGGACGTCATCGACGACTACGTCTCGATCGAACGAGCGGAGACGGACTACGGCGTCGTGATCGACGCCGTCGATCCTGATCTGTGCGAGTACGAGATCGATCTCGAGGCGACGGAGCAGGCGCGTGATCACATTCGGGAGAACCGGGAGTCTTGGCTCGAGGAAGATCCCGAATCGGTCGCCGAACGCTACCGCGAAGGCGAACTCGACCAGCGCGATCTCGTCCGCCAATACGGCGTCATCCTCGAGTGGGAGACGGAGGAGTTGCTCGAGCGCACGACCGAGCAGTTCCGCGAGATGCTCGGTCGACGAGCCGCCGCGGAGTGGCAGTAGAGGTCGCCTATAGCCGGCAGCGGCCTGACAAAACGCTTTTGACGATACTCCGTGTGTACTCCACTGCTATCGACCAATCGCCGTCGCCGACGCCACCGAGCGGTGGGTTCAGTCGGCCAGCGGCGGGATCGTCGAGGCGAGTGACAGATGAGCAAGATAACCATCCAGCAGCTATCGACCGACGCGGAACGACGCGAGGCGTTCCCGATTCTCAACGAACTGCGGACGCACTTGGACGAGGCGCTGTTCGAAGAACAGTACGAGCAGATGTACGAGGAGGGGTACCGACTGTTCGGTCTCTACGAGGACGACGAGATGGTCGCCGTCGCGGGAGCCAAAACCGCGACCAACTTCTACCTCGGCAAGCACGCCTACGTCTACGACCTGGTGACGACCGAGTCCCGGCGCTCGGAGGGGTTCGGCGAACAGCTCCTCTCGTTCGTCCACGACTGGGCGGCGACGGAGGGCTGCGTGGCGGTCGAACTCGAGTCGGGCCACTGGCGCGACGACGCACACCGGTTCTACACCGACGCGCTCGGCTACGAGAAGTACTGCTACTCGTTCAAGTACGATCTCACGAGCGATCACGAGTGAGCGTGGACGATTGGACGGGAAATCCTCGGTCGTGAACCGTCGAACGGACGACTGCCAGGGAGCTGTGACCGACGGAGAGCCGCGACTCGAGGAGCGACATCGAGCGACGTCTCGGGAAACCTGTATGTGTACAGTTAACAAAGGTCTTTAGGACGCTCCGCGAACCCTCTATTGATGACCCGAGGACCACCCATAGCGGAACTCCACTTCGATGACGCACCGCACGTCGACACGTCGATTCCGGGCCCGCGCTCACAGCAGTTACTCGAGCGACAGGCCGAGATCGACAGCAGCGCCGTCGCGTATCCCAAATCCGTCCCCCTGGCGTTCGCCGAAGGTCGGGGCGCGACGATCAAGGACGCAGACGGGAACGTGTTTCTCGACTTCTTCGCCGGCATCGGCGTGCTGAACGTCGGCCACTCGAATCCGTACGTGCTCGAGGCAGTCAACGAGCAGACGAACGAACTCGTCCACACGATCGACTTCCCGACGGAAGCCCGACTGGACTTCATCGACGCGATCGGCGAGATCGCGCCGCCGGGATTGCGGGGGAACAGCAGGATGGTGTTCGGCGGCCCCTCGGGCAGTGACGCCATCGAGGGCTCGATCAAGTTGGCGAAACACAACACCGGCCGCCACGGATTGCTCGCGTTCGAGGGCTCCTACCACGGCGGGTCGGCCGGGGCGTTGAGCCTCACCGGCGGCCGGGCGTACAAGGCCGGTTACGAGCCAATGTTGCCCGACACGGTTCACGTTCCGTACCCCGACCCCTATCGCGAACGCCTCCCGAACGACGGCGCGACGGCGCTCTGTCCGCAGGACGACTGCTGCGGGCAGGTGTCCTGTGCGCGGTCGCTCGAGGCCGTCAAAGAGAAGTTCGAGGGCGCCTACAGCGGCCACGAGCCGCCGGCGGCGATCTGGGTCGAACCGATTCAGGGCGAGGGCGGCGTCGTCGTCCCGCCCGCGGGATTCCTGCAGGGACTGCGCGACATCGCGGACGACAACGACGCGCTGTTAATCTTCGACGAGATCCAGTCCGGCTTCGGCCGCACCGGCGAGTGGTGGGGCGGCGAGCACGCCGGCGTGACCCCCGACGCGATGACGATGGCGAAAGGAATCGGTGGCGCCGGCCTTCCGCTGGGCGCGATGTTGTACCACGAGAAGTTCGACACGTGGGGGCCTGGCGGCCACCTCGGAACGTTCCGCGGGAACCTCCCGGCCATGCGCGGCGGGATCGCCGCGATCGAATACATTCAAGAGCACGACCTGCTCGACCACGCGACCCAGCTCGGGGAGTACATCCGGGACCGAATCCGAGCGGTCGATAGCCCCCTGATCGGCGAGGTGCGCGGGCGCGGGCTGTTCATCGGCGTCGAATTGATCGACGAGAACGGGAACCAGAACGCGGAGATGGTCAAGGCGGTCCAGACCAGCTGTTACGAGCAGGGCGTCCTTGTCTGGAAGGCCGGCCGACAAAACGGCGTGCTCCGACTCCTGCCGCCCCTTGTCATGACGAACGAACAGGCCGAGATCGGGCTCGATATCATCACCGACGCGCTCGAGTCCTATACCGAGAATAGCCGCTAACCCAGACGCCGCCGGTTTCGTCCGCAGGGATCAGTCGGTGCCGTCGACGGCGTCTCGAACCATCTCTTCGGACATGTTCGCGACCGCCCGTGTACTCGT
Source organism: Natronorubrum marinum (assembly GCF_052040125.1). NCBI lineage: Archaea > Methanobacteriati > Methanobacteriota > Halobacteria > Halobacteriales > Natrialbaceae > Natronorubrum > Natronorubrum marinum. The sequence continues at coordinate 176,175 of NZ_JBPPFV010000004.1, forward strand.
CTTCAGCTCCCGCATCACGAACTTCGAGGACGTCTCGTCGACGCCGTCGATCGAGACGATTTCGTCGACGAGGTCGTTCATCTGCTCTCGGTTTTGCACCCGTGAGTGGACGACGAAATCGACGTCTCCCATCGTGTAGTACACTTGAAAGACGCCATCGATCGCGGTGAGCGACTGGCCGATATCCTCGGCGTAGTCGCTCTCGTGTGCGACCGACACCTCCGTGATCACCACCATGTTGAGCCCGAGCGCGAGCGGGTCCACGTCCGCCGACACGGCGGTGATGACGTCGGCGTCTTTGAGCTTGTTCAGCCGGTAGTGTACCGCCGATTTCGACAGTTCGAGCTCCTCCGCTAGCTCCGCGAGATTTACGTCGGCGTCGCGTTCGACCCGCTCGAGGATCGCAACGTCCGTCTCGTCCACGGCGGGGCGTTCGTTCGTGTCCATAGTAGTCAGTTCGTCGCCAGCGGGTTCCGTGCGACTCGCATTCGATCGCGCTCGAGAGCCAAGTTGCCGACACAATCGGCGTCAATCGGCGCTCGAGTGATCCGACGGGCTATCGATCCATCGCGGCGTCGGACACCTCGAGCGCGACATCGAGACCGGCGACGGCCTCGTCGACGTCGTCCTCGGTGATCGGGAGCGGCGGCGCGATGATGAGCGTGTTGATCATGTTGCCGACGTAGACGCCCTCGTCCCACGCCGCGGCGCTGACCTCATCGACGACGGTCGATCCCATCGAGATCTTGTCGGAGCGGTGGCCGAAGGGCACGCGCTCGTCGGGATCTTTCGTTAGTTCGATCCCGCGGAAGAGACCGACACCCCGCGTCTCGCCGACGCTCGGGTGGTCTTCAGCGAGTTCCTCGAGTCGCCCCTCGAGATAGTCGCCGACCTGCCGGGCGTGTGGAATCAGTTCCTGGTCCTGGTAGCTCGTGACGGCCGCGAGTCCGGCGGCACAGGCGAGGGGGTGGCCCGCGTAGGTGTGGCCGTGGCAGAACATCTCGTTCTCGAAGTGGTCGGCGATCTCGTCGGTGACGATCGTCGCGCCCAGCGGCGCGTACGCCCCACTAAGTCCCTTCGCCATCGACATGATGTCGGGCGTCACGTCGAAGACGTCGCTGCCGAACCACTCGCCGGTGCGGCCGAAGCCGCTCATCACCTCGTCGCAAATCAAGAGCGCGCCGTGGTCGTGAGCGATCTCTTTGAGTCGCGGGAGATACTCCTCCGGCGGAACGAGAATGCCGTTCGAGCCGACGACCGGTTCGACGAGCACCGCCGCGACGGTGTCGCCCTCGAGCATGAGCATTTCGTCGATATACTCGAGGCTCTCCATCGGCTCGAGGGTGGAGCCGTAGGCGTAGGGATCGGGAGCTTTGATGGCTCCGGGGACGCCGGGTTCGGCCATGAGTCGTCGTGGGTCGCCGGTGACGCTAATCGAACCCGCGGTCGCGCCGTGATACGAGCGGTAGCGCGAGATGATCTTCTGCTTTCCCGTGTACATGCGAGCGATCTTGATCGCGGCTTCGACGGCTTCGGTGCCGCTGGTCGAGAAGAACGTCTTCGAGAGGTTCCCCGGCGTCACCTCCGCGAGCTTCTCGCCGAGTCGCGCCCGCGGTTCGGTCGTAAAGCCCGGCGCGAAGTACGCGCCCTCGTGGGCCTGTTCGGCGATTGCGTCAGCGACTCCGTCGGCGGAGTGTCCGAGGTTCGAACACATGAGCTGACCCGAGAGATCGATGTACTCCTCGCCGTCGGCGGTGGAGAACCGAACGCCCTCACCGCCGACGACCTCCGTCGGGGAAACCTCGCTCTGGAAGGACCAGGTGCCGAACACGTACTCCTTGTCGAGTCGTTCGATCTCGGTTGCGTCCTCCGGGAGCACGTCCTCCGTTGTCTGCGTATCTGACATTGTTACCTCATCCATCGTCGTCGCGCGTGATTAATCTTTATCAAAGTTCCAGTTGAGCAGACCATTTTCCAACTATTCAACGTGATATAGAACGCTGTTCATTGGTTATCGGTGATGATTGAACAATGTGGATAGAATACGAAGAGTTATTTTGGTGGTCGTGGTACGCCTCCGCATGGTCGAGTTAGCATCACTCTCGGAGACGGGGGACGTACAGAACTACGTCGGCGGAACGTGGAAACGCGCGGACAGCGACGACGGACAGGAGGTCATCAACCCGGCGACCGGCGAGAAGCTCGCGTTCGTCCCGTTCAGCTCCGAATCGGACGTTGACGACGCCGTCGCGACCGGGCTCGAGGCGTTCGACGAGTGGTCGACGACGCCCGTCGAAGCCCGCATCCAGCCGCTGTTCGAACTGAAGCAACTGCTCGAGGAGCACCAGGACGAACTGGCCGAACTGCTCGTCCAAGAACACGGAAAGACGCTGCCGGAGGCACGCGGCGAACTTCGCCGCGGCATCGAGAACGTCGAAGTCGCCTGCGGCATCCCCTCGATGATGCAGAGCGGAACGCTGCTGAACGCCGCGCCCGACATCGACGAGAGCGCCGTTCGCAAGCCGCTGGGCGTCTTCGCCGCGATCACGCCCTTCAACTTCCCCGGCATGATCCCGCTGTGGTTCCTGCCGTACGCCGTCGCGACCGGCAACAGCTTCATCCTCAAGCCGAGCGAACGCGATCCGTTGGTCGCCCAGCGCATGTTCGAGCTCATCGACGAGGCGGGCTTTCCGGATGGCGTCGTCCAACTCGTCAACGGTAGCGTCGACACCGTCAACGCGCTGCTCGAGCACGAGGATATCGCCGGCATCTCCTTCGTCGGGAGCACCCCGGTCGCGAAACACGTCTACGAAACCGCGGCGGCCCACGGCAAGCGGGTCCAGGCCCAGGGCGGGGCGAAGAATCACATCATCGTCACGGAGACGGCCGACCTCGAGTTCGCCGCCGAAAAGACGGTCGCGTCGGCGTGTGCGTGTGCCGGCGAGCGGTGTCTCGCCAACGACGTCGTCGTCGTCGAGGAGTCAGTCTACGACGAGTTCACCGACCTCGTCCTCGAGGAGGCCGAGTCTCAGGTGGTGGGGTACGGGCTCGACGACGGCGTCGACATCGGCGCGCTCATCACGCCCGAACACGAACAACACGTACGCAACTTCATCGAGACCGGCATCAGCGAGGGTGCCGAACTGCTCCTCGACGGCCGCGACATCACTGTCGAGGGCTACGAGGACGGCAACTTCCTGGCCCCGAGCGTCTTCGGCGGACTGGAGACGGATATGGTGATCACTCGTGAGGAGATCTTCGGACCGGTGTTCGGACTGATGTCGGTAAGCGATATCGACGAGGCGATCGACGTCCTCAACCAGAGTCAGTTCGGGAACGCGGCGAGTCTCTTTACCGGCAGCGGGCTCGACGCCCGCAAGTTCCGCCACCGCGCCGACGTGGGGAACCTGGGTGTCAACGTCGGCACCTCCGCGCCGATGGCCTTCTTCCACTTCGGAGGCCAACGCGACTCGTTCTTCGGCGACCTCCACGCCCAGGGCGAGGACATGATCCACTTCTACACGGACAAGAACGTCTACATCGAACGCTGGCCGGACAACTGATCCGCGCTGGAAGCAAGCATCGGTTTCGACGGAACACCGACCGACGTTCGGTCGCGAGCCATTCTTTGCGGCGCATTTTTCGGGCGTCTCCACCGTCACAGCGACAGGGCTCGGTTGGGAGCATTGGACCGAAAAAAGCGGCGGAAAACGGGATCGAACGGCGATTCGGGCTCGAGCCCGGGTTGCTCACTCGGCTTTAAACTCGGCGAACACGTCGATCACTTCCTTCGTGTTCGATCCGAGCGAGTAAAGCGAGGGCTCGGTACAGCCGGCCTCACAGTAGTCGCCGACCTTCTGGACGCAGTCTTCGGGTGTTCCGGCCGCGACGACGTTGGTGACGACTTCGTCGGGGACCAGTCGACTGGCGCGCTCGATGTCGTCGGCGCTGGCGGGCCAGCCGCCGAGTTCCTCGCCGATCTGCTCGCCGACCTCGGGATCGATTCCCGACGCCTTCGTGATGTGTGGTTGCTGGCCGATGTACTGCGTCACGAGTCCGCGGGCGTTGTCGATGGCGACGTCGGCGTCCTCGTCCATCGAGACGGCGATGAGTTGTGGCCGATCGACGTCCTCGATCTCCCCGCCCTGTTTCTCGACGCCCTCGGTGAGCTTCTCCATCGCCATCTCGTTGTGCTCCGGCGGGATCAGGTAGTTCATGTAGACGCCGTCGACGACGCCCTTCCCGACCAGTTCGCCGGACATCTTGTTCATTGTCAGCCCGGTCGCGCCGATGTAGATCGGCACCGATCGCGGATCGGCGTTCGCCCGCACCAGGTCGAGTTCGATGTCCTCGACCTGGATGTACTGGCCGTCGTAGGTGACGTTCTCCAGATCGAGAAGCTTGCTGAGGACGGTGCAGTACTCCCACATGTACCGGAGAGCGTTCTGCCGGTCGATCCCGACCTTGCTCGCGAGCGGATCCCACCACGCGCCGATGCCGAGCATCGCCCGACCGTTCGACAGTTCGTGCAGCGTCGAAAACGTCTGGGCCATCAGCGCGACGTTTCGCGTATAGCAGTTGGTGACGCCCGGCCCGAACTTGATCGAATCGGTCACCTGCGTGTACGCGCCCATGATCGTCATGGCGTCCCGAACCAGCCGGGACTCGCCCTGCCAAACCGAGTCGAATCCTTTCGATTCGGCGTACTTCGCGTACTCGATCTCGTCGGCGACGTTCTCGCTTTCCCAGTTCCAGATGCCGAGTCGATCGAACGTCGGGTCGCTCATTGTGCACCTCCGGCGAGTTCGACAGCAGCGGAAGCGGTCGTCGACGCCGCGCTGTAACAGTCGTCCCAGCTGGTGTACTCCGACTCGTTGTGGCTCTTCCCGTTCTCGCTCACCGCGAACACCATTCCCGTATCACAGACGCTGTGCATGTGCGTCGCGTCGTGACCGGCGCCGCTGAAAATCCGCATGCTGTCGTACTCGAGGTCGTCGGCCGCGGTCTGGACCGCGTCCACGCACGCGTCGGCGAACTCGACCGCCGGCGCGCGCATTCGATCCTCGTACTCCCACTCGACGCCCTCCCGCTCGGCGGCCCACTCGGCCTCCTCGAGCACGCGCCGGCGGGCCTCCTCGATCACGTCGTCGGACGGGTCCCGGAAGCCCCAGGTGAAGGTGACCTCGTCGGGAATGATGTTGATCGAGTTCGGTTTCGCGTCGATGTAGCCGGTCGTCCCGACCGTGCGCTCGCCCAGCGTGCTCGGAATGCGGCGGATTTGGCTGATCACGTCGGCCGCGGCGACGAGCGCGTCCTGTCGGTAGTGCATCGGCGTCGGGCCGGAGTGGTCGGCCTCGCCGTGGAACGTGATCGCCCCCCAGGTGAAACCGACGATTCCGGTGACGACGCCGACGTCTTTCTCGTTTTCCTCGAGGTAGGGTCCCTGCTCGACGTGAAGTTCGAGGTACGCCTCGTACTCCTCCGGCGGCTCGCAGGGTTCCTCGCCCTTGTATCCGATGCGCTCGAGTTCGTCTTCGAACACGTTCCCGTCGACGTCGGTCTTGGCGTATTCGTCCTCGAGCGAGTGTGCCCCCGCCCAGACGCCGCTGCCTTGCATCGCCGGCTGGAAGCGCGAGCCCTCCTCGTTGGTCCAGTTGACGATCTCGATCGGATGCTCGGTCTCGATCTCCTCGTCGTTGAGGGTCCGAATCAGTTCCAGCGCGGCGACGACGCCGAGCGCGCCGTCGTAGATCCCACCGTAGGGCTGGGAGTCGAGGTGGGAGCCGACCATCACGGGCTTCGCGTCGGGATCGGTCCCCGCCCGGCGTCCGAACATGTTTCCGAACTCGTCGATGCGGACGGTGATGTCCTCCGCTGCCAACTGATCGGCGAACCAATCGCGGATTCGCTTGTCCTCGTCCGAAAGTGCCAGACGGTGCAGCCCACCGTCGTCCGTGCCACCGATTTCGGCCTGCTCTTTCATCGTCGAAACAAATCGCTCTCGCTGTAGCGCAACCGGCATACAGCTATGTCTCGGGAATCGTAGATAAGCCTTTGCGTATAAGCACCACGGTTAATCGGCTCACACGGCGGAGTTCACACTAGAGCGCGCCGAAGCGATCAAAACGACGACGAGATCGCAAACCGTTCTCACACGCGACCGTGCCGGCGTTACGAGAAAAAGTTGAAACTCACGAGAAGGTGATATCGAGCTCGAGTTCGTTGGCCGTTCCGAGGAGGATCAGCGGGATCTCTTCGGTGAACCAGTCGCCGTTCATACGGTAGGTCGGCCCCGAGACGCTGATCGCGCCGAGGACCGCACCCGACTGTTCCAGCACCGGCACGCCGACCGCACTCAACCCCTTCGTGCTCTCCTCGTTGTTGAACACGTAGTTTCGGTCCCGGGCGGTCTGGAGCTCCTCGCGAAGCTCGTCGCGGTCCGTGATCGTGTGCTCGGTGAACCGCTCGAGTTCGATCTCCTCGATCAGCGAGTCGGCGTACGAGACGGGAAGTGCACTGAGAATCGCCTTTCCGGCCGCGGTGGCGTGTAGGGGGACGCTCTCGCCGATGTTCGAATCGGTTTCCACGCCGTGTTCGCTCGTTTCGCGGTGGACGTACACTCCCTTCCCGTGCTCTTCGATGATGAACTGGGCGCGTTCGTCGGTTCGTTCGGCCAGCCGGCTCACTTTCTCGTGGGCGAGCTTGTACGCCTGTTTCCGCCATCGGGCGTGTTCACCGAGTCGGAGAAACTGGAGGCTGAGGTGGTACTCGTTGCCCTCCTTGACGACGTAGCCGTGCTGGTACATTGTCGAGAGATGGCCGTGAACGGTGCTCTTTGGCATCTCGAGCAACTCGGCCACCTCGGTCACGCGCGCACCGTCGAGTTCGTCGAGGACGTCGATGATCTCGAACAGTCTATCGACCGACTTGACAGACGACAGCTGCGTCTCACCTGCATCCATGTTGAATGCTAGTACGGCCCAACACTAAATGACCGTTTCGCAGTCTCCATGTTATTACATAGTACTCCTAAAGGATATTCCAGCCCGTCATCGACAGTTTCGAGACACCCCCGCGAAATCTTTTTTACTTCGTCGGTGGATATCGGCGTATCCGATTCGGGCAAGCGGGCTGCCATCGACCGCGACCGAACGGATTCCCTCATTCCATGCCACCAGATACACCGGCGGTATACGACCGTGCAGGACTGGACGCGCTCGTCGGCTACGGCGACTCACCCGCGCTGCTCATCGTGGATCTCCAACGCGGCTTCACCGACCCTTCGTGTGTCCTCGGCGGGGACCTCTCGAGCGTCGTCGAACGCACCAACCAACTCCTCGACGCCGCTCACGAGTCCGACTGTCCCGTCGTCGCGACGCGAATCGTTACCTCCCACCCCGAGGGGGCCGATCTCGGGATCTGGGGCGCGAAGATTCCGACGCTCGAGGTGCTGGCCGCGGGCTCCGAGTGGGTCGACCTCGACGAGCGACTCGAGCTCCGAGAAATCGACCACGTGCTGGAGAAACGGCAGGCGAGTTCGTTTCACGAAACCGAACTCCACTCGATGCTGACCGCGTGGGGGATCGATACGCTCGTCGTCGCCGGCTGTACGACCAGCGGCTGCGTCCGCGCGACGGCCGTCGACGGCTGTTCGCACGGGTTCCGCGTGATCGTCCCCGAGGAGAGCGTCGGCGACCGCGCACCGGAGCCCCACGAGGCCAATCTCTTCGACATTCACGCGAAGTACGGGGACGTTAGGCCGGTCGACGAGGTGGTCGACTACCTTCGCGACCCTAGTGCATCGCGTCCCCGCCGTCGGGACTGAGCGTCTGGCCGGTGTAATAACTGCTCTCGTCGGAGGCGAGAAAGACCACCGTCGGCGTGATGTCTTCGACCTCGCCGAGCCGACCCATCGGAAGCGAGGCCTCCTTCGCCTCGCGCCACTCCTCGCTGATATCGTCCAGAAGCTCGGTCTGGACCGGCCCCGGCGCAACGGCGTTGACCCGGACCGTCGGCGACACCTCTCGGGCGAGCGCTCGCGTCATACTGATCACGCCGCCTTTCGCGGCCGAGTAGTGGACCAACTCCTCGCCGCCGACGATGCCGAGCTGCGACGCGACGTTAATAATCGAGCCGCCGCCCGACTCGAGCATCCCCGGGAGGGCAAAGCGGATCGGGAGGAAGGTTCCGCGAAGGTCGACCGCAATCGTCTCGTCCCACATGTCGACCGGCATCTCCTCGAGGCGCGACTGGGTCAGGATTCCCGCGTTGTTGACGAGCACGTCGATCGTCCCGAACGCGGATTCGACCGCCTCGATCATCGACTCGACGTCGTCGGCGTCGCTCACGTCGGCTTCGAACGCGCGCGCCGTCCCCCCGTTCGATTCGATCGTCTCGACGACTTCGTCGGCGTGCGCAGAGCCCTCCTGTGGCGGATAGTTGACGCCGACCGTCGCGCCTTCCGCCGCCAACTCCGTGGCGATGCCGCGTCCGATACCCTTACTCGCTCCCGTCACTAGCGCTGTCGTTCCGTTCAGTCGGCCCATACACAATTATCCCGCAGCGACGGCATAACTGTTCACGTCGCCACGAGAGGAGGGTCACGGGACTGGGACGAAGACCCTGGATTATTAAGCGGGCCCCATTGCGCGACAAATTGCTGTTCGACCCGCCACGGCTTTCGATCGGTCCTCTACAGTTAAGTCGTCGGTCGCTGTCTGTACACGATATGGTAGAGTCTACCATCCGGGTCGTCAACGCACGTGTCGTGACACCATCCGGAACGATTCCAGGCGGAATGGCTGCCGCAGACGGAAAGATCACCGCGATCGGATCGGAAGATTCCCTTCCCGAGGCCGAGCAAACGATCGACGCCGAGGGGAACTACCTCATTCCGGGGTTCATTTGCCCGCACAACCACATGGGTATCTCGAGGTACGAAAACGACTATCACACCCAGTACGAACACGATATGGAGACAGAGACCAAAGCGTGTCTCGCTGGCGGCGTGACGTCGTTCTTTACGTTCCTCCTGCAGGAGGAGCCGTACGTCCCCGACATGGACTTTTTCGTCGAGACCGGCGAGCAGCAGTCCTACATCGACTTCGGGTTCCACGCGATCGTCCATCAGGACCACCACATCGACGAGATCGACGACCTCGCCGAAGAGGGGATTCGATCGTTCAAACTGTTCTTCAACATGTACAAGACGTCCGCGCCCGAGCTCGGGATCGGCCACTCCGACGCCGGCCGCGTCTACACCGTCCTGAAGAAGACGGCCGAGATGGAGAACGCGGTCGTGATGTTCCACGCGGAAAACGACGACCTCGGCCCGGTGAAAGTCGAAGAGATGCAGGAAGCGGGCCGGGACGATCTCAGCGCGTGGGCCGACGCCTCGCCGGGCATCAGCCAGGCGATGCAGATCGAACAGATCGGGATGCTCACCGAGCACACCGGCGCGACGTCGTACGTCGTTCACAACAGCATGGAGGAGACCCTCGACGCCCTCTCTCGGTACCAGGACCGCGGTGTCAACCTCTACGGAGAAACTCTGCCGAGTTTCCTCGCCAACCACTGCGAGGACGAGGACGTCGGGCTCTGGGGGAAGATATCGCCGCCGATCGGCTACAAGGAGGACCAGGAAGCGCTCTGGAAGGCGCTTCGCAACGGCACGTTCCAGAACGTCGGCACCGATCACTGTCCGTACCAACTCGAGTTCAAGGGGCCGCGGGACGGGAGCGTCTGGGACTCGCCGCCGGGCGATCAGGGGCTGCAGACGTTCCTCCCGCTCATGCTCAGCGAGGGCGTGAACAAGAACCGTATCTCGATGGAGCGGATGGTCGAGGTCTGCTCGACCAACAACGCGAAACGATTCGGGATCTACCCGCGCAAAGGCGCGCTCGTCGAGGGGGCGGACGCCGACGCGGTGATCGTCGACCTGACGAAATCGTTCACCGTCGACGAGGACTACCTCTACGGACTGGACAACCGCTGGTGTTCGGCGTTCGGCCGCGAACTCACCGGTGCGCCGACGCACACGATCAAGGGCGGCGAGCTCGTCGTCGAGCACAACGACGTGCTCGTCGAAGGCGGAGACGGGCGGTACCTCCCGCGCTACGAGGACGGCGTTCCGCTGGCCGAATGAGTCCCTGCCGGTCGTCGAGAGCCATCTCAGCCGGGACGCAGTCGGCTACCACGACTTCCGCCTCGACCACAGTCGCGTAGCCGGTGTATCGACGAAATGGCACTGTTTCGGCAAGTGCAAAGAGTGAGGCGTACGGTTTCGTGGATCGCTATACCAAAAATCGACCGGCTCAGTGGACGTCGCGACCGGATCGATGTGAGTCGCGTGGACCGAAAGCGGACACGGCGTCAGTTGATGGAGCTCGGTATTCGACTCCGCCATGCTAGACTCTCGGTTTCAAATACTGTTCGAATATTAGAGAGCTCTGGTTCCGATCGCAGTCGTAAGGCGGTCTACGATTAGATTCACGAGTGCGATTTCAGCCGGCAGTTGACGACGAACCGAATCACGACCCGCTTGCCGAGACGGTGATTGAACTCGACGATCACCGCTATTGGCCGTACACTGCTGTCGATCCAGAAGCGAACAGTGTCCCACATATACGGCTGTATTCGACGGCTACGACCGCATTGACAGAACGGTTTTGACACGAACTTACCGAAAAACACGACCTCGACGATGCCGTGTTTCTCGTCGATGGAGCAACACTGCTCCAGACTGCACTCCGCCGACCTGGGCTCCAATTTCGATACGAAAAACACCGAATCGGAACGCTGCTAAACGTATCTTTTGTAAGATACGATGTCGTACCTCTTTGTACTCAAACTGTTTCAGTCACGCAAACTCATCACCGGCCGGACCGTGGCTCCAAACTTTTGCCGTCCGGCATTCCGCTACGAACCAAACACGACCGTGGAACGAGGGCGAGGATCTCTCAATCTGTGGACCAAAATGGTATGTTAGTGTTCGAATGATAGTGGAGTATGTCCGCATCCCACGAGGAGCGTCCTCACATCGTGATCGTCGGCGCCGGCGTCGCCGGCTGTCATGCCGCCAGGAACCTCGCCGCCGACCACGACGTCACCGTCGTCGATCGGAACGGTATCGCAGCCGAGGCGACCGGGCTCTCTGCGGGAATTATCGCACCGACGCTGTTCTACAGCGACGCGCCGGCCGTGGCTCGATACGCGAACGCTTTTTTCCGTGAGTTCGACGGTTCTCACGGGTTTTCCTTCACGAAACGCGATCGGATCGACGTGATGACCGAGGCGGAGGAAGCCGAGGCACAGGACCTCGCTTCCCGCCTGTCGGACCAGGGGTTTCCGGTAGCGTATCACGGCTCGAGTGCAATCGAGGAGCGCTACCCTCAGTTCGATCTCGAGGCGTTTGCAGGTGCAGTGGTGTACGAAGACACCGGCTGGGTCGATCCCTACACGTACGCGACTGCATTGCAGGCCGAGGCGCGCGAGCGCGGCGCGACGTTCACTCTCGACGCAGACGTGACGGACCTTCTGGTCGACAACGGTGACGTCGTCGGCGTCGAAACGGAATCCGGATCTATCGAGGCGGACGCCGTCGTGGTCGCGGCCGGGTGGCGGACGAACGGGTTACTTCCCGAAGGGGTTGCCGTGCCGATCCGCCCGTATCGGACGCAGGTCCTCGTTCTCGAGCCGGAAGAACCGCTCTCGCCGAAGTTTCCGCTCGGTCGCGTGGGATGTGAGCACCTCTATTTCCGCCCGGAACACAACGGTGACTTACTGATCGGCGGCGGCCACTATCCGATAGACGATCCGGGGGCGTTCACGACGGACGTGGACGAGTCGTTCCAGCTCGAGATTGCGTCGTTCGTACCCGGGTTCGTCGACGGGTTCGACGACGCCGGCTTCGTCAACGGCTGGGCGGGGATCGACGCCGCTTCGCCGGACACGCGTCCGATTATCGACGCACCACGGGACGCGCCTGCGGGCCTGATCGTTGCGACCGGATTCAACGGGCTCGGCATCATGGGGTCACCGGTCATCGGGCCGACCGTCCGCGAGCGGCTTACGGGAGAGTCGCCGCCGTTCCCGTCCGACTTGTTCGCGGCGGATCGTTTCAACGGGGTTTCCGAGTCGTTCGAATACGTCTCGACTTCGGACGTGTAGCGACGGAGTCGCGCCTCGTTTCGACGCTGGCGGTAGGCGTCCTGTATCATCGACCGGTTCCCGCTGAACCACTCTCGTTCTAACGGACTAACTCGGTGCCGTATAGCGATTTATCGGATCCCGACAAGCGAAACGAGCCCTTTTGGACCGTCATATGATTTATGGCGTCCGAGCAAGAGATACGTACTCATGGCTGTAACTACCATACGTGGCCCACAGACCACTCGTCGAACGACGCCTTCCGTCCTCGCCTCGGTGGTTCGCGCATGAGCGACGGTAAAACGATCGCCTTCTTCCCCGAAGCGGCGTACGGTCCTGCGCTGAATTCGGTCGGCATCGCACAGGAGTGTCGCGAGCTCGGTCACGAACCCGTCTTCCTCACCGACCCGCCGATGGCGGAGGTGTTCGAAGACTACGGGTTCGAGACTCACGAGGTCAACTTGGCGGATCCGTCCCTGACGGCCGAAGAAAAGTCGACGTACTGGGACGATTTTATCAACAAACACATTCCGAACTTCGATAAGGATCCCTACGACCAGCTCGATAACTACATCACCGAGTGCTGGGACGCCATCGTCGAGACCACGACGTGGGCCCAGCAGGACCTGCCGGACGTGTTAGACGAAGTCGACCCGGATCTGATCTGCGTCGACAACGTCATTCTGTTTCCGGCCGTCAAACAGTACGGCGTTCCCTGGGTCAGGATCGTCTCCTGTTCGGAAAACGAGATTCCGGATGCCAACATTCCGCCGTACCTGTCAGGCTGTCGCGCGGGCGACGTGGAGAGTCACCACGAGTTCGAACGGCGATACAACGAACTGATCGAACCGGTGCACGACGAGTTCAACGACTTCCTCGAAGAGCACGGTGAAGATCCGTATCCGCGGGGGCTGTTCTTCGAGCCCTCGCCGTATTTGAACCTCATCAAGTATCCCGAACGGCTGCGCTGGGACCGCTGGAACGAGCTCGATCCGGATCGGTTCCAGTACCTCAACGGCTGCATCCGATCGGAAGACGAGACCTACGAAGTGCCACCGATCGGCGACGAGGACGACCCGCTCGTCTACCTGAGCTACGGCAGTCTCGGCGCGGGCGATACGGACCTGATGCAGCGCCTGATCGACTTTTTCGGCACCCAGCCCTACCGCTTCCTCGTAAACGTCGGCGAGTACATCGACGAGTACGACGAGACGCAGCTCCCCGACAACGTCAAAATCGATAGCTGGTTCCCCCAGCAGTCGGTCATTTCGCAGGCCGACCTCGTCATCCATCACGGCGGCAACAACACGTTCAACGAGTGTCTCTACTACGGCAAACCGGCGATCATCATGCCGTACGTCTGGGACGGCCAGGACAACGCGACGCGACTCGACGAGACGAACCACGGCATCAAACTCCACCGCTCGGAGTGGACTCCCGACGAGTTCGCCGACGCGCTCGAGTCCTGTCTGACCGACGGGGAAATACTGGCGAACGTCGCGGAGACGTCGAACGATATGCAGGAACACAGCGGAACGAAAAAGGCAGCACGACTACTCGACGGCGTGCTCGAGGAGCACGCCAATGTCTGACGACGAACCCGATACCGACGAATCACCCGCCGTGAGCGTGCTCAAGAACCCGACGGCGGTCGACGTCGACGAACTCGAGGACTGGGGACCCGTCCCGGACATGATCGAGGGCGAGTCCCATACAGCGGGGACGGTCATCTACAAGGGACCCGACGGTGAATCCGAAAGCGGCATCTGGACCTGTACGCCCGGCTACTGGGAGTGTGCGGTCGAGCGAGACGAGTTCTGCCACTTCCTCGAAGGCACCGCGACGTACACGCACGAGGACGGCACCGTGACCGAAATCGAGCCGGGGACGATCGCGACGTTCCCGGCCGGCTGGACCGGCACCTGCCGCGTCCACGAAACCGTGCGCAAAGTGTACATGTGTCGATAGCTGAGGAACCGACATGAAAAAACCGACCCCACTCCCGGACGGCACACCAGCCCGTGACAGCACGCCGCGCAACCGAGGTGCACGCCAGTGAGCGGCTTCGATCCGTTCGGCTGCCACGTCTTCGTCGACGGCGCGTTCCGCGAGAGCGACTCGCTCGAGTCCACGGACGTGATCGACCCGGCGACCGAGGAAGCGGTGGGGACCGTCGCGGTCTGCGATCCGGATGAAGTCGAGGACGTCATCGAGAGCGCCGCCGAGGCGCAGGCAGCGTGGGGTGACGAACCTGCCGGAACGCGCGCGACGGCGCTCCACGAGGTCGCCGACTCGCTCGAGGCGGCCGACTTCGAGCCCATCGCGACGCTGATGACGAGCGAACACGGCAAGCCCTACCCCGAAGCGGAGGGGGAAATCGCGAACGTCGCGGGAATCTTCCGGTACTACGCCGAACTGGCGCGGGACGACCAGGGGAACGTCCCCGGCTCGACGCAGGCGAACTCGTTCCAGTTCGACCGGGCGTTTCCCTACGGCGTCACCGTCCATATCGTTCCCTCGAACTTCCCCGTCTTGCTGACGGCCTGGACGGTCGCCGCCTCGCTCGCGGCCGGAAACGCGGTGATCGTCAAACCGTCCGAACAGACGCCGCTCTCGACGCTCCAGTTCATGGAACACTTCCGGACGCTTCCCGAAGGGCTGGTCTCGTGTCTCACCGGTCGCGGCGAAACCGCGCAGGCGATGATCCGGTCGGACGGAACGGACGCCGTCGCCTTTACCGGCGGCGTCGAAACCGGACAGGCGGTGAGTACGGCCGCTGGCGAGCAGTTGATGCCTGCCGTCATCGAAGCCGGCGGCAACGACCCGCTCATCGTCACCGAACACGCGCCGATGGACGTCGCAATCGCCGGATCGACGACGGCCGCGTTTCACCTCTCCGGCCAGGTCTGTACCTCCGCAGAGCGGTTCTACGTTCACGACGCCGTCCACGACGAGTTCGTCGACGGCCTCGTCGAGATGACCGACGCGCTGCGCGTCGGCAACGGCTTCGAATCCAGCGAGATCGGTCCGCTCGTTAGCGAGGCCGCCCGCGACAACGTCGAGCGACTGGTTGAGGACGCCCTCGAGAAGGGAGCGACACTCGAGTGCGGCGGGCGCGTGCCGCCGGATCAGGAGACGGGCTGGTTCTACGAGCCGACGGTGTTGACGGACGCGACCCCGGAGATGGCCGTCGTTCGGGAAGAGATATTCGGTCCGATCGCTCCCATCTGTCGGGTCGGGAGCTTCGACGACGCGCTCGCAGAAGCGAACGACTCCGAGTTCGGACTGGGCGCGTCAGTGTTCACGACGGATCTCGAGGAGGCGATGCGGGCCTACGAGACGCTGGAGGCGGGCATGGTCTGGATCAACAACCCGATGATCGACAACGACGCGATTCCGTTCGGCGGCTGGAAGCACTCCGGTATCGGCCGCGAACTGGGTCGGCAGGGGCTGGACGCGTTCCGCCAGACGAAGATGGGCGTCATCGACTGGAGCCCGCAGGTGCACGACTGGTGGTACCCCTACCCCGAAGAGTGGTTCTACGACACCGAAGACGAGCGCTTCTGATCGGCGTCGTCCCGCGGTCACACGTCCGTTTTGTCGCTTTCGTCCGCGAACGCACAGCGAAGCGCGCCCTGGATGACGGCCTCCTCGCCGAGGGTGCTACACACGATTTCGGGCGTCTGCACGACGAGTTGGGAGTCGATCCGCTCGCGGATCGGCTGGAGGACTAACGACGGATTGTTGAGCGCGACCGCACCGCCGACGCTGACGACGGCTGGCGAATACGCGTTGATCACGTTCCCCATCCCGAGTACGTTCAGTTCGGCGATCCGGTCGACGACGCGCGTCGCGAGCGGATCCGTGCCGGCGCGCTCGAAGATCCGTGCGGCGGTAAGTTCGTCGGACTCGAGTGGAAGCGCGGTCTCCGGTTTCGCATCCGCATCTGCATCCGCAGCCAGCAGTCGAGCCAGTGCGGGAATACTGTTCCCCGAGCAGTAGGCTTCCCAGTGGCCCGTCGCCCCGCAGCCACAGGGGAGGCGGCCCGCGGCGTCGATCGTCATGTGGCCGACTTCGCCGGCGTTGCCGTCCGCACCCAGAAACGGGCTGCCGTCGCTTATCACGCCAGCGCCGATGCCGGAAGAGATAGTGAGGTACACGAGCGAGTCGACGTCAGGGTGAGTGTGGTGGTGTTCGCCGATCGCTCCTGCCAGCGTATCGTTGTGAAGGACGACCGACGCCGTCTCGAGCACGTTCGCGAGCGGATCGACGAGCGGGATCGGGTCGAGTGACGCTCCGTCGCGTCCCAGATTCGACGAGAGGCCGACTGTTCCCTTGACTCGATCGATCGCTCCCATCGATCCGATACCAGCGCCGACGGCGGCCGATGGCTCGATAGACGCGTCTCTACACGCCTCTCGAACAACGTCGAGCACCGCCCGCGTGATCGCGTCGGCGGTCGGTCCCTGCGGCGTCTCGGCTCTGGCACGGCCGACGATTGCACCGTCGTCACAACCGACGACTGCTCGAGCGTTCGTTGCACCGAGATCGACGCCGACGGCGTACATTACCAAGAATCATCCACTGAGTCGACTTAACTGTGCGCGTAGTCTACTCTACGTGCCACTGATGGAAGCGTCGTGTTGCGACGATCAAACGGTCCGTTAGGTCGGTACTGCCGAGCGTTTATGTTTCTCGTTTCGGTACGGTATTCCATGAGTCCGATCAGCTTCGGGACCGGCGGCTGGCGAGCGACGCGGGAGCACTTCACGGACGAAAACGTGCGACTGGTCGGACAGGGCATCGCGACGTACCTCACCGAAGAACAGGGCTTTACGCCGTCCGAAAACACCGTCGCCGTCGGCTACGACGCCAGGGCCACGTCGCCCGACGCCGCATCGAACCTCGCGGACGTCTTCTCGAGTGCCGGCTTCGACGTGCTCGTCACCGATCGAGACTTGCCGACGCCCGTCGTCGCCCACTCGGTCGTCGATCGAGACCTCGCCGGCGCGGCGATGGTCACCGCCTCGCACAACCCGCCAGAATACAATGGCGTGAAGTTCATCCCCGGCGACGCCAAATCCGCCATGCCGTCGATCACCGATGCGATCGAGAACCACATTGCACCGCCGGCTCCACTGCCCGAAGCCAAACGCGGAACTGTCTCCCGCTACGATCCCGTCGACGCCCACGCGACGCACGCTGTCGAACTCACCGAACGGTACTTCGGTACCGATCTCTCGGATCTCACGGTCGTCTACGACGCCATCCACGGCAGCGGTCGAGGGATTACCGACGCGCTACTCGAGTCCGCCGGTGCGACGATCGTCCGCCATCGCAGCGATCGCGACCCGACTTTCGACGGAAGAGCGCCCGAACCGAGTCCCGAGACGCTCGCCGAGCTCCCGTCGATCGTCGCCGAGCACGACGCTGACCTCGCCATCGCGAACGACGGCGATGCCGACCGGATCACGGTCTGTACTCCCGACCGAGGCGTACTGAACGGAAACCTCCTCTTCGCGGTACTCTACGAAGCGTTGCTCGCCGATGCGGCAGTGACGGGGGCCGCCGTCCGAACGGTTTCGACGACGTTCCTGATTGATCGGATCGCCGCCGAGTACGACGCCGACGTACACGAGGTGCCAGTCGGTTTCAAGTGGATCGCTGACGGGATGGCGACACACAGCGGACTCTTCGGCGGCGAGGAATCGGGCGGGTTCACCATCGACGGTCACATCGGCACGAAAGACGGTGTGCTCGTCGCGCTGTTAGCCGCCGCAGCGGCCGCGATCGAACCGATCGACGACAGACTCGACCGCCTCTTCGCGACGTACGGCGAAATCCACGCGGACAAGATCAGCGTCGATTGTCCCGACGACCGGAAGGACGACGTCATCTCCGGTCTCGAAACGGCGCTTCCCGATACCGTCGCTGGCCACCCCGTGGTCGATACCGTCGGTCTCGACGGCTACAAACTGCTCCTCGAAGACGGCTCCTGGATTCTCGTCCGACCGAGCGGTACCGAACCGAAGATGCGAGTGTACGCCGAGACGCCGACTGCCGACCAACTCGAGCCGCTCCTCGAAGCCGGGCGAAAACTCGTCGAAGCACAGTACGCCTAACCCGTTTTACTGGCGGAATCGGAGTTTACAAGCGGTCTCGGAGACTGCCTTAGAGTTGATCTCGGGATCGAGCCCGGTACGCTGACAGACACTCCAGTTGCACGGTTCCAGCAGAACCTCTCAACCCGTTCCAGGCAAAAGAGAGAACGATCGCAAGGTCGAAACGCACAAATGAAAGTCACCGAGGGAGTTCCAGAGGACGAGGTACTCGTAGTCCGGTCATCAGACTACGTCTGATGGGCAATCAGAAATCGAAGATTTCTGATGACGGCTTCGAACTCGAAAACATGAGTGGCCGACGTGCGACGCTCTGGCTCTCTACAATTGGACATCTCCACGTTCGCTACCACTGCGAAATCACCGAGGAAGCCACGGCCAAAAGAGTCACCGTTTCGGCTCATTCAATATATCATTAAGCAGTTTATACAGTAGTGGATCTTCCCGTTGAGTCCCTCAAACTAGTGATATCTGCAGATTGGATACCACAACAGATCACACTTGATTAGCACAATAATCAAGTGTGGTTTTATGATGGTCACCTCCCTCTATCAATCACGATCAATGGAATCTAGCCAGATCCGGGCTCTCGAGGGTGATCGAGCGTGAATTCGAAACCGACAGCCGTTGGGGCGCCGCTCGAGGAGTTCCTAAGGTCGAAGTCCAAGGGCGGCGAGGGAAGCGGGAACTATCGGCGGAACCTCGAGCGCTGTGTCGAGGACTTCCTCGAGTGGCTCGAGGCGGATTCACGGTCGGGAACAACATTCGACGAGATCGACGAGCGGACGTTTCGGCGGTACGCCCGCAAACTCGCGAGTCGCGAACTCGCGCCGGGGACGATTCGGACCTACTATGCGCAAGTCAGCGCCTATATCGGCTGGTGCGTTCGTGAGGGGCTCCTCGAGGCGAACTACGCCCAGCGAAACGTCGCGAAGGAGCCGCTGCCGGAGAACGACGGCCGTCGGTCGGGCGACCAACAGGCCTGGACCGACGAGCATCGGTTGCAGATCACCCGATACGTCGACGAACGTGCCCACGATGCCCTCGACGAGCAGGGATTCGGTGCCATCAGAGCGTTCCGCGACCGGGCGCTCGTCTACGTCCTCTGTTACTCCGGCGTTCGCGGCGGCGAAATTTTTGCGGATCCGAAGGACGACCGGCGAAACGGGCTCAGATGGGGGGACGTCTCGCTCGAGGACCGACGGATGACCGTCCTCGCGAAGAAACAGGACTGGTCCGACCGGTCGTTGACGAAACAGGCCATAAATCCCATGTCGCGATACAAAAGAATCGTCGATCCCGTCGGCGACGAGTGGCCGGTGTTTCCGACGTTTCACCTGCCCTCGCTCTACGAGACGCTCCGTACGGGTCTACGGGACGAACGCGGCTGGACGTCGGACGAGATCGAGGCACTCGTCGACGGGCTCACCGGTCAACTGGACGTTTTCGAGGCGTTTCGTGAGTACGAGTTGGCGCCACCATCGATCAACACGGATGGCGCCCGACGGATCATGCGACGGCTGTGTGCGGACGCGGGGATCGAACTCGAGGACAAGCACGGCTATCTCGCACCACACGGCGGCCGACGTGGCGCCGGCGAAGTGATGGTCCGCCAGCGCGGGTTCACTGCGGCCGCTCGGCTTCTGGACAACAGCGAGGAAGTGGTCCGACAGTCGTACTCGCACATCGAGGCGAAAGAGATGGCTAAAGACGCTGGTGACGCCTTTACAGAACACGATGCGTGAGGCGGTTGGCCCCATGTGACGACGCAATCTGTGGCCATTCACGGAAGCGAGGGTATTATTGTCCCTATGAATACCGATCCGATGGCTTCTCTCTTGAAGAAGGATTTCTGTCGTTGGTTGCGTCTGACTTCATAATACTGTGGGAGACCCGTTTGAGACTCGAATAGAGTGAAAATGGCCACAGTATTTTCAGTAGTTACAATATCTTCAATAGGTGTCTATTCTACCGAAAAGTAGATCTACGAGGTATCGATGGAACCACAGTCAACGTGTAGTTAGATCAGTTCGAAAAGCAATCAAAATATATTGGGCACTATTTTGGGAGGTATCTAGTTACGCCAGTTTGAGACGCGAGCAGGTCGTGAAGTTAGTCGGAACAAGTCTGAGACACTGACAAACTGGGGTAGTCGTCCGAATACCGAAATGGTCGCGAAGACACTGGACACGATGGGGTGTGGACACTGGACATCGAGCCATTCTTTCTAGACTCATTTATGGATCTGGCCCGATTGAGACGGGCCACCCATTCCGGCCCAAAATAAACATCACCGCAGATACGTTCCCATCAATCAGCGCTCGGCGCCGTACACAATTCGCGAGGGCGCTTCGTACCCGCAGTCGGGACAGTCGAACCAGCGCTGTACTTTCGCGCTGTCAGCTGTTTTCTTACCGACGAGGACGTCATCGTTCGGACACTCGAGACAACTCGGTTCGGGCGCTGGCCGTTCGTGGAGCTCTCTACGGAACGATTTCGCGTCTTTTTGACTCTCGTAGTAGTCCTCCTTACGGTGGGTTTGACGCACTATTCAACCGATCCAGGTCATCGTCCTCGTACGCTGCTCGCCACATCGTATGGACTACACGAGTGACGAGTGACACCTCGGTCACGTCGATACAGGACGGTTTGGCTGCCGTCGTGGCGGCCTCGGGAGGAGGGTCGAAATGGATCTCGGGTGAGTGTGTATTCGGGTGCCGATCGAATCGCCAATTGACGTCTTCGCTATCGACGTACTGAAACGAATACATCCCCGGTTCGCTCCACTGGATATCGAGTCGCGCAGCGTCGGCGTCTCCAAGGCCATCGCTGAGACTGATCTGCAGTTCCGTGGGTGCGACGACGTCATCGTATGAGGTTGCGTCGGCTAACGGCTCACGCTCGAGCCAGAGGTCACGAATCCGCTGAAGCGCCGGGAGATAGATCGGTCCGAACTCGCCGGCTCGGTCGTCCTCGCTCATACAGCGAGCTGGTGGCTGTCCTCGTCGTAGGCAAGTGCTGCTTGGGCGACGGCGAGATTCTGCCGCGTCGTTCGCCACGCGGTGAGGTCGTCCCAGCCCTCCGTCTCGTCGGCGTCGAGTTGCTGGCTGAGCTCTTCGGGTGACACCACGTCGTAGCGGTCCTCATAGCGCCGGATCTCGTCCTTCATTTCCTTGATGCTGTCGAGCAACTCCGGCCGAGTGACTTCTTCACGAAGCTCGCGGATCCGGGACATCAACACCCGGTCGCTGTTTCGCTTGTATAGCGTTGTTTGGCCGTCCTGCTCCGTCTCGGCGAAGCCTGTGTTCACGAGCGCCTTGCAGTGTCGACGTGCCGTCGGTTCGCTCACGAGGGCGCGGTCGGCGATATCGGCTGCCGACTGCCCACCGTGGGTTTGCTCAACGATTTCGTACACCCGCTCGAATGGCGTGGTATCCTCTTTCCAGTCCGCTTTGACCTGCTCGTTGATGTCATCCCACGTCTCGGTCATACTGGGTGCTACGCACTCTATGAACAGATAATTTCCTAAGAAAATTATTCCTTTCGACAGTGCTTGTATAGGAGCATCGTCAGGCTACCTGCTCTTCTAACGTGTCTTGATGCGACCGGATGGTCGTTGCAGTGACGCTCGCCACCTCCGCGACTTCCGCCTGCGTCAGCCATCGTCCCTCTTCGCGACCCGCCTTGTACAGACAGGCGGCTGCGAATACTGATGGTTTGACGCCCGACGCTACTCCTCACGGTTCCCTCTCTTGCTGGGGCAGTAGCAAGCATTGTAACGGTCGTCATCGCCGGTACCGCTATGTGGAACCGTGCGTGGGGACGGTGGAGACAACTTTATTACACGTTGGTCGCTCTCGCTACAGTTGCGTTCGTGGGCTTGCTCTGGTACTGGAATCTTCTCTGGTACCAGATGTGAGAGATAAGCTCGTCTGCTAACAGATTCCACAGGATACTCAGTACCGTCCTGCCAACGAATCCGAGTCAGATGAATTGAGAATACACCACTGCGACGAGGATTCCCAAATTGGCGACGATGCCGGCGTAGGCGACTGTGTAATCAAGGACAGTCAAGGCCAGCGAAAAGACCGCGACCGCACTCACCAACAACGGCCAGTGGTCCCAGTCTACGAGCACTGCGCCGGCGGCGGCGACGAATCCGATGGCAGCCACAGCCCAAAGGGCTCCGAACACACGCATACCCATGTCCCCTACATTCACCGCACCACCGAGGAGCGTCGTCTTGTAGGGAAATTCGGCGACGTCGGCGAGTCCGAGATACACGACGGTGCCGAGAAGATGAACAATCCCATGTCCAACAAGGATGATTAATCCCACGTACGTCAGGAGGCTCCTCATGCCTGTACTTATACAGTGCCTCAGAATGATTGTTTCGATATATGATGTTTGCGCCGAATGCAACATCCCGTCACTGCCCGTGTCAAAAACCATGCTAGTGCACCGCGACGCCGATCGGAGAAACGACTGAGGTGGTGAGCGTGTCTCAGATACCAATTCCCCGCCCGTACCGTCTCGCATCACTCACGACGCTACTACTGACGACAGTTGCCACCAGTGTTGGACTGCTCGTCCCGAACTTCTACCGAGATCACCCAGTGTTACTCCCCCAGATATACGGGCAAGACCTGTTAACGCTCGTGGTTGGAGTTCCAGCCCTCGCTATTTC
This sequence comes from Natronorubrum marinum, assembly GCF_052040125.1. Taxonomy (NCBI): domain Archaea; kingdom Methanobacteriati; phylum Methanobacteriota; class Halobacteria; order Halobacteriales; family Natrialbaceae; genus Natronorubrum; species Natronorubrum marinum. The sequence continues at coordinate 199,128 of NZ_JBPPFV010000004.1, forward strand.
ACTGTACTACGCGAACCGCGGGTCACTACGAGGCTACGTCGTTTGGCTTGGCGTGACTGGCTACCTGTTGTATACTTACGCTTCGTACGCCTTCATGACCGCGTTCAACGAACTATACCTCGTGTATACGACGTTAGTCTGGCTGACGCTGTTTACGTTCGTCGGCGGGATGGCTCGACTTGACGCAGCGACGCTGAAACAGGACCTCGATGAGGCATCCGTCCGCCCCTACGTCGCCTTCCAGCTATCGCTGGCCGTATTAGTCTCGTTGCTATGGTTCTCGGAGATTCTGCCGGCGACCCTCTCGGGGACGACACCGGCGAGCATCGCCGAACCAGGACTCCCGACGTCAGTAATCTACTCGCTGGATCTTGGCATCATCGTCCCTGCATTTGCCTTGACGGCCTACTGGCTCTGGAACCGTCGGGCCTGGGGATACGCGTTCACCGCCGTCCTGCTCGTGAAGATCGCCACGCTCGGCGGCGCAGTCTTAGCAATGGTCGGATACATGATCCTCGATGGACAGTCCGTACGGCTGCCCCAGATCCTCATCTTTGGAACGTTGACAGCCATCAGTCTGGGGCTGATGGGTCGATTTCTAATGGCGATCGATCCCGAGTCCGACCCAGCCTGGGCAGGAACAAGTTCCGATAGCGGGGATGCAGCGTAGCGAGAGGCCGGGCTACGTCTGCTTGAGGAAGAAGGTAATAGTCGTTCACTCGTAGTTTGATACAGGATCCACCGAATGTGACGTACCGAGTCCGTTGTCACTCAGGCAGCGATACCGGCTCGAACTTCTGTAGTCCGAAGTACGTCACCACGACGGCCCCAAGGCCGATCAGAAGGAGCCCGCCTGCGATTAGATCACCGAGGATTGGAACTGCGCCGGCCACCTGTAACAAGACCATGATACCGACGACGCCGATTCCGGTCGCCAGCCCAACCCTAGGCGTGTCCAACTGCTTCCCGGCAAGATATCCCAATCCGATGATCCCGTAAGCAATCGTCACCAGGCCGATCAGGAGTCCGAGGATGCTCACAGGAAGAAGAACCAGGGTAAACGCCATGAACACGAACACTGCCAGGAACGTCACGGAGAGGAGTGCGCCCACGGTAAGGCTGATCACCGGATGGTCCCGCGCGGTCGTTCCGATATTTTCGAGCAACACTGGACGCTTTCGGGAGAGCCACGCCCCGATGAGGGATAGGAACAAGGTCGTCAGCACGACCGGCGTGTACGCAGCGATCGGGCCGGGTTCGGCAGGCGCGAACTCGACAGTGGATCGCTCAGCAATGACCGCGTTATCCGCAAACTCCTCGGTCCCACCGATGTGCTGGAGTTCACCGTCGATCGTTCCTCCGTCTTCAACGACGAGCGACCCCGACAGTTGCGTTACGTCGCCTTCGACTTCCCCGTGAATCTGGAACTCGCCGCCGATGACGTAGACCGGTCCGGAAATCGTTTCGTCGTCCGGAATTGTGACGGTCGCATCGCCGACGATCAACGCGCCCCGATGCTCGGTGATCTCGTGGTCACCTTCGATGACCAACTCGGTGGTTTCGACGTCCACCCCGCCGGCCGAGATCATGAGCAGGACGATTATCAATAGCGGAATGAGTTCCAGATTCATGACGATACCTCTCCACGTGCTAACTCGAACATTCGATGGACGTATAGCAGTACGGGCAACGCGACGATGAACAGCAGCGAGAGTGCGTTGACGTACGTCATGTGACTCCCGAACGGGAGTCCGATTCCCTCGGAGTACAGTGCCAGGGCGGTACTCATGAACGTTGCCAGCCACCCCGCGATTCCGACGCCGAGGGCCGTATGCGTACCGATCGTCTCGGTGGTCGAGAGATCCGGCCAGAGTGCGAAATTGAGCGTCGTATAGAAGCTGACCGCGAGCACGTAGAACATCGGCAGGATGAGCGCAGGCGTCTCGCCGACTCCAAACTGGAAGTCGAACACGTACAGCAGGTGCGTGAACGCGAACAGGCCGAACACCCAGAAAAACACCCAGTTCCGATCGAAATTCGTGTACAGGACGCCGGCGGCGAGCGCTCCGACGATGTGCAACACGGCAATGAACAACCGAACGCTCAGGTCTGGCGATTGCCAGGACGTGTAAATGTAGAGCGGCTCCTCGATGATTCGGAGAAATCCCAGGCTATCGATGAAGAAGACGCCGAACATCAACAGGACCGGTCCCCAGAACGCGACGCTCAGTGTCCGAACCGACGTCGGTCGGCAGAACCGTCCGATCCCAAACGTACTTCGTTCGTGCTGCCCGGCGAGGGTATCGACGAACGCGAACCGCTTCACCGAAAGCACGGCCAGGATCAGCACTGCTGGGACCATCATCGCGCTCATGACGAGACTGAACTCGTCAATCCGCCACTCGACTGGATACAGCGCTGCGACGAAAAACGAGAGGCCCGCCACGACCGCGGCGACGTATCCACGGTCTCTAACAGGGATAAAATCGAGCATGAAGCTGAACGTCACCGGGATGCCGAGTCCGAGCGTGGCTGAACAGACGACGACCCAGAGCACGAACTGTTCGACCGTACTCACGAACGGAGCAGCAATCGTCAGCAACAACTGGACGAGAATAATCAGAAAGAGCAGGCGAAACTTCACGTACAAATCGGTACTCCACCCACGCCGATCCATTACGAGGCCGCTGCTGACGGCGGCGACGAGTGTGAGAAGCGCGAGTACGGCCATCACTATCGAAACATCCTCGGGGGTCATCCCGATCTCTCGCGTCCCGAGATCGGTCAATCCCAACTGAACGAAGGTAAGATTGTAGTAGTAGCCCGCCGTGAGCGCAGAGACGTAGATTAGGTAGCCAGTGATTGGAATCCACTGGCGCTCACGGACGAAATCGAAGAGCTTCATAGAGTACTGTGTTCCTCAACCCAGTATAAATATTGTTTCTCGATTTATATATTGCCAACGATACAACTCAAATGTTTTTGAGGTTATTACTAGGTGTTGTCATCCATATACGTCACTTCATCACCCTCGATACAATCAGTAGAGCGAGATTATCCAGCGGATTCCAACCGCAGGAACAATTGGTAGATTGTAAACCGGAATATCCCCACGCTTAGCAATCCTCACTCTTCATGGTAGGGAGGATGTCAATCGTTTGTTCTTGGAGGCAATTGTTTTCACACCAGGACTGTAAAGATAGATCGGATTTAAGTCTGGGGTCGGGAACCCATTTGCCTCAAAGAGCGTGTTCTCCACAATCTTGACGTTGGCGTCGTACAACGGCCACGGGTCATGCTGGATATCAGCGTAGCGGACGGCCCCATCCGGAGCTTCGGAATAGTAGCGGTAGCGTTTCCTCACCGTCGCGGAATTTGCTCCTGAAAGCAGTCAGTTGCGGTGCCGTTTCGCTACCCATAAAAAAGTAAGGCGGTACAATTCTGTGGTGGCCTCTATCAAAAATCGACCCCCTCAGCGGGCGTCGTGACTGGACCGATATGAGTTTAGTGGAACGAGAGTAGACTCCGAACCCGCTGATGGGACTCGGTATTCGATACTATTCCGCCATCTTCTCATATTCAAATACAGTTCGATACTTAGAGAGTCTTGATGTCGAGCGTAGCCGAAAGACAGCCACGATTGGATTCACAAATGCGTTCGACAGCCGGCGGTGACGAGGAACCGTATCACGTCGCGCTTGACGAGATGGTGATTCAACGTGACGAACGTCACTATTGGCTGTACAGTACTGTCGATCCAGTAACGAACAAAATACCCCATATGCGGCTGTGTTCGACGATGGCGACCACATTGACAGAACGGATCTGCGAGAGCTCACCGAGAAACATAATTTGGCGATGCTGTATTTCTCGTCCATAAATCAAAACCGCTCCAGACTGTACTCCGCTGAACTGGCTCCAAGTTCGATATGGAAAACATCGAAATCGGACCGCTTCCCAACATGTATTTTATTATATGGAAGATCATACCTCTTTGGTATCAAACTGTTTTAGTCGTGTACAACCATCTACAGCAGAATCGTCACCCCAAGCCGTCACCGTCTGACACAATGTGACAAACTATACACGACCGGCCGAACTCAGCTGTGTTTGTTACCGTTTCGGAATTGACGGCCAGCGACGAGAAACACGACGATCGCCAGGAGTGTGACACCAATTCCGAAACCGGGTGTCCCGTCGTCGACGTCTTCCGTCGAGCTGTCACTGTCAGTCTCGTGGGCGCTCGAGTCATCGTTCACGCCAGATGGATCATCGTCATTAGCCTCGTCCGCGTTCGAATCATCGTCTACGGCAGGAGCATCATCGTCATCCATCTCATCAGCGCTCGAGTCCTCATCGTCCACGTCAGGGGGTCCGACACCAACGGCAAACTGCGAGAAGCTGTCGACACCAGCACTGAATCGCAGTTCGTCTTCCGTTACGTCGACCACCGTCGTCTCGAGTGGTCGCCACTCGTCGGTCTCAGGGTCAAAGTGGTACAGTGATACCGCGTCGGTGTCACCGTCGACGGAGTCGAGCGCCTCGGTTGGGACGCTGAACTCGATTGTCGCCGAGTCGAGTTGGTCGGGCTCGAAGTCGGTAGCGATCTGGAGGTAGCCAACTGCCTCGAGGCCGTGATCGAGGTCGCGAGCGTCCTCGCTGGTCGGCTCGCTGGCCTCGCGGATCGTTAGCGCTGTGTCGATCGACTCGGTGAACTCGATGGCGAGTGTTTCGGTCGTCGCTACTGGGCGGTCCTCGTCTGCAGTGTCATTGGTGGAGAATCGGAGTTCGATTGTCCGGGTATTGCTGAATTCAAGATATGATTCAGAAATACCGTGGCTAACGGTAGGGGTGATGTCAGCTCGAAGGTCGTTACCCACAGTGCGAACCGACGTCGTCTGGTCGCTCTCTACTGATGTGCGATTGCTCGTCCTGTCTCCGCTGGAGGGGGCGGCTTCGACGGTCACCGTTGTCGGAGCGGATTCAACTCCGTTCAGTTCAGCGGTCACCTCGTATTCGTCAGCGGTAGTTTCCTCGAACGTGCCATTGTTAGCGTTCGTCCAATTGAACGCGGTGTCCTCGTGTTCGACGGGGTTGTCGAATTCGTCGAAGGCAATCGCCTCGAAGTTGATCGTCTCGCCAGCGACGAGCGTCTGATTACTGTCTGGTTCGATCTCGACAGTGTTGATGGCGGCTGGTTCGACAGCCACAGTCGTTGCGTCCGATTCGATCTTATCCAGTTCAGCAGTCACGTCGTACTCGCCAGCGGCAGTCTCGTTGAACGTTCCATTTTGAGCGTTCGTCCAGTTGAACGCCGAGCCGTCGTCCTCGACGACGTTCTCGAATTCATCGAAAGCGGTCGCCTCGAAATCGATTGTCTCACCAGCGTCGATCGTCTGCTTTGCAGCCGGATCGAGTTCGACCTTCGTAACGTCTCCGGGCCCGAAGGTGGCCGTCGCCGTGTCAGTCCCCGCATCGGGCTCGCTGAACTCGAGGGTAAACGCACTGGCGTCGGTCGAGGTGGCGTTGAACGTTGCCTCGCCGGCAGCGTCAGTGTCGGCCTCGTCACCATGGCCGATGCCGTCTAGATCATCGACGGTTGCGGCGTCTTCGACAGTGACGGTCGTCCCCTCGAAGGGGTTGCCGTTGCTGTCCTCAATGGTAACGATGAACTCGACTTCGTCGTCGCCGTCGGCGACTGCCCCATCGCTGGTTACATTGGCGTCGATATGCTGGGGAATCGTCTCGATCGTCACTTCCTCGCAGTCACTATCGTCACCGCTGGTTACCGTCACGCTGCCCATACCGGCGTCACTGACGACAGTGTCCCATTGCAGGGTATACTCCTCGGATCCACCGCTCTCGAGTGTGACCGCTTCGGTGTCCTGCTCGTTGCCGTCGAAATCACGCAGTTCGACAGTCTGAACGCCGTCTGCGGCCCAGTTGGTGACGTTTGCGGTCACCTCGAGGGTGTCGCCCTCGTCAATCGGCGCGTTGGTGTCGGTGACGTTCACCTCGTAGAACGGCTCGGTGTCCTGCCAGGCGAGCGCCGGGTAGGCACCGGTGGCGTGCCAGGTTCCCTCGGTGCCCTCAGCGGGGAACTCGAAGCCGGGCATGAACGCGGTAGCGTTTGTATCGGTCATCTGGGATGTGCTGAGGCCTGTCGCGTCGCCATTGAACACGCCGCCACCGGTCGCGTCGTCTCGACCAGTCGACTCGGTATCCCAGTACGAATCGGTCACCGGCCCAGTAAAGTGGTACCCCATGAGACCACCGACACGCTTGTCACCTTCGATGCTTCCGGTGGCATACGATCCGGCGATAGTGCCGTCCTGCTGGTCACCCACGAGACCACCGACATCGCTCCCAGTGGAGGTAACGTTCACCGACGCGTAGCTATCGAGAATATCTCCATTATTTATCGCGACGAGGCCGCCAATTCCAGATCCGGAGGCGTCGAGATCACCAGTAGCAAACGAGCGTGCTACGGTGCCATAGTTCCTGCCGACGAGGGTCCCGGAGCTTCCATCTGCAGTTACAGTTACGTTTATAAGTCCGACGTCGACCACCGAAGACCCGGTCTCGGTGTATCCAAACAAGCCGACGTAGTCCGTACTCCCACGATTGACAGAGAGATCAGAGATCGTGTGACCGCCGCCGTCGAACGTGCCTGTGAACGGCGTTCCCTGATAGCCGGGTTCCACGCTGTCGGTGTCTCTGGCAATCGGCTCGAACCCGTCGCCGCCGTGAGCGCTGCGTGAAGCCACCTCGTCGTACCCCTCGGTGCTCTCGTTCAGGCCATTGTTCAGCACGAAGTCGCTATCCAGATTCTCGCGCACGTTGTCCAGATGGTACCAGGTCTCGATCTCGTAGGGTGTGTTCGCCATCCCGTTGCCGCCCGCGTACAGCGGTTCTATCGTCACCGACGCGTCGACGCTCTCGTGCGTAGTTGCTACGCTCACCGTCCCCTCGCCGTCGTCGCCCTCGACGGTATCCCACTCCAGAGTGACGGTCTCGGATTCGCCCGGCACCAGTGTGAGTTCGCGGTCGACCCGCTGCTCGTTGTCGAACCCGGTATCAATAAGCGTCACTGTCTGTGTGCTCCCCTCGCCGAGGTTCGTGACCGTCGCGGTCACCGAGAGCGTTTCGCCGACTGTCACCGGCGTGTTCGTCTCGGTGATCTCGACGGCGAAAAAGGGCTCAGCCAACAGTGTCTCGTCGACCTCGGCTGTCGCTCCGTCGCCGACGGTTAGCTCGGCGTTCGTGTTTTCGTTGTAGCCGTCCGCCTCGAATGTTAGGTCATAGTCGTGGCCGCCAGGGACGTACTCGATGGTGAAGGCTCCTGCTTCGTTCGTCTCGGCGGTGTAGGCCCCCGCGCCGTTCTGTGCGGTGACGGTCGCCTCGTCGATACCTTCCCCCGTTACTTCATCTCTGACCTCGCCGGTGATCTCAGCGGTGCCCGACAGAACGTAGTTCGGATTGATTCTCTCTCCGGGGTCCAACGAACGCACCTCCACGTAGTCCTCGTAGCCGTCGTTCGCGTACGTGAACTCGTAGTCGAACCCACCGGGCACGGATATCTCGGCGAATCCGCTTTCGTCAGCTGACGCTGCCTTCGAGACGCCGAACGTCTCGTGGTCCGCGATCATCGTCCCGCCTTCGAGCGGTGCGCCCGTTACCCTGTCAGTGAGCGTGACTCGGACCTCCGAATCGCCGGTGAGTTCGAGGTCAATGCCGGTCGCGTCCCCGCCGTCGACGGTCGCGGTCGTCGAGTTCCCGTCCCACCCCTCGGGGTCGGCGCTCACCGTGTACGCCTCGCTCGTCTCGGGAACGTCGACGCTGTAGAAACCGTTTCCGTCGGTCACGACGGTGAAGACTCCCTCGCCGTTCTCCACCGTGACCTCGACGCCAGCGACGCCGGTCTCGAACGTCGTGTCCTCGATAACGCCGTCTATCGTGCGGTGCTGCACTCCGTCCATACTGTAGGTGGCGACAGCACCGTGGTCGGTAACCTCGATGGCGGACATCTGCGTGCCATCAGACGTACCGTCAGCCGCCGCCATCCCCATGAAGACACCCATCGCTGCTACCACGAGAATCGCGGCGAGCCAAAGGCCCCTCATCGCCTCTCCGGAGCCGACACCGCATTAGTTCGGCACGCTCGGTCGGTCGACATCCGTGGGAAGCCCGGTCGACGAACGGCCTGCCACAGATTCCAAACGGACCGTGACAAGCGATTTCCGGCGGTTCCCATCAATAAAATTGATCGCATTGATTGTTAATCGGTACTGATACAATCCTTATAAGTAAACTACCAGCGGATGGTGGTGTGTCTGTAGGTCACATGCCGAGGAACCCGCTGCCGACCGTCTCACATACGTGTTTTCGAAATGACTAAAACCGATAGAGTCGTACTGGCTGGCGCGTAACACAATCACAGACTTATGTACATAGTCGGGCTGATCGCCTACGCCGGGTCAGCACTCATCGGCGGCCTGCTCGCGGTCGCCCTGCTGACTAAATACGGCCGCCGACAGCCCTCCTTTACTTTCGGACTATTTCTGTTCGTCATCGGCTTCTGGGCGGCGACGTATGTTGGCTATCTGGTTGCTTCAACCGAGCAGTGGCTCCTGTTTTTCATCCAGTTATCGTATGTGTCGGTCGTCTCTGCGCCCATCGTCTGGCTCGTCTTTGCACTCCAGTACACTGACCACGAGGCCTGGCTCTCGCGGCGACGGATCGCCCTGCTGTCCGTTGTTCCTGCAGGCGTCCTGACGCTTGTCTGGACTGCCCCATATCATTCGCTGTTCTACGCCGACACCGTGGTCACGATAGTCGACGGCGTCGCTCTGCTTGATACGCCACCGGCGATCGGCCACCAAATCAATATCATCTACGCCTACGGGCTGCTCTTGGTCGGCACCGCCCTGATCGTCGCCGAAATGTTCACTACGAACCAGCTCTACCGTCGACAGTCGCTGGTGCTGTTGGCCTGTCTGAGCGCGCCGTGGGTCGCAAACGGCGTGTTCCACCTCGGTATCCAACCGATTCCGACGGCGGATCTCACCCCAGTCGCCTTCGTTCTCGCCGGCATCCCGCTGGCGGTGATCGTCCAGCGCACCGACCTCACCGGCTTCGTCCCAGTCGCTCACGAACGCATCTTCCACACCCTCGACGATCCTGTCTTCGTTGTCACTGACTCGAATCGAATTCTCGATGTCAACCGCGCCGCCCGCATGCTGGTCAACGCCGACGCTACCGACACACCCATCGAAGGCAGCGATATCACCGACGTGCTCCCAGCGACGCTGCTCGAGGACGGTGACCTCCATCCGGATCTCGAGATTGCAATGGGTTGTGTGATTAACGTCGATGGCAGGCCCCGGCAGTACATCGCCCGCGTTCGCGCCATCGATCCGGCCCGTCAGGATCCACGCGGCTGTATCGTTTCCCTGACGGACATTACGGATCAAAAACGACAGCAAGAGAACCTCGAGGCGAAAAACGAACAGCTCGAGCGCCTCGCCAGCGTCGTCTCGCACGATCTCGCGACGCCACTCGCGACGGGCGAAGGTCTGCTCCACCTCGTCCGCGCCGACGTCGACGAGGGCGATCCGGAACTCGAGCAGTCGCTCGATGACCTCGAGGTCGTCCACGCCCGGCTACGAGAGTTCGCCGAGGCGCTCCCCGAACTCGCGCGGGAAAGCACCGACGTTGCGTCACCGGTCGAGTGCGATCTCGAGTCCGTCGCGCACGCGGCGTGGGACGTCGTGGACACCGGCGAGTTGACCCTCGTGATCGAGTCAACACGGACGATCAGGGGCGATCCGCGGCGGCTGCAGCAGGCGTTCGAAAATCTGTTCCAGAATTCCGTCGAACACGGTTCACTAGAATCCCGCCCCAACGACTCCGAGAGTGCCGTCGACGCCGATGTCGTCGAGCGGAACCGAGATCGGAACGGATCTTGGGCGGGCGGAACCACCCCTTCCGGCGAGCAGGCCGGCGGAGCGAGAGCAGCGAACGACACTCGAGTGACGACGGTTCGAGTCGGAACGGTCGGTTCGGCCGTCGACGGTAGGGGCGGCGGGAGCGACTCCACCGGTCGAGAAACCGCCCGGCAACGCGGCTTCTACGTCGAGGACGACGGTCGTGGAATCCCGCCCGAGCGACGCGAGCACCTCCTCGAGTTCGGAGTCAGTACGGGCTCCGGTGCGGGCTACGGGCTTGCCATCGTCCGAACCATCGTCGAAGCACACGGCTGGGCCCTCGAGATCGGCGAGTCGGCCGACAGCGGGGCGCGATTCGAGATCCTCGAGGGCGACTGACGATCTTCGGTGTACCACCGCATGGTGGTATGTCTTTTAGTATGCCCGGTGCCGATCTGTGACCAGTGATATCGCCAGGGCGACCGACCGATCGACCTGCTTTCCCGCAGAGCAAGCCCCAGAGACGCTGCGATGGTCTCGTGGAAACAGGGGACGTCACAGCGGGCGAGGGGATGACACAGGCATGACAGTATCGAATCCAGACGCCGGATCGACCGATCAATCGACGCGGGCCTCGACGGTCGACACGCTGCTCGTCGACGACGACGAAACGTGGGCCAGAACACAGCGACGAGTCCTCGAGCGGCACGACGACGCCGTCTCAGTCTCGACGGCTCACACGCTTCAGGACGCGCTTTACGCCCTCGAGACGGGTTCGCCAGACTGTCTCATCTGCGACTACCAGCTCGGCGACGGCACTGGGCTCGAATTCCTCGAAGCGGTCAGACGCGACCACCCGAAGCTGCCGTTCGTGCTCGTCACCGGACAGGGAGACGAATCGGTCGCGAGCGAGGCGATCCGGGAGCGCGTTACCGACTATGTGAGAAAGGACGACCTGGCGAGCCAACCAGATCTCCTCGCTACGCGGGTCGCGTCCGTCGTAGCGGCCTATCGAACGGAGCAAGCGCTCGAACGTGAACGGCGGAGCAAAGAGGCGCTGCGCAGACTGGTGACCGCCAGCACGACCAGACAGGAACTCGGCCGAGGCGTTTGCCAACACTTCGTCGACGAGCACCGGTACGCCTTCGCGTGGATCGGCGTCCTCGATAGCAACGGCGCGGTCGTCCCGTTCGCCACGGCCGGCGACGATAGCTACCTCGAAGCGGTCCTCGAGCCCGGCACGAAATCCAGTGACGGGACCGAGCCAGCGGTGACGGCGCTCGCACGCGGCGACACAGTCGCCGTCTCGTCGATAGACTCCGTCGGCGACCCGCCGGAGTCCGTCAATGCCGAATCGAGAGCTGAAGACGCAGAATGTGGACCCGATTCCGGCGAAGAGATCGACGGGTCCCGAAGCGTAGCGCAGTGGCGACACGCGGCTCTCGAGTACGGCATCGGATCCGCGATGGCGGTCCCCATCGAACACGACGATGTCCAGTTCGGCGTCCTCACAGTCTACGACGACGGAGTCGCGTTCGACCGCCAAGCGAGGGAGTTGCTCTCCGAGTACGCCGAGACGGTTGGCTACGCGTTCCAGGCAACGGAGTGGCGACGGGCACTGTTCTCGTCGACCGTCACGTCCCTCGAGATTACCGTCGCGGACGAATTCTCACCCCTCGTCGCGCTCTCCCGCGAGCTGGCGCGAACGGCGACGATCGAGGTCGGAACCGTCATTCCCAGAAACGACGATGAGGTGCTCTATCTGGCCTCCATTTCGGGTGCGTCCGCGAACTCGCTCGAGGACGCCGTCGAGGCCGTGGCGTCCGTACGCTCGATCGAGGTGTACGGGACCGACGACCCTGTTCGATGCGGACTCGTCGTCGAGACACCGGTGCCGGAAACGGTCCTCGTTGAGGTCGGCGGTCGATTCCGACGAACCGTCGTTGCCGACGGACAGATGCGTATCTCGGCCTCCGTTCGGGCTACGGAGGCGGTCCGTCCCGTAATCGATCGTCTTGAGGACGCGTTCGCCGACGCATCGGTAACGACGGTTTGGTCCGATCATCCTCAACCGGAGGACGCCGGCGAGGATGGGCTAGAACGACTGACGGATCGGCAGCGGCAGGTGCTGGAACTGGCGCTCGACGCGGGATACTTCGAGCGACCGCGCCGGCACAACACCGGTGAGCTTGCGGCGATGCTCGATATCTCTCGGGCGACGTTCACTCAGCATCTACGAGCTGCGCAATCAAAGGTGTTCGAGGAACTGGTTTCCGAGTGAACCGGATTCGTCGACTGGTCCGACAACCAGTCACTCACTACTGGCCATCTCGTGAGCGACTGTTTCGAACGGCTCGTGAATCGACAGACGAAGTCGCATCAATTCGTTAGAACGATAGTGGCCACTGAGCGTCAATGCCACCTGATCGCGCGACGGCTGTGCAATCAGTGTGCAAATCCGTTCAGTTGCTACGATAGTACTTGACCGCGCTAACAACCAGCCAGTGTCCACGACGACCGGCCAGTCCGTGCATGGCTAAAATAGTTCGGGAACGAAGAGGTACGACGTGTTATATCACGAAAGACACGTTCAACACTTTTCCGATTACCGCATAGATTATATCGAAATCGATGTCCGGATCAGCGGAGTGAAGTCTGGAGTTGTGTCGCTCTACTGACGAGGAACACGGCATCATCGAGGTCATGTTTCTCGGTGAGTTCCCGCAGGAACCGTTCTGTCGGCACGGTCGTAGACGTCACGTATCCTCTTGATACGAATACGCAGACTGTAGGTGAATGACAATTAAGAGTGATTCCGTATGAGAACTGGGACTGTTGTGGAGATCCACATTTGCCCTGATAGCGGGGACCCGATGGAACCCGTTACGGAAGTGGAACGATAGAAAATAAGGGGCTGAATGGGGACTGGTATTTCAAGAAACAAGGAATATGAAACCTGTTAGATCAGAATCCTAATAGAGATATAAAGGAGGCAAGCGATATCACTTTCATCGAATCAGAAACGATTGAGGCGATTGAACGGGAGGCTGGTATTGACTTGGGTCGTGGGGCACACCGGCGCAACGTCACAACCGAAGGAGTTCCGTTAAACCATCTTGTCGGTGAAGAGTTCACTGTCGGAGATGTAGTATGTAGGGGGATAATGCTATGCGAGCGCTGTGGCTATATGCAATCTCTATCCGGTGAAGATGGTCTCAGCGAGTCACTCGTTCATCGCGGTGGGTTAAATGCAGCTGTGGTAACGTCTGGATAAATGTCGGTGGACGATCAAATCAAGTGGTGAATATGGATCAAGTGGAACTCAAAATTACCGAATCTGTGTCCGTTGTTGTTGAAATAGGAACGGAAAAAGCGTACTCCTATACAGTGATATCTCAAGGTAAAGAGGTTGTCGCGTACGAAACGAGTGCAGATATTCGCAACCCTGCAGGACGCATCGGTGTTCGAAATGTTGTTTTCCGAAATGTGGATGATTGCTCAAAAGAAGCGGCTGAAGAGTCCATACAAAACGAGCTGGCCCGCAATAAAGAGGATCTAAATCACCTCTTGAGATAAATGTGGATCAGGTGAAATCACCCGTTCCAGATAGAGCTTCGTTTAAATTCGTGTACCTGAGAGAAATTGAGGGATGACTGCGATCCGTCTGCCGTGGTCGCTAAAATTGTGTGAATTATTTGTCTCGATCCGAATTCCCTTGCGTTATCAAGCATAACTTGTTTGACACTAGACTGCCGATTATTGTTGATCGAAAGGTCATCCAAAAATCGAATCATGGCTGAAACTACACACAGCGGCCTTGCAAAGACATTGTCGTCGAAGGAGGTGTTGATCCTCTCGTTCGGTGCAATGATCGGGTGGGGATGGATCATCTTAACAGGAGAGTGGATCAGTGAAGGTGGACCGGTAGGAGCGATATCCGCTTTTGTGTTAGGCGGAATCGTCGTTGGGTTCGTCGCAATCATCTACAGCGAACTCGCTTCATCGATGCCCCTAGTCGGTGGTGAACACGTCTATAGTCTCCGTGCGTTAGGACCGATCGGTTCGTTCATTTGTACCTGGGCGATTATTTTTGGGTACGTTACCGTCGCTGCCTTCGAAGCGGTTGCCCTGCCGTCTGCCATGGCGTACATAGTTCCTGGATTCAACGTCGTTCCGCTGTGGTCTGTGGCCGGTGAGCCGGTATATGCGTCTTGGGTTTTAGTTGGTGTCCTCGGAACCCTCTTTGTGACGTATCTGAATTTTATCGGCATTCGGCCAGCCGCACAGTTTCAGATAATCATGACAGTGATTATCGCATTCGCAGGGGTCGTATTGATTGCTGGTGCACTGATCGGTGGACAACCATCTCCAGACCCCTCCTTTGGGGCTGGCACCGCCGGTATCTTCGCCGTGATGTTGATGGTCCCCTTCATGTTCGTGGGATTCGACGTGATACCACAATCGGCAGAAGAGGCCAACGTCCCTCCTCGAACGTTGGGGCTCTTGATTATCCTTTCAGTTGTGATGGCCGCACTATTCTACATGGCCGTAATCTGGGGGGCGAGTCGGGCACTTCCCGCAAGCACACTTGTCGACAGTCCGCTTCCAGCTGCCGCAGCTATGGCTGAATTATTCGATTCACAACTGATGGGGCAACTGATGGCTCTCGCCGGCATCGCCGGGATTCTTACGAGTTGGAACGCGTTTATCATCGGTGGCAGCCGAGCGTTGTTCGCCCTTTCGGAATCTGGAATGATTCCCGCATCCCTATCGAAAGTCCATCCCGAGTACAATACCCCGAGTAACGCGATTCTTCTCATCGGGGGCCTCTCCGTGCTCGCACCACTCTTCGGGGAACAGATGTTGACGTGGATCGTGAACGCAGGAGGGCTAGGTATCGTCACCGCTTGGTTCTTCGTCGTCGTGTCGTTCCTCGTCCTTCGCTATCGAGAACCCGAGATGGACCGCCCGTACAGGGTTCCGGCGGGATACCTCGTCGGGGCACTCGGGTTCGTTATGACCGCAATCTTCGTGTCACTCTACTTACCCGGCGGAGGGTCGGCACTGCTCTGGCCATACGAGTGGCTGATCGTTCTTTTGTGGTGTATCCTCGGCGTCGTATTGTTCGTCGTCTCGGGAGCAGATACCACGGCATCGGCGGAGGATCTCGCTGGAAAGCTCGAGTCGTTGGAAAAAGACGATGACGTGTGACCGCCGTCTTGGTGTAAGCGGAGAGGGGGTTCGTGCTCTCGAACCACCACAGGTAAGTGCAGATGATATTTGAAATAGGCACAACACCCACAATAGGTGAAGTATCTGGAATAGATAGAATAGCCACAACATCGCCGATAGTGGATTTGTCTGGCACTAGAGCCCTGAACAGTATCGTCCGGATAGGCACAATAGGTACAGTAGGTGAAAGAGAACCAAGAGCAGAAGCCGGATTTACAGCCCGGGAAGGAACAATAGGTACCACAGGTCAAATAGGTTAGACAGGTACATTTTACTAACTAGGCTAAATAGCTGAACTGAGTTGAATAGTTCCAACACCCTCGATAGCCATCAAACCAGTCAACAGTGGCCCACCCAAAGCAGGGCAGATAGGCAGAGTAGGGATGATTGGTTAGGCAGATACAATAGGTACAACAGGTTCAATAGGCACACAACCTATTATAGATGCCCAACCTATTGTAACTACCCCACCTATTGTACCCCCAGTAGGTAAAACTAAGAAGATAGAATTAGATGAGGTCAGTAATGGCTGAAATAGAAGGTGTCAGAACAATAGGCACCTATCGCACCGTACAAACGGGTGATCCTCTCAATGCAAACCACAACAACTGAACCACGCGCCGTAAGCGTGGTCATTCTGAAAGGTGGCGTCGGCAAATCAACGACCTCGATGAACCTCGCGCGCCAGCTCGCCGAGCACGGCGAGACACTCTACGCCGACCTCGATCCGAACGGCCACGCGACGAACGGGCTCGGCTTCGGGGACGCTTACCAGGGAGAGATCAACCTCGGCGATGTCATCCTCGAGGGTGACGCGACGCCCCAAGATCTCATTCGGTCGACCGAACATGGATTCGATCTTCTCCCGTCCTCGGATACGCTCGAGGACGTCGAAAAGGACCTCGCGGGCGCGATGCAGGGATCGGCCCGCATCAAGTCAAAGATCGTCGATCCGTTGCTCGGGACGGAGTACGAGTACGTGGTTTTCGACTGCCCGGCGTATCCGGGGATGCTCAACAATAACGCACTGGTCGCGACGGGGAACGTCGTCATCCCGATCGAACCGGGCTCGAGTGCGATCGGCGGCTACAAGCGAACCATGGAACGGCTGATCGAACCGGCCCGGGAGTACATCGACGTCGACGTCCTCGCAGTCGTGCCGAACAAGCTCTCCGATCGAATCGATCAACAGACCGAGGATCGGGAGCTGCTCGAGAACCTGAACAAGGCCACCTACGAAGTGAACCCCGGACAACCGCTGCAGGAGGCGGTCCCGAACTTCGCCCGGATTACGGCCGACGAGTTTGACGCAATCGACGCCGGCGAGATGACGCCACCGAAACCAGGGATTCGCCACCGCTCTGCGCTTTCACGGTCGCTCCAGCACAATCAGCCGTTGCAGGATTACGATCCGGAGAGCGACCAGATCGCGTACTACGAGGAACTCGCCGAGATCGTCGCAGCCGGAGGGATCGAACGATGAGCAACCCGTTCGACGACCTCAAATCGGATGACGAGGAGCCGGCAGGGTCGGAAGATGAGACCGAGTCCGAACCGGAATCGGAGCCGGCATCGGAACAGCCTGTCGACGAACCGTCGACGGCAGAATCGACTGCTGGGAGTACGGGCGGCGAGTCGAGCACGGATCAGACAGGGAATCGAGAGCAATCCGAGAGCGAGTCCGAGACACCGCTCACGCCCGCAGAAATTGGGCCAGCGTTCGAGTACAGCGAAGTACAGCAGAAACCGTTCTACGCGCGCACCGAGACGGTAAACGAGTTCGAAAATCAAATCCGAACGACCATCGTCCCGACGCTCGCCGAAGCGGAGATCCTCGACGAGGAAACTCGAGAGATACACGACGCGGTGCTTCGGCTCGCGAACGAGAACCCGGAACGGATCGCCGAACTCGTACTCGAGGAACGGCGACAGGCGGGCAATCAGTGAACCGCCTCGGGGTCAAGTGGTTCGAGAGAGCAAAGCTCTCTCGTCATCGCGGAAGATCTGCGATCTTCCGAACGACCCCGAGGCTTCCCGTGGATTAATCAGACACTCCCATCCGACCATCGGCCTGATAGCCTCGGGCAGTCGGGTGGGTCACAGTCGGGGCGTCCACGGCCCCCGATGCCTGCCGTCGCACCTTCCGAACAACGGGAAGGCTGTTGAGAGCAGGCACATTCCATTCTTGATGCTTCTCGATACCTTTCACGGCGATGTTGACGCTTGCACCACGGTCGCTGTGGTCTTGATGTCCACAGTCCCGACACTTGAACCGCTTCTTGTTGCGGTTTGCACGCTCCGTATGTCCGCACATCGGACACCTCTAGCTGGTATATTCAGGATTAATCCAACCAGTCGGGATACCCTCGAACGACGCCTTGTACGACGTGTAGTATTGGAGAGCGCGGAACGGGAGGTGGTGCAAGCGCCGGTTCATCCGCGTGCCGTAGTCGATACTGTCACGCATCTCTTTGAGGTCTTCAAAGACGATGCACGGCTTCTCGAACTGACGGCTCCACTCCACGATATGCCGAGACACCTTGTGGAGCCGATCACAGACGAACCGTTCTTCCCGTCCTTCGAGCGTGTCGTGAATACTGTCCTTCCCCGCGTTCTGGACACGCTTTCGCATCGTGAAGTAGCGGTGGCGCTCAAATTTGATTTCGGGAAAGTCGATGACCAACGTGTCCCCAACTCCATCTTCGGAAAGTGCGGTGAGAGCCACGTTGTCCTCGTTCACGTCCACACCGACGACCGTCCGTGAGTCCTGTTTATTTCGAACAGTCTGTTCGGTGTTGATGACGTTAACGTGCAGCTCGGCGGTGTCGTTGTGGAACAGGGCTTCTGCCGTCCCGATGTTCCACTCATCACTTTCGAGTGCAATCTTGAGAATGTCGAGGTGGGTGTCACTCCCTTTGAGGATGCCTTTGACGTGCTTGTACGGCTTCGCGCTAATGCGAAACGCCACGTCGCCGTTATCGGTGATCGACAGATTGTACCCTTCCTCGTAGTTCGCACGAAGCGGGTACGTACCATCCTTGGTATGACTCGGGACACCGAAGTCGTCGTACTCGTGGTAATTCTCCATCGCACCGAGGGCTTTCGCAACGACTCGCTGAGTCGTGTTCTTCACGAGATCGGCTTCGTCGGCCACTCGGTCAGGGATCGCATTCCAGTCTATGCCTTGCTTGGCGAGGCGGATGGTTTCGTTATACACCGACCGGGATTCGAGTATGGCGTCGTACAACAGACCCTCGTTGTCACTCTGGATGTCGAGTTGGAAGTCCAGTGTCTTGACGAGGGGCTGCGAGTCAGTCATTCGTCGTCTTGTTCGGTGGGTTCTGAAGTTCGGACGACTTTCACGTCAGCCCCACGCCAGCGTTTCGGCACGGTGACGTGGGCGCTGTTCCCGAACGGCTTGACCTCGCCATCGAGAATTTCCTCGCCCTCGATTTCAAATCGGTTCACCATACCTGTGTATATCCATTAGATATACTTAATTGTGTTGGTGGCGTGTTATCAATTTGGGTGAAAAGCGGTCAAACCATACGGTGTACAACGTTAACTACCACTTCGTGTGGTGTCCAAAGTACCGGCACGCGATACTCGAACCAATCGAAGATTCGCTGGGAGCGTGTTTCCGCGCCCTGTGCGATGAGTACGGATACGATATACTGTCGCTACACATCTCACCCGACCACGTGCACCTGTTACTCTCTGCTCATCCAAAACACGCACCGAGCGAGATAGTACGGACGATCAAGAGTATCACGGCACGAAAGATGTGGGAACAGCACGAACCGTACTTTGAGGAGTATCTGTGGGGTGGTGGCTTCTGGGAACAGTCATACTACATTGGAACAGCAGGACAGGTATCAAGCGGGACTATTGAACGTTATATCGAACGAACAAAACACGTTTGAGTGTCGGCTTCACCCTTGGGTCAAGCCCCGAGGCACTCGCCTTGTTCTTCTGTAGACCGAGACCCCTGTATAGTTGTCGACTGGACGCAACGCGACCGCTACTATCCGATTTCGAGCTGTTGACTCCTCGCGCGATGACAGGTAAATTGACAGAGAGCGCTCACAGCGTTTAACCTTCTCTGGCAATTCTGTATGAATGACTGATGGAACGCCTAACTCGCGAAGACGAGCGCGATGAACAGACGGCCGACGAGACAACTGAGCAAGAAGGCGTTCAGACCTGTCCGGAGTGTAACTCGAGTTCGCTGGTCAGAAGCGCCGACGAGAGCGAAGTAAGCTGTGAGGACTGTGGGTTAATTCTCGAGGAAGAGACCATCGATCGCGGGCCGGAGTGGCGGGCGTTCGACCAGTCGGAACGAGACAGCAAGTCTCGCGTGGGAGCCCCGACGACCCAGACGATGCACGACAAAGGGTTGACCACGACGATCGACTGGAAGAACAAAGACGCCTACGGCCGGTCGCTCTCCTCGGACAAACGGAGCCAGATGAATCGGCTGCGGAAGTGGCAAGAACGGATTCGAACGAAAGACGCCGGCGAGCGAAACCTGCAGTTCGCGCTCTCCGAAACCGATCGGATGGCGTCCGCGCTAGGCGTGCCGCGATCGGTCCGGGAGGTCGCGAGCGTCCTCTACCGACGCGCGCTCGACGAGGACCTCATTCGCGGCCGTTCGATCGAGGGCGTCGCCACGAGTACCCTGTACGCCGCGTGCCGGATGGAAGGGATTCCGCGGTCGCTGGACGAAGTGGCCGCGGTCTCGCGGGTCGAACGGATGGAGATCGGACGCACGTATCGGTACATCTCGCAGGAACTCAGTCTCGAGATGGAACCGGTCGATCCGAAAAAATACGTCCCTCGCTTCTGTTCAGAACTGGACCTCTCCGAGGAGGTGCAAGCGAAAGCCAACGAGATCATCGATACCACGGCCGAAAAAGGGATGCTCTCCGGAAAGTCGCCGACCGGCTACGCCGCGGCGGCGATCTACGCGAGTGCCCTCCTGTGCAACGAAAAGAAGACTCAGCGAGAGGTTGCCGACGTCGCACAGGTGACTGAGGTCACCATCCGAAACCGGTATCAGGAACAGATCTCCGCGATGGGACTTCACAACTAGCCTTCGCGCTAGTGGCGCCGACTCGCATCGCTGAGCACCATCTTGTTTGACTGGGCTCGATACGTCAGCGGACTCAACTCGTCGATCGTATTGGAGAACGGACCCACATCCGCGTTCTTTCGAGTGAATTGTCGAGCACTCAGTTACCTGAGACGACGTAGCACACGGCTCAAAAATAAAAATATCTCGACAGTACATCAAAATAGTATGGATACATATAGGTCTTGTATTTTGAATCTATACAAACATATCCAGTAACGCTCTCCGCCTCGTCTTCTTTAGCGAAAAGGCTCGAGAACAGCTAATTACCGATCGGGGAGAATCACGTCACTTTTCGATGCTGTAGAGCCGTTAGAGTGCCTATTTCTGTGAATGTACTCAAAGGAGTTACCGTAAACAACCCCCGGCCCAGAGAAGTAAACAGATAGGCATGAAATATCGGATTAGGCAGATATATAAGAAGATGTGCGGAGATAGTTGGTTATCTCAGGCCCTATGCCCCATCACGACATGATATTCAAATAGTTACCGACTGAATTAGATCTGCTGTGAGAGTTCCAGTTATTGACTGTTTGTGGGAGGTACTCGAAGTAATATCATTTTGGCATATAGTTTTTCAACCAGGTAGATTCTATTGTTGAGGAGACGTTTCACCATCAGCAGTCACGGTTCTGGTCGGTCGACATGTTCCACGGTAACTGAGTCAGTACCGGAGTGAGGGTAGAAGTCAAGTGAATAGGAAAATTCACAGTTCGGCATCTCCGGTTTGGAGATTGATTTCGATCATGTTTGCTGCCTGTACCATCTGTTCAGGATATTCTCGCTCGAACGAGTCACCCTTCAGTCGACTCGCCGGGCCGACGAGGCTGACAGCTCCAACCACACCGTCGTCGACATCCAGAACAGGCGCACCGATCGCACGGATTCCATTCATCTCTTCCTCACGATTCAGCGCGAAACCCTGCTCTTTGATGATGGATAGTTCGCTTCGCAACTCGTCCGGATCCGTAATCGTATTCTGCGTAAACTGGACGAGTTCCTGGTTCTCGAGGATCGTCTCGAGACGTTCTTCGGGTAAGTGAGCGAGAATCGCTTTTCCACCGGCGGTACAGTGGAGATACTTCGTCGCTTCCGCCCGCTTCTGGATGTGGAAGGACCGACCGATCGCGTTTTCACCGAAGCGTTCATGCAGCACAAACAGTTTGCCGTCGTGCTCGAGGAGTAGGCTCGCGATCTCGTCCGTTTCGTAGGCGAGCGTATCAGCCACTCCTTTCCCGGCCCGTAGCATCCCACTGTTGTTTCGAATATGGGCACCGTACAGCAGAAAGTCGGGGCCAAGTCGATAGGTGGTCTCGTCTTGGCGAACCATATTCTGCTGTTTGAGCGTCGTTAAATGAGTGTGCACACCGCCTGGAGTGAGTCCAACACGGTCGGCCAATTCCGTAACCGTCAGGCCACCGGACACTCTGAGCTCGTCGAGGATCGCACAGGTGTGCTCGACGGCTTTGATCGTTTTCGGAGAGGTGTCGCCCATGAAGAGACGAAAGGACTGCGTCCACCATATATTTTCGTGTGGTAAAAACAGAACTCACCAAGAGAGAATAGAACGCTGTTTCGTCAGTTTCGACATCGTCGTGGTTAGTCGACGTGATTCACACCTCGAGAGAGTTGCAGTCGACCAGTCCACGGTTGGGTGTTCTATCGGGGCGTAATGGAAATCTCAACCGTCTCTGGGTCGTTAACGGTACGTTCCTCGAATATGTTCCCGTTCGGCCTGACCGGTAGGCCCGCTCTCACGGTGAACGACAATCGACCCTCATCATCGGCCGCAACGACAGCTGGACTGACGCTCGCTGGTTTTCCGTCAGCAGCGATTACAAAGCGGTCCTGGGGTTCGTAGAACCCGGATGTGACGAATTCGATCTTCCCGCACCCGGTAACGGTAAACACATCAGCAGTTACGTGTTCTCGAGGTCAAGGAACTCGGCAGTCTCTCGACTGAGCGCTGGTCGACTGACTTGCCAACCCCATGCGTCGAAGGTGGGCTCAATGGAGCGGTAGTTAACGCTCGACGGATCGACGGGATCACGCTGGAACACCGCCAAAAAGTCGTCCTGTACGCGTTCGATATCTTGGTGTGCCCATTCGTAGCTGTGACCACGGTCATGATTTGCGGAGAAATCCCGTTCACAGTCGCAGCTGGTAGTCTTTCAACGAGTTCTATGCCGAACTCATACGCCACCAGTTCGATGGGGCCACCGTTGCCAACGGCGATATGGACTCGGGTATTTTGAAGGTTTTCCGTCATGTACTGTGCATTGTGGCCCTTCCAGCGTGTCTCTTCTTCACGTGGGTCTCCCCAGGCTCCGAGTCTTCCGTCCATGCCTGGTCCCCAATCGCCTGATTCGACTACCTCTTTCGAGTAGTCTAAGAGGTACGGTGTTCCGAAGAGGGCAGACACACCAGCGTACAGATCCGGATGACGGCCCCCAGGGGTAACGAACCCACCCCACCCATCGAGTATCCAGCCGCGATCCGGCCGTGTCGGTTAGACCGTACCCTGCACTCGTTCTCGATGAAGGGGATGAGTTGATCAACGTGGTACGTCTCCCACTTCGGTGCACCAAACGCACCGTCGTTGTACCAATCGGAGTGCCACCCGTCTGTCCCATCCGGCATTACAAACACGATATCGGCGTCAAAGTAATGTTGTAGCGACCCAGGCCCGCTGTCAACCGTTGTCCAATCGCCAGTTGATCCCGACTCCGTGGAACAAGTACAACGGTGGAGAGGTTTTCTCCGACTCGTGGTATCCGGGCGAAACGGACACGCTCGTGTTCGTCTGGTCAAACGGGGGGTCAACTAACGGGTTATCGAACGCGTACTCCACTAGCCAGTCGCTGCGCCACTTTTCGTCGACTACATCGAGAAGATATGGTCTCCGTGTCGTCGTTTTCGTCTTGGACAGCGGCGGAGGTCGGTCCGCTGCGTGCAGACGTGGAACCTCCGAGGCCGAATCCCGCAAAGGCACCCGCAGTTGCCATAAACCGTCGGCGATCAGCACGATAGTCTCTACGTGCCGTAGTTGGGTTTTGTTCACTCATAACACGATCGACCATAGTACTACTAGTGAGTGGTTGAATATTCAATATATTCGATTGTTTCCGCGTTTGGGCGGTGTGGGAGAATCAACCGATTATCTGTACTACAACCGATCGCGCTTCCAGGATGGTTGGACGGTGCGACAGTTGTTTCTAACCGATTTTCGACGCTCGGTTTTCGATAGATCATCTATCGCCGCCTCATTCTGATTCAGTGTATCGATTCCCAATCGACCCAGTACGCAGTCGACCAGTAAGGCTAACTTGATCGAACGCAGTGCTGTGAGTATGGGACCCAAGCCGTTAGACGATATCACGCTTATAGACGCCTCACAGGGCGTCGCCGGACCGACTGCGGGCGTCATCTTCGCCGACCTCGGCGCGGACGTTATCTCCGTCGAGCCACCAGGGGGGAAGACCGCCCGTCACTACCGTAACGGGATCACGCTTCCAAACATCGCGCGCAACAAACGCTCGGTCGTCCTCGATCTGAAAACCGCCGAGGGAGTCGCTGCACTCCACCATCTCGTCTCTGACGCCGACGCGTTTATCCACAACAACCGACCAGGGAAGAATGACAGCCTCTACTGTGACTACGAGACCCTCGCCGAACTCAATCCGAAACTCGTCTACTGTTCTGTCACCGGCTACGGCGAGGACGGTCCCTACAGTGACCGTCCGGCAGTCGACCCGCTCGCGCAAGCAACCTCTGGCATGATGTGGTCGACCGGCGAACCCGACCGCAAGCCAGCCCGCATTAGCGTCTCCGTCGCCGACTTCTCTACCGGTATTTACGCCGGCTTCGCGATGCTGGCCGCGATCCGTCACGCCAGAGCAACCGGTCAGGGCCAAAAGATCGAAACATCGCTGTTCGACACTGCGGCCGGTTTCATGGGCCACTGGTACACGCTGTTCAGCAAGACCGGCGAGCAACCGCACCGGCAGGGAGATTCGTGGGACACCTACGCGCCCGCTGGCATCTTCAAGACGGCGACGAAACCGATCTATCTGGCGACGCCGTTCCAGTTCCTCTGGGAACGCGTTGCCGAGGCAGTCAACCGGCCCGACTGGCTCGAGAACCCGCTGTTTGAGACGAACGAAAAGCGCCTCGAGAACCGCAACGAACTCACCACTGAACTCGAGGCAGAGTTCGCAGGATACGATCGCGACGAACTCCTCGATCGACTGTTGCCGGCTGGCGTCCCAGCGTCGGAACTCAAAACCGTTGCGGAGGCCGCTCACGACAAGCATCTTCACGAACGCGGGACGCTGCAGTACATCGAGGACGTGGATGGCTCGGAAGTAATCGCTACTGCCTGTCCCGCTCGATTTTCCGAGACGCCGGCCGAAGTAGAACACGGTCCACACGAGGTCGGCGCTGATACGCGAGACGTGCTCTCCGAGTACGGGTACGAAGTCGAGAAAATCGATACGCTCCTCGACTCACAGTAACACGCGACCAGTTTCGACGTGTTCTCTCGACTATCGTCCAGTTGAGCAGTGATTGGAGTGGACCGACGTTATACACCTTTAGACGGCTCAATCTCTCCGTGCGCGATCATCGAACAAGAGCTACCGTTCCATCCAAAAGGCTTTATCAGCTGGCATGCTCCCATCGAGTATGCGCGGGAAGCCCTTAGCGGACATTACGGTTCTCGATCTGTCACAGGCAGTTGCAGCGCCGTGTGCAAGCGTGTTACTTGCTGACTTCGGCGCGAACGTGATCTCCATCGAACCGCCAGGCGGTGGCTCCGAACGGAAGTACGGCGGCGGATCAACGATGCCAAACTTCGGCCGGAACAAGCGGTCGATGGTTATCGATCTCAAAACCGACGACGGCACCGACGTACTCCACCGACTGGTCGAGGACGCTGACGTCCTCATTCACAACAATCGGCCGGGAAAGATGTCGGACCTCGGCTGCGGTTACGAGACGCTCTCGGACGTCAATCCGCGACTCGTTTACTGCTCCGTTACCGGCTACGGTGAAGATGGTCCCTACTGCGACCGCCCCGGATTCGACCCGCTCGCGCAGGCGATGTCCGGTCTGATGTGGACGACGGGCGAACCCGATCGCAAACCGTCGCGCATCGGAGCGTCGACGATCGACATCGGAACCGGCATCTACGCGGCCTTCGCGATCTGGCCAGCACTCCGTCACGCCAGAGCGACCGGCCAGGGACAGAAGATCGAAGCCTCCCTGTTCGACACCGCGGCCGCGTTCATGGGCCACTGGTACACGCTCTACGACAAGACCGGGCGGCAACCACAGCGGCAAGGCCACTCCTGGGAACTCTACGCCCCGTCGGGGGTCTTCGAAACTGGTACCGATCCGATTTACCTCTCGACACCGTTCCAGCATCTCTGGGAGCGCGTCTGTCGGGCCGTCGATCGACCGGAGTGGATCGACGACCCTCGCTTCGAAACGGGTGAGGACAGAGTCGACAATCGGTCGGAACTTGCTGCGGAACTCGAGGCCGAGTTCGCCACCTACGAGCGTGACGAACTCCTCGATCGCCTTCTCGAAGCGGGTGTTCCCGCGTCGGAGCTCAAAAATGTCGCAGAAGCAGCGCGCGACGAACACCTCCACGAACGGGGCACGTTACAGCAGGTCGAAGACGTCGACGGCTCCGAGGTCACGGCCGCGACGACGCCAGTCTCTCTCTCGGAGACACCCGGCCGTATCGAACGCGGTCCACCGTCGCTCGGTGAGCACTCTCGAGACGTCCTGGATGAGTTCGGATTCGACGAAGACACGATCGAGCGGCTGGTCAGCGACGACATCGTCCACGAAAGATAAGTCCGTAAACTGCGCTGACTGATCCACTCCACTGTCGTCCGTTCGCGTTGACGTTCCTTGAGAACGAACGGTGTCGCTGCTTTCTCTCGATTTCTATGGTACACGTGCAGCCAGCAGCAAGTCGCATCGACAACGGATACCGTCTCCCAAACCGTTTTATCTAATCACAGTCGATGGGTTGTATGGCCCAAACACCGCTTGCAGCGACGACCGTACTTGATCTCTCACAGGGAGTAGCCGGACCAACCGCAGCAACGTTGCTCGCGGATTTCGGTGCGGACGTGATCTCCGTCGAACCGCCGGGCGGCGCGACGGAACGCCGACTCGCCGAGGGATCCGCGTTCCCGAACGTCAGTCGTGACAAGCGCTCGATTGTAATCGACCTCAAATCCGACGACGGCACCGACGTGCTCCATCGACTGGTCGAAGACGCCGACGCCCTCATTCACAACAACCGACCGGGAAAGATGACCGACCTCGGCTGTGACTACGAAACGCTCGCCGAGATCAATCCGGAACTCGTCTACTGTTCGGTCACCGGCTACGGCGAGGACGGTCCGTACCGCGACCGTCCGGGGATCGATCCGCTCGCACAGGCAATCTCCGGAATGATGTGGACGACCGGCGAGCCCGATCGAAAACCCTCGCGGATCGGTGTGCCGACTATCGACTCCGGTACGGGAACGTACGCCGCCTTTTCGATGGTCCTGGGACTCTGGCACGCTCGAGAAACCGGAATCGGACAAAAGATCGAGACCAGCCTCTTCGATACCGCGGCGACGTATTTAGGGAACTGGTACACGCAGTACAGCATGACCGGCGAGGTTCCACAGCGGCAGGGTCACGCCTGGGACGGCTACGCTCCGTCGGGCGTCTTCGAAACGGGGACAGACCCCATCTATCTCGCGACGCCGTTCCAGGGTCTCTGGGAGCGATTCACGCACGCGATCGATCGAAACGACTGGGTCGATGATCCGCGATTCGAATCGAACGAGAAACGCCTCGAGAACCGCGAAGAACTCACCGCCGAACTCGAGGACGAGTTCCGTTCGTTCGATCGGGAAGAGTTACTCGCACAGCTGGTCGCGGCAGGCGTCCCGGCAGCCGAACTCCAGACAGTCGAACAGGCGGCACACGACGAGCATCTCCACGAACGCGGGACGCTCCGGCATGTAACCGATGTCGATGGGTCCGTGGTGATCGCGACCGGGCCGCCGGTTAAATTCTCCGAGACACCGGGTACAGTCGACGACGTTGCACCCGAACTCGGCGAACACACGTCTACAGTCCTCACCGAGTTCGGTTTTGACGCGTCGACGATCGAGCGCCTGATGGACGAAAACGTCGTGAACTCGCCATAGCTGAAAGTGAGGACTGAATCGTTTTCACTACTGGTAAACGATTAGGGGTTCTGATCCTCGTTGGGGAGTTACCGAAACGATTGGTAGTGGCAAGTGTACCAATTCTTGTTACCACTACGCATCGTTCAGTGATTCATCAACGCTGTGAGTGAACATTCTCAATCAAGAAGGTGGCACGTCGTTGCGTAATCGCCTGTGGGTTTACCAGCAGTAAATGAGCGAGAAGACCAGTGTCGGCTGCGAAATGCCCGAAATCGACGTTTTCAGACGTCATCGAAAGTGGTTGGCGTCGTACAGTAACCTCGACAGCAGCGAATTTACGGTCGTACTGTTGTAATTATATGCGGACCGGACGAGGAGACACCGGCAACTAGTGTATTTACTCACGGTAAAAGGCGTGGAGACTACTGAGTTAGTACGATCAACGGGCGGTTGGAACGACTATCAACCACGCGAACAGTGAATCGACCGCCGGGCTCGAGTCACGACGGAGCGTTCCGAATCACAGATAATCCAGCAAGCGTGGGTGGATCACACACGTGGGAATGAACCGTCCCGAGAAAGCGTGTGGGATAATCTACAGAATAGAAAGAAATATATATTCCCCCCATACATGGTATGTTATTGCAAGACTAACCATGACTGGCATTACGAGCGGCCGTCAGAGTAGACGACAGTATCTCATCGGCGCTGCAGCGGTCGGGACAGCGTCGATTGCAGGGTGTATGGGTAACAACGGTGCCGAGAGCTGGGTAATGGGCACCAGCGAACAGGGGACCTCGAGTTTCTCGATCGGGCAGGCACTGCAGAGCGTCCTCCGGAACAATAGCGATCAGGTCGAAGTCTCGGCACAGGCATCCGACGGGCAGGTCGCCAACGCACGACAGCTCGGCGACACGTACGATATCGCGTTGCTATCGAACAACATCCACTACGATTCACTGGAGGAGCGCGGGCCGTTCGCAGACGAGGCCCCGGATAACCCCGCCTATCTGGGTTTCTCTACGACGTCGTCCGAGTGTTTCATGGTCACGAGAGCCGACAGCGACATCGAAACGTACGACGACCTCGTCGGCGAGACGATAACGACGTTCGGCTCCGGTTCAGCGCTCTACCAGCTAACAGCGACGATCTTCGAAGAGCTCGGCATCTACGACGACTACGATTATCGGGACATCCCGCTTAGTGACTTCGGCTCCGCACTCGATGAGGGCCGAATAGATGCCTGTGGGGCCTATACCACGCTTTTGGGAACGAGTATGTCCGGCGGGATGCAGGATCTCGCGAGTCGCGTCGACCTTCGGGCACTCGAGATGAGCGACGAACAGCAGGCAGCCGTCGAGGAGATCGTCGCACCGGAAGTGCAACAGATCTCGCCGGAGTCGTTCGACAACATCGATGACGTGCTCGCGTGGACCGACGTCGCAAACGTCGTGTTTGCGGATCACGTTCCCGAGGACCTCGCCGAACACGCGGTCGAGGTCTGGTTCGACAACTGGGGCGAAGTCCAAGAAGCGTACGGATCCATGCTCGACAACGAGGGCGACAATCTCCACAGTGGATTCCTCGACGGACTCCCCGTCCATCCGGGTGCAGCAAACGTCTTCGAGGATCGCGGTGTAGAGACGGACGACTGGGACGTCGGCTCGGTTTGAGCGGTCCGTGAATAGCAACGGTCTTGAATACAGCCGCTAACGTGTATTAATACGAATAATGTTCACTCGTCTCATGGAACCTCCTACTCGACTCGCACGACACGTAGACGTGACAGCAGTCGTCTACGGCCTCGCAGTTCTGTTTTGGGGGTTCGTCACGTGGCATACCCTGCAGTGGCGCATTTCCCAGGCGCTGTTCGGCGTCATCGTTCTCGGGTTCGCGCTTACCGTGTACTGTCTGGAAACGATTGCCGAGGCAGCCGAGGAGGACCAGCGACGGCGCCTCGCGCTTCTCACGCTATCGCTCGTGATCGGTATCGCGACGACCGTTTACATCGTCTTGAACTTTCAGGAGCTACAGACGGTCAGAGTCGGGTATTCGACGACGCTCGATTACGTCGTCGCAGCCGCGTTTATCGCGTCGATCATCTACCTGACCTACGACGCGTACGGACTCGGATTCGCGTCGATGATCGTTGCGGTCGTCATCTACAGCCAGTTCGGGTCGCTGTTCCCGGGGTGGCTCTCTCATGCGGGCCTGAGTTTCGAACGCGGACTCGAGGTCGGGATGCTCGGAATCCAGGGCGTGTACGGAGATTTAACACAGGTCATGGGGACGATGGTCGCCCCGTTCCTGTTGCTCGCCGGCCTCATTCGATTGTTCGGCGGGTTCGGGCTGATCATTCGGCTGTCGTTCTGGGTGGCACAGTACGTTAAATCGGGTATCGCCCAGATGGCCGTCATCAGCAGCATGCTGATCGGATCCATCAACGGGAGCGCCCTTGCAAACACGTCAATCACGGGTTCGTTCACGATCCCGGTATTGAAGAGCACCGGCATCAAAAAACAGCAAGCGGCAGCGATCGAATCGGTCGCCTCGACAGGCGGCCAGATCATGCCGCCGGTGATGGGTGTCGCGGCGTTTCTGATGGCCGATATTCTCGCCCGGCCGCTTATCGATATCTTCGTCGCTGCGGCCGTTCCGGCGCTAATATTTTACCTGACGATCGTCATCTCCGTCTACCAGATCGATCGGCAAAACGACGTCGACGTCTCGGTTGACAGACAAAATCTGATCGACCGTGTCCCGGAGCTCGGGGAATGGATCGATACCGACGGACAGGATCGATCGATTTCGTACACCGTGCTCGAGGTCGCACAGTTCGTAC
Source organism: Natronorubrum marinum (assembly GCF_052040125.1). Lineage (NCBI taxonomy): Archaea > Methanobacteriati > Methanobacteriota > Halobacteria > Halobacteriales > Natrialbaceae > Natronorubrum > Natronorubrum marinum. The sequence goes on from NZ_JBPPFV010000004.1 coordinate 229,464, forward strand.
TCCCGCTGGTGGTGTTGTTTTACTATCTCGCGTACGTACAGACGACGGTCATGCGAGCGGGAATGTACGCTTCAGGTATGATGGTCCTGACCGGCTGTGTATTCGCCGTATACGACAACTATTACTCGGACGGGGCGTCGCTACGGGCGTCGGGACGCGACGCAATCGAGAAACTGGCGGGCGGAATGTACGACGGACTCCACACGCTCGCTCCGCTGACGATCGTCGTCGCGGCAATCGGACTGCTGGTTGATACGCTGTTTACGACCGGGCTTCCAGCGACGCTGTCCTTCGCGCTTATCGACCTCTCCGGCGGTGTCCTGGCGATCTTGTTGGTGCTGACGATGATCCTCTGTATCATTCTGGGTATGGGAATGCCAACCAGCGCCTCGTACCTCGTCGTCGCGCTCCTGGTCGCGCCGAACCTCATTCAGTTTGGCATTCCAGAACTCTCCGCGCACTTCTTTGTGCTCTACTTCGCTATCCTCGCGGCGATTACGCCACCGATCGCTCCGGCGATCGTCATCGCGAGCGCCATCGCGGAATCGAACTTCTGGAAGAGCTGTCTGGAAGCGATCAAGATCTCGATGCCCGTATTTGCACTCCCGTTCGCGTTCGTCTACAACCCGTCGCTGGTCACTGACAGCCCCTCTCTCAATACGCTCTGGGCGGCCATATTTGTCGTCATTGGCGTCTTCGTTCTCTCGTACGGACTGAACTCGACCCGTCCGTTTCCGGTGCTTACGCGGATCAATCGGCGGGTCGCACTCGTTGGCTCTCAAGTATTCTTCACTGTCGTTGGGATCCTGATCATCGCGGTTCCAAAGTAAGCAATCGCGCTCGAGTGACTGTTTTGCCGTCGCTGTGTCTACAGTGACGGATATGACGTTCTTAGCGAACGACTCTATCGTCCAGTAGTTTCAGACGGATACAACTGGTTCGACGGTTCGATCCGTGCGGGTGAAACAGTCCCGCCAGTGCTCAACGCTGGCAAGACGTAGCCCGTTCGTGACCGACAGCGTCCGCTCGAGATCCCATCAGAAATCGTACTGAAGCAAAATCCACGCTGTCTCGATGACTTCGGTCAGGAACTTCTCGATGTCGAAGCCGTCGCCACCGGAGGTTCTGGTGTCGCTGAAGGGGACATGGGCCTCGTCGGTGATCGGCTGGTCCTTGACATGGAGAATCTTAGCACCCATGCGTTCCGCGATACGTTTCCCCACGACGACGTTGTCGGCGTGGACCGAACCTAAGAGCCCGAACGCCGTATCGTTCGCGAGTTCGACCGCTTCGTCGACATCCGAGATCGGAATCACCAGTGCGATGGGGCGAAGTCTGTACGATAATACCTGGCCTCGGACCGTCTAGTGAGCTAGATTGGTACGGTATTGAAATCTCGAGGGAGAGATACCGATGCTATCAAACTGAACCGTCACTGCCGATCCGAAATCCATGGAGTGCTCGCCGTCGGTATCGTCTACTATAGGTGAACGCTTCCACGGACGTTCGGTCAGTGGAAACAGCGTGCGTACGAATCTGGAATAAATCGAGTTGATCGCGTGAACGAGATTCGAACGTTCGTTTCTCACTGGATCGACCGTTACGCTCCGGGTTCGAACTGCGTCGACAGCCCGCCGATCATAGCCAGTCGGGGTCAACGTAATTGGCCGTCGCCTCCGATTCTGGCCAGATGACTTCCTGAACGCCGTCGCCCGCATCGTTTTCCTGCCACTGGAAGTACACCGGTCGGATGTTGTCTTCGCCGTAGATGACGTCGTGTGCGAACTCGTGGTTCGCGTCGTAGAACTCGATCGTTCCCGTGGTGCCGGTAACCGACGTTTGCTCGAGTGCGTCGACGAGGGCGGCGGCCTCGAGCGTCTCGGCTCGTTGTGCCGCATCCGCGAACACCTCGATCGCGTCGAACGCGACGTACCCGCTGTAGACCGGTGCATCGCCGTCGAACAGCCGCTGATACTCCTCGACGAACGGCTGGGTCTTCTCGGTCAGTTCGCTGTTTGCGGTTGCGGTGGTGTAGCTCAACCCGTACTCACAGCGTCCATCGGTCAGGTCGTAGTACATGGGAAGTTGCATCGGGACGTGATTCCCGCCGAACGCGAACGCCCGTTGCTCGGTCGCCCAGTCCGCCAGGAGCTCGTTACCGGTGTGGGCCGCCGAGACGAACGCCGCGTCGGCACCGGTTGCTTCGACGTCGCCGTAAATATCCCCGAAGTCGTTGGTCGCTGGCGGATACCGTTCCCACAGTGTCACGTCGACGCCGGTGTCGGCGAGATGCTCCCGATAAATCTCCCATGACCGTTCGACCCAGGCGTAGTCCTCGGCGAGGACGGCGATCGACTCCCAGCCGATCTCGCTCGCCATGTCCTCGAAGAAATCGAGTTGCATCTCGCCCATGAAGTGGGCGTTCTGGGGCCCCACCCGGAAGTGATACTTGTACGTCTCGTACTGTTCGCGGACGAGCTGATTCGGTAACAGCGGGACCGACCCCGCCGTAAGGTGAACCGTCTCGTGCTCGGCGATGTCGTCCATCAGTCCGTTCAGCACTTCCGCCGTCGCCACGCCCATGGTGACGTCGACATCCGCTTCGAGAATGAGGCGGTGATACGCCCGCCGCGCCTCGAGCGGACTCGCGTTCGTGTTGGCGACGATGAGTTCGACGTCCCGGTCGAGGATCCCGTTTGCTTCGTTAAGCTTGGCGGCGGCGACTTCGGCGCCGCGAACGATCGACTGGCCAGTGTGGTTGCTGTTCGGATTCGGCGTCAGAACGCCGATCCGTACCGGGTCGGTATCGTCGGCTTCCCTGTCGATCAACTCGTAACTCCCCAGACAGCCCGCAAGCGAGATCGTGGTTGCGCCCGCCGTCGTCGTTTTGAGCAGTTGGCGGCGGTCGAGAGTACGTTGCCGGGTAGTGTCATTCGTACCGTCTGAACGTCCACCACGGTAGGTTTCGTCACCCATATTTACCGGAAGTTAACATTCATTTCACTTAATACTACGTATTAACAATGGTGTCGAATTACGCCATCACGGTTACCAGATTCTGTTCTGCCAGCGAGAACTAGCTGTACTAATTTCGCCTATCATTCGTTCGAATCGGGACAGATTACGTTATGGTACCGATTATAATAGACTAGCTATGGAAACAGACGAGTTGGCCGGACGGTCGGTCAAGTAGAACGAGACACTGTTCTCCATTACCGAATCTTTGAAAGAGACAGACGTTGCGGGAGTCACTGAACTCGCCGACCGGCTCGGGCTGGCCAAAAGCACGGTCCACAATCACCTCCTCAGCCTCGAGCGACACCGGTACGTCGTCAACGAGGGTGGCCAGTACCGACTCGGCCTCGAGTTCTTCAACACGGGGTCCACGTTCGCAATCAGTACGAGGTCTATCACGCCGCGAAAGACCGTATCGATAAGCTCGCAGAAGAGACCGACGAGGCGGCGTGGCTCATCGCCCACGAAAACGGACTCGGGATGTTCGTTTACGGCGTCCCGCGAAACGAGTCGTTCTCGTTCGATTCGACGATCGGAACCTGGTCTCCCGTTGCAGATCACGAAAACGTAGTTCTCGTTTTCCGTCGGTCAAAAAGGCAGTGAGGTACCTGTGTCGAGCCGTTGAACGCCTGGTCCCAGCACTGATCAGGAGCGTTGCGTCGCTCGAGAAATCCCGTTCGGCAGACGGGAGTCGGTTACAGGAGACCCGCAAACGACACGATATGCGTCAGTGCTGCGCTGATGGGAATCAAGACGAGCGTTCGGACGACGAAAATCGACGTGATGTCTCGAAGCCGAACCGGAATGTCGTCGAACATGTCCATCATCATTGGACCGGATGCAGCGAGGAACAGGATCTGGCCACTGACGACCAGGATCACGAAGAACTGTGCGGCGGGCGCAATGCCGACCGCTGCCAGTGCACCGATGAAGACGTCGGCAAAGCCAAGAACGATCGCTGCGGCCACGACGTCCGCGTCTGGAATACCGAACAGTTCGATGACCGGAACGAGTGGGCTGGAAATCAGTTGGAAGAGTTGCGTGTTCTCGTAGACGACGAGTACGAGCGTTCCGATAGCGACGACGGTTCCGATAAGACTCGCCGTCAGGACGATGCCGTCAACGAGTCCTTTCCACCCAGCTCGCACCGACGATGTTCCCTTCGATTCCGCCATCGCCTCGCTGATACCGAGTCGGAAATAGTCGCCGATCGACCCCGTAAGGTCGGGTTCGACGTTCGGCTCGCTGATGTACTCCTCAGGAACTCGAGAGAGCGGCGGAACACGAACTGTGATGATCGCGGTAGCGACGATCGCGACCAGGTACGCGAGCAAGATCACGGGAAAGAGATGCAGCAGTTCGAAGGCAGAGGCGAACACGCCGAGAGTTCCGATGCTCGCCGTCCCGAAACACGAGCAGATGATGAAGACTTCGCGTTTGTTGTATCCCCCACGGTCAAAGACCGTTCGTGTAACGTAGAAGCCGATCGCAAACGAGCCCGCCCATGACGCGGCACTGTCGAGTGCAGATCGTCCGGGCAGCCCGAACAGCGGTTGCATCACGGGGCGGGCGAGGGTCCCGACGAACTCGAGGGCTCCACACTCGATGAGCATGTTGACGAAGATCGAGCCGAGCGGGATGATGATGACGACGCTCAGAATCAACGTGTCCCAGATCACGCCGGAGACGCCTGGATTCTGGATAAGTGTGGGACCGATTCCCAGGAGATAGGCGGTCGCAAGTACCGTTCCGGCGAGGCGGAGAAACCAGAACGCCGCGTTCGTCTCCCAAACCTGTAAATCGAATCGGTTCGTGACGCTGTCATCGAACGTATAGAGGCCGCGACGGTGGCTCTCCGCGATCGTCGTCATAACGGCGGCGCCGAAGATCATGAGCCATGCCAGGCCAAGCACGTACTGCGCGGCACCCTCCTCGATGTACGACACAAAGATATCGAACGGAACCGTTACAGCACCTTCCCACGGAACCGGAAGCACGAAGAAGGCAGTTCCCAAGACGAACACAGCGAGGAACCGTGCGAACGGGAGCCGTTCAGTTTCGTTGAGTGTCTCGTCGGCGATTGTTTTTTCATCGGGTTCGACCCCTTCCCACGTCTCCTCGTCGCTACGCCATGCATCTTGCCCAATCACATCAGATTATGTGCACACCACCCATGATAAGTATATCGATGGGGTTTCGAATTCAAATATTGTTATTAGGCATGCGTACCGCGAGCGGGTCAACTGACGAATCGATGCAGGCCGAGCTGTCGGAAAAATATTATGTACTAGCAATAGCTGCATGCTGGTGGGTTGTCCAAAGATATATTTGTTGGAACCACAGAGATAATTATGATGACAGTCAGCAGCATTCAGCGTGTAACAGTCCTCGGAGCAGGGAGTATGGGTCACGGGATCGCGGAGATCGCCGCGATCGGTGGCTACGACGTGACGATGCGTGACATTGAGGACGATCTCGTCGAAAACGGGTACGACAACATCGAATGGAGCGTCGAGAAACTCGCGGAGAAAGGACAGGTCGACGAGTCCGCCGACGAAATTCTCGGGCGAATCGAGACGATGACGGACCTCGCTGACGCAGTCTCCGACGCCGACCTCGTTATCGAGGCTGTTCCCGAGCAACTCGAGATCAAGGAGGACACGTTCTCGTCGGTCGACGAACACGCGCCCGATCACGCGATCCTGGCGTCGAACACCTCGAGCCTCTCGATTTCCGATATCGCGTCGGCGACGGATCGACCGGAACAGGTCGTCGGGCTCCACTTCTTCAACCCGCCCGTGAAGATGGATCTCGTCGAAGTCACCTACGGCGAGGCGACGAACGATGAGACAGCTGAACTAGCCTACGAGTGGGTCGAATCGGTCGACAAGACGCCGATCTACGTCCGCAAGGACGTCCACGGCTTCGTCGTCAACACCGTCCTCGTCCCGTTCATGGAGGAGGCCGCGTGGATGCTCTCGAATGACGAAACCACGATCCAGGAGGCGGACGCCGCGATGGTTTACGAACGAGGCTACCCGATGGGGCCGTTCGAACTCAACGACTTCGGCGGTATCGACATCGGCTACCACTTCCGTTCGGAGTCCGATCAGTCGGTTCCGCCGGTCGTCGAGGAGAACGTCGAGAACGACCATCTCGGCAAGAAAAGCGGGAAGGGATTCTACAACTACGACGACGGTGATGGCGTCGATTATAAGCCCGAGGACGCCGGAAGCTACGACACCCTTCGAACGGAAGCCGTCATGATCAACAAGGCTGCCTGGCTCATCGGCAACGGCGTCGCCACGCCTGAAGAGATCGACATCGGTCTCCGCCTGGGCGGCAGTTTCCCCGAGGGGATGTGCCGACGCGGTGACCGCATCGGACTCGACGTCGTCCTCGAGAAACTCGAGGCGCTCTCGGCGGAGTACGACGCGGAACGCTACAAACCGACCGACTACCTCATCGAACTCGTCGAAGAGGGATGGACCGGCGAGGATGCCGGGAAGGGCTTCTATGACTACCGCGTCGATCCGCCGTACCACTACATCAACTGGGAGATCGACGACGACGGCGTCCTCGAGATCGAACTCGACCGCCAGGAGCGCATGAACTCGATGTCCGACGATATGTTCATGGAGATCGACCGACTCCTGACCGACATCGATACCGACGACGTCCGCTGTGTCGTCTTCTCGGGCGCCGGGGACAAAGCGTTCAGTTCCGGGGCGGACATCACCGGCTTCACGGCCGACGATCCCGCCGAAATCATGGACGTCGACGAGATGTTCCAGACCGTCTACGAGTTCCCGCGGCCGACCGTCGCGAAGATCGACGGCTTCTGTCTCGGCGCCGGCATCGAACTCGCACTGGCTTGTGACATCCGTATTGCGACCGAGGACTCGACGATCGGCACCCCCGAGACCGACCTCGGCGTGATCCCCGGCGGCGGTGCGACCCAGCGCCTCGCCCGTCTGATCGGCGAGGGCCGAACCAAGGAGATGGTCTACCGTGGGATGCAGTTCGACGCCGTCCAGGCCGAGGAGTGGGGCATCGTCAACCACGCCGTCGCTGACGACGAGTTCGACGACCGCGTCGGCGAGATCGTCGCCGACCTCGTCTCCGGCCCGCCGGTCGCACTCAAAGCCGCAAAGCAGGTCATTCAGGACGGCCAGGACGCCAGCCTCGAGGCCGCACTCGAGATGGAAAAGCAGGCGTTCGCCGTCCTCGCGACTACCGACGACATGCTCGAGGGCGTGACGGCGTTCAGACAGAACCGCGAACCTCACTTCGAGGGTGAGTGATCGTGGCAGCTTCAGCGCGTAACGTCGCGATCGTCGGCGGCGGTACCTCGGAGTGGGGCGAACGCGACGCGACGTGGAAAGACCTCGCCCAGGAGGGCGGAAAGGCGACCTTCGACGCCGTTCCCGGTGTCGGCCCCGACGATATCGAGGGGCTGTTCGTCGGCACGGTCCAGCCGGAGCGATTCTCCTACCAGTCACACGTCGCGCCGATGGTCGCCGAGTTGCTCGGGATCGAAGTCACGGAGATGACCGCCCGGACCGAACTGGCGTGTGCCAGTGGGCAGGCGGCACTGCGCTACGCCTGGCTCGCCATCGCCGCCGGACAGCTCGATACGGCACTCGTCCTCGGCGTCGAGAAGATGAACCTCGGCCGCGAACACATGCCCGAGATGCAGGCGTCGATGGCGAACGTCTTGGACCGGGAGTTCGACGGCGTCAACGGGCTCTCCGCGCCACCGTTTTTCGCGTGGTACGCCCAGCGACACATGCACGAACACGGCACGACCCGCGAACAGCTCTCGCTGGTCGCCGCCAAAAACAAGAGTCACGCCGCCAAGACTGACTTCGCACAGTACCGCTCGGAGATCGAGCCCGAGGACGTCACGGAGTCGCCGAAGATCGCGCCGCCGCTGCACCTCTACGACTGCAGCGGGATCACCGACGGCGCAACCGGCGTGATCCTCATGAGCGAGGAGAAGGCTCGCGAGGTCACCGACACGGCGGCCTGGATCACCGGCAGCGGCCAGTCCTCGATGGCGGGCAACTCGATCAACAACTTACCGTCGTTCTCCGGCTGGCCGCAGGCTCGCAAGGCCTCCCAGAACGCCTACGACCAGGCCGGCATCGAAGACCCCCTCGAGGAGATCGATATCGCCGAGGTTCACGATTGCTTCTCGATCAGCGAGATCATCGAGTACGAGGAACTCGGCTTCTGTGAGCGCGGCGAAGGCGGCCAGTTCATCGAGGACGGCCGCAGCCAGATCGACGGCGACGTCGCCGTCAACACCCGTGGCGGTCTCCTCGGATGTGGCCACCCGCTGGGCGCGACCGGCGTCTCCCAGGCCCTCGAGGTTACCCGCCAGTTCAACGGCGGCGTCGAGAGCGGCCGACAGGTAGACGACCCAACGACCGGGCTGATCCACAACTTAAGCGGCAGCGGCTCGGTCCACAGCGTGATGGTCTTAGACCGTGATCCACAATGACTGACTCAGACACCAACGGCGGCGACACCGAACGCGAGCGCGTCTCGGTCCCCGACGAGGTCGAACTCCCCCGACTGCTCGACTTCTACGAACTGCAGACGGAGGACCAGACGCAGATCCACGAGTTCTACGACAACCTCCGGGGCGGACAGCTGACGACCACGCAGTGTACCGACTGTGAGGAGATCCACTTCCCGCCCCGGATCGTCTGTCCCGAGTGCACGAGCGATGACCTCGAGTACGTCGACCTCCCCCACGAGGGAGAGCTGTTCGCCTTCTCGGAGGTTCGCGGCGGCCTCCCGATGGGACTGAGCGAGCACGACGTCCCCTACGTCGTCGGCGTCGTCGATCTCGGTCCCGTCCGGCTCTCCGGGCGCGTCGACGACGCCGCCTACAGCGACCTCGAGATCGGCGACCCGGTCTCGCTGAAGATCGTCGAGATTGACGGCCCGACCGACGAAGAACGCGTCTTCTACCGCTTCGAACCACAGGACGCTGATTCACGATGAAAGACTACGAACTCACGCTGCAGGTCATGCTCGAGCGGGCCACTGACCTGTTCGGACACAAAGAAATCGTCTCGGAACTACCTGACGCAACGACCCACCGATACACGTACGACGAGGCCTACGACCGGATCGGCCAGCTGGCCAACGCGCTCGACGAACTCGGCGTCGGTCGCGGTTCGCGCGTGTCGGTGATGGCGATCAACCACTACCGCCACTACGAGCTGTACTTCGCTCCCTCGTGTAGCGGTCGAAGCATCCACATGACCAACCACATGCTCCCCGACGAACACCTCGTCGAAATCGTCAACGAGGCCGAGGACGAGGTCGTCTTCGTCGATCCCGAGTTCGTCGAGACCGTCGAGGCCGTCGCCGACGACTTCGAGACGGTAGCGCACTACGTCATCTTGGACGATGAGGTCCCCGAAACTGACCTCGAGCCGGTTGTCGCCTACGAGGACCTTCTGGAGGGTCAGGACACCGACTACGACTGGCCCGAGATCGACGAAGACGAGGAGGCCGGTATCTGTTACACCTCCGGGACTACGGGGCTGCCGAAAGGTGCCGCCTACTCCCATCGAGACCTCTACCTGCACTCGCTGACCCACGGCCACGTCGACGTGTTCGAGGTCGGCGAGAACGACGCCGTAATGCCCGTCGTCCCGATGTACCACGTCAACGGCTGGGGACTGCCGTATTCGGCGACGCTATCGGGCTCGAAGCTCGTGTTGCCGGGGAACAAGACCGACGCCGAAGGGATCGCACAGCTCATCGATCGGGAGAACGTGACCGTCACCGCCGCCGTGACGACGGTGTGGATCGAGATGGCCCAGTTCTACGACGACCGAGACGATATCGAACTCGCGAGCCTCGATCGAGTTCTCATCGGCGGCACGTCACCGCCGGAGTGGCTCATGGAGAAGTTCGATAAGGAGATCGGCGCACCGATCCATCAGGGCTACGGGATGACCGAGGCGGCACCGCACCTCGTCAACACGATGACGACATCAGAGGTCGCAGAGCTCCCGGAGAGCGAGCGATACCACCAGCAGATGAAGCCCGGAATCCCCGCGCCCGGCGTCCGGATCCGCCTGCGCACGCCGGGCGGAGAACCGGTTCCCCACGACGGAGAGTCGACCGGCGAGATCCAGGCGCGGTCACCGTGGCTCATCGACGAGTATTACGCGCGCCCCCAGGAGACCGAGGCGTCGTTCACTGACGACGGCTGGTTCAAGACTGGAGACGTTGGTACCATCGACGAGTACGGCTATCTCGATGTCGTCGACCGCCTCGACGACGTCATCAAAAGCGGCGGGGAGTGGATCTCGTCGCTGGAACTCGAGAACGAGCTCATGGCCCACGACGCCGTCGAGGAGGCGACGGTGATCAACATGGAACACGAGAAGTGGGACGAGCGGCCGATCGCGTACGTCGTCCAGCGGAGCGTGGTCACCGAGGACGAACTGAAAGAACACCTGTTAGAGCGGTTCCCGAAGTGGTGGCTACCGGATGAGATCGTCTTCATCGAGTCGATCCCGAAGACCACGACCGGGAAGTTCGACAAGAAGGTGCTTCGCGACGAGTTCAAGTCCGAATACGGGGAGCTCCCGGTCGACCAGTAGACACGTCGCCAACCGATATTTTGGGTCGTTTCGTTCGTCCAGGGTTACCGCTCAACTCACTCGTTCGTCCCACATTCCGCCGTGTATGTACACGAGTACGGAACCGGATGGGGATTGCGTTGCTCCGGGAGATAGCGGTCAAGACGCAGTTCACCCTCTCCGTGGCCTCCGCGGTCAACTTCAGGACGTTCAGCGAACGTGAGATTTTCGCACGTTTCGATTCCGTTTGCGGGCGTCGCTGGCTTTCCCGCCACAGTTCCAGCCGACAGTGCAAGCGCTGATCCGGCGATACCGAGTCCGCGAAGGACTGATCTTCGGGACGCGCCACGGTTCTGCTTACGAGTAACCACCGTCAACATGCGGTAGTGATGGTTGACCAACACATATATTTTGTGATGATCATCAAAATCGTACGGTGTATCGGGAGGAGACATTCCAGTACGACATCGTGAAATGCGGTATCCGTGATTCCAAAGACTGCAACGAAAGAAAGCGGTGCAGTTCAGGACCCAATACGAGGAGAGGTGCCGATCTCAGGCCGGCAGCTCCCGGCCGTAGAGCCCGGTCGGTCTGACCAGCAATACGACGACGACGACCAGTAGCGCGGTCATCCCGCTGAGTCGCGGCGATATGGCCGAGGTAGTAAATACCTCGAGGAAACCGATGATGTACGCCGCGACGAGGCTGCCTCGAATCGAGCCGATGCCGCCGAGGATGACGATCGCGAACGCGAGGACGAGGGGCGTCATCCCCATGTCGTAGGAGGCGGCGCGGAACGAGCCGTAGAGTACGCCGGCGGAGCCGGCGAGCAGTCCGGCGACGCCCCAGGTCAGCAGCGTGATGTCGCCGGTCTTGATGCCGACCAGTGCGGCGCCCTTCTCGTTCATGCTCGTGGCGATAATCGCCTGTCCGCGCTTCGTGTGGTTGACGAAGACGAACAGCGCGCCGATAAACACCCACGAGAGGACGAATATCAGCAGGTTGTTGTACAGGAGCGAGACGCTGCCGATCGACGTGCTTCCGCTGAGGAGCGACGGGACTGATCGCGGCTCGGAGCCGATACCGGCCCGAAACGAGTACTCGATGACGAACCACGCCAGCAGCGTCAGTATCAACACGTTTATCGGATCGTCGATGTGCCTGACGAAGACCCCGTAGAGCACGACGTGGAAGATCGCGCCGGCGACGGTACCCGCGAGCAGTCCGATCCAGACCCCACCGCCCAGTCCGGCGACGAACCAGGCGGTAAAGGCCCCGATCGTAATCGTCGCACCGTGTGCGAGGTTCGCCTGGCCAGCGACGCCGAAGACGAGGGTAAACCCGACCGCGATGAGCGCGTACAGCGAGCCGAGGATGATCGTGTTGGCGGCGATGCCGACGATATCGACCATGGCTCAGAACCACTCAGGCTCTTGGTACTCCGAGGTCGCCAACTCCTCGGGGTGGATGACCTGCTGAAGCCCCTCGCCGTCGTCTTCCTCCTGCCACTGGAAGTTGATTCGCCGAAGGTAGTCCTCCCCGAATTTCGCGTCGTGTGGATACTCGTGATCCTCATCGTTGAACTCGATCCGACCACGCGTCCCCACGTAGGAGGCGTCAGCCAGCGCCGGGACGACTTCTTCAGCGTCCGTCGTTCCCACCTCTTCGACGACCTCGGCCCACATCATGATCCCGTCGTAGGTCGCGTACGAGAAGGCATCGTTCGGATAGACGTCGAACTCGTCGTTGTACCGCTCCGCGAATGCGGTCGTGGACTCGGAGAGATTTGCAGTGTGGACCGCGGGCGCGTTACTGATTGCGTACTGGTTGTCGCCGTCGAACGCTTCGTAGGAACCCGGATCGACGATCTGGGAGATCTGACCGCATATCGAGAACTCACGTTCCTCGTCTCGCCACTGGATCATCGCCGGCCCCGCACTGTGGGCCTGTGCCATCACGACGGCGTCCGCGTCCTCGCCCTCGATGTTGTCGAACAGCGGGGTGAAGTTCTCCGTATCGGCCGGATACCGCTCGTTGTAGACGACCTCGAGGCCGACGTCTTCGAGCAGGTCGGGGAGAGCGTTCGTGAACGACTGGGTCCACTCGAACTCCTCGCAGAGCACGGCGACCCGATCCCATCGTCCCTCCTCTTGCATGTGCGCGGCGAGATCCGAGATCGACGCGATCCAGCGGGTCGCGTTCCCGTACGGACGGAACTGATACTTGTACTGCTCGTAGTCGTCCGCGAGCATCTCGGCGATCGTCGGCGAAGTGTGGCCGCCGCTCATGTGAACCGTCTGGTGGTCGGCGATTTCGGACATGAGGGCGGTCATCACCTCCGTGACGAACACGCCCGCCGTTACGTCGACGTTCTCCTCGACGACGAACTCGAGATACCGATCCGAGGCGGTCGAGGAACTCCCCTGCGTGTCCGCGACGAGCAACTCCACGTCCTCGTCAAGGACGCCACCGTCATCGTTGAGATCGCTGACGGCCAACTCGGCAGCCTGCTGCTGTGCGGTCCCCTGGGGAGCACTCCCGGGGTCGTACGCGAGCAGCCCGATCTTGATTTCGTCGTCGTCGTCGCTATCCCCCATCCCGCCGATACAGCCGGCGAGTGAGGTGGTCGCGCCGATTCCGGCGAGGCCGACGAACTGCCGTCTGTTCAGTTTCCCAGGAGCACCTGTGATATGCCTTTGATTACCACGCATATGAACCGAGTGTTTCCAATGGTAAATAAAACTATCGGTGGTGTTGTGTACCGACGTCAAGGCTGACGACGGTCGCTCCGGTCGCGCGGCGCCCGGACGTGATACTTATAAGCAAGGATCGAGCGTGGTAGAAACATATATAATGGCGCGCAAGACACATACTGTCGAAGATTAAGTGAACACATGACACAGGTAGACCTCGAACCACGGTACATCGTCGGCATTGTTTGCTTCGTCGGGCTCATTGCAGCGCCGTTTCTCCTCCCGATACTCACGCTTAGACAGCTCACCGCGGCGCTGTTCCTCGGGATGTTCGCGATGAGTTGGGACTACGTCTCCGGCTACACGGGACAGTTGAGCTTCGGGCACAGCATGTTCTTCGGGGTCGGTGGCTACACTGCAGCGGTGCTCAATCTTGAACTCGGTCTCACACCAGTGCTGGCGATTCTCGCCGGAACGATCGCCGCGGGCATCGCAGGACTCGCCGTCGGATTTCCGGCACTCCGCCTCGAGGGACCGTATCTGGCGCTCATCACGCTGATCGCACCGCTCGTGCTCGTCCAGATCGTCAACATCTTCCCCGGAACGTTGGGTGGCGACGCGGGACTTCCGAGTCCGGCGGGCCTGGTCTCGGTCGACGGGCCCATCGAGATCCTCTCGACGATCGGCTTCGAAACGGTGTTCGTCCACGAGACGATCGTCTACTACTATCTCGCACTGGCGCTTTTTCTGGCAATCTATGCGCTCTTTTACGCGTTCACGCGGTCGTACGTCGGATCGATCTTCACAGCGATCCACGAGGACGAAGACGCGGTCCGGTCCGTCGGCATCAACGCGGCGAAGTTCAAGGTGTTCGCGTTCACGATGAGCGGCACGGTCGGCGGGCTGGCGGGCGCCGCGTTCGTTCACACTGCCGGGGAGCCCAATCCTGGTGAAATCCTCAGTATCGTCGTGAGCATCGAGGTCGTTCTGGTCAGTATCCTCGGCGGCATGGGAACGATCACCGGTCCCGCCGCCGCGGGGATCGTCTACTACTTCGCCCGGGACGCGCTCCAGACCAGTTCCCTGACGATTCCCGTCCTCGACGTCACGGTCGGGCACATCTCGATGGCGCTATTCTTCGGAATCGCGCTACTCGTCCTCTTTTTCCTGCCGAAGGGGGCGCTCCCGTGGCTCACCGAGTGGAGTCGTGACGTACTCGAACGACGAACCCGGCGTTCGGAATCGCCATCGTAATCGACGGAGGAACACGCATGAGCACGCATACAACACAATCCCCCCGTGACGAAGCACAGACGACCGACATCCTCCGACTCGAGGATGTCACGAAACAGTTCGGAAACGTTACCGCGGTAGACAACCTCTCCTTTAGCGTCAGCGAGCGAGAGATACTCGGATTCATCGGTCCAAACGGCGCCGGAAAGTCGACCACGTTCGACTGCGTCTCCGGGACGATGGCACCGACGGACGGCGAGATATACTACCGCGACGAGAACGTCACCGGCGTCCCACAGCACGCCCTCGTCGAGAAGGGGATCGCACGAACCTACCAGACGTTCCGCCCGCTGAACGACCGAACGGTACTGGAGAACATCGCGCTCTCACAGATGCCTAACTCGTTGTTCTCGCTGCAGGATTTCCGCGCCGACACGGAACAGCGAGCCCGAGAGATCTGCGAGCAGGTCGGACTGGGCGACGTGGTCGACCAGACGCCCGACGAACTTCCCCACGCCGGAATGCTCCGGCTCGAGATCGGACGGGCACTCGGAACCGATCCGGATTTGCTGTTGGTCGACGAGCCGTTCGCCGGACTCACGTCCGACGAAATCGACCGCACTGCCGGCCTGTTCACCTCGCTCCGCGAGGATGGGATGACGCTGGTCGTGATCGACCACAACATGCACGGGCTGCTCGACCTCGTCGACCGCGTTATCGTCATCTCCTTCGGCGAGAAGATTGCCGAGGGGACGCCGGCGGAGATCCGCGACGATCCGACCGTCCAGGAGGCCTACCTCGGAGGTGAGATTTAAATGGCGGACGACTCGCGCGAATCGATGCTCTCGGTTTCGAATCTCTCCGTCTCCTACGGGAAGGTGACGGCACTCGAGGGCGTCGACCTCGACGTCCCGTCCGGTGAGACGATCGGCGTCATCGGACCGAACGGTGCGGGCAAGTCGACGCTGGTCGACACCATCGGCGGCTTCCTCGATTACGAGGGCTCGATCACCTACCGGGGCCTCGAGGTCTCCGAGACGGACACGCCGACGCTGATCGAAAACGGGCTGTTCTACTGCACTGAGCGACGGGACCTGTTCGGCCAGATGTCCGTCGAACAGAACCTCCGGCTCGGCTCGTATCTCAACAACGAGGGCGAAAGCGAGCGACTCGAGGAGGTCTTCGAGCTGTTCCCGCGACTCGAAGAGCGCCGGTCACAGGAAGCAGAGAGTCTGAGCGGCGGCGAACAACAGATGCTGTCGCTCGGCCGTGGCCTAATGAGCGATCCGGAGTTTCTCGTTTTAGACGAACCGTCGATCGGGCTGGCGCCGGTCGTTCTCGACGACATCAGCGAGGCTCTAACGTCGATTCAGGAACTCGACGTCACGATCCTCCTCTGTGAGCAAAACCTCACGTTCGCCCTCGAACACGCCGACCGACTCACGCTCCTCGAGAACGGAACAGTACAGCGATCCGGAACGACGGCGGAGCTCCAGTCGGACGAACTCGTCGAATCGTACATCGGTGGCTGACGGGGGGTTCGGCTCAGCCCCCGTCAGACGGAGCCACGAAGCGTTGGAGGTCGATTTTGGTGCGACTGTGACTGTTCTGCGATCGCGTCGGGTGACCGGTATACCTGCCCGTATCAGTCCGGTTCCCGTCCGCCGTCACGCTCCACTCTCGTTTTCGAATTCCGTCTGTCCATAGTAGATTGGCGTTTCCTACCGGCTGCCGTACCGATGGTCCGACGTGTCGTGGGCCGGTTTGTGGCTGATCAAACCGTACCCTACAGGGCCTGGTCCCGTTCAGTGACCGGTTGATGACTGGTTGGTCACCGACCGATGGTCGATCACACTGGCGAATCCTCTTCCGTCGATCCGCGAATCCGCTCATGCTGGTCGTTCACGCACCACATTCGTTCGTCATCGTCTCCCATCGAGTGACCGGACATGCAATGCCAGTCGATGACGACCGCTGTATTCGTCTACTAGTAGTAGACACCGTCTCAGACACGCTCAGATTCCGGCTGCCGCTTCGGATTGATTACAGTGGTACTATTGTAATCGACGGTGGAACGAACGGAGACCCATCGCAGATCACCCGAGAGATCAACCAACGGCGGAGAGAAGTCCGGTTTGGTTCGTAGGTGGTTCCAAGATATCGTCTGATATAATCGGACAGTTTAAGTATCGGGACGGCGACATTCCGGTATGACCGACGCAACACCCCCGATGTCATCGGTGCTCCGGGCGTTCGACGTACTGACTGTTCTCTGGGAAGTAAACGGCGCCGGCCCGTCGGAGGTCGCGACGCGGATGGACATCCCGAAGAGCACGGCTCACGTCTATCTCCACACGCTCGAGGAGACTGGCTACGTCGTCAACGACGGCGGCGAGTACCGGCTCAGCCACCAGTTCTTGGCGACGGGATCGCGAATCAAACACCGTAACAGCCTCTTTCAGGCAGCAGAGCCGAAACTCCGCGAACTCGCAATGGAGACGGGCGAACTCATCACCCTGGTCATCGAGGAAGCTGGCCAGTCGGTAATCCTCCACAAGGAAACTGGCGACCGATCGCTCGAACTGGGCATCTACTCGGGGATGATCACGCCGTTGCACTCGAACGCAACCGGGAAAGCGATTCTCGCCAACCTTCCACCGGAGCGGACGGACGAAATCATCGAGATCCACGGGCTCACGCCGTTGACAGAGAAGACGGTCACCGACGAGGAGCGGTTACGAACCGAACTCGACTCGATCCGGGAGCAGGGGTACGCAGTCGACTGGGATCAACAGGTCAAGGGAATGGGGCTAATCGGGGCACCGATCGAGATCGACGCCGAACTCAAGGGTGCAGTCGGTATCGCGGGGCCGACGGGGCGAATCCAGGACGAGACGTATCAGACCACGCTCCGACAGGAACTCCAGGGGACGATCGATTCGATTACGATCAAGTATCGGTACGGCACGTGACTCGAGGTGATACCGTCGTATTGGGGGATCCATTACCGGAAACGATCACGAGCGACAAACGTTCACTAAAAGGAAACCCACTGGTTCAGTCCCGCCAGCGAACGGGACCATTGATTTTGCGATATGCTGACCGTACAGCCATCGTGAAACCAATTGCGTACTGACTGCCGGTCCCTACCCGTTCGATTCGAGATCGAGTTGATCTCATATTGAGTGCCACTGGGCAACTCGAGCGTGGGCTGCGACTCGAAACCGGTGTCGCCAAACGTCGGTCAGCGGCGGGTGTCGCGAGCGATTCGTTTCTTGGTAGCGAACACATGTTAGTCACTTTTGATATTTCGTGGACGAAACCGCGATCATTGTGACTGGATCGAACACGAGAGAGAGTATGCACCCTGTTCACAGAGCTCCTGTTCTTCGTGAGAGAACCGTTTGCTGCTCAGGAAACAGGACGGTATCCCGTCGCGAATCGGCCGATCGGACCGATTGGAACCCTCAGCCGGAGATGCGAATCGCGATGAACAGTATCGTGGCGAAGACGTAGGTCACACCGATGAACATCGCGACGAGGCGATTCGGATCGGGCGGCCTGACGAGACAGCCGAGCGTGACGACCCCTGGGACGACCCCGGCGAGTGCAGCGACGGTCGGCAGCAGTCCGAACACACTCGAGACGAGTAGAACGACCAGACAAGCACCAATCAGTCCCCAGGCGATTCGCTGGGCTCGAGTCGGGTCGAAAACGACCGGAAGCGTTCGCTTTGCCAGCCGTCGATCGTGATCGTAGTCGAGCCGGTCGAGCATGATGTTGATTGCAGCCAGCAGAAAAAATAGCGTAAGACAGACGGCGAGGACCGTGCCGCTGATTGTCCCGGTCTGGGTCGCGTAGCCGCCGACTGTCGCGAGGCAGATTCCGAGTGGGTAATCGACGGTGACGGTGAGCGGATGGGTGTCCAGTTGCGGCGCATGGAAGTAGCCAAGCATGAGCAACGGTGCCGTGGCGACGGCTGCGACCGGCCCACCGAACTGCCAGAGGAATCCGAAACAGAGGCCGAACAGGATCGTCGCTACGGCGATCGCGAGACGGATCTCCCGTGGCTCGAGGTGGTTTCCCTCGTCTTCGCCGCGGACATAGTAGTCGACGTAGCCGTCTTTCAAGTGGGCGACGTAGACGGCCAGACAGACAGCGAACGCGTGGATCGCTCCACTCGAGAGCGAGATATCAGTCGCAAGCGCCGCGCCGAACACTGACATCGCGGCTCCCGGAACCAGAAATATCGGTTGGACGTGGACCCACAACCCGTGACCCCTACGTTCGAGTCGCGTTCGCGACGGTATGGATGGATCGGACACGAGTTGCCCTACCACATCGCAGTACATCAATAGTGGTCGTTCGAGAGTGATTCGTACCGTCCGGTGTCGCCTCAAGAAGATCGAAACGATCAGCGACGATTCCCCCGCCTGCTGGTCGAACAACACGTCGACAGAGCCCTCTAGATCGCCGATAGGGTATACCTGCTCGAGAACGATCGGATCGTTACGTCCGAGACCGGTGACGAACTCCTCAAGAGTGACCACGTAACGGACGCCTTCCGTCGCGGATAGCGAGTCCGGTCGTCGTTCTCGGTGTTCGGTTCCCGCCAGTGGAAAACGCTTTCACCCAGTTTACCCAATAGCCGGTATGTCGGTAACTGACTTGTTCGATCCCAGGGGTATCGCGGTTGTCGGAGCCTCCGAAACGGCCGGAAAGATCGGCTACGAAGCCATGCAAAACGCGGTCGAATTCGACGGCCCGGTGTACCCGGTTAACCCGTCGGCGTCCGGCAGCGTCTTCGGCCGGGAGTTCGTCTCCTCGGTGACCGAGATCGACGGCGAGGTCGACCTGGCGCTGTGTTGCGTGCCGGCACCGGTCGTCCCGGACGTCATCGAAGACTGCGGCGAAGCGGGCATCGGCGGCGCGGTCATCTTCGCCGGCGGCTTCGGCGAAGCGGGGCCGGAGGGCCAGGAACTCGAGGGGCGACTCATCGAAGCTGCGACCGAGGGGGACGTTGCCCTGCTCGGGCCGAACACGAGCGGCTTCCTGGTTCCGGAGGAGAACCTCTTCGCGACGTTCGCGACCGACGTCGACAGCATTCCCGCCGGGAACGTCGCTGTCATCGCCCAGAGCGGCGGGCTCGCCTACGCCATCGCGTTCCAGGCGGAAAACGAGGGGGTCGGCGTCTCCGCGATGGTCGGCCTCGGCAACCGCGCGAACGTCGGCTTCGAGGAGGCGATCGAGTACTTCGACGGCGACGCGAAGACCGACTCGATCGTCCTCCACGTCGAGGGGACCGACGAGGGGCGCAGTCTCCTCGAGACCTGCCGGCGCGTCGAGACGCCGGTCGTCGCCTACAACGTCGGCGAGCAGGATGTCGGCGATTTCGCGGAGTCACACACCGGGGCACTCACGGGCGAGTACGAACTGTACGAAGCAGGATTCGCCCAGTACGGCGTGCCCACGGTCCGTTCGTCGACGGAACTGCTCGATGCGGGGACGGCGCTGGCCAACTCGCCGCGTCCAGACGGACCGAACGTCGGCGTCGTCACCGCCCAGGCCGGGCCGGGAATCGCGATCACCGACCGCCTCAAGGCCGCCGGCGCGACGCTCCCGTCGCTGACCGAGGAGACCCAAGCAATCGTCGAAGAGATCCTCCCCGGAATCACGTTCTCGGCGAACCCAGTTGATACGGGACGCCCGATGCCGGAGTTCGGCGACGTCGTCGCCGCCGTCGCTCGCGACGACAACATCGACATCGTGCTGGTCTACGAACTGTACGAGGGCGGACTCGGCTATCCGATCGAGGCCCTCGAGGGGCTCGCCGAGGAAGTCGACAAACCGATCGTCTTCGCCAGCGGCGGCCCAGAGGACGTCATCCGCGACGAACTCGCCGAACTCGAGGCGCTCGGAATCCCGACCTTCACGGCGCCTGAACGCGGGGCGGACGCGGTCAGCGCGCTCGTCCAGTACGCCAAGCGCAACGCGGGGCCCGACGCGGCCCTTGCGGGCGAGGAGGTGACCGTCGATGACTGACGCTCTCGAGGCCGCCCGCGACGAGCAGCGCTCCGCGCTGACAGAAGCCGAAGCGAAGGAGTTACTCGCCAGTCGCGGGCTCTCCGTTCCGGACGGCGAGACGGTCGCGTCGTCCGAAGAGGCGGTCGAGGCCGCCGAGCGAATCGGCTACCCGGTCGTCGCAAAGGTCTCCGCACCGTCGGTCCAGCACAAGAGCGAGTGGGGGAGCGGCGTCGGCGTGAACGTGAACCTCACGACCCCCGACGAGGTTCGGACGGCCGCGGTGGACATCTTCGAGGCGGCCGACCGCGAGGGGATCGACGCCGCGGTGTTCGTCGAAGAAGCTGCCGACCTCGAGGCCGGGCTCGAGGTGATCGTCGGCGGCACGCGAGATCCGTCGTTCGGCCCGACCGTTCTCGTCGGCCTTGGCGGGATTACCGTCGAGGTCCTCCAGGACACGAGCCACCGGATCGCGCCGATCTCGACCGCCGAGGCCGTCGCGATGACCCGCGAACTCGAGGCCTCGCCGCTGTTCGACGGCTATCGCGGCTCTCCGGCGGTCGATCGGGAGGCCATCGCCGAGGCGATCGTCACCGTCGGCGAGATCCTGTCCAACAACGAGGAAATCCGTGAGATCGAGATCAACCCGCTACTGGCGGAGTCGGATCGAGCGGTCGCGCTCGACGCGCTCGTCTCGTTCGAGGACTGAGTCACTGAGCGTCGGCTTTCGGTGTCGTCCCGTTCGCGGAGTTCCGGTGTCGTTGTGGTCGCAGAAAATCACGGTAGATACGGTGTCGCTGGGTGGTTCTCAGTCGTCTTTCTGGCTCTTCCGAACGTCGACGTCCTCGAAGGCGAGGTCGCGTTCCGTGACATCGACGGTCATCGCGCCGACGTCCTCGATCTCGGCGTCGATGGTGTCGCCACCCTCGATCGCGCTGACGCCTTCCGGCGTCCCGGTGGTGATGACGTCCCCGGCTTCGATCGTCGCGCCGATCGAGGCGTACTCAACGATGTCGGCGCAGCTGTAGATCATGCCGCCGGTGTTCTCTCGTTGCTGAGTCTCGCCGTTGAGTTGGAGCTCCATTTCGAGGTCGTGGGGATCGTCGAACTCGTCGGGGGTCGTGACGCAGGGGCCGATGATGGTGAACGTGTCGTAGGACTTGCGGTTCGAGCGATCCTGGTCGCCGCGAACGGAGACGTCGAGCAGGATCGTGTAGCCGAGAATAGCGTCCCAGACGTCGTCGGCGTCGATGTCCTTGACGTCCTCGCCCATGACGAAGCCGAGTTCGATCTCGTGGTCGACCCGTCGGTCGTTGAAGGGGAGTTCGATGCCGTCCTCAGGGCCGGCGACGCTCGAGGGAGCTTTGAGGAAGTACCCCTTGTCCTCGATGGTGAACCACTCCTCGGTCACGATGTCCTTGTCGGCCAGGGCCTCTTCGACGTGGTTCTCGTAGTTCAGCGGCGCCGCGATGACCTTGCCGGGGCGGCGGACAGGAGACTCGATGGTGACCTCCTCGCGGTCGTAGTCAGCGTCCTCGCTTTCGTACTCGCTGGCGTCTAAGTCCTTGCGGGCGTATTCTTTGAGCGGGTCGTTCGTCTCGAGACCGAGGTCGTCGGTCACGTCGATGATGCCGTCGTCGTTGGCCAGGAGTCCGAGCCGATCGTCGTTGAATCTAACGAGTCGCATGGTAGACCCACTGCGATCCGACCACATAAAACATCCTCTCTCGATCTCGCACGCTCGAACAATAGTGAGGGATTGCGATCGGAACGGCCTCGCATCGCCTCCACAGTTTGGTAGGCTGTCCTCGGACCGATAACGGAAAGCGATCAGTCGGTCCGATCGTCATACGGTTTGCTGTAACGTTTTACCGGAGCAACCGCAGGACGGATCGCGGTCGCTCCGGTAACGACTTACAGCAGACCGTATCAGTCGTTGGCGGCGATCTGATCGTCGAAGACGGTGTCCGAGTCGAAGACGTTGCGACAGTCCTCACACACCATCTGCTGGTCCATCGCGTACTCCCAGAGTTTGCCGCCGCAGTCCAGACAGTCGAAGTGTGCCCGAACGAACGGACTGTGCTCCGCGTACGGATTCTCGAACTCTGCCATACGCGTACGGTACGTCCGCCGACCAATAAAGGATTCCCCATACCGGTGATCTCGGGGGTCGGTGGCTCGAGCACGAGACGGGAAACGAAAACCACTATCGGGAGCGCGACTGGGACGCGCAGTCACCGCTCGAGCCCGAGTCCATCGAAAAACGGACCGCGGCCGTGCGACCGCCGCCGTCAGTCGCTACTCGTTTGGCGCGGATTCGGCGTAGAAGTTGAACGCCTCGAACACGGGTCGGTCGGTCATGCCCAAGAGGATCGCTTCCTCGCCGTCCGGCTGGTGGCTGTGGAGTTCGTTCGGCGGGACCACGAAAATGTCCCACTGTCCCCACTCGAGGGTCTCGTCGCCGACGTGGGTGGCACCCTCGCCCTCGATGACGAAGTAGACCTCCGTGGCATTGTGGAAGTGCGTCTCGGTGGCTTCCTGCAGGAGCTGCGCTCGGAACGACATCGTCGGGAACAGCGGCGCCTGGCCGTTCGCCGGGTTGACGTACGCCATACTATAGCCGTCGTACGGGTCCGGCGTGGTGTTGTCAGCGCGCTGGCGCAGCGTCTCGAGGGTCTCGTCCCAGCCGAAGCGGTAGGGCGGGGTCGGATCGCGGATCCCCTCGAACGGCCCCGGAATCCCGTCACCTTTCGGTTCGTTGGCGGGACGGGCCTGTCCGAATTGGGAATCCCAGTAGCCCTGGGTCTTCGTGACCGGCTGGCGCTCGAGTTCGTGGTTCTCGAAGACGTTCGAGGAGTTCAGCGAGTCCAAGATCAGCGGCAGGTCCAGCACGTCGAGCCACATCGCGGTCTCGTCGGAGTCGTTGACATGATCGTGCCACTCCCACTGTGGCGTCGTGATGAGGTCGTTGTTCTCCATCGGGAACTCCTCGCCCGCGACGACGGTCTTCATCTCCTCGTGGCCGTCGATGGTAAAGCGCAGGGCGTTGGCCCCGTGGCGGTGGGAGGGCGCCGTCTCACCCGGCGAAACGGTCTGGACGCCGAGATAGATCGTGTTCGAGATGGCGTTGTCCATTCCCGTGTTGATCGGAACCGCGACTCGCCGCTGGAACCCCGGCGGTAGTTCCTCGATCGGCATGTCCTCCTCGACGTTGTCGATCGCCCGCTTGATGTCTTCCCACTTCCAGATGTCCGGCTCGAGATCGTCGTAGGTGTTTCCGAAGTCGTCTTCGACCTCCCACAGCGGCCGGAGGTTGTTCTCCTCGAGGATACTCCGGGTCTCCGAAGTCAGTTCGATACCCTCTTCGGGCTCCTGTTGTGCCATAGGTGTTACAACTGCAAGAATCAGCATAAGTGTGTTGGAGCACGAAGTCGAGCGGTTCCCTGTCGCACGCAGACCCCTACTGTGGGCCTACAGGGGCAGATCGGCTCGTGTGGTCTCGTTGCCGTCGGTGATCGAGTCGACGTCGCGTCCTTCGTTCAACCGAAAGCAGCCGACAATTGGAATCTTTTGATAGGGGAGGACTGACCAAAAGGGAATGGATTTAGGTGTTCGCGCTACAGACTGTGAGTATGGTACTAGAACGAGACCTCGAAGCGGTCGCAGCGAAGCGAAACGACCTGCCATCTGCCGCCGACGTCTACGACGAGGGCGAGGAAATCCCCATCGAGGATGTGTTCGACGACGCGTTCGTGCAGGCGCGGACAGAGTTCGAAACCTTCGACGAACTGGTCGCGGCCAGTCCTAGCGAGGTCGGCTCGATCGACGAACTCGAGACGGTCTCCCACGGCGAGTGGGACGAGTTCGTCGCCGAATCGACCGACTTCGACGACGAGGAGGCGTTCGTGTTCGCCGCTCGTGATCACTGGGTTGCCAAGCGACTGCAATTGGTCTGAGCCGTACTCGCTTTTTGTGCGTCTCCGCGCGGCGCAGTCCGAATAGACGCGTCGTTCGGTCGGCGCTTTCGAGAACCGAGACACGACTAGATCTGCTGCTCGAGGCGCTCGTATTCGCCGCTCGATCGAGCGACGTGTAAGCGACTGCTGTTCGGATCAATGTCTCGAGCGACGCGAAGACCGCGAACGCTCCTCGAAAGCACGACGAAAAAGCCGAACCGAGCGGATGCTCAGTAGTTACCGGTCGAGACGATCGGCGGCGCTTCGTGGGGGCCGTACGGCGCGTCGTCGAGCCACTCTCCGGCGACCTCAAAGTAGTCAGACAGCTCGGCCGCGACTTCCTTCCGGAGTACCGTCTCTGGATCGTCACCCTGGAGATATTCCAGGGCCTGTCCGGCCGCACTGAGGTTGTACTCGGCGGCTTTCTCGCGGCGCGCGGCGAACAGTTCAATCTCGTTGTGTGCGACGCCCTCCGTCTCGGCGTCGAGGGCCACGGAAATGGCCGAAGCGGCCTCGTCGGCGTCGGGGACGCCGGAGTTCATCCCGCGGGCGCCAAACGGCGCGAGCAGGTGGGCTGCCTCGCCGGCGAGCAGCACTCGGCGGTGCTCGTCGACGAACGTGTCGGCCATCACCTGGAGGAAGTGATAGGTCGAGACCCACTTCAGCTTGTCCTCGTACTCTTCGCCCATGATGTCCCGAACGAATTCCCGCATCTGCTCTTCGCTACTGAGTACCTCGGGATCGTCATCCCCGATACACTGGATGTCGAGGCGCCAGCCACCGGTGAACGGAACGAGCAAGACGTTTCGGCCGTCGGCCTCGGGCGCGTCGTAGTGGAACATCCGCTCGAGATCGGGGTGGCCGTCGTCGATCGCTTCGTCCTCGACGTCGGCGATGATGAAGGCGTTCTCGGACTGATCACCCTCGAAATTCGCGCCGATTTCCTTTCGGACGTTCGAGCCGCCGCCGTCGGCGCCGATCAGGTACTCCGTTTCCCACTCGCGACCGTCACCGGTCTCGACGGTGACGCCGTCAGGCGAGGAATCGACCGAAACGACCTCGGACTCCCAGTGGATCTCGATACCGGCGTCCTCGAGTGCCTCGTGCATGTACTGTTCGGTGACGACCTGTGGAACGCTAGTGAAGTGGGGAATGTCACCCGAGCCACCCGGCGAATCGTAGGTTCGGTTGAATACCTCCTTTCCTTTGTAGAGGGTCCGGCGAGTCGGCCAGACGAGACCCTCATCGACGAGGTCTGTTCCAAGTCCGGGGCAGATCCGTTCGAACGTTCGAAGCGTCGCGCCATGGACGTAGATCGCACGACTCCCGTCCCGATCCCGATCTTCGGGTTCGGCCTCGAGAATCGCCGTCTCGATTCCGCGCGCGTTCAATGCGAGTGCTGCCGTCATGCCGACTGGCCCGGCGCCTGCAACTAGGGCTGGTTTGTCGTTCGTATCGCCGCTCATTGTCGGGAGTGATGGACCACGGTATCATAGTAGTTGTGGTCGTCCACTGTTCATGGGGCATTAGGTTACAAAAATCGATAGAAGAGAATTTTGTATTACATTCAACGGTAGTGATGATCGCTCGAAGTATTCAAACATGCTCGAGACGAGAACACAGCAGATGTGGATGCCGACGGCACCGTAACGGCCCGAAATCCACGATACCCGCGTGGGGGTGAGAATTCTCGCGGGCTAACGGTCGAGTTCGCGTCAGCCGTTCGCCATCGACTTTCGTCGGCAACACCTGCGTTTCCTCACAGCGAACTAACTGGCGATGTCCGCAGAACACGACGGGGACGAGAGAGGGATAGTATCCAGTTGACGGTGCGCTACCTCCACAGGTTGAATGATTCCGTTCACCACACGCGTTTGGTACCGTGATATCGAGCCAATAGTTGGCAAGGCACTCAATACGTCACACGAATAGATCCGCACACGGTACGTCTACCGGCGATATCTCGGTGGGGCGCGAGCGGCAAACAGGTAAGGGAGCAGTACTATCGACAGTGACGGTTTTTGTCCGGCTGCACTGCTGTATACTCCGTAGTTCCTGTCCAGGTGAGGTTACAGTTACCGATATAGGAGACCTGTAGGTTACAAAGGCCGTTATAATACCAATTTAGTAAATGTTTGTAACATTATCGGCCATATTAGTTGCAAACCCATCGATATGAGAGAGGAACATCCCACGTTCGTCGAATTTTTACAATAGTACAACCGTCAATACAGATGGACCACGCTGAGACGAACCGAATCGTTGCGACAGGAACGGTATCAACCGTAAGCGAACGCAACAAACGGGCTAGAGAAGTTTCCGTCGGCGATCGGCACCCTCGAGAGCAACTGCTCGGCGTAGTGTAGTCCCACGAAAAAACGGACGGCCCGTCATATCGTCTGCTGTGACGATGTACAGGTACAGTCCCAGAACGGTCACGTTGGCGCCGGAAATGACGTACCGTAATCCGTCTCAGTTGTCGGTCGTGTCGAGCAGCACCGTACGGTCCGATCTCAGGATAACATCCTGTGCAACGCTGCCGAACAGCGCTTTTCCGGTCGGCGAGCGCTTTCGCCCGGCGAGGCTGATCACGTCGGCGTCGATCGACTCGGCCTCGTCCAGAATATTTCGAACAGCGTCACCGCTTGATTGGCGGATTTCGACGTCGAAGCCCGCCTCCTCAAAGCAGTCGACAGCCACGGAAACCGACTTGAGATTCCTCGCGTCGGCCTCCTCGCCGTCCGCTCGAAAGACGTGATAGAGAACGAGATCCGTCTCATCCGTCTGCAATGGTAAACTGGTAATCGAGTCGACTTGTTCTTTCGCTCGTGTAACGTCCGTGTCGATGCTGACTAATATTGTTGTCATGGATATCGCGGTTTGTGTCGTATCCTGTCGTTCTGCACGACCGATTCGTCTTTCGATCCGAATTTGTGTAGGGATAGTATTAATTCCCAGGATTTACTGTCTCGCAACTGGCCCGTTCTCGAGGAGCGAACGGTGGCGGTCCTCACAGTGCTCCTAGAGAACACAGAGTACCAGCAGGAAGGCGATGGGGCCGCTACGAATAGAGCCCTTTGTGAATCATCGATTCGTACAATCACGGAACACCGATTTCCGGGTGACCAGGCACTCGGCCTGCTCCGCCTGTAGATCGAATCGTACGATGCGAGCGCGGGCTGTGAAATCAGTGTGATATGTATTGTTGTACGCCGTTCTCGACGCAACCACAGGTCGGTCGCAGTTGCTCCGTAGAGTGGTACTAACGACAGTTGTATCAAATACTCTCCAGTGATTTGCGCAGGTCGTCGGGCACTTCGATGCCGCTGTCCCCGTCGAGCGGAACGCAGACGCGGTATTCGGTCCCCTCGAAGACGACGTCGCTCTCGTGTGTTGCTCGATAGTTGAACTCGATGCTCGAGTCGCCGACGGTCGCGTCCAGTTCGATTTCGACCTCGTCGCCGCCGTTGACCTGACTCGTGAAGTCGAAGTCCATCGATACGAGGGGCAACCCCAGGCCGTATCGATCGTTGAGTTCCCAGTAGGGCCATCCGATCTCGTCCATACACATATCCGACGTCTCGTGGATCGCGTCGATCATCCGCGGATAGTGGGCGATACCAAACGGATCAGTGTCCGAAAATCGAACGGTCCAGGTGCGCGTGAAGCTCATGCGTTGGTGTTCCAAAACGAGTTCGCAGGTGTGATAAAGTTACTGCCGAACGGTGGGACACTGGATGTAATACCCTCCAAATGATATCGATGTGCCGTCACAGTAGGTTTCGAGTTAGATTACAACAGGGGATAGTATGCCAGTCAGCATTCAAGTAACCCTCACAGATGGCTGCTCGTACCGTCGGCCGGTAACCCCGTCACCCGAACACCACACCAACCGAACACCACCGCTCGCTTTCGAGGCCGCCGTCTCGCTCCCTGCCGGTCCGTTCGGAACGGTCCGTCCGAGAGCCAGATGCGAAGGCGGGTCTAACGGGAGTCGTGAACCGCTCGCGGACGCAGGAGAAAACGTCAACGTTACTTGTCCGTTTTGCGAACCGGAGACTGTGACGCGATTTCAACGGATCGGATCGAGCCCCCGAACGCGACCCCGTAGAGATACCCACGGGACCCACCACAGCCACGAACTAATCCAGTTATGACTGCGACTCCCCCCACGTCGATCGAGGAAACCGATACCAGGCCGTCGACTGACGAACGGGCCGGCTACGACTACGTTTCGGACGACATCGAGCGGCCGAAACTGGTTGCCGACCTCCGGAACAGGATCGCAGGCGACGTCCGGTTCGACACGTATACTCGTCAGCTGTACGCGACCGACGCCAGCGCGTACCAGGAGACGCCGATCGGCGTCGTCTTCCCGACGACGACCAAAGACGTCGCGAGCGTCGTTTCCTACTGCGCCGAACGCGAAATTCCCGTCCTCCCGCGGGGCGGCGGTACGAGCCTCGCCGGACAAGCGGTCAACGAGGCCGTCGTCCTCGATTTCACTCGCCACATGGACGACATCGTCTCGATTGATCCGGACGAGAGACGAGCACACGTCCAACCGGGAGTCGTCCTCGAAAAACTCAACGAGACCCTCGCCAGCAACGGGCTGAAGTTCGCCCCCGATCCGGCCGCGGGGAACCGCAGCGTAATCGGTGGCGCGATTGGGAACAATTCGACGGGCGCTCACTCGCTGATCTATGGGAAGACTGACGCCTACATCGAGACCTGCGAGGTCGTCCTCGCCGACGGGACCGTCGCCACCCTCGGCGAGATCGACGTCGACGAGCTCCGAGCACGGGCCGACCCCGACGGCAACCTCCTTGAGCGCGTTTCCGCCGAAGTCGTCCGCATCATCGACGACGAGGCCGACGCGGTCCGCGATCGCTTCCCGAACCTGAAGCGAAACGTCTCCGGCTACAACCTCGATATGCTCATCGAGGAGGCCGAAACCGGCACCGTAAACCTCGCACGCCTGCTCGCGGGCAGCGAGGGAACCCTCGCCGTCGTTACCGAAGCCGAGGTCTCTCTCGAGCCAGTCCCGGAAACGAAGGCCGTCTCCCTGCTGTTCTACGAGAGCGTTCTCGAGGCCGTGACGGACGTTCAGTACGTCCTCGAGCACGATCCGGCGGCAGTGGAACTCATCGACGACGTGCTCATCGGACTGGCACGAAACACGGCGGACTTCGAGGAGGTCGCGTCTCTCGTCCCAGCGGACGCTGAAGCGGCGCTGCTGATCGAGTTCTACGCCGACGACGACGAACACGGCCGAGAACAGACCGCTGGCCTCCTCTCCGACCGCGTGCCCGGAACTGAAAGCGCGGTCGCCTCGTCCGACGGTCCAACGGACGTCGACGAAACCTTCGCCTTCGAGGGGCTCGAGGCCCACGCCGAGGCCGACCGCGAGCAGTTCTGGAAGCTACGCAAGGCGGGTCTCCCGATTCTCCTCTCGCGGACCTCCGACGAGAAGCACATCTCCTTCATGGAGGACTGTGCGATCCCGCCGACACATCTGCCCGAGTTCGTCGAACGGTTCCAGTCGCTGCTCGTCGAGAAAGGTCGAGCCGTCGATGCGGCGTTCTACGCCCACGCGGGACCGGGCGTCCTCCACGTTCGCCCACTGGTGAACACCAAGGCGGCCGAGGACCGCGCGGACATGGTCGAAATCGCCGACGAAGTGACCGACATGGTCGTCGAGTTCGGCGGCTCCGTCTCGGGCGAACACGGCGACGGCCGCGCCCGGACCCAGTGGAACCGCAAGCTCTACGGCGAGGAGCTCTGGGAGACGTTTCGCGAACTAAAGACGGCGTTCGACCCCGACTGGCTGCTCAACCCCGGAAACGTCTGTGGCGACCACGACATGACGGAGAACCTCCGGTACGACAGCGACTACAGCCACGACGCCGGGTTCGATCCCGCGCTCAACTGGGACAACGAGAACGGCATGCGGGGAATGGTCGAACTCTGTCACGGCTGTGGCGGCTGCCGGGGCGACCAGGAGACCACCGGCGGCGTGATGTGTCCGACCTACCGCGCAGCCGAGGAGGAAGTCACCGCCACTCGCGGCCGCGCGAATCTCCTCCGGAACGCGATGAGCGGCGAGTTGCCCGACGACCCGACCGACGACGAGTTCGTCGAGGAGGTACTCGACCTCTGTATCGGCTGTAAGGGCTGTGCGCGGGACTGCCCGAGCGAAGTCGACATGGCTAAGCTCAAGACCGAGGTCATGCACGAACGCCACCAGAAATACGGCGCGAGCCTCCGGGATAAACTCTTCGCGAACTTCGACCGGCTCGCACCGCTGGGCAGCGCGCTGGCTCCCCTCTCGAACCTCGTACAGTCGTTACCCGGCACCGGCCTTATCGGCGAGAAGACGGTGGGAATCGCCCGCGAACGATCGCTCCCCGAGTTCCACCGCGAGACCGTTCAGGACTGGTTCGAGGCCCGCGGGGGCTCTCGCGTTCCCGAAGCCGAAGCCGAGCGGAAGGCGGTCTTCTTCGTAGACACCTACACGAACTACAGCCACCCCGACGTTGGCAAGGCGACGATCCGCGTCCTCGAGGCCGCTGGCGTCCACGTCGACGTCGCTCGACGGACCGACAGCGGTCGGCCGCCGCTCTCGAAGGGGTTCGTCGACAAGGCTCGTGAGACGATGCGGGCGAACGTCGCCGAACTCGCGCCCCGCGTCGAGGACGGCTGGGACGTGGTCCTCGCCGAACCCTCCGACGCAGTGATGTTCCAGTCCGACGCGCTCGACCTGCTCGGCGGCACTGGCGTCGAGTCGGTGGCGACGAACGCCTACGGCGTCTCCGAGTACCTCGACACGTATCGACTCGACGCGAACGTCGACTGGGCGGCGCCGTCCGATTCGCTCGCCTACCACGGTCACTGCCACCAGAAGGCCACGAAGAAAGACCATCACGCGGTCGGCGTCCTTCGGCGCGCCGGCTACGCCGTCGATCCGTTGGACTCGGGCTGTTGTGGGATGGCCGGCTCCTTTGGCTACGAGGCCGAACACTACTCGCTGAGCCAGTCGATCGGCGACATCTTAGTCGACCAAATCGACGACAGCGAGGCAACCGTCGTCACCGCGCCGGGGACCTCCTGTCGGACCCAACTCGGTGACAAGCGCGTCGGGCCCGTTCCCGCCGAGAGCGCGCTGGCCGGCAGCGATCTCGACAGGGCGGAGCCGCCGACCCCGATCGAACTACTTGCTTACGCACTGCCGCGATAGCGACCGACCATCGCGGCTCGAGCAGCGGTCTCACTGTGACACGGCTCATCGCAACGGTATACCCGATCGCACGCTGGCTGATCAGTCCGTGGGCGACGGTATCCTGATACTCGATACGACAGTAGAGCGCGCGACACGGTGCTCCACGCCGATTCACATTATCTGCAGCGCCGTCTCCCGGCCAGAAGGGGCGAGTGACCCCTCGACGCAGTCTCGAGTGCGCTGCTCCGTCTTGCTCCCCGTCTCAACCGAGGGTGAGAATCACTCGACAGATTCGGTTCGAATGCGATCGACTCAAGGACCTCGTGGACGTCCTCGGCGTACTTCGCACACCCCTGGGTGAACGTTCCCTCCTGACCCAGCGATTCGGGGCCTCTCGCCCGTCTTGCCTGGAAACTACGTCCGCAGTGAAAAGTAGTTTCTTGAACAGCGGCGGGAATCGAAATGGGAGCGCACTGATCCAACGCTCCTCATGGGGTACAAATCGAACCGGGTCGTGTTTGTGATGCTTTCACAAATAGTATACTGTTTATAATATCGGCGATGCCTTGACCGGAGCCGCTCACTGACACCGACTTCACAGTACGTCACTTGAACCAAACGATATTGTAGACACATTTCACGGCCCTGAAAGGGTGATTTCGTGATATAGTCGATCGTCCTCACAGCCGATTGACGGACAATATCTGATGATTTTGGCATTTTACACCATATCTCGTAAGGTATTTTTCAAAAGTAGCTGAATAGAAGGGTATGGACCCTATATAGGTAGTATAGTAATTGTTTCTAGTTTTTTATTATGAATATATGCTTCCTTAGCCCCGCAGTGAGAAATTATTAGAGAGTTTTATTAGAAAGTGAGTGATTTTGTTGAGAACCAGTTGAACGCCGTCGAGCCAGTTTAGATTCGGCACCCATCCACCCATCCAAACGTACCGTCGAATTAGACCGGTATCCCTGAGATCCATATCGTATGCACGGCGGTCGTGTGATATTGGGTAATCTTTTTACAGTGCATCCCACACGAACAATTACAATGGGTGAAGACGAATCCTTCGACGTTTCTCCGCGCGATATCGCCATTCTAAAAGCAAGAGTTGATCATCCAACCTCGTCCACACGAGAACTCAGTCGGATCCTCGAGGAAGAGTACGGTATCACGCTCTCTCACAATCGGATCAACGAGATACTGCGGACGATGTCCGAAGAGGAAATCTTCCGAGAAACGATCCTTCCGAACCGAGAAATATTCCGACACTACCTGTTCCGTGTTTCGTTTAACTTCCCGAACTTCGAGGACAACTGGCGGGACTGTTACGATGCGCTCCAGAGTGATCCTCACGTACTGATGTTCTTTACCGCGGACAGCAACTACCAGTGGCACGCGATTTCACAGTTCCGAACGGATGATGAGATGGAGCGATGGGTCCACAATTTCTTTAAAGAGCACGGGGACCTTATTTCGGAGTTCCACAACACTATGCTTCATACCGTTCACAAATTCCAAACGGAAGCGGCCGTCTTCGATACCATTCTCGCGGAAACCGAAGAAGGACGACAGTATCTGGAGCACAACGAGTAACTGTGTCAAAAAGAGATCGATAACCGATTGTTTAGCTTCGATAAGAGTCACTCCTTTACAGTACAGATTACATTTTTAACTACGAATCTGTATGAAAGTAGGTGATCTCTCCGCTCCGAGCGGAATTCGGAGAGGCCGATCGTCGCATACAAAGCCGATAGCGAGGACCTGATCGAGTGCGTCCAGTCTCACACCGGTGGCCGATTCAGCACCCCGCGACGTCCGAAGAGGCCCTCGCTAGTGAAAGAGTTGTTTTCGTACATTCGGTAACCGAACTTCTCGATGCCTGCCGTACGATCGCGACACGCCGACCCCGGCTGGGAAAACGTCGGCGTAGTCACCGTTCAGGCCGGCCGAGGCATTATCGACATCAAACTCAACGAGTGCAGTGTCGAGTTTCCCAAGCTACACGATGAAACGAAAGACAGCATCGACGACCTCCTGTAAGAGATCACCAATACGGAGAACTCGATCGACATTGGCCGCCTGCAGCCCCGAGTTCGGCCAGGTCATCGGCGCCGTCGACCGCGGCGACAACGTCGACATCGTCAACAAAATCTACGAGGACTCACTCGGCTATCCCATTGCGGAACTCGAGATTCATCGTATCGCGCCATCACGAACTCGATGTCGTCGCGCTCGCCGATAGACTCGTTCAACGGGAGCGCCTGCTTGCCCGGAATCCCAAACAGGGTGACGATCCCGTTCGTCGCCAAGCAATCGATGACGGCTTCGTTAATTCGCATACTGTCCCGTATTCGCCGACGTAACCGGTTCGACGGTGGCGATCGACTCCTTGAGGAGTTCGCCGGCGATAGCGAGTTCGCGGTCTCGGACGTCGAGCGGCGGGAGCAGCCGAAGCGACTTTCGTCCGCAGCCGAGCGTGAGCAGGCCGCGCTGGAGCGCCGCCTCCATCACGTCGTCGCGATGCTCCGCGGTGTCGAACTCGATCGCGGCCATGAGACCGAGTCCGCGCACGTCCTCGACGACGGCGTCGTGCTCGTCCTGCATGGCGGTGAGTCGCTCGAGGAGGGCCACACCTTTCTGTGCCGCGTTGGCCATCAGGTCGTGGTCCTCGATTGCGGCGAGCGTCAGCGCCCCCTGCATCGACGCGATGACGTCCCCGGCTCCCCACGTCGAAGAGATGCGGGCGGTCTCGTCGGGGAAGAGCTCCGACCGACCGATCGTCGCGCCGACGCGGAGCGCCTTGGCCGACGTGATGACGTCGGGATCGAACGCGTAGTGGTCCGAGGCCCACATCTCCCCGGTCCGGCCGACGCCGCTCTGGATCTCGTCCGCGATCAACGGGATATCGTACTCGGTGCAGAGATCGTCGACGGCGGCCATGAACTCCGCGCTGGGAACGCGGTAGCCGCCCTCGCCTTGTACTGGCTCGAGAATCAGGAACGCGACCTGTTCCGCGGGGATGTGGCCGTGTTTAGGGTCGAGTTTCTCCCGGAGGCGTTCCACACCGGCAAGGTCGTGAGGGACGTCGTGAATGCCACTGAGTTCGGGAAAGTCGCGACGATGGACCGACTTCGAACGGTTCAGCGAGAGGGCGCCGAGCGTTCGGCCGTGGAAGGCCCCCTCGAACGTCAGTCCGTACTTCGGCTGCTCGCAGTGGTCGTAACAGATCTTCATCGCGTTCTCGACGGCTTCCGCCCCGGAGTTCGAGAGGAATACGGTGTCCATATCGTACTGACTGGTGATGTCGGTCAGCGTGTTCATGAGGTGAGCGGGTCCCGGAAGTTCGCTCTCCTCCGGCGGGCCGCCGGTGCTGATGTAGAAGTCCTGGCCGGCGATCTTCAGCGGATCGACGAGGTCGAACTCCCGGAGCTTATCCATCAGCATCGGGTTGTTGTACCCGAGCGGGGCGGCGGCGACGTGGCTCGTGAAGTCGAGCAGAACGTTGCCGTCGGCGTCCGTACAGAAGGGGCCCTCCGCGTCTGCGGTGATATCCCAAACGAAATCGTAGACGTAGGTCGACTTCGCTGCAGCCTGGTGGTGGTACTCGATCAACTCGGACGCGACGGGCCCTGGAAGTTGCTCTACGGTCGGCGCTGCCGTCTCGCGGTCCATACGGAAATGTGACCGTCACTGCACTTAAGCAATTACCTTCAAAAATAGGGCCCTCGGCGAAAGTCCCAACGGCGACGCGGTCTCCGACGGACGATCACTCACCGATCTATCCGGGCGGTCTCGAGGTTCACTTCGATCAAATTCGCGGCCTCGATGACGCGTTTCGGCATCGCCGAGCGGAATCGGTCGTCCGAAAGCCGGCTCGTGGGCGCCGTCACGCTCACCGCGCCGACGACGGTCTCATCCGAATCGAGGATCGGCGCGCCGACGGCCCGCATGCCGCGGATCTCCTCCTCGTCGTTGATCGCGTAGCCGCGCTCACGGATCTCGGCGAGCGTCTCGCGGAGCGTGGGCGCGTCCGTGATCGTGTTTTTCGTCTGCTCCTCGAACTCGTGTGCCTCGAGAATCGCGTCGCGTCGATCC
Organism: Natronorubrum marinum; assembly: GCF_052040125.1. NCBI lineage: Archaea > Methanobacteriati > Methanobacteriota > Halobacteria > Halobacteriales > Natrialbaceae > Natronorubrum > Natronorubrum marinum. Next base: position 265,316 of record NZ_JBPPFV010000004.1, read on the forward strand.
GACGGGAGGTGTGCGAGGATCGCCTTGCCGGCCGCGGTGTCGTGGAAGTACTGCGGCGTCTCGCGCATGCGGAGGTGGTAGTCCTTCGCGACGGCGCGGTCCCCGTGGCTCTCGTACAGTACCGCGATCCGATTTCGTTCCTCGGCGATCAGGTGGACGTACTCGCCGGTTCGATCCGCGAGGTCGTCGATTACGTCGTGACCGGCAACGTACAGACCCGTTTCGTTCCGGACGTGCTCCCCGAGGGCGATGAACCGAAAGCTGAGTCGATATTCCCCCTCCCGTTTCGTCACGAATCCGGAGTCGACGAGCGTCTGCAGGTACGTGTAGACGGTTCCTTTCGTCAGATCGATCTCCGCCGAGATCTCCGCGAGCGTCCCGCCTTGCAGCCGTTTGATAACGTCGACGATATCGGAAGCCGTCCGCACCGATTTGATCCGTCTCGGTTCGGTTTCCCCGTCGGGATCGGTCGTCATATTCGATAATACTGTACACAGAACATAAATATTTGCAATGGTCAAACAGTATTCGCCGGAGCGAACCGTATCGCGTTCCGTCTCGGACCGGCACGATCGGCGTATCAATCGAGCGGCGTTTGTAAAAAACGCGGAAAGGGGAGATACTACCCCGGTACCGCGCCCAGTGGTACCCTCATAGTGTGATTGAACTCGGCGATTCAGCTAACGACTCGTAGTACCACACTGGCCAGTACTGTCAAATCAGTCGGCCAGTGTTTGATAGTTGCAAACACACTACAACAGGCGCTATAGATTACATTCGTATGTCTGTAATAGATTTCGGGAGAACGTCCATCGTCGAAACCGATCGGTCGCAATTAATAGACGATAATATAACAACCACAGATTATTTTTCAATATGCCAACTTCGCATGCGATACAGAATGAGAATGTCCGGTTCGAAAGCCACCGCGCTATCGCCAGATCATCGCCGTGGATTTCAAATCGCGGCAACGAAGTTCAGGCCGTTCAGCCGGTCAGGCCGGTTACAGCCGATTTTTCGGGGCGATGACTGACTCGCGTGACAACCGATATTGGCCGTACCCTCATTCTCTTATATCAAATATCTGTAGGGGAAGTAGTACCGTAGGACGAGCCGAGTCAGCACTCACGACGGCAGGAGAGACCGAAGTCGGATACAACAGTAAAATTCGACGCGCTCGCCGAACTGGAGGTCGAAAGTAGACGGATCATCGAGGTGTACTACCAAAACTCGATCCGATCACCGAATCGCGACGCCGGGACGTGCGCCGGTGTGGTCGCCGCTTCGGACGACGAACTCGCCGTTGACCAGCACGTGATGGATGCCGTCGGGATAGACGGCCGGGTCGACGAACGAACCGCCTTGTCCGACGGTCTCGGGATCGAACACGGTGAGATCCGCCCAGAGCCCCTCCTTGAGGACGCCGCGGTCCTCGAGCCCCAATCGGGCTGCCGGCTGCCCCGTCATCTTGTAGACGGCCGTTTCGAGCGAGACGACGCCGCGTTCGCGGACGTAGTGACCGAGGACGCGGGGGAACGTCCCGTAGCTCCGCGGGTGCGGGACGCCGTCGCCGAGGGGGCCGGTCGGCCGCAGCGAGTTCCCATCGCTGCCGATCATCGTGAGTTCGTGGGCCATGACCGCCTCGACGTCCACGTCGCGCATGCAGAAGTGGATGTGCCTTGTCCGGACCCGGTCTTCGATTAACAGGTCGATGACGATCTCGGCGGGAACCCGGGACTCGCCGTCGCGTTCGGCGAGTTCGGCGACCGTCTGCCCCTGTACGTTCTCGAGGTCTGGCGTCCGAACGTTCGTAATGAGGATATCGTCCCACGAGTCGGTGGTAGCCTCGAGTTCGTCCCGGATCTCCGCTCGCATCGCTTTGTCCGTCAGCCGATCGAGTATCGTGTCGGTCCCCCCCTCGCGGGCCCACGTCGGCAGGCGCGCGCCGAGGCTGGTCGACGACGCGGTGTAAGGGTACTGCTCGCACTGGATTTCGACGCCGTCGCGGTCGCGGGCGCGTCGCATTCGCTCGAGGGTGTACTTGACCTTCCCCCAGTTGTCCCGGCCGACGGCCTTGTGATGTGAGACCTGTACCGGCACGCCCGCCCGGTCGCCGATCTCGATGGCCTCCTCGAGCGCCTCGAAAATATCGTCGCCTTCGCTTCGCATGTGCGTTGCGTACAGCTTGTCGTGGTCAGCGACGACCGACGCCAGTTCGACGAGTTCCTCGGTGTCGGCGAAGGCGCCGGGCGTGTAGATCAGTCCCGTCGAGAGGCCGACGGCGCCGTCCGAAAGCGCCTCGTCGACGATCGCTTTCATCTCCTCAAGTTCGTCCGCCGTGGGTTCGCGGTCCTCGTAGCCGAGGACGGGGATCCGCGCGTTTTCGTGCCCGATCAGCGAGCCGACGTTGAGCGAGACGCCGCCGGCGTCCGCGCCCTCGAGATGATCGAGGTAGTCGCCCATCGACTCCCAGGCGCTCGTGTCGACGACCTCCCCGACGCCCCGATAAGCGAAGCCCTCGTCGACGTCTTCGGCGCCCTCTCCGTACCGCGGCGCCGCGCTCGTTCCACAGTTGCCGACGATCTCGAGAGTCACGCCCTGCCTGACCTTGCTGTGGGCGTCCCGGTTCGCGGGGAGCGTGAAATCCGAGTGCGTGTGGATGTCGATGAAGCCGGGTGCGACGACGGCGCCGTCGGCATCGAGTTCGGTTCCGCCCGACCCCGGGACGTCCCCGACGGCGGCGATTCGACCGTCGCTGACGGCGACGTCACCGTCGAACCACGGTGCGCCCGTGCCGTCGATCACTCGAGCGTTCCGAACGACCGTGTCGTATTCTCGCATGAGCCGGTGAACTCCCTTCACGCGGTAAAAACCAGCCCCTTGGAAGATAGGTCGGGACCGCGGCCGACAGCGGGCGGACGGGTCGTGACTCACGCGCTTCGACAGTTGGTTCCCCCAGGAGTCCGACACTGCCGTCGTTCCGGACGCGACGATTGACGACCACTTCGACGAGACTCGGGACGCGTGTTCGGCGGGTTCTGGGGGCATTTTCGGTGAGTCTCGAGGCACGTATTTGGACAGCGTTACATAGCGAACCCGATCGCAGCAGCGTGGCCCGTTCAGCCGCTAGCAGCCCCAACGATCGCGTGGTAGCGCTGTCGGAACCGGGACAACTGCACCTGCTCGGAGACGGCGTTCGTGAGCAGACAGGCGAAGCGACCGCGCTCGAGGTCGATCCACAGCGACGTGCCCGTAAACCCCGTGTGGCCGATCGACCGGGCGGACCACTGCGGCGCCGGAATCAGCGCCGTCCCGACGCGCCAGCCGTACCCCTGTGCGGCGGTGTCCGTCCCGCTCCGTCGAACCGGCAGGCAGTCGATAGTTGGGGCGGCGAGGAGTCGGCTCACGCCAGACGGATCTGCATCTACGAGCACCGTCTGTGCGTAGCGAGCGACGTCTCGTACCGGCGCGAACAGGCCGGCGTTGCCGCTCTCGCCGCCCATCGCGTTCGCGATCGGATCGTTGATCTCGTTTCGACACGCGCCGAGACAGCGCTCGTGTTCGTAGGTCTCGACGACACCCGGGTCGGGGTCGTCGTACGGCCCGAGCGAGGGGCCCTCCATCCCGGCGGGCTCGAAGACGTGTTCCTCGGCGAGGGCCGCGAGCGATCGCCCGGTGACCTGCCGAAGCGCTTCGGCGAGGTGGACGTAGTTCAGACGGCTGTAGACGAACCCGTCGCCGATCCGTCGATCGAACAGCCGTCGATCGTAGAGATCCGCGAGCGCGTCGTCGACGCCGTCCCACGCGTCGGAGTAGGCGTAGGGCTGCAGGCCGGACGTGTGGGTCACCAGCCGCCACAGCGGAATCTCGCCGTGGCCGGATCGTCGGCGTCGTCACGCTGCGACTCGATTCGGCGGGTATCGTCGACCGGCATCTCAGACGGGAGAGTCGGGGACGATCTCGGGATCGGGAACGATACCGTGGCCTGGGCCGGAGAGATCGTGTGTCGGCCCTTTCGGAACGTCGGCGATGCCGCGTTCGAACGAGAGATTGCCGTCGAGGTCGACGTACGAGAAGTCGCCGAGTCCGGCGACCAGGTGGGCGCTGGCGTGGAGCCCGAGGGCGCTTTCGAGCATGCAGCCGATCATCACCTCGAGGTTCGCGCCGCGGGCGATTTCGGCGATCGCCGCGCCGTCGGTCAGCCCCGATTTTGCGGCCTTGATGTTGATGACGTCGGCGGCCCCCTCCGCGGCGATCCGGTGGGCGTCCGCGGGCGTGAAGACGGCTTCGTCGGCCGCGACCGGCACCCGGACGGACTCGGTGACTCGCCTGAGTCCGCTGATATCGTCCCGATGGACGGGCTGTTCGAGGAGTTCGAGATCGAACCCTCGATCCCCGGCCTCGTGGGCGAATCGGATCGCTTCCTTCGGCGTCCAGCCCTGATTCGCGTCGACTTTGATCTCGGCGTCCGGCGCGGCGTCCCGGACCGCGGCGACGCGCTCGAGGTCCGAGTCGACGCTCCCGCCGACTTTGACCTTGATCTCGTCGAAACCCGCCTCGAGGGCGGCTGTCGTTTCAGCGGCGGCGGTTGCGGGGTCGACGATCGAGACCGTGAGATCGGTTCGAACGGGCTCGGGTTTCCCGCCGAAACACTCCGCAAGGGCGATTTCCCGCTCGCGACAGTAGGCGTCGTACAGCGCCGTCTCGAGCGCGAATTTCGAGGAGACGGCCCCCGGAAGCGCCGCATCGAGTTCGGCGACGAGGCCGCGACGGTCTCGCAGGTCTCGCCCCTCGAGGATGGATGCCCCGACCTTCGCGCACGCGACCGCGCTCCCGACGGTTTCGCCCGTGATCGGCTCGAGCGGTGCGCCTTCGCCCCAGCCGACGACACCCGAGTCGGTCTCGAGTTCGACGAGCACGTTCGTCGCCCGGTGTTTCGAGCCCAGCGAGATCTCGAAGGTGTCGGTCAGCGGTAACTCGAGTTCGTAGACGTCGACGCGGTCGACGATCATGTCTGACCCTCCGGAAGCAGTCGCTTCGTCGCCGACATCGATTCGTCGAGTGACTCGACGTACCGTTCGTCGTCCGGATCGAAGCTGTTGACCGTCACTGCGTCGGCGCTACCGTAGGCGTGGATGTACTCGCTCCCGCCGAGACTGATCGCGACGTGGCCGGGGAAGAAGAGCAGGTCGCCGGCTGCGAGTTCGTCGCGGTCGACGTCCCTCCCCATCGTCGACTGCTGATCGGCATCCCTCGGCAGCGAGACACCGGCGGCGGCGTAGGAGACCCAGGCCAGCCCGGAACAGTCGATCCCGTCGGCCGTCATCCCGCCCCACTCGTAGGGCGTCCCGAGGAACTGCTGGGCGACGGAAACGACGTCGTCGCCGGATCCAATCGGTTTCCGCTCGCGGACGCACGACGCGGGAAGCGTCGCTCGAGCGCCGGTTCTGAACGAGGCCAAAATCTCGTCACCGTCGTCGTCGCGCGACTCGAGCCGGCAGTCGACGCCCGCGGGAACGGTCTCCAGCGCGGTTTCCGACTCGTCAACCACGTCGGCCGGCGCGGCGGTGACGACCGCGTCTGCGGTCCAGTCGTCCTGCGTGGATCCGGTGACGGACATCAGCGCGCTGTCGTCGATCCAACCGAGGTAGCCGCCGGGCGTCCGGACCCGCCGCCACCCGTCGCGTTCGTCGTACGCGGTCACTGCGGCTCCGTAGAGGAGTTTCGTGACCTGTTCGGCGTCACCGTCCGGTGCGCCGCGGACGGAGAGTACGCGACGATCGGTCGTTCGCGGCTCGCTGCCGTCCTCGAGCACGGCGAGGTCGTCCTGAACCTCGCGCACGCTCGCTCGCTCGACCGCGTCGACGACGGCCCGCCGTAGGCGGTCGGTCTGGACGGTTCCCGAGAGCGTAACCGGACCCTCCGTCCCTTGCTCCGGCGTCTCGACGTCGACCTCGAGACAGGTGACGCGCTCGTCGGGTGCGTACGCGGTCCTCGCTCGCTGGACGGCGAGACGCTCAGTGGAGGTCATCCGGCACCTCCGCGTTGGCGACGACGTCTTCCGCGCGTTCAGGTTGGCGAATCACGTCGACGTCGCCGTTCGACCGCGCGAGCAACACCGGCGGTTTCGGTTGGGCGTTCGTGTGGGAAGCGCTGCCCAACGAGTACGCGCCGATTCGGTCGACCGCGAGCAGGTCGCCACGCTCGAGCGGCGGCAGCGAGACGTTCTCGGAGATGACGTCGCCGGAGTAACAGAGCGGTCCCGCGACGTGGTAGCGCTCGCTGCATTCGCCGTCCGCGAGGGCGTAGATCGGGTACGGCCAGTACGACGACACCGCGTTCGTGCCGGCGTCGAGCACCGCGAACGTCGTGTGCGGCGTCTCCTTGACGACGCCGACGGTCGACACCAGGGTACCGGCGTTACCGACGAGCCGTCGACCCGGCTCGAGAAAGAGCGTCGGCAGCGACAGTTCGAACTCGGCGGCCGTCTCGCGGACCGTCGTCGCGATCGCCGCGATGATCTCCTCGGTGTCGGGAACCGGGCCGTCGTAGGGGACGGGAAAGCCGCCACCGAGATCGAGCACGTCGATTTCGACGTCGAGTTCGTCGCGAATGTCGGCCGCGAACGACAGCATCTTGCGGGCGGCGACGGCGTACGGTTCGACGCCGCGGATCTGGCTGCCAATGTGGAGCTGGACGCCGGCGAGTTCGACCGCGGGCGCCGACGCGGCGCGCTCGGCGACCGCCATCGCCCGCCCGGAGTCGGTGTCGAGACCGAACTTCGTCTCCCGCGTCGCCGTCGCCACCTCGGGGTGGGTCGGCACCTCCATCGCGGGGTTTCCGCGAACGAGCACCTTCGGCCGCGCCCCCGTCGACTCGGCGGCCTCGATCAGTCGCTCGAGTTCCGTCGCGTTGTCGACGAGAAGATGCTCTACGCCGAGCGAGAGGGCGCGCTCGACATCCTCGGGGCGGCGGTTCAGTCCGGTCAGCAGCAGCTCCTCGGGCTCGTAGCCGGCCGTCAGCGCCGCAGATAGCTCGCCCCGGGCGTACGCCTCGGCGTGACAGCCCTCGTCGCGAAGCACCGAGAGGATCCCGGGGTTGTAGTTCGCCTTCACGGCGAAGTGGACGAGCGAGTCCGGATACTGCTCGTCGAGCGCCCGCCGAAGCGTTCGGTAATTCTCCCTAATATCGTCCTCGAAGAAGACGTACGCCGGCGTTCCGTGCGAAGAGATGAGTTCGGATTCGATTCCGGAGAGCCGCTCTCTCCGTTCCTGTAGTTCCATTACTCCCAGTAGGAGCAGGTATCGGGGAAAACACACCCCCTCGCATACTAGGCGCTCGTTTCTCGCCGACGCCTGCGGAAGGGACGTCCATGGGACGACGCACGCACTCGAGCGCGACACCTCAGGTGATCGGTCGGTGACGGGACCCCGACTGGAACTCGAGAGCTGGAACGAGCTTCTATCGGCCGCCGAAGCGATCGACGAGCGCCTCGGCGGGCGACTGGGGATGGTCGTCTGCGACGTCGGATCTGATCAGAATGTCGAATCGGATCACGATGTCGAATCAGATTCCAGCAGTACTCCCCTCGTCGCGGTCCGTCCGAGCGAGCGCTTCGGCGCCGCAAGCATCGTCAAACTCCCGATCCTGTACGCGCTGTACCGCACCTACGACGGGCGACTCGCAGACCTCGACCGACCGCACCCGATCGCTCCCGAGAATCGCGTCGGCGGCGCCGGACTATTTCACCTCTTATCGGACCCCACGCCCACGACCGAGGACCTGGCGACGGCGATGATCGCAGTAAGCGACAACGCCGCGACCAACGAGCTGATCGCCCACCTCGGCTTCGATGCGATTGACGAGGGAGCGGCCGACCTCGGACTCGGGGGCACCCGCCTCGGCCGAAAGATGATGCAGACGCCGGCGGTCGATCCCACAACGTCGACTCTCGAAACTGACCGCGCGTCTCCCATCGAATCGAACGGCCATCGGTACGTGAACCGGGTGACGCCACGGGACTGCGCGGTCCTGCTCTCGGATATCCACGGCGAGCGAACGCTCTCGAGTGCGGCGTACGAGCGACTCGCGAGACCGCTCGCCCACCAGCACGATAGCTCGATGGTCCCCCGATATCTCCCGCCCGACATCGAGATCCGACACAAAACCGGGAACCTGCCGTCGGTCGCCGCCGACGCGGGACTGCTGACGGTCGGCGAGCGAACGGTCGCCTACGCGATTTGCTGTGACGGACTCGAGCACCGCGGCGAGGGGGTCGACGCCATCGCCGAACTGGGTGCGGGCGTGTATCGGATGCTCGAGCGACGGACGGAGACGTGACTACGATAGCGTATCGAACCCGTCCGGCGGCCGCCGGTGCTGAGTCGCTTGCTCGTAGGCGTAGGCGAGTTCGAACAGCCGGTCCTCGGCGAACTGTCGTCCCAGCAGTTCCATTCCCACTGGAAGCCCGCCGTCGGTGAATCCGGCCGGCACGACGATCGAGGGGAGCCCCGTGTTAGCCGCCAGTTCGCAGTTCAGCTCCGCGAACGGCTGGTGATCGGGAATCTGTACAGGTGGAATCGTCGACGGCGGGTACAGGAGCGCGTCGAGATCTTGCGCAGCCATCCGATCGAGCGTGTCGATCCTGAGTTCTCGACGCCGCTCGAGTCTGCTGAGGTAGCCCACGTTCTGATCCAGCGTCTCGGTGTCGAGATCGAACATGATCCCGGCTTCCAATCGGGACTGGACCGGCGGGGCGATTATGTCGGCCTCGAGGATTTCCGCGAAGCTGTCGTAGGGAACGTCGTCTCCCAGTCCCGACAGGTAGCGGTCGATGTCGCGCTCGAACTCGTAGCCGATGACGCGAGCCGACGCGAGGTGGTTCGTGTCGACGATTTCGACGGGATCGACGATCATCGCCCCCGCCGATTCAAGGTCCTCAATCGCCGTCTCGAGCACGTCGGTTACCGCGTCCGCGGCGGCCTGCAGGGCGCTCTCCTCGTTCTGCAGGCCGAACAGCTCCCGAACGACGCCGATTCGGGCGTCCTCGAGCCCGCGCTCGTCGAGGTGCGAGACGTACCCCGCATCGGAGGTGTTGCCCACGCCCGCGGCCGTGGTGGGATCGTTCGGGTCGTAGCCGGCCATCACGTCCAGCAGCCGTGCGGCGTCCGCGACGGTCCGGGTGATGGGACCGGCCGTGTCCTGCGTCGCGCTCAAGGGGACGATGCCCGCCGAACTGACGAGCCCCCTGGTCGGCCGGACGCCCACGAGATTGTTGAACGCGGGCGGCGAGCGGACCGACGAACAGGTGTCGCTCCCCGTTCCGATCGCGCCCAGGTTCGCGGCGATCGCCGCCGCCGTGCCGCCGCTCGAGCCCGATGGTCGTCGATCCAGCGCGTAGGCGTTTCGCGTCTCGCCGCCGAGCGAACTGATCGTATCCACGCCGAAGGAGAACTCCTGCAAGTTCGCCTTCGCGAGGACGATGCCGCCCGCCTCCCGGAACCGTTCGACGACGAACGCGTCCCGCGGCGGGACCGAGTCAGCGAGCGCCACCGATCCGGCCGTCGTCGGCATGTCGTGGGTGTCGTGATTGTCCTTTAGGACGGTCGGAACGCCGTGGAGCGGGCCGACGAAACCGTCGGTGTCGAACTGCGAGTCCAGCATTTTAGCTCGCTCTCCGGCGTTCGGATTGACGGTCAGAATCGCGTTCAACTCGTCGTCGTAGGCCTCGATCCGCTCGAGATAGCGTTCGACGAGCGACTCGGCGGTGAGCGATCCGCTATCGAAAGCCGCGTGGAGTTCCTCGACGGTCGCGTCGACGACGTCGATCGACCCGTCGGATGCTGTCGGAGACATGTGCTGTGTGCCGATACCGACGCCATCACCTAATAGCTCGTCACAGTTGGCAACAGGCCAACCAGTGTTGAGGTTCCGGATGGGAAATGCACTCTCTCGTGTGGTTTCCCAAAGATTGCTAATTTCGTGGTATAGACTAGTAATCTAAGGGCATTTCAGCCACATAGACGTCCACAAATATTTATACGATGTATGCCAACAGAAGACATAGTTCGGTATCTCTATGAAAAAACGGATCGATCTGACGCTGTGGCACGAGGCGTGCTGGATGCTGTCGGTCACTCGCGAGTATCCGTCGGCCACGCTCGTCATCACCGACATGTGTTCGGACGGCACCGATATTTTGGCGACGCTCGTCGTCACCGGTGAGGACGGACTCGACTTCGAGTCGGTCGCCGAAACGATTGCCGCGTCTCCGGACGTTCGGGCGACGGATCTCCTCGAGGCGAGCGCCCGACACCGCCGCATTCACGCTCGGTTCGACGCGACGAGTTCGGTGTACGACACGATCGTTCGGTCGTCGCTGACGCCAGTTGGCGAGATCCGGATCGCCGACGACACGGAACACTGGACGCTACTCGCCGACGGCGAGGCGATCGGGTCCGCTATCGCCGATCTCGAGGCCGTCGCCGACGTCGACGTCCGCCGCGTGGTCGACTACGAACCCGACGCGTCAACGAACTACACCCTCGTCGACGAGATCAGGGACGAACTCTCCGGCCGACAAACGGAGTACCTCCTCTCGGCGCTCGAGGAGGGCTACTACGGCTGGCCGCGCGACGTCGCAGCGAAGGATCTCGCCGAAAAACACGACGTCTCCGGCCCGACGGCGCTCGAGCACCTTCGGAAGGGCGAAGCGGTGGTCCTCGAGCGCGTGCTCAACAGCGTCAGAGAGGAGGAACGGAACGAACTCGCGGCTCGAAAGTCGAAGTGACGTGGTCACGCGGTCACGTACTCGGTCGACCAACTATCCCGGCGACTTAGCCGGTCGTTGGCGGCGTTATCCGCGTTACTCCTGTTCCCAAAGCGCCTCGAGACGCTCTTCGACGCGATCGAGGACGAGGCGGCTCACGTCGCGGTGGTCGTCCGGCCATCGGGCGTTCTCCGCGTCGATACGGCTAGCGTCCGGCGGCGGATGAAAGTGGTCCCGCGAGTTGTGGGCGTTCGGATGCCGGTCCCATCGACACTCCCACGCACCGTCCGGCCGTTCCTCCTGGTAGTGAAAATTGAAGTCGTCGTTGCGGTACCAACGAACCTCGAAGAGAGCGGACGCCTCGTTCGGGAAGTAGTCGTCGGACAGTTCGACGCGGAGGTGTCGTTTCCCGTCCTCGACGATTGCCGCCGATTTGAACATCCGACGCCCGACGAACCGGGAACGCATGCGCTCTAACACCGACCGGTCTATCGGTGCGGGACTCGCACCGTCATCCGTCGGCACCATCAACTGTGCGACGGAGCCGTCGAACCGGCGACCTTTCTCCGGGCGCATTCGTGAAGACGACGCTCCTCGAGGACGGTGGCCCAATCGCCGAGTTCCACGTACACGTCGTCGAGTCGCTCCGCATCGAACTCGAGGGCATCGACCTCGGCGGGCGACTCGACGGCGTATTCGTCGCGGTACGCCTCGATCCGATCGGTCAGGTCCGACACGCGGGCCTGCAACTCGTCGAGGGTGTTCTCCCGTGCTAGCTCGTTCACCCGCCGCCACTCGAAATAATCGTCGTTGCGCTCGTACCTGACCGGCCGGCCCTCGTGCCGAATAACGATACCGAGGTCGGCGTAGAAGGACAGGTGTGTCCGGGCCGACGCTTCCGAGCAGTCCGCCCGCTCGGCGATTTCGGCGGCCGTCATCGGCTTTCGAGCGTGCAACACCGCACCGTACACGCGCTGCTTTGTGTCCTCCTCTTCGAACGGTCTATCGAACGGGGGCGGACCGTCCCGACGGGCCTCGTCTGTCATACTCCCACTAACGAGAGTAGCATATATATTTCTCCCTATAGGGAAAATATATCTTCCAAAGTCACGGGTACCCGCCGATCGCTCCACCTCCGTGTGCGTTCGGCACCGATTCGATCCGTACTGCTCGCTGGGGTGCGAATTCGTTGGTACGAGTACAAGCTCGCTTCCGGTCGCGTTCCGCCGTTCTCGAAAGCGGACGGTCAGTTTCGAACGGGGTCTACTACTCGAGGTCGGTCCCAGCGACAATCTCGCCGACCAGTTCGTCAATCCGGTCCGTCGCCGTCGCCTCGAGGTCGCCGGTGAGATTCGAGAGGAGACAGGAGAAGACGATCGCGGGTTCACCGTCTTGGTCCTCGACGTAGCCCGAGAGCGTCCGAACGCCGGTCAGCGTCCCCGTTTTCGCTCTGACCGAAGCCGAGACGTCCGCGAGTCGGTTCTCGACGGTGCCCTCGACGCCGGCGAGCGGCAGTGACTGGCGGTACTGCTCGCCCCAGGGCTGCTCGAGCGCCCACTCGAGGACGGCGCTCACGCTCGCGGCCGACAGGAGGTTGTATCGCGACAGCCCCGACCCGTCGCGCAGTCGAACGGCGTCGGCGTCGCGCTCGGAGAGGAAGGCGTTCGCGTGCTCCTCCCAGGTTCCCCACGATCCCTGGCCCTCGAGTTCGAGCGCGACCGTCCGCGCGAGCTGTTCGGCCACGAAGTTGTCCGAGTTGACGAGCATTTCCCGTACCAGCGTCGACAGCGGTGCCGATTCGACGGCCGCACACGGAAGTCCGTCCGTTTCGACGGGGTCGTGTTCGATTCGCGTCCAGCCGTCGATATCGATCGCGTTCGCCTCGAGGGCGTCCTGCAGGAGCGAACTCGCGTGCATCATGGGATCGTCGACGGGACTGGCTTCGACCGCCGTCTCGCCGGGCGGAATCTCGCCTTCGACGCGGATGATCTCGGAGGCGCGTTTCTTGTACACCTCGAGTCGTTCGCGCTCCCCGGTCTCGACGTCGGACTCGATCCGCACGATTTCGGAGGTGGGCGACGCATCGACCGTTACCGAATCGGTGCGGTGGCTGACGGTGATATCGACCGTGTTTCGCTCGACCGCCAGCGGCGTGCTCTTGGCGCCGTAGGCGAACTGGCCGTCGTCCCACGTCCAGCCCGGACCGAGCGACTCGCGGTCGAACGCCGAGGCGTCGACGACGAGTTCGCCGGCGACGGTGTCGATCCCCGATGCGGCGACCCCGTCGGCGAGCGTCATCAGATCCGCCTGCGAGAGGTCCGGTGCGCCCCGGCCGGTCAACACGAGATCCCCGAGGAGGTGGCCGTCTCTCATCTCGCCGATCGCGTGGAGCGTCGTCTCGAACCGGTAGGCGGGGCCGAGTTCCGCGAACGCCCGCGCCGCCGTGACGAGCTTTGCGTTCGAGGCCGGCAACAGCGGCACTTCGGGATCGATCGCGACGATCGGCTCGCCCGTCCGCAGATCGACGGCGTAGACGCTCGCACTGATACGATCCGGATCCGGCAGCGCCGATTCGACGTGAGTCCGCACGTCTGTCCGTTCCTCAAGGCTCACGATCGTCACCTCGTTCGTCGACCTCGAGGTGACAGGCCGCAACGCGGTCCGGAGCCGTCGACTCGAGTGCCGGCAGCGTCGACTGGCAGATCGACTCGTGGGCTTCGAGGGCCTCTCGAGCGGTCGCCCACTCGCCCTCGAGCGCACGTTCAACCGCGCGTTCGGCGTCCCCGCGTGCCGCGGGCGGGACGCCGTCCGTCTGGCCGAGATAGGCGTCGAAAACGGCGTTCGGGCCATCCGCGTCGGCATCGATCGTCCGGTCGCGGACGTCGGCGAGGAGCCGTTCGTACGCCTCGTACCCATCACTGCTGAAGCCGTCTGGGAGGATGAAATCGGGACAGCGGGTGTGGAAGCGACAGCCCCGCGGCGGGTTCGAGGCGCTCGGAACGGTGCCGCCGAGCACCGACTGAACGCCCGGCTGATCCGGATCCGGGTTCGGGACGGAGCGCAACAGCGACCTGGTGTAGGGGTGGTGCTGGTCGGCGAACAGCTCCTCCGTCGGCGACAGTTCGACGAACTCGCCGAGGTACATCACGGCGACCCGGTCGGCGATGTATCTAACGACGCTCAAGTCGTGCGAGATGAGGAGGTACGTCAGGCCGTACTCCTCCTGGAGGTCGTCCATCAGGTTGAGGATCTGAGCCTGCACGCTGACGTCCAGCCCGCTAACCGGTTCGTCCGCGATGACGAGGTCGGGGTTGATCGACAGCGACCGGGCGAGGTTGATCCGCTGGCGCTGGCCGCCCGAGAACTCGTGTGGATACCGGTCGTAGTACTCGCGCTTGAGACCCACCTGCTCGAGCAACTCGAGCGAGCGCTCCTGTCGCCGGGATTTCTCCCAGCCGGCCCCCTCGAGCGGATCCTCGATAATGTGGCCGATCTTCCGGCGACCGTTCAGACTGGATTGGGGGTCCTGAAACACCATTTGCGTCCGCTTTCGGAATTCGGATTCGTCGATCTCGTCCGTCCGTTCGCCGTCAAAGCGAACCTCGCCGGCGGTCGGCTCCTCGAGTCCGACGATCGTCCGGGCGAGCGTGGATTTACCACAGCCGGATTCGCCGACGACGCCAAGAGTTTCCCCGGGTTCGATCGAGAAGTTCACGCCGTCGACGGCTTTCACGCTCGACTCGTCGAAGCGGACGGGGAACCCGTCCGAGTCGCGGTCGAACCGCACCGAGGCGAAGAGCCCGGAGTGGACGGGGAAGTGTTTTTTCAGGTCGGCGACCTCGAGCAGCGGCTCTTGGCCGTCGACGCGGTTGGTTCTGTCGTCAGTGTCGCGCTGGTCGGTCGTACTCATGCGTGGCTCCGTGCTGGCTCAGTAAATCGTCGGTCGTCTCTCATCCCAGTCGTCCGCTGGGGTCGTCCCATCTCAATCATCCGCAGTCCCTCCCGACTCCGTGGAGTCGTTATCCGTCGCCGACTCGTGTAACGCCGGCTCCGCTCGCGAGACGGTCTCGTCGTAGAGGAGGCAGGCAACCTCGTGCGAATCGGCCTCGCCGACGTCGTACGTCGGCGGCGTCGCCGTCGAGCAGTCGTCGAAGGCGGCCGGACACCGCGTTCGGAATCGACAGCCGGAGGGCGGTGAGACCGCACTCGGCATCGTTCCGCCGATCGGGTCGATCTCGTCTAGCGTCTCGTCGGGCGTCACCACCGAGTTGAGCAGCGACTGCGTGTAGGGGTGTTTCGGGTTTCGGTACAGTTCGTCGTACGGCGCACACTCGACCATGTTACCGAGGTACATCACGCCGACGCGGTCACACACCTCCCGGACGACGCCGAGGTCGTGCGTGACATACACCATGCTCGTCTCGTACTTCTCCTGGATGTCGTCGAACAGGTCGAGGATGCCGGCCTGAATCGTGACGTCGAGCGCCGTCGTCGGCTCGTCGGCGATAATGAGCCGCGGATCGCAGGCCAGCGCCATCGCGATCATTGCTCGCTGTTGCATCCCCCCGGAGTACTGGTGTGGGTACTCGTCGATTCGCTGTTCGGGGTCCGGGATGCCGACGTCGTCGAGCAGTTCGATCGCCCGCGAGCGGGCCTCCTTCGGCGAACGGTCCGTGTTCTCGACGATGACTTCCTCGATCTGGCTTCCGACGGTGAAGACGGGGTTGAGCGCCGACATGGCGTCCTGGAAGATGATCGCGATTTCGTTGCCGCGAATCTCCCGCCTGAGTTCGCGCTCGGAGAGATCGGTCAGTTCGCGGCCGTCAAAGCGAATGCTTCCGTCGACGACCCGTCCGGGGTCGCGAATCAGGCCCATGATGCTCTTGACCGCGACGCTCTTTCCGGCGCCCGACTCGCCGACGATTCCCAACGACTCGCCGGTGTCGACCTCGAAGCTGACGCCGTCGACGGCCTGGACGATCCCGTCGGCCGTAAAGAAGTACGTCCGGAGATCTTCCACCTCGAGGAGGCTCACGGGCGATCACCGCCGTCGGGCGCACTCGAGCCGCCGTCCGTGCTGGCCGGCTGTCGGCCGCCGTCCTCGAGGTCACCGAACCCGTACTCGTGGTCGGGTTCCGTCGGGAGGTCGTCGATATCGAAGTCGTCGATTCCGACGTCTTCGACGGTCATCTTCGGGTCCATTACGTCTCGTAGTCCGTCGCCGAGCATGTTGAATCCCATGACTGTGAGGAAGATCATTATTCCGGGGAACAGCGCGACCCACCAGGCGACGAGCAGCGCCGTTCGGCCGTCCGCGAGCATCCGGCCCCAGTCGGCCGTCGGCGGCTGAACGCCGAAGCCGAGGAACGACAGCGCGGCCGCGCCGATGATGACGGTCCCCATCGAAAGGGTCCCCTGTACTATGACCGGGGCCAGCCCGTTCGGAACGATCTCGCGAAAGAGGATCGTCCGTCGCGGGAGCCCGGCGAGTTTCGCCGCCTCGACGTACTCTCGATCGCGCAGGGAGAGCACTTCGGAGCGCATCACCCGCGCGTACGCCGGGATGCCGACGATGCCGTAGGCGATGAAGAGGTTGTAGATGCTCGGGCCGAAGATCGCCATGAAGATCATCGCGAGGACGAGGCCGGGGATCGCGTACAGGACCTCGACCGTTCGCATCAGGCCGTCGTCGACGTAGCCGCCGAAGTAGGCGGAGACGGCGCCGATGACGATCCCGCCGACGAAGCTGATCCCGACCGCGAGGATACCGATGGCGAGCGCCGTTCGGCTCCCGTAGACGATTCGGGACAGGATGTCGCGTCCGTACCGATCGGTTCCGAACGGATGCGCCCTCGAGGGACCGTCGTATCGCATGGTCTGATCCATCGCGTAGGGATCCGCGTGGAGCCACGTGATCATCGCCCGATCGAAGACGAAGCTATCGATCGTCGTGAACACCGCCATCAGCATGAGCACCGCGATGATACCGAGACCGGCGAGCGAGGTCGGACTGTGTCTGAGCTTCAGAAGCGTCGTGACGAACCCGCTTCTGGCGTCGAACTCCGCGCCCGTCACACGACTGCCGTCCTGGCTCATCTCGCCTCACCTCGAACGGGTGTCGGGTGGCGAACGGTCGAACTCGTGGTGGGTGTGTCAGTCATATTTGATCCGTGGATCGATGTAGGCGTAGGCGATGTCGGTGAGCACGACCCCGATCAGGAACAGCGTCGAGAAGAACAGCGTGACGCCGACGGCGACGGAGTAGTCCTGGTCGATGATCGAGTCGAAGAACAGCCGTCCCAGACCGGGGATGGCGAAGATCTCTTCCACGATGACGCTGCCGCCGAGCAGCGTCGACAGCTGGAGCCCGACGATCGTGATCAGCGGCAGGAGGGCGTTTCGAAACGAGTGACGCACCATGATTTTTCGCTCCGGAATGCCGTAGGCGCGTGCGGTCTCGACGTGTTCCGAGCGGAGCTCTTCGATCATGCTCGAGCGCGTCATTCGCATGAGCAGCGCCGTCTGTGCGGTCGCGAGCGTCAACACGGGCATGACGAGCAGCGTCGCGGACTCGATCGGATTGACGAACGGCGACGTGTACCCCGACGCGGGAAGGAGTCCGAGGTGGTACGTCATGACGTAGATCAGCATCAGCGCCAGCCAGAAGTTCGGCGTCGAAATGCCGGCCAGACCGGCGAATCTCGAGACGTGGTCGCCGGCTTCGTTGTGGCGAGCAGCCCCGTAGATGCCGAGTCCGATGGCGACCGGGAGCGCCACGACGTAGGACAGCCCCATCACGACGAGCGTCGGCTCCATGCGCTCCCAGATGAGGTCGGTCACCGGTCGGTTGTAGACGAACGACTGGCCGAGGTCGCCCTGGACGAGCCGCCAGAGGTGGTCTATATACTGTTCGTAGAGCGGTCTGTCGAAGCCGTGGGCTTCGATCATCTCGTCGGCCAGCTCCTGGCCCGGTTCGGTGCCGAGCCAGAGCCGGACGGGATCGCCCGGCAGCGCGTGCATCAGAACGAACGTCAGCGTGACGATGCCGAACAGCACCGGCACGAGCTGGGCGAACCGTCGGAGGGTGTATCTAAACAGTCCCATTGTGCGAAGGCGTCGTATTTCGATTCACGGCGTCGGTCGTCAGTCGTCGATCCGCGCCGACTGCCAGTCGTTGAAGACCTCCTGATTGCCGAACTCGGTCGGCTCGTACCCCTCGACGTCCGTGTGAACGCCGGTCGCACTCGAGGCGGAGTACACGCCGAGCACCGGATACAGCGGCATCAGGATTTCGACGGCCTCGACGTAGTACTCGTAGCGCTCGTCGCGGTCGACCGTCATCCGCGCTTCGCGGACGATCTCGTCGAGTCGCTCGAGGTCAGAGAGCACGTCCTCGTCGCCGCGCTCTCGGGCGCCCTCGTGGAGGTAGCCGATCGAGGAGTGGCCGACGACGTCGTCGCTCATGCCGCCGTCGTCGTTCTCGAGGTCCCGGAACATATAGTAGTAGTAGCCGTCCGGGTCGTCGTTGCCGCCCCAGCCGTAGGTGGTGATGTCGAAGCCGCCCTGGTCGAGGTCGTCGAGCCACTCGCCGTCGGAGACCTCGCTGACCGTGGCGTCGATGCCGGCCTCTTCGAACTCGTTTTGCAGGACGGTGGCCCGACCGCGCATCGACTCGCCCGCCCGCGTGGTGATGTCGACCTCGAAGTCGGTGCCGATGCCCGCCTCCTCGAACAGTTCGAGCGCGCGGTCGTGGTCCTGCGCCGGGTAGTACTCGTCTTCCCACTCCCCGGCGGGGAATCCCCAGGCGTCGATCACGCCCTGGGGCATATGGCCCCAGTTCCGGGTGCCAAGTTCGCCGACAGCGCCCGTCAGCAGGTCGTCGTAGTCGACGAGGTGGTGGAGCCCCTCGCGCGCCCTGACGTCCTCGAACGGCCCCTCCAGGCAGTTGACGACGAACCCCTGGAAGTCGAAGTTGTCGAGCCGATAGACGTCGACGTTCTCGTCGCCCTCGGCTTCGTCGAGCAGCGCCTCCGTCACGCCCGACTGGTGGATCGTCCCGTCGGCCAGTTCGACGAACCCGACCTCCGTCTCGGGGATGATGCGGTACTCGAGCCCGTCGAGTTCGGGCTCGCCCAGGAAGTAGTCGTCGACGGCCTCGAGTTCGACGGTCGAGGAGGGGTCGTGGTTCGCGAGTTCGAACGGTCCGCTACCGATCGGGTTCTGGCCGAACTCCTCCTGACCCATCTCTTCTGCGGCGTCCTTCGGAACGATCGCCGCGTTCATGTCCGCGAGTACCGACTCCATCAGCGCCGACTGGTACTCGAGGTGGATGGTGACCTCGTACTCGCCGGTCGCCTCGACGGTGTCGAGGAACTCGACGTTCGCGAGGTTGGGCGAGTCGTTGTCCGGATCGCGAACCCAGTTGAGCGAGTAGGCGACGTCCTCGGCCGTCAGCTGCGATCCGTCGTGGAAGGTGACGTCGTCTCGAATGTCGGCGACGAACGTCGTCTCGTCGATCTCCTCGAGTTCGCCGTCGGCCAGGTGCGGGACCGTCCCGCTGCCGTCCGGCTCCATCATGAGTAGCGAGTCGAACAGGTAGTGTGCGGCGGTGGTGTACCACGCCATCTGGTTCATCCGGGGGTCGAACGTCTCCACCTCGTCGGACGTGGCGATCCGGAACGTTCCCGCGCCGTCGCCGTCTGGATCCGCGCCGATGCAGCCGGCGAACAGCCCGGCGGTGCCGGCGGCCGCCATCGACTTGACGAACCGACGCCGATTCAAATCTGGTGTGCTGAGTTTATTGCGCATTGCGAACAGTCCTCACGTGTGCCTCGAACTCTCTTCACTAGGGGAAAATAGCCGTTCCCTATCATACTAGAGGAGAACAACGAGGGTGAACTACGCTCGTTCGATCCTGACCGTCTGCGCTGTGTAAACGCCCCGTTTTCGCCAGTCGTCGACCGCGAGATACACAATTAGTTCACGGTCGCCGGGGACGGGCGACCAGCGGTCCCGGCCATCTGCTCGCTGGCGAACGTGCCCGTCCCAGTGGCCCGTGAACGTTCGCCGCTCCCGCGGCCCGAACGCGAGTTGGGAACTCGCCGCCGGCGGATCGAACCGGCCGACCCCCGCCTCCGGGAGACCGTCGACGGTCCACCCCCAGGGTCTGCTCGTCGGGAGGTCGAGCACGACGCTCGTCGGCAACCGGTTCCTGACGCGAAATCGGAACGGCGTCTGTCGACCGACGACGATCCGATCCGGGGCCTCGAGCGAGCACTCGAGCGCTCGGTACGCGAGCCCCGCCGGAACCAGCGACCCGAAAAACCCGACGCGCGTCCCGTCGCCGGTCGTCCGATCGAGCTCCGTGCGGGCGTCTCGTCGATCGTCTCTTGATGCCATCGCGTCGAGTCGACTGATATGAGAGGGCGGTTTGATGCTTTCGATGGGTTCTCCTGCGTGGCGTGTACGCGATGCCGTCACTCGTCATCCGAACGGGAACCGCGTGCCGCCGCCCCAAAAGCTACCGTCGTCGACCGAGCACGCCACCCATGGAGATCGACCGAACCGAACTGGACCGACTCGTTGCTGCCCGCGGTGGACCCGGCGGAGAGTATCGCGTCGCTCGCGTATTCGAGGAGCTAATCGAGCCCCACGTCGACGAGATCTCGTGGGACGCGATGGGGAACGTGGTCGCCACGAGTTACGGCGACGGGACGAACGAAGACGGCGATGGGGAGAACGAGGACGGCGAGGGTAGCGAGGAGATCATGCTCGCCGCCCACACCGACGAACTCGCGTTCCTGATCGACGGGATCACCGACGACGGGCTTTGCTCCTTTTCGATGCTCGGGGGCCACTACCGGGGCTACCTGCTCGGCCAGCACGTCCGCGTCGGCCCGGACGCGGTGCCGGGCGTCATCGGCGCGAAGCCGCGACACTTCATGGACGACGAGGAGAAGGAGGCGCTCCCCGAGACCCTCCACATCGACCTCGGCACGCGGAGCCGAGACGAGGTCGCGAACCTAAACGTCGAACCGGGCGATCAGGCGACCTGGGACCGCGAACTGACCGACCTCGCAAACGGCCGGATCACAGGTCGGGCGCTCGACGACCGGATCGCCCTCGCGATTCTCGTCGCCGTCGCCCGCGCCGCCGACCCAGACAGAACGGTCCACTACGTCGCGACCGTCCAGGAGGAGGTCGGCCTTCGGGGCGCCCGCGCCGCGGTGCACGACGTCGATCCCGACGTCGCCGTCGCCCTCGAGATCTTTCCGACCGACGACTACCCCACCGACGGCGAGCGCTCGGTCGACGTCGAACTCGGCTCGGGACCCGTCGTCGAACTCGGCGACGGCACTTCCGAGTACCTCTTCGGCGGCGTCCTCGTCGACAGACAGACCCTCGAGTGGCTCAAGCGAGCCGGCGAGACCGCGAACGTTCCACTCCAGCACGACCTCATGATCGGTGGGACGACCGATGCCACGGAGTTTCAGAGCGCCGGTCGCAGCCGCCACGCCGGCGCGATCGCCGTCCCCTGTCGGTACACCCACTCGCCCGTTGAGCTGATCGAGCTCGCCGACGTCGAGGAGACCGCCGACGTGCTCGCGGCCGCGCTCGAGTCCCCGTTCCCCGACCGGACGGACGTTCGCGGTCGGCGGTAGCGTCGGTTCTCGACAGTTCGCTCCGCTGGAAGCAGTTGCGGTCATCTCGAGGCGAGCGGCGAGAAAGCGGTGACGGCGACGGAGCAGCGACGACGACTCCGAAGCAGCGCCTACTGAGGTGTGCCAACACTGGATCGAAGAGAGAGCGGGAAACACGGACCCTCAGCTGCCGTCCTGGACTACGAGTCGGTCGTCGTGATGTCGGCCGACAGCCCCTGGGCCATCTCGATCTCCTTGGAGTTGTTCAGCGTCCAGGCGGTGCGTTCGGTGACGGCCTCGATGGACTCGCGGGCGCTCGGGTAGCCGTTGCCGGACTTTTTCGCGCCGCCGAAGGGCAACTGGACCTCCGCACCGATACACGGGAGGTTCGCGTACGCGAGACCGATTTCGGCCCGGTCGCGGAACCGGTTGAGGTGGCGGTAGTCTTCCGAAATGATGGCTCCGGCGAGTCCGTACGGCGTATCGTTGTGGATCTCGAGCGCGCGGTCGATATCCCCCGAATACTCGAGGAGGGCGACGTGCGGGCCGAAACACTCCTCTTTGAGACAGCGCAGGTCGGTATCGTACTCGATCTCGTAGACGAACGGACCGACCCAGTGGCCGGCGTCGTGGCCCTCGGGTATCTCCTCGTCGCCGAGTTCGAATCGGTCGACCAGCACGTCGGCCCCCTCCTCGACGGCCAGTTCGTTGTGCTCGCGGATCTTCTCGACGTGACCCGCCTCGATGGCGGGACCCATGAACGTGTCCTCCTCGAGCGGATCACCTACGGCGACGTCCGCTGCAATCTCGACGAACCGTGCTTTGAACTCGTCGTAGACGTCTTCGTGGACGATCAGGCGCTCGCTCGAGACGCAGCGCTGGCCGGTCGTTTTGAAACTCGACATCACGGCCGCGTGGACGGCGATATCGAGATCGGCTTCCTCGGTGACGATGATCCCGTTCTTCCCGCCCATCTCGCAGGCCGCGAGTTTGCCGGGTTCGCCGCCGACTTTGCCCGCGATTTCGTGGCCGACATCCGCAGAGCCCGTAAACTGCACCGTATCGACCCGGGCGTCCTCAACGATGGCGGCGCCGGCGGCGCCGTAGCCCTGAACTACGTTGAAAACGCCCTCGGGAATCCCGGCGTCGTCCATCATCTCGGCGACGATCTGGGCGCACCACGGCGTCTGTTCGGCGGGCTTCCAGACGATCGTGTTCCCCTCGACCAGTGCGATGGCCATCTGCCAGAACGGAACCGCGACGGGAAAGTTCCACGGCGTGATACAGCCGACGACGCCGCGGGGCTTGCGGCGCATGTAGGCGTCCTTGGAGGCGACCTCGCTCGGCACCACGTCGCCGTGGGGATGGCGGGCGTTCGCAGCGGCCCATTCGACCATGTGCCAGGCTTCGGTCACCTCCGCCTTGCCTTCGGAGATTTCCTTCCCGCACTCCTTCGAGACGGTCGCGCCGAGTTCCTCGTGGCGATCCCGCAGTTCGTGGTAGATCTCCCAGAGGTACTCCGCGCGGTCGATGTAGGACAGGGCACGCCACTCCTCGAAGGCGTCTTCGGCGGCCTCGAGGGCGTCGTCGACGTCGTCGGCCGTCCCGCGCCGGAACGTCGCCAGCGTCTCGCCCGTCGCGGGATTTACGCTCGAGAACGTCTCGGACCCGTTCCCGTCGGTCCACTCACCGTCGATGTAATGGAGACAGTCTCCACTGGTAGCCGATTGGCTCACACCGTCTACTCCTAGCGATAGCGTATAATGGTTCCTCTTCCGAAACCGGTCGAACGGTACGGTGATCGGAGGCTCCCGTGATAGAGAACCGATGACTCACCGAAACACGTAAGATCATTATCGTAGTAATCATTAGCCAGAGTATGACCTTCTACGACCGGGACGACGAACTCGCGGCGCTGGAGACGGCCGCTGACTCCCCTGGCCACGATTTCTACGTCGTCTACGGGCGACGCCGTGTCGGGAAGACGGAACTTCTCAAAGAGTTCTGCACTGATCGGCCGCATATCTACTTCCTCGCGGCTCAAGAAGCCGAACACCGTCAGCGGGAGAAGTTCGTCGAGCAGGTCGCCGACAGTTTCGGCGACCGCGTCCCGCGCATCGACGGCTGGGATGACGCGTTCGAGTATCTCGGCGACCGGCTCGCTTCGGAGGACCGCATCGTCGTCATCGACGAGTTTCCCTATCTGGTCGAAGCGAACGACTCGGTGCCGTCGTACGTCCAGGCGTTCGTCGACGAACAGCTTCGAGACACCGACTCCATGCTCGTGCTCTGTGGCTCGAGCGTGAGCACGATGGAATCCGAGGTCCTCGGCCACGAAAGTCCGTTGTACGGCCGTCGAACGGGCCAGATCGATCTCCAGCCGTTCTCGTTCCGACAGGCACGAGACGTCATTTCGTACGACCTCGAGGCGGCGATTCGGTCGTACTCGGTCACCGGCGGGACGCCGATGTACCTCACGCTCTTCGATTACGACCGATCGCTCGCCGAGAACATCCAGCGGCGGATCCTCTCGCCGACGGCCGTCCTCTACAACGAGCCGGAGTTCCTGTTGCGCACCGAGTTGCGGAATCCTGCGCGATACATGAGCATTCTCGAGGCGGTTGCACTGGGCCACACGACGCCGAACGAGATTTCGGGGGCGACGGGAATCGATCCGGGGCCGCTGTCGAAATACCTCCAGACGCTCCGACGCCTCCGACTCATCGACCGCGACGTACCGGTCACCGCGTCCGGAAAGAAGTCCAAACGCTCCCGGTATCGCGTCGCCGACGAGTTCCTGCGCTTCTGGTTCCGATACGTCGAACCGAACCGTTCCAGCATCGAAGAAGCGCCGACGGTCGTCTTCGACGGAACCATCGAACCAGATCTCCCCTCCCACGTCGCAACCACGTTCGAGGACGTCTGTCAGGAAGGGATCTGGGAAGCGATCCGACGCGGTGACATCGATCCGTACTCCGAGGTCGGCCGATGGTGGTACGGCGAGGAGGAAGTCGATATCGTCGGCCTCGCGCCCGACGACGATCGAATCCTGCTCGCGGAGTGCAAGTGGACCGCCGAACCCGTCGGCCGCTCGCTCGTCGAGCGTCTTCGAGCGAAGGCCGAAAGCGTCCGGTGGGGGTCGGGGACGCGGGACGAACAGTTCGCCCTCTTCTCGAAAAGCGGGTTCGTCGACGGACTCGACGAGGAAGTCGGCGAAAACTGGTCGCTCGTTACGCTCGAGAACCTCGAAGCGCTCCTTGCAGCCCCGTAGTCACTGCCGTTCGAAACGCCCGGGTCGTGCGGCAGAAAACGGGGTGCGGAGGACCGGGCGCTCATGCGCCGGTTCAACTCGGCAGGCGCCCCGTTCGCTCGAGGACGACGAGACCGAGAGTCGTCGCCCCGAGGAAGAGCGCGGCGCCGACGAACACCGCGTCGTAGGAGTAGCCGTCCTCGATAAAAATGCCCAGCGCGAACGACCCGAGCGCCTGCGTGAACATCCACATGGAGCTGAACACGGCGTAGGCGCTCCCCCGCGTCGAGTCCGGGAGCGTATCGAGGAGGAACGTATCCGTCGCCGGAAACAGCGCGTGGATGACGAAGCCGATGACCCCCGACATCACGATCAATCCGAAGAGCCCGTTCACGGTCGTCAACACGAGCAGAGTCCCGGCGAACGTCCCGACGATGCCGAGCAGGTACGGCACGCGCGGCAGCCTATCGGCCAGGTCACCGCCGAAGTAAAACGCGGGAATCCCGGCGGCGAAAACGATCGTCAGCATCAATCCCGCCGCTCGAGGGGAGAGTCCCTTCGACTGCATGTACAGCTCGTAGAAGTTGAACACGCCCTGCCAGATGAACGACGCGATGCCGACGATCGCCAGCGCGGTCACGATGATCCGCCACTCCGACAGCGCACCGGCGACGAAGTTTCGATCCTCGATTCCCGCCCGCGGCAACTCGGTCCGCGCTGCGGCGAGTCCCGTGTACGCCGTCACCACCGCCGCACCGACGGCGATCGCCCACAGCGAGAGTCGCCAGTCGACGAGGAGCGTAAGCACCACGAGCGGAGCGGCGATTACCGCGGCGATCTGACTGGCGGCACCGTGAATGCCGATCACGTGGCCGACGCGGTCCGGGTACAACTCGCTCAAAAACGGGTTCGCCGAGACGAAGTAGACGCCGGAGGCGACACCCATCAGGAAGGCACCGACCATGAGGTGGCGGACCGACGTCGCGGTCGCGGCGAACCCGGCGGCGACCGCAAGAATCGCTCCTGACCCGATCACGACGGAGTGTCTGGGGACTTTCGTCAGGAGCCATCCCGTCGGTAAGCGGGGGAACGCGCTCCCGACCCACGCGAGCGTGACGAGGAGTCCGGCGGTCGCCTCGCCGATCGAAAACTCCGCGATGATGACGTCCAGCAGCGGTGCGAAGATGATTCTGGCGAGATTGAGGAGAAAGACCAGTCCACAGAGGGAGGCGAACAGTCGAGATCGGGACACGGTCGGTGTTTCCGACAGGAGACCTCAAGGGTTCCGAAATCGGACCGGTGCGAGTTGAATGTCCGTCATGTGGAGAGGAGCCAAGACCGGCGCTAATTTCGGCGTCCCGGTGTCCACCGATTCGGCCGCCATAGCGACGACGAACTGCACGGTCAGTAACCGAGCTCGAGCAACCGATTACCGGCGAGCGCGGCGAACGTGATCGCGAACAGAACGGCGAGTATCAGAAACGACGCCCCCCACCCGAACAGATCCGCGAACAACCCCGCGCCGACCGAGCCGGCGGAGCCCACGACGGTGTACACCGTCCGAACGAGTCCGAAGCCCGAACCGCGTTCGGCGTGCCCGAGCTGGTCGAGAAAGCGCGGATCGATCGCCGCGAAGAAACTCGAGCCGAACCCGGCGAGGATCACGGAAGCGCCGATCACGACCGAACTCGCGCCGGCAACCAGCCCGAACAGGCCGACCGCCCCGCCGAGCATCGATGCACCGATCGCGAGGTCGCGGCCGTATCGATCGGAGAACTCGCCCAGCACGAACTGGCCCACCGTCCGTACGACGAAAAACGCCGAGAAGGCGACGCCGGCCTGGGTCGCCGAGTAGCGGTGGTGTGCGACGAAAAACGTCGGGAGAAACGTGAGCAGGCCCTGCACGACGAACGTCCCGAGCATGGCGATCACGAGCGTGAACGCGATCGGCGGTCTCGAGACGAGTTCGACCACGGCATCGAGTTCGAACCGCTCGCGCATCGGCTGTGCGGGCCGTCGCGGCTCGGTCGGCCGGACCCGCCAGGCGAACAGCGCGAACACCGGCAGTCCGACGACGAGTGCGAGCGCTACCGCCGGCCGCCAGCCGAACCGAACGCCGACCCGCGCCGCCACGACGGGGGCGACCAGCCCCGCGAGCGGGCCGCCCATCGAGTGGATGCCAACGGCCCGTCCCAGTTCGTCGTACGTCCGCGACAACAGCGTCACCGCGACGGTGTAGTGCAGCCCTGCGACCAGTCCGAGAAAGACGGCGAAGAGGACGAACGCGGCGAACACGGGTGCGAACGCGAGCAGTAGACTGGCAGCGGCCGTGCCGCCGACGGCCACGAGTATGACCCGCTTTTCCCCGAATCGGTCACCGAGGACGCCGCTCGGGAACTGCGAGAGCCCGTAGGCGAGCCACATGCCCGACAGTGCGAACCCGATCTGCGTGTTGGAGACATCGAAGTCGTCGGCGATGAACGGGATGACCGGACTGATCGCCATTCGTGATAAGTAAGTGACAAAGAACGCGAGGAGACATAACGCGAGTACCGTCGTCCGATAGTGCCAGCGCATTCGAGCTCTATTAATCGGACAGCCGAAATATACAGATATACGTGATGAAACCGGCAGGCAACTCTATCCGTTCTGCTGGACACGGAGTCACACGCCGACAGTATCAACATCCAAGGCGAAGACGGAGTCCTTGTCCGAGGGGAGGGCGAATCGGTTCGGGTAAATCGGCACGGCGCACGGACGGGTGAATCAGCATGGGACATCGCTCTCGACACCGGAAGACCAGGATTAGGCGAGAAACCACCGTAGACTGATTCGGACGAGACCAGCGCTACAATAGCCACCTATTGTTAAATAGACACAAATTTTCAAGTGGGTACCTATTGTAATTGCAGAGAGATTTGTGTGATACGCAGATTCCGTGCAATTTCGAGTGCTGTGTACGATTAAACCTGCAAGTATCGTCGAGAAGTGAACTGCCTCGAGGCAAGCCCAGGGGCCTCTGCCTGATCGCCTGTAGAGCCGAAGGCAACCGTCAGTCGTCGGTGCGGACGCCGTAGGTGACCTCGGATTCGACGACTCTCCACGTCCCATCGACCTTCCGGTACTGGTCGTTGTACTTCGCCTGTCGCCACCCGACGTTGCCATCGTTGTCCTGAAACAGCAAGAAGAGGTACCACTGGCCGGTCGCGTCGTCGCCATCGACATCGATAACGGGATTGGTGACGAGGTGAGCGACGCGGTCGAAGGCGGAATCGAATAGTTCGTTGGCGAACTCGTAGAGTTCGTCGGCACCCTCGTAGGTAGAGCCGTCGTCACGGACGAACCGGCCGTCCTCGGTGAACAGTGCCGCCCACTCCTCGTAGTTCCCGGCGTCGATAGCGAAACAGTACTCGTGCTTGAGTCGCCTGATAGCGTGTGTGTCATCTACAGCCATGGGTCGAAAAATAGCGCCGATTGGATAAAGATACCGTCCTGTTCTCCAACGGTTGATACGCAACGACGGCAACCCGTCTCATCGATCGATCGCCACGCGACTGTATCGACTCCTCCCTACCCTAACAGAACGAGATTTTCGCTGTTAGTCCCTCAGTATCCGAGTTTGAAGAGTCGATTGATCGCAACGAGGGTGAACGAAGCGGCGAAAAGAACGGCGAGGATGAGAAACGTTCGGTGCCACCCGAGGGCATCCGCGAACGCACCGACTCCGATGGAGCCGGTCGATCCGCCGACGACGTAGGCTGTTCGAAACACGCCGAATCCGGTACTTCGCTCGCTCTCGGACAATCTATCGAGCATCTTGGGTTCCAGCGCCGCGAAAAAACTCGTTCCAGTCCCGAACAAGAAAACGGCCAGGAAGGCGATCCAGAGGCCCGAATCGAGCAGGAACAACAGAACGCCCACCATCCCCAGTAATAGACACCCCGCTATGACGATATCGCGATCGTACCAGTCCGAGAGGGCACCGACCCCGATCTGCGTTCCGCCCCGGGCGACGAAGTACGCCGAAAAGACGATTCCGGCCAGCGTAGGCGTATAGCCGTGAAATTCGACGAGAAACGTCGGGAGAAACGAGATCAGTCCGTTGATCGCGAACATCGCGAGGATCGCGACGCACGTAGAGAACGCGATCGTCGGCCGCACGAGAAACGAGACGAATGAGCCACCGACTTTTCGATCCGTGGACTCCGTATCGGGCCGACGCGGCTCGGTCGGGTTCACTCGCCACAGAAACAGCACGAATATCGGGAGTGCGCACAGTACGACGAGCGCAACCGCAGGCCGCCAGCCGTATCGAACCCCGACCCAGGCCGCAGCGATCGGGGCGATCAATCCGGCCGCGGGTGCGCCGAGCGAGTGGATACCGATTGCGGTTCCGGTGTCGTCGTACGTCCGCGATAACAGCGTCGACGCGACGGTGTAGTGGAGTCCGGCGACTGCACCGATTCCGGCGACGCCCAGACAAAAGAGGACGAAAATCGGCGACGCGGCGGCGACAAAACTCAGTACGGCCGTACCGCCGACCGACAGGAGGATGATTCGTTTCTCCCCGAACCGGTCGGCGAGCAACCCGCTCGGATACTGCGTCAGTCCGTACGCGATCCACATCCCCGACAGCGCGAACCCGATCTGGGTGTTCGAAACCGAAAAGTCATCAGTGATGAACGGAACGACGGGACTGAACGCAAGTCTCGCGAAGTACGTCACGAAAAACGCACACGTACACAGTAGGAGGACGGTGTCACGATACTGCCATTTCATTGGAACTCCGGTCGCTGGTTGGGTTTCTCGGCGTGTTCTTTTGACTGTAGTGGAACCGGAACGGAGGATGAAATTCGAACATCATTATGCAGCAACGTCCGACGGGAGACGGTTCAAATGAGTTAGTTCTCTCGGACTCGAATTGAAAAACCAGTGTCCGGATGGTGTAACCGAAGGAGAAGAACTCACGTCTCAACGAGTTGCGCCAGCGCGCCGGTAAGGACGGTCGTCGCCGCAGCGCAATCGTCCCAGTCCGTCCACTCCAGCGGACTGTGCGAAATCCCATCTCGCGACGGGGCGAACAGCATCCCCGCGTCGGTCACGGACGCGACGTGCATCGTGTCGTGTGCGGCGCCGAAGTGGAGATCGATCGTCTCTACGGCCTGGGCGTCTCCGGCCTCGTGGAGCGCGTCTCGGCACCGATCGGCCATCGGCATCGGCTCGAGATCGAACGGCCTGGAAAAAGTTGTCGTTACTTCCGCCTCGAGCGCGGCATAGACGCCGGCGACCCATCGAAGATGCCGCCCTCGGGTACCGAATCGAGGTGGCTGCCGGCGGCGACGGGTGCGGCGCCGGGAAATCGAGCAGCGAGACTGATCAGATTCCATCGAACTCATGGAAGTGAATATACCACGGTCTAACGATCGAACTGTGCCCAAGTCTTACTGACAGTGGGGTCTAACCTCATTATAATGACGACAAAACTCGCGTTCGTCTGCGTCGGAAACGCGGGGCGAAGCCAGATGGCAACAGCGTTCGCCGAACGAGACCAACGTAACTTCGATGTGGACATTGTGACCGGTGGAACCGATCCGGCCGACCACATCCACGACGAGGTCATCGACGTACTCCGAGAGGAGGGACTCGATATCAGCGACCGAACTCCTCGAGAGATTTCTCCCGACGACATCAGGGATGTTGACTACGTCATCACGAGAGGATGCTCAGTCGATCAATTCCGGCCTGAAAACTGAAACGGCGAAGCCGAAACGTGGGAACTGCCTCATCCTGCGGGCGATGATATCGAAGCAACGCGAACACAACGAGATGAAATCAAGCGTCGAGTCAGTGAGTTTTTCGATCAGTTGACGACGTGAACAACCGCGGTCAACCCCCCATCTATCTACCAACTACTGGTAGGCCTCGAACTCCTCGCCGAAGATCACGAAATAGGCGACACCGATCATCCCGATGACCGATGCAATCGTGAACGAGATTTCCGGGTCCACGTACTCCCACAGGAACCCACCTAGTACCCCGCTGGGAATCACGACCGCACCGCGGACGAAGTAGTACGACCCGGTCACTCGACCCCCTGCGCCTCGTTCGGCCGGGCCGACGATCAGTGCCTTGTGAGCCGGTAACCCAGCGAAGCGCAGTCCCGAGAACGCGAACAGCACGATCAATACCCACGCGTTTTCCGGCGCGAAGATCAGCATGGCGGGGAAGATGGCGTAGACCAAGAATCCGAGCCCGACAACCGGCTTGAGTCCGACGGACTCGGCGATTTTGGCCGCGGGGGCCATCGTAACGAGTGCGATAAACATCTCGACGCTCAGGAGAATGCCGAAGAACGCGGCGGGCGACAGATCGATCGTGCCAAACACGGGAAGCGACACCGTCAGTCCGATCCCCATCAGTTGCGTGATCACGAGGATGAAAAACGCGTACACCATCCCGTTGGCGAACCGAACGAACGTGTCTGCCACCAACAGTGGGTGTAACGGCTCTGGAAGCGCCCGTAGATCGGTGAGAATCTGGCCGAAGCCCTGGAACTCTTTGCCGACGGTGTCCGTATCGGTCTCGTACAACAGGTGCTGTACGATTGTGCCGAGGATAGCAAAGACGATGGCGATCACGAGCACCCAGAGGAAGCCGGGCATGAGTTGGTCGGCCACGAGGGCGGCGACGATCAGCGGCGCAATCAGGAACGCTGTTCGTCGGAACGTTTCCGTACTGGCGAACCCGCGAGCCAGTCGGCTCGGTTCGGTGGCCTGTTTGACGATCGCGTAGTGACCGCCGATTCCGAACGATTTCCAGCACTGGGCCAACAACAGACCGACGAACACCCAGACCCACGGCTCGAGGACGAACGTGCCGAGGTCGATCGCCGGAATATAGGCAGCAGCAAACCAGATCGCAAATCCGAACGTCGACAGAAAGCCGAAGACCGTCAAGGCATACCGTGATCCGACGCGGTCGGAGACGAACCCACCGTAGTACGGAAAGACCGCCCCGATTACGTTTCCGAGCGTGGCGAACAGACCCACGATGAACCCGGTTGCACCGAGGAAGACAAGATACTCTGGGAGGAATCGATTTGTCATCTGGAAGCCGAGACTGAACGCAAACATCGCCAACGAGAGGACCAGTACGTCTCGTTGAAGCGAGAAGAACTGCCGGAAGGCACCCATCGGTCCGGCAACTTCGACCTGTTGTTCCGCCATACTGTCACTCAGTCGCTCGTGGACATAAATGCCAGCGAAGTCGGCGATTTGGGCCGGCGCGCTGGCACCGTCAGGCAACCCTTAGGAAGGAAACGAAGCGGGGTCTTTCTTGGACAGTCCCCATATCCTCCGCGTCGGAGTCGGAGGTTCCTTGTATCGATCGGTGACTGGTAGGCGCCGTTGCATATGGTTGATCAATTGCGACCCCTCCCGACACCTGACAGCCTCACCGACCGATAGTCCCCTGTCGGGTGATCGGCGCATCGGGATCGATACAAAACGCGACGAGCAGCGTCTCGGTTTCAGCGGTGACCGTCAGTTCGTCTCCGTCGACGAACAGGCCGCTCTCCGTCTCGTCGAAGTGCGTACCGTCGGCCGTCACTGCCCCCTCGAACACGTAGAAGTAGGTGTCCCAGTCGGCCTTCGATGGCAGGTCGACGCTGGCACCCTCCTCGAGGTGGACGTCGTAGAAGTGGACGCCGTTGCGCACGGACAGCGGTGCGGCAGAGCCCTCGGGCCCGAAGAGATGCCGCCACTCGTTGGCGACCGGATCAGCGATCGGTTCGTGCTGGATGGTCGGCGGGAGATCGAGACTGTGTGGACGGACGAAGATCTGTAACATCCGCAGCGGCGGGTCATCCGCGAGCGTGCGTTCTTCGTGCCAGAAGCCGCTGCCGGCGCCCATTACCATCAGGTGCTCGGAATCGGTGACCAGCTCGTTTTCCTGTCGGTCGTCGTGGCGCATCACGCCCGAGGGAACCCACGAGATGATCTCCTCGTTCTGGTGGGGATGCATCGAGATCAGCGTCTCCGGATCCATGAACGACTCGACGACGGTTGCGAGCGGGCCGTATCCGTGATCGTCGTGATTCGGATGGTTGTGTCCGGGGAAGTTGAAGTGGATTCGAAACCGTCCCTGATTCTGTGAAATCTCCGTGCGTGGTGCTTTGTAGAGTTTCGTCGTGGACTCGGGGTTCATTGTACCGATTGTTGGGGCTGGAACCTCATATGCGCGCGGTGACGACTCTGTTACCGGGGGCTCTCGCTTCGGCATCGGAAGGACTCGTTCTCCGTGGCCGGCATTGGAACCTCGCAGTGACCGAGAATCCGGGTTCCGGTAGCAGTCGATGAGACGGTGCCGTGAGTGTGCCACCACGAACCCGTATAGACCATCTTTTGAGATCTGATCGAGTCCTCCAAAGGCGGTATTCGAATCTGTTTCAGCATCAAACAGACGAACTACGGGTCGAATGTATCGATATCGAGAGTAGCGCAGGAGTTTTGAATGTCAACATAGTAGTGGGAAGTAGGTGGTCAAAATGGGAAAATCATCAGTTGAAACGAACCACGGAGAGGAACTTACACTCACGGTGGACGATAGAGGACGGGTAACGCTCCCGAAAGAGGTCCGAGACCGATTAGGAATCGAATCGAACGACGAAATCCCTGCAACGCTCATCGGCTCCGTCCTCGAAGTTAACCCCAAACCGAACTCGAAACTGGAGACAGCATCAGCGGGTTCAACTCCCAGTGGGGGAACCCCATGACTTTAGCCGTGGGTGGATGTCAGTATCCGTTGCGAGCACAGTATCTAATTGACGGCTAAGACGACCTGTGATACATGTGCGGCCTGTGCTGATCAGTTCGGTTCACCGAAACGGATGGAATGAAGTCCACAGTGAAGCGATCTTTCAAGGTTCGCGCTCACCAAGGGTCGCTCAATGGTAGATCACGAGATCACCCTTACCGTCGACGGGGAACGGGAGCAGTTGACGGTGGAGGAACGCGGCGACGTTCACGCCTCGAGCGAGTATCGTGTGAGCGTCCTTCCGGCCGACGTCGAACGGGCAGTGCTGGCGGCCGTCGACGACGCGAAGACCGATGGGAAGGATGACGCCGCCGCTCCCACCGACGGCCCGGCCGGCAGCCGAGCGAACGGTCAGGGAGGTGAGCCACGATGAGCGACGCGGAATCGTCGGATACAGCGCGGGGAGTCGAACTGGACGCTAACGACGCCGAGGGTGACACGGATGGCACGTACACTGGATCTCGCGAAAAGCGCCGGGAAGACGCCGCGTTGCTGACCGGCCGTGCCGAGTACACCGACGACCACGAGCCACCGGGAACTGTCTCCCTCGCGTTCGTCCGGAGCGAGCACGGCCACGCCACTATCGAGGGGATCGACACGTCGGCCGCCGAGGCGATGGACGGCGTACTCGGCGTGTACACGTGGGGCGATATCGAGGCATCGACGTCGCCGGGCCGACTGCCGCTTTCGGGACTGGAAGGGGAGATCCCGGCTCATCCGGTGCTCGCGACGGATCGCGTTCGGTACCACGGCCAGCCCGTCGCGGCCGTCGTCGCCGAGGACCGGTATCGCGCACGGGACGGTGTTGCGGCGGTCGACGTCGAGTACGAGCCGCTCGAGGCGGTCGTCGACCCACAGGAAGCGGCGACCGATACGAATGTGCCACAGATATTCGAGGGTGCGCCGGACAACGTCGCGACGTCCGCCGAATTGGGTGACGCTGATGCGACCGACGACGCGTTCGAGGCGGCCGATCGGACGGTCGAAATCGACCTGACGAACAACCGGCTGATCCCCTCCGCGCTCGAGCCCCGGGCGGCCGTCGCGGAGTTTGATCCCGACGACGGGTTCACCGTCACGATGACCAGCCAGTCGCCACACGGCCACCGCCGGAAGCTGGCCCATACGCTCGGCGTTCGCGAAGGGGAGATCCGCGTCGTCTCGCCTCACGTCGGCGGCGGGTTCGGTCACAAGGGCCACCACCATCCCGGCGAAGCGATGGCGGCCTGGTGTGCCCGCGACCTCGAGCGATCGGTCAAGTGGACCGCGACGCGGAGCGAAAACTACCTCGAGGGTGCACATGGTCGCGATCACCGCACCACCGCAGCGCTGGCGGTCGACGACGACGGGACGATCCGCGGACTCAGCGCGGAAACGTACGCCAACGTTGGCGGCTACGGGCTCGGCAGTGGCGCCTCGATGCCCGCCCGGTACGGCCGACTGCTGGCCGGTCAGTACGCGATCGACGCGATCCACTGTGAAACTCACACCGTCTTCACCAACACGGCGCCGATTCACTCCTACCGCGGCGCCGGCCGGCCCGAGGCGATATACGTCACCGAGCGGCTGGTCGACGTCGCCGCCGACGAACTCGAGATGGATCCCGCCGAACTCCGGCGACGGAACCTCATCCCGTCCGACGCATTTCCGTACGAAACGCCCGTCGGGGCGACGTACGACTCGGGCGACTACGAATCCGCAATGGAAAAAGGGCTCGAGGCGATCGAGTACGACGACCTTCGCGACCGCTCCGGGACTACCTGGGATAGCTCGGGTAAGGAGGTCGAGAACGGAGAGATGAACGACGGCCGTCTTCGCGGCGTCGGGATCGCCAACTACGTTGAGTCCACCGGCGGCGGCTTCGAGAGCGGGCTCGTCCGCGTGCTTCCCGACGGCGACGTGGAAGTCTACGCGGGGACCCACTCGCACGGACAGGGCCACGAGACGACCTACGCCCAGCTCGTCGCGGACGCGCTCTCCCTCCCGCTCGGGCGAATCCACGTCTCCGAGGGCGACACCGAAGCGATCCCCACCGGAACGGGAACCTTCGGAAGCCGGTCGACCATCGTCGGCGGTAACGCCGTCGTCACGAGCGCCGAAACGGTGCTCTCGAAGGCGCGCCGGATCGCGGCCGCCGAACTCGAGGTCGATCCGGGGCGAGTTACGTACGACGATGGAGCGTTTACGGTATCCGGAACCGACGGTCCCGAGGCGGTCGAAGCCGGCGCACGCGGCGACGAAACGGTTTCGTTCGCGGCCGTCGCCAGGGCGGCGTACAGTAGGGGGCTTCCCGATGGCCTCGAGCCGGGGCTGGAGGCGACGACGTTCTACGAACTCGACGGAACGGCGTACACCTTCGGTACGCACGCCTGTACTGTCGCCGTCGATCCCGCTACCGGCGACGTGGAGATTGAACGATACCTCGCCGTCGACGACTGCGGCGAGCGGGTCAACCCCACAATCGTCGAGGGGCAGGTCCACGGCGGCGTCGCGCAAGGAATCGGCCAGGCGCGATACGAGCAGGTCGCCTACGACGAGGACGGGACGCTCTTGACCGACGCGATGGACAGCTACGGCGTCCCGCGCGCCGCCGACCTGCCCCCGATTGAGACCGACGCGACGGTCACGCCGAGCCCCTTGAACGCACTCGGGGTCAAGGGAATCGGCGAGGCCGGTACCATCGCAGCGCCCCCGGCCGTCGTAAACGCCGTCTGTGACGCGCTCGACATCGCCCACGTCGACATGCCACTCACCGAAGAGCGCGTCTGGCGGAAAGTTTCGGACGAGCGAGGCGATTAGCTAACCGAGCGCGATTCACTCCGTAGCGGGAGATCCGTTGCTAACCGCTATGGTAAGTGCCATAATGTGTTTGCAGAACAAGCACACATGTTATTTTGTTATTTTATAAATATTAGTGGGAGGATTAAATTTTTAGTAGTATGCCATAATATAGACAGGGAGGGGTGTACGTCTATGATGGATTTGGAAGATCATCGTTCAAATGCTGACCATAAACACAGTGACAATCGTCCAAGTGACTTTTACCAACAGCTGACGCCAGAGCTTGCGGAGTATCTAAGTGACCTTGTCGAAGCCGCGCTCGACGAGGTCACGGTTCCAGACACCATCTCCCGAGAGATTGAGCCCTTGCGGGACGTTCAGTGCAGACGGCACTGTCCTGCGGTTGACGAGTTACGTGCCGACAATTTCGCAAGCCACAAAGTCGAGGGAGGTTCTTCGACTCGGTACCACGTAGCCCAATGCGAGACTGATTTTGACGCTCTTAGTGAAAGACCGTTACAACTCGCTGGTTTCGGAATGTAGTTGAATAAAAAACCTATATCTGCCAGGCGCTGTTTCGTTAAGCGTGAAAAGTGAGGCGGTGCGATTTTATGGTGTCCATGCCAAAAATCGACCGCCTCAGCGGGTGTAGCGACTGGATCGATTTGAGTTTTGTGAAGCGAGAGCGGACACCGCGTCAGCTGATGGAACTCGGTATTCGTCTCCACCTTGCTGGACTCTCGCTTTCGAATACCGTTCGAGAATTAGAGAAGTTCGGTGTCGAGCGCAGTCGCAAGGCAGTCCACGATTGGGTTCACAAATGCGATCTACAGCCGGCAGTTGACGAGGACCCGAATCACGTCGCGCTTGACGAGACGGTGATTCGACTTGACGAACACCGCTATTGGCTGTACACTGCTGTCGATCCAGAGACGAACAATATACTCCATACACGGCTGTATTCGACGACCACGACCGCTCTGACAGAACGGTTCCTGCAGGAACTCACTGAGAAACATGACCTCGACGATGCTGTGTTTCTCGTTGATGGAGCAAAACATCTCCAGACTGCACTCCGCCGATCTGGGCTCCGATTTCGTTACGAAAAACACGGAAATCGGAGCAGTGTTGAACGTGTCTTTCGTGAGATAAAGCGCCGCACCTCTTCGTTCTCAAACTGTTTCAGCCACGCACAGCCGTCGACAGCAGAATCGTGGCTCCAAGCCTTCGCCGTCTGGCACAATGCTACAAACTAAACACGACCATCTGCCACGTGCGTAGATTCATTTATAATGCAATTCTGCGACGAGTGTGGTTCAATGATGCACACGGTGGGTGACACGTGGATGTGTCGTTCATGTGAGAACGAGAACCCGCGGGAATCGCAAGCCGAAGCGGCGATGGCGACCCGGGAGGGGCAGCGGGATGACGGGGCACCTGCCGTGGCCGACGCGACCCAAGGCTCCACTGAGACGATTCAGGAGCCCTGTCCAGTGGACGACTGCGACAGCGACCGGACCTACTACGAGATGATGCCGAAGCCGGGCGGTTCCTACGAGGTTCGGCTGTTAACCTGCGTCGAGTGTGGCCACAAGTGGCGCGAGTCCTGACGGCACATCTCGCGAACCCCCCACCAGTTAAAAACGCACAAACTCCTCTTTCCTTCCAGAAATGAACGCCGATACGAACCTGCTGTCTGCTGATTCTGCTCTAAACTGAAGACGAATATCCACCACCGTTCTACGACTGCAACCGGAGCAACGTGGTTGCGTTCGCCTGCGAAGATGTCGACCGGCTCGTTGCCGCAGCCAGGCGCATCCGCAACGACGACGATCTCACAGCGAACAGCGCCGGGAGATTACCGGGATACTGAGTACTCAGACAGCTAAATTTACAACGTGCCAATAAATTCGATTGATTCAAAAGCTATCAAAACGATAAGTACGTAGTTCAGAAGCGTCGAAGAAATCGCGTAGAAAACGGTCTGAGTTATTGAATACGAGGCCATGCCAGCGGGAATCATGATGAAGGATCCGACGAACGGGACGAGATTCGTAATGAAGATACCGATACCGCTGTGTCGCTGAAACAGATTTTCAGCACGCGTTACTTGTTCATTCGAAACAGAGACGGTTGGAAGCGAATCGATCGCGCTGATTCCATAATTGCTCGAGATCCAATAGATGAGTAACTGACCTGTAACATATCCGAATGAGGCAACGATGATACCGATAACGATCTGCTCTGAAGACGCTGTGACAGCAAGAAGGTAGCCCGGCAAAAAGAGCGACGTTGGAAATACCTTTCCGATTATCGCCCCTTTCAGAACGAATAATAGAAACAACGCTGGTTCGTCGAAAATCAATAACAGCGAAAAACTCGATTCAACGAACTGCTCGATTATGGACACGCGCTGTAAACGATTATACGACCTCGGGCGTATTTACTGTTGCCATTCCGGAGATCAATCGCTTAGTGCGCACGGTAACTCGCTTATTGCCCGGAAGTGCCGACGGCAACGGCCCAGATACCGACGACGGTAGCGACGAACGTCAGCAAGATTGCGATAAAATAGCCGTCAGTGTATGCGACGCTCGCGGTTCCGAGCGGCGGCATCGCCAACGCGGTGACGCCGATCGCGATGTTGAACACGCCGACGATCGCAGTGTCCATCTCGGGCGAATACACGTTCATGAGAAGCGGGATGTATAGCGTCGCGGTACCGCCCAGACCGAGCCCGATTAGGATGATTGCGAGCGCTAGGGCCGGAACAGCGGGGACGAACAGCAGGAAGATGCCGACTGCCGCACAGACGAGTGACGCGAGGTAGGCTCGTCTCGAGCCCACGATATCGGCGAGATGGCCGCTACCGATCCGCGAGATAATGCTGACGCCGCCGATCAGGCCGAACGCGAGCGAGGCACCGGCTGGCGTCAGCCCGCGGTGTGCGAACAGATCGACGGCGTAGGCGGCGAGCAGCTGGTACCACGCGAATGAGAGGGCGATTCCGACGAACAGTATCCGAAACGTCCGCGTTCCGCTCAGGCGGGTGAGCCACTCGAGCAGTTCGTCGACGGACTCGGTCGACTGCTCGGCCCATCGCGGTCGCCGGCAGACGACGCCAGCGAGGAGAAACGTGATTGCAGTCATCGACATGATGAGAAGGAAGCCACGGCGTACGCCCACTTCCGTGAAGGCGAACTGCCAAACCGGCGGGAGGACGGTCAGTCCGAGACCGTTGCCGACGAAGATGAGCCCCGTCGCGGCACCGCGACGGCCCTCGAACCAGCGCGGAACGATCGATGCGACGAGGACGAACACCGTCCCGACTGCGAGTCCCAGTACGGCGAAGACGACGGTTAGTCCGACGATCGAACTCGTAACGTACAGGGACGGAGCGATACCGCCCGTTGAGATCGCACAGACGAGCAACACCGCTCGCGCCGGAAATCGCGCGCCGAACACCCCGACGAGTCCGGAGCCGATGAAGAACGTAAAGAGCATGATCGCGAACACGCCGGAGAGCGCGAGCGACGAGATACCGAAGGCGTCGCGGAACGGCCCGTGGAAGATCCCGTACGACAACGGTGTCCCGAAGGTAAAGACCATCGCGACGGCGCCGACGGTCGCCACCAGCCAGCTGTAGCGACTGTCGGGGCGTTCGACAGGATCAGTTCGCACGGCTTGCACTCGAGGGTACTCAGTCGAAAGGGTTCTGATTCGCGGACTACTCCTCGGTCCGAGTTAGATCGCCGGCCGACGAACGTCA
Source organism: Natronorubrum marinum (assembly GCF_052040125.1). NCBI lineage: Archaea > Methanobacteriati > Methanobacteriota > Halobacteria > Halobacteriales > Natrialbaceae > Natronorubrum > Natronorubrum marinum. The sequence continues at coordinate 305,338 of NZ_JBPPFV010000004.1, forward strand.
GGGACGTTCGAGAAGCTTGATCGGTACCGTTCCGGCTATAGTAACAACTGGAACTGTTTACACACCGATCGCATAGCCGTCCTGCAATAGGGTGTGCACTGACTTCCAGTGGCTACTATAGTACCAGCTGCTTCGTGGGACGCCGATCAACAAACTAGAACTGCTCGCTATTGAAACCAGTGGAGTCATGCCGTGTCGCTCATCGATCGATTTCGGGCACCGCTGTCGCTACTCAGTACTGATGTGTCCCAACGCGAATCACAGGTTGTACAGTTCTACTTTCACCACGGTTGGGTCACCTATATATGATGAACTGGACAACTCACAACTGAATACGGAAAACCGATGTGCGGATCTCGTCGCCGCTGTAGCAACGACGTCCTCCGGAATCAGCTGTCGGCTGAATACGAGATCGGCGGTAAAGATCGGCCCTGAACCATGATATCCCCATGATAAAATTGACACAACTCCTCACCCGAAGTCGGGAACAAACGCTGTTCGAATGCCGTCACTGCGGGACGAACCTGGAAACAAACACGGAGAACTGCCCAGAATGCGATTCAAACGATATTACGCGGTACGAACTGTGACGAGCGATGCACCGTGACGAGCAATGAACCCCGACTACGGATTAGCTAAAGCACCCGAGAGCAGGGTAGTTGGCCTTCGCAGTCTTATTCTCGACCGGTCTTTGTTAAAGGGTAGAGATTTTTTAGCAAGCACACCAACTCGAGGATCGCGTCTGTCTCGTACCAAGGATCGACCGGCCGTTCCCTTTCGGATCGTCTCAGGAGGTAAATGAGGCAAGGATCTATGATAATGCGGCGCGAATACAAGAGTAATGAGCAAAGCTGTCGACGTCACCCAACAGTGTACGTTTCCATCGTCAATCGACGTGACAGCAGTTCTCGACCGACTGGAAATCCAGTTCCTGGACGTAAACGACCGTCGTGCGATCGTTATCTTCCAGGGAGGTATCCTCAACCTCGAGAGTCAAAATGGGACGTTGACCGATCTCGAACGTGCAGAGATTACGGTCTACGATCTGCCAGTGAACAGTGACCGGAAACGGAGAGCAGAAGATCAGGTCGCGATCGAGCTGATTGAGGTTTTTAAAGAGCAGCTATCTACCACCTGGAACTCTGCATAGAAACACGCCGGTAGCTGCTATGCCGGTAACTGCTTCACTGAACGATCTGAGAGAAAGGTTGGGAGAGGAGACACCCACCCCACGTTTCCGTCGTATCTCGCGAGAGGCAGGGGCTGGTTTGCGGATAGCAGTTGGTTCCACCCCCCACGTTTCCGTCGTTTCTCCAGGAGGGCGTAGAGATGAGTTCGATTGAAATATCGAAGTTCTGTTCTCTAGTTATTTGGGCGAGAATCTAATAGCCGCAACACCTAGGTTAAAGTATATAGACTGGGTAAAGTCCATTAAGTATAGTTCGTTTGTCGATAAAACGGAATATTATTCGTTTTATCGGTCGAAATAAGGGTTTCTTTGCCGTCTCTATACTGATTAGCATATGAACGCAGAACGGCTCTCCCGCCACTTATTCTCTCTCGAACCACTGTTTCTATTGCCCCACCCCCTTTTCGCTCAATTACGACGGAAACGTGGGGTGTGGGGGTGGGAGAAAAATACCCTCTCTCTTTCCGTTCTTAATCTGGCTTACGTCGGAAACTTGGTTGTACTATCAACTGTCTTATTCCCTCTCGAAACAGCCTATAATGCGTATATTCGTCGAAATTACGTCGGAAACACGGGGTGGTTCCGTCCGCTAGTTTTATGAACTCTCCGACCACATCGTGTGATACCGAATGACATCTGATCCCTCCTCTAACTCCGTGGACGATCCGTTGTTCGAATCGGGACATCGGATTTTCTCGAACAAGGATCTCCTCAAAATCGGCCACGTTCCGGAGGCCGACCGGATCGTCGGTCGCGACGAGGAGATTTCAAAGTTAGCGAAACGGCTGAACGGTGCCGTTCACGGTTACTCTCCGGAAAACGTAATGATCTATGGAAAGACAGGGACCGGAAAGTCGTTGGTCTCGATGCACGTCTGCCAACGCGCTCGAAATGCGGCGCAGGACGGTGTGGCGATCGGGACAGCGTATATCGACTGTGCGGAAGATAATACGGAGACGCAGGCGATTTCCTCGCTCGCCGCGAAATTAAACGACGAGTCCGTTACCGATATTACCGTTCCTCACACCGGTCTGAGCACGTCGAAATACTACAAACTCCTATGGAAGACCCTCGATGCGCAGTTCGACTCCGTCATCATCATCCTCGACGAGATCGACCTGATGAACGACGATAGTCTGCTAATGAAACTCTCTCGAGCCGAAGAAGCGGGGAAGATCGATTGTAGCATCGGAATCATCGCGATCAGTAATAAGATCCAGTACGTCGATAACACGAACGAACGTGTCAAGAGTAGCTTCCAGCACAAGGAACTGTTCTTCAAGCCCTACGACGCGAATCAACTCCGAGAAATCATGCTCAACCGGGCGGACGCCTTCCAGAACGGTGTTCTTTCCGACGACGTCGTGCCGCTCTCTGCGGCGTTCGCCGCGCAAGAACATGGCGACGCCCGAAAGGCGATCGATATCCTCCGTCACGCTGGCGAGGTCGCATACGAGGAGGGCGCCGAGAAAGTTCGGGAAGAACACGTTCGACAGGCCCAACAGCACGCCGAAAAGGATCGGTTTCGAGAACTCGTCAACGGCGCACCCACGCAGGCGAAAGCCGCGTTGCTCGCGTTGACCGAACTCAGCGTCAACTCCGAGGACGACGCGTTCCTCACCAGCCGTGTCTACGATCAGTACGAACAGATCTGCGAGTATCTCGATATGGATATTCTCTCGGTCCGTCGATTCCGGGATATCTTGAAAGAACAGGCGTTTCTCGGCGTCGTCGAGATCGAGAAGATCAACAAAGGGAGCGCAGGCGGCATCCATCTGCAGAATCGACTTATCGAGGACCCGCAGGTCGTTCGTGAAACCATCCTGGAGGACTCTCGGATGCAGAACTGGAGTAGCGAATAGGATCTTTGAACATTCAGGCGAAATTTTACGACAGGAGTCCGGGGTGAGGCGTGAGGAAACGACAGACGTCGGATGTGTTCAGGATAGCAACGACGGAAGCTTGGGGAGGGGTATACGGAAACGACGGAAACGAGGGGGGTCGAACTGAACGACGGAAACGAGGGGTACGCTGGCGGTCACGGTGAATCGGTGTTCGTCCGTATTCGCGAATACTCGTACGTCGGAAACGAGGGGTGCAACGAAGTTTCCACAAAATCGACGCACGTCAGAAACGACGGAAATCCGGGGTGGGGCGTGCGGAAACGACGGAAACGAGGGGGGTCGAAGCGACGACGGAAATTTGGGGTCTGCTGACGGCATTCGAAAATTGACACTCGTTGGAAACGACGGAAACACGGGGGGTCGTAGTTGATGGAGCAGACCTATCGCTCGATTCACCGAAAAAAGGGTTGTACTCGAGATTCGTGCCATCTCCGTCGATGATGGCGTCGTCTGTTCCCGACTCCCGCCGTATCAGTCGAGATCGACGTACTGACTTTCCCAGTCTCGGCGGGCCTCAAGCTCTCGCGTTCCACGACGGGTTACCGAGTAGACGTTGGTCCGTCGGTCCTTGGTACCTTTCTCGACGAGCCCTTTGTCGACGAGCGTATCGAGATTCGGGTAGAGACGGCCGTGATGGATCTCTTTCTCGTAGTAATCCTCGAGTTCTTCTTTGATCGCCAGTCCGTGTGGATCATCCTGTCCGGCAATGACGTACAACAGGTCGCGCTGAAACCCTGTGAGATCGTACATATGGTATCATGCTCGCTCCTATTATATAAAATACCAGTTACGTTCATGACGCGGAAAATCGACAAGAATATTTCATATCCGATTTCCCGGCACGTTCGACGGATTCGAACGAATCGAAATCGACTACGACAGAACAGAATGTCCCGAAGCCCGATTCGATAGCAACGAGCACAGACCTATCGGTCAGTCGTCGAGGAACGCTCGAGTTTGCGCACCGACCTCGGACCGGAACGTCTTCATATCGATCGACGTATCAGCGTGATAGAGTCGGGGATGCTCTTCGCGAACGATGTCCTCGAGAACGCGCTCGTAAAGCGTCTCGAACGTCACTGAGTAATCCTGATTCGAAAGGCTGGTTGCGAGCCGTTCGAACCGTCGCTGTGTCGCGCAGTTCGCGGCCAACTCCGTTGCCGATACATCGATTGCATCCATCTCGTGTTCCTCACGAAACGACGGATGGAGTAGTTTCGCTCGCTGGCCGCGTTTGTTCCGTACGACGACGCCTTCGGCAGGTCCATCGTACCACGCGGACTGGGGAACGTGATACGAGCCGGGATCGAAATCTCGAGCGCGACGTTCCCGTTCGAAGACGTTCACGGACTGCAGCCCGAGCCGATCGAAGATTCGCTCGACGGCATCGACGGGGTAAAAGCTGCCTTTCCGGGTAGACCAACTGTCGAAGCCGAGAAACGACGGCGTTCGCGGCCAGTCGTAGTCGATCGTATGACGGTGTACGGCTTCGCCGAAGAAGACGACGCTTTCGACGTCGTCGACGGCGTTCCGGAGCGCGTCTCGATCGAGAGTTTCACTCACGTGGCGGACGGCGTGCTGGTACGGCTCCGGGACGGCGTCCGGGTCGTCGTAGACGCGATTCCGATCGCCGAATCGGATCAATCCCGACTCTTGGAGCTGAAATCGGAGGGTCGCCCCATCGATTTTCTCGAGAAGCCACAGATGGCCCGTCTCGAAGAGTTCGTCAGGCGCGTCCGCGATGTGTGGTATCGGAAGATACGGTTTCATTAGTGAGTGGATAGTATTGAACGCTGATAGGAAGGCCTCGGCAGTACGTGCCAGATCATCGTGAAATACTGGCTCGTCACTTGTTACTCTATCGACCGGTCTTCATCGCCGATGTACTCGATGCCTGAACTGCAGCATACGATTCGTTAGTTGATACAAACAGAAACGCGATGAGAGACTGATCACTTCACCGTGCCGTTGTTCTCGTTACTCTCTTCCGGTGGCGTCGTCGTCCTCGAGCGTTCGTAGCGCCTGGCGGATCGCAGCAACTCGCTCGTCTCGTCGTCCCGTAATTTCGTCCGGATCGCGATCGTACTCGAAGAATCCGGCACCGGCTTCGATCCCCGTTCGCCCCTGGTCGATCCGTCGATCGTAGAGCGGGTTCGCCTCGTCTCGATCCGTGAGGTCCGGATAGATGTCGTTCGCACTCGTCTGAAACAGCTCTAATCCGGCGATGTCGACCGTCTCGAGCGGTCCGATCGCGGCCGTTCGGGTCGCGTACCCATCACGGATCGCGCGGTTGACGTCCTCGGCGGACGCGATACCCGTTTCGACGATGTGGAGACACTCTCGGATGACGGCGTGTTGCACTCGGTTCCAGACGAACCCCGGAACGTCGCGGTCGACGGTGACAGGGTCGCGGTCGACGGTCTCGAGGAACGATCGAAGCCGGTCGATCGTTCGGTCGCTCGTCTCTGCACCGGCGATGACCTCGACCGGTCGGAGGAGATATGGCGGATACCACCAGTGGCAGCCGATGATACGGTCCGCGACCTCCGGTGCCCCGGCGGCGATTTTCGCGATCGGCAACCCGGACGTGTTCGAGGCCAGCACTGCGTTCGAATCAGCCTCGTCGGCGAGCGCTCCGAATAGCGCTTGTTTGGCGTTCAAATCCTCCGAAATCGTCTCGAGAACGATATCGACGTCTTCGACTGCGGCCGCGCGGTCGGTCGTGTAGGTCACGTCCGTCTCGATTGCCGCCGGATCGATCTCTGCGAGCTCTCGATCGGCGAGGAATGCTGCGGCGGACTGGGCCCGGTCTCGTGCTCGCTCGAGATTCGAGTCGCGGTGGTCGACGAGGGTGACGTGGAGCCCAGACCGGAGGAATTGGACGACAAAGCCGCTTCCCATCGAACCAGCGCCGATGATCGTGACCGTTTTGGGGGTTTCCATGGCTGTCAATCTCTCCCAAGCGACAAAAGTTCACGGTGAAGCACATAGCAGTGATTCAACTCGGACAGTGACGGATAGCCGCAGTCTCTGTGTTGACCCGGTTGAAACACAGCAATTTGGATAGGAACTGGGTGCTGAATACAGGGTGTGAATGTCGCATAGACTGAGAGACGATTTGCAAGGGTAAGCGACCGCTCACTACAGAGCACAAATGCCCAACGCAATCTGGTGCGATCTGCGTAGACGGTGATCGCTCAGTATTGGGGAAACAATAACTGAATCAGTAGTCGTCCTTAGTCATACAATTGAGACTGGTAAGTTGAATTAATTGGATGAAATGTAGGTGGAGATGATATTGTTAAGTGTCTTTTGTAACCGAGCGATACTGTGCGATTGCACCACCAGCTAAACCTGTTATCGGAATAGTAAGTAAGGAAACTGATCCTGTTAGAAGAGCAATGGAAATGGCTAGTATCGATAGGTCAGTGAAGATGATAGACAGTGGGAGATAACCCAGTCCGTACCCCGCAATTGCGGCAATAAACAGCGAGACAGCAAATCGACCATACGCATAAGGAATATTAGCATTATCTGCCCACCGGTACCCGGTAACAAAAATACCGGTCGTAGCCACCAGTGAGAGTAGAGTTACTACACTCAAGATTAAGCCGACTGTGTCAAGAGACAGTTCGAATCCCATAACCAGTTGTCTCTCTATGAGATCGGGGTTGATCGCATTTTGACCGCCGCGCAAAAAACCCGCCACTGTAGCGAACCCAATCACTATAGCGAATCGATAGCTATCTCTGTTCATATGAAGATGAAAGTAATGTAGCATTATATATCCACCCCAACTAATACTCATATCGTGCCACTATCACAAATCTACCAGCCTTTTTAATGATGGTCAGATTTGCAGTGATAAGTTCGTACGTATCGTGAGTGGATGGTTCACCGCTTTCGAAGTGAAACAAACGAGGTTGTCGTGTTGCACTACTGCTCTGTATTCAGCATAGTGGGACAGACATATCACTTACTGCGGATTTCAACGCGGTTTCTGACTCGTAACAGTGTTCCGACTCCCACTCAGCGAGAAATCACCCGGTGACCCTCGAATTATCCATTTTAGATACTGTGTATTTATCCGTAATATCTCTCTCCAAACGGACTCGATTGACGGACTGTACGCTATTGAATTCAACTTTGTTCTAATATGTGCTGTTTTTAATGGACTAAATCCGACCGTATCTTCTACAGTTCGTCTGCTGTGTTCTGACTTAGTAACCGTTATGACGGTGGGTACCAGTCTGTGCATCATATATGAGTACGGAGCAGTCAACTGGACTGAACGACAACGACAAATCTATCACGGGGTTCGTGATGATCTCGCACGCTGTCGTCCACACGTACGAGCTCTCGATTCCGATTATGATGGTCATCTGGCTCTCCGACTTCGGTCTGAGTACGGCGATTCTCGGGACGGCCGTCGCGGTCGGGTACGGGTTATACGGTATCGGTGCCCTCCCGGCCGGGGTGCTCGTCGATAAGTTCGGGTCTCGGGAGCTAGTTTTGATCTGTCTCGCTGGCATGGGCGGCTCGTTCCTCCTCTTGAGCGCGGCTCAGGGAATCGTTACGATCACGATCGCCCTCTGCGTCTGGGGGATCGCAGCGAGCGTCTACCATCCGGCGGGACTATCCCTGATCTCGACGGGCGTCGAACAGCGCGGCACCGGTTTCGCCTACCACGGAATGGCCGGCAACTTCGGCATCGCGTTCGGTCCGCTGCTAACCGCAGTGTTGCTGTTGTTCCTCGACTGGCGCTACGTCACTGCCCTCTTGGTTGTCCCGGCCGCCATCGCTATCCTCTATGCAATGTCTGCCAGTTTCGACGAAACGGCCGCCGTACAGACGGAAACTGACGGCGGCGAGCCTGCGGACGACGAGTCGATGTCGCTGTCGAAGTTCGTCACGGACAGTCGGGCGCTGTTTACGCTCGGGTTCAGCATCGCAATCGTCGTCGTCATGATGAACGGACTCTTCTATCGAGGGACGCTAACCTTCCTGCCGGACGTCCTGAGCGACTTCGTTCCGAACGTCGCCGACCAACTCCAACTGTTCGATCCGGACAGTCCGATGGCCGAAGAGTTCAATCCAGCGTCCTACCTCTACGCCGGATTGCTGATGATCGGGATGGGCGGCCAGTACGTCGGCGGTAAGCTGACCGACCGAATCCGAACCGAAACCGGTCTCGCGGTTATCTTCGGTTCGCTGGCCGTCGTCGCTGTCCTGTTCGTTCCCGCGGCCCAGGCTGGTGTCGTGCCGCTGCTCATCATCAGCGCACTGCTCGGATTTCTCCTGTTCTCGCTGCAGCCGATGTATCAGGCGACGATCGCCGAGTACAGTCCGCCCGGCGATCGCGGCCTCTCGTACGGCTACACCTACCTCGGCGTCTTCGGCGTCGGTGCCGCCGGTGCGGCCATCGCCGGCTACCTCCTCTCGGTCGTTACCGTCGGGATGACGTTCGTCGCACTGGCAGTGTTCCCCGCGACGGGTGCCGTGCTGGCGATACTGCTCTCGCGAACCGGTGATCGACGGGTGAAAGCACCCGAATAGCCCCTCTTAATTCTCGTGAACGCGTGTTCCATCGACGATCGAACGGCGTCGGCGGATCGGTCGACCTTCCGTCCGACGTTCCCGTCGACACCTTCGCTATCGGGAACACGACCTGTACGACGGTCACTCCCAACGGCGGTCCGATCATTTATCGGTACGTGCGTGGATCTTGCTCCCATGCATCTCCGGAGGACAGTGACTGCACTACATCTGACACCCGCCTCTCCCCGGGTCGTCGACGCCTCCCCGATCGAATCGAACCGTAATCGTCGGGGACCAATCCCGATCGAGGGATCGTGACGATGGCGACCCGCGTCGGCATCGTCGGCGGCGGTGTGTACGGACTCTCGATCGCCTACTACCTGAGCGAGTTCGGCGACGCCGAACTCGAGCTCACGGTCTTCGAACGCGGTGCTCTCGCGAGCGAGACGACGGGCTACTCGGCCGGGATCGTCCGTCACCACTACACGAATCGGGTCCAGATCGAGACGGCGATTCGCGGCCGGGAACTCCTCGAGGGGTTCGAGTCGGTCGCCGGCGGCGACGGCGGCTTCCGTCAGAACGGCTATCTCGTTCTCACCGACGCCGATGGCGTAGACGAGTTCCGAGCGCTGGTCGACCGACAGCGACGCGCCGGCCTCGAGGTCGACCTCGTGGAGCCGACCGACCTCGAGTCGTCTCTTCCCGGAATCGATTCAAGAGGTGTCGCACTCGGCGCGTACGAGCCCCGCGCCGGCTTCGCCGATCCGTACCTCGTCGCGACCGACTACGCGACCGGGGCTCGCGAGAACGGGGTCGAAATCCGTACCGGGACCGCGGTTACGGATCTGATCACGGATGGAACGGCGGTGACGGCGATCGAGACATCCGCGGGACGCGAACCCGTCGACGTCGCGGTCAACGCCGCGGGACCGTGGGGACGGGAGATCGCGTCGATGGCCGGCGTCGACGTTCCGCTCGAGTGGCACGAGTCGAAAGTCGCCGTCCTGCGCGGCGACGAACCGTACGGCGTCGAAACCCCGACCCTCTCCGATCACTCGGAGTCGCCGGATATGTATCTCAAGCCCGAACCCGGCGGCGACGTCCTCGTCGGCGGAATCGACCGCCCGCCCGTCGACCGGGCGGCGGGTCTTCAGGGCGTCGACGAGTCGTTCCTCCGGGCGGTCGGCGACCGACTCGAGTCCCGCCTTCCGGCGTTCGCCGACGCGGCGGTCGTCGATTCCTGGTCGGGCGTGATCTCCGTAACGCCGGACTCCCACCAGATCGTCGGCGTTCCGACCGGCGTCGACAACCTCTACAACGCGCTCGGCGGCAGCGGCCACGGATTCAAGGAGGCGCCGGCGTTCGGCGAGTCGAACGCGCTGGCGATTTTGGGCGAGGACCCGCGAATCGACCTCGAGGCGTACCGTTTCGAGCGCTTTGCGGACGGGAACACGCTCTCGGGTGTGAGCGAGAAGTCCTACGGGGGCAACGAGTAATCTCGTACACGAATTCCACTACATTCTTGTCCCTCTCGCGTGAGTCGCAACTGAGACTGCCGGACTCGAGCGGCCCGTCGACCGTGGCGTCGAGTCTGAGGGTCACCTCTCCCGAACGATGATTCGCTGGCGCTACCGAGACACCGTCCTCGCACTCTGCACCCTCGCGTTCTTCGTAACCATGTTCGGCCGGCTGGCGATCAGTCCAGTTGTTCCGGCCATCACCGACGAGTTCGGCGTCTCGAACGCGGTCATCGGGGCGTCCCTGACGGGAATGTGGCTCGCCTACGGGTTTGCACAGTTTCCGAGCGGCGTGCTCGGCGACCGATACGGCGAACGGGGGATCATCCTCGTCGCGCTCGGCGGGACCGCCGTCGCGTGTCTGCTCATCGCCGTCGCACCGCTGTTCTCGGTGTTCGTCCTCGCGACGGTGGTACTCGGCGCCGTCGCGGGGTTGCACTACAGCGTCGCGACGACGCTTCTGTCGCGAATCCACGATAACGTCGGCATCGCGATCGGCATCCACAACTCGGGAGCGACCATCGCGGGACTGATCGCTCCCGTCGCCGTCGCCTGGGTCGGCGTCACGTACGGCTGGCGGCCGGCCGTCGCCCTCACCGCCGCCGTCGGGATCCCGGCGTTCGCCCTCTTCGCCCTCTCGGTTCGACCGACCGAACCCCGCCGACCCGAACTGTCGCTGCGCGAGCGCTTCCAACTCCGGTCGCTGCTCGAACTCCTCTCGCGTCCGGTGATCGCTTTTACCCTGTTCATCGCCATCGTCGGCGAGTTCGTCTGGCAGGGGTCGGCTTCGTTCCTGCCGGTTTTTCTCATCGAACACCGCGGTTACTCGACGACGGTCGCGGCGGCGGGATTCTCCGCGTACTTCGTCGCCCAGGGGATCGCCCAGGTCGGCGTCGGAGCGGCCTCCGACCGGTTTGGTCGGGACCGGGCGACGGCTAGCTGTCTGCTCGTCGGCGCCGTCGGTCTCGTCGTACTCGTCTCCGGTCCCGGACTCGCCGGTGCCGCAGTCGGCGTGATCCTCCTCGGAATCGGCATGAGCTTCGAGGCCGCGCTGTTACCGCGGTTTCTCGAGGAGTTGGGCGCCGCCGAGCGCGGTGCCGGTTTCGGACTCGTCCGAACCGTCTACGTCATCACGGCGTCGCTCGGCTCCGTCGTCGTCGGACTCGTCGCCGACCTCTCCGGCTGGGGCGTCTCGTTCGCCTTCCTCGCGGGCCTGCTGATCCTCGCGGTCGCCGCGTTCGTCGTGAACTGGACGTTCGGACTCGATCTGTAGCCGGCGAGGGTCCCAGATCGCTCCGTCGAGAGCCATCACGATACCCTGTGTTCCGAACGTTCTCGACCGAGAGCCATCGCGAACACCTAGACGTATTACGGACCGGACTGTACGGTGAGTTACCACATGACAGCAGCTCGCACGGCAGCTGTAGCCGGCGTCGGACTACTCCCGAACGGAACGTACTCGGTCCCGGAACGGGAACTGGCGGTGGAGGTCATCCACGAGGCGCTCGCGGACGCCGCCGTGTCGCTGGCGGACATCGACGGTCTCTATATGCCCTCGCCGCGGCCGTGGACGACACAGAAGTTCTTCTCGACGAACCTGTTACACCTGCTCGGGCTCGAGGTCGATCGAACGACCGAGGTCTCGACCGGCGGAACAAGCGGCGGGAAAGCGTTTCAGACGGCCGTTTCGGACGTTCGGAGTGGCGCGGTCGACACCGCTCTCGTGTTCGCGGTCGAACGGAACTCGACGATCGAGACGACCGGTCCGTACTTCGATTACATTCTCAGCACGTTCGACGCCGAGTTCGAGTCACCGATCGGGATGTCGATTCCGGGCATTTACGCCCAGAGCATGCAGCGGTACTGCTACGAGTACGACGTCGACCGCGAGGATCTCGCCGAAATCGTCGTCAAGAACCGCGATAACGCGGCGGCCGATCCCGACACGCTCTTCGACGACTCCGTGACCCGGGAAGCGGTTCTCGGCTCGCGTCCGATCGCCGACCCCATCAGGATGTACGAGTGTCCGGCGCCCTGCGACGGCGGCGCGGCGCTGGTCGTGACGAGCGCTGACGCCGGCGGAGACGGCGACAGAGACGAAGACGATGCTAGCGATGAGCCTACCGGAACCGAAAGCGCGGTCGAGGTGGCCGGGGTGGGCAGCCACCACGCCGCGAGCCACCTGCTGATGACCCGCGACGAGTCGATCACCGAACTCCCCGCCGTCCGAAAGGCGGCGCGGGAGGCGAGCCACGATGCCGGTCGCTCTCCCGACGAAATCGACGTCTACGAGCCGTACGCGCCGTTCCCTCACATCGAGGCGATCATCACCGAAGAGTTGGGGCTGGTCGACCGAGGTGCGGGCCTCGAGGCCTGCCTCGACGGGCGGACCGCGGCCGACGGCGAGTTTCCGATCAGTCCGTCGGGCGGCTGTCTCGGGCGCGGCCACCCGCCGATGGTGACGCCGCTGTACAACTACGTGGAAGCGGTTCGCCAGCTCAGGGGGACCGCATCGACGCCGGTTCCGGACGCGGACCACGTGCTGACGACCTCGGAGCACGGCCACGTCAACGGGGCGACCGCGACGGTCTTCGCGAGGGGTGAATGACGATGCGTGAGACGCCCTACACCGAGCGGTTCTGGGAGGTGCTCTCCGACGGCCGGTTCCTGATCCACGCCTGCGAGGACTGCGAGGAGCGGTTCTTCCCGCCAGCACCGGTCTGTCCGAACTGTCACTCGCGGTCCGTCGAGTGGCTCGAGTCAAACGGGACCGGAGAACTCTACTCGTTCACCCGACAGCACGCGACGGCTGAGGGCTTTCCCGACCAGATCGTCGCGGGCGTCGTCGAACTCGACGAAGGACCGCGGCTACTGACCGCGATCGACGAGGCGTACGCTGACCTCGCACTCGGCGATCGCGTGAGAGTCGAACCGCGCGAGTATTTGCACGACTACGATCGGGGTCGCCACGCTGAGCAGCCGTTCTTCGCGGCGACGACGATCGATGGCGACGAGTGACGCCCTCTCGCGGTTGCAGGTCCGCCGAATCAACCAGCAGTAGAGCTTTGTCCTCGGCGGAGAAATCACGCCACTATGTCACACGCAACGAGCCGACAGTCCGGCGAGGTGCACCGATCGTGAGCGCGGAAGATCCCGAAACCGCCCTCGAGCGCCACGACGAGAGATTTTTTGCGGATCTCGAGGCGCTGCTGGCCCAGCCCTCGATCAGCGCGACCGGTGACGGGATAGCCGAGTGTTCGTCGATGGTCAGGGAGCTGTGTCTCGAGTACGGCTGCGACGAGGCGGAGATCGTCGAGACCCCGGGACGGCCGGCCGTCGTCGCGCACGCGAGAGCGGACCGCGAGGGTGATTCCGACGACACCAGCAACGGCGAGCGCCGCCCGACCGTCCTGCTCTACGGTCACTACGACGTCCAGCCGGCGACGCCGTCCGAGTGGACCTCGCCGCCGTTCGAACCGACCGTCCGGGACGGTCCCGACGGCGAACAGCGCCTCTACGCCCGCGGCGCGGGCGATAACAAGGGCCAGTGGTTTGCACACCTGTGTGCGATTCGGGCGCTGCGCGAGACGACCGGGCTCCCGGCCGACGTCGTCCTCCTGATCGAGGGCGAGGAGGAGAGCGGGAGCGAGAACCTCGAGTGGCTCGTCCGCGAGCACAGCGACGAGTTCGACTCGGACGTCGCCATCGTCGCCGACGGACCGATCGACTCGTCGGGTCGGCCGCACGTCCTCCTCGGAGCGCGCGGATTGCTATACGTCGACATCGAGGCCCGGGGCGCGAACCGAGACCTTCACTCGGGTAACTTCGGCGGGCCGGTGCCCAATCCGGCGACTTCGATCGCGGACCTCCTGGCGTCGCTGACGGACGAGGACGGACGAAGCACGCTCGAGGGGTTCTACGACGACGTCCGACCCCTGACCGAGCGGGACCGGGAGGTCCTCGGCGCGATCCCGGTCGACGAGAAAGACATCTTGTCGGACCTCGGCCTCGACGCCCTCGCGACCGATCCCGACGAGGGATACGTCGAGCGGTTGCTTACCCGCCCGAACCTGAACGTGGCGGGACTCGACGCGGGGTATCACGGCGAGGGAATGAAGACCGTCCTCCCGTCCCGAGCGCGCGCGAAAATCGACTACCGCTTGGTCGCAGATCAGGATCCCGAAGCCGTCTACGACGCGCTCGAACGACACGCCCAGGAGCACGCGCCGGCGGGAATCGACGTCGAACTCAGCCGCGTCGCGGCGATGGCGCCACAGCGAACGTCGGCGGACAGCCCCGTCGTCGAGCCAGCGATGCGGGCGGTCCGCGACGGCTGGGACACCGAACCGATCCTGAAACCCGCACTGGGCGGCTCGGTGCCGACCTACGTCTTCGCCGACGCCCTCGACGTTCCGTGTCTCGTGATCCCGTACGCGAACGAGGACGAGAACAACCACGCGCCGGACGAAAACATCAAGCTTTCCTGCGTTCGCGCCGGTGCGCGGACGACGGTGGCGCTCCTTTCGGAACTCGCCGACACGAACCTCGAGTCGGGATCGACGCCCGTCTGATCCGACAGAACGCTGTCCGCTAATAGTGTGGATTTTCTGGACTAAGTTTCACACTTTTCTGGACTATTCGGACAATAATGTTTTTGCCCCCGTCTATCCACTCCCTTCGTATGGACGGACAGCAATCGCCGGATCTCGATCAGTTCACCTCACGCCGATCGACCGTGTACGCACCGAACGGCATCGTCGCGACCAGCCAACCGCTCGCCGCCGAAGCCGGAGCGGCGATCCTTCGCGAGGGCGGTAACGCGTTCGACGCGGCGGTGACGACCGCTGCTGCCCTGAACGTCGTCGAACCGACCAGCACCGGGCTCGGCGGAGACGTCTTCGCGCTGTATAAGACCGCCGATGACGAGGTCGGTGCGCTTCGAAGCTGCGGCGGTGCACCCGACGACGCGACGCTCGAGCGCGTTCGCGACCGGATCGCCGCCGAGCAGGACGTCGAACCCGACGCGGCTGAGATGCCCACCTACGGTCCGTACACGATCACCGTCCCGGGTACCGCTCGCGGCTGGGAACGGACCGTCGAGGATCTCGGCACGCTCTCTCTCGAGCGGGTGCTCGAGCCGGCGATCGAGTACGCGACAGAGGGGTTCCCGGTGTCGGAGATCATCGCCAATCAGTGGGCGGAGGCGGCGTCGGTGCTCCGTGACGATAACGCTCGCGAGGCGTACCTGCCGGACGGTCGCGCACCCGAGGTCGGTGAACACGTCCGTCTTCCGGCGCTCGGCGAGACGATGCGACGGATCGCCGAGGAGGGGGCCGACGTCTTCTACGAGGGCGAGATCGCCGAGGAGATCGTGTCGGCGGTCCAGTCGCGCGACGGCTTCCTGACGCTCGACGATCTGGTGTCGTTCGAACCGGAGTACGTCGATCCGATCAGTACGACCTACGGCGGCGCCGAAATCTTCCAGCTGCCGCCGAGCAACCAGGGGATCGTCGCGCTCGAGGCCCTGAACATCGCCGAAGCGCTCGGGGCGGGCGATCACCCGCCGGACTCGCCGGAACGGATCCACCTCGCCGTCGAGGCGGCGAAACGGGCGCTGACCGACGGCCTCTTTCACGTCACCGATTCCGATTACGAGGAGATCCCGGAGCTCGGCTCCAAGGCGTACGCGGCGGAGCGAGCCGACGAAATCGGAGCCGAAGCGACGCCGGACGTCGATATCGGACACCCGAGCGCGAACGGGAGCGCCGAGGACGCCGACACCGTGCTCCTGACCGTCGCCGACGAGCAGGGGAACGTCGTCTCGTACATCAACTCTCGCTTCAAGGACTTCGGTAGCGGCGTCGTCGCGGGCGATACCGGCGTCGCCCTCCAGAACCGCGGCAGTTCGTTCTCGCTGGACCCGGACCATCCGAACCGGATCGAGCCCGGAAAGCGACCGTTCCACACGCTCATTCCCGGTCTGGCGCGGTTCGACGACACCGACTGGGCCGCCTTCGGCGTCATGGGTGGCTACATGCAACCGCAGGGGCACCTTCAGGTCCTTCTCAACCTCCTCGAGGACGGGATGTCGCTGCAGGAGGCGATGGATTACCCCCGGTGGCGCTATCAGGTCGACGGCCAGCTCGCCGTCGAAGGACGCTACGACGGGGACGTGCTGACGAAGCTCGCTCGGCGCGGCCACGAGGTGCGGGTCCGACCGCCGGGACACTTCGGTGGCAGTCAGATCGCCCGCAACGACGACGGGACACTTTCGGGTGCCACCGATCCGCGTAAAGACGGCTCCGTCGTCGGATTCTGACCGACTGAAATCTGTTTTTCGCAGATAGCGCAGTTCTACGCGCCACCCGATTCGCGAGTGGGTACTCGAATTCGGAGCCGGGTTTAGCCACTATCAGTTGAGATGGGGAACACTGATTCAGGGCTGGTCCGTCCAGTTCGCCTCGATCTCGTCGTACGGTGGCGATGGCGGCCACTCGTCGGCGACCCAGGCGTGGTCAACGGTCAGGTCGTCCCCGATCAGAAACGTCGCCGGGCGAGGTTCCGACACGCCCGTCATCCCGTCGAGGTCGTGGACGACGCCGTAGCGTTCCGCGACGCCGTTTCCGGGATCGGAGTAGAGCGAGTGCTCGAGGCCCCGGCGCTCGATGAACCGCTGGTGATCGAACGGCTGCGAGATTCCGACGCCGACGACCGTCAGCTCGTTGCCCCACTCGCGTTCGCGAATCTCGTCCCACCAGTACACCGACTTTCCGCCCCAGTTCAACGGATAGAACACCAGTAACACGCGTCCGTCCCTCGCGACCAGATCGGACAACGACGCGTCCTCCCAGTACTCCTCGGACACGAGCGGACGGGTGAAGTCCGGCGCCTGATCTCCTTCAGTCGGGTGATCTGACGGGCCAAACTCGACCAGATCGAACCCGTCCGAAGCGGTTTTCTCGTCCACGACTCCGTCGCCGTACGTTCGATCGAGGTACTCGAGGATCCGGCCGCTTTCGGGCATCGTTACGCCGCGTTCGTGATCGATCACGACGGGCACCGATCGCGTTCCCGACGCGCGAGCGACGGCGTTTCGGCGACTGTGCTCACCCGCGACGAATCGGGAGCGATACGGCACATCGTATCGCTCGAGTCGCCGAACGACGAGTTCGCAGTAGGGACAGCCGTGGAGTCGGTACAGCGTTATCGTCGCGTTTTCACCGTTCGAACCGATGGTAGTGGACATGCGAGGCTACGGTTCGTTCGCGTCGACTCGTCTAAAACACCACTGGTGAAATGGACCAGAAAGGATCACTTTCGCAGTAGCTGGATTCACTATCCGAGTTCTCGATTCGGCGAACTGATCGCTCGGGATCTCCAGAAGCGGACCCATTAGCTCATGTGTGTGGGTATAGATACCATAGGACGAGTATGGCAATCGAACAAGTAGACGATGAACCCGAGAGCGCGGCGAAAACGATCCCCCACTGGTACTCGGCGGACAACGACGACGTTCCGACGCTGGTCGACGGCGACGGCGTCGAGGTATTCGACGCCGGCGGAAGGGCTTATCTGGACTTTCAATCGCAGCTGTACTGCGTCAACGCGGGCCACAGCAACCAACGGATTATCGATGCGATCGCGGACCAACTGGCCCGAATTCCGTACGTCTCCTCCGGAACGCACAACGACACCCGAAACGAACTCGTCACGCGACTGCTCGAGGTCGCGCCGGACTCGATGTCTCAAACGCTGTTTTCGATCTCGGGAAGCGAAGCGAACGAAGCGGCGGTGATGCTCGCACGGGAGTACGCCGACGCACCGAAGATACTCACCAGATGGCGGTCATACCACGGGGCGACCTACGGAACGGCCAGTCTGACGGGCGACACTGAGACGCACTCCTTTATCGAATCGCACGCTGCGACGACTGGAAACGCCAAGTTCCTGCCGCCAATACCAGCAGCGTTCGATGCGGATTCGCCCGAAGCGCTCGCCGAACAGGCGGCGAACCACCTCGAGTTCGTCATCCGCAACGAGGGACCCGATTCGATCGCCGCGATCCTCACCGAAATCGTTGCGGGCTCGAGCGGCGGCTTCACCGCGCCGCCGGGCTATTTCGACCGCGTCCGCGAACTCTGTGACGAGTACGATATCCTGCTGATCGCGGACGAAGTGATCACCGGCTTCGGCCGAACGGGCGAGTGGTTCGGTGCCCAGAGCGAGGGCGTCCAACCCGATCTGATGACGTTTGCGAAGGGGGTCACGAGTTCGTACGTTCCGCTGGCTGGCGTGATGATGAACGCGGAAATCGCCGACTACGTCGCGGAAGAGGGGTTCGATGTCGGCCAGACGTTCGCCGGCCATCCGGTCGGGTGTGCCGCCGGACTAGCCGCGATGGACGTCTACGAGAACGAACTGCTCGAGAACACGCGATCGGTTGCGCCCCACCTCGAATCCCGACTCACCGCACTGGAGGAACGGTTCGATGTCGTCTCGTCGGTTCACGGCCGCGGCCTCCTCTGGGGCGTCGAGTTCACCGATCCCGAGACGGGCGAGCCGTTCGTAGATCCGCGGGTGAGCGACGCCGACAATCCGGTCAAAACGGTCCTCTCCGCGGCCGGCGAGAACGGTGCGATATTCGGCATGGGCCGCCCCGGTATCCAGCTTCTCGTCTCACCGCCGCTCTGTGTGACCGAAACCGAGATCGACGGGGCGGTCGACATCCTCGAGAACGCGATCAAAACTGCGTTCTAGACACCCGAATCGATGACTTCGAACTACTGCTGGGGACGTACGACGAGCTTTCCGACCGCATTCCGAGATCGCATCTCATCGATCATCCGTGCAGTTTCCGCCAGCGGATACTCCCTGGCAATGACCGGGTCCAATCGCCCGGTTTCGACGAAGCCGACGAGTTTCTCGAGGTCGACCTGCGTTCCGAGCGTGCTTCCGAAGAGGCGTTTGTGACCGAAGTAGAGGTCTCGAGCGTCGAATTCGGGAAACTGGCCAGCCGTCCGTCCACAGACGACCATCGCCCCGTTCGTTCGCAACACCTCGAGTCCGACGCGAGTAAACGGTCCGCCGAGGTGGTTGATCGTGACGTCCACATCACCGATCGCGGCGACCGCTGTCCGCATCTCGTCGGGATCGCCGGTGTGAATCGAGTGACTGAGGCCGAGGGACTCGACCGTTCGGAGTTTCGGTTCGACGGTCGACGTCCCGATCGTTTCGGCACCCAGAATCGTCGCAAGCTGAATCGCCGCCACGCCGACGCCGCCGGTCGCACCCGGAACGAAGACGAGATCGCCGGCCGTGGTTCCGGCGCGCTGGAGCATCCTGAACGCAGTCACGTACGCGATCGGAAGCGCCGCCGCATCGACGAAACCGACGGACTCGGGGAGTTCGACGAGTCGGTCCGCGTCGACGACCGCCCGTTCGGCGAACGCGCCGTCGTAGCTGCTGTAGTTCTCGCACATGTTTTCGGGACCTTCGCGACAGAACCGGCAGGTCCCGCAGGTCTCGAGCGGACAGAGGACGACGCGGTCTCCCTCAGAAACGGTCGAAACGTTGGCGGCCGTCTCCTCGACGATGCCTGCCAGATCGCCGCCGGGAACGAACGGGAGGTCCTCGGCGGTGAGTCGATCGTCGTCCTCGAGTTTCCAGAGATCCCGGTGGTTGAGCGCGGCGGCTTCGACGCGAACGATCGCTTCGCCGGGACCCGGACTCGGCGCTGGCCGGTCCTGAATTTCGATCTCGGGGGGCGTCTCGTGACTGGTGAGTGCGGCGACGCGCATAGTGTTGGCCGAGACCACACCACGTAGCGCCTTACCTCCTGTGTTCGCCCCTATCGATCACGGCGTCGAAGCCGTTTCGAGACGATGCGGGCGCGATCAGTATTATTTGCTCGTTCGACCAACCGAACGGTGGCATGCGAAAAACTATCATCGACCCGACTGCAGGAAACGATCTCGTGGCGGACTCGGACGTCGTCAGCGAAACTGCGTACTCGAGGGGCGTCGCCGTCGACTTCGACGGGTACAAGCGCGTGTTCTTGTCGGGTGTCACGCCCGTCGAGACGGCGACGGATTCTATCGAGGCCCAGACCAGAGAGGTCCTCGAGACGATCCGGGCGTTGCTCGCACAACAGGTGGTGAGATGAACGACGTCGTTCGGATCCGGACGTACGTCCAGGACGTGATGGACGACGAGTTCGAAACGATCCGCGAGGTTCGCGGGGAATTCTTCGACCGCGAGCACCTCCCGGCGAGCGCGCTGCTCGAGATCGGATCGATCGTTCGCGGCAACATCGAGATCGAAATCGAAGCCGTGGTGCCGGACTCGGAGTGGGAGGTCGAGCACGTGTCGGCTCCGTCGTCCTGAACCCGACTCTCGACGCCGTCCAAACACGAGTGGCGTCCGAGCCGAGCATCGACGCCGCGAGAGTCGCCGTGCGGTATACGCTTAACCCGCTGGCGCTCGAGGCACCATCATGCAGAAAATCGTCGTTCTCCACGGGACAGCACACGGTATCCCGTCCAGTGAGTGCGCTGACCGGCTCCGGGATCTCCGCTCCGACGTCGAGGTTCGACACGCGTCCTCGAGACGCGAGGAACTCGAACTCGTTCGCGACGCGACGGCCGTCGTCGGTCGTGACCTTCGTCCGGAGTTGTTCGAAGCGGCCGAGAACCTTCGGCTGTTCGCATGTTCGTCGGCCGGCGTCGGCCACCTCGACCTCGACGCGTTCCGAGGGCGAGATATCGCCGTGACTAACGCGTCAGGGATTCACGGGCCGAACATCGCCGAGCACGTGATCGGCTGGATATTGTTGATCACGCGGCGTCTCGACGAAGGACTCCGTCGGCAGGCCCGCCGCGAATGGCGGCACTTCCAAGCGATGGGCGACCTCTCCGGCTCGCGCGTCTGTGTGGTCGGACTCGGCGCGATCGGTCAGGCGATCGTCGAGCGTCTCGAGGGCTTCGGCGTCGAGACCGTCGGCGTTCGGTACACGCCGGAGAAAGGCGGCCCGACGGACGACGTCTACGGCTTCGAGGAGATCGAACGGGCGCTGGTCGGCGTCGACTATCTCGTCCTCGCGTGTCCGCTGAGCGAGACCACCAGGGGACTCATCGGAGCGGACGAACTGGCGACGTTGCCGTCCGACGCGGTGTTGATCAACGTCGGCCGCGGACCGCTCGTGGACACCGACGAACTGGTGGCCGCGCTCCGCGGTGAGGATCTCTACGCCGCCGCCCTCGACGTCACCGATCCCGAACCGCTTCCCGAGGACCATCCGCTGTGGACGCTCGGGAACGTCTACATCACGCCGCACAACTCCGGCTACACGCCGGAGTACTGGGTTCGGATCGCGGACATTCTCGCCCGGAATATCGAACGCGTCACCGACGGCGGATCGTACGACGACCTCGAGAATCAGGTCGCTTGAAATCGACCTCGGCCCGACGTCGTAACCGGCTCACCGACTCGAGGGCGGTACGGACGTCCCAATCGCCCCTTCTCGTACTCACGCGAGTTTCTTACTCACGACTCTGTAGCCGACTCCCGAACCGGTGGACGCCGATCGGGTTGTCGGTGTCGCCGTCGATCGCGAAATCCGCCAGCACCTCACCGACGACGCTGGCGAATTTGAACCCGTGCCCGGTGAACCCCGCGGCGATCGAGACGTGGGGGTACTCCGGGTGCGTATCGAGGTAGAAGTGACTGTCGAGCGAGCGAGTCACGATGCAGGTCGCGAGCCGTAGCGTCGGCCCCGACGCAGCGGGAAAGTGGTTTTCGGTGAGTCGCCTCAGTCTTCTTTCGTCCTCGAGCGTTGGCTCGTCGTCCCAATTGTCCGGATCGATGGAATCGGCACCGGAGGGCGTGTAGCCGAATTTGAACCCGGGCCGTTCGGCCACCGGAAAGCCGTAGAACTCCCCCTCGGGAACGTCGACGTTGAATACCGGGAACGTCTCCGGCGTAAACTTCGCCGGTTCCGTCGGCTGGAGCCAGAGCATCACCCGTCGCTGCGGCGAGAGCGCGTTTTCGAGCAGCGGCATGCGTTTGCCCGCCCACGCGCCGGCGGTAACGACGAGGTGGTCCGCCTCGTACGTCCCGCGGTTCGTCCGGACCTCGACGCCGCGTTCTCGAGGCGTCCACTCGAGCACCCGTTCGCGGGCGTGGACGGTTCCGCCGTGTTCGTGAGCGAAGGTCACGTGCGTCGAGATGGCCCGCTCACAGGCGAGAAAACCGCCGTTCGGCTGGTAGACGCATCGGTGGTCGTCGGGAAGCTCGTAGCCCGGAAATCGCTCCCGAAGCGCCCCACCAGACAGTATCTCGTGCGGTACGTCGTTAGCCGCGCAGGACTCGATTGCGGCCGAAACGTGCGCTGCGTCGACAGGGCCGGCACGGACCGACCCCGTTTCGGTGAGGAGACGCTCGCCCGATTCGGCCTCGAGGTCGCGCCAGAGCGTCCGCGCTCGCTCGGCGAGCGGAACGTACGTCGGGTGTTCGGGCTGTGTCAATCGAAAGATTCGAGTATCTCCGTGGGAGGATCCCCGTCCGTGGGGAACGTCGTACTGCTCGATCCCCAACACGTCGACGCCCCGCTTGGCCAGGTGGTAGACGGCCGAACTCCCCATTCCACCGACGCCGAGGACGATTACGTCGTACGAATCTCGAGTCATCGACACGACAATTGGTGTGTGGTAGCAAAGCTTTTGATCCTCCGTCGCCGAAATCGGCGGCTGAGCGAGCGACAACTGAGACGACCAGTCCTCGCGATGCCTGCGGTGGACATCGATCGGCTAGCTCGTCGTGACGGTAATTCGCGTGAAACAGGGGAAGCCGCGGCCCAACTCAGTCGTCGAGTTTCTCGCGGAGACGTCGCTTCACCACCGGCCACTCCGTATCGAGAATGCTGAAGTAGACTGAATCGCGCAGCCCCTGATGGGTGTGTCTGTGCTGTCGATGGATTCCTTCCTGGGTCGCTCCGAGTCGTTCGATCGCCGCTCGTGACCGTCGATTTCTCGAGTCGGTTTTGAATTCGACGCGCACGCAGTCCCACTCTTCGAAGGCGTGCTCCAGCATCAGGTACTTCGCTTCGGTGTTGGCCGCCGTTTGCCAGTGGTCGGGCGTGAGCCACGTCCACCCGATTTCGACGCTGCGATGGTCGGGTTGGATGGTGCCGAATCTGGTGGAACCGATCGCCTCGCCGGTTTCCCGGCTGACGGTTACAAACGGTAGCGCCCGTCCGTTCGTGCGGTCTTCGACGGCGGCTTCGACCCAGTCGCACATTGCCTCCGGGTCGGAGATATCCTCTCCAAACCAGCGAAAAATGACCGACTGGGAGCCGTTCGTTTGAAGATCGGTGAGATGATCGTCGACGGACAACGGCTCTAACCGGATCGTCTCCGCCTCGAGGGTGACTGGGTCGATGTCCATGTCTTCCCTCTCGCGAGCGACTCCATCAAATTTGCTGCGTTGAGATGACACCGCGCCGATGTTCGGTCCGGTCTTCCCGCACTCGGTCTCGGGAAGCCACTTCTCGATTCACTGGCACTCCATCGATTGTAACTGGAGTAACTCATAGCCGTCTCTGTTGCCACGACTGGAGAAGTCGCAGGGATCACGTCATAATACATCTGGCGAACCAACTTTCAACAGCGCCTCGAGTTTAGCTTTAAGATGGTGGGACCGGTAGGTTTGCTATGGAACAACGGGAGCTTGCGAGTCTTGGTATCCTCGGCGTCTTGGCCGAACGGGAGCGCGCCACAGTCAAAACCGTCCACGAGAAACTTCGCCACAATTTCGGTCGCTACTGGGGTGCGAGCACCGGGATACTCGTTCCGACGATCAACCAACTCAACGAGGACGGGTACGTCGAAACGACCGACAGCACCACGCAAGCGGCGATGTACAAACTCACCGGCGACGGTCGTGACCATTTGCAGTCGTTGCTCACGAAGCCGATTCAGGACGTCTCTCATCCGTCTTTTCGTGCGCATCTGATGATGAAACTGGGCTTTCTCCACCATCTTTCGGTCGACGGCCAACAGACGGAGATCCGGGCCCTGAAGGATCAACTGAAGACCTCCCGTGAGGAACTGCGGACGATCGACGCCACTCACAAGGCGGAGGTCGACGACCGAGAGCGAGTCGGCTACAGACGGGAACTCATCGATCTTCGGGTCCGGATCCTCGACACGTTCCTCGACTGGCTCGACGCTATCGAACCGTCCCAGCCGGTCGAGCAGTGAGCTGACGATATTGTAACCGGTCGCGTATTTCGATACCCGATTCGTGACAACCGGACAGCCCTGTCAGGCGTAGTATTCGTTCAGATATTCGATGATGTCGTCGCTTTCGTAAATCGACTCGCCGCGTGCGGTATCGACCAGGAAGGGAACCTGATCCGCTCCACCGAGTTCGGTCAGTTCGTCGTACGTCTGCTGGTTAGTTACGTCCCCGCCGCTCTTTCCACCGAGTCTCGGGTTGTGAATCACGTACGACACGCCGAGATTCGACAGCTTCTCGCGGACCTTTTGGCAGTACGGGCAGGTTTCAGTCTGGTATAGCTCGAGCATATCCGCCACCACCAATGGACGAAGAAGTCATAAATCAGTATGTACCGGAAATCGGTGGTCAGCGTGGTACGTCGAACAGCTGTGCGAATCGAGGCTCTCCCGTTCGGATTGCGACGACGTCCGCCGACAAACCCGTCTGATACCCGGGGCGTGGATGCAGCCGGGACGAGAAGGTCAGTAACCGAGATCCAGGAGCCAGTTGACGGCCAGCGCGACGGCGACGAGGAGCAAGAGGACCATGAGCATGCCGAACGACGCCGCCCAGCCGAAAACGTCCGCAAACAGCCCGACTGCGACGGAGCCGAAGGAGCCGACGATGAGGTACACCGTCCGGACGAGTCCGAAGCCGGCGCCTCGCTCTTCGTCGGTCATGTTGTCCATGAACCGCGGCTCCACGGCGACCGCCCAGCTCAGTCCGTTCCCGATCAGTACGAGGCCGCCGGCGACACCGAGGACCCCGGGAACCGCGACGAACAGCCCCAACCCCGCTGCACTGGTGACCATGCAACCGAAGGTCGTCACGTCGCGACCGAAGCGGTCCGACACCGCACCGATACCGGGTTTGACGATCGACTGGATGACGAAGTACGCGGAGAAGACGATGCCGGCGAGCGTCGCCGACTGCCCGCGATGCTCGACGAGGAACGTCGGCAGGAACGAGGCCGTCCCTTGCCAGACGAACGCGCCGACCGACGCGATGGCGACGGTGAACACGATCTCCGGCTTGCTGAGGATGTTCGTGACCGCCTCGAGCTGGAACCGCTGTCGGAGCGGTTGCTCGGGCCGATGCGGTTCGACGGGGCGGATTCGCCAGACGAACAGCGCGAATATCGGGGCGGCGACGATCGCTCCGAACGCGACGGCCGGCCGCCAGCCGTACTGAATGCTGATCCAGGCCGCGGCGATCGGTGCGACCAGTCCCGCCGCCGACGAGCCGACCGTGTGGACGCCGATAGCGAACCCCAGGTTATCGTACGTCCGGTCGAGAAGCGTCGTCGCCGCGCTGTAGTGGAGTCCGGCGACGGCGCCGAGGATGACCATGGAGAGCACGAACACGGCGTAAACCGGGGAAAGTCCCAGCAGCAGGCTCATAACGGTTGTTCCCCCGATCGATACCAAAATAATCGATCGCTCTCCGAACCGGTCGGCGAGGATCCCGCTCGGAAACTGCATGATCGCGTACGACAACCACATCCCGGTCAGCGCGATGCCGATGACGGTGTTTCCGATCTGAAAATCGTCGGTGATGGCGGGCACCACGGGGCTGATAGCGAGGCGTGCGACCATCGTCGCGAAGAACGCGAACGTACAGAGCGTGAGTACCGTGTGCTTGTACTGCCAGCTCATCGTTCCTCACGCGTCGACGCGGTCATAATCGGGTACTCACAATGCGGCCAGATCAGTGTGGATTTTCCGGCAAACGGCACACTGCTCGGCGACGCCAAAACGGGGCAGCCTCAGTAGGACTTCGGGAGACCGAGGACGTGTTCGGCGATGTAGTTTTTGACCATCTCGTTCGAGATCGGAGCGATGACGTTGATCATCGTCTCGCGCCAGTAGCGCTCGACGTCGTACTCGCTCGCGTAGCCCATCCCGCCGTGAGCGCGGATCGCGCGTTCGCAGGCTTCGAGCGAATCCTCGCTCGCCCGGAGTTTGACGGCGTTTGCCTCGGCGCCGCAGTCGCGGTCGGCGTCGTAGAGCCACGCGGCCTTCCGGATCATGAGCTCGTCCTGCTCGAGTTTCGCCCATGAATCCGCGAGCGGATGCTGGACCGCCTGATACGAGCCGATGGGGTTGCCGAAGACGACCCGCTCGCCGGCGTACGCGGCCGCTTTTTCGATCGCGGCTTGCCCGACGCCGACCGCGTTCGAGGCGATCGCGATCCGTTCGGTGTTGGCGAACCGAAGGAGATACCGGAACCCGCTTCCCTCCTCGCCGATCCGGTCGTCGGCGGGGATACGAACGTCGGTGAACCAGACCTCGTTCGAGTCCGACGCTCCCCGTCCCGCCTTCGGGATTTCGGACACTTCGACGCCGTCCATGTCCCGGCTAAACTCGGTGAAAAAGAGCGTGAGACCGCCGAATCGGTCGGATTCCGCTCGAGGTTCGGTCCGAGTAAGCAGCATGATCACGTCCGCCTCCTGGGCCTTCGAGGTCCAGATCTTCTGTCCGTTGATCACGTACTCGTCGTCGTCGCGCTCTGCGACCGTCTCGATTCGTGAGGTGTCCGTCCCGGCGTTCGGTTCGGTCACGCCCGTACAGACCTGCACCGAACCGTCGGCGATATCCGGCAGGTAGCGCTCCTTGTGCTCCTCGTCGGCGAACGCGACGAGCGGTTCGGTGCTAAACGTGTGGTGTGCGGTGATCGACGTCCCCGCCATTCCGGCACCCGATCGGGCGATCTCCTGCTGGACCAGCGACGCCTCCTGCACGCCGTATCCCTGTCCGCCGTACGACTCGGGGATCGTAATTCCGCACCAGCCGCCATCGGCGAACGCCTCGAAGAACTCGGTCGGATACTCGTGGTTCAGGTCTTTCTCGCGCCAGTACTCGTCGCCGAACTCGTCGCAGAGATCGCGCACCTGCGATCGGATCAGCCGCTGTTCGTCGGACAGCTCGAAGTCCATGACCGGTATTTCCACCATGCTGGCTAAACAGTTTCCCCCTTTCCCGTTCGAACGCTCCTTGTACTCCCGCTCCAACGCTCGTTACTCCTCCTCGTTCGAACGCTCCGCGATTCATCCGTACGACGCTGCCGCTCTCGAGAGTGCCGTCGCCGACGCAAAGTTTGCGACTCGTCGCCCGTTCTCAGACCTCAGACGACCCGGTTGATGAGGGCTTCGCCTCGTCCGATCCGTTCGACGTTCTCGCGGACGATGCCGCCCACGTCGCGGAAGTAATCGCGGGTGTACGCTGCCGCGTGCGGGGTGACGATGACCTCGTCCAGCTCCCACAGCGGGGACGTCTCGGGTAACGGCTCGGTCTCGAACACGTCGAGTGCGGCGCCCGCGACGTCGCCGGCCTCGAGGGCGTCGATCAACGCTCGTTCGTCGACGACTGCGCCGCGGGCGACGTTGACGAAGTAGGCGTCCGATCGCATGGCGTCGAACTCCGGCGCGTCGAACAGTCCGCGGGTGGCCTCCGTCAACGGCACGGTGACGATAACGAAGTCGGCCGCCGCGATGGGTTCGTGGAGGGTTTCGATGGCGTACATCTCGTCGAACTCCGGGAGGGGGTCGTCGGACCGCCGGACGCCGACCGTCTCGACGCCGAGCGAGCCGAGGACGTCGGCGACGCCGCGGCCGAGCGTCCCCGTGCCGACGACGCAGGCGGTGGTACCCGGGAGCGTGAACGCTTCGTCCCACTCCGGTCGCTCCCAGCGCCGGTCCGTCGCGCTCGCGATCTGGTCGTGGAGTCGACGAGCGAACGCGAGCAGGTAGCCTGCGACGGTTTCGCCGACCGTTCTCCCGTGGATTCCGGTACTGTTGGTGAGTGCGATGCCATCCTCGGCGAGCGCCTCGAGCGGGAAGCGATCGACGCCCGCCTGCGTCGAGTGAATCCAGTCGACCTCGAACAGCGCGTCGAAGTGGTTTCGCGTGACGACCGCGTCGCAGTCGGCGATTCCCGCCTCGTCGACGACGGAGACGTCGACCGGGAGGTCGGAGAGGAATGCCGCGAGCTCCGACGGCGGAAAGATGGCTTCGACGGACTCCTGAACGCCCAGCCGCTCGAGTTTGCCTGTCATACTCTCTCGGAGGTGCAGTCGTCGTATCAATCTTCGCACGGTGGGACTGGGAAACGCATACGGGTTTCCGTCGAAACGCTCGATGCGTCGGCGTCCGGTCGAGTCGTCGTCGGCCGTCTCTCTTACAGCCGTCGCTCCGAATCGGGACGGTGCCCGTCCGTCGTCTCGGAAACTGCCACCCGTCGTCTCCCGAATTACGCCATACTCCGTCCAGCCGTAGCAGAATACTTATCATCGGTACTTGAGTACCGTTCCGCCGTGGGAAGCAACCCTTTCGGGAGCCTCTCCGACCTCAGGAACGGAGTGGCCGACCTCTGGAGCGGCGGCCGCGGGAGGATACTCACCGCGGTTGCCGCCGGTTGGTTTCTCTCCATCGGCGTTCGGATGATCTATCCCGTGATGCTGCCCTATCTCAGGACCGCCTACGGGCTCGACCTGACGACCGCCGGCCTCCTCCTAACGGTGTTGTTCCTCGCCTACGCGCTGGGACAGTTTCCGGGCGGGGTGCTCGCCGACCGGTTCGGAGAGCGATTCACGCTCACGGCGAGCGCGGTGATCTCCGCGGTAACGTTGACGCTCGTCGTCACCGCCAACTCATCGATCGTTCTCTTCGCCGCCACGGCGCTGTTCGGGTTCGGAACGGCGCTGTACGCGGTCGGTCGATACACCGTCCTGCCGCGACTGTACACGGACCGCCTCGGCGCTGCGAACGGCGTGACGGCCGCCTCGCAGGACGCCGGTCAGTCGGTTCTGCCGCCGGTCGCCAGCGTGATCGCGGCGGCGTTTCTGTGGCAGCTCGGATTCGGCTTCGCGATTCCGTTGTTCCTGCTCGCGGCCGTCGTCCTCTGGGCCGTCGTCCCGGCCCGTTCCCCGAGCGCTTCGGAGGACGACTCCGGGTTCAGCCGCGACGATCTCCACGTCCTCACGTCGGTGTTCCGCCAGCCGTCGGTGGTGTACGCGACGGCGGTGTTGATCCTCGGACTCTTCGTCTGGCAGGCGTTCACGAGCTTCTATCCGACGTATCTGGTCGAGGTGAAAGGGCTCTCGACGACCGTCGCCAGCTTTCTGTTCGGGACCTTCTTTGCACTCGGCATTCTCATCAAGCCGCTCGCAGGGGGCGCGTACGATCGGTTCGGCATCCGTCGCTCGCTCACGATCGTCGCGAGCGGACCGACGATCGGCCTCATTGCGCTCCCGTACGTCGACGACCTCTGGATCCTTATCGCGGTCACCGCTCTCGTGAGCACCTTGCTCGGCTTTGCGACGGTCGTCGAACCATCGTTGCTTCACTCCCTCCCCGAGGAAATTCGCGGGACGGGGTTCGGCATCCTTCGATCCGTCGGCTTTACAATCGGGGCAACCAGTCCGGTCCTGTTCGGTGCCGCGGCCGACCGAGGGTTTTTCGACGAGATGTTTCTGGTTCTGGCCGTGTTCGCCGCCGGAATGATTCTCTTGGCGTTCCGGATCCCCGAGAACTGAGCTTCTGAGTCGGCGACGGGCTACGAACTCGAGATGACCGCACCGTGTTCGTGAAATCGCTCGATTTCGTCGTCCGAGTACGACAGCGCCTCGAGGATGTGATCGGTGTGTTCGCCCTTCTTCGGCGGTCGCGAGGAGAACTGCCCGTCGTGGATGTCCGAACTGAAGCGGAACGGAAGCGACGCCGTCAGGACCTGCTCGTCGACCTCCGGATTGTAGCTGTCGACGATCATCGACCGCGCCTCGACGTGTTCGTCGTTCTCCACGAGATCTCGGACCGTCTGAACGGCTCCGGCCGGAATCCCCGCGTCGAGTAGTTTTCGCTCGAGTGCTGCCGACGTAAATTCCGTGAACTCCGGGATGAGCTCGTCCCGGAGTGCTTCCCGGTGGTCCATGCGGTCATCGATCGTTTCGAACCGATCCTCCTCGAGCAGATCGGTTCGATCGAGGGCCGTACAGAGTCGCTCGTACATCGCTTCCGAGAGCGTCGCGACGTAAATGTGACCGTCGGCCGTCGGGAAGACCCCGTTCGGCGCGCTGCCGATGCCCTTGCCCCCCGCGCGTTCGGGGAGCGATCCCGACTGGTCGTAGTTCGTGATCCAGTAGGACATCCAGGAGATCGCGACGTCGAACAGCGAGATGTCGATGTGAGTTCCGCCCCCGCCGCGGTCACGGTGGCGGACAGCGGTGAGGATCGCGAATGCGGCGTTCGCACCCGTCCCGCAGTCGATCAGACTCGCGCGGATTCGGACTGGCGGCCGATCGCTGTAGCCGGTGGTCGCCATGAGCCCCGAGACGGCCTGAATACAGGGGTCGTAGCCGGGATACGACTGATACGGGCCGGTTCGGCCGAAGCCCGACAACGAACAGTAGACGACGTCTTCGTTTCGGGCCGTAACCGACTCGTAGTCGAGATCGTACTTCTCGAGAACGCCGGGCCGAAAGCTCTCCACGATCACGTCGGCCTCGTCGACGAGTTCCGTGACGATCGAACGCCCTGCGTCGGTTTTGATATCGACACACAGGCTCTGCTTCCCGTGGTTGAAGGGGGTGAACAAGTTCCCGTTCATCAAGTTCCGAAACGAGTCGCCCGACGGCGGTTCGACCTTCAGAACGGTCGCCCCCATCTCGGCGAGCAACTGCGTACAGACGGGACCCGCTATCGACTGAGTGAAATCAACGACGGTTAGATCGTCTAAGGGCTTCATACTCCCTCCGATGTCATCACTCGAGAAAATCCTTTGGGAAATGCTACCACATATATGGCGTTACTACCGCCTTGAACGGTCCCCGACCTCGAGGAAATTCGTCTCCGATGACCGAGGATGTGTCACTCCAACCCACAGGCTTTTGCTCCTCGCATCGAAAGCGAGGGCACGATGACAACTGACGCGGACGGAGAGAGCTTCAGGTCCCGATTTGCTGACGGCGACGCTCTCGGGACGTGGGTCTCGATCGGCCACCCGGCGATAGTCGAAGCGGCCGCGAGAGCGGGATTCGACTTCGTTCTCATCGACACGGAACACACCGCGATGAGTCTCGAGACCGTCGCCGAACTCGCCCGTGCGGCCGCTGCGTCGCCCGGAGAACTCGGAGTAATCGTCCGCCCCGCCTGGAACGACCCGGTTCGGATCAAGCGGATCCTCGATATCGGGGTCGACGGGATCATGGTTCCGATGATCGACACGCCGGACGCTGCCGCCGAACTCGTCCGGGCGACGCGGTATCCGCCCGACGGCGATCGCGGAATCGCCTCGGGTCGTGCGGCCGGCTACGGCCAGAACTTCGTCGACTACGTCGCGGAGGAGCACCGGTCGTTGCTCACGATCGCACAGATCGAAACGCCGACCGGCGTCGAACACGCCGCGGCCATCGCGGCGGTAGAGGGGATCGACGCGCTCTTCGTCGGCCCGGCCGACCTCTCGGCGTCCCTCGGCGTCTTCGCCGAGTGGGACGCACCCGAGCTCACCGACGCGATGGCTCGCAGTATCGAAGCCGGAGCGAACACCGACACGCCCGTCGGCACGCTCACGGTTCGGGAGGCCGACGTCGCGGACCGCGTCGAACGAGGGTTCGACTTTCAAATCGCGGGCAAGGACATGACAACGCTCATCGAAACCGGCGAACGGATCCGCGAAACGTACGACGAGAGTGTCTCGAGCCAGCAGTAATATCGAACACAGACGAAACGCGACTCTTTTCGGCGAGATGTAACTTCTCCCGGCGGCTCGAGGCCGGGATTCCGTTACTTGTTCATCCAGACGCTCGACTGCGGTTCGTAGGGGTCGGTCGGAATTTCGACGAGCGTCGGGCCATCGCTTGCGATAGCGTCAGCTACTGCGGATTCGATCTCAGCCGGTGTTTCCGCGCGGTCGACATCGATGCCGAGGCCATCCGCAACGGTCGTGTACGAGACCGGCGTCTCCTCCCAGCCGTACTCACCCTCGTCCATCCGGTAGTTTCGTCTGGCGTCCTCACTGATGATTGCGTAGTCGCTGTTGTTGAGAACGACGACTGTCACGTCGATCCCCTCGTCTGCTAGCGTGTGGAGTTCATGAACGCACATCATCAGCCCGCCGTCGCCCGAGAGCGCCACGACGTCCCGCTCCGGGTTCGCCATCTTCGCTCCGATCGCGGCGGGGACTCCCGTCCCCATCGTCGCCCACGAGCCCGGACTGACGTGATCGCGAGGCTCGTATATCGGAAACATCTGGAGCGCCCACAGCCGATATCCGCCCGCATCGAGGGAGATGATCGCGTCGGCCGGTGTCCCCTCTCGAATCGCGTCCAGTGCCGTGACGGACGTCAGCGGCGGCTCCGTTATCCCGCGCAGTTCCTCGAGTCGCTCGTCGATTGCGGCCCGCGTCGCTCGAGCGCGCTCCAGTCCGGTCCCCTCGGCGATCGTTCGGTCGGCCAGCGTGTCGTCGAGGGCCGCGAGCGTGCGGGCCGCATCAGCCACGATTCCGACCGCCGCGTCGTAGCCGGTCCCGATGTCGCCGGCCTCGAGTGTCACGTGGACCAAATCGTCCGGCACCTCGATCGACCAGCCGTGCATGGTGAGGGCGTCGAAGTCCGTGCCGACGCCGAGTGCGGCGTCCGATTCGGCGACGAGTTCCTTCACGTCCGTGCCGGTGCCGCCACAGAGCACGCCGCCCATGAGTTCGTGATCGTCGGGGAAGACGGCCTTCCCCTTGTACGTGAGGATGACCGGGGCCTCGAGCCGTTCGGCGACCGCTCGCAGTTCGTCGCTCGCGTCGGCCGCTCTAACGCCGCCGCCGGCGACGATGATCGGCCTCGACGCGTCTGCGAGGAGGTCCGCCGCGGCGTCGAGTTTCGCCTCGGGGACGCCGCTGAACGACTGGCGGTCGATTTCGCCGCGCTCGGCGAGCGGAACGTCCATCTTAAGAAAGTTCTTCGGGATCCCGATCCGAACGGGTCCTTTCGGGGCCGTCTGGGCGGCGTCGATCGCCCGCTGGAGTTCGGCGACGGTACTCTCCGGCGTCTCGACGGTAATGTTCTCCTTGACGACGTTGTCGTAGGTGTCCGGCGGCGTCTCGTGAATTCCGTCGCCGCCGCGAATCTCCGGTTCGGTCTCGACGGCGATGTGCAGGAGCGGCGTACAGTCGTTCAGCGCGTTTTTCAGCCCGTTCATCGCGTTCATATCGCCCGGCCCGGGGATGACCACCGTGGCGGCCATTCCGCCGCTTGTTTCGGCGTACCCCCACGCTTGATGTGAGACGGCGGTTTCGTGGCGAGCCATGACGAACCGGATATCGTCGCGCTCGCTGATGCTCTCGTTCAGCGGGAGCGACTGTTTGCCCGGAATACCGAACAGCGTGTCGACGTCGTTCTCGGTCAGACAATCGATAATTGCCTCGTTAACCTTCATAGCCGTACTGAGACCGAAGACAGTGTAAAGGTTTAGGGTATCCCCTGTGAAAGACAGTGTAATTTCACCCGATACCCGTCGTGTGGTTCGCGACGCGGTCGTCCCCGAACCACAGCGGTCGCGAAACCGGCGTCGCTGACGATATGCTTTTGTACCGGGCCTTGGTGGGAGATAGCATGGACGTCCTCCATACGGCTATCTGGGTCGACGACATCGACGCACAACTGGCGTTTTACTGCGACGGACTCGGACTCGAGCAGACGCGCGAGTTCGACCTCGACGGCGTGACCAACACCTACGTCGCCGGAGAGAGCGACGCGGAGATCCAGTTCAAACACGACGACACCGATCGAAATCCCGAGCCGGCCGGCATCGACCACCTCGCCGTCCAAGTCGCTGACATGGCCGAGACGATCGAGACGGTCGTCGAACGGTACGACAGCGAGGTCGTCGACGAGCCACGGACCATCGAGGAGAAGGGGATTCAGATCGCGTTCGTCACCGATCCGGAAGGATACGTCGTCGAACTCATCGAAACCCTCGAGGCGTAACCGAACACGGAGTCGTTCGCATGAGCAACGAAAAACAATCCCTCGTCGAATCGCTGTTCGAAGCCGAATCCCAGTTTCACGAGCTGATGCCGATCAAAGACGCCTATAGCAAACTCCTCTTTCGCTCGCTCCTCTGGTTCGCCCTCTTCAGTGTGGTCTACATGGTCGTCACTGGTCTGTAAACGGGGGTTCGATCCGAGGGGATTCGACTCGATTAGTACGAGCCGAGGATCTCCGACCCGAAGTATATGGTTCCCCCTCGCGTCACCGCAGGTGTGACGCCGAACACAGCGGATCGAATGACTGCGGTACTGAAGACGCGACCCGAACCGGGAATGGCACTCGAGTCCGTTCCCGTCCCCGAACCGGGGTCCGGCGAGGTCCGAATTCGGGTCGAGTCGGTCGGTATCGACGGCGGCGCGGAGGCGCTGATCTACGACTGGCACGAGAGCAAACGATACTACGCGGATCAGCTTCCGCAACTGTTCGGCCACGAGTTCGCCGGCGTGATCGATGAAACCGGGCCGGACGTCGACGGGTTCGAGGCGGGGACGCGCGTCGCGGTGGAGCCCGTCCTCGGCTGCGGCCGCTGTCGGCTCTGTCGCTCGGGGTCGTTCGGTATCTGTCCCGATCGGCGAATCGTCGGTCTCCATCCGGACCTCGACGGGGCACTCGCGGAGTACGCCGTGGTACCACAGGAGACGCTCTATCCAATCGGCTCATTGAGCGCGGACGAAGGCGTCTTTCTCGAGTTGCTCGGACTGGCCGTCCACGGGATCGAACGCTCCGGGTTCGAACCCGGCGATAGCGTCGCGATCTCCGGCCCCGGATCCGTTGGGATCGGCGCGCTCGTCGCGGCGGTCGCCGGCGGCGCGAGTTCGGTCACGGTTATCGGGACGGCGGACGACCGCGAGGATCGACTGCCGCTCGCGCGCGAACTCGGTGCGACGCGGACGGTCACGGCTGAGAACGCCGAGGCGAAACTCGCCGAGGAGGTCGACGTCTTCGTCGAGGCCTCCGGACATCCCGACGCGGTATCGCTCGCGTCGTCGGCGACGCGTCGCGACGGCGAAATCGTCCAGATCGGCATCTTCCACGGCTCGGAGACGGTTCCCGTCGATCTCACTCGGCTCGTTCGGCGGGGCGTCTCGATCACGACGGTCTACGGCCGGCGCGACTCGAGTTGGCGACGGGCGATCGCGATCGCGGAGAACGCCGACCTCTCGCCGGCACTCGGCCCGTCGTTTCCGCTCGGTGAGTACGAGCGCGCCTTCGACGCGACCCGTCGGCGAGAAGGGATCAAAATCACGCTGCATCCGTAGCGCGAAAAAGTACTCGACGGGTTCTCACTCGGCCTGATCGGTGTACATCTCGTTCGGGTCGAGATCCTCGCGGATCAAGCGTAGCTCCTCCTCGTTCGGCTCCGGCGTCGTCCCCAGGTCGTCGGCGAACTCGATCTCCCAGCCGGTCTCGGCGCGCACTTCCTCCTGCGAGGCGTTCGGGTGAAGGGTGTCGACGTACATCTCTCCCCGTTCGTCGAACCGGCAGACGGCGAGGTCGGTAATGACCGCTTCCGGCCCGCCGTCGAGTCCGAGATCCGCTCGACCCTCACGGCCGCCGACAAAGCCGGGGCTCGTGATGAAGTCGACTTCTTCGGGGAACCGTCGCTCCGAGTGGGGCGTGACCATCAGCGTCCGGTCGACGTGACCCGCGATCTCGCAGGCCCCGCCGCTCCCCGGCAGCCGAACCGTCGGATCGTCGTAGTCGCCGATGACCGTGGAGTTGATGTTGCCGTACTTGTCGATCTGTGCGCCGCCGAGGAAGCCCACGTCGAGGCGGCCGGCCTGCAGGTAGTAGTTGAACCCGTTGCGCATCGGTTCGATCGAGACGGCCCCCGACGCGAGCACCGGATCGCCGATCGAAAGCGGCGGCGAGGACGGATTCGATCCGATCGTCCCCGACTCGTAGACCATCTTCAGTTCCGGGGCGTGCGTTCGCTTGGCGACGTTACACGCCAGGTTCGGCTTGCCGATTCCGACGAGCACCGAGTCGTCGTTCTCGAGTTCCCTCGCGGCCGCTACCACCATCAGTTCGCTCTTCGTGTAGTTCATTGGGTTGCCTCCGTGGATTCGGTCGATCGATCGGTTCCGCCATCCCCGCGAGCGCTCGAGCGAGGGACAGTCATCGGTACGCCCCCATGTCGATGGGCGTCGCGTACGAGTGGTCCGGCTGCAGGTCGAGCAGTCGCTCGGCGCCGAGTTTCTCGACGTACTCCCGGCGGTTTTCGACGCCGTAGACCCACTCGTCGAGCCAGGCCTCGACCCGGTCGACGTCGCTCGCGATTTCGGCCCACTCGATGTAGGCCTCGTTGTCCCGACCGTAGTAGCCCTGGGCGTACGACGGGTGGGAGCCGTAGGGGTCGTGGACGACGTGATCGACGTCGTCGCTCGTAATGACGGTTCGGTTCGGATCGCTGCGGATCGTCTCCTCGGAACACAGCTCCTCCACCGAGAGTATGACCGTGTCGGCGGCCAAACCCGCGATCTTCACCTCTCCTTGAATCCCCCAGAGGTGAGCGTTCCCCGCCTCGTCGGCGCGCTGGGCGCGGATGACCGCGACGTCCGGCTGGATCGGCGCGACGGCGTAGACGTAGTCGTCGTCGAACGGGCTCTCGACGCGAGCGATGTTGTCGTTGTGCTTGGGCAGGTCCGAACCGATAAACCCGCGGAGCGGGGCGAACGGAAGGTTCGACGCGCCGGCGTCGAGCGCGGCGATCAACCCGAAGTGGGTGTACTCCTCGAGCTCCAGTTCCGTCGGGATCCCGTCCTCGGCCGCGCGGCGAAACGCCGGCAGACTGCCGACGCCCGGGTTCCCCGCCCACGAGAACGTCGCCTTCCGCGCGCAGCCGGCGGCGATCAACTGGTCGTAGATCAGGTCCGGCGTGGCTCGGATCAGCTCGAGGTCACGCTTTTCTTGTCTGATGATCTCGTGACCCGCGGCGAACGGAATCAGGTGCGTAAACCCTGCGAGATAGATACTATCACCGTCGGAGACGCCGGTGCTGATGGCGTCGTGCATGGACGTGACCTTGCTCATAGCTGTGTTGGACTACCGTACGAATGGCGTAATTCGCACATAAGAATTGCCTTTGGGGGCACTTCGATCCGATTTCGCCACCTGAGGCTCCCAGTCACGGCCGGGGATCCGGTTACAGTACATTGATACCGGTAGCTACGATACCAACTCACATGCTATCGCTCAGTCCGGAGCAGGAGTTACTGGTCTCGTCGGTCGCGGACATCGCGGAGCGCGAGTTCGCCGATCGAGCGTTCGAGTGGGACGGCGAGCCGCCATGGGAGAACGCACAGCTGTTGGCCGACCGTGGCTTTCTCGGCGTCAACTTCGCCGAGGAGTACGGCGGCGGTGGAATGACCGAACTCGACGCAATCCTCACCATCGAGGCCGTCGGTCGCGTCTGTCCCGACACCGCGGAGTTCCTCTACAATCAGCAGCTGGTCGCGCCGCGAGCGATCGAACTGTTCGGAACCGAGGACGCCAAGGAGCGGTACTTGCCGCCGGTTCTCGCTGCGGAAGACAGCATCGCGATCGGCATCTCGGAGCCGGAAGCGGGCTCGGACGTGGGCGCGATGGGAACGCGCATCGAGGAGGACGGGGACGATCTGGTGCTCAACGGCGAGAAAACGTGGGTGAGCAACGTCGAGCACTCGAGCGCGGCGCTCGTCTGGACGCAGTTTCCCGACGGCCTCGGCTCAGTTATCGTCGAGTTCGACTGGGACGGCGTCGAGGTCGCACAGCACTACGCCAACATGGCCGGCCACCACCAGACGCACTTCGTCATGGAGGACGTCGTCGTTCCGGAGGCAAACGTCGTTACGAGCGGCCCCGAGGGGTTTAAAAACCAGCTCCGGGCGCTCAACTGGGAGCGCGTGGGAAGCGCCACGCTGGCGAACGCGCTCGCGAGCTGTGCGCTGGAGAAGGCCCTCGAGTACGCCGAGCAGCGAACGCAGTTCGAGCAGCCGATCGACGAGTTCCAGGGCATCGAGTGGAAACTCGCGGACGCGGCGACGGAGCTCGAGGCCTCGCGGGCGCTCACCCATCGGACGGCGGCCCGCGCACACGAACAGGGACGTATTCCCGCCCGCCTCGACGCGTCGATGGCCAAACTCCGCGCGAGCGAGATGGTCGAGCACGTGGTCAGCGAAGCCCTCCAGATCCACGGCGCAAACGGCTATCAGCAGGGCCACCCCCTCGAGTACCTCTACCGGCTGGCTCGAGGACGTCGGCTCGCGGCCGGCACCGACGAGATACAAAAGAATCAGATCGCGGCCGTGCTCAAGCGGGACGGACTGCCGAACCTCGCGTGAGCCGTGGGACCCTCGTTACGAGTAGTCGCGGTCGAACTCCGGATCGCGATTCTCACCGAAGGCGTCGATCGCCTCTCGGTGTTCGGGATCGGTCACGCACTCCCACTGGTACGCGATGGCTCGTTCGCAGTACTCCTCGAACGATTGCTCCGGATCGACGAGCCGGTTCGTCCGTCGAACCGCCAGCGCGGGTAGCTCGAGCAGGTCGGCCGCCAGCTCGCGTGCGCGGTCGACGGGGTCGTCCGCGCTGTCGACCGCGAGACCGAGCTCGACGGCGTCCTCGGCGGTGATATCCTTACCGGTGAGGAGGTACTCCTTCGCTTTCGCCTCTCCGATGAGCCGCGGTAACAGCCAGCCGCCGCCGTCGCCGGGGACGAGGCCGACGCGGACGAACCCCTCCCGCAGGATCGCGTCCGGGCCGACGATTCGCAGGTCACAGGCCAGCGCGAAGTCACAACCCGCGCCGACCGCGGGCCCGCTGACCGCTGCGATCGACGGCTTCTCCATTCGGCGGAGCTGTCGAACGACGTTCTGGACCGACCAGAGGTAGCCCGCGTACTCCTCTTCGGTCATCTCCTCGCGCCAGTTCGGCATCTCCGTGATGTCGGCCCCCGCACAGAACCCGCCGTCGGCGCCGGTCAGGACGACGACGTAGACCCCGTCGTCGGCAGTTGCGTCGCGCAGCGCCTCGTTGAGTTCGAGGATCGTCTGCCGTCGAAAGGCGTTGTGCACCTCGGGACGGTCGATCGTGATCGCGGCGATTCCCCCGTCGGTCTCGTATCGGATGTCGTCGGCCATTCTCGATCACTCGTAGACTCGTCGCCCGATCTCTCTGGCTTCGATCTCGTCCCAGTCGTACTCGACGCCGAGTCCCGGCCCGTCCGGGACGTGGACGAGTCCGTCCTCGTCGACGGTGTCCAGCATGTCGGAGTAGTCGTCCGCGTACACCGGCGGCTGGGTGTTCGGACAGATCGGATGGACGAGCGCCACCTCGTAGTAGTTGCTGTTGCGCGTCGCCGCCAGGCAGTGGCGTTGGGCCGGCCCGGGCGCGTGGTACTCCACGTCGAGTCCGAACCCTTCCGCCATGTGGGCGATCTTCATCGCGCCGGTGATGCCGCCGTCGTACTCGGGATCCGCGCGCACGAAGTCGGTCGATTCCGTCGCGACGAAATCGGTGTGGGCCTCGAGGCCGCGAACGTGCTCGGTCTGGAGGAGCGGCGTGTCGAGCATCTCGCGGAGCTTTCGGTGGGAGTGCTGGGAGACGCCGCCGTCGCGGTAGGGATCCTCGTACCAGAGGAAATCGGCGTCGTCGCAGGCCTTCCCGATCTTCAGCGCGTCGGCGAACGTGGCCGGATTGCAGGCCGGGTCGAGCATGAGGTCCATCTCGTCGCCGACGCGGCGACCGACCTCGCGGACGACAGCGGCCGTTTCGTCGGGATCCGTCCAGTCGCCGCCCCAGTCGTGGATCTTGAATCCCTGATACCCCATCTCGAGACAGTCCTCGGCGAAGTCGGCGTAGGCGTCGGGCGAGTCGAGGCCGCCGTTCCTGTCGCCTTGGTACGTCGAGGCGTAGGCGGGGAAGGAGTCGCGATAGCTCCCGAGCAGTTCGTGGATCGGCGCACCGCGGTAGTTCCCGGCGAAGTCCCACAGCGCGATGTCGATCGGTCCCATCCCCATCCAGTCGTACTTCCGCAGGGCGCGCTTGAACGCGCTCCAGTGGCGCTCGCGCTCGAGCGGGTTCTTGCCGATAAGGTAGTCGGCGATCATGTTGAGTTGGGCGGCGCCGGGCGAGTTGCCGCCGACGTACTCGCCGGTCGTTCCCTCGTCGGTGTGAACGCGGAGGGCGAACAGTTTCCGTTCGGTCGTCGTGCCGGGTTCGTAGACGATGCTGAACCCGTTCGGCGCGTAGCCGACGTCGGGAAGATCGTAGCCGAACTCGACCGACTCGATGCGCGTGATCGTAGGTGCCATCGGTACGCTATCACATAGCGAAGGCGTTCTAAATGGTTTTGCATCGCGGTGATGTGCCGGCCGAGCGCAAACGGTTAGGTCGGTCGGTCGAAACGGTGAGGTATGGTATCCCACGGCTACGTACTGCCGACTCGCGGCGTCGTTCTCTCCGCCGATGACTCCCTCGAGCAGGCCGCTCGCGTGCAATCAGAAGTGATCGGTCTCGCTCGCCGAGCCGAAGCGCTAGGACTCGACGGCGTGTGGGCCGGAGACAGCGTGCTGGCGAAACCGCGCCTCGAACCGTTATCGACCCTCGCCGCCGTCGCCGGGGCGACGGAATCGGTCACCCTCGGCACCGCGGTCTACCTGCCCCAACTTCGACACCCGGTTCACGTCGCCCACCAGACGGCGACCGTCGACCTGGTGAGTGGCGGCCGGCTCGCACTCGGCGTCGGGGTCGGCGTCGGCGACGGCGTCGAGGCTGAACACGACCAACTCGACGTCCAATACGAGCGTCGGGGCGCGTTGCTCGA
Source organism: Natronorubrum marinum (assembly GCF_052040125.1). Classification (NCBI taxonomy): domain Archaea; kingdom Methanobacteriati; phylum Methanobacteriota; class Halobacteria; order Halobacteriales; family Natrialbaceae; genus Natronorubrum; species Natronorubrum marinum. The sequence continues at coordinate 346,600 of NZ_JBPPFV010000004.1, forward strand.
CGAAGGGCTCGAGATCCTCGAGGGCCTCTGGAGCGACGAGCCGGTGACGGTTGACGGCGAGTTCTTCGACCTGGACGACGCCGATATCGGCATCCGCCCGTGCGGGAGCCCGCCACCCGTCTATATCGCTTCGGCGACGTTCGATCCGCGGGACGGCTTCCCGCGACGGATACGGGACCGGATCGCCGCTCGCGGCGGCGGCTGGCTTCCCATCGGCATGTCCCCCGAGATGTACGAGGGCGGACTCGACCGGGCGCGCGAAATCGTCGACGACGCCGGTCGCGACCCCGCGGGCTTCGACGCGGCCTACTATCACGACGTGGTGATCGCGGAGACAGAAGCGGCGGCGATCGACCAGGCTCGCGAGTTCCTCGATCGGTACTACCCCTCCTGGGGTGCCCTGAGCGACGACGACATTCGGAAACGGGGAGCGTTCGGCCCGCCGTCGGTCGTCGCGGACCACCTCGAGCGGTACACCGACGCCGGCGTGGAGACGTTCGTCACCCGTTTTACCGCGGCCGATCAGCGCGAGCAGTTGCGTCGGTTCGCCGATATCGTCGACTGAGACGCGTCGCTGCGGCTTTCGAACTCGAGCACTCGACCGTCGAACTATCGTCGTCCTGCCAGTCGGCTGCCCGACGAGACGGTGAATTGTGTACAGTGGTGTTCGCGGCTATTCCGACGGGAGCCGGCCGGTCAGCGCCTCGCTGGCGGGGGCGATCGGAAGTTCGGTACCCAGCCCTTCCTCGAGGGCCTTCTCGTAGAGCATGTAGCCGGCGGCGACCGTCTCGATCCCCGTCCCGCCGCTGTCGAACACCGTGATTTCGTCGTCGCTCGTTCGGCCAGGTTCGGTTCCCGCGACTACCTCACCGAGTTCCGCGTGGACGTGATCCTCGTCGACGACGCCCTCCTCGAGCGCCGCGAGGAACGATCCCGCGTCCTGTGTCACGCGGTCGCGGAGGTCGGGGACGTACGTCGCGCGCTCGATGGTAGTCGTGTCGAGTTCGCGGCGGCCGGGGGTGTACTGACCCATCGCCGTCACGTGCGCTCCGGGCTCGAGGTCGTCGCCGTCGAAGACCGGATCGGCCGCCTTCGTCGCCGTGATGACAACGTCGGCACCGGTTACGGCGGCCGCGCTCGAGTCGACGGCCTCGACGGACGCGTCGAGGTGGTCGTCGAACTCGGCGGCGAAGGTCTCTCGATTCTCCGGCGTCGGTGAGAAGACGCGGACCGACTCGAAATCGCGGACGGTCGTCGTCGCGTGGAGTTGGCCGCGGGCCTGCGCGCCGCTGCCGATGACGGCGAGGGTACTCGCGTCGTCCCGCGAGAGCGCGTCGACGGCGACCGCGCCGGCCGCGCCCGTCTTGAACGGATTCATGCTCGCACCGTCGATGAGTGCGATGGGTTCGCCGCTTTCGGCGTCGAACAGCGGCGTCACGAACCAGGCGTTGGGTCCGCTAAAGCCCGACGTGTACACGTAGCCGCCCATCGCACCCGTCTCGGGGAGGATCGTCGAGTAGTTCGTGAGCTTTCCGTCCGGATTCTCGTTGCGGAACGTCTGTCGCGGCAGGGCCGGGGCGCCCTCGCCCCGTTGGCGGTAGCCCTCTCGGACGACGTCAACGTATTCGGCCGGCGTTGCGAGTCCGTCGACTTCGTCGCTGGTAAGAAACAGCGTGTCTGTCATACTCGATCCATCACACGCAGGGTAGAAAAAGGCAACCGTTAGATGAGGGGGTGAAGATGCGGTATCCACGCTTGTGCGTGCGGATCGCTTACTCGGTCCCGATTTCGTTTACTCGGTCTCGAGAATGTTGCCGATCATCTCGTCGGACATGTTCTCCAGTATCCTGTTTCCGTTCTTGAGTTCCCGCATGACGAATCGGGAGGACGTTTCGTTGACGCCGTCGATGGCGACGATATCGTCGATGACCTCGTTCATCTGATCGTGGTTCTGGACGCGAGAGATGACGACGAAGTCGACGTCTCCCATGGTGTAGTAGACCTGCTGTACGCCCTCGACGTCGACCAATCCGTCACCGATTTCGTCGGCGTAGCCGCGCTCGTGCGAGACGTTCACTTCGGTGATGACGACCATCGCGAGCCCCAGCGACTGGGGATCGATATCGGCGGAGATGTCCGTTATCACGCCGTCTTCTTTGAGGCGATTCAGTCGGTAGTGGATCGTCGACTTCGAGAGATCGAGTTCAGCCGCGAGCTCCTCGAGGTTCTTCTCGTCGTTTTGCTCGAGCTCTCTGAGGATTTCGAGATCGTTTTCGTCCAGATCCGGCAGCGGTTTTGTGGGTTTCATACTATTTACTACGTAGCACCGTAGTAATAAGGTTCGATACGTCGCGACGAAGTCCTCGGCTTCAACACGCGGCGGTGATCGCAGCGTCAAGAGCCGTTACGGCGTCGTCTGTCTCCGCTCCCACTGGTGACTACCGATCCATCGCGGCGTCGGACACCTCGAGGGCGTCGTCGAGAACCGCGACGGCCTCGTCGATGTCGTCTTCCGTGATGGGCAGCGGGGGCGCGATGATGAGCGTGTTGATCATGTTGGCGACGTAGACGCCGCCGTCGGAGGCGGCCGCGGCGACCTCGTCGACGACGGTCGATCCCGTCGAGATCTTGTCCTCACGCTCCCCGAACGGCACGCGCTCGTCGGGGTCACTCGTCAGCTCGATTCCGCGGAAGAGGCCGACGCCTCGCGTCTCGCCGACGCTCGGGTGGTCCTCGGCGAGTTCCTCGAGGCGATCGCCGAGATAGTCGCCGACCTCGCTCGCGTGTTCGATGAGGTTCTCCTCCTGATAGGTCTCGACGGCGGCGAGTCCGGCGGCACAGGCGAGGGGGTGGCCCGCGTAGGTGTGGCCGTGGCAGAACATCTCGTCCTCGAAGTGGTCGGCGATCTCGTCGGTGACGATCGTCGCGCCCAGCGGCGCGTAGGCTCCCGAGAGCCCCTTCGCCATCGTCATGATGTCGGGCGTCACGTCGAAGACGTCGCAGCCGAACCACTCGCCGGTGCGGCCGAAGCCGGCCATGACTTCGTCACAGATCAGGAGTGCGCCGTGGTCGTGAGCGATCTCCTTGAGCCGGGGCAGGTACTCGTCGGGCGGAACGAGAATGCCGTTCGAGCCAACGACCGGTTCGACGAGCACCGCGGCGACGGTGTCGCCTTCGAGCATCAGCATCTCGTCGATGTACTCGAGGCTTTCCATCGGCTCGAGGGTGGAGCCGTAGGCGTAGGGATCGGGGGCCTTGATCGCGCCGGGAACGCCGGGCTCGGCCATCAGTCGCCGTGGATCGCCGGTGACGCTGATCGAACCCGCGGTCGCGCCGTGATACGAGCGGTAGCGCGAGATGATCTTCTGCTTTCCCGTGTACATGCGAGCGATCTTGATCGCGGCTTCGACGGCTTCGGTGCCGCTGGTCGAGAAGAACGTCTTCGAGAGGTTCCCCGGCGTCACCTCCGCGAGCTTCTCGCCGAGTCGCGCCCGCGGTTCGGTCGTAAAGCCCGGCGCGAAGTACGCGCCCTCGTGGGCCTGTTCGGCGATTGCGTCAGCGACTCCGTCGGCGGAGTGTCCGAGGTTCGAACACATGAGCTG
>NZ_JBPPFV010000005.1:0-199925 GCF_052040125.1 Natronorubrum marinum
CCGACGCGGCGTCCGCGGCGGCTGACGAGGCGGCCGACAGCGCACTCGAGTCCGGGTCGGACGCTGACGCGGAGACCGACACCGATGACTCGGCGGCAGCCGCCGGTACTGACGACGCGGTGGCGGCCGACGCTGACGACGAGGCCGACGAGCAGAGCGCCTCGTTCGACGAGTCGACCGACGTCGACTCCGCCGACGCCGCGGAGGCGGACGAGGAAGCCGAGGACGACCTCGGCGACTTCGACGCCGGCGACACCGGCATGTACGAGATGGACGACGAGGAGCGCGAACAGCTAGAGGAGGAGTTCGGCGCCGAGTTCACGACCGGAAGCGAGGTCGAAGAGCCCGGCGAGGCGGGGATCGACGTTCCCGAACCGGAAGACGAACTCGAGGATGCTGCTGACACCGAATCCCCCGACGCTGACGCCGACCCCGCAGACACCGGGGCCGAATCCGACGACGACCTCGGCGAACCGCCGGCGTCAGGACTCGAGACCGACTCGGAATCCGATGCTGCGGCGACTGACGATGGCGACTCCGAAGTGGACGACGAGACCGACGGCGAAGCGGACGACATCGACGCGACCGACGATACGGCACCGTCCGAAGCGGACGCCGAATCCGAGACCGATGCGGACGAGGTGCCAGCCGAGGACGTCGACCTGGAGGCGTACGTCGTCGACACGATGGCGGATCTCGACGACGGCGACGGTGCCGACCGATCGACGGTCGTCGAGACGGTCGCCGACCAGACCGGCGCGTCCGAAGACGAGGTCGAAGACGCCATTCAGGACGCGCTCATGGGCGGCCAGTGTTACGAACCGAACGACGAGACGCTGAAGCCGATCTAACGCCTCGAGCCCACGATGTCCGAGGAGTCCCGTCGACCGGCCGCGGCGCGCGTCGAACCGGTTCCCGGCGAACCGGCCGCGACCGCTACCGTCGGCTCCGAACGCGCGCTGCTCGTCGCCGACTACCACGCGGGCTACGAGGCCGGACTGCGGTACGAACGCGGCGTCGATGTGCCGAGCAAGGCCCCCGAGCGCCGCGAGCGACTGCTCGGCTTGCTCGACGGGTTCGACCCCGACCGACTCGTCGTTCTCGGAGACCTCATGCACTCCATCGGCGACCCGGGCGGGGCCGAGCGCGGCGAACTCGAGGTGCTGTTCGAGGCCTTCCCGCCGACGCTCGCCGTCACCGTCGTCAAGGGCAACCACGACGGCGGGATCGAAGACTGGCTGACCCCCGAAACCGGGCGCGAGGCGGCCGCACTCGAGTTCGACACCGACGCTGTAACCGTCGTCCCCGGGAACGGGATTGCGCTCGGGGATCGAGCCCTCGGCGTCTGTCACGGACACACCTGGCCCGCGCCGGCCGCGCTCGAGTGTGACGTGCTCTGTCTGGGACACGAACACCCCTGCGTCCGACTCGAGGACGAGGTCGGCGGGAGTCGCGTCGAACGGGCGTGGCTCCGGGGACGGCTCGATCCGACGCCGTTTCGCGACCGTCCCGAGTACGACGAGGTCTCGTGGCTCGTGAATTCGGACGTCGCGCCGCCGCGGGTCGTCGTGATGCCGGCGTTCAACGACCTCGTCGGCGGGACGTGGGTGAACCTGGCGAATCAGTCGTTCCTCTCGCCGTTTCTGCCCGCCGGCCTGGCCGACGGCGAGGCGTATCTGTTAGACGGGACGCGACTCGGTTCGTACGAGTCGGTGTAGGATCGTCCCCAAGCGCCAACGAATGTACGCCGAATCGGTCATCCTGTGGAGGCAAGAACGTGACGTGTGACGATGGAAACCTCCCGTCTCAAGGTGCGCAAAATCGAGACCAGCGGAATCGATGTCGCCGTCTTCGATGCGGATGATCTGATCGAGGAATCGACGCGTGTCTTCTCCGAGAACGACGATCTCGAGTCGCGACTCGTGGGCGGAGTTGCCGGCTTCCAGCGAGGGGATCACGGCCGACGAGTGGGATCTGAACTGATAATCGGCGGGTGTCGAGCGGGACTGACGCTACCCGCCCGTCGGTGTCTGGGTCCGGGGGTCAGGGATCGGAGTAATTGAATTTTCGAGCGACGGCGCTTTCGACCCGCTCGGTCAGCGGACTCCGATCGACCGCGAGTCGCTTGTGGAGTCGGTTCTGTACGAGACACGGTAGCACGGAGGCGGCGGGCAGCAGTATGCCGGCGGTCCAGACGTTTCCGCCGCCGAGAATCCACCCGAGGCTGGCGAGTCCGACGACGGACAGCAGGAGCCCCGAGCCGAAATACGCTCGGACGAGTCGTGGCGCTCGAGCCCGCTGCTCGTCGGTGTACGAGCGCGCATCGTACGCACAGACGACACCCCCGAGGACGAACACGAACGCGACCGAGCCGTACAGGGCGCTGAGCATAGCTAACAGTTGTTCGTGCTGTCATATAGCTGTTCCCCATCCGACAGCTCCGGCGGCGGAGTCGACGGTCGATACGGACGATCGACTCGGCCGACGACGCTACCGTTCGACGGTTTTCGATTCGATTCGGTCCCCGTCGCGCCACTGGTAGTATCGATAGGTCGTTCCGGCGATCTCCTTGGTCGTGACGCTCGCTCGCTCCGGCACGTTCGTCGGGTACTCGAGGTTATCGTTGACAGTCGTCTCGGTTTCGTTTCCGTCTCGAGTGATATCACCGTCTCCAGATTTCACGTCTCCGGCTGGCTGTCGCTCTTCGTCGGTATCGGCTGCCTTCCACGCCGCGAGATCCTCGAGGTAGCTACTGACGGCGCGAAGCGTGTCGGCGTCTCGACGCTCGAGTCCGTCCAGCAGATCGTCGAGTTCTCGATCGATGTCAGTCGGGGGCTGGGGTCGATCGCGCGTCGTCATCGTTCGCTCGGCGATTTGGGAGACGGCCTCAAACGTCCACCGGTCCCGTTCGAATCGTGTCTCCACGTCCCGATCGCGTCGCGTTCTCTGGAGGCTGACAGTCCGCCGAACGGCCTACTAGAGCCCTCCGTGGGATATATACACAACCTACGAGGGAATTTATATACGCGACCGAGGACGGTGTTGATGACAATGAATCCACAGCAATACCGTCGGCGGTCAGCGATCGAACCGGTTCCTGACGACCTCGATTCGGCGCAGGCGAAACTCGTCTACATCTTCCTCGAGGCCACCGGTGGCGCAACCGTCGAGGAGTTGGGGGAGACGCTGGCGCTGAAGAAACTCTCGGTTCTGAGCATCCTGAACACGCTCTCGAGTGCCGGGTTCGTCGATAAACGAGCGAACGAGTACGTGGTCGCGAACTGAAACGGCGGAGCGAGTACCGGAGTCAGCGGTCGTCGTCACTGTTCCCGAGAGCCGTCTCTCGCGGACGAGACCGGTGCCCGACCGGGAAGCGACGCCGACTGTTCGCGCTGAGCCGTTCGTAGCGGGAGGCGTCGGCAGTACCGGCGTGTCGATCGATCGCAAAACAAGCGGGACGTTCGTGACGTGATCGCGCCGGGCGTCGTTAGAACGTCTCGAGGTAGCGGTCGAGTTCCCAGTCGGAGACGTCGACGAGGTAGTCCTCGAACTCCTGGCGCTTGGCTTCGACGAACTTCTCGCCGATGTGCTCGCCGAGCGCGTCGTAGACGACTTCATCCGCCTCTAAGGCGTCGACGGCCTCGCCGAGGTTCGCCGGCAGCGTCTCGATGCCGTACTCCTCGCGTTTCGCCTCGTCGAACTCGTAGATGTTGTCGCGAACCGGGTCGGGTGCTTCGAGGCCCTTCTCGATGCCCTCGAGACCGGCGTGGATCATGACGGCGAAGGCGAGGTAGGGGTTACACGACGGATCCGGCGAGCGCAGTTCGATGCGAGAGGCGGCCGGGACGCGTGCGGCCGGTTTACGGACGAGCGCCGAGCGGTTGCGGTCGGACCAGGCGACGTAAACGGGCGCTTCGTAGCCCGGAACCAGGCGCTTGTAGCTGTTGACCGTCGGGTTCGCGACCGCCGTGATCGCGGGCGCGTGCTCGAGAACGCCGGCGAGGTAGGAGTGGGCGGTGTCGCTGAGGTTGAACTCGTCGTCCTCGTCGTGGAACGCGTTTTCACCGTCCTCGGTCATCAGCGACATGTGGGTGTGCATGCCCGAGCCGTTGATTTTCGGGATCGGTTTCGGCATGAACGTCGCGTGCAGGTTGTGTTCGGCAGCGATGGCTCGGACGACGGTGCGGAAGGTGCCGACGTTGTCGGCTGTCGTCAGCGCGTCGTCGTACTCGAAGTTGATCTCGTACTGGCCGCGAGCGACCTCGTGGTGGCTGGCTTCGATCTCGAAGCCCATGTCCTCGAGGCCGTAGATGATGTCGCGGCGGACGTCGCTGGCGAGGTCTTTCGGTGCGAGGTCGAAGTAGCCGCCGTGGTCGGCGGTCTCGGTCGTCGCGCGACCATCCTCGTCTTCCTCGAACATGAAGAACTCGGGTTCGGGCGCGAAATTGATCTCGTACCCCATCTCGTTGGCGCGCTCGATCGCCTGTTTGAGTACGTACCGCGGGTCGCCCTCGAACGGTTCGCCCGTCGAGGTGTTGTAGACGTCACAGATCATCCGGGCTGAGGCGCCGTCCTCGCGCTGTCTCCAGGGAAGCACGGCGAACGTGTTCGGATCCGGAACCAGACGCATGTCCGATTCCTGAATGCGCACGAAGCCTTCGATGGAGGAGCCGTCGAAGTAGATGCCGTCGGTAAACGCCTTTTCGGCCTGCCGTGCCGGCACCGAGACGTTCTTCACCGTTCCCAGGATGTCGGTGAACTGGAGCCGAAGGAAGTCGATATCTTTCGATTCGATCTCGTCCAGGACATCCTCTTCTGCGGTGGTCAGATTTCCGCTTGTCATCTTTTTCTCGGTTCGAACAATGGATTCTACTATTAAAGCTCTGCTGTTGTGGGCGAATATCTCTATCTAGATTAATAGGTGGACAAATGTAGTTTAATATAGGGCGTATGAGGGTCTGGGGCTGACAACGACAGGAAAACTAGAGAGAAAATGGATAATTGTCCGCGCCGCCGCTCGAGGCCGGGTGATCTGGACCGTCGGGAAGGTGGCACCGCCGATAGGATCACCCGCTTTCGAGACGGCCGGTCGGTGACGACGGGCCGCGTCCTACCGACCGCTTCCGATGGGATAGGGGGGTATCGCCGCGACGCTCGAGACGCTGATATCGACGCTCGTGCGCCAGACCCGCATTGTGGTTCGGACCGCTCGGTGCCACATGATCGACGGCCGTGGCGGTCGGTGATCGCGCGTTGCGTCGTCGGGAAGGGGACGCTTTGCGATCGTCGTCTCGCAGACGGGACAGACGTACTCCTCGTGGCGATCCCGTGTCCGGCGGACCCAGTCGCCGTCGATCGGGCTCGCGTGATCACAGCTCCAGCAGAAGAGGGTGGACTTTTGAGGGATCGGCGTCCGCTTGTCGTGGGTGGTTACGGGTCGAGTCATCGGGCCTTCCTACCGCCTCGGGATATAAAGCCACCTGCTATGCTTGTGGGTGACCGGGTCGAATATACGAACAATTACGGCCGAAACAACGCGTTCGAACCGATCGGGAACAGGGTTCGATGGGATGTCTGTCCGCCGTTTGGCGACTCGGCTGCGAGCCGTTCGGACCGGTCGATCAGCGTGACGGTTCAGGTGAGTTCACTCGAGTGGTGTCCGCGATAGGTCGTTCAACGCAGCCGATCGCTCCTCGGTGTGCCGACAGTATCGATTTCAGGCTTCGGGCGCTACGAAGGGTATGGACGACACGCTCAGACCGACCCGACTCGAGAACGGTGCCGATCTCGATGCGTTTCTCGAAGACCACACCGTCGCGCTCGTGGAGTGTTATACCAGCGGCTGTTCGAAGTGCCAGGCGATGGAGCCGGTGTTAGGAAACGTCGCTCGAGCGACCGGAATCCCTGTCGGGTTGGTGAACCCCGGCGACGATCTCTCTCTCGTCGACCGGTTCGAGATCGGCTCGGTGCCGACGCTGCTGTGTTTCGAGAACGGACGGGAAGTCGGACGGTTGGCCGAGGGGTTCGTCGGCGCGGACGCCGTCGTCTCGTTCCTCGAGGCAACCGTTCCAAGCGCCGTCGATACCGAACTAGCCGGTACCTGACACTCGAGTCGGGGACGTGAGCGTTCGTCGCCGACGGATCGTTACTCGTCGTCGGCCTCGAGTTCGGTCGGATCGACCTCGCCCGCGAGATACTGTTCGCCCAGCTTCGTAATGTCGTACATGCCGATCGCTTGCTTCTTTAGAAGCCCACGTTTGGCGAGTTCTCGACAGCGGTAGGCAGCGTCCGGAGCGCGACAGACGTCCTCTTCTTCGATGTGGTCGGGGTCGAAGATGTGGTTCTCGGTCATCAATTCGAGGATATCGTCGTCGACGGGGGCCATCCACTCGGCGGGGACGTCCCACTCGTACTCGTCGGGATTCGTGTCGTCCATACTGTCTCTCCGTTCGCCAGGTGGCGTTGTACGATCGGAGGTCGCCGCGCTACATGATCCTGTTGGATCGGCTTCTCGCTGGAGTATTGTCGTGCATACCGCTGGAGGCATCGTCCATACCGCGGCCGACCAGAAGCGTCTCGATCCTTAGGATCGAGACCGTTTCGGAGCGGGGTAATCCACGTGAACGTTCGGGGCGGCGGCGGGTGACAGGCCCGTGATCTCCCGATCGACGAACGTCACGTCGGTGAGGTCGCCGGTGAACTGGAATCGGATGATTCCGGTCTCGATCGTGCCTTCGACGGTCGATCCGGAGACGACGGTCGCGTTCGCGTCGCTGTCGTCCGCGAGCAACTCGATCTCGCCGTCGACGGTGATCTCGAAACTCGAGGGGGTGTCGCGGCCGATGATCGTCAGCGTGTTGGTGCGGGAGTCGACGGTTTCGGTTCGGCTCGGTCTCGTCGCTGCGATCGTTGCCGTCGGCGTTCCCGCGAGCGTCGGTGAGACGGTCCGATCGACTGTAGCGTCCTGCTCGTCGGATTCGGTCTCGGAATCGATCGTCGCGTTCGTGCGTCCCATATACTGGATGAACCCGAGTATGACAGCATAAGCCTTCTCACTGAACTAACGGTTAGCTGTGGTGAAATATATTCTCTTGATGGACTCTCTGTCAGTATTTTGGCCGATTCCTCGCTCAAGGAACCGGCCCGAATACTCGATCACGAAACACTTATACCAAAATCTATTGAACAGTCTGTAAGCCCATTCTATGAGTCTTTCTCGCCTCCTCTCCGGTCTTTTCACCGACTCGGAACCGAGTACCGAATCACCGGCAACGACACGGAGTTCCGGCGAGAGCGAGGAGTCGACGGCAACGGTCGTCCACGAGTGTCGGAACTGCGGGACGAACGTCTCAGCCGAGACGACCTGTTGTCCGGCGTGTGAGTCGGACGATATCGTCCGCTATTCGATCTAGGTCGCGGCTGCGGACTGTAACCGTCTTTTCGGTGTGAACGCCGTCGAACTACCGTCGATCCGGTAGCTGCTCGCTACTGGTGCGTTCGGTACTGTACTCGTAGCCGGTCACCTCGAGGTCCTCGTCTTCGTCGGCGTCGAGCCAGATACCGATACCGAGTGCGACGACGCCGACCAGGAGGGTCGTGAACGACGCCATCGCACTGGCGAAGCCGTCCTTTCCGCGGAGGGTTCGGAGAACTGATCCACTGAGACCGGCGGTGCCACCGGCCAGTCCGGCGGAGCCGGCGCCGTAGAAGATGACGCTCGGATGGAACTCCTGGACCACGAACCGCGTTTTCAGCCGCCAGATAAAACTCCGAAGCAACAGCAAAGACACGTACCGAATGAACGGGACGTATCGAATGCTACTCTCTTCCTCGCCGTAGACCGCCGTCATCGGCACGTCTGCAACGCGCTGTTCGTTGACGTTGAGGTGGGTGAGAAGGTGGTTGAGGAAGCCGTACTCGTCCGTAACTGCGTCGAGATCGAGTTCCTCGATCGTCTCGCGAGAAATAGCCGTATAGCCGTTCTGCGGGTCGCTGATCGCCCAGTAGCCCGAGGCGAACTTCGAGAGCCCGGTGAGCATGGCGTTGCCGACGAATCTGAACGTCGACATATCCTGTCGATCCTCGGGATCGAGTAGGCGATTCCCCTTCGCGTAGTCGGCTTCGCCTTCGACGACGGGGTCGATGATTCGATGGAGGATATCGGGATCCATTTGCCCGTCGCCGTTCAGTACGGCGACGACGTCCATCTCGTCCTCGACGGCGTGTCTGTACCCCGTCTTGACCGACGCGCCGTAGCCGCGGTTCTCATCGTGCTGGATCGGGACGACGCGCCGTCCCTCGCCGCCGTCGGTAACCGCGAGTTCGGGTCTGGGTTCGGCGGTCTCGTTGATTTGCGATGCGACCTGCTGGATCACCGCCCAGCTACCGTCGGGTGAGGCGTCGTCGACGGCGTAGATTCGGTCGACGAAGTCGGGAACCGTCTCGATGACAGTTCCGACGAACGCCTCCTCGTCGTAGGCCGTGACGACGACGCCGATTCGGTTCCCCTTATACATCGTCTCCTCCATCGGTGGTGGTATCCTCGATCGCATCCGAACCGCTCGGTCGATCGACCGCACCGCCGTCGGCGGTGAGCGACTGTCCGTCCGTTGCCACCGCGTCGCGCTCGTCACGTTCCGTCGGCGGCCGACCGTCCACCGACCCCCCGAGCGTGTACTCCCGGTGGTGCGTCTCCGAGAGGTCGACCGCGTCCCGACCGTCGACGACGACCATCGGCCCGAGATGGGCCCACGGAATCTCGTCGAACGCCCGGTGGGGCGTGACGATCACGGCCGCGTCGAAGGACTCGTCCGCGAGGTGGTCGATACTGACCGCTCGAGCGCCGTACTCCTCGGGATCGACGAGCGGGTCGATGCCAGCGACGTTCGCGCCGCGATCGGCTAACTCGTCGATGACGCCGATGGCGGGCGAGGCGCGCGTCTCCTCGACGCCGGGCCGATAGGTGATCCCGAGAACGACCACGGCGGCGTCCGCGAGGTCGGTGCCGGTGTTCGATAGTTCGCGCTCGAGTCGTTCCACGACGACCGCCGGCATCTCGTCGTTGATCCGTCGGGCGGTCCGGGTGAGATCCATCGGCTCTTCGTTTTGCGAGAGCAGGAAGTGCGGGTAGTAGGGGATGCAGTGACCCCCGACGCCCGGTCCCGGATCGTGGAGCTGACACATCGGGAGATCGTTGGCCGTTTCGATCGCTTCGCGGACCGAAATGCCGAGTTCGTCGGCCAGCCGTCCCAGTTCGTTGGCCAGTCCGATGTTGACGTCGCGGTAGACGCCCTCGAACACCTTGACGGACTCCGCCGTCGTCGCGTCCGAGACGGGGTGGACCTCGTTGTCAGAAACCTCGTCGTAGACGACCGCAGCGGCTCGCGTACTTTCGCCGTCGATGCCACCGACTACTTTCGGGTACTGACCGCGAATGTCACGCAGTGCCGTCCCGGAAGAGGTCCGCTCCGGACAGAACGCGAGCCCGAACTCGTCGGCCGCGAGCCCGCTTTCCTGTTCGAGGTGCGGCTGGATCACGTCCCGACAGCTCGTCGGCGGTAGTGTCGATTCAGCGAGGACCAGGTCGCCCGGCTCGAGACCGGCCGCAATGTCGTCGACTACCGACTCGACTGTTGTCAGGTTCGGTTCGTCGTTTTCGTCCAGCAGCGTCGGGACGATGACGACGTGGATCCGGGCGTTCGCGGCCGCTTCGGCACCGTCGGTCGTCGCCTCGAGTCGACCGGCGCCGACCTGCTCGGAGACGAGTTCGTCAAGTCCCGGTTCGCCGATGACGTGGCTCTCGCCGCCGTTGATCGTCTCGACGACGTCGGGATCGATGTCGACGCCCGTGACGTTGCCCGTCGTCTCGGCGTAGACGCCAGCGAGCGGGAGCCCCATCTTGCCGAGGCCGTAGACCGCGACCGGGAGCTCGCCCGACGTGAGCAGTTCTCGCTGCCGATCTGGAGAGTCGCTCGAGCCGTAGAGACTGACGTTCGGTTCGATTTCTGTTTCAGCGTCGTCGGACCCTGGCTCACCAGCTTTCTCCCGGTTCACTGGACTTGCACCTCCGTTTTCTTGGCGTCCTCCTCGACGAGTGCTTCGATCGTCTGGACCGTCTCGAGGGCCTCGATCCCGTCCTCGGCGGTGACGATCGGTTCGGAGCCGGTCCGAACGGCTTCGACGAACGCCTCGAGTTCGTGTCGGAGCGGTTCACCGTTGTCGACCCGCGGCCGTTCGATGACGCTCTCGTGTCGGTACCGGCGCTTGCCGTCGTCGACGACGTACTCCGGATAGGAGTTTCGGTGGATCAGTACGGACTGTTCTAAGTAGTCGACCTCGACGAGACACTCGCGAGCCGTAACGGTGAGTTTCCGGACCTTCTTTTGGGTTACGCGACTCGCAGTCAGCGAGGCGACGATGTCGCCGTACTGCATCGTCGTCGTGGCGTACTGGCCGTTCTCGGTACCCATCGCGGTCACTGTATCGGGCTGTGCGTCGAGCATGGAGCCGACCACGTCGATATCGTGGACCATCAGATCCGAGACGACGTTTCCGAGCGCGCCTCGATCCAGCGGCGGACCGAGGCGTTCGGCTTCGAGGCTAATGACGTCGAGGTCGTCGATCAGGTCGGTTACCGTCTGGACAGCCGGGTTGAACCGTTCGATGTGTCCGACCTGAAGGACGAGCCCTTCCCTGTCCGCCTGTTCCGCCAGCGCTCGCCCTTGCTCGGTCGTTTCGGCGATCGGCTTTTCGACGAGGACGTGGAGGCCCGCCGCCAGACAGTCCGAGACGACGTCGTGGTGTGCTTGCGTCGGGACGGCGACCGTCACGACGTCACAGCGATCGAGGGCGGTTTCGAATCCGACGGCCTCGGTGCCGTACTCGTTCGCAACTCGATGTGCGATCGTTTCGTCGTGGTCGGTGACACAGGCGAGGTCGACATTTTGCAATTCACTATACACGCGCGCGTGGTTCTCGCCCATTGAACCGACGCCGATGACGCCGGCTCGAATCGGTCGTGAGGAGGGTGTTCGACTCATTGGGGGTGGAAGTGGTCCTGTACCGCGTCGACGACGGTTCGTCGATCGTGCTCCGACAGTGACGGATGGACGGGAAGCGAGAGGACCGTCTCGGCCGCCCGTTCCGCGTTCGGCAGCGCCGCTGCAGCCGTACTCACCGTCTCGTAGGCCGGCTGACGATGAATCGGCGTGTCGTAGTAGACGGCGGTGTCGACGCCGCGTTCGTCGAGCGTTGCTGCGAGGGCCTCCCGATCGTCCGTTCGAACCGTATACTGGTGGTAGACGTGCCGGTATCCCTCGGGTTCGGTCGGCGTTTCGATCGGCAGCTCCGCCAGCTGTTCGTCGTAGTACGCCGCACTTTCCCGACGGGCGCGATTGAAATCGGGGAGTCGCTCGAGCTGAGCGCGACCGATTGCACCGGCCATACTGGTCATTCGGTAATTGTGGCCCAGCTCAATGTGCTCGTAGCTTGCATCGTCACCGACGTCTCGGCCGTGATTGACGTAGCCGGCGGCTTGATCGGCGACGTCGTCGCGATCGGTGGTGATGATTCCACCTTCGCCGGTCGTCATATTCTTCGTCGGATAGAACGAGAAGCAAGCCGCGTCGCCGAGTGTACCGACGCGGTCGCCGTCCACCTCTGCGCCGTGTGACTGGCAGGCGTCCTCGACGACGAAGAGGTCGTGTTCGTCCGCGAGGTCACCGATAGCTTTCATATCGGCTGCCAGTCCGTAGAGGTGGACCGGCATGATGCCGACGACATCGTCGCGCTCTGTGAGCACCCGTTCGACGGCGCTCGGATCGAGCGTGTACGTCTCGGGGTCGATGTCCGCGAAGACGGGGGTGCCGCCGGCGAGTCTGATCGCGTTGGCGCTCGCGACGAACGAGAACGGCGACGTGATGACCTCCTGACCCTCCTCGAGACCCAGCGCCTCGAGCGCGGCGTGGAGGGCGGTCGTCCCGTTCGACGTCGCGACGGCCCGGTCGGCGCCGCAGTAGGCCGCGAATTCGTCTTCGAAGGCTCGCACTTCGGGGCCGTCGGCGAGCATCCCGCTCTCGAGGACCGACTCGACTCGATCGATGGCCTCCGAACTGATGTCGGGCGCAGCGATCGAGACGGAGCCGCCCGTTTCACCGTCGGCCGCTCCGCTCTCGGCCGGTTCGGTTTCCGAGGTGTCGGATTCGGCGACGCCGCCGTCCGTCTCGGCGTCGATGTCTCTCTCGGAATCGGGTTCTGGCTCGGTCATGCGATCTGATTCGCCCCCTCGAGCGGTTTCGGAAGTTCTCGAACCGTCGCCGGCGTGCCGACGGCGAGCGTATCGGGCGGGACGTCGTCGGTGACGACGGATCCGGCCGCGACGAAGGCGTTCTCTCCGATCGTGACGCCGGGCAACAGCGTGGCGTTCGCACCGATCGAAGCGCCGTCTTCGATCGTCGGTCCCTCGAGTCCGTTGTCAGTTCTGATCGGATACTCGTCGTTGGTCAACGCGGCGCTCGGTCCGATGAAGACGTTGTCCCCGATCGTCGTTTCGGTCGGGATGTAGACGTTCGTCTGCAGACTGACGTGCGACCCGATCGTCGTCTGGCCGTCGATGACCGTTTTGGTGCCGACGAGGACGTCGTCGCCGATCGTCGTCCCTTCCCTGACGAGCACGTCGTGACCCGTGGTAAACTCGTCGCCGATCGTGACGTCGCCGTAAACGATCGACCCGGCTCTGATCGTCGCGCCGTCACCGACTCGGGTCGGCGCATCGAACTCGCCGTGGCCGACCGTCACATTGTCGTCGACCGTGCAGTCGTCTCCACAGACGAACCGGCTCACCGTGGCTCACCTCCCGAACTGAAGCCCGCTACGTGTCGTCGAAATCTTTCGTGTCGTCGTTGATATATCATTGATACCTCGATACCCGCGTGGGCAATCATCCAGATACAGCCGGTAACACGGCTTTGTTATCCCCGGCCTGCAAGACGTGTAGTCGGGAGCTATACTCTCGACGAACCGGGGTATCACTGAATTGTCGAGAACCAGCCGCTCAGTCCGCTGTTCGGTCGCTCCCGGTCCGTATTTGTGAAGAAATATTGGATTATATGTCGGTCATGGAAACCGACTGGTACAGATACCTTTCGCCGGGGTAGCCGAGTGATAGTAAAGTGTCGCAGTCTGGCATTCGTTGTCGTGAGCTATCCGAATACACCCGTGACACGGGAACGGGAGCCACTTCGGGAACGCGAGGACGCTTATGTCTAAACACGAACTGACGCAAGCCGAACTGTTCGATGTCTTTAGCAACGCCCGGCGACGCCGAGCCGTCCAGTATCTTAAACGACACGGGGGGAGCTGCGATCTCGCCCCGCTGGTCGAGCAGGTCGCCGCCTGGGAGAACGGGATCGATCCGGACGATGTCACGCGCACGCAACGACGGCGCGTCTACATCTCCCTGTACCAGACCCATCTGCCGATGCTCGAGGAACACGGCATCGTCGACTGGGACCCGGACGATCACGCCATCGATCTCCTTCCGGGAGACGATGTTTTCGAGCCGTACCTCGATCATCGGCTCGAGAATCAGCGCCCCTGGCATCGGCTCTACGCGTCGGTCACGGCGCTGGGCGTGATCGGGGTCGCGTTGTCGTGGCTCTCGATCGGTCCCCTGACGGCGACCGCCGCCCCGGCGATCGCACTGGTCCTGTGTCTGCTCGTTCTCGCGGTTTCGGTCGCCCAGCACGTCTCGCGGCGCCCCGAATTCGACCTTCAACTGGCGCTGTAACCGAACCCGCCGTCTCGCTCTGGGTCGACCGACCGATTCGCTCGTCGAGAGCGACGCCTCCGGTTCGAGACCGGGTGTCTCGTCGTCTCGGTGTCTCGTGACCATCCTCGTTCGTCGCTCGGAGCGATCGCTCTCGCCGAACTGATCTGTCCCGAGACGATTTCCGATGGCTCCTGCGACCGCTGTGCGATCGGAACCGGACGCGACTCACGACGCTGACTGAGACACGACGTATCCACGGCGACGATCGTCGATCTCGTCTCTGGGCCGGTGTGCAGGTTAGTGGGTGTCTCGAGTCGGCTGTCGACGGACCGATGCAGAAGCAACTCCCTCTACCGTTGGTCACGTCCTGTCGACAGTAAAATTACTTTTCGGGTCGCCGCGATTGCGCCACCGTGTCGGATCGATACGGTTGCGCCGCTGTTTCGGCTTGCGACGACTGCCCAACCGCTTCGCCTGATATCGACTGTCTCCTGTCGGGACGCTCGGTTTTGTCCCGAAAATCGGTGGACCGGACCGAACGAGACGACGACGGGCGTTACTCGGCCGTCACCCAGAAGAAGGTGTCCTCGTCGGCGTTCTCGTTCGTCGGTTCCCCGGGTGCATCACCCTCGTACATGAGGATGCTGATCCGGACCGTTTCTCCCTCGCTCGCCGTCGGCGTGATCGCTAACTCGCCGGTTCCTGTCGTGTCGTCCTCGAGCGTCGTCTCGAGTTGGTCGAGTTCGGTTCGTTCGACGACCTCACCGTCCTCGATCACCTGCTCCTGGACGACGACCGTGTAGTCGGTCTCCTCTCCCTCCTGGTTCTCGATCGAGACGGTCACTGGAACCGACTCGCCCGCCTCGACCTCGCCGTCGATTTCCCCGGCGACCAGGTCGCCGTTGTCATCTTCGCTGTACAGTGCCAGTTCGCTGAACCCGCCCGTCGAGACCGGGGCCAAAAATCCGATGAGGAGGGCTCCTACTGCCAGCCCGACCGCGAGGACGAGTAGCGCGGACGAGACCGTTGCGACGGCATTTTCGTCCCGTCGAAGTCTCGAGATCGACGCGAGCGGGGAGACGACGAATCGCTCCGGTTTCGGCGTTCGGAGCCGACGAACGGCGCCGAGTTGTGCCAGAACGACGGTGACGACTACGAGTGCAGCCGCGATCGAACCGGTGGCGAGACCCCACTCGGTAAACGGCAACGCGAGCACGAGCGCGGGAACGATCGCGAGCGACACCGCGAACGACAGTCCGAGTCGTTCGACGACGTCGATTCCGCGGGGTCGCGTTTCGATGGACGCCGATGTCGTTTTCCGTGCGCTACGATCTCCCGCCGGGAAGAGCACCGAGATAAGCGCATATCCCGGAAGGAACAACGCGAGCGGGAACGTCACGAACAGTCTCAGGATGTTTCCCTCCGGAAACCACGCGGCAATCCCGTACGCGAGTAGTGCGGCGATCGAGACGACCGCGAGATCTACCGGATACTCCCGGACGACACCGAATCGCGTCTGTGTACTCGTTTCGTGGCTCATCGATCGACCACTGGATGTTGCTGGTCAGTCTTCAGCCTGGCTCGAGCCGACACGAATATCATTCTCGAATCGTTGTGTCAGAGGACTCTCTATTGCTTTGTTATGCCCGGGTTACCGGGAAGTCGGCCCCGTTCGGCACCGGTGTCACGTCAGCCTCACTCACGCTGTCGACGCCCGTTTCCCGATCGACGGTATCCGTCTCGGTCGCACTTCTAGAAGTCGACGTACTGTGCTTCCCACTCGCGACGTTCGTCGATTCGCTCTCGACCGTCGTCCGTAATCGCGTAGTAGTTCGTTCGCCTGTCGAGCTGTCCCTTCTCGACCAGCTCCTTGTTGACGAGCGTATCGAGGTTCGGATAGAGGCGACCGTGATTGATCTCCGAACTGTAGTACTTCTCGACTTCGTCTTTGACGGTCTGTCCTGAAGGCTGATCGGCACCTGCGATCACGTACAGGAGGTCGCGTTGGAAGCCGGTCAGATCGTGCATTGTTCAATCACAGTGACCATTCTACTGAATAGATATTTGTTATCCGTATCATACAGCAGTGTTAGAACTTCTTTCAATACATGTTCTGGGAACTAAAGTGGGCGTTCTCGAGAGAGTATCGAATTCGAGACTGTTCGCACCGACAGGGTCGCTCACTCGGAGTGCACGTTCGACGCCGGTTCGTCAGTCCAGCCTGTATCGCAGTCGGTACTACGGTGATTCGGGACGCGTCAGTCTTCGATCTCGGACACCGAGACGTCGATCCCATCCCCACCGATCTGGACCTGTAGCGTCTCGATCGTCGCCTCATACGCCGTCGTGTGCGAGCCGTCGTCGTCGAACCGGACGCACTCCGAGAGGAGATCGCTCTCGAGGAGGTTGTTGATTCGTCGGTACACCGTTGCCGACGAGCTGTCCGTTCGGTTGGTCAGTTCCTTCGCCGTCTTCGGTTCGTCACTCGTTGCGACGAGGATCGTTCGCGCACACTCGTCCCCGAGGACGTCGAGTTGAGCGGACGGTTCTGGCGTCGGTTCGGATCGCGTATTACTCGCTTGCATTGACATCGTCGAAATCACTCAGTTGTGGCGGGTTGGGGCCGTTCACTCTCGCGAGCGGGGGATTGATACGGATCGACCGGGAGTGCGGTCCATCCCCACCACGGGCACCAGTATGTTCCAACACGACGATGAGTAAGCGATAGTGGTATTTTATAACGATGTACCTTATCCTCCGAAACAAGATCATTCTTCGGCGAAACTCCTAATTTCTATCTAGAAATGAGGGATTTCGGACGGTATGGGATAGGTCAATACGCTGTTTGCCCGTCGAATGCAAGGCAAGCCATCTAAACTCGGTGTGGAAACCGTCCTGTCGAACTATCGCCATTCGGTGACACACCGCCGTTATCGGTGGGTACAGGCCGGAAACCCTGTATTTCGCGGTTCTCACGGCCGTACGTCGGGTGAACGGTCGGCGTCCTTTATCCACGTTTACTCCCCTCGATAGAAGTGATGCCCGGACGACTCCGGCGATGTCTCGGTGTCTGCGCCGTCGCTGGTCGACCGCTGTGATCGATCGGCGTTGGTGACCGACGCCACTTCGCCGCGTCCGAGTACCCCCCATCCAACCATGAAATCCACCCAACAAGATTGGAAGCCCATGGAATCGTCGACCGCAGGCGCACGATGTCGCAACTGTGGCACCCACGTAACGCAACAGTTCGCACGCGTCTTCGGTGACAACGGAGATATCGTCCACGGCTGTCCGGCCTGTACGACCTATCGCGAGATGCAGTCCGGTAACCATCTGCCGGGTAAGTGAGGACGACACGGTTTCGCGGTCCGATTTCGTCGAGCGACACCTCGACTCGGTGATTACGAGCGACAGTCCGCCGAACGCCATCGACTACTTCGTAGACCGAGCTCAATTCCGAGCCGCGGTGCCAGCCAGTTCGTTCGGCCCCGATTCGACGAACGCGGTCTCGTCACCGCAACCAGCGACCGTCTCGTCGACGTGTCGAGAGAGCCGGCTGTATTCCGAACTTACTCCTGCTCTGGTCGCGCTGGCCGTGTCAGCGGCAGGTCAGGTGTGATCTAGTCTGCAAAAGTTAAAGTTAGTGGTCTGCGAAACGACGATGCGTATGGTAACTGGTGGTGGACTGCTCGTCGACAACACGCGCTCTTCCTGATCGATGTCTGTCCAGACCAATCGTTCCGAGTCACTCGCCGAAAGTGAAGTGTTTCACATCCTCGGGAACGATAGACGGCGGGCTATCGTCCAGCTACTTGCGGAGGAGGCCGGACAGGTGGACGTCTCGGACGTCGCGTCGGAGATTGCTGCCAACGAAACCGACACCACGCCCGTTCCGAACAATCTGTACAAGAGCGTCTACGTCTCTCTCCAGCAGACGCACCTACCACAGCTCCAAGAGGACGCCGTCATCGAGTACGACTCCGACGCGAAGACAATCCAGCGGGGCCCCAACTTCGACGACGTCTTGCAGTACATCAACGGCCACGGGGAGACCGAGTCGACGGCACTCCAGTTTCACTTCGCCGTCTGTCTCCTCGGACTCGCCGTGATCGCGTTCGCCGGGCTCGGGATTCCGCTGCTTTCGAGCGTCGATCCCGTTCTCTCGAGCGTCGTCGTGCTGTTGGCCGTCGCCGCGAGCAGCCTCTATCGGCTGCTGGCGTGACGCCGTTGTCGGCGAGGTACTTTTGCGGACGCGTTTCGGCCCGTTTTCAGCGGCTCGATAGCGTCGAGAAAAGCGGCCGTTCGACGGGGTGATTCGACGAGCCGTGTCTAGAGCGCGCTCACGATAGCCGGCTGGGTGTCGGCACCGTTGGCGTCGTCGACAGCACCGTCGTAGTCATCGTTGTGGTTGGCCGGTTTGTCGTCGATCGGGTGGTGGGGTAGCTCACCGAGGTCTCCGACGAATACGAAGACGGACGCGTGTTCGATCACGACGTCGTACTCGTCGTGGCCGGCTGCATCGTGCGCGTCGTCAACTGAATCCGCCTCGACGCCGTCCGTTCCGTCGTCGGCGTCGTGGTGGTGTTCACCGTCAGCGTCGTGGTGACCGCTGTCGGCGTCGTGATGATGGTCGTCAACGTCGTCGTGATCGTAGATCGGCACGACCGTCACCGTCTCGATAGTGACGTTGAGTTCGATATCGGAGAACGTGTAGCCGTGGTCGTCGAGAACGTACGTCTCGTTCGCATCGTCGTGAGCCGTATCGTCACCGGCGGTCGCATCGGTCTCGGTGGCGTCGCCATCGGGTGTGGCGTCCTCGAGACCGTCGGCAACCTCGACATCGTTCGCGTCGACGTCGACGTGGTTGCCGTCGGCTGGCTTGTCGTGCGGTAGTTCATCGAAGAACACGAAGACCGTCACTTCTTCGATGAGAACGTCGATGGTATCGTCATCGACTGCTTCGGGTTTCTCTTCAACTGGTTTTTCGTCGGTATCTGCAGCCTCTTCGTCAGCAGGCTCCTCCTCTACTGGTACCTCCTCTACTGGTTCTTCTTCGACTGCGTCAGGCTCTTCTTCGGGTGGTTCGTCGTCAGCATCGTTAGGGTCCACGTCGGCTGGCTCCTCCTCAACCGGTTCCTCGTCGGCATCTGCAACCTCTTCGTCAACCGGCTCCTCCGATACTGGCTCTTCCTCGACCGCTTCAGGGGTTTCTTCGGGCGTTTCCTCCGTTGCCGCGTCGACGGTGACGACGGCTTCGTCGGTTACCGGTTCGTCGTCAACGGTGAGGTAGGGACCGTCCTCTGTGCCCTCGGTCTCTACGAAGTCGTACTCCTCGTTGTCGTTCGTGTCGAAGTGCGGCATCGCGATGAGCGTCTCATCCTCCTCGAGCGGTTCGTCGAGGGTCACTTCGACGTTCTCGTGTGTCCCCTCGTCGAGATACTCGGAGACGCCGATGACGCTCTCGAAGACGTTGCCCGCGAGCAGGCTGCTGTCGTGAATCACGACGAAGCCGCCGTCGTCGACCGTAACCTGGTCGACGACGACCGTGTCGTTCTCGAGTTCCTGGTCGGTGAACGTCACGGTCGCCTCGGCGTCCTCGTCGACGCCGTCCATGTCGCCGTTCTCAGGTGGATCCACTTCCTCGTTAGCGTCGTCGGGATCCGTGTCATCTCCGTCCGCATCTGTGTCCTCGCCCGCGTCTGAATCGTTGTCCTCGTCCTCGTCGTGCTCGTCGAGGGTCGCGGCCGGCGCCGCACCCGCGACCATCGCCCCGCTCGAGCACACCATCATCAAGGCGGTGAGTACTACGAGTAGCTGATTGCGTGTAGTCATGTCTGTCTGCCGTAAGGCACCGGCTAATGGCTGTTAGCCCGCATAAACCGCCACAACCATTGCGGCCGGAAATCACATCCTACGGCGGGTAGGGTCTGCTTCAGGCAGTGGTTCGCATCACGAAAGCAATAATTGCTGATACGTTTACTGCGGCTGCTACGGTGATCGTCACTCGCTTTTCGGTTTCTCGGGTGACTGGGAGGCCGTCGGCTCGTGGCCCGGGAGACAGACCAGGTTCTCCCGGCCGAGGCGGAGTTTCGTGACTCGGCCTTCCTCCTCGAGTTCGGCGAGCAGTCGACTGACCTTCGCTTTCGACCAGTCGACGGAGTCGACGATTCTCGACTGCTTCATCCGACCGCCGTTCTCGCGGACGAGTTGCTGAACCCTTTCTCGGTCGGTCAGGAACTCCTCGCTCTGCGGCTCCGACTCGGCGACGAGCGTGTCCTGCTCGTCAAATCGGTTGCGGGCGGCGAGGACGCCACCGAGGAGCGCGAGTGCCAGGATGCCGACCAACGCTGCGAGGTGCGGACTCCACCCGATCTGAGCCGGCTGGCTGTGGCTGGAGGCGATAAATGGGATGAGTGGCTCGACGCTCGTATCCGTGGGGACTGATGCGGTGCTACCCGTACCGAATGCGGCGACCGCTGCGACGGAGGCTCGGAACTGAATGCTCATGTGGGCTGGGTGTGGCTGGTTTCACTCACGTTTCTCTATACCGTCGTGACCGCTCCTCAAAATGTTTTTTATCAATCATTTATTCGTATGATATCGTATCTCATGGCAGGTGATAGGTCGTGCGGCAGAGCGAGTTGTCATCGACGGTGCGTGCGTTCGCGTCCTGTCGCGATGTCGTCGACGGACGACAGCTACATCGCGTACGATTCGGGCTCGTGCACAGCAGCGCTGTACAGTCGTCACCCCACACGATCTGCTCGCTCGAAACCCGGTGCCGATTGCGTCGGTTGTGTTCACTGGTGCTTCTCCACCACCGAAACCGTCGCGTCTACCATGGGAGTTGGTGGCTGCGACGGTGATCACTCGGTGTTGCTCCGCCGATACGTAGACCGAGGGTTCGAATAAACTCGGTCGGACGTTCGCAATGACTAGCTCGAATTCCACTCGATTTAGTCGGTAAGTAAATACTTTTGTGAGTCTCTCGAAATGCGTTCAATTAATCGCCGCAAACGGGTTGGTCCTGGCGGCCGAGAGCGGTTTTATCAGTGGCGTGTGGCCCGCGGCTGACGCTGCTGGTGTGAGTCAAATCCGTCGCCGTTATCGTCAGTCGTGACTGTCGTCGGCGGTCATCGAGTGGTAGTCCGACGGATAATTCGAGCGGGGAACAGCGAGACGGCTCGCCATCTCTGGAGTCGGGCGCTTCCGGCTGTCGGACGAGTTCGCGGACAGTAGTCGTCTCTGTTGTCGCGTTGCGAGCCGACTCCCGCCGAAGGGGCGGATAAGGAGGGTGTTCGGCTCGAGCGGTCGCCGTTCCGCGATGGATCGGTTCGGAACGCCGACTCGAGTCCGCGCAAGGTCGCCATCGCCGGCCGAAACCACGCTGGTGATCGCGAGTACGCGTTCCGGTGACCGGTGAGCGCCATGTCTCGTCGCTGGCACAATCTCGGTTCACTGGCCGGTGTGTCCACCGTGATTCACTGAGGCCGACAGGATGTCCGATCGCAATCGATTGCTCGCAAACGAGCGAATGCGTCGCTATTTCGACGGCCATCGACACCGAGTGGCGGTTGCTTCCGACGCGTCGTCTCTGCCTGCAGCCCAGGAAGTGATGACGGTCCCGCTCGACTCGAGCGAGAAGGCACTCCGGATCGAGGCTGAAGTCGAAGCCATGTTCCGATCGCGAGTTCGTCACGCGTTACTCCCATCACGGAGGTCGCGAAAACAGTATTATCGAACGCTCGATTCGTCAGCGGCGTGGTTGGTCGTCGCTTAGGTTAGACGCCCGGCACACCGACGGCGTCGAATCCGGTCACGCCGACGAGTGCGAGGACGTAGAGCACGATCAGGACGGAGAGCCAGGCGACGATCGTGATCGCGGCTGCGTCGACCCACCCGCCCGGGTATCGGGCGTTGATGATTGCGAGGTAAGCGATGAAGACCAGGAGCGGTCCGAGCAGCGGGATCCAGCCGAAGAAGAACCCGACGACGCCCCAGATGATCGCCCCTAACAGGGCTGTGACGAGTGCGTACGTGTAGTCTTCGGCGTCGACGATGACTCTTGCACCGGCATAAATGCCGAGCGCACCGATCAGCAGGCTGACGACGAACACGACGATACTCTCCCCGGGGGCGCCGGTGGTCTGTCCGGGGACGATGGGGAACGTGGTGAGACTCTCGATCATACTCGTCGGTGAGGCCGCGGATACCGTTAGTTATCTTTCACCTACATTCATGAAAACAGTGCTATAGGGTCTTCAGAAGACGATTTTCGAGAAACTCATCGGATTAGTTACGCCGAGCGACACTTGGACGTGGCGTGGGAGGAGTCAGCCGTAGGTGCTCTCGGGCGACTCGAGGGTCGGGTCGTCGTCGACCGGTGCGAGCCGCGTTCCGTCGACGAGCGATTGGATCCCGCACTCGAGGCTCACTCGCGGCTCGAACCCGAGCGTCCGCTTTGCCCTGGTAATATCCGCCCCGCTGTGTCTGATGTCTCCCGGGCGCGGGTCGCGGTGAACGATCGACGACGACGAGTCGGTCGCGTCTCGAATCGTCTCGGCTAACTCCTCGATCGACGTCCGCGTCCCCGTCCCGATGTTGTACGCTTCGCCGATGTCGTCGGTGATCGCCGCGTACAGGTTCGCCTGAACGATGTCGCTCACGTGGACGAAATCGCGGGTCTGCTCGCCGTCGCCCTCGATCGTGATCGGCTCGCCCGCTCGCGCCTGCTCGAGAAACGTCGAGATGACGCCGCTGTAGGGGCCCTGCTGGCGCGGTCCGTAGGCGTTGAAGTAGCGCAAGGCCACCGTCTCGAGACCGTACAGGTCCTCGTAGAGTCGGGTGTACTGATCCAGCGCGAACTTTTGAATGCCGTACGGCGACGACGGCTCGGTCGACGCCGTCTCCGAGACCGGGAGTTCGTCCGGATGGCCGTAGACCGCCGCGCTCGAGGCGACGACCACCCGTGCGTCCTCCTGACGGGCCTGCTCTAAGACGAGCAAACTCGCGTCGAGGTTCGTCTCGTTGCTCTGGCGGGGGGCGTCGACGCTTCGGGAGACGCTGACGACGGCGGCGTGGTGGAAGATGATGTCGGCGCCGCGGGCCGCCTGCTGCAGGGCGATCGGATCGCGGATATCGCCCTCGACGACCGTTGCGTCCTCGGGGAGGTTCGTCCGGTCGCCCGACGAGAAGTTGTCGAGTACCCGGACCTCGTTGTGCGGGGCCAGGGCCTCAACGAGGTGGCTGCCGATGAAGCCCGCCCCACCGGTCACGAGCACCGTCTTGTCACGAATCACTGACGAATCCATCTACTCTCCGTCCTACCTCCCCGCCGTTTAGTATAGCACCCGTACCCCGCCGTATTCGGTGCCTAAACGGGCTAGTACTCCGTTATCGAGCGGGTTTCATGGCCGAATTTCACTACCGAGCCAGCCCTCCCACCGAATCGCCTTCGTCGTCGAGTTACGTCGGGTTCGACGGCCCGCGTCGAATCGGGAGACCGGAGCGGTAATTTCGAGCGTCCGTTCGACTCGAGGCAACCGTCGCTCGAGAGTACGGACTCCGCGACCACCGCCCAACAGAAGCTATATGCGCCGCGCTCGGCAACTCCCGGCAATGACCGTCGACCTCGTCGTACGCAACTGTACCGTGGTGACTCCCGCCGGGCGGACGCCGAACTCGGGCGTCGCCGTCGAGGACGGTGAGATCGTTGCCGTCGGTCGGAGCGACCGCCTGCCCGACGCGGAGCGCGTCGTCGACGGCGACGGAAACGTCCTCGTGCCGGGGATCGTCGACTGCCACATTCACAACCGCGAACCCGGCCTCGAGTACAAGGAAGACTGGGAGTCCGCGACTCGGGCGGCCGCCGCCGGCGGCGTGACGACCGTCGTCGGGATGCCGAACACGGATCCCGTCATCGACCGCCCCGAACACCTCGAGTTGAAGTTCGATCGTGGTGAGGCCTCCGCACACGTCGACTTCCAGAGTTACGTCGTCGTCACGAGCGAGAACCTCGACCTGATCCCGGCCATCGACGAGGCCGGTGCGCTCGGCTACAAGATCTTCCTCGGGTCGACGGTCGGGGACGTGCCGCCGCCGAACGACGGGGAGATCCTCGAGGCGATGGAGAAAATTCGGGAGACGGGCAAGCGTCTCGGCTTCCACGAGGAGAACGGCGAGATCATCGACCACTACACGGAGCAGTTCCAGGCCGAAGGGCGGAACGACCCGATCGACCACTCACACTCTCGGCCCGTGATCGCCGAACGCGAAGCCGTCGAACGGATGATCACCTTCGCCGAGGAGACGGGTGCGAAGATCCACATGTACCACGTCTCTTCCGGCTCGGCAGCCGAGGCCGTCGCTCGCGGGAAAGACCGGGGGGTGGACGTGACCGCCGAGACGACCCCACACTACCTTTGGTTTACCGAGGACGTCATGCGTGAGAAGGGGAATCCGGCGCGGATCCAGCCCCCCATCCGGGACGCCGCGGAACGCGAGAAACTCTGGGCGGTCGGGATCGACGACGGTGCGATCGACTGTATCGCGACCGATCACGCACCCCACACGCCGGAGGAGAAGAAGGTCGACGATCCCTTCGGAAACACCTGGGAGGCGATTTCGGGATTCGTCGGCCTCGAGACCGAAGTCCCGGTGATGCTTTCATTCGTCGATCAGGGTCGGCTCACGATGGAGGAGTGGGTTCGCCGCCATTCGACCCGCCCCGCCCAGATCTGGGGAATGTACCCCCAGAAGGGCTCGCTGCAGGTGGGTACGGACGCCGACTTCACGATCGTCGATCCGGATCGGGAGTGGACGCTCGAGAGTAGCGACGAACTCCACTCGAAGAACTGCGTCACGCCGTTCGTGGGCGAGTCGTTCACCGGAAACGTGGTGTCGACGGTCGTCCGCGGCGAGGTCGTCTACGAGGACGGCGCGGTCGTCGGCGAGTCGGGGTACGGGACGTGTGTCACTGTCGACTGAGAGGTGTAACTTCGTTCCCGACCGATCGATTTTCTTGTTCGACCGGCTACTCGGTGTCGGTCACTGCGATGATTCTCACTTTCTGAAAGCCGCGACAGGCTTATATTCGATATCGGATCCACTGGAACTGATGAGGATCACGAACGATGACAGATGTCGACTCCGAGACGGACGAGCCCCGCGAAGGGGATAAGACGGAACAGCTCCGGTCGGTCTATCTCTCCGTGACCGACGGCAACGCGGAACCCGTCGTCGAATCCCAGCAGGAGAACTCCGGGAGCCGAGAGATTCTCGAGGGACGCTCAGACGAGACCGCCGGCCCGGCGGAGATGCACGGGCTCGAAGACGCGATCGACGACCCCGAACCGGCGGACTGATCGACGGTGCCGTGCGGACGACCCCTACTGATGATTCCTAGACGCGACCCTAGTCGAGATCCGCGCCCACCGCGTCCTGAATCGAGTCGAAGCCGTCCCGCTCGAGCAGCGCCACCAGCCCCCGGTTGATCCGCTTCGCCGTCGACGGCCCCTCGTAGACGAAGCCGGTGTAGAGTTGCACGAGCGACGCGCCGGCGCGGATCTTCCGGTAGGCGCTGACCGGCGAATCGACGCCGCCGACGCCGACGATCGGCAGGTCGCCGTCGGTGTACTCGGCGATCGTCCGGATGACCTCGGTCGATCGACGTTCGACGGGCTTGCCACTCAGGCCGCCCCACTCCTCCCGGTTCGGCGACTCGAGCCCTTCGCGGCTCGTGGACGTGTTCGTCGCGACGACTCCGTCCAGATCGAACGCTTGGACGATGTCGACGAGATCGAGCACCGACTCCTCGGACTCGTCGGGACCGATCTTGACCAGGATCGGGACATCCGCGTCGTTTTCGGCTTCGAGCGTCTCGAAGATCTCTCGCAGGTGGTCCGGCGAGGCCTCGTCGAACTCGTCGGGCGTGTTCGGACAGGAGACGTTGACGACGACGTAGTCGGCAACGGGAGAGAGCCGATCGAAGACGCGCCGGTAGTCCTCGATCGCCTCCCGCTCGTTCGAGGAGTTCATCTTGCCGATGTTCACGCCGAGCGGGAAGCCGGGCGTGCCGTCGCGCTCGAGTCGCGATTTCACGCGTTCCATCCCTTGGCCATTAAAGCCCATCCGGTTGACCATCGCCTCGTCTTCTTGTAGACGGAACAGCCGCGGTCGATCGTTCCCCGACTGGGGATACGGCGTCACGGTACCGATCTCGACGAAGCCGAAGCCGAGCGCCTCGAGGGCGTGGGTCACGTCGGCGTTCTTGTCGAACCCCGCGGCGACGCCGACGGGGTTCGGAAACGTGGTGTCGAATAGGTCGACCTCGAGGGCCGGATGCTCGTACTGGTATGCGGTCGACAGGGCTGCCCGCGTCGGCCACGTCGACTGGACCGTCCGGAGCGTCCGCTTGCCGAGGTCGTGGGCCGTCTCGGCTGGGAGTTTGAACGCGAGGGGGCGAACCCGCGAGTACAGCGTCATTTGCCGATACTGCGAACGGCCGGAAGGTAAACCTCTCGGAGCGGTTTCACCGTAGACGGCCGACGAAACCGAACCGTCCCTCTCAGCCGCAATCGCCGGCGTGCGAGCGGTCGAAGACCTCGTGATCGTACACGACTGCCCACGCGCCGATTCGTTCGGGAACCGTCTCGAGCGTCGCGTTACCGCTTCCGTCCCCGATTTCGACCCGGACGAAGTAACACTTGCCCTCTAGCTCGCTCTGGGAGGCGTCTTCGTACGGACCGATCGGATCGGCACTGCTGAACGTCGCCGTCAACTCGTTTGCCGGCACTATGAATTGAAACTCGAACTCGGCCGCAGTCGTCATCCAGTCGTCGACGATCTGAACGCCGTCCACCGACGGGTAGCCGTGGTCGGTCTCCTCGCCGGTTTTCATCCGTGCGATCGTGTATCGCTCGTCGTGAACCTGCGTCCCGTCTCTCTGGACGTCGACTTCGACGTCGATCGTCTGGCCGGTTCTGTTCGAAATTTCGACGAGTGCGGGCGACGCTACCGGTTCGTCGGCCCCGCTTGCGGTGCAACCGGCGAGCAGCGTCCCGCCCGCCGCGCCGATCGACCCGAGGACGCGTCGTCGCTTCATATGTGTAATAGTGATAGCACATCTGGAGTAACACTATTTCTATCACGAACGTCACTCGACCGTCGAGACGGCCGACGCCGTCGCGGACCCGACGCGGCCAAGAGCACTACAGTTCGAGCGTCGCCTTCGAGCGTGTCAGTCCCGCTCCTCGAGCAGCGCCATGATCGCCCCGCCGCCGCCGATGCTCATACCGACGACGCCGCGGGAGACGTCCGGATCGTCTCGAAATTGGTAGGCGAGGCTGGTCGCAAGCATCCCGCCGGAGGCGCCGATGGGGTGGCCGAAGGCGACTGCTCCGCCGTTCGGGTTCATGCGTTCACGGGGAATGCCGATTCGATCCATCGTGTACACCGTCTGAGCGGCGAACGCCTCGTTGATCCAGTAGGCGTCGACGTCCTCGACGGCGAGATCATTTCGCTCGAGTAGATCCTCGACGACGTCGCCGACGGCCTCGTTGAACCGGTCGGGGTCCCGATAGGCCGTCGCGTAGTCGACGAGTGTCGCCATCGGCTCGAGTCCGCGGTCCGCGGCCGCCGCCTCGTCGGCCAACAACACTGCGCCCGCGCCGTCGCTGAGCTTCGAGGCGTTCCCGGGGGTGATCGTGCCGTCCTCCGCGAACGGCGTCGGCAGTTCGGCCAGATCCTCCAGCGTCGAGTCGGGTCGCGGGCCTTGGTCGGTATCGACCGTCTCCCCGTTCGTTTCGACGGGGACGATTTCGTCATCGAACGTGCCTGATTCGATCGCTCCGGCGGCGCGCTGGTGGCTCTCGAGGGCGTACTCGTCCTGTGCCGCGCGCGAAACCGCTTTGCGGTCGACCAGCCCTTCGGTGATCTCGCCCATGTGGACGTCGAGGGTGACGTCCCACAGCGAGTCGAGCAGCATCGAGTCCTCGAGTTCGACGTTGCCGTAGCGACGCCCCTTCCGGTAGCCCGGCAGGATCCACGGGGCGTTCGACATGGACTCGAAGCCGCCGGCGATTGCGAACTCGGACCGACCCGCCGCGATTCGGTCCGCAGCGAGCGAGATGGCGCTCACCCCCGATCCCGAGGCCTCGTTGATCGTCGTCGCCCGCGTCTCGTTCGGAAGCACGGATTTCACGACGACCTGTCGGCCCGGCACCTGCCCGATTCCGGCCTGAATGGCGTTGCCAAGGGCGACCCAGTCGACGTCTGTGTCGTCGATGGAGACTCGCTCGAGGAGGCCGTCCAGCGCCGTTCGGCCCAGTTCGACCGGTTCGACGTCCGCGAGCGATCCGAGCAACGTTCCGTGCGGCGTTCGTGCGCCGTCGACGAGGACGATCTCACTGCCGGGGTCAGTTCGTGGCATAGTGGGTGGACCATGCGGAACGGAATCAAAGTTAGCCGTGAATCCGCGGTTCGAATCGAGTTCGATACCGTATCCGACGGGTCCCGCGTCGCCGCCTCGTCGCGACGGTCGCGGTCTCGAGTCCTTGGGTTACTGATTTCAACCGGCGTATATTTGGCTAAAGCTGTAGTGGTCTGCCATATAGAAAACAAATGTCTAGTTCTAGATCTATAAACAGAACAAAACACAAAACATTTGCCAGACGGATAGTCAGCTTTTGATTATAGTAACGGATGACTATATTAGACGAATTCTTCGATCGGATCGGCGGCGCTCGCAGAGCGGACGAGCGAGCGCACGTCCACTACGAATGCCGCCGTTGCGGAACGACGCTCTCGCGGGGCGATACGATCTGTCCGTCCTGTGGATCGAGTAACATCGCGAACATTCAACTGTGACGACTCCCCGCGCTGAAGCGCCACGACGAGACACGGTTTTCTCGTTGTCGTCCGAAGGGCGAAACCCCTCACGAGCGAAAGATCAGCAGCTTTTCGGGCGGCGATCGGTCGTGCGTCTATTCTCGAAGGTTCCCGACCGAGGCGGTTGAGTCACGGCCGTGGGTTTCGATCCCCCGCCGACTTCAGAGTTCCCCCGGTTGCGTTCCGATCCCCTCGAGCCACCCCGGCGGCGTCGCGGCCGACGGCTCGGCGTGCTCGCGTTTCAACACCATCGGCGTTCGCTCGAGGGTCAACACGTGCTCGCCGTCCTGATTGTACGCCCGGAGTTCGGTTTCGACGATGCCGACGTGATCGCGGGACTCCAGTTCCCGCTTGCTCAGCACCTCGCTCTCGGCGTAGATGGTGTCGCCGTGGAAGACGGGTGCGTGATGCCGAATGTTGTCGTAGCCGAGGTTCGCGGTCGCGTTCACGGAGATGTCGATGACGCTCATGCCGACCGCGAGCGCGATGACGAAGGTGCCGTCGACGAGCCGCTCGCCGAACTCCGTCTCGGCCGCGTAGGCCTCGTTGAAGTGCATCGGGTTGAGGTTCATCGTGACGTTCGTCATCCAGACGTTGTCCGTCTCGGTGACGGTGCGTCCGAACGGGTGTTTGTAGATATCGCCAACCTCGAAGTCCTCGTAGTAGCGGCCGTGCCACCCGCTGACGAGGCGTTTGTCGGTCGATTCGTCGTCTGCGCTTTGCGTTTCGTCCGCTTCGTCCGTTTCGCTCGTTTCGTTCGTCTCTGGGGTGTCCGTCATGTGTTTCACTCGGTGAATCGATTCTGCACCCGGTCGCGCAATAGCGTTTTCTGTACCTTCTCGCCGTTCGGGCCCTCCGTCGTCGGGAACTCGTCGACGAACTCGAACGCCGCGGGCACCTTGTAGTCGGCCACGCAGTCGTCGAGAAACGACTCGAGAGCCGCTGCGGACGCGCTTTCATCCCCGCCTCCGTCGCGTCCGTCACCGTCCCGTCCGTCGCTTCCATCACCGTCCGGGATAACGAACGCGACTGGCACCTCTCCGTGGCGAGAGTGGGGTGCACCAACGACTTCGCAGGAGCGAACGGCCGGGTGCTTCTCGACGGTAGCTGCGATCTCGCGAGGCGCGACGAGAAAGCCCCGCGTTCGGAGCGCGTCGTCGAGTCTCGAGCGGTAAGAGACGGAGCCATCGTCGTCCATCGTACAGAGATCGCCGGTGTAGAACCACCCCGACTTGTCGAAGGCCGCTGCGGTCGCCTCGGGCTTCCCCAAATAGCCGTCCGCGAGCAGGTAGCCCCGGAGGGCGAGTTCGCCCTCCTCGCCGGCCGGTAGCTCCTCCCGGGTTTCCGGGTCGACGATTTTCGCGTCGATCGCCGGATGGATCGACGGCCCGCCGACGCGTTTGCGACGGTCGATCGGATCGGCCGGATCGCCGACGAAGATCTGGCTGTTGGCCTCCGAGAGTCCGTAGGGCTGGACCACGGGGAAGCCGAACGCCCCCTCGATGCGCTCGAACAGGGTCTCGTCGTATCCCTTACTGATGAAGCCGACGACGCCGCGTTCGATCGTCTCGACGCGCGACCGCGCGAAGGATTCGTGCTCGAGCAGCCGGTCGAACATCACGCCGAGTCCGGTGAGGACGGTCGCGTCGTACTCGTCGACCAGTTCGAGGATCGTCCCGGGATCGAAGTGGGTCTGCGCGACGAGCGTCGCGCCGGTCGCGAGGTGGCTGAACAGGGTGTTGTACCCCCAAATTCCGCAGAATGGGAGCGTCGCGACGCCGGTGTCGCTTACGGTCATATCGAGATGCTCCGCGACGTGAGCGGAGTGGTTCAACAGCGACCGACTCGACTGTAGACAGCCCTTCGGATCGCTCGTCGTGCCGCTGGTGTAGAAGATCGCCGCCGGCGCAGTCGGGTCGGTCGTCGGCTCGAGCGAGTTTCGATCGCTACCGATCCGCTCGCGCCCCGTCTCAAGTCCCGTCTCGTACCCTCGCAGTGCCGGCAGGTTCGACGGCGAGTCGAGGCTGACGACCGCCTCAAGCGAGGGAATCGAGTCGGAAGCGAACGAGTCGGGCGACTGCGTCGCGACCTCGGGAACCGCCGTCTCGAGCATCTCGTGGTAGTTCCGGCCGAGCAGCGACTCCTCGGTGACGAGCACGCTCGCCGCCGAATCGGTGAGCATGTACTCGAGCTCGTGGGTCCGGTAGCGCGTGTTGACGGCGACCATCGCCGCGCCGAGGAACGACGTCGCGAGCTGGCAGACGATCCACTCGGGCCGGTTCCCGAGCCAGACGGCGACGACGTCGCCCGCCGAGACGCCCAGCTCAGCGAGTCCGTGGGCGAGCGCGCGGCTCTCCGCGAGCAGCTCCGCGTAGCTCCAGGCGGTTTCTCGAAAGACGACGGCCGACCGGTCCGGCCGCTCCGTTGCAACCGATGCCACTCCCTCGTAGATGGTTTCGTCCGGCCAGGCGAGCATTTTCGTAGGAGCCCAGTCGGAATCGGGCGACAAAACCGTTGTGCCGTGTGATCGGTTCTCAATCGTCGGCTGCGTGCTCGCTCTCGCCGACCTTTTCGTCGAACGCGTCGCCCACGCGGTCGGCGTTCGGACCGAACTCGCGCTCGAGGAGTTCGGGGACGTCTTCGGGGCGGATATCCGAGTACCACCTGTTTCGCGGCTGGATCGCGATCGCCGTTCCCTCCTCGCTGCAGAGCCCCAGACAGCCGGTTTCGGTCACCGAGATCGGACTCCAGAACGCGTTGCGCTCGCGGAGCCACGATTTGATGGCCTCGAGGGTTTCCTGGCCGCCGACGTCGGCACAGCAAGCGTACTCCGAGTCGCGGTCGTTCGTACAGACGAACACCTGCGCGGCGAGTCGGTCGCGCTGTTTTTCGGTTCGGTTTTGCATTGGTTATGGACTGCCCGTCAGCGTTTCGTGCGAGTCACCGGCGTCTGCCCATGGCTCCGCACGACATTGAACGATGTTGAACGACCCGGCGAACAGGGGTCCGGTCGCGACCTGCAGCGGCGTCAGCTCGGTGCGGGCGGTTTCGAATCGGCTGTAGACGGTATCGTTCGTCTCCATAGCAAAACTCAATTTGCGGTAGTACAAATATGATGGTAAATGTACCGGCCGGCCGGCTCGCTCTCGAGCGACCGCGCTGAAGCGGCGACAACCGTCTCACGGTGTTACGATTCGCCCAACACAATTCGCTGAACCGTCAGTTCGTCTGGCGGATAACGAAATCGTTTTCCTACGGCTACCGCTTGACTCGACTAACGACGAGTGACATGAATATCTATCGACGGTCACGAGGAGGGACGTGCCGTGGCGGTTGAACGAGTACTCGTACCGCTGTCGGACACGGTGACCGTCCGGCAAACGGTCGGCTACGCGGTTCAGTCCGGCCTCGAGCGAGGCGACGAACTCGAGTGTCACCTCGTGGTGGCGCTGCCCCACGAGGCGGACCTGATCGAAGGCCAACAGGAGACCGACGCGGCCGAAGATCTCCTCTCGAAAGTGGCCAACTGGGTTCGGGAGGACGCCGGCAGTGCGTCGGTCACGGTCGAGACGACGTTACTCGGCACCGACGAGTACCTCTTCGGTCCCCGCGACTTCGCCGATTCGTTCGACGACTACGCGCGCGAACACGATATCGATCTAGTCGTGCTTGACCCGGAGTATCAACCGGGTGCGACGGCCCAGTTGCTCCAGTCGATCGAGCGCGAACTCGACGCCGTCGGGTTGGCGTACGACGAGGCGCCGGTCGAACGACCGGCCCGCCACGAACGACTGGTCGGCGACGGCACCGAACGCTTCGACCGACTGTTCGCGCTGTTCTGGATCTCGTACGGCTTCTACCTGATCCTCGGCGATCCGACCTACTGGTTCGATCTCGTCACGGGCGCGGCGGTCGCCGGCATCGTTTCGATCTCGCTTGCACATATCACGTTCACGTTTCCGCTCGATCGGGTTCAGTCGCCGCTCCGAACGCTTCGCTTTGGCCTCTACATCCCGTATCTCATCTGGGAGATCGTCAAGGCCAACCTCGCGATTTCGATCGTCATCCTGCGGCCGTCGTTGCCGATCGATCCCACGATGACTCGGATCGACACTCGCGTCAGGGGCGGCCTTCCGCTGCTCGCGTTAGCCAACAGCATCACGCTGACGCCAGGGACCCTGACGGTTCGAGCCGACGACCAGCGTCTGATCGTCCACACGCTGATCCCCTCCGCACGCGACGACCTCTTCGACGGGGCCCTCGAGCGCGCCGTCAGATTCGTCTTCCACGGCCGGAAGGCGGCCGCTATCGCGTCGCCGCGAGAGCGCGGCGACACCGAGATTCTCGGAGGTGACGAGCGGTGATTCCGAGCGGCGTGACGATCGAGGAGATCTTCCTCGGCGCGGCGGCACTGCTCGTCGTCCTCGCAATCGTGATGTTCTACCGCGCCGTCGTGGGGCCGACGACCCAGGACCGACTGCTCGCCGTCAACGTCCTCGGAACGAACACGGTCGTCATCCTCGCCCTGCTGGCTGCGGGACTCGACGAGCCGTGGTTCCTCGACATCGCGTTGATCTACGCCCTGCTCAACTTCCTGATGGCGATCGCCATCTCGAAGTTCACCGTCGAGCGAGGTGGTGTGCTGTGATGGAGTCGATCCGGTTCTGGGCGATCGCCGTGCTCATCGCCTTTGGCCTGTTCTTTACGTTCGTCTCAGCGATGGGCGTGCTTCGGCTACCCGACGTCTACGCGCGCGCTCACACCGCATCCCAGGCCGACACGCTCGGTGCAGGACTCGCGCTCGCGGCTGTCGCGCTCGCGCTCGGCTGGCAGCACGCGACGGTGTACACCGTCTTGTTGCTGTTTTTCGTCTTCATCACGAATCCGACTGCGGCCCACGCGATCGCCCGCTCGGCCGCGGAGAGCGGCATCGACCCGTGGACGAAGGATTCGGAGGAGGAGGGTGAGACCAAATGAGCCCGTTCGCCCTCACGCTCGCGGTGTTCATCCTGCTGACCGCGGTCGCGACGGCCCTGTTCCGGGACGTCCTCTCCGCGA
Organism: Natronorubrum marinum; assembly: GCF_052040125.1. Classification (NCBI taxonomy): domain Archaea; kingdom Methanobacteriati; phylum Methanobacteriota; class Halobacteria; order Halobacteriales; family Natrialbaceae; genus Natronorubrum; species Natronorubrum marinum. The sequence continues at coordinate 33,713 of NZ_JBPPFV010000005.1, forward strand.
TCGTCGTTTTCGGGGCCTACAGCCTCGGAATGGCGATTCTCTACACGTACCTGCTCGCGCCCGACGTCGCGATGACCGAGGCCGCGATCGGCGCCGGCGTGACGACGATTCTGCTCCTCCTGACTATCGCCCGGACGAGCCGTCCGCCGACCGACCAGTTGTTCGAACGGATTAGCGTGCCCGCCGTCGTCGCTGTGGGTGCGTTCGTTCTCGTGCTTATGACGCTGCTCCCGGAGATGTACGCGGTCGGCACGCAGGACGCGCCGATCTGGGGTGCCGGCGTGCTCGAGCAGACGCCCTCGCTGTACTACCTGCAGGAAACGTACGCCGACACCGGCGCACAGAACGCGGTCAGCGCGGTGTTGGCTTCCTACCGTGGGTTCGACACCTTCGGCGAGGCGGTCGTCGTCTTCGCCGCCGGCGTCGCCGTTCTTCTCGTTCTCAAACGGGAGGTGTTCACCTAATGTCTCAGACCGACTCCTACGACGATACCTACACCGAGAGTCAGGTGATCATGACGACGGTCAAGATCATCGCACCGTTTACGCTCACCTACGGGATGTTCATGAGCCTCCACGGGGCGGACACCCCCGGTGGCAGCTTTCAGGGCGGGGCGATCATCGGCGTCACCGTGTTGATGCTCGCCTTCGCGTTTGGAATCGAACCCACCCGTCGGTGGCTGAAGAACTCCTTCGTCGTCGGACTCGTCACCGGCGGCGTCACCATCTTCGTCGCGACCGGTCTTGCCACCGTAGCCCTCGGGGGGAGCTTCCTCGAGTACGACGCCTTTAGCGAAACCTTCGGTATTGCCCACTACTGGGGGATGGAAGCCATCGAGGTTGGCGGCGTCGCGCTGATCGTCGCCGGCATCGTCATCACGCTGTTCTTCGCGACGGCCGCGGGCTTTACGCCCGATCGCAACAGACGCGAAAACGAGTCTCTCGAGGAGGTGAGCGACGATGATTGAGGGGACGATCGACGTCCTCGCGACGCGCTACGCCTACGCGCTGATGTTCGTTCTGATGGGCATTGGGATCTACATGATCATCGCCAACGAGAACCTCGTGAAGAAACTGATCGGCGTCAACCTCTTCCAGACCGCGATCTTCCTGTTTTTCGTCGCGGTCGCCTACGTCGACGGCGGGAAAGCGCCGATCGTTCCGTCGGGCGGAACTGATCCCGGCCTCATGGCGAGTCCGCTCCCGCACGTGATCGTGCTGACTGCAATCGTCGTCGGGATCGCGCTCACGGCCGTCGGTCTCGCGCTCATCGTCCGCATCTACGCGGAGTACGGAACGCTTCGCGAGGACACTCTTCGGGAGGTGCGTGCCGATGAGTAGCTTCGCCGAGATGCTGCCGGCCCTGCTGGTCGCCGTCCCGATCCTGTTGGCGTCGGTGCCGATCGTCCTCGGACTCCGATTCGAACGCACGGGTTGGTCCGTCGCCGCGCTTACCACGACCGCGCTGACCGCGGCCACGGTCTATCTCGCGGTCGCCGTCTACGAGACCGGCCGCGTCGTCCACGTCCTCGGTGGCTGGGGCGAGACGGCAGACCGGCCGCAGGGAGTCGGCATCGAACTCGTCGCCGACGAGTTCTCCGTGCTGATCGCCCTGCTCGTCACCGTCACCGCCGCGGGCGTCCTCGCGTACACCCGCGCGGGCGGGCCGCGCGGAAACACGTTTTACACCGGCTACCTGCTGCTCGTCGGCGGCCTGCTCGGACTCTCGCTGACCGGCGACGTCTTCAACATGTTCGTCTTCCTCGAGATCGTCGGGCTGGCGACCTACGCCATGATCGCCGCCGGCGACGGTCCCGAATCCGCGGTTGCAGCACTGAAGTATCTCATCCTCGGGACGATGGGGGCCTCGATGTACCTCATCGGCGTCGGCTTCCTCTTCATGGCGACCGGCGCCCTGAACATGGAGGTCCTCGGCGAGGCGATTCCGCTGGTCGCCGAGGAAGGTGGCAGCGATCTGACGCTAGTCCGTGCGGCCTTCGCTTTCATTTTCATCGGCTTCGCGCTGAAGGTGGCCCAGTGGCCCCTGCACACGTGGCAGCCCGACGCCTATCAGCACGCCCCCGACGGCGTGACGCCGGTGATCGCGGCGCTCGTCTCGACGGGTTCGGCGTACGCGCTCGGCCGGATCATGTACACCGTCTTCGGCCCCGAATTCCTCACCGCGACGCCGTATCTGACCGAAATCGTCGTCACGGTCGGCTGTGTGAGCGTTCTCGCCGGCAGCACTCTCGCGGTGATCCAGCGAGACGTCAAGCGCATGTTCGCCTACTCCTCGGTCGCGCAGTTCGGTCTCATCGTCGCGGCCTACGGACTCGTCACGCAGACGGCGTTCGTCGGCGCGGTGATCCACCTGATCGGCCACGGCGTCATCAAGGCGGGCCTGTTCGTCGCCGCCGGCGTCGTTGCACTCGGCTACGGCGCCCGGACGGTCGACGAATATGCTGGCCTCGCCGAACACAGACCGTTCACCGCCGGTTCAATCGCGATCTTGCTGATCGCACTGATCGGCATCCCGCCGTCGGCCGGCTTCATCGGCAAGTGGTACATCGCCGTCGGCGCGGTCGAAGCCGAGGTCTGGCCCGTCGCCGTCGTCATCTTCCTTAGCACCATGCTCACGCTGGCCTACTCGGCCCGGTTGCTCGAGAAGATGTACTTCACGCCGGCGATGCCGGTCGAATCGCCCCACCCGCCGGGTCGCGTCGCTGCGGACGGCGGAGCTGATACCGACGGCGATACTGGACACGAGGGCGCCACGGCCCTCGGTCGCGATTCGATCCGCCGAGGATCCCCCGACGCCGTCTCGATCGGCATGCTCGGAATCCTCGTTATCATCGCCGTCTCAGCCGTCCTGCTCGGCTTCGCCGGCGGTGCGTTCTTCGAGTGGCTCGAGCCGTTTACGTCGGAGGTGTTTACTGAATGACTGAAGTTGCAGACCCACGTCCGCTAGCCGCCGTCCTCGTCTCGGCGCTCGCGATGTGTCTGATCATCGCGTCGTATCGCTACCCGAACGTCCGCGAGAGCTGGTCGGTCGTCGCCGCACTGGCGAAGTTCGGAATCATCCTCAGCATGTTCCCCGGCGTGATGGACGGCACCGTCTACGAGTGGAGTCTCGCGGACTCGCTCGGCATCGAGTTCCTCGCGGGAATCGACTTCGTGTTGCGCGCTGATCCGCTGGGACTGCTGTTCGCCTTGCTCGCGAGTTTCCTCTGGATCTTCACCTCCTTTTACGCTGCGGGCTACATGCGAGGTCTCGACGAGCACGCACAGACGCGTTTCTTCGCCTCCTTCGCGGCCAGTCTCTCGACGGCGATCGGGATTGCTTTCGCCGGGAATCTGGTGACGATCTTCCTTTTCTACGAGTTGCTGAGCCTCGTCACCTACCCGCTGGTCGCCCACAACGAGGACAACGAGGCCCGAATTGCGGGACGGAAGTACCTCGCGTACACGTTTTTCGGCGGCGGGGTCTTCCTGCTCGCCGGGACCGTGCTGGTCTACTGGCTCACCAGTAGCGCCGATCCCGCGGGCGAGGCGCACCTGGCCTTCGAGTCCGGCGGTATCGGAATGCTCGCCGAAGCTGCACAGGCCGACCCCGTCTTCGCTCAGGCGGCCTTCTACCTGCTGATCGCCGGCTTCGGCGTCAAGGCCGCGGTGATGCCGCTTCACTCCTGGCTGGCCGACGCGATGGTCGCGCCGACGCCGGTTTCGGGGCTGCTCCACGCGGTGGCGGTCGTCAAATCCGGCGCGTTCGGAGTGGCACGCGTCATCCTCGAGGTCTATGGCCCGGGACTCATCTACGATCTGCCGTTGAACGTCCCCGGAATCGGAGAAGTAGGGTTGAATATCCCGGTCGCGATACTGGCCGCGTTCACGCTCACCGCGGCGAGTATCATCGCCCTGCGGAAAGATCACCTGAAACGCCGGCTCGCGTTCTCGACGACGGCACAGCTGTCCTACATCGTGCTTGGGCTCTCGATGCTCCATCCACTCGCGATTCTCGGCGCCCTATTCCACATCCCCGCCCACGCGTTCGGGAAGCTCACCCTGTTCTTCTGTGCGGGGGCGGTCCACGTCGAGACGCACACCGACTACGTCAGCGAGATGGCCGGCATCGGCAAGCGGATGCCGCTGACGATGTCCGCGTTCGCCATCGGCGCGGCCGGGATGGCCGGCATGCCGCTGATCGCCGGCTTCGTCAGTAAGTTCTACATGCTGATCGGCTCCGGCTCGGTCGGCGGGGGCTACTGGCTCTTCGCGGCCGCGTTGCTCCTCTCCGGCGTCCTCAACATCGCATACCTCTGGCCGGTCGTCTACACGGCCTTCTTCGAGAGCGAGGACCGGCACGACGCGAAACCGCTGCTCGAGTTCCCTCGCGGTGGAAAACGCGAATCCTACGGCACCGTCGAGGGCTCTCTCGCCCCGGACGGCGGGCAGCGAGACGAGCCCGACGCCGATGGGGCGAACGGCGACGGAGACGCCGTCGCGGACCGCGATGAGGACGCCGAGTACGCCGTCGACAAGTATCCGAGCGATCACACCGTTCCCGAGGACGCGGCGACTCACGACGACCACGCCGAAGACCATCACGATCACGGCGACCACCACCACGGCGGACCGCCGGCCGGCGGCTGGGAACGCCGCTCGCCGTTCGGCGAGAGTACGTGGCTGATGCTCATGCCGATCGCCGTGATCGCGACCGGTGCCGTCGTACTCGGGATCGTTCCCGGCTACGCCGTCTTCCTCGACCTCGCGATGTATATCGTCGAGGGCGTCTTCGGCGTCGACTCGTTCGACGAACTGCTCGGCCTTTCGCTCGAGGAGGCGATGGAGGTGATGTCCGAATGATCGAAGCAGAGACGCTGACGCTGATCTATCCGCCGCTGCTCGTGTTGGCGGCGGCGCTGCTCGTGGTCGTCTTGCCGCGGATTGCCGGCTTCACCGCCGGGGCGCTCAGCCTCGCGGCCGTGCTGGCAATCTCGGTGGCCGTCCCCGAGGGGAGTCACCTCACGGGCACGTTCCTTGGATTCGAGGTCGCGCCGTTCTACGTCGACGAGTTCTCCCAGTTCATCGGCATGGGGCTCGGCTTCCTCGGCGTCTGTTCGGTCATCTACGCGTACTCGAGCGAAGCGAGCCGCGTGCTGGTCGCGTTCGCGCTCGTCTACGTCGCGAGCGCGCTCGGCGCCGCGTTCGCGGGCGACTGGCTCGTCCTCGTCTTCATGTGGGAGCTGATGGCGCTGACGAGCACGCTGGTGGTCTGGCACTACGGCGGCGACGCCGTCCGTGCCGGCTACCGGTACGCGATCTTCCACGGGACCGGCGGCGTGATCGTGCTGTTCGCCGTCGTCGCCCACTACGTCGAAGTCGGTTCGTTTCTCTACGCGGACCACACCGGCATCGCCGGCGGCCTCCCGACGATGTTGGCGATACTGGGGATCGGCGTCAACGTCGGCTTCGTCGGGCTGCACACCTGGCTGCCGGACACCTATCCGCGGCCGCACATCGCGGCGTCGGTGTTCCTCTCGGTCTTCACGACGAAAACGAGCGCGTTCATCCTCTACCGGGCGTTCCCCGTCGAGGGCGACGGCCACCTCTATCTCGCGTACATGGGCGGACTGATGTCCGTCTACGGCGCGAGCTTCGCGTTGCTCCAGCACGACATGCGCGCGTTGCTCTCCTATCACATCCAGGCTCAACTGGGCTACATCGTCGCCGGCATCGGGATCGGTTCCGCGATTGCGAGCGCGGGCGCGCTGGGCCACCTGTTCAACAACATCCTGTTCAAGAGCCTGCTGTTCATGGCCGTCGGCGTCGTCATCTACCGAACCGGCGAAGAGGACCTCTACGAACTCGGCGGCCTCTGGCGCGAGATGCCGCTCACGGCAGTCGCCTTCGGTCTCGGAGCCCTCTCGATTACCGCGATTCCCGGCTTCAACGGCTACATCAGTAAGGGAATGGTCTTCGACGCGGCCGATCCGGGCTACTACGGTGCGCCCGAGTACCAGGCGCTGTACTGGCTGCTGTTCCTCGGGGCCATCGGGACCCTGCTCTCGTTCATCAAACTCGGCTACTACGTCTTCTTCCACGGCGAGAGCGATATCTCGGTTCCCGACGCCAAACCGGGTCAGACGGTCGCGATGTTCGGTCTCGGTGGCGCCTGTCTCCTCTTCGGCGTCTGGTGGCAGGGCTTCGCCGACCTCCTGCCGCTGGTCGAGGAGTCGACCCACGTCTTCGAGTATCCGGGCGGCGAGAGCGAGCTCCACCCCTACAGTCTGAGTCACCTCGAGACGGCGGGGATTCTGGTCGCCATCTCGGCGGTGACCTTCGCGGTCGTTCGGAAACCGCTCTCGAAGCTCGATATCAGCGACCCGGCCACAATCGTCTTCCCGGCCGGTTACTACCTCGGTCGCTGGTCGATGCTGGCGACGACCGAACTCTATGCCGCCGTTGATCGTGCAGTCGTCGGCTTCGTCAAACGCTGCTACTGGCTCGGCGACAACCCCGTCCTGGCGGTCGACGCGGCCGCTCGCCGGCTGCCGATGGTCGACGTCGAAGACCGGCGTCCGGCGGACGGCGGTCGACCGTCGACGATCCACCTCCGGACTAGCATCGGCACTACCGTCTTGCTGATCACGGTTCTGCTCACGATCGTCCTCTGGCTGCTCGTTAACTGACCGTACTCGGTTTTCGGCTCGGGTCCGGGTCCGGTTTGTACTCGCTTCTCTCCGCCTCTCCAGCGGTCGCTCTCGGAACTCGAGTTCGTTCGAACGACAGGAGTACCGACGGGCGACTCGAGTCGCCGACGCCGTCTCAGTCTCGATCCGATCGCTCGTCCCGCTCGCTCGAGTCGACGTCGATGATCGTGGGCCGTGACTCCGGGACGGCGATGGTTCGCTCGAGGACTGACGCGCGGAGCGCGGGCTTTGATGCCGTCGCTTCCCGTCTGTACCGGTCGCTGTCGTCGCCGGCCGTCTCTCGGACTCCCCGCGGCGTCAGGTAGTCGCCGTCGATGTCGACGTTCGCGTCCTTACAGAGACGCTTCAGAACCGATCGGGCACCTTCGGTGGTGATCGTCGGCGGCGCGATCGACCGTTCTCGAGCGAGTTGGTTCGCCGTCGTCTCCGCGAGCAGCGCGTCGATCTCGGACTCGGTGTGACCCCGATCCGCCAGCACGCTCTTGACGCGGCGAGCGATCGAGGGCGCGTGACGCGTCGGAAACAGCGGCCAGTCGTTCGACGGCGGATCGAGGACGACGCGGTAGCGTCGCAGCGGCGTCCGGGCGGGTGCCGGCAGCGGCACGTCCTCGAGTCGTTGCGATTTCCCGAGGACGCGGATCGTTCCCGTATAGAAGTCGACGTCGTCCCAGGTCGCCCCCGTCCGCCGTTCGTCGTCGGGGACGCGAAACAGTTCGGAGCCGCGTACCCCGGAGTGAGCCAGGAGGGCGACCATCGCGTACTCCCGCAGTCGGCTGCAGCGTTCGTCCCGGTCGAGGTCGCCCGTCGAAGCCTCGAGCGCGCGGTCGCGGACGTGCGTTCGGAGGCGTCGGCGCTGGCTGGAGTTCCAGAACTCGTCGGTGGATCGATCGTCTCCGGAGGGGAGGGCCGACTCGGCGACGTCGGCCGCGGCCGGATTCGACTCCAGAATGCCACCGCGGACGCACCACGAGAGAAACGCTCGGACGACCGCGTAGTAGGTGCCGGCGGTCGACGCCGCGTACTCCCCGCGGTCGGCCCGGGATCGCAACTCGACGGCGTACGCCCGCATCTGCTCGGTCTCGAGGGCGAAAAGCGAGACGACGCCGTGCTCGGTCTCGAGCCAGTCGGCCCAGCGCCGCAGAATCGATTCGGCGTTCGACGCGTAGGTTCCGGCACCGGGACCGTCGGGGTCGCCGACGGCCTTCCGCTGGAGGTAGGCGTCGACCGCGTCGACGACGGTGACGCCGTCGGCGTTGCTCACGGTTCGACCACCCGCTCGACGAACGGCTCGATACGTGAGCGTTGTATCTGAGTCATAGCGTTTCGGGACGCCGTTCGCTCGCGGTTGCCGAGGACACGGCGAGCGCAGCCGGTCGAACCGACGCCGCGAATCATCTGTTCGTACGGTACTGGTCCACCACCCTAAATCTGTGTTTCGGTCTCACGCCTCCGGAAAGAAACGAGATCAATCGAGCGAACTATCGGTCCGAACGGACTCTCGCTCCTCGTGACGGTCGCCATTATGGCCCCTGACGGGGTACGTCACCCTATGACACGTCAGTCGTCACGGCGTTCCGTGCTGGCTGGCGCCGGCGGCGGGGTCCTCTGTGGCGTCGCCGGCTGTCTCTCGAGGAGCCGAGACGTCGAGCAAACGGTAACGAAGACACACACCACTGACGAACTGCGGGCGGTAACGGTCTCGACGACGCTGAGCGACGTCGACGTTCACACGGCCTCGACCGACGCGATCGACATCGAGGGCCAGAAGGCAGCCGTCAGCCGCGACGATCTCGAGTCGATCGGCCTGGCGACGGTGATCGACGACGATATCCTCGATATTTCGGTCGATCGAGACGATGCGCGGACCGTCTTCGGGCTCCGGCCCGATCCGGTGCTCGATCTCTCGGTCACCGTTCCAGACCGACTCGAGGTTCGACGGATCGACTCGAAAGCGGGAGATCTCGAGGTGGAGAACGCCGTAGGGAATTTGCAGATAACCTCCGAGACGGGCGATGTGAGTGCAACGGCCGTCGAGGGAATCGTCTCCGCCGCGACGGAGACCGGCGACCTCGTCCGGTATCACCTCTGTACAGCGCTGACGGCGGTCGGCTGTGAGCACCCCGGAAAGCTTGTGGACGGTCGTGACGCACTCGTAACTCGGCTTTCGGATGCAGACGATAACCCGTACATTCGCGGCCAGGCCGCCGGAGCGCTGGGACTGCTAGAGTCCGTCGATGGTGAGGGCATAACTGCACCCAGCGAGATCGAGGCCGAGACGGACGAGGCAGCCGAGTTCGTCCGCTCGCGGCTGGCCGTTCTCAGGGCCGCAGAGACCGAATCATCTGTTGATCGAACTGGTAGCGTCGGGACACTCGACTCGCTTCGGAGCGGAACCGAGGAGGTAGTCGACGCGATGATGACGCCCGATGGCGACGAGTGTCCGCACTGTGGACTTTCGATTCCGGAAGACGGGCCACCAATGTGTCCGCGCTGTGGCGCACCGCGCTGACCGAGCGGTTAGGCTGGCCTAAAATTCGGAAGGCTTTAGACTGTTTAGGCGAGCCTAAATCGTATGTCGAGAGACGACGCGAGACACGAGGCACCGACGCGGCGAGACTACATGAAGTACGGCGGGGCGGTCGTCGGCGGCGGGCTGTTCGCCGGCTGTACTGGTGGGCAGGGAGAGGGGACGTCGGCGGAAGCCCAGTCCTACGAGGTCTGTATGGAACCGAACGGCTGTACCACCTACGAAAGCGTTCCAGAGACGTTCGTTGCGTACCAAGCAGCATGGGGAGAAATTGGATTTATTCTCACAGGCAATGAGCCAGTGGGCCTATCGGCACCAAGTTACTATCCTACGTACTTCTACGATGCACTCCCCGGTGTTGAGTTCGACACCGACAAAGTAAGCAGGTTAGTCAGCGAGGACTGGAAGTTCCTGAAAGAGCGGTTCTACGAGGTCGACCCTGATGTCATCCTGATGGATAATAACATCGCGAAGAGTTACAGTGATTGGGACGACGGCGACATCGCCGAAATCGAGGACAACGTCGCCCCGATGCAGGCATCGTACGCTCGCAGACCGTGGCCGGACAAACACGAAGAATATCCATTCTACACGCTGTACGAGTGTCTCGGGAAGGCCGCTGAGATATTCCAGGTGGAAGAGGAGCGTTTCGACCCACTCAAAACGATCTACGACGACTTGGTGGCTCAGATCCAGAACGAGACGCCCGACGAACCGCTCACGATAGGCTATATGAACGCAAACCCGGCCGAGGAGACGTTCAACGTTTGGAAACCCGCGCTCCCCGGCTACCAAGGCGAGGTCCTCCGTAACATCGGCGTCGAAGACGCCTTCGCGGGGGAGTATCCCGAGGGGGTGGATGTCTACGATACGGACTACGAGGGGATTCTGGAGGTTGACCCCGACATTATTGTTATCAAGTCGGGGATGGGTGTCCACGACTTCCAAGGCTACGAGAGTTTCCAAGCGTTCATTGACGAAATGGCGGAACACCCTGTTGGAAGTCAGCTTAGCGCGGTTCAAGACAGGCAAGTCTACGCAGGAGGTTCGATTGAACACGGCCCAGTTCAAAGCCTGTTCATCCATGAGGTCGTCGCGAAACAACTGTACCCTGAACAACTTGGTGAGTTGATGTGGGAAACGTATTCAACGGTGAAAGAGATCCCGGAGGAAGAGCACCTGTTTGACCGCCAGCGCGTCGCGGACATCATCAACGGCGACATCTGAAAATGGCCAGCACGGAACCCGGGACGGAACGCGAATACGACTATAACGTGGTCGTCGTTGGCGGAGGGCCAGCAGGTTGTTCGGTCGGTCTGTTCACCGCTAGGTACGGCCTCGACACGGTGATATTCGACCGCGGAAACTCCTCGATCCAGCGGTGTGCCTACCTGGAGAACTACCTTGGGTTCCCGAAGGGAATCGGTATCGAGATGTTCTACGGGCTGATGCACGACCACGCCGAGGAAGCCGGGTGCGAACTCGTTTCGGACCTTATCGAATCGGTTACGCGCACGGGAGACGGCAACGGATTCGTGGTCAACCCGCAAGAGGGCGACCCGGTCACTGCTCGTCGGGTTGTCGCCGCGACACGGTACGATGGCGAATACATGCGACCGCTCGGTGACGACGCGATGTTCACGACCGTCGAGGAAGACGGTGAGGAAAACGAAATCTTCGACCGAGAGTACGCCGAAATAGACGGCGAGACGCCCTTTGAGGGGCTATATATTGCCTCGCCGTCCGAAGAAGCCAGCCAGCAAGCCATCACGGCAGCCGGACGAGGGTCGCGCGTCGCCTTACGCGTGCTCACGGATGTCCGTCGGGAACGTGGCTACCCCGACGACATTGCCGAGACGACCGACTGGATGATCCGCAAAGCAGAACGAACCGGTGAGTGGGCGAAACGTGACCGCTGGCGGGAGTGGCTTGATGAGCAGCGGCCGGCAGACCACGGCTTGGATGACGAAACTTGGCGCTCCCTCCGCGAGCGCGAACTTGACCGACAGTTCGACACAGTGCTCTCGAACGAGGAGATCGACGAGCGGGCCGCCCTGGGTCAAGAGCGGTTACTAGACCATATCGACGACAACCGGATCATCGCCCGCGCGCAAGAATTGCAGGCAGATCAGAACTCTGCTGAAGCAGACGATTAAGTACCTGTCTGAGCCTGACTCTCCGATCAATTTTAATTCTACACCTAGACGAGCGAGCAAAAGGCACGCATCAATACCATCCTCCGAGGTTGTGGGTTCCAAAACGATTGCGAGTTGATATACCATCATAGGATTTACGTCCTTCGACAAGCAGGCCAATATCCACGAATATTGCACAGTCAAGAACTGATACCGCCATTCAACTTGGTTCGTGAGTGCATAATACATTAGCCCAATAATGTACGGTGGATTTAGGGGGGTTGCCGCCGTCTCCGAAGCTAAGTCGATGGAAGACACCAAATCCGGAGGTTCGGCCGGGGAAATGCCCCTCGAGAACGCGAAAGCGGAGTTCGTCGCCGAACGCGACGGCAACTACGCACAGAACCTCGAGTACAGTCTCGAGAACTGGATCGAGTGGTGTGCCGACCGGGACGTCGACACGCTCGCGGACGTCTCGACGCTGACGATGCGCAACTACGCGTCACACCTCAAGCGTCGGGTAGACGCCGATGCGATTAGCGCCTCAACTGCACAAACGTACTACAACTACGTCTCGGCGCTGTTGTCCCGATCCGTCGAAGTGGGCGTCCTCGCGGCGAACCCGGCTGAGAAACGCGAGGCGAGAAAACCGCTTCCGGCGGCGACGACCGACAGCGGCGATCAGCAGTTCTGGCACCCCGAACAGCGGGCGGCTATCGTCGAGTACGTCGACGAACGCGCTCGTGCGACGGTCGACGAACGCGGCAGCGACGCCCTCGAAGCAGTTCGTGACCGCGCACTGATCACCGTCCTCGCGTACACGGGCGTCCGGGGGTCGGAGGTGGTGTCCGATTCGCGCCACGACCGTCGAAACGGCCTACGGTGGTCCGACGTGGATCTCGAGAACGGGGTGATCCAGGTCTTCGGCAAGAGCCAGGATCGGGAGGAAGTCGGACTGACGGGCCAGACGATCGATCCACTTCGCCGGCTTCGGTCGCTTGTTGATCCACCGAGCGAGTCGTGGCCGGTGTTCCCCTCGAGACATCCTCCCTCGTTGTACGAGCGTATTCGAAACGCGGGATTCGACGTCCCCGACGCTGACCCCTGGGCGTTCGTTCTCGAGAACGCGATCGAACCGCCGTCGATGACCGTCTCGGGAACACGAACGCTGTTGAAACGACTGTCGGACGAGGCCGACGTACCCGGACTCGAGGACGGCGAGTATCTGACCCTGCACGGCGCTCGACGGGGGGTCGGCGAAACGCTGTACCGGGAACACGGCGCACAGCGGGCTCAGCGAACGCTTCGTCACGCCGATCCGAAGACGACGTCGACGATGTACTCCCATATCGAAGCGAGCGAGCTGGGGGCGGACAATACTGCGGTGTTCGATGACGAGTAATCGCCCGTTCGCTCCGGCGCGTCTTGCTCGGATGCGGTCCGTCTTCAGTCGGCGCGTTCGGTCGCGAACCCGGCTATCGCTTCGAGCGACGTGAGAACTGCCAGAAACACCAACAATCCGATAGCGATCGATTCTACGTGAAGGAACGCGATGGCACCCCACAGTACGGAGGACGCGGCTGCGGCTCCGCCCGGCGAACCGGGCGGTGCCAGTCTCTCTCGCTCGGGAGTTCCGGATCCATCCGGACCGCCATCGCCCTGACGTTGCTCGTCGGTCATACTCGCGCGGTACGTCCTGCCGATACAACTACCTGTGCACGTGACTGCTCTCGAGTTTGTTTCTGTTCTTCTTTTCGAGCAAATCGACGTACCTGCACACTCGCAAGTCGGCCGGCTACCAGTATAACTCGCGGCCAAACACAGGCTACGAGGGATAGCGATTCGGCCGTTCGTGTTCACGCAAGGGCGGTCACGAGTACTGATGCACATTCCGAAGTCGAGTCTCGACGTTCGATCGAGGAGAGGGGAGGATGGGTAACGCGACGCTCCAGCGACGAAGCTGGGTCGTCTCCGCGACCTGTCTCGTTCTCTGGGCCGCGAGCACGCTCTCGTTCGCGTGGTACGTCTTCGTCGTGGGTCTCTCGACGGCTCAACGGCAAGCGCTCGAGCAGTTCCTCTCCCGTCCTCTCGAGACGCCGATCGAACCGGTGGTCGCGTTACTACTCTCGACCGTCGCGCTCGGCGTCTTCACCGGCCTCTCGATGGTGTACTACGGATACGTGCAGTGGCGATACGCACGACGCCGGAAGCTCGCGCTCGAGTCCGAACTCGAGACCGATACCCGGTAGGACTCGCCGGCGCCTCAGTCGTCGCCGCTCTCGTCCGTTCCCTCGCCGTCCGGCTCCTCGTCTCCGGGACCCTCGTCGGCACAGCCGGCAAGTAGGGCCGTCGAGCCGACTGCGGCCAGTTCCGTCAGTTCGAGCACGCGCCTACGATTGCGATCTATCGTGTACCCCGACGAATCAGTACCCTAATCCGTCGCTCGGAGCGTCGACGACTGTCAGGATGGATGCTGGTGGCTAACCTTCTCGGCGATCTGTCCCGGAACTGGCGTCCCGCAGTCCGTACACTTCCAGTTCCGCGTCGCGATCCCGGACTCCTTCTCGAGATCCTGCGCAAATTTTACCAGTGCACCGCAGGGACATCGGTAGGTCGTGCGGGTCATAGCGAGGGAGTCGCCGCGCCGGTGTGTAAACGACGTGCCAGCGATGGAAGCCACGGTCGGGTTCGCGATTGGCCACAAACGACAACGCCTACGGTCGCGAGCCTCGAGGGGACGCACAATGGCCGAAACCGATCACCGGATCCCGGTCGATGACGGCGAGTCCGTCGCTGCCGTCCATCACGAGGCGCCCGGAGACGACTGGCTGGTGTTCTGTCACGGCTTTCTGAGCGACAAATCGGGGAGTTACGAGCGACGCTGTCGTCGAGCGGTCGAACGGGGGTACAACGCCGTTCGGTTCGACTTTCGCGGCTGTGGCGACTCCGACGGCGCGTTCGTCGACCAGACGCTCAGTTCGAAGCTCGCGGATCTGGCGGCCGTCGTCGGCCAGTTCGATCCGGCCTCGTACGCGCTGTTCGGCTCGAGTTTCGGCGCCAAGGTCGCGTTCCACGCCGCCGTGCGTGACGTTCGAGTCGGTGCAGTCGTCGCCCGAGCACCCGTGACGTACAACCGCGCCTTCGACGAGTACCGAACGGCCGTCGAGCGCGAGGGCGAGTATCGGTTCAAGACTGGCGATCGAATCGATCGTCGATTCTTCGACGATTTCGCCCGGTACAGCTTTGATACCGTCGAACGTTCGCTCGCCGTCCCGGTCGCGATCTTTCACGGCACGCAGGACGACTCCGTCGACGTGGCTCACAGCTTCGAGGCGGCCTCGCAGTTCGAGACCGATGTTCTTCTCGAGACGTTCGCGGCGGAAGGCCACCTGTTCTCGTCCGCGGCGGAAGAACGCCTGCTCGAACGGACGTTTCACTGGCTCGAGACGTAGTGATCACTTCGCCATAGTAAATCACATGTCGGTATATCGTTCTACTCGCCCGCTCGAGCCAACTATCCAGTATCGACAGCGGGTCCGAAATCGCAGTCGATCGGTCCCGAGACCGGATTTTCTCGGTCAGAAAAACCGGACCGTTTTTCATAGCGTTGCCGGAACGAACAGGTAGCAGTGAGTGAGGATACTGATCTGTCGACAGTGCTCGCGGTGCTCGACGACGAGTACGCACGCAAAATCCTCACCCATACGAGCATCGAACCCATGTCTGCCAGTACCCTGAGTGACCGGTGTGATGCGTCCTTACCGACGATTTATCGGCGACTCGACCGCCTCGAGGAGTGCCAGCTTGTCACCGAAGAGACGGAGCTCGCACCCGACGGAAACCACTACAGCGTCTACAGCGCGAACCTCGAACATCTCGAGCTCTCCCTCGAGGACGGCTCGTTCGAACTCGAGGTAACGTACCGCGAGGAAGACGTCGCCGACAAGTTCACCCGTCTGTGGGAGGGGATGCGATGAGCCAGGACATCGTCCGGATCGACGAAGCACCGTTGTTCGAACTCCTGACCGTAGCGACGCTCTTTCTCGTCGCGCTGTTCGGGACAGTTATCGCCTACCAGGCCTACCGAGGGTACCGTCGTAACGATGCAGGATCGATGCTCTATCTCGCCGCCGGATTGCTCCTTCTGACGCTCTGTCCGTTCCTGGTCAACGTGACCGTCACGACGGTCGCCAGCCCGGGGCAGGTCGTGACGGTGTTTCTCGAGAACGTGAGTCGACTTCTCGGACTGGTCGCGATCATGTACTCGCTGTACGGCCAGCACTGAGTTGACGGCACGTCGGATCTTACTGACCGCAAAACTGAGACGAGTGTCGGGTTCGTCGGGCCGAAGCGAAGGCGGGGACTGCTTCATCGGGGAGACTGCACGGACGACTGGGGGTCGGCGAGTGGCCGTCCGTCGGGGACAGCAGTTCGTCAGTGGAGTGCCACCGTGGGGATGATCGGTTCTGACGACACACGCCGTTCGGAGGGAGGACCCCTCCCACTCCCTCCTTTCGACTAGCACGTAATAGTGGTACGAGCGGATTTTCTGAGTCGGAAAATCCCCGCGACGGACCGACCCGGTCGCGCCGCGTTCGAACTGGCTGCGATCGAGACGGCGTGTCAACACGTTCTTTGTACCGCTCCTCGAGGATTCGATATGCACTATCTCGTCGGCACGGCGTCCGTGCACACGACGGCCGCGATCTGCGACTACCTCGACGAGCGCGCGACGAGCGACGATGACGCCACGGTCGTCGCCGTCGCACCGTCGGACGACGCGACGGTACGGCGTGACGCACAGGAGGCGTTGAACGTCGCTCCCGTCAGGTTGGCTGCACTCGACGACGTTGGAACGGAGCTACGAACCGGCGACGACCCCGCCCGGACGCTTCTCGAGACCGCGACGGCCGTCGACGCGGACGAGATACTGATCGCCGCTCACGACGGGCTCGCGGACGAGTCGACGTCCGTCGGGTCGACTGCGAGGCAGTTGCTCGAGATGGCGTCGCTCCCGGTCGTCGTCGTGCCAGTCCCGGACGCGTAACGAGGGTTGCCGCTGCCGGCATCTCTCCCGGGAACTCGAGCCGATCGCATTCATAACGACTGTGCAGGAAACTGCAAGCGTCGAAACGATGACCTTCTTCGTCGGTAGCGGACGGCTACTTAATCGGCAGTCCCACGAATCGCCGATCGATGAGTGAGGAGATTCCGTTGTTCGAAATCCCCTGGGACGAAGACGACGTCGCGAACGCCGTCGACTCCATTACGCGGGGTTCGTACTGGGCGAACGGGCCGTTCGTCGAGGAGTTCGAGGACGGACTCGAGGAGTATCTGGGGGTCGAACACGCGGTGACCGTCAACTCGGGGACGTCTGCCCTGGTCGCCGCGCTGACGGCATACGGTATCGGCGAGGGTGACGAAGTGATCGTCCCCTCGTTTACCTTTATCGCGACCGCAAACGCCGTTCGACTCGTCGGCGCCACGCCGGTGTTCGCCGATATCGAGCGGGAAACGTACGGTCTCGATCCCGAACGCGTCGAGACACGGGTAACCAACGACACGGCGGCGATTCTCCCGATCCATCCCTACGGTGCCCCCTGCGATATCGGTGCCCTCGAAACGATCGCCGCGGACGCGGGCGTTCCGCTGATCGAGGACGTCGCTGAATCGTTCGGTGCCGATTATCGCGGCCGCACGCTCGGAACGATCGGCGACGCGGCGATACTCAGTTTCTGCCAAAACAAGATTCTGCCGACGGGCGAGGGCGGAGCCATCGTCACCGACGACGACGAACTCGCTCGCCGCCTCGAGCGGTACCGTTCGCACGGTCGCGCGTCGTCGAAGTACTTCGACTCTCCCGACAGCGGCGAGTACACGGGCGTCGGCACGAACGTTCGAATGTCGGATCTGGTGGCGAGTATCGGCTGTGCACAGCTCGGGAAAGTCGAAGATCACATCTTCAACCGCCGACGCGTGGCGTCGCGCCTGTCCGACGGTCTCGCTGCTGTCGACGGTGTCGATCCCCACACGGCCGCCGGTCGCGGACGCCACGTCTACCAGCTGTACACCGTCACGCTCGACGAACGGGTCGACCGAGACGCCGTTATCGACACCCTAACCCGGCGAGAGATTGCGTCGAAGGTGTACTGGGATCCGAGCGTCCACCTCACGCAAGCGTACCGTGACGAGTACGGCTACGAACCGGGTGCGCTTCCCGTCACAGAAGAGATTTCGGGACGCGTCCTCTCGCTTCCGATCCACCCGGGACTACGCGACGGCGCGATCGATCGGATCGTCGCTGGCGTCAGAGACGCTATCGAACGTGACAGGGCTACGAACACGGGCCAGTCGAACACAATGCAGAATTGATATTTTTTCAAAGCCCCTGAAGTCGATGAAACCCGCCGAACGTCACGACAATTCTCTATCAATGTTAGCTGACTATCAATCCAACCGACCCATAACAAAGGGGAACGCTCTGGGTTGAGTGAATAGGCCGCGTCGGCGTCGGTACCGAGCCGACAGTAGCGGCAGTTGGAGTCGATACGTAATCATGAGATGGCCAGTCACAGCCGATTCGCGGATGTCGATCCGGACCGCACTGTCACGGATCGATCGATCCGAAGCAGGAGGTATCGTTGTCGTCGACGACGAGAACCAACTCGTTGGGACCGCGACCGACGAGCGACTCAGACAAAAACTATTCGACGGGGTTACACCAGATACGCCGGTTTCGGACGTGGTGAACGAGGACCCCATCGTCGTCGATACGAGCGGGAGTATCCGAACAGTGGACGGGGCACCGGAGATTCTCGAGAGCAACGATCGAGCACAACAGACGACCATCGCGCCCGTGGTCGACGGCGACGAGCGAGTCACCGACGTCACGGCGATCGAGTTGATCGACGACGTGACCCGAGAAGTCGAGCCGAATTCGAGCGCCGTCGACACGGTTCTCGTCGTCGGGGGAGCAGGATATCTCGGTTCGGTGCTCTGTCGGCAACTCCTCGAGGACGGGTTCGACGTTCGCGTGCTCGATCCGTTGATGTACGGCGACGCGGGCATCAGTGCGCTCCGCGACGACGATCGGTTCACCTTCTATCGAGGCGATGCCCGATCGATCGATACCGTTCTCGAGGCGATCGACGGGGTCGACGCCGTCGTCCACCTCGGCGGCATCGTCGGCGATCCCGCTTCCGAGATCGATCCGGAGAAGACGCTCGAGTACAACTTCCACTCGACGCAGCTGCTGGCGTCGATCTGTAAGTACCACGGAATCAACCGCTTCGTCTTCGCCTCGACCTGCAGCGTTTACGGGCGTTCTGAAACCGAAGCCGAGCCGCTTTCCGAAGAATCGCCCCGAAATCCGGTCTCGCTGTACGCTCGGCTGAAGATTCAGTCCGAGCGCGTACTCCACGACCTCGCCGACGACCACTTCTCCCCGACGATTCTCCGGATGGCGACGATCTACGGACAGTCTCCACGAATGCGATTCGATCTCGTCGGAAACATTCTGCCGGCCAAGGCCCACGCTGAGGGAACGATCCCGGTGTTCGGGGGCGACCAGTACCGACCGAACGTCCACGTCGCCGACGCCGCTCGAGCGTACGTCGACTGTCTAACCGCGCCGATCGACGACGTTGCCGACACCGTGTACAACGTCGGGTCGAACCAGCAGAACTACCGGATCGACGAACTCGCGACCATCGTCGCCGACTGCTTCCCCGACGCTTCGATCGAGTACCACGACGAACTCACCGACGAACGGAGCTATCGCGTGGAGTTCGAGAAGATCCGGACGGAACTGGGATTCGAGCCCGAACGGACGGTTCGCGACCACTGTCTCGAGTTGAGCGAGCGGTTCACGTCCAACGCGTACACCGATTATACGGCGACCAGATACAACAACTACGAGACGCTCGAACGGGCGCCGAGCTACGAGAACGCGGCCGCTATCCTCGACAGTCACGACCCGGTCTCGCGTGAACAGACGCGTGAGACGCTTTCCTCGAAAGAAGTGTAGTTCTGACTGTTCAATCGCATAATCGACCATCCTCGACGCCGACAGCCCGTGCAATCGAATTTCCGTCTCGAACCCGATCAGGAACGCTCGGGTGGACTCTCGTCCAGTTCGTCGGGCCCGTCGTACGCCTCACGGATCGACGTCGCGCACGACTCGGCATCCGGATTCCGGACCGACACGTCCCCGCCACCCGGAACCGTCGGCGTTCCGGCGTCGAAGAGTTCGATTCCCGAGATAACCGGGCCGTAGGCGAACGTTCCGAACTCCGTCGTCGCCGAAATCGTTCGCTCGTCTTCGACACTACCGACCGGTTCGGTGATCGTTCCGAGCTGCCCCCGCTCGTCCCACCAGAACAACGAAAGGAGCACCTCGGCTGCGGGTTCGGTGACCCGAACCGTCTCGCAGTCGACGAACTCCGCAGACGGCGACGACCTCGAGCCACCGTTTTCGCCGTCCACTCGGTCCAGATGACAGTCCTCGAACTGCGGATTCTCGACCCGTGCGTCTCCGAGCCCCGGGATTGCAGCCTCGCTCTCGAACAGTTCGACGTACTCGAGGACCGTCGACTCCGGCTGGAGGTCGAATTCGACGGTCGAGTCGATCGTTCGTTCACCGTCAACGCCGCCGACCGAATCGACGATCGTCCCCTTCTCCTCGTCGTCAGAGACGAAGGTCACACCGAGGAGTACGTCCTCGTACGTGCCAGTAATTTGGATCCGCGTACAGTCTCGGAACTCGACCGAAGCCTGTACCGACTCCTCGTCTCCAGTTTCTGGATCAGTTTCCATCCCGATCCACCCCTTCGAACGGGTTCCAGATCGGTCCCTGTTCGTTCCCGTTCTCACCGATCGACCGGTTTGCCGTCACTGAAACCGGAGTAGAGATGGTTCGCACGCAGGCGGCTATCGACGGTCGGCTCCGTTGTCGGTCGAATTTGGACATAGGCTCGCATTCTCGAGCGAATCCATCAAGTATTTGTCATTGGCCAGTGAGTGTCAGGAAATCAGAGATGGGGACGGCGATTGAATCAGTTTTCGGCAACGAAGCCATCGACAGCGTTTTTCAGTGGTCTCGCCCTGTTCGACCTTGTTCAGGTAGATGAAATCCATAGTACGAGTCACAGAAATCTACACTACATGATTGCGTGCACTTTTCCGGTTTCCGGATGAGTGAACCGCAGAAACTCAGCTATCCATTGATTCACTCAGTACCCATGCGGAGCGAACTCTTTCCGCGTTAGGTTCGCTTCGCTCACCCTTGCGCAAAACTTCAATAAAAAAGGCCACTCGCTCTCGGTGGTCGCTCTTGGGTGCTGCACTTACAGTTCGACCACAGCGGTAACGCCTTCCTCTGAACGGATTACTGACGTTCATCCTCCGCGTCCTTCCAATGGCCGGACTCAACGTCGTGGATCTCTCCTTTCGCCTCGCGTTTGCCTGGCCAGAACGCAATCAAAAAGACTCCGATATAGAACAAAGCCAGCGCTGTTGTGACGACCAGGCCAGGGATTCCCGGAAGTTCCGCGGCCTCAGTCCACTGTGTTCCGGGGCTAAAGAGGGTGATCTTAGAAACCCAGGCGAGCCCGACGACAACAAACAGCAACGCGTACACCCGACGGACCCGACGAGACAAGGCTTCGAGGTATGAGACCTTGAATGTCGGCTGACGGAGATCGTCACTGATCTCTTCTCTCCAATTTGAGTGATATTTGGCGTTTGCGGGATTGAAGGCGTTCGCAAAGATATTCTCCTCGACGAACCGGACTTGAGACCGCCACACATCGTAGAACCGATAGCGTCGGACTTCGAAAAAGAGGAACATACCCAGTAGTACCAGCCCGATCAACAAGAGGTACGCTGGCATATCCTCGCTTGAATACACGATCGAGAGCAAGGCGGCAATCAGGGTGATTGCCCAGTCGGTTGTTCGGTCGAGGCGATCCTGTGCGCTTACCGACTGACTCACACTACCTCGATAAAAGTGCGGGAGGAGCGAAAGGAATTCTTCCCGATCAGTGCCGGCATCGGTCGCAACCTCTTCATCTTGAGCGTCGAGTCGGTCGGCTGTCTCGTCCATGTCAATTGTACTCATCCGACCGGGATAACGCTCTCTACGTGCTCAATATAGTTAGATAACTATCATTCTCTCTGTCATACCTTTCAGTGCCAGTCTATAAATTATATCATGAGATACATCCATCGGAATAATAACGATGATGTGCCGGATGTATCTTCTGGGCCTTGTTTAGATGTTCCCCAGGGTAGTCCTGACAACATCCAGAGAGACAAATCCCTGACTACCTTTACTGAGCAATATATCCATTATTTCACAAAACGATACTAGCTACTCTCTTGACGGCTCTGGTCAGTCAGCACAAACGTAGTGGGGGGACAGTTCCGGTACCTACTATCAGCTTGTAGTGGTGTGCGCTACCTCTTATCACGCTGCTCTACTTTGTTCAAGTAGATGAAATCCATGACGGATTCTCGTGAAAACAGGGTGTATTTCCGGTTCAGTGATGCCGATTTCAGCTGTTAGAACCCTCGAAACGCAACCGTATATAAAGAATTATCGATAGTGGATATGAGGCTTTGTTGAAAGCCTCAATCGCTAATAGGTTTCAACAGCCGTGCTGAACACAGGGCGCGAATGTGGCACGGATTGAGGAGCAATCAGCGCGGAAGGCCGAACGCTCAGTACAGGGAAGCAGGTAACGAAGAAACAATTGATTTCATTGCTGTCAGATAATGTATTTATTCTTGGTAATCGGTTGAGTTCAGTACGACGGGTTCGTTTAGCATAAAGCCAAAGGAATCTCTCGCTACCCTACGATCGTCTGTATCGATTCGATACCGTAATGTGCAGATACCGTCAGCGCTACTGTCCAGACGAATACCGACACAGTCATCCACAGTGCGACGGTTCGTTTCTTCGATTGTAGAGCGAGTGCGATGATAGTCGCCAGATGGACGCCGATAATGACGGGCGAAGCGAGCGCCAGTCCGGGAAGTCCGAATCGATTCCAGATACGCTTTGCCCAATTTTTCCGGCGGGACGTTTTCGAGTTCGGATTGGGCTGTTCCCAGCCGAGGGCAGCCTTCAGACGGACGTAGAACGCGATGATCCCGTATATCGGGAGTACGTTCCCGAGGAATGCGAACAACGCGACGCCGAACGGATTTATTCCGAGAGCAACACCAATCGGAATTACGACGACTATCTCGAGCCATGGAATTGCCGCCAGCACGAAAATCAAAGCGTATTGCGTTATCCCGTCCGCATCTCGCAAGGTTTCGGCTATGGATGTCTCGAGAACTGGAACGGATAGGGCACTCGAGGCGAGTTCGGTACCGACCGTAGCGGCGGCAGACTGTGACAGAAGTAGGAGTATTCCAATGGTCAATCCAATCACCCATAGCGTACATGGTATTATTCGCAAAAGCTGTCGACGAACACCATCTCCCGTTTCGTTGGTCATACGTTGGATTCGGAGTGGTATCCGTAAAGCCGTTCCCGAACAAAATGGCACATTATATCAGTTTATTTTGATTATTGGAGCCAGTATAACGTGCAATGGTGGTATTGACTACCAATTCGACGATTCGATAATCAACGTCGTGAACGTTTTATCCGGTGGAACAGAAGGATTATTATGACCTCGTTATGTGATCTCGGACTCTCCAGCTACGAAGAACGAGCGTACACAGCACTGTTGACGCTTCGGACTGCGACCGCTGAGGAAATATCCGAGGAAAGTGAGGTACCGAAGGGACGAATTTACGACATATTGAACGGTCTCGAGTCACGGGGACTCGTACGGGTACAGCCGAATACACGCCCTCGAATACACAGACCGATCGATCCGAAAATCGTGGTAGCGCGACTCCTCGAGGAGCGAAAAGAGGAGTTAGCAGTCGAACGAGCGAGATACGAAAGCATCGCTGCGGAGATCGCTTCGCACCTAAGATTAAAGAAACCAATCGACGGTCGATTCTGGACGGCGATGGGTGGGCCGAGCGAAATCTTTCAGATGTTGTCGGAACGGGTCGAAGAAGCCACTGACGAATGGCAGATGACCGCAACGACCGCTGCCGGGGGACTGTTCGGTTTCGACCAAGTACACGAGGGAAGCGTGGATCAGTTCGTCGACGCGCTAGAGCAAGGTGTGAATGTTAAGGTTCTATTGACTCGGCGACTCATCCGCGAACTGTCGGCATCAGTCGAAGATGTGGCCGTTCGTGAAATTACCGATCACGAGGGGTTCGAACTGCGGATCACTAACGAGGTGTACAACAGTATCGATCTCATTGATCGAACCGATCTCTGCGTGTACGTGGCTGACCCGTTCGATCCTCGTTCGATCCTCGGGGTGACCCAGATTGATGATCAAGAGTTCGTCCGAACCGTCGAGACATCGTTCGAGTTCTGCTGGGAGCGAGCTACGCCCATCACCTCGATCGGTGACTCTGGGAACTGGTGATCCCATGGTCTCATTTGATCATCCAACGGTTTGTTCAGAAATCGATTCGAGAACGTCTACCAAATTAGCTCTATGGCGGTCACAGGTGCCCCCGGAAACGACTTTTAGGTGCGGTACACGAACCCGTGGAGTGGCACTTCATGATCGGCGTGAAACAAACAGCGTCGTCGTGCTACACTAATGCTCTGTGTGCAGCACGCGACTCCTATCGGCTGGAGGATTCAAGAACGCTGATTCTCGTGAGCATCAACCGGGTAGCGATTCCTGCCAATAGACAGACTCGTGAGCGGATACCCTCGAATAGTTCGTCAGTCGCCGCAAGGTTACTCTTCGATTCAGTACCCGAGGTGACTATGAAACTGTGTTATCGGTTACCGATCGAGAAACGAAAGAGCAACTGCCGGAAGATAATTTGACTAACTGACCGGCGATAGAAACTCTGTAGCGCCCGAATTCGGCTACCTATTTTCTCGCTGTTCGACCTTGTTCAGGTCTCGGACTGATGTTATAGATTTCGTCTACTTTGCCGGTTCCCAGTACATTTGCTCAGTCGTCATCAGCGGTATACGCGCCTCCACGACGCTTAATTCGAGCAACGACCATCCGGTGCTCGTCTCGGTGGAAAGTGACCGCGAGACGGAATTCGCCAATACGCACCTTACGACGTGAGCTATTCTGGAGCGGTTCACCATACTCTGGTGGGTCACGCCACGGAGAATCGACGATTTCGTCGAGTTTATCGATGATGCGCTGCTGCTCAGTCGAGTTGAGTGCATCGAGATCGTCCTGTGCTTTCGATGCGAGTTCCCACCTCCACTCGTCGTCACTCATTCGTCCTATCAGTACCGAATCGTTCGCGTGCTTCATCGGCACTCATCATCCGTTCTTCACGGACATCTTCTTCGGCTTGGAGGAGTGCAACGAGTTCATCGCGGTCGAACGTGGGGTGTTCGACGGCATCGCGTAAGGTATATCGAATAAATTCGCTACGGCTGTTGAATCCCCGTCCTTGCCACGTATCTTCGATTTCGTCGAGAAACGACCGTTTGACTTTGAAGTTCACCGTGACGATCTCGTCGTCGCCGTTGTTTGTGGCCGCTTCGGACATACGGATGTCTTACCCGCGTGTTACTGTAGGTGTTTCGCCGTTCAAACGCTGAAGCTATCGACGAAGAGAGACGATAATAAGTACGTGAATTGCATGTTATTTGCTACCGATTCTCACGCTGTTCAACTTTGTTCAGTTCGATCAACAGTCGGAAGATCGCCTTTACAAGATTGTCGTCGACGTCGAACTGTTTTGCGTTGGCTCCCGCGCGTTCCATTACCTGCTGTTCTTGCTTCTCGTCGGTCGTCGGCAGGTTCTGCTCGTCTTTGACCTGGGCGATCGTGTCCGCGACATAGGTTCGCTGCGCGATCAGTTCGACGATCTCGCGATCGATCGTCTGGATCTCCTCGCGCAGTTCGTCGAGGCTCATCTCGTCCGGTGTTCGCTCCGTCTCGCCGCCGTCGGTGGCTGTCTCTGGGTCTCGAGTCATGTCACTTGTGCTCCGTCTGTCCGCGTCCGCAGTAATCGTGTCGTTCCATCCCGTTCCGCCCACCGCTCTCGAACCGTCTCGAGCGTGTCCTGGTCGCCGACGGCGACGTAACTCGGCCCGGTTCCCGACAGCGAGACGCCCGTGACGTCGGGCAGGGCGTCGATCATCGGGCCGGTCGAGAACTCGAGGGCCCCGCAGAACGCGAAGCCGTTGACGGTCATCGCCTCGCCGTAGCGACCGTCGAGGGCGAGTTCCGCAACGAGATCCGCCATCGGGGCGATCCGCTTGCAGGCCGAGACGTCAGCGTCGGCGCTGAACGACTGTTCCGGCGGGGTGTACACGAGCGCAAACCAATCCACGTCCTCGCGAGCGAGCAGTTTGTCGCCCAAATTATCGGTGACCGTCACGCCGCCGAGCATGCTTGCGCTGGCGTCGTCGAACGCACCTGTGACCGTGACGCCGGCGTCGCGGGCCGCACGGACACCCAGTCGACAGGCGTCGATTCGCTCGACCGTACCGACGATTTCGAGGGCATCGAGTGTCGCAAGCACGGTCGCGTTCGCCGCGGCGCTCGAACTCTTCAGCCCCGACGCCATCGGCACCTCGCTCTCGGTTCGGACACGAGCGCCGACGGCTGATCCGTCCAGTCCCGCGGTCTCGGCGTACTCGTCGATCGTCAGTTCGGCACAGCGCTCGACGAGCACCGTATCTGCGTCGGGTTGGCCGGCGATTTCGGCGTCGATACTCCCGTCGGTCGTGAGTTCGACGGTGGCTGTCGTCTCGAGGT
Source organism: Natronorubrum marinum (assembly GCF_052040125.1). Taxonomy (NCBI): domain Archaea; kingdom Methanobacteriati; phylum Methanobacteriota; class Halobacteria; order Halobacteriales; family Natrialbaceae; genus Natronorubrum; species Natronorubrum marinum. Next base: position 59,915 of record NZ_JBPPFV010000005.1, read on the forward strand.
CGATCGCAAACGCAGCGCCGGTCCCGGTCGCGAGTGCGTTGAGAACCGTTCCGGCTGCTGGAGCGACGGCGCGGCCGTCCATACGACAACCGACTCAGAGCGCGTACTTACGGCTGACGGTCTCGACGATTCTATCCCCGGACGGCCGCTCGGCTGAGACGGTGGACTCGAGTCGGTCGTCGGCCGATTCGAACGGACGATCGGACGGCAGAACGGACCGTTTTTCCGGGAACCGACCCAATGGACGAGTAATGAGCGTTCGTAACAACGTCGCACCCAGTACGATCGGCGTCGACTTCGTCGAGGGCGGCGTCGTCGTCGAGTACCTCGACGGTCGGGACGTTTTCTACCACGGCCCGCCGAAACCCGTCGAAGAATCGATCAAGACCCCGCCGGGCAAGGAGGTCCACGTCCTCGTCACCGATCCCGACGGGATCGAGGGCGTCATGACCTACGTCAACGACCACAATACCCACGACGACATCCTCGAGTCGACTGGCGTCGGCCGCGTGATGCTCGAGGGCGACGACGAGGAGGTCCTGTTCCCGGGGGTGACCGTCTCGACGGAAGCCTACTCCATCCGCGTCGACGCCGACCTCTCGCTGGTCGACGGCCGCGTGTTCGTCTTCGCCGAGGACGAGTTGAGCGAACACGCCTACGAACTCGTCGCCCACGCCGAGCACGTCGATAGCGAGGGCGAACGTGGCGACGCGGATACCGAGCGCGATGAAACGGACGAGAACGCCAAGACCAACGGCACCGACTGGGGATAACGCGATGCCGCTACAGAAACCCTGGCGCGACCTCGACCGCGGGACGGTCGCCAGCGCACCCGACCGACCGGGCGTGTACGAACTCACCGATTCGTCGGGGACGGTTCAGTCGGTCGGACACGGCGTCCTCCGGGACGAACTCAAGACGGCGCTCGCCTACGACGATGGCGAGCGCGTGCGGTGGACGGAAACCCACACGCTCGAGCAGGCTCAGGAACTAGCTGTCGATCACCGCGAGCGACTCGAGTAATTGTCGCTCGATCCGCCGAACGACGCGCCGAGCCGGAGACGCGCCGAGCCGGAGACGCGCCGAGCTATTGGATGTACGACGGGTCGGTGTCGTCACACCGCTGCTCGTGCTCCGAGGCGTCTGCCTTTTCGTCGAACAGTAGCCCGCAGGTTTCACACTCCCACCACGTAGCGTCGTCCCGCTCGGTCTGGACTACCATATCCGACAGTTCACGACGAACGACAAAGGCGTTTCTTCGAGGTGACTAGGTGTTCGACGCGGGAAGAGGCAACGAGCGAGAACGTGGTTTGCACCCGCAGACGGCCGCGATGTAGCGAGAGACGTTCAGGCGTCGAGCTCCGTAAGCTCCTCGACCTCCGGAATCTTTTCGCTAGCGGTAGTGATCTGTCGCATTCGCTGTTCGTGTTTGTGATAGGCGTACTCGGAGAGATCGGACGGGCTCGGACCGGGACCGCCTTCGGAGCTGGCACCGTCGTCGCTGGTCAGACTCTTCTGGACGAGCGGCACCAGTTCGCCGACCGTCTCGCGGAGGAGGTCGGCCTCGACGTCACCGTCGATCACGAGCGACTTGAGTTGTGCCATGCCGAACCCGACGTGGCGGCCCTCGTCGCTGCGGATCAGTTTGAGTCCCTCGACCAGCCCCGGCAGATCGGGGAGTTCGGGCTCGTTCTCGCCGTAGGCGAGCGTGAGACCGTAGTAGCCCGTCTGTGCCAGAATGCCCTCGATCGTCAGGTGGTAGTGGCAGTGAGCCTTCGCGCGGTTCTCGGGCGAGTCGTCCTCGAGGAGGCGGTCCATCGCTCGCTCGTTGCGCTCGAACAGTTCGTCGTAGGGCTCGTTGAACCACTTCTCGTCGGTCGGCGAGGACAGCTGCTGACCGCGCCGTTTCTCTTCTGCGTGAACCACCTCGCGCCAGTAGCGGTCGAAGAAGTCCGTGTGCTTCGACTCCTCGTAGAGCTGGGTGGTGATGAACATCTGGTCGCCGATATCGTCCAGGACGACCGCCAACGGTGCGAGGTCTTCCGTCACCGACTCCTCGCCGGCACCGAACAGCGCGAGGGACTGTTTGAGCCCCTCGAACGCCGGTTCCGGAAGTTCGGCAGCACCCTCGAGGTCGGCCTCGAGATCGATTTCGTGGGGATCCCAGTGTTTCTCGACGGCGTTACGGTAGTAGTTGTGCGAACGCACCGTCGTGTCGAGTTGCGTTTCGGGTTGTGGCTGGCTATCGGTTGCCATCGTTAGACGGACCTACCGGCAGAATCAACATGAATTTGTATCTCACAGAGTAGGGTGTTTAACTGATAGAGGCTATATCTGGAGCCATGGGGCTCATCGCAGAGTTTCGAGTGACGTCACTCGACCTCCCGTTAACGAACGCAGTAGCGGCCGTTCCGTCGGTCACGGTCTACATCGAACGGATCCTCGTCATCGATCCCGACCGTCCCGTAGCGCTCTGTCGAGTCGTCGACGAACCCGACGACGAATTTCGCGACGCACTGGCGGACGACGCCACGGTCGCAGGGGCCGTGACGCTGGACGAGTACGACGGGAACGCGCTGTATCGGATCGAACTCCGCGATCCGCCGGTACCGATATACCGGAAATTCATCGAGTTAGGCACCACGCCGCTCGGCAGCATCGTGACCGTCGACGGCTGGTGGAGTCGGTCCCGGTTTCCGGACCGAGAGGCGCTCGCTGAGTACCGCGAGTTCTGTATCGAACGCGGCGCGACCTTCCAACTCGAGCGCCTGACTCGAGAATCGACGGCCGACGATCCGCCGTTGGGACTCACATACGAGCAGTACGAAGCGTTGACCGCGGCCCGCGACGCGGGCTACTTCGCGGTCCCGCGAGAGGCGTCGACCGCGGATATCGGGAACGAACTGGGGATCTCAGGACCGTCAGCGTCCGAACGGATTCGACGGGGAATCGATCGAGTGCTCGAGAACGGACTGTAAGTGACTCGATTTCGGAGCCGACTGACAGGACAATTCTCAAGACGGCCCACGCGAAAGGAACAGTCATGAGCCAGTCGGATTCGGACGGCGTTTCGCTGACGGTTCGGGCCGCCGAGAAGCGAGACGCGGGGCGAGGAGTCGCACGGATCCCTGAGATCGCACGCCGGCAACTCGGCGTGTTGAGCGGCGACACCGTCGTCATCGAAGGAGAGAAGACGACCGTCGCGAAGATGTGGCCGGCGGACTCGTCGGTTCCGGAGAACGTCATCCAGATCGACGGCGACACCCGCGCGAACGCCGGTGCACACGTCGGTGATACGGTGGCCGTCCGGACGAAGGATACCTCGACGATCGCCGAAGCACAGCGAGTCACACTCGCCGCGCCGTCGTCGTTTACCGACACCCAGCGTGGCAGTGCGGAGCGAGAGGCGGCCAAGACGCTTCGTAATCGACCGGTTCGGGCGGGCGAGCAGATTCGAATCGAGGGGCTCGGACAGGAGCCGTTCAGGGTCACCGACACCGACCCCGGCGGCGACGTTCGGATCACGAGCACGACCACGATTCGGATCGCCGGCGGCGGTTCGAAGCCGGCTCGACAGGGGGGTTCGAGTACCGCTCGAGACGCCGGCAGAAGGTCCGAGAGTGGCAGCGGAAGCGGCAGTGGCGGTGGGACGGGAGGAACAGGAGGAACGGCAGACGGTCCTCCGTCCGGGACGGCCGAGGCGGAACCCACCTCCGGAGTCACGTACGAGGACATCGGCGGCCTGGATGAAGAGCTCGAACTCGTCCGTGAGATGATCGAACTCCCGCTCTCTGAACCGGAGCTGTTCCGACGGCTCGGCGTCGAACCTCCCTCCGGCGTCTTGCTCTACGGGCCGCCGGGAACCGGAAAGACGCTGATCGCTCGCGCGGTCGCCAACGAGGTCGACGCCAACTTCGAGACGATCTCCGGGCCGGAGATCATGTCGAAGTACAAAGGCGAGTCCGAGGAACGACTCCGCGAAGTGTTCGAACAGGCCGAGGCGAACGCGCCGACGATCATCTTCTTCGACGAAATCGACTCCATCGCGGGCCAGCGAGACGACGACGGCGACGCCGAAAACCGGATCGTCGGCCAGCTCCTGACGCTGATGGACGGGCTCGACGCCCGCGGCGAGGTGATCGTCATCGGCGCGACGAATCGCGTCGACGTGATCGATCCCGCGCTCCGTCGCGGCGGGCGCTTCGATCGCGAGATTCAGGTCGGGGTCCCGGACGTGGAGGGGCGCAAGGAGATCCTCGAGGTCCACACTCGCGGGATGCCGCTCGACGACGACGTGAGCATCGACGCCATCGCTCGACGCACGCACGGGTTCGTCGGGGCCGACCTCGACGCCGTCGCGAGCGAGGCCGCGATGGCCGCGATCCGCGGCCGGCCGACCGAATCCGACGAACGCGACGAGTGGAACGAGAATCCGACGGTAACGAAGTCGCACTTCGACAGCGCGCTCGCCGCCGTCGAACCCTCGGCCATGCGCGAGTACGTCGCCGAATCGCCGAACACGGACTTCTCGAACGTCGGCGGGCTCGAGGACGCCAAACAGATTCTCCGGGAGTCCGTCGAGTGGCCGCTGACGTACGATCGGCTGTTCGAAGAGACGAACACCGACCCGCCCTCCGGCGTCTTGCTCTACGGGCCGCCCGGGACCGGGAAGACGTTACTCGCGCGCGCCCTCGCTGGCGAGACCGACGTCAACTTCGTCCGCGTGGACGGCCCGGAGATCATCGACCGCTACGTCGGCGAGAGCGAGAAGGCGATCCGCGAGGTGTTCGAACGCGCCCGACAGTCCGCACCCTCGATCGTCTTCTTCGACGAAATCGACGCGATCACGGCCGCCCGCGGCGAGGGCCACGAGGTGACCGAACGCGTCGTCTCGCAGCTTCTGACCGAACTCGACGGGATGCGCGAGAACCCGAATCTGGTCGTGCTCGCGGCGACCAATCGGAAGGACCAGATCGATCCCGCCCTGCTCCGTCCGGGACGACTGGATACGCACGTTCTGGTCGGTGAGCCGGACCGGGAGGCCCGCGAAAAGATCCTCGAGGTCCACACCCGCGGGAAACCACTGTCCGAGGAGATCGATATCGGCGATTTGGCGGGCGAGTTGGAGGGGTATACGGGGGCGGATCTCGAGGCGCTCGTCCGAACGGCCTCGATGAAGGCGATCCGCGAGGTCGCCAGCAAGTACGATCCCGACGAGGCGAACGAGAAGGCGGACGAGGTTGTGATTGAGCGACGGCATCTGGAGGCGGCGCGGGAGAACAGCACGCCGACGCAGTGAGATGCTGTCGAAGGATCAACGCTCAATCGAGGCCTGTCGATAGCTAATTTGCCACTGTCCACCGATAGAGCCGCTATCAGCGGCAGTAGCTTCGGAAACGGTGGTGTGGTCCGAGAAAATCGTCGCGAGTAGTCCTGGTCTCGAGGCAGGCATCCGTCTGGCAACTAACAGCGGAACTGGTGGGGTGAGAGGGGCGCTGGAGCAACGTTTCAGCGGAAGCTCCGGAAGCGGTGGTGGGTGCGCCGCAAAAACGTCTATTTCAGGGCGTGTGACTTGCTCGAGACGGCAAATAGTCTCTCCACTAACGGCGGAGTCAGTGAGGTTGAAAATCACCGAAGTACGTTTTCAGCGGAAACATCGGAAGCGGTGGTGTGTCTTCAGCGGATCGTCTCGAGCAGCGCCCCTTCGAATCAGTATCCGCTTCGCTACTGAGGTTTAAATACGAATAGTCGGCCAGTGGCCGCATGGATTGGGAGACACCGGCCGACGCGTGGTACGTCTGGCTGGCCGTCAGCATCGTCAGCGTCGCCCTCGCCGGAATCGTACTCGGGCTCCCGACGGGCCCGCCGCCGGATACGAATCAGGCCGCGAACACGATCGACCGCGTGGCCGGAACCACGCACGACGCCAGCGCGACGTACGGCCACGACGCCGCGGAAGTCAAGTTCGAGGGTCCTACCGTCTCGCTGCGAAACGAACACGGAACCGCTCGCTCGAGTCTCGCATACGGAACCGTCGTTCCCGTCGTGGGGAACGAACGGCTCGAGGCGGTCGCTCGCGGCGCGTCGCTCGAGTCAGCCTACGGTGACGCCGTCGAGACCGATCGACAGGATGTCGAGGGCGAGTTCCTCGCCGACCTCGTCGAGGCACACGACGAGATCGACGGTGAGTGGACACCCGCGGACGGCGAACTGGCCGTTCGAACACTCGAGGTCGAAGCGGAAGCGGGAACGACCGTCGAGATCGCCGGCTCCATCGACCGGGTCGAAAACGTCTCCAGAAGTTTCGAGAGGACGGCTGCCACTGAAGCGACAGTTCGTTACACGGCCGCGTCGGAAACCGAGATCGAAGTCGTGCTCACCGGATTCGAGTTCGCCGGCCACGGCAATCGAGATTTCAACGATGTCGAACACGGCGGGGACAACGAGCTGCTGGTGACCAAGAGCGAGACGGATACCGCGGACGGCTCGCAAGACGATTTCGAGGTACCGATCCTCTCGGAGCCAGGAGCGAATCACCACGCGCTCGTCTACCCCATCGCCGTCGGGGTCTATACCGACGGCTCCCTCGAGTGCGAAGGCCAACTCGAGAGCAGTCACGGGTTCGCAGACATCTGCGAGGGTGGATCGATCACGACCGACATCGCCAGCGACGCCGCGGAGCTAGCACAAAACGCCCAATCGGGTGAGTACCGTGTCACGCTCGTCACCGCGTAAGGGCCGGAGCCCACGGCGTAACCGACGAACCGAACGGGGCGTCAGCACGGTTGTAGACGTCGCGATGGCCCTGCTGCTCGTCAGCGCAAGCGTGCTCCTGCTCGGGGCCTACCTCCACGCGGCGGACGACGACCGCGACGAAACCCGCCCCGATAGAACGGTCGAAACGCTGGCTGCAGTAACGCTCAGCGTCGAGTACGATCTCGAGGGCGTCGATCCCGTCGACGAGCGCGACGGCAACGACACCCGAACCGACTACGGCTCTGCGACCGGACTGCTCGCCGATGCGGCCGTCGCGAATCTCCACATCGACGGCGTCCAGATACTGCCGTACGCCGACGACTTCGAGGACGGCGTCGACGCCTCCACGTCGAGCGCCCTTCTCGGCGCGAACCGCGAGTTCTACGTCGTCACTGAATGGAAACCGTACGCCGGCGCGGCGATCAACGGCACGGCGACGGTCGGCGAGCGACCGCCGCCGGACGAGGACGTCTCGAGTCGCACGATCACGGCCTCGAGCGATCTTCCGGCCGTCGACGAAGCCGATCTATCCGTCGAGTCCGACGACGACGCACTCGAGACCGCCGGAGCAGCCATCGGTGCGGCGATTATCGAGGGCTACCTTCCGCCCGAATCAGCCCAACGAACGCTCGAGAGTCAGGGGCTCTCGCGAGAGCTCACGGTCTACCACTACGAACGACTGGTCGCGCCGCTTCCGTACGAGTTCGGCGGGGAGACGAATGCCGACGATGGGCGCCCGCTCAATCGAAGCGAGGCCGACGCGCTCGAGGCGAACGAGCGCGTGCTCTACGGCTCCGACAGCGAAAGTGAGTCCGACTTCGGAGTGAGCGGCCTCGCAGACTGGATCGCGAGCGATCTGGAAACCGCCTTCGCAGACGAACTCGAGGCGATCGACGAAGAGTTCGACGGCGACGCCGAGCGAGAAGAGGCGGTCGCGGCGCTACTCGCCGAGGAGGTATCGACCGACGACGTGACGATCACAGTCCAGACGTGGCAGCCATGAGCGGGCGACCGCGGACCGTCTCGCTCGCGTCGGACGACCGAGCGCGAATCCCGTTCGCGCTGCTCGCGGTCCTTCTCCTCGTCAGCAGTATCTCGATCGTCGCCGTACTCGAGTCCAGAGACCGCCCGGAGGTCGACGTCGATCAGGGGCTCGCGGTCGACAGGGCCGAATCGATCGCCGTCGGCGAGATTCGCCACGCGGTCGTACGTGCGACGGACGACGCCGCCAGGGCACCGGTCAGTTCGACGGACGGCGCCGACGCGGCGTTCGCCGATGCGGTCGATTCCGGCGACGTGTTCGAGCAGTATCTCGAGCTCCGCATCTACCGCGACGTGGCGGTATCGCTCGCCAGCGCCGAGCAGAAGATTGGTCACGACCGAACCGCGGTCGCGTCGATCGAACGGCTCGACTGGGACGACAGCGACGACCTCGAGAACGCCATCGATCGGGTCGATTTCGAACGAGCGGACGACGACGTGCTCACTGCAACCGTCGAAGACGTCGAACTCACCGTCGAGCACGACGGCGAGGAGACCGCCAGCGAGCAGCGTGATATCACGGTGTCCGTGGGAACGAACGCCCTCGAGTTACACGATCGAACGAACGAGTTCGAGGAACAACTCGAGACCGGCTTCTTCGAGGCCGAGGAGTTCTACGACGGATTCGGCCGTTACTTCGCCGCGCGGATGTATCCCTACGTCTGGGGGAAGGCCTACTACGATCGCCTCGTGAGCAGCGACCGAACGTTCCACAACCTCACGCCGAACGAGCACACCGAGGTGATGGCGAACGACGCCGTCTTCGCGCTGCAGGAGGCCTCGTTCGGGACGGCAGATCCGTACGAGGATCGCGCGACCTTCCTACCGACAGTCTGCATGGCGAATGACCTCGCCTCGCAAGCGGGCGATATCGATCTCGACGAACTCCTGGGCGAGCAACTCGGGGACGAGATCAACGAGTCGGATGGACTCTGTGGGAGCGATCTCGTCGATACCGAAGGAGAAATCGATTACCCGGAGCCGCCGACGATTCAAGAAATCGTCCTCACGCTCCTCGAAGAGAACGTCGACACGGACGTCGAAATTCAGGCCCACCCGTTCGCCGATATCGCGTACATGGAGTTGGTCGCGGGGCTCGCGATGGACGACGTCGAATCCGAGTTCAACGACTCGCTCGAGGGCCACGAGCGGTTCAGCGACGTCTATCTCGAGGAGTACTACGACGACGAGTCGGCGAATCAAGGCGCGGCGGACGCCGTCGGCGGACTCGAGGATCAGCTGGCCGATCTCGAGGAACTAATCGACGAGACCGCACCCGAGCGCGATCTGACAGGAGATAGCATGGAGAACGTGTACGACGTCGATATCGACACGAGCGAAACGGGACCGACCAGACACGATCGGCTGCCGGAGACGGAGCGGCCGGGCGAGAACTGGTCTCGAGCCGACCGCAGCTATACGACCAGCGGCGGCGACGCCAGCGTTTCGATCGACATCGTCTCCGACGATGGGATCGGATTCGACGACCGAGAGCTCGCCGAGATCACCCTCGAGTACGAGACCGACGTCGGTGTGATCGAGACGTGGCAACACGACAACGAAACGCTTTTTGATCCGATAACGAACGTAACGATCCCCCTCGAACAGGTGCGAACGAACTGGAAACGGCCGGTAACGTACAGCGCGAGTTACGGGATCGACGCGGATCTCGCGGAAGACGTCGAGGCCGAGCGCGGATCTCGAGGTTTCGAGTCGCCGTTCAGTACCGATTCGTGGAACGAGTCGTACGGTTTCGTCGACAACTTCGACGGTATCGAAACGGCCGCCGTCAGCGAAACGTTCGATCTCGATGCGACGTCGGTTGGGGGACAGGAACGCGAACTCGAGGACGAGATCGAAGGCGCGAGCCGGCCGATCGTCACGGAAAGCGACTTCGAGCGCGCGATTCCGTACTCGAGTGACCCGGACGTCGACGTCGAACCGCGGGACAGAACCGCACTCTACGACTGGGTAATCGGCGAGCTCAACCGAACGCACGAAGCGGTCGTGACGTCGGTCGAACCACACGAAACCGACCTCTGGAGCATGCTGGAACGGCCGAGTCCGCTCGGCGAAGTCGAAGACAACGTCCGGAGCGTCGAGGACGAAGTCGTCTACGAGAACACGACCGGAAGCTACGAGAACACCGCCGATTTGCTTCGGGCCGAAGTCCGGAAACAGTACTTCGAGGCGATCTACGAGCACATCGAGACGATCGGCGGCTATCACGAGGAGACGATCGACGGCGGTGCCGGGATGATCGACGACCTACTCGGTGGGCTGCTCGACGCGGGCAACGATCTGCTCGGCGCACCGCTGGAGTTCGTCGAGTCGATGCTCGATCCCGAGAGCCAACCCGAAGACGCACGGGCACCAGGTCCGGACTCGGACCTCCTGGAAGCCACCAGCTATCAGGTCGAAGCCTCCCCGACGTACCTGTCGTTGGAGACCGTCAACCGAACCGACGTCCCTGCGGTCCGTCCGGAGGGTGGAACACTGCTCGAGACCGATCCGACGAGCGAACACGCCCCGATGGGAGCAGGCTATTTCGACGCCGTCGGCTTCCCGGGACTGCCGCTCTTACCCATTCCGTCGGTGTCGTTCCTGCAACTCGACGTCTACTCTCTCGAAGTGCAAGGCGAGTACGCCCGCTTCGAGGTTCGGGCGAACAGCGGTGATCCCGCGATCAGCGACGAGACAACGTACGTTCGCCAGGACACGCGGGTCTCCCTCGAGACACCGCCGTGGGCGGATCAGGACGAACTCGCGGTCGGCGCCGTCGAGCCGATCGGCTTCGAGAACCGCCTCGCCGTTCCGGTCGTCGTCCCGAGTCCCCAGTTGCTCCCGCGAGGGACGCCCGGCGTCGGCGATATGTGGCAGTCGACGACCCTCGACGTCCCTCGCGAGGAGTGTTCGACGGCGTGGAACGACGTCGGGGCGAGCTTCGAGTCGAACGAGCAGGGCGAATCGGACGAGTGCATTTCGGACGAGACCGATCTCGAGCTACCGGTTGGCGGCTGAAGGGGTTGAGGACGACCGAGTCCCGTCGGAGTCAGTGAGACGCAATCGGACTCGAACGCGCCTGCCGAGCGAAATCGGTTTACCCGCACCGCCGCTACGACCCGCCAGTGACCGACGAACGTGCTTCGGAGGCGACTGGTGGCGAAACCAACCGGACCGACGACCCGGCGACCGAAGCGGATGGCGAGACTAACGAAGAGACCGAAGACGAGCGGACGGACGACGGGCTTACGCTCGCGGACGTTCACGATGCATCGCAGGAAGCAGGTCGGCCCGTCCTCACTGCTGCAGCCGTCGCGCGGACGCTCGAAGTCCCGACCGAAGATGCACGCGAAGCGCTCGCGAACCTCGCCGATCGCGGCGACGTCGAGCGCCTCTCCGTCGAGACGGATCCCGTCGTCTGGTATCCGAGCGAACTCGAGGATCTCACCGATCGCGAGCGGGTCGTCGTTTTCCCGAAGCGTCGCGAAATCGTCGTCGACCGACCGGACCAGTTTACCCGCGCACAGCTCTCTCAGTTCGCCCACCTCGCGGACGGCAACGGCGAGCAGGGGTACCGATACGTCGTCAGGCCGGAGGACATCTGGCAGGCACCCCACGACTCGTTCGAGAACCTCGCGCGAACGATGCGACAGGCGCTCGGCCAGCGGTCGGACGCTCTCGAGGACTGGGTTCACAGCCAGTGGGATCGCGCCCACCAGTTTAGATTGACCACTCACGAGGAGGGCTACACCGTCCTCGAGGCGAAGAGCCCGGAGATCATGGGCAACGTCGCCCGCCAGAAACTCGACGAAGAACACGTCCACGCGCCGATTTCGGACACCGAGGACTGGGTTCGCGAGGGATCGGAAGCCGCGATCAAACGGCTTCTCTACGAGGCCGGTTACCCGGTCCAGGATCACCGGGATCTCGAGTCCGGCGAGGACCTCCCGATCGACCTCGAGGTTTCGCTGCGAGACTACCAGCGGACGTGGGTGGATCGCTTCGCGGAGGGCGGCGAAGGCGTCTTCGTCGGCCCGCCGGGGAGCGGGAAGACCATCGCCGCGATGGGGGCGATGGCCCACGTGGGTGGCGAAACGCTCGTGCTCGTCCCGAGTCGCGACCTGGCTCGGCAGTGGGCCGACGCGATTTCCGAGTATACGTCGCTCACCCCGGACCAGATCGGCCAGTACCACGGCGGTCGCAAGGAGGTCCGTCCGGTGACGATCGCGACCTACCAGATCGCAGGCATGGACCGCCACCGCTCGCTGTTCGACGACCGCGAGTGGGGGCTCGTGATCTTCGACGAGTGCCAGCACGTCCCCTCGGACGTCTACCGGCGGAGTACGCACCTGCAGTCCCGTCATCGATTGGGGCTCAGCGCCAGCCCCATCCGGGAGGACGACCGCCAGACCGAGATCTTCACCCTCGTCGGGCCGCCGATCGGCACCGACTGGGAGGCGCTGTTCGAGGCCGGCTTCGTCGCCGAACCCGAACTCGAGATTCGATACGTCCCGTGGGGCGACGAGGAACAGCGAAACGCCTACGCCTCCGCGGACGGCCAAGAGCGCTACCGAATCGCCGCGAAAAACCGTGGAAAAGTCGACGACGTCCGGTATCTGCTCTCGTCCCACCCCGACGCGAAGGCGCTCGTCTTCGTGGACTACTTAGCGCAGGGGCGGGACATCGCGGCCGCACTCGACGTCCCCTTCCTCAGCGGCGAGACGCCCCACCACGAGCGACGACGGCTGCTCGAGGAGTTCCGGCGGAACGAACGCGACTTGCTGGTCATCTCCCGCGTCGGCGACGAGGGGATCGACCTCCCCACTGCGGATCTCGCGATCGTCGCCTCGGGTCTCGGTGGCTCTCGCCGGCAGGGCACCCAGCGCGCCGGCCGAACGATGCGTCCCGCCGGCGGGGCGCTCGTCTACGTGCTCGCCACTCGCGGCACGCGCGAAGAGGACTTCGCCCGCAAACAGCTCCAACATCTCGGCCGCAAGGGGATGACGATCCGCGAGCAGACGATCGAACCGAGCGATGAGAGCGACGAATCCGAGGCTGACGACGAGTAACGGAACAAGAACGCCGGCCGACTACTCCTCGCGGGCCTCGAGAATCTCGTCGATCAGCCCGTCCGTATCGGCGGCCGCGAGTCGAAACGCGGCGTCGTAGAACTCCCGGCCGGTTAAGTCGCGAACGTCGTGTTCGGTCCGCAGCTGTGCGTCCACGAGCGCGCGGGCGTCCTCGAGGCCGTCGAGCGTTTCGGGCCGGACGTACACCGTCTTCTTCTCGGTCGCATCGAAGGGGAACGCGGTCGGATCGTCGGCGTCACCGTCGGCCGGGCCCTCGGACTCCGATCCCGCCTCGTTCTGCTCGGTATCCCCGCCCGATTCGGCGTCCACCTCGGCGGACTCGTACTCCACTTCCGTGGTCTGTACGCCGGCGTCACTCGAGTCGTCTGTGGTCGACGATTCGGTATCGGAATTCGGAATCTCGTTCGAGTCCTCGTCCTCCAACTCCTCGCCCTCGACGGCGTCGCTCAGTCCCGCGAACCGGTTGTCCTCAGGCATCCGCGACACCTCCGCGCTCGACGACCGCAGCTAGTTCGTCCAGCCGGTCCAGCATGTCGTTTTCGGGGTCGTACTCGGCGAGCGGGACGCCCTCGCGCCACGCTCGCTTGAAGGCGATCCGTTCCCGAATTCCCGGCCCGGGGGAGTCCGAATCGTCGAAGTGGGCCGAACGGGCAAACGCCGGGAGATAGTCGCCGAACTGGGACTCCTCTAAGTCGCCGATGATCCGCTTTTCCTCGTTGTCGCCGGCCAGCGAGTTCGGAACGATCGCGAGGATGTCGAGGTCGATCTCCTTGCGAATCGGGCCGATCTGTTGGGTGTACATCCGCTCGAAGCCGCTGACGCTGGGTTCGCTCATTCGCAGCGGGACGATGACGTTCTGGGTCGAGATGAGCGAGGCGTCGGCGAGCGGGCCGAGGTTCGGCGGCGAGTCAACGACGACGTAGTCGTACTCCTCGCCGAGCACGGGATCGACGATCTCGTTTCTGATCCAGAGTTCGCCGAAGGTCGCGCTGCGGATGCTGTTCTCGACGCTATCGAGATCCTCGTGGGCGGGAAGGACGTCGAACGAATTCGTCGAGTGGATCACGTCTTCGAGCGTCGTATCGCTCCCGTCTTCGAGGACGTCGCCGATGTGGACGTCGCTCGAGTAGGCGTCGCTCAGGCCGACGCCTTCGGTGGCGTTGCCCTGCTGGTCCAGATCGACGAGCAGGACGTCGTTGTCTCGGTTAGCGAGTCGTTCGGCGAGGTTGATCGCGAGGGTCGTCTTGCCGACGCCGCCTTTCTGGAGGGCGACGCTGACGGCGCGTGGGGTTTTCGTCATTCGTGGGTACACCTCCGTCGCCGTGTCGACCGTCGAAACGGTTGGGACCGTCCGAGCGTCGGAGACCGTCCTCGAGGTTCAAACAGTTTACACCGTGTACACGGTGTCAAACTCGAACACGGTTTGCGGCGGTCGAACGGGTTGTCGTACGCCCGAGTCGACGTGCGTCCGAAACGATCGATCGCACGGGGCGAACGGCCGCTGACGGCCGGACGATCCGAACTGCGTCGAGCGTTCGGACCGTCCGAACGTTTCAAACGTTGTGAAATGTCTGCACAGTGTGAGAATTGGGCACGTCTAGCGGCCGGCCGAGCGACCGACCGTCCAAACGGTGCTCGAAGTTTGAGCCGTTTACAGCGTGGACACGGTGTAGACATTGTTTGATGTTCTGCTCGATCGGACACGGCGAGTGTCACGTCAATCATCCGAGTGACGTGACTTAACAGTAGCGGAAACAGTCTACACAGTTCGAACCGTCTGGACAGTGTAAAGGGACGAGAGTTCGGAACCGTGTACACAGTCTACAAAGTATTTGCTGAAACGGAGGTGTCAGAGAATGTGTCTGGATATATCTGCCGAGTATCGGCAATCGGCTAAGAAAAAGACATTCTACACTGCGTACAATGTGTAGACTGTTTACACCCTGTGAGCGGTTCCAACGGTGTCGAATTCGGAAACGGTTAGCGAGAGTCTGCGAGCCCCGGCGAAGAGCGTTCACCGATCGATCGATACGGTCTAAAAAGTGTACACCGTGTCCCACTGGCGATAGACTCGCCCGAACCGCTCTCCGGAGGACGCCACAGAGTAACGACGCATCGAGCGGTCGTCGGGGAGAACGAGACGTAGGCGATCCGACGTGGACAGCCAGGTTGGACAGTGTGAGCGTTCTACACCGTCTGCACATTGTACACAGTTAGGATTCGAGAGAGTCGGAGTGGGACTCGACGTTTCGAGAGTCGGGACAGTAATCGAGGCCAATATTCAAGGTCCCGTGTTCGAACTGTACGACGTATGAACACGTCGCGCGCGAACGAGGTGGTGGGGCGGTGAGCGATCAACGCGAGATCCTCGTCGGCGAACGCGACGACGGGACCGATCTGTATCTCCCCGTCGTCGAACTGCTGACCGGCCGCGGGTTCGTAACCGGAAAGTCGGGCTCCGGAAAGTCGAACACGGCCTCGGTGATCGCCGAGGAGTTGCTCGAGTCCGGCTTCCCGCTCCTGATCGTCGACACGGACGGCGAGTACTACGGGCTCAAAGAGGAGTACGAGATGCTCCACGCCGGAGCCGACGAGGAGTGTGACATCCAGATCGGGCCGGAACACGCAGAACAGATGGCCTCGCTCGCACTCGAGGAGAACGTCCCCGTGATTCTCGACGTCTCGGGCTACCTCGACGAGGAGGTGGCCGACGAACTGCTTCGGAAGATCGCCCGACAGCTGTTCGTCAAGGAGAAGAAGCTGAAGAAGCCGTTCCTGCTGGTCGTCGAGGAGGTCCACGAGTACATTCCGGAGGGCGGCGGGATGGGCGAGACGGGCCGGTTGCTGATCAAGATCAGCAAACGCGGTCGGAAACACGGGCTGGGAATTCTGGGCATCAGCCAGCGCCCGGCCGACGTCAAGAAGGACTTCATCACGCAGGCGAACTGGCTGGTCTGGCACCGGCTGACCTGGGACAACGACACGAACGTCGTCGGGCGGATCATCGACACCGAGTACTCGGAGCTGGTCTCGGAGTTGAACGACGGGCAGGGGTTCGTCCAGACCGACTGGATGGACGTCGACGTCCGCAAGGTACAGTTCCGACGCAAGCGCACGTTCGACGCGGGCGCGACACCGGGTCTCGACGACTTCGAACGACCCGAACTCAAGTCCGTCTCCGACGCCCTCGTCGGCGACCTCCAGGACATCTCCGAGCGAAAGGACCGCGAAGAGAGCCGCATCCTCGAGCTCGAGAACGAACTCGAGAAGAAAGAGAAACGCATCGAGACCTTAGAGGACGAACTCGAGTCGGCGCGGGACGTCTCGAACGCGGCCAAGCAGATGGCCGACGCGCTGACGCGAAAGGAGACCCTCCAGACGAAACTCGGCGGCGGCGACGACGAGGAACTGCGTCGGCTCCACGACGAGATCGTCGACCTCGAGACCGAGCGTGACGATCTCGCGGACGAACGCGACGAGCTAAAAGCGGAACTCGACGAGCGGACGGACCGGATCGAAACGCTCGAGGGGAAACTCGCGTCACGGACGGAGACGATGGATCGACTGCGCGAGGAAAACGAACGGTTGCACGACCGCGTGCGGGATCTCGAGACGGCAGCGGAGACGGAAGGAGATGAATCGAACGCCGAGTCGACCGAGAAGACTGAGATCCTCCAGGCCGGCGGCGACGACGTCGAGTTCGGGTTTACGTCGGTCGAGTGGCCGAGTCAGACCGAGTCCGACGCCGACGACTCCGAGGAGATCACCACCGCGCCGGAGCCGAAACCGCCGGAGGCGGTCTTCGAAGGCGAGTGGATCGACGACCGTCTCGAGCGCGCGGCTGAACAGTCCCAGTGTACGGCGTCGACGGCCCGGCGCGCACTCGTCGTCCTGGCTCGAGACGGACCGCTCGAGTCGGCCGCCATCGCCGACGCGGTCGAGCGTTCGACCGTCGCGGTACAGGGGCTGTGCTCGGAACTGCTGACCGAGGGTGTGCTCGACCGACCGATCGCACGGACGTACACGCTGAGTGACGACGTTCGATCGAAGCTGGACGCGATGGCGAGCGCGGAGTAGGAGTACGAGTATGGCGGTGCGTATGCGGCGCCACCGCGGCGTCTGCCGTGGCGACGGAGCGTCGAGCGTCACCACTCCAGACGCTCGCCGACCGCGTCGATCGACGAGGAGTCGAGGTCCTGGTGGACGGGAAGGACGACGATCTCCCGAGCCAGCCGCGTCGTGACGTCGTAGGCCGAGTTCTCGCGGATGAGGCCGGGAAGTCGCGGCCAGGTGTGGCCGCCGCCGACCCCACACGCCTCGAGTTCGTCGAGCAACCGCCGTGGCGCCGATGTTCGAATCGGGAACACCTGTGGACAGATCCCCGGCGGCAGTGACTCGTAGAGCACGTCGGCGTTCGATCGACCCTCGAAAATCCGTCGCCACGCGCGGTAGTTGTCGCGACGAGTGGATCGAATCGAGATCGGATCCGCGTCGTCGACGACGTACGCGGACAATCTCGACATCGATCCCTTTCCGTTTTCGTATCGCGCGTGGGGACCCGCAGTTCCGCCCGACCGCCCGGCGACGAAGTCGTCGACCGACTGGCGGACCGTCGCGTTTCTGTCGAGCAGATCCGTGAGGAGGGATTTGCAGATGAACCGGTAATCGGCGAGTCGAAACTGCTCGTCGATGCCGGCCAGCGACGACGGTTCGAACGCCTCGGCGACGGCGTCGTCGTTGCAGTAGAGGATCGCCCCGTTCGGAATCGGCAACAGCTTCCAGAGGCTCGTGACGCCGAAATCGCCGCGAGTACCGAGTAACGTCCCATTGTCGACGCTGAGCGGGGCGTGGGCGTTGTCGTCGATGTGATAGCAGTCGTACTCGTCGACGAGCGCCGTGAACTCTCGAAGGCCGGGCTGTGGAAAGCCGAAGTAATTGACCGACATGATCGCGGCCGTCCCCCCGTCGATCCGGCGTTCGACATCGGCCAGATGCGGCGCGAGATTCTCCTCGAGACGGTAGTACCGGGCCTCGAGACCGAGTTCGTGGAACGGTTCGACGACCGCGTCCGGGAGGTACGCGGGGAGGAGCACGTTATCTCCGGGATCGACGAACCCCGCGAGACCGTCGCGGAGCGCCGTCTTGCTGGATCCGTAGTAGGTGACGGACGGGGTGTAGCGCTCGAGGAACGATTCGATACCGGCCGGTCGCGGCTCGGACAGCGACCAGCCGAACAGCGACGGACTCTCACTGATCATACGAGTGTGGGTTCGACGGACGTGAGCAATGACACGGCCGGACGAGTAGATCCTCGTCGAACGTCGTTTTAGTGATTGGGACGGTACTGTCGGGTGATAGTACCGCAAGCACCGCTTACAGCAAATCGACGATGGAGACTATGACCCATTATGCGAAAGACAGTCCAAGCTTACACGGATCCAACACTCAAATAACAAAAACGGGGTAGGTGCCATAGTTGCGCATGGAAGGCAGGACCGACGAAACCGACGCTCGGTTGCTGGTGATTGGTCTCGATGCTGGCTGTCGTTCGATTCTCGAACCGCTGTTCGAGGCGGGCGAAGTACCCACCCTCGAACGGCTGATCGAGAGCGGGACCAGCGGACCGCTCGAGTCGCAGATTCCTCCGTGGACGGCCAGCGCCTGGCCGTCGATGTACACGGGGAAAAATCCGGGGAAACACGGCGTCTACGACTTTCTCTCGTTCGACGGCTACGATTGGAACGTCGTGAACTCGACGTACGTTCGGGAACGGCCGCTGTGGGAATTGCTGAGCGATCGCGGGATCTCGAGCGTCGTCGTCAACGTCCCCGTCACGCACCCACCGCGAGCGTTCGACGGCGCGCTGATTCCGGGGATGACCGCACCGGAAGATCCGCCCTGTCACCCCGACGGGATTCTCGAGGACGTGAAACTAGCCTGCGGCGACTATCACGTCTACCCCCAGAGCACGGACGCGCCCGAGCAGTCCATCGAGGGGTACGAACGGACGATCGAGTGCCGCGGGGAGGCGTTTCGATACCTCTGTCGGCGAGTTTCTCCCGAGTTCGGCTTCCTCCAGTTCCAGCAGACGGACACCGTTTTCCACGAGCGACCGGGCGACAAGGAGGCGATCGAGGCCGTCTACCGCGCGGTCGACCGGCAGCTCGCCGAAACGCTCGAAGCCGTCGATCCGGACAACGTCCTGCTCGTCAGCGACCACGGGATGGGGAAAGTGACGGGCCACGAGTTCCGGGTCAACGAGTTCCTCCGAGACCGGGGCTACCTCGAGGTCAAGAGCGGCGGCGAGGGAATGCCCGACTGGTCGGCGGCGTGGGAGAACGACCTGCTTGAGGGCGACGGCGCCGGCGAGCGCGACGGGAGCGCCCTCGAGCGGGCCATGAACGTCGCCGCAAAAGTCGGCATTACGACCCAACGAATCGCGAGCGTGCTGGATACGGTGGGATTGAAGGAGCCGATCGGGAAACGGGTTCCGAACGAGATGATCCGAGCGGCGAGCGAACAGGTCGACTTCCCCGAGTCGAAAGCCTACGTGCGGTCGAAGAGCGAACTCGGCGTCCGGATCAACCTCGAGGGACGGGAGCCGAACGGACGGGTTCCCGCAGACGAGTACGAGACCGTTCGAGACGAACTGATCGAGCAGCTATCCGCCGTCGACACGCCCGACGACGAGCCAATGTTCGAGGTCGTCGCACCCCGAGAAGCGTACTTCGACGGACCACACCTCGAGCAGGCACCGGATATCGTAACCGTCCCCGCCGGGTTCGACAACGCGATCGTCGCCGACGTCGGCACCGACCAGTTCGGCGAGCCGATGGAGCCGTGGAACCACAAGCAGACGGGTATCGTCGCGGCCACAGGAGACGAGTTCGACGACGGGGCTGGAGTCGAGGGAGCAACAATCCTCGACGTCGCACCGACTGTCTGTACGTTGTTCGACGTGCCGGTCGACACCGCCATGGACGGAACGACCCTTCCCATCGTCGGCAGAAGCACGGAAGCGGAGTACCCGGAGTACGAGGCCGATCCGGTCAACGCGACCGACGACACGGCCGTCGAAGATCGGCTCTCCGATCTGGGGTACCTCTAACGATGACCATCGAGGTTACCACGCTCGACGCCGAGGCGGACGCCGACGAGTGGAATCGCTACGTCGATCGATCGGACGGAACGAACCCGTTCTTCCGCGCCGAAGCGCTGCAGTTACAGGCGGCGGACACCGGTTCGACGGCGCACCTGCTGGCCGGTTTCAAGGGACAGGAAGCCGTCGGTCTCTTCCCCGTCTTCGAGTACAAGAAGGGGCCGATCACCGGCGCGTTCTCGCCGGCCCCCCACTCGTGGTCGTGTTACCTCGGGCCGTCGCTGTTGAACGTCGGCAAACTCAAGCAACGAAAGGCCGATCGCCGGACGAAACGCTTTCTGGAGGGCTGTCTCACGTGGATCGATCGGGAGATCTCGCCGTTGTACACCAAGTTCGTCGCCGCCGAGTTCGACGACGTGCGCCCGTTCATCTGGAACGGCTACGACGTCGAGCCGGGGTATACGTACGTCGTCGACCTCGAGGGCACCGAAGAGGACCTGTTGAAGCGGTTCAGCAGCGACGCGCGGAGCAACGTTCGCAACGCCGACGAGGACGCCTACGTGATCGAGGAGGGGACCAACGACGACGTCGAGCGCATCGTCGAACAGGTCGCGAACCGGTACGAAAGCCAGGGGAAACCGTTCCAGTTGAGCCCCGCGTTCGCACGCGCGGTCCACGAACGGCTCCCCGACGGCTCGATCCGTCCCTACGTCTGTCGCGTCGACGACGAGTTCCTCGGCGGTATCCTCGTCGTCGACTCAGAGAAGACCCGATATCGGTGGCAGGGCGGCGTCAAACCGGATACCGGGGTCGATCTGCCGATCAACGATCTCCTCGACTGGCACGTCATGCGCGACGGGCTTCGAGACGGCGTCGAAACGTACGATCTCGTCGGGGCCGGCGTGCCGAGCATCAACCGCTACAAGGCGAAGTTCAATCCGCGCCTCGAGACGCACTACCAAATTACGTCGGGCGCCTTCGGACTCGACCTCCTGGTCGATCGGTACCAGAAACACAGGTAGCGGCCCCGACTGTGCCACGGTGGCGGCCCGGCGACCCCGTCGCCAGTCGACTGTCGGACAGCCGGCGACTCGAGAGGCGAGTTACTCGACGATCCGATACTTCGACTGTCGTGCGTCTTCGAGGTAGACGCGACTGGTGACCAGTTGCTCGTCCTCGAGTTTACCGAGCGCGTACCGGACGGTGCGCGAACAGAGCCTCGACTCGCCGGCGATCTCCTCCTGGGTCATCGACCCCTCGTACTCGAGGACCTTGTAGACGAGTTTCGAACTCGGGGGAAGTTCGGTCAGCGAACCGCCGGCGTCCGCGTCGGCGTCGTCCGTGTCGACCTCGGCGTCGGGTTCGGTCGCGCTCATCGCAGCCCCCGCGTGTCGGTGTGGACGGTTCGTGCCGCGCCGGCGCGCTGTTCGTCGGGAGGCGACGCGTTTCGTGTTCGTTCGAACGTCGTTGGGCGGGCCGAAGTAGGCCGTCGGCTGTGAGACGGTGACGCTGAATGCATTCTCTTACGCGTCCAACGCGAGTAGGTCGTATATACGCTGACGACAGTTCAAAAATATAGGGAGACACTAACGGCGTCGTAAACGGTGTTCAAGCCGTCCCGTCTGACTGTACCGCTCGTCGGATCGACCCGATGCGGGGTGAACACGGGACTCTGTGAGCCGCCACGCACGGTACAGCCAACGGGGCGATCGGCTGTCGAATCACGCTCGACAACTCGGTCCCTGTTCGACGGCAACGCACCCGTATAGGCACTCCATAGAACGGTCGGTTGCGATCAACGCAAGCAATTGGAAGTAGGAGGACCCGTCGACGAGACTCGATGGACGTACCACGAGAGACGGAACGCTACTCGAGCGAGCCACTATTGCACGGCCGTCGGCCGCTCGAGTGAACATCGGCCGTCGGTAGCGGCGAGAAGCGACTTCTCGCGTACCGATCGGCGACGACACGCGGACGAACGAGACGTCTACAAGAAACCGTTATCGCTGTTCCTTCGGAATGAAATCGGACGTTTTCATCTCACGGTACGTCGCACAGTCGGGACAGGCGTGGACAACGTCGCGATTGTCCCCGAAAACGCGAGCGAACTGCCGGGTGACCTGATTTCCACAGTTGACACAACGGGGGGCAGTCGTTTGCTGGCCGGACGTCATCGGCGTCCACTTCGTGTCGGTTGGTTCCGTCGACATCAACAACTCGTAGCCACAGAACGGTATTTACTATAGACAGCATAATTCCGTGTCGGGTACGGTCATGCTGAATCCAGCCGGATTATTCACCGAACGAAGACTGTCCGGGAAACACCAGTGTCACACCCTCACTCGGCAGAAATTCAATATTTCTGTTTAGTAATGGACCGTTTTACCGAGTGATGACCGCTGCTGGGCGGGGTGTACCCCGCTCGTCGAATCAACGAGACCAACGACGCCGCCGAGGCGTCGAGAGCGCTCGGACCGGTCACCACTCGAAACGACGGTATGCAAGCGATTTCCAGGTGGAAATCGATTGATTCTGTCCGGAAAACCGGGTGACGGCAGTAGCAGCCGTATAATTATCCACGAAATCGAGGTAGGAGGAGGACATGCAAGCCGTTGTGCTCACGGCGGGCGAGGGAACGCGGATCAGGCCGCTCTCCGCGGCACTGCCGAAACCCATGTTGCCCGTCGCCGATAGACCGCTCGCCGCCCACACCGTCGACGCCGCCGTCGACGCCGGCGCGGACGAAATCGTTCTCGTCGTCGGCTACGAGGCCGATACCGTCCGTGATTATTTCGGGTCGACGTATCGCGGCGTCCCGGTCAGTTACGCCGTCCAGACCGAACAGGCCGGCACGGCCCACGCCGTCAACACGGCCCGCGACCACATCGAGGGGCCGTTCGCCGTCCTGAACGGCGACAATCTCTACGATCCCGCGGCGATCGATCGACTCTTCGATACCTGTCCGGCCGTCTGCACGATCGAAGTCGACGATCCTCGAAACTACGGCGTTCTCAGCACCGAGGACGGCACTGTCGACGACATCGTCGAAAAACCGGCCGATCCGCCGACGAATCTCGCTAACGCCGGGGCCTACGCCTTCCCCGAAGCGGCCCAGACGTGGCTCGAGGTCCCCGAAAGCGACCGCGGCGAACACGAGATCACGGACGTACTCGCCTCGGTCGTCGACCGGTTTGCGGTGACGCCGGTCACCCTCGAGCGCTGGCTGGACGTCGGCCGACCCTGGGAACTGCTCGAGGCCAACGAGTGGAAGCTCGCGGCGCTCGAGCGTCGGATCGACGGCGACGTGAGCGACAACGCCCACCTCTCAGGTGACATCGTCGTCGAATCGGGTGCGACGGTGAAACCTGGAGCAGTCATCGAAGGACCGGTGCTGATCCGCTCGGGCGCGACCGTCGGGTCGAACGCGTCCGTTCGCGGGACGACCCTGATCGGTAAGGACGCATCGATCGGTACCGGGGTCGAGGTATCAAACAGCGTGCTCTCGCGCGGGACGTCGGTCGAACACCTTTCGTCCGTCCGCGACAGCGTCCTCGGCCGTAACGTCACCGTCGGCGCGGGGACGACCGTCGCGAACCGCCGTCACGACGGTGCAGATGTCGAGTTCACGGTCAAAGGCGAACGGGTCTCGACGGGCCGACGGACGTTCGGCGTCGTCGCGGGCGACGGCGCGAAGACCGGAGCCAACACCAGCCTGACACCGGGGCTGAAGCTCACGACCGGCGCGACGACGCGACCCGGCGAAACCGTCGAGCGGGATCGATAGCTCGAGACCGGCTGTTTTCGGCGATTCAGACGGAGAACGCGCGCTCGAGCGAACCGTCCATCGCAAGTGTGAGCTTTATCAGATTGCGAATTGCTATCATACGTGGAGGGGTCGAACGACGCGATACGACCGAGACACCCTCCAGGACGGTTCCGACTCGACCGAGTGCGGGTCACGGGTCGGTGCCCGAAGAGGCCGTGTGGACCCGAGACTATGGGGGTGGTTTCGGTTCCGGCGGCGTCGACGACTCGTACTCGTCTCCGTCGACATCACTGCACACCGCGCGTCGAGCGATGCGATCGGGGCGGTCGAGCGCGGCGACGCGACCGCTCCTTCCTCGATACGAACGCAAGCCGCGAGAACATCGAGGAATCGAACGGAATCGAGACGTCGAAGCTGAACTCGTTCGTCCGCAAACGTCGGATGAAAAAACACAGCGACCGCACAGGGCTGTCAGAACCCGATTCTCGAGCGCTTACTCGACGGTGACGCTCTTCGCTAAGTTCCGCGGCTTGTCGATCGGCCGGTCTAAGAGATCGGCCGCGTAGTAGGAGACGAGCTGGAGCTGGACGTTGGCGAGCAGTCCCGCGAGGTCGGGATCGGTTTCGGGGATCGCGAGGTGTGCGTCGGCGACGTCAACGGCCCGATGCCCGTCCGGACAGACCGTGACGAC
The DNA here is from genome assembly GCF_052040125.1 of Natronorubrum marinum. Classification (NCBI taxonomy): domain Archaea; kingdom Methanobacteriati; phylum Methanobacteriota; class Halobacteria; order Halobacteriales; family Natrialbaceae; genus Natronorubrum; species Natronorubrum marinum. The sequence continues at coordinate 84,361 of NZ_JBPPFV010000005.1, forward strand.
GGGCGCGCCGCGAGTCTGGGCCTCCTCGGCGTTCTTCAGCGTCTTCTCGTCTTCGACCCCGTTGAAGACCGCGAACACCGGTGTATCGGGCGTCACCAGGGCGAGCGGTCCGTGTTTGAGCTCGCCCGAGGCGAAGCCTTCGGCGTGTTCGTAGGTGATCTCCTTGAACTTCAGCGCACCCTCGAGCGCGACCGGGAACCCGAGTCCGCGGCCGATGAAGAAGTACGACTGACTGTTCTCGTACCGCTCGGCGATGGCTTCAGCGTTAGACTGTTCGAGCAACGCCTCGAGCGAGTCGGGCATCGCCTCGAGTTCCGGCAGCAGCGACTCGAGGTTCGCGGGCACCTCGCCCTGCAGGTCCGCGGCGATACGCTGACCGAGCAGCGTGAGCATGACGGCCTGCGAGGAGAACGTCTTCGTGGCGGCGACGCCGATCTCCGGCCCGGCGCGGATGAACAGCGCCTCGTCGGCCTCGCGGGCGGCCGTCGAGCCGACGACGTTCGTGACGGTCACCGTCGACGCGCCCTCGGCCTTCGCGTGTCGCATCGCGTTCAGCGTGTCCGCCGTCTCGCCACTCTGGGTGACCGCGACGACCAGCGTGTCGTCGTCGATCGGCGGCGCGGAGACGCTGTACTCGTTGGCGAGCAGCGCGGTCGACTGCACGTCGGCCTGTTTCAACGCGAGCGAGCCGTACAGCGCCGCGTGGTAGGACGTCCCGCAGGCGATGAACTGGACGCTGTCGATATCCGCGAACGTTCCCGGCTCGAAGTTCTCGAGGGCGATCCGTTCGTTTTCGGGATCGATTCGCCCCTCGAGTGCCTGGGCCAGCGCGGTCGGCTGCTCGTAGATCTCCTTGAGCATGAAGTGGTCGTACTCCCCTTTCCCCGCCTGTTCGGGGTCCCACTCGACCGTCTCGGGCTCGCGGACGACGGGATTGCCATCGAGGTCGGTGTACTCGACGCCGCCGTCGTCGACGATGACGACGTCGCCGTCCTCGAGGTAGACCACGCTGTCGGTGTACTCTAAGAACGCCGGGACGTCGCTGGCGAGGAAGTACTCGCCGTCTTCGATACCGACGACCAGCGGCGATCCCTGTCGGGCGGCGTAGAGGACGTGCTCGCCGGAGAGCATGGCCGTGACGGCGTAGCTCCCCTCGAGTTCGTCGATCGCTCGACGGAACGCCGCCTCGTTGTCCATGCCCTCGTCGAGATAGAACTGGATGAGGTGCGGGATGACCTCGGTATCGGTGTCGCTGGTGAACGTGTGCCCGTAGTCGGCCAGTTTCGACTTGAGTTCGGCGTAGTTCTCGATGATCCCGTTGTGGACGACAGCGACGTCTTTCGTCTCGTCCGTGTGCGGATGGGCGTTCTCGTCGGTTGGCGGGCCGTGCGTACTCCAGCGGGTGTGCCCGATACCGACCTCGCCCTCGAGCGGCCTGTCGCCGATCGATTCTCGCAGTTCGTCGACTTTCCCCGAGCGCTTCTGTACGTCGATGCCGGAGCCGTTCTGGACGGCGATTCCGGCAGAGTCGTAGCCGCGGTACTCGAGGTTCTCGAGTCCGGTCAACAGCGGTTCGAGCGCGTTTCCATCACCGACTCGTCCGATTATTCCACACATTAGAAACTCACCATCCGGACGGCTTCCCGGGGAGAGACGCTCCCTCGGACGACGTTGCGGTTTGCACACGAGACGGGACGACGGTTCGACTTGCACGTGGGGCGACGGTTCGGTTTGCCAGCGTTGATATCGGACGAACGCGATCGTGTCATCGGGAGTCGGTCGTCCACGGGGACTGTTCGAGAGAGGGGACGGTGCACGGACATGATACAGACCTCCCCACCGGCACCCATTACTATAGACGGGCTACTGGCCCCGGTAGCTAGGGGGTAACGGCCAGCGACGGATATCCACCCCCAGAAATCAACTCTTGATACACTGACGTGTTCGGAGTGGTTTTTAAAATATTCGTCCAGTTTTCGGTATCGGTACGAGGATAGTTCGTCCGATGGCCCTTCCGAGAACCAGTATGTCAAGCGAACAGCGCGACAGCGCTCGGGTACGAAAGAGCGACGAAACAGTATCGACGGCCAAACAACACAGTATGGAGAGAGAAACCGTGCCGGTTGTAGCCACGATACTGATGAGTAATGCCACGGGCAGACGACGAACCACATCGAGCAGAACAAACGTGAATTGATCGCCTGAAATACCGTAGAAATCACTCACTGAGACGGGTTCGCGTCCGCGATCCGGGAACAAATTGAACGCTTATCCGCATCCGTCGTTCCAAATAGGACATTTTATTAGCTATCCGGCCATTTTCTCGCGACGATTACGCTGCCCCGAGCCGAAATCACACGAAAGGCGCATCGTTTGCCGGAATCGTCGCCCGACGTACCGTCGGGACCACCTCGATGCAGGCGGACCGAAATCCGCGAATACGAGGGCTCGATCCATCGATGAACACGCCGCTCGTCGTCGACACGCTCGGTCTCCCGCTCGATCAGCCGGTGCTAGTCTTTACGATCGCGATGGCGATCTTTCTCGTCGGTCCGTTGCTGGTCAAACGGCTCGGCCAGCCGGGAATCGTCGGCATCGTCATCTTCGGCGCGGCCATCGGGCCGGGGGCGCTCGAGCTCGTCGAGCACTCGGACGCGATCGTGTTACTCGGCGAGGTCGGACTGATCTACCTGCTGTTTACCGTCGGTCTCGAACTCGACATACAGGGGTTCAAGGAGGCGCCGGAGAACGCCGCCCTGTTCGGACTGACGAGCTTTTTCGTACCGTTTATTATCGGAACCGTCGCGACGTACCTCCTCCTCTTCCCCGACAACCTGTGGGCCGCGCTGTTGCTCTCGTCGGTGTTCGCCTCGCACACCCTGCTCGCCTACCCGGTCGTCAACCGCCTCGGCGTGACCAAAAACCGGGCCGTCACCGCCGTCTTCGGCGGGATTCTCTTTACCGACACGCTCGCGCTGGTCGTGCTCGCGATAGTCACCGGAGCCGTCGAGGGCGAACTCACCGTCTGGCTGTTCGCGCAGGTGTTCTTCGCACTCGTCGTGCTCTTCGGCGCGGCCTGGTTCGTCATCCCGCCGCTCTCGCGGTGGTTCTTCCAGAGTTTCAGCGAGGAGAGTTACTTCGAGTTCCTGTTCGTCATGGTCGCGATCTTCGCCGCGGCCAGTCTCGCCGAGATCCTCGAACTCGCCCCCATCCTCGGCGCGTTCGTCGCCGGAATCGCGCTCAATCAGCTCATTCCGGAGGGCGGCACGCTGATGAACCGCGTCGAGTTCGTCGGGAACGCCTTCTTCATTCCCTTTTTCCTGTTGCACGTCGGCATGCTCGTCGATCCGAGCGTCATTCTCGACGGCCCGGAGACGCTACTGATCACCGCGCTCATCGTCGTCGTCATGGTACTCACGAAGGGGGGCGCCGCCTGGCTCGTCGCCGCGATCCAGGGGTACACAACCAACGAGCGAAACGTCATCTTCGGGCTCTCAGTCGGGCAGGCCGCCGCCGCGCTGGCGATCACGCTCATCGGGTTCGAAGCCAGGCTGTTCGGCTCCGAAGTGCTCAACGCCGTCGTCCTGATGTTGCTCATCACAGCCTTGGTCAGTCCGTGGCTGACCGAACGGGCCGCGACGAGTCTCGCCCTCGAGCGCGAGGTCGGCGAGGGCGACGATAGCGCGAAGGATCCCAACATCCTGCTGCCGCTGTCTCGCAACGCCGAACTCCAGCAACGACTGCTCGAGCTCGCGTTCGTGATCAAAGGCGAGCGCGGCTCCAGCCCGGTGCACGTGATGACGGTGGTCCAGCCTAGCGACGATCAGACGACCGAAACCGAAGTCGCGAGGGTCAACGACGAACTCGAGGAACTCGCCGCCGCGGGAAGTGCGGCCGAGGTCCCCATCGAAACCGAGACGCGCGTCAACCACAACGTCGCCTCCGGAATCGTGCAGGGATCTGTCGAGATCGAAGCGAACCAGATCATCATGGGTTGGGACGCCGCCTCGACGTTCCGGCACCGAATCTTCGGGAGCATCATCGATCAGGTGCTCAAACGGACCACCCTACCCGTCCTGATCTCCCGGCTGGGCCACCCGATCAACACGACCAAACGGATCTTCGTCGTCGTCCCGATCGGCGCCGACCACCACGAGGGGTTCTACGAGGCCGTCCACATCGTCAAGCGGATCGCCGCGAGCCTGGGCGCGGAGCTTCACGTGATCGTCGTGGAGGGCTCCGCCCACCAGTTCGAGCAGTTGTTCGACCTCGTCGAAGAGGACGCCACGGCCGAGTTCACCGAACTCGGCGACTGGGGGCAACTCCTCCCGACGCTCGAGACCGAAACCGAGGACGACGACCTCATCGTCGCCATCTCGCCACGTCGCGGCGACGTCGGCTGGCACACCGAACTCGAGGACCTGCCGGCCCGACTAGCCGAGATGCCGCCGGAGTCGTTCATCACCATCCACCCGCGCCAGGGCGAACCCGAATACGACCGGCAGTACCTGCGGCTGAAGTGACGGGACCGACTCGAGCGGCGAGTCGATCGGATTGGCTTCGAATCTGATCAGTTGTCGCCGATACGCGGCTCCGTTTGGGGGCTCGAACACACCACGGTTCCGGTCCAGACCGCACGCGGGAACGGCCTCGGGGGTGGGTCCGGAAACGACGTTGTCTCGGGCGGAGACGAATATATCAAATTTGAATACAATATATCGAAAAGCGGCCGGCGAACCGGCACACCTTTGACAGTCACTGAGAAAGCTAGGGTATGGGTTTTGGTAGCTACGACGAATCCGAACAACAGCAGCAGACGGCCGACGATGAGGACGACGTAGAGGCCGTCAACGTTCACGAGAACGATCACGACGGGAAGATGTCGTTCGAGTCCGACGCCTCGACCGACGAACTCGTTTCCCAACTCGACGCGATGAAAGACGACCCGGACGACGAAGACGAGTAATCGGCCGGCAACGAACGGAAGCGTATCCGTCCGCGACCGGATTCGATGCCGTCTGCAACGGCTCGATCAGTTCGCGCCGATGCCTCTCGTTTTTTCCGCACGCGAATCAAACCGATACGGAATCGAACCGACAGTCAGCAGCAGCCGCTCAAACGAGCTATTCGATAACTAACACAGCTTCGACGCACAGAGTTCGCCGATCGCTCGACGAAGCCGCTGGGAGACCGCCGATTTCGAGACGCCGAGTCGATCGGCCAGTTCGTCCTGCGAGATGCCGCGAGGGACGTCGAAGTACCCCTCCTCGTAGGCGACCGCGAGCAGTTCCTGCTGTTTCTCCGTCAGTGCGACGACGCCGTCGTCCTCGTCGTCCGACACGCGCAGGTGATCGACCGTTACCGAGATATCTCGTCCGCGACAGTAGTCGTTGAACGCGATGAGGTCATCCCGACTGGGGAACTGAAGCTGGACGAGCCAGCCGTCGCGCGAACTCGAGAGTTCGAGCAGTCGACCGTCGGACTCCGCCGTTTGGGCGATGAAGGGGATTGCTCGACTGGTAAGTTCGACGCGGTAGACGCGTCGGTCGGGGTAGCGATCGGCGAGAATCGGCTCGCTGATCGTCGGGTCCATCTCGAGGGCGCTCTCGAAGCCGTCGAACGAGTCGCCGAAGACGCTACAGAAGACGAGGGTTCGACCCGTTCCAACGGTTGTCCAGTACTCCGGTTCGACGGTGACATCGGGCGCGTGACGAAGCGTCGGACGCAGGAACAGCGACGAGTGATCGAGGCGGAGCTGGGTGACGATCCCGCCGTCAGCCTGTGACCGGACGCCGGTCCGCTCGTGTTCGAACTCCGTGCTCTCGATGCTCACAGGTGAATCCCCCATCCGGGCAGATGGCGGCTATAATTCCTCGTTACCACGAACTCGCTCATTGAAAGCCAAATTCGACCGCGAGTACATGATGGTAGACGCTATATAGGAAATCGATACGCCACCAATACGCTATATCTATTCATGCGTCGTTCGTCCAGAGTGTTCGCCCCCCGATAGAAACAACCGGTTACAGCCGTATTCGTCGACGATTCGGCGCGGTAATCGAACACTACTCGCCGTGAGCGAGCGAGATTACGTTCACGCCGTCGGCTCGAGCGAGTTGAATCACGGCTCGTCGTCACCGCCGCGCTCGTCGAACAACAGCGCGAACAGCTTGTCCTGGGCGAGTCGGAGATGGCGGCTGAACGTCGGCTGTGAGACGCCCAGCGATTCGGCCACCGCCTCCCCGGTGCTCTCGCGGGGCCACTCGAAGAAGCCGCTGTAGTAGGCCGTCTCGAGGGTCCGGAGCTGGCGCTCCGAGAGCCGACTGCGGAGTTCGGCGTCGAACGGGCGAGCGGATCGGGCGGAGCGGTCTCGCTCGCGGCGGGCGACCAGCTCCGCGCCGGCGTACCGTCGTTCGACCATCCCGACGAACGAGCGAACGTCGACGGTGCTTGGCAGTTCGACAACCAGCCGGGTCCGATCGCCGACCGGGAGAACCGACCGCAACGTCCCGCCGTGGTTCGCGAACGGCTCCGCGACGGACGGTGCCGCGAGGACGAACTCGAGGAGCGACTCCTCGGTTCGCTCGCCGACGAGGCGGCCGGATTCGACCGCTGAGACGTCATCGACGGCCGCCCGAATCGACCCCTCGTCGGCCGTCGGAGCGGTACAGTACACCGTCGATCCGCCGGACGACCGGGGGATCACCGCCTGCACGTCGAGGCGTCGGTCCAGTCGGTGTGCGAGCACCGACAGCGGTTCGTCGCCGTCTCTGAGGAGGAGTTCGAGTTCGGTCAGTCGCTCGGCCAGCAGCGCCCGTTTCCGTTCGACGGCCGCGATCGCGTGGCTGACGACCGCCGCGAGGTGAATAATGATCTCCCGCGTGACGTCGTCGAACGCGGACGGCCGGTCGGCGAACACGGTGAGTACGCCGTAACAGAACTCGCCGGTCACGAGCGGGACGGCCAGAACGGATCGAAAGCCGCGTTCGATCGCCCGTCGACGCCACTCCGCACCGTTCCGTGCGGTGTTCTCGTCGGCGATATCGGCGACGGCCGCCGGCTCGAGCGTCGCGGCGGCCACCGCCGTCGGGTGGACCGGGTCCACGGCCGCCATCGATACCGAAACCGACTCGAGGGACGCGCCGTTCTCGCCCGCCCACGTATCCGGCGTGATCCGTTGGGAGCCGGTATCGACGTGACCGATCCAGGCCAATTCGATCGATCCCGGCGTCTCCGCGAACGGAAGCGAGACCAGCGCGTCACAGAGCGACTGCTCGATCTCGTCGCGGGTCTCGCTATCGAGTACCGTGCGCTCGATCTCTCGCAAGCGCTGGCAGCGAGCGACGACACTCTCGAGTCGCTCGAGTTCAGCGCGAGACGACCGAACTGTCGAGTCGCGTTCGAGCGACTCGAGCGTGATCGACGCCGCCCGCGAAACGACTGCGAGCGGCGTTCGACCGTCCCCTTCGAAGGCCATCGGATCGGTGCTGGTCGCGAGCACGACGCCGTGTCCGGCGATCGGCACCGCGAGGATTCGCTCGGCACGAATTCCCGTCTGCGCGAAGAGCGACTCGAGTTCCGATCGGTCGAAGACGGTCGTCGCGCGCTCCCCGTTCGCGTCTGCGTCGGCGTCCGTCCCGTCCGCCGGATCGATCCGGTCGAGCAGGTCGCGATCGATCGGCGGGAGATCGACCGACGAACTCGCGGCCGTCGTGGCGACCGCCGCCGGCCTGTACAAGTCGTCCTCGAGGCGGTACCAGCCCGCGAGGTCGGCGCCGGTATACGCGAGGACCGCGTCGACGGCCGCCTGCCGAACGGCGGGACGGCTCTCGGCGTCGGCCATCGTTGCGATCGATCGATCGATTGCCGACAGCGCGCCGGCGGCGGATCGGTCCCTGTCGCGGACGACACAGAGCGTTCGATCGTCGTCCGCCAGTGGGGTAACAAATACGTCGACGGGTCGCGGTTCGTCGCCGAACGTGAGCGTCCCGGTGACGGGCTCCATCCACCGGACGACGGACGAACGGGCGCGCTCCCGAATCGTCGCCGCGAGGTCGTCGTCGAAAACGTCGTCCAGTTCCCGACCGACGAGCGTCGCCGCACCGGCAGCCTCGAGCAGCGCCGCATTGGCGAACCGGATCGTCGATCCGTCGAGGACGGCGACCCCGTCGTCGAGTCCGTCGACGACCGACTCGAGCAGGTCGAACCGCTCCCTGTCGACAGCGACGGCTCCGGGGTCGGGTGCCTCGCGCGCGTACACTGTAACGCCGTTTTCGCCGGGGTAGACGGAGACCACGAGCCGCGTCTCGAGCGGCGGATACGGCGTCTCGAATTCGACGGGCGACTCCGAGGCGGCGGCCTCCAGGAAGCGCTCGTAGAACACCCCCCGAACGCGCTCGTCGAGAAGGTCCCAGACGACGGTACCGGACGACGGGGAGCCCTCCACGGCGAACAGCCGCTCGGCGGCCGCGTTCGCGTACCGAAGTTCCCACTGCGGCCCGAGCGCGAACACCGACTCCGCGAGGCGCTCGAGCGCCCGCCGAACGCCGCTGCCGGCCCCGACGTCGGCTGCCGAGGTCTCCGAGAGCGTCAGCACGACGCCGCCGACCAGCGGATCCGCGAGGCGGTTGCTGCACGTCAACTCGTAGGCGTGCCAGGTTCCAGCGGCGTGGCCGATCCGGACGGCGACGCGGTCGGTCGTCCCGAACGGGGCTGCCGAGACCGCGTCGAACACCTCGGTGAGCGTCTCGCGGTCGTCCGGATGGACGAGTTGGGTCAGCGGCGTCCGCTCGAGTTCGGCCGGCGTGTACCCCAGCCGCGGCTCGACGGCCGCGCTGGCGTACTCGATCGCGGCGGAGTCGTCGACCACCCAGACGAGCGCGTCCGACCGCTCGAGGATCGATCGGTCTCGGCGGACGGACGCGGTCTCGAGTCGGTAGCGCTCGGCCGCGTTCCTGACTCGGGCGGCGAGGAGCGACCGGGGGTCGTCGGCGTCGAGGACGTCGATCGCGCCCGCCTCGAGTGCGCGCTCGACTGCGTCGTCGTCAGTCGCGCCCGCCCCGGTTACCGCGATAACCGGCATTTCGCCGCCCCTATCGCGGATTTTTTCGATCGGAAACCCGTTCGGACCGCTCTCGAGCGGAGCGACGACGCAGTGGATGTCGAGGTGCGTCAACCGGTCGAGCCCGCTCGAGAGCGAGCGCTCTCTGACGAGCGAGATCGAGTCGAACTGCGAGGAGAGCGCGTCCATCGCCGCGTCGACCGGCTGCGAGTCGCCGACCACGAGCACCCGGAGCACGTCGCCGACGACGGTTGTAGTACCGTCGCTCACCGGAGATCCACCTCCGCGCGGGACGGAATCGCGGATGCGAGCCGGGAGCTAGACGACGAACGGCGGCGGAGTCGACCGGTCGTCGGCCGACAGTGGGTCGTCGTGAACCGACGGAACACGATAGGACGCCTATCGGTCGCTCGGCGGTTAATTATCGATCGCGTATCGGACGCTAGTGCTCGATTAGGGCGACGCTTCGGGAGCGTACCCGTTCGTCTGTCGTTTGGCGGAGACGCCCGAGGGAGCGATCGAACCTCACGCTGTCTGATCTCGGACGGTAACGACCGGAACCGGCGCGTTCCGGACGATCTCCTCGGCAACGCTGCCGACGACCAGGTGATCGAGTCCGGTCCGGCCCTCGGTCCCCACGACGATCATATCGATCGCGTTTACCTCGGCAACGTCGACGATCTCCTCCTGGGGAACGCCGTGACGGACGGTGGTCGTCACCTCGAGGTCGCGCTGGGCCGCGGCCCGTTCGGCCTCCTCTAGGGCCTCCGCGGCCTCGCCCTCGGGATCCGAGCGCATTGCGTCCTGTTTTTCGCTACTGTGCGGGCCGTCTTCGGACACCGAGACGATGTGGAGCGTGGCCCCGAGACCGTCGGCGAGTTCGATCGCGTGCTCGGTCGCCTGTCGAGCGCCGTCGCTGCCGTCAGTTGCGAGTAACAGATCCTGATACATGACCTGAACGTTCACCGGACGGACGGAAACATACCGCACTTGCCGTTGCCGGGAAGCTATCCAGTGCCCGCATCGGGCACTCGAGCGGGTCGAGGGAATCGGCGTAGATGGTGTCGCAGTGGACAGTCGCTCGAGGTGGACGAGATCGAAATCATCCTCTTTTCGGTCATTCGCCCCTGTTCGCTTCGATTGCGATGCGATCGTCCGTGATATCGTCGAACGATTCGTCCGACGAAATGATCGGGGCTTCGTCCGCGTAGGCGGCGTGGTACGCATCGAACGCAGTGAGTCCGTTCTGTTCCATGTAGTCCGCTGTCTGGAACAGAACGTCCTCGTCTTCGGAGACCGTTGCGAGCTCGAGTGCGTAGGTAAGCGCCTCCATCCGATCGAACTCGAACCGGTCCGAAATCACGAGAAGTTCGAGCAGCCTCGCGCGACTCTCGCTTGAGTTCCTCGATCGATTTGTCCTTGAACGCATCGCCGACAGCATCTCGAAGCCCCTCGATCGGGTCATCCTCGAGCGGGATCAGCTCGATCCGGTCTTTGAGCTCGACGACGCGGTATCGATCACCGTGCTTGTCCCGAATTTTGTGGGGGGTCACGATTCGACCTCGGTCGTCGGCCTCTGCCGTTTTGCCTATTGTAGCCACTACTACCGCGGGAACAATTAAAAATAGTCCCACAAATACCGTTAGTCTCCCACTCCCGCGTCATCGGACGGTTTCGAAAGGCGCTGTCCGTTTTTCCTGACTCGGCGGAAAGCAGTTCAACACAGTCAGCGACAGCCACCCGTTAGAGCTGGGGCTGCTCGCGTCCTTTCGCCTGTAAGGAGCCTCGAGTCGACGAACTGAGCCGATCGACGGCGCCGCGGGACTCGGCGACTTCGACCAGCAGATCCGAGAGGTTCACCAGGTCCGCGACGTACTCCTCGCGCCGACGCTGCCAGCGGGCCGCGGCGTCGTCGTCCGTGAGAACCTCGAGCGAGCGGTCGCGAACCGCCTCGTACTCGTCGAACTGCTCTGCGAGCCCGGCGCGCTCGAGTTCCTGGAACTCGCCGTACTCGTGGTCGTCGGTGCCGCGATATCGGAACGCGGGCGTCCCCAGCAGCGCCGCCTCGGTGGCCATCGTCCCCGTATCCGCGACGAGCAGCGACGCCTCGGCCATCGCGTCGTGAATCAGCGCGGGGTGGAGATCGTACGACCGAGCGGGCAGGTCCGCGAGGTCCATATCGTCTCCCTCGTCCGAGACGAAGACGGTCGCGTGCTCGCTCAGTCGTTCGATCAGATCGCGGCGCTGTTCGGGTCTGAATCCCTCGAGGGTGGCGTCGTGGAGCGCGTCGAGCGCGTTGAACCGGACGAGCACGTACGGTTCGTCCGGGTCGACGCCGAGGTACTCGCGGACGCCCTCGTCGCGCTCGAAGACGTCGGGGTGGAGATAGGCGCACTCCTTGAACCCCTCGAAGGTGTAGTGGGCGTCGCCGAGATCCCGACGGGTGACCGCCGGCGAGAGGATGCAGTCGGCGAACGGCCGCGAGACGGCGTAGTTGAAGTCGCCCGGTTCGTCGTCAAGGACGAGGACGACCGGCGTGCGCGTAAGCATCCCTGCGTAAGCCGCGTACGGTCCGCGGCCGAAGATCACGTCCGGATCGAACCGCCGGGCCTCGCGACCGATCGTCGCCACCTGCCCGACGAGTTCGCGGGCGAACCGGAGCTTCGAGTAGCGGTCGGTCCCATGGCCGCCGTAGACCCGATACGGCATGCCGAAGAACTCGAGTAGGTCCGTGGTACAGGCGTACTCCCGCGTCAGGACGCGGACGTCGTGTCCCGCGTCCTCGAGACGGTCGACGGTATGTCGATACAGGTGGACGTGTGCAGGCGTATTGGCGAAGACGAGGATCCGCATCGACAGACTGTATCCGAGGCTGAACCTTTGTAATCGTACAGCTACCCGATATGATCGGCTGTGCGGAAATTCAGCGACGGTAGACGGCGGTCGCGACGGGAGAGAAACGACTCGGAAACGCAAATCAGAAATCCGCTACCCCCGACGGACGACAGGACGACGAGGTTCAGCCACCGGATACCGATGCCAGGACGAGCGAGTCGCGCGTCGGCGAGACGATTCAGCGATGCGACAGCAGCGATACAGCGGGCGTCAAGCGGGTACGTAACCAGCGTACGGTTCGATAGAAACGAACGAACGGATCGGTTCGGGACGCCCACGGACATATAAGAGTACGTGAAGATAAACTCGAGCGTCGCCGTCCGATGGCACCGTTCTCAGCAACTGAAACGAAGATAGTCGGTGATTGCGTCTCGGCGGGCGCGGACTGTTCGCTCTATAACAAAACGCCGGTCGCTGGTAGCTGACAGCAAGTCGGAATGCACGTCCTCACCCTCACGAACAGCGCGGACGCACCGTTCATGAACCAGCAGATGGCCGAACTCGAGCGACGCGGCGTCTCCTTTACGACACTAGCAGTATCGGGCGAGGTGGACGCGACGACCGCGCGCGGACCGACAGACTACCTCCGGACCGTTCCGAAGGTCATCAGCGAGTCGAGCGGCGGCTACGATCTGATCCACGCCCACTACGGGCTGATGGCCCCGATGGCGCTCGCCCAGCTCGGAACGCCGGTAGTGCTGTCGCTGTGGGGATCGGACGTACACGGACCGGTCAAGCCGGTCAGCAGCCTCTGTGCGCCGCTCTGTGAGGAAGTCATCGTGATGTCCGAGGGGATGCGCGAGGAACTCGGGCGAGACGCCCGAGTGATTCCCGACGGAGTCGACCTCGAGCGGTTCCAACCGGAGCCACAGGAACGCGCACGCGAGAGGGTCGGCTGGGACGACGCCGGCGACGCTTACCAGGTGCTGTTTCCCTATCCTCCCGAGCGCGAGGTGAAGAACTACCCGCGGGCGCGCCGGATCGTCACCGCGGCCGACAACTTGCTCGACCGGCCGGTCGAACTCCGGACCGTCCACGGCGTCGACCACGACGCCGTCCCGGACTACATGAACGCCGCGGACGCCCTCCTGTTGACCTCCCACAGCGAGGGCTCCCCCAACTCGGTCAAGGAGGCGATGGCCTGCAACCTGCCCGTCGTCTCCGTCGACGCCGGCGACGTCCGCGAGCGACTGGCCCGCGTCGAGCCCTCGTGGGTCGCCACCAGCGACGAGGAACTGATCACGGGGCTGATGGACGTCCTCGAGCGCGGGGAACGTTCGAACGGCCGGGAGGCCGTAAAAGAGGTGAGTATCGAACGAACGACGGACCAGCTGCTCGAGGTTTACGAGCGAGTCGCCGGCAAACCGGTCCAGCGGGTGCGGGATGCGCCGCGGATCGAGTGATCGCTCGAGGGTGACGGATGCCGCGTAAGTGGCAAAGTATATTTTCCGCCCCAAAACCTATTTTTTTCACAGCGCGTCGGGGTTCGTATGGGCCGGAGCGACCCGCAGGTGTCCGACGTCGATCCGTTTCCGGAGACTGACGCCAAGGGGGACGTAAACGAGGCCGCCGAACGGGAGTGGAAAGCCACGACGACGGCGGTCGAACGCGTCGACGCGGTGCTCGGGCGGACGACCGAGTGGCAGAGTGCGAGCGAGATTGCGAATCGAGCTCGCGTCTCGGAGCCGACCGCTCGAAAACATCTCCTCGCCCTGGCCGAGTCCGGACGCGCGTCGACGAACGAGACCGGTAACGCCACGCAGTTCCGACGCGATCCCGATCGGCGACGGCTCGAGCGCGTCCAGCAGCTTGCCGACGAGCACTCGCGGACGGAACTCGAGCGTGCGATCCGAGAGATGAAAACGCGGGTTCGCGAGTTCGAAGACGAGTACGGAGCGACGAGTCCGGAAGAGCTCGTCGACGGTTTGGAGCCGAACGACGACGCGGGATGGGACGACCGCTCGCGGTGGAAGACGACGCGTCGAAACCTCGCGTTCGCGAAGACGGCGCTCTCGTTCAAGGAGACGCGACTCGTCGATGCGATGAGTACCGGCGAGGACAGCACCGTCGAAAAGAATGCCTGAGGAACGCGGTCCGATCGACTGGGATGCGTTGCAAACCGTCGAACGCGTCTTCCGCGATCGGCTGGACGGACTGGTGACGGCCACGGAGTACGTGCCGAACGCGATCGACCCAGTCGAGTTGCGCCTCTCGATCGGCACCGGATTCGACACGGACAGCAGCCGGTTCGACGTTCAGTGGTGGACCAACCACGGCTACGAGTACCACTACAGCGAGCGCGACCTCGAGTTCCGATTCCGCTGGGAGATCCGTCCGAAGTCGCGGTATCCGGAAAAACACTTCCACCCGCCCGAGAACCCGTCCGCTCATCGCGAGTCGTGCATCGCGCACGAGGAGCCCGAACTGGTCACGCTCGCCGTACTGGCGTGCTGGTGGAACGCCCTAGAGGCCGACGACCCGTCGATGCTGAACGCGGTCGAAAATCCACCGTGAAAAAACAGTTCAGAACGACGGTCGACGCTACTGCACGTCCTCTCGATACCACGACATCGTCTCCGGTAGGTGAGCCTCGATCGGCTGGTACTCGTAGCCGAGTTCGCGCTCCGCCTTCCTCGAGGTGTAGAACATCCGCTTGGTCGCGAGTTTGGCCATCTGTCGGTCGAAGGGGAACACGCGCACGTCGGCGACGGCGCTGGCGGCTTCGGCGACCGGACCGGCCGCGTGAATCGCCATCGCCGGAACCGGAATCCGGGCCGGCGAGCCGTCGGTGGCGTGTGCGATCCGCGAGACTGCCTGGTCGAAGGTCAGGTTCTCGCCACCGAGGATGTAGTGTTCGCCACTGGTCCCGCGCTCGTCGGCCAACAGCAGGCCGTCGACGACGTCCGAGACGCCGACGATGCTCAGGCCGCCGGGCAGGTACGCCGGCATCGTCGGCTCGAGTCCCATCGCCAGCAACTGGGCGGTGAACTCCTCGTCGCCGGGCCCGAAGATCGAGGTCGGGTGGACGGTGACGGCGTCGCCGCCGGCCTGCGCGTAGTCGTCGACCAGTCGCTCGGCTTCCGCCTTCGATTCCTGGTAGGCGCCGATCGGCTCCGCGACGTCCGTCTCGTCGGCGAATTCGTCGTCGCCCGACGGTCGGCGCGTGCCGGACGTGCTGGTGAAGACGAGTCGGCCGACGTCGCCGGCTCGGCAGGCCTCGAGGACGCGCTCGGTCCCGTCGGCGTTGACCCGGTGGACGGTCTCGGGCCCCGCGCTCCAGAGGCCGATGCCGGCGAGGTGGAAGACGGTGTCCGCACCGTCGACCAGTTCGCGCAGCGTCTCGTCGTCGAAGAGATCGCCAACGTACCAGTCGATCCCCTCGAGATCCGGCCGATCCGAGGTAGGGCGGCTGAGCCCGCGCACCTCCCAGCCCTCCTCGAGCAGGCGTTCACAGAGCGCCGAGCCAAGAAAGCCCGTCGCGCCGGTGACGGCCGCAATTCGCTGGCCGGTCATCGTCCACTCTCGAGCTGTGGCGGGACGGCGTCACCAGCTACCCGCGCGTAGAGTCGGTAGGCGAGCGTCACGGCGGGGTGGGTCTCGTCCCGCGGCGGGAGCTCCCCGTTCGGGAGTCGGCGTCTGAGCGTCGTGAGATCGACGTCGGGACCGGAGCCGCCTGCGTTTTCGACCGTGATCGACGGCTCTTCCACGCCGAACGCCGCGCGGAGCACCGGATCCTCCTCGATCGATCGCTCGAGCAGCGACGAGGCGATCGCGTCGATCCGTTGGGTCGGACCGGCGAACAGGGTGTCCGCCGCGATCGGGTCGCCGGCGTACGCGGTCGTCGCGTCCAGCACCGAGAGGGCGGGTTCGACCGTTCGCGTCGCCGCGACGGCGGTCGACTCCGCGTCGGCCGCGCTCGAGACGAGTCGGCCGAGCGCGCGCATCCCGCCGGCGACCGGGCCGGCTTCGGTCGGCCGCAGCGTCGGGACGACCACGACGGTGCTCTCGAGGAGTCGTTCCGGCACCGACACCGATACTTGCTCGTTGTCGACGGTAACGACGCTGTTGCGCCGCGACTCGTCCGCGAGGTCGACGACCTCGGCGCCGAAGCGCTCGACGATGTCGGGATAGCTCAAGTACTCGGCGGTCCGGTCGAATGCGATGCGGTCGTCGCTCGCCCCGGCGACGGCGACGTCGGCCTCGGTCCAGCCCGCGAGGTGGTCGGCGATCGAGCCGACGACGGCGGGATCGGTGACCATCCCCGTGGAGGGGTGGAACGGGTAGTGGGCGTCGGGAACGACCGTGATTCGATCCGTCGCGGTGAGCGAGCTGACGTAGGGCTCGAGGACGGACCGAGTTGGCGACTCGAACGACGCGAGTCGCGCGTCGACGTCGGCGATCCACCCGCCGCGTCGGTCTGCGGCGTCGACGCCGGCCACGTGAACGCTCACGTCATCACCTCCGGCGGCTCGAGCTCCGCACCGTCGCCCTCGGCCGCGAGTTCGTACGCCGTTTCGGCCAACTCGAGCGTTCGCAGGCCGAGTTCGCCGCCGACCGGCGGCGCCTCGTCGTTGCGGATCGCCTCACAGAAGTCTTCCAGCGCGTCGTAGTGAGCCTGCAGGTAGAACGTCGGTCCGAAGACGTCCGGCTCGCCGCCGGTGAATCGGCTCGTGACGTTCGAGAGCGCGGATTTGGCCGCGCCCACGTAGAAGTTCCCGGGCATGTGCGCTTTGTTACTGATCGTTCCCGTGACGCCCTCGAGTCGGAGTCGGGTGTTAACCTCCGGCAGCTGTTCCCACTGATAGGTCCCGCAGTGGAGGTTGATCGTCGTCTCCGTCTCCGGCGCGCGAAGTAACACCGTCGCCGCGTCCTCGGCCGGAATGTTGAGCGTTTTGCCCATCGTCGCGTCCTGGACCTCAAGCTCGCCGAACAGCCACTCGAGGAGGTCGAAACAGTGGACGCCGAGTTCGATGAGCGAGCCGCCGCCGGCGGCGTCGGGATCCATCGGCCAGGCCGGCGGGGCCTCGTCGGCGGGCGGCTTTCCGAGCGGGTGATCGTTGAGCCGCGTGATCGAGGCGTAGGGAACGTGCCCGACGCTCCCCTCGTCGTACGCCTCCTTGACCCCCTCCATGTCCGGCTGGTAGCGGAGCGTGTGGTCGACGCCGAGCGCGATGTTCGCCTCGCGGGCGGTCTCGAGCATCGCCTCGGCCTCCGCGGCCGTTCGCGCGATCGGTTTCTCGACGAAGACGTCGACTCCGGCCTCGGCAGCGCACTCGACCGCGTCGGCGTGGAGGAACGGCGGCAACGCGACCACCGCAGCGTCGAGGTTTTCCTGCTCGAGCAGCGTGGTGTAATCGTCGTACGTTCGAGTCGCGCCGGCGCCAGCGGCCTTGTCGCGGTTCGCCGGCATCGCGTCGGCGGCCGCGACGACGTCGACGCCGGGCATCGCGAGCGCGGACTTCAGATGTACCATGCCGATGTTTCCGACACCGAGGACGCCGAGTTGCAGCGCGCTCGAGTCGGACCACCGGTCGAGAAAGGGTGGAGCCATTCGGTCGAAAACGGACCAGCAGCGGGCTTTGTTATCGTCGCCATACCCGCGAGAAGCGGACGGTAGCACCCCCATTCGTTCCGCCGGTGTGCGCTCGATTTGTCGGGATAGCGGGCGGTTCTGGCGAGACAACCGCCACCGGCGGCACAATAGCCGTCAGTTACCGCTCGCCGGCACCTGTCCGTTAACTCGTTCCGTGACGCCGGCTCCCTCAAACCCCTGCAGCTGTCGAGCGACGTCCCCCATCGTTTCGACCGTGAGATCCGTCTCCCCGCGCCGCCGCTCGAGGTACGCGAGGATCGCCCGCATTCGACGGTCGTCCCGTTCGCTCGTCAGATTGTTCGGGTGCAGCCACATGTGGAAGACGCCGTCGGCCTCGACCGCGTCGTCGATGCCGCGACGAGCGAGTTCGAGCATGGGATCGGTCCAGACCGACTCGGCGACGGTCCGTGCCGGCCCCTCGAACCCGAAGAGGAACATCGAGGCCGGGACGTTGACAAGCCCGTACTCGTCGACTTCGGGCTCGACGATCATCGACTGATCCCGGAGCGTCGTGTCGACGACGCCGCGAACGCCGTCTCTGGTCGGAGATTTGCCGCGGTAGGCCGAGAGGCCGTGATCCGCGAGGACGTCCCGGTGGCCCACGTCGTTGCGCGGGTAGACGAACGAGTCGATCGACTGGTCCCAGATGTCGGCGATCTCGGTCGCCCGCTCGAGTTCGGCGTCGGCCAGTTCGCGATCCGTCTCCGCCCCGCCGAAGAGGACGTGGGAGAAGGAGTGGCTCGCGAACTCGTGGTCGGCGTCGGCCTCGAGGATGTCGGTGACGAGATCCGGAGCGAACCGAAGATCCTCGCGGTCGCGCCACGAGCCGCGTTCGCGATCGAACCAGCCCGGCGGGGCCGGGTGGTCGGCGTGGCGGCCGTCACAGTCCTCGAGCATCAGATGGCCGACGACGGCCCACGTCGCGGGGACGTCGAACTCCTCGAGCAGTTCGAGCATGACGGACCAGCCGCGGCGGCCCGATTCGACCCGTTGCTCCGGGGGGTCCTCGAGATCGTGAAAGCCCCAGCCGAGTTCGGCGTCGAGGGAGATGACGACGCTACCCACGACGGCCACCACCAGCGTACAGTCGATGAATTCGTCTCATACATCACAGCTACCCAACGGATAGTTTTGTTATGGTTTGCCTGTTTAGGGTGGTGAGAGTCGTCCCCACGGGTAGCGACCGAGTATAGGCGTGGAAGACGGATAGACGACGGACACCGACGATCGACAACAAATCGAGCAAATTCGCCTGCCATCGTCCGGACGGTGAATGAAATCTCCCCATAACAAAGCCGACAACCAGTAACTTCCAGCACAGCAGACGTCCCCCAACGTCTCAGATATCCAAACATGAGCAGGTCTTCCCAGACAGCCGAGCGCGCATTCGTGCTCGGATTCGACGGCGTACCGTGGAGACTCATCGAACAATGGAGCGACGAGGGCGAGCTCCCGAACTTCGCTCGAATGCGCGAAGAGGGCGCCTCCGGCACCCTCGAGAGCACCCAGCCGGCGACGACGCCGCTCGCGTGGCCGACCATCGCGACGGGCGTCTGGCCCGACAAGCACGGTCTCTACGGCTTCCAGAACCTCTCGTCTAACTACACGCACGAGATGTACACCAGTTACGATATGAAACAACCGACGCTCTGGGAGCAGCTTTCGCCAGCCCACGTCGGCAACGTCCCGATGACGTACCCGGCTCGAGAGATCGACGGGACGATGGTCACCGGCATGATGACCCCGTCGACCGAGAAGGAGTACACCCACCCGCCGGAACTCAAAGACGAAATCGAGTCGCGCATTCCCGACTACGAGATCAGTCTCGACTACCCCGACTACGCGGACCGACTCGACGAGTTCGAGGTTGCGGTCGACGACATGCTCGAAAACCGGCGCGAACTGATGCAGCTCCAGATGGAGAAAGCCGGCGACGACTGGGGGCTGTTCTTCTTCGTCTTCACCGCGCCCGACCGATTCCAGCACCTCATATGGGATATGGACCGGCTGCTGGAACACTACAAGAAACTCGACGACATCCTCGGCGAGGTGATGGACTACACGGACGAGCACGACGCCGACCTCTACACCGTCTCCGACCACGGCTTCGGTCCGATCGAGGAGCTGGTTTACGTCAACCACATCCTCGAACAGGACGGCTACCTCTTCAGGCAGGAAGACGAAGGGACTCGCGGCGCGCTCTCGAGTCTCGGCATCTCCCGGGACCGGATCACGGACGCGCTCGAGCGGGTCGGCATCTCCGAGGAGAAGATCGTCTCGACGCTACCCCGGTCGATCGTCGACACCGTCGCCGAACAGATACCGGGCGATCACGCCCTCTACGACGTCGACTACGAGAAGACCGTCGCGTTCGTCCACGGTGCCGGCTGCCTGTACGTCAACGACACCGAACGCTTCAACAGCGGGGTCGTCGATCCGAGCCAGGTGCCGGCCGTCAAAGACGAGCTCACCGACCTCTTCGAGTCGGTGACCGACGACGACGGTGAGCCGATGCTCAAGGTGTTCGACGGCGACGAACTGTTCCCGACCGACGACGACTCGCCCGACCTGATCGTCAACGGACGGGGCGTCTACGAGGCGCGAAACGCGCTCACCGACGAGCCGACCGGTGACACCGGTAACTACGACGCGAGCCACCGCAAGGAGGGAATCGTCCTCTGTCGCGGCCCCTCGATCGACGCCGGGGCGGAGCTTCGCGGCGCGCGCGTCGTCGACATCGCGCCGACGCTGCTCCACGGCATCGGCAAACCGGTCCCGAAGAACGCCGACGGTCGCGTCCTCTTCGACGCGTTCGACGAGGAGACGACCCCCGCCTCGACGAAGGTCGAACGGACGGGCGTTTCACAGGGCGGCACCGACGAGGAGGTCGACGACGACTTCGGAGAGGTCGAGGATCGGCTAAAGGGCCTCGGCTACATGGAGTGACTGAACGACGCGCAATCTGCCCCGACTAGTCCTCGAATCGCGGTTTCGATCGGCGCGGTGACGAATACGAAACGAGGTGACAGCCGTCCGGAGTCGATACTGTGTCGGCTCATCTCTCAGCCGAAACTGCGCGTTCAGCCGCAGAGCCATCCACGAGAGATTACGGCAGCGCGGGACGCGATCAATCAGGTACTAGCGGCAGCACTGACTGATTGCCCGAACCGAAGCGACACCACTGCGTTCGGGGAGACGCTGCCAACACCGATTCGGTACCGACACGCGGTTTCCGCTCCCGACGCCGGACCAGCCGACTGCGCTGACGCTACTCGATCGCGACTTAGAACGGGACACCGAATTCGAGGAAACGACGCCGGACGAGTGGACGCTCTCGGGTCTCGGTGTAGACACGACATAACATTTCTATTCCGTACGAGAACTGGACGTATGGACACTGCCCCCTGGGACGGGACGCAGTCAGTAGTCGTTCCGGGAGTCACCGCGCCGAGTACCGTCGCGTGCGTCCGGTCGCTCGGTCGCCGCGGCATCCGGACGATCGTCGTCTCGAGCGACGACACGACGCCGGCGTTCGCGTCGAAGTACTGCGACGAGGCGATCCGCGCGCCATCGCCACACGAGGACCTCGTGGCGTACAAGGACGTGCTGTGCTCGCTCGCGAGGCGGCCGGACGTCGAGACGATTATTCCCGTCCGAGAGCCGGATATCTACGTACTGTCGAAGTACAGAGACGAGTTCGCGGAGTTCGTGAGTACCCCCTGGCCGACGTTCGAGACGCTGTCGCGCGCGCAGGATCGAATGCAGTTGTTCGAGGCCGCCGACGCGGCAGGGGTCGCCGCGCCGGAGACAACCCTCTTCACGACGACCCCCGACAGGGAACGGAAATGGATCGTCAAACCGCGGTATACGATTCTGGGCGACGAGTACCTCGAGGAGTACGCGCCCGAACGGTGCGTCGCCCCGCCGTCGACCCAGTATCTCGAGTCGAGCCACGCCAGAAGTACCGAGGACGCGCGGACCGAGATGGAACACGTCCCGCTGGTTCAGGAGTACGTCTCGACGACCGAGGAGTACGGCTTCTTCGCCCTCTACGACGAGGGCGAGCCGGTCGCGACGTTTCAACACCGACAGCGGCGGGGCTACAGCTACGCCGGCGGCCCCAGCGCGTTTCGGGAATCGGTCGGCATTCCGGCGCTGGCGGAGGCCGGACTGGCGCTGCTCGACGAACTCGAGTGGCACGGGCTCGCGATGGTCGAGTTCCTGCGCGACGACGAAACCGGCGAGTTCAAACTCATGGAGGTCAACCCGCGGTTCTGGTCGTCGCTGCCGTTTTCGGTACAGGCCGGCGCGGACTTTCCGTACTACTACTGGCTGCTGGCGAACGGGATGCGAGACCTGATCGATCACAGCTATCAGCCGGGGATCGGCGGCCACCTCCTCCGCGGCGAACTGTTATATCTCCGCTCCGTCCTTACCGACGAGATCGATCTCGTCGAGAAGCCGGGACTGACTGACGCCGTCATCGATATCGGTCGCTCGCTCCTCGAGCAGCCGCGGTTCGACTACCTCTCTCGCGACGACCCACAGCCGTTCGTTCGGGATTTCGTGAACACGCTCTCGGCGATCCGGCGATAGCGCGATCGGTTTCGGTGTCCAGTAGTAGCGATGATCGATCAGACCGATCCGGCGGCGTCAGCGGCCTTCCGACAGAGCCAATACCGGCCGTGGCTGTCCAGTTCTCGTCAGCAACGAGACGGCGGTTCACCGTAGTGTCAGTATCCAACCGAGTGTATTTCCAAAATAGCTACCATTAATTCGACAGGAAAGCTTATACCGGGATACTCGGGTTACCACAGTATGGCACGTGACACTCCGGTACAGAACGAAGCTGCCACGACCGACGCTGAACCACTCCCGAACCTCGTAACGATCGTTGGACGCGGCGTTCCTTCGAGTTTCGAGATCACCGTCGACGGTGAGATCGAGATGGACACTGACGATCCCGTCGAGGAAGCGACCATCGTTTCGGGCAGCGTCGCGGAAGGGTCGATCGACGTCGGCGTCCAGCGGTTCCGATTCGACGGCCAGGTAACGAACGTCCACCTCGTCGACTGGAACGGCGTCCCCGCGCCGGAATCCGCGAGCGTTCCTAACGTGCACGTCGACTACGGCGTTCCCGAACGGTAGACGCGCTGTCCAGGTAGGGGCTGTTTTTTCACGAGCGGCGATCGAACGGGAGCGGCGCGTCAGCGACTCCGCACGCGCTGCAGTCCGGACTTCGCGCTTCGCCAGGCCGGGTAGACGGTGTTGTAGACGCGGGCCGGCGTGTTTCTCGCGCCCGCGTGAAGGATTCGGTGGGACAGCGGCGCCCTCGATTCGGAGACGAGTCCGTCGAGGTCGGCGTCGTCGAGCCACGCGAAAAAGGCCGCCTCGTCGGGCGACGACGGTTCCGTCTCGCGCGTACGATCTCGAATGTCCTCCCACATGTAGCGTTCGTCCTGTCCGAGGACCCACTGGCCCTCCTCGAGTGCGGTCCGGATCTCCCGGTAGTCCTCGTGTTCGAACTGATAGCCGTGGTCCGTCGGCTCGAGTCCCGAGAGACGTAGGCCGACGGCAGTCCGGTAACACTTCTCGCACTCGCCGCAGTTGCCGTCCATTCGGGCGTTACAGGTCTGCAGTTGTAGGTCCGGCTCTTCCGCCTCGATGTAGTCGGCGATTGCGTCGAGTCGCTCCTGGCGGGTCAAATCGTAGGAGTCGTGGTGACACTGCGTGCCGGCCCAGCGGACGTGGTCGTCGATATCGGGTCGCGAACCCCACTCGAGGTCGATCCCCTCCCAGTGGGTCGCGGCGACGTAGAGGTCGTCCATGCCGCGCGCGTAGGCCATCGGCGCACAGAGGCCGAGCAGCCCGAGGCCGTGGCCGACGGAGCTGTACCAGGCGCCGTCGACGTGGCGCTTGTAGTGAGCCAGCAGCATCGGATGTGCGAGAAACGAGAGCATGTTCGACTCGACGAACGCGGTCTCGAGACCGTGGCCGTCGGCGAACGACGAGACTCGAGACCGAAGGTGGTCCCACTTATCGTCGTCGCCGGCGTCGGGCGTAATCGTCCAGCCGCGGATGCTGATCAGCGTCGGCTCCTCCTCGCGGTGGCGAACGTACGAGCAGGTCGAGTCGACGCCGCCGGTAAAGAGCAGGCCGCTCTCGCCACCCGCCTCCCGGTGGACGTCGACGGTTTCTTTCGCGTAGAGCGTGCCGCCCTCGAGGAAGTCGTGCATCGAGCACAGCGACGCCTGAACGTCGTCCAACGCCGCGGCGAACGTCGCGTCGACCTCGTCGACGTAGACGTCGGCGCCGTTCGCCCACGCGACGGGACAGACCTGCGCGAGGACGGGAATCGCGAGAACCGCGTCGGGAACGTCTTCGATCGAGACGTCGTACTCTGTTCGAAACGATTCACCGGAGAAGAACCGCTCGAGGTTCGGAGACGTCCGGACATCACACTCGAGAGTCGTACCGTCGGCGTTGACGTGGTCGATGACGATTGATGACATAGTTGGGTCCAAATCGCGTCACAGTGTCGGTGGCGCACTGTCCGCTGTCGAATCGACGGATTACGAACGAGTACAAAAAGCATCAGAACCGTTGATCGTTCTGAATTCGAGAATGCAACCCATAGCGACGGGTTCGGAATCGGTAACGAGCGCATACTTCCGAGCGAGAGCGGTTCCGACGGAGGGAGTCGGAACCGACCGGAGAGCGATCGGTGCGACGAATCGCGCAGTAGAAAGGGCGACGGCGAGGCGTGAGCGGTTGCGAGGTGGGCGGGAGGGGGAACTGAACCGCCCGGATCGGCGTGCGATAGCCGTCGATCGGCTGTGACAACATCGCAACGGCCGAGCAACCGACGCCTTCTCCGTGCGCAGAGCCGATAGGAGCCGTATAACAAACGTCGTTATCGATGACCATCCGTCCAACACATGCGTATCGCTATTGGACCGGACAGCGCCCCTTCTGAGAAAGCATGAAACGGTCGACACTCAACGTCACGTTCGCCGTGGGCTTCCTCGCGATTGCGGTCGCGATCCTCGTCGCGAGAGCCAATCCCGCGAGCAGCTACGAAGCGTCGATCTACACTGCCACGCCGACGATTTCGTGGATCGCGTTCGCGTTCGCGCTCGCGATCGCCGCCAGCACGGCGCTCACCTGCCGAGGTCGCGAACAGGGCTACGGAATCGCACTCGGTGGAACGGCGGTCACGGCGATCGTGAGCCTTCCGGTGATCAGGAACTACCGGTTCTCCGGAAAGGGCGACGCGCTCACCCACCTCGGTTGGACCCGGGACATCATCGACGGCTCGCTGGCCCCACACGAGCTGTTCTACCCCGGATTCCACGCGATTTCGACGGTCTTTCACTTCGTCGGCGGCGTTCCGATCGAGCGCGGAATGCTGTTCGTCGTCGCGGTCGCTTTCCTCCCCTTCGTGCTGTTCGTACCGCTCGTCGTCCGGGAGATGGGCGGCAGCGGGATGGCGGTCGGCGTCGCCGCGATCGTCTCCTGGATGGTGCTCCCGATCAACAACATCGCGACGCACATGGGTATCCACACGAACTCGAACGCGCTGTTTCTGGTGCCCGTCGTCATCTTTGCGTTCCTCGCGTACCTCCGTCGACGTGCAACGATCGAACGGCTGCCGTTCGGGCTCTCGCCGTTCAGCCTCCTCATTTACGTCACCGGTATCGGGCTGCTGTTCATGCACCCCCAGCAGATGATCAACGTCGTCGTCCTCATCGCCGCGGTCACCGGCGTTCAGTATCTCGCCCGGCGACGGTACGACGACCATCCGATGCTCGATCATCCGACGACGTACGCCCACACCGCCGTTCTCGGCGTCATCTTCACCGTCTGGGCGGCGAGTAACGCGCGGTTCAGAGGGGCCGTCGAAGGACTCGTCAGCGGCGTCTTCGCGGAAGACGTGGGCGGGAGTGCCGAAGTCGACCAGGCCGGAGCCTCGCTCGGCGAAGTCGGCGGGAGCCTCGGCGAACTGTTCGTGACGATGTTCCTCGACCTCGCACTGATCTCGCTCGCCGTGGGGCTGTTCATCCTGCTGGTATGGCTCGGCCGGACCAGACTCGACCCCGAAACGAAGTCGTTCGTCAACTACTTCGCGATCGCGCTGATTCCGCTGACGGGAATGTTCTTCGTCTACTTCGTCGGCACGCCGACGATGGCGTTCCGCCAGATCGGATTCATCGCGATCATCCTGACGATCCTGTCGGGAATCGCGATCGCGCGCGCTATCGGTGCGCTCTCGGGCGTGATCACGGTCCCGGGTGGGACGGCCGTCGCAGCGCTCCTTCTCGGTGCCTGTCTCGTGCTCGGGCTGATGACGGTGTTCGCCTCGCCGATCATCTACAACCCCGGTCAGCACGTCACCGACCAGCAGTTCAGCGGCTACGAGACCAGTATGGAGTACGGAGACGAGGACGTTCCGCTCGTCGGGCTCGGCTACGACCCGTTCCGATACGATCACGGTATCAACGGCGTTGAGGGACAAGAGAGCCTCAGCGCCGCGACGACCGCTAGCGGCACCGTCGAGTCCGATGAATTCGAGGAGGGCAACTTCAGCGGCGCGTACGGAGGTGTGGGCTACAACTTCATCGTGACGGAGTTCGACACCACCCGCGAGATCGAGGTCTACCAGGAGCTCCACCACAGCGAAGCCGCACTCGAGGCCCTCGAGAAGGACTCGGGTACGAACAAGGTGATCTCGAACGACGAGTTCCGGATGTACAACGTCGACGGCGACGACTGACTCGATTTATACGATTTATATTTTGTTTGCGCGCGTGTAGCGGTTTGACGTCCTCGCCACCCTCGAGACGTGACACGATTCGACCGTCACCGATCGACGTCCGTCCGCCGGTCGTCACGGATTACGCCTGCGGTCCCGTCGAACGTACGACGAGCCCGCGTTTCGCGAGACACGGTTCACGGATACCGACACCGACGGGTGCGACCGTCCGGACACGCGAACGGGTGCTGGCACCAATCACCGACGCGGAGCGTCGGCGCAGTCTCGAGTCAGCAGTCATAGTCCGACGGAACACGGTCCGCCCCGGTAGACGGCATCGCACAGCCGAGCTATCGGCGTCTCTCGCTCGAGTTGCGAGTGGTACCCGTGAGGACGGGTCGGCTACGCGAGGGTCGCTCGTCTCGAGAGCGATATTCCCGCTCACCGCCGACGGACACCGGCAATCGACGGCGCGTGCTACAGGCCGACTCCGACGAGCGGCGAGCAGTTGGACAGAGCGCGAGGTTGCTGCCGGGGACAGGCAGAACTGACTCACGTGGAAGCGGACGTACCGTCGGACGCGACCGTCGGCCACAGCGTCGGACGGTATCAATGGGCACGATAGAATGGAGAGCCGAACGACCGACCGTCCCGAGCAGAAATCGCCGATTGTTCACGACGTTTCGAGCCGACGCTGAACGGTCAGAACGATCTACCGCTAGCCATCGTCGTTTCGTAAAACAGGTCGTATACGGCCCCTCGAGGGAGTAATATCCGATTTCTGCTGAAAACAGTGACTCTCGGACGCCGTATTTCTCGAGATACATTCACAATTTCTTAATCGAATCCCCGCATTTTGTTCTCTGTTTTCTAATGATAGAAACACATTCTGTAAAGTTAGGCAATATCCTCAAGGAAAAGTTTATGAGTGTAAGCCCAGGTTACGAAAGTGTATGGCGCAGAACCCCCGCTCGTCCGAGACGGACACTACGCCGACTGCAGACCGTAACAGTGGCTTACACCGCCGCACATACGTGCGTTCGCTCGCAGCGATCGTGACCGCCGCAACCGGCCTCGGTACGACCGGCACGGCCGCCGCACAGGACGAGGAAGACTACGAAGTCATCGAAGCCGCAAACCAGGAGATCACCATCGCGGACGGTGAGACCTGGGAGAACAAACTCTTCGACATGACCACCGGGCAGGACGTGACGATCACGGCCGTCGGGAGCGACTGGACCATCCGCAACATCGGGTTCGAGGGCAAGAACACCTCCGGAGCCGGCTCCGCGACGTTCGGTATCTCCGACGCCGGCGGCTCGAGTACGGTCGAGAACGTCTACCTCGGTGACGGCTCCGACGAACGCAACGGCAGTTCGACCGGTCACGGACAGACCGCGTTCTGGATCAATCCCGACCATGCGGGTCACATCGACATGAAGAACGTCAACATCCAGGGCTTCGCGGACAACGCGGTCTACGGCTCCGCGCCCGGAAACAACGGCGGCGGAACGATCCACATCGACAGCTGTTTCGCGGCCAACTGTCACGTCTCCCACTTCCGTCTCGCGACGGAGGGGAGCAAGGTGACGAACTCCGGCATCTTGGTCGACGAAGAAGGCTACGCGGGCCGAGGGATCTGGGCCTGGGCCCCCGGGACGATCGAAATCGAGGACTGCCAGATCGAGATGAACGGCAACCACACCGCGATCGACGCCGGCGCCAACGGACAGGGAACCGAAGTCGTCGTCCGCGACACCGACTACGACGATCAGGCCGGTATCACCGAACACGCCGGCTCGTCGGTCCAGCTCGAGGGCGATTCGGGAACCGATCCCGAAGCGTTCATTCCGAGCGGCACGCCGACCAGCGCCGAAGAAGCCGCTTCCGGTGGCGACTGACGGCAGATAGTCGATACCCCGCTGACGCCAGAATCGACCGCTCCCCCTCCGTTCCTCGCTGACGACTCACCCCTCCACCCCCTCCGACGACTCGGCCCCTCCCCGCTGACGACTCACCCTCCATCTTCGCTGACGACTGAGCCCCCATCCACGCTGACGACTCACTCTCTCACCCTCACTACCACCTCACTCCCTCACCCCCGCGGACAACTTCCTTCCGCCTGACCGTCGACGCCGATCCAGTGCTCGCTGGGAGCTCAGTTCGCACCCTGTTGACGATATCCGCCATCTTCGCTGACAAACTCACCGCCGCGCTTCGCTGCCAGCTTCTTTTTGTTCGTTTCGGTAACGTTTCATTCTACGTTCCCTGCCACTTCGACTCCAACTCCACCAGTATACCCACCGAACGTGACAGCCGCGTTCTCCCGCTACACCGATAGTGCGCTCCGTCTTAACCGTCTCTCTAGCGGATAAGTCTCTGGCCGCTGTCAGTCCGGTGTCCCGCCGTATCGAACCGTTCAGTCAGTTTCTACCCCCCTGAACGGACCGGAAATCGAAGTAATAGCGTATTACTATTGGGGCAGAGGCGATCTCGTAGCCGTATCAACGGTAAGTTACGATTACTCGGGACGCCCTCCAGTTACGACGATATATAAAATTCCGAGATGATTTGTCGATGATTTCGTGAATAAAAATTCCGATTTGAGATATAGTCTGTAAATTTTAAGTAAAGTAGAGGAGAAAGTTTATGGTGGTAGTATTAGATTACTCGATTGCATGGCACGCGAATCTTCGGTACCGGATGACGATCGATGCGTCGGCGACGAACTGTCGTCGACCAGTAATGACGAGAGCAGTGAATTACTCGGCCGGCGATCCTACATGAAGTTGGCCGGAGCGACCACCGCTGCCGCGGCGGTATTTAGTACCGGTGCGAGCGCCGACGAGGGCGACTACGACGTCATCGAGGCGCGCGGACAGGTTATCAGGATCGGTGACGAGACCTTCGAGAACAAGCTCGTCGACGTCTCGAACGGAAACGGTATCACGTTCGTCGTCGACGGCGCGGCAACCATCCGAAACATCGGGATCAGCGGTCTCTACCAGGGAGACGGCTTCATCTTCTCGATCACCGCTCCTCGAGGAACCGTCGAGTTCGAGAACATCTACATCGGCGACGGCGCGAACAAGTCGGGAGCGAGCTTCGTCCACGGTCCCGGCGCGATTTTCTATCACGCTACCGCCGGCGCCGACGTGATCTTCCGCGAGTGTAACGTGCAGGGCTACCCCAACAACGGCTGGTACTGTTCGAACAGCGCCAAAGGCGGCTCGATCACGTGGGAGCGGTGTTTCGGCAAGAACAACGGCGTCACGACGTTTCGCGCCGCCAACCGCAACGACACGCTTCGCGACTGCGTCGCGTACAACGACAACACGGACTACTCGACCGACTACGGCAGCTGGGGCAACTACAGCGAGAGCTCCGGCCGCCCGCTGTGGGTCTGGCAACCCGGCGGCTGCACGGTCGAGGACTGTCACTTCGACGCCGGCCAGTACGGCGCGGCCGTACTCACGCACCGGGGAGCGTCGATCTCCCTCGACGGGGGTGCGGTCTCGGGCGGCACGCACGGGCGCGTCAACACGTCGAGAGCCGGAAGTAATCCCGACCTCTCGATCCCCGACGGCGTGCCGACCTCCGCGGAGGCGGCCGCGTCCGGAGGATCAGCGAGCGAGAGCAGCGCCGACGCGGACACCGACGAACAACTCCCCAACGTCGTCGTCTTCGACGGCGACGGGACCGACGATTCGACGAGCTACGAGTTCGTCGTCAGCGACGAGGTCGAGCCGAGCGACGACGACGGCGCGTCGATCGACAGCGCAGCCACCGTCGACGGAACCCGCGCGAAGGGCACCGTCGTCGACTACCTCGACGCGTGGCGCTTCGAGGGAGAGATCGAACGCCTCAGCCTCGCCGGCGACGCGACGGTCCGCGTCAACGGTACCGAAGTCGACCCCGACGAGTTCGACGACATCCTCGAGCACACGCTCCTCTTCGACGGCGACAGTTCGGACGTGACCCGATACGAGTTCGGAATCGACGGCGACGTCGAACCCTCAAACTACGAGGGGGCGACGATCGACGACGCGACCGAGATCGAAGGGTCCCTGGCCCACGGCGTCGTCGCCGACTGGCGTGATGCCTTCCGCTTCAGCGGCGACCTCGACCAGCTCACCGTCGACGGTCCGGCAACGGTGTTACTCGACGGCGAGGAGATCGATCCGGCCGATTACGGCGAGGACCTCCCGCACGCCCTCGAGGTCGACGGCCAGGGCGAGCCGACGAGCTTCGAGATTACGGTCGACGGGACGATCAAACTCGACTCCGAGGACGAGCCCGAAGACGAGGCGACGACGATCTCGGGCTCGACCGTCCAGAGTTCGGTCACCGACGACAGCCTGACGTTTCAGTTCTCGGGTGCGCTGACGGACGTTTCCATCATCGACGGCGAGGCCGCGGTCAGCCTCGACGGCGAGACGATCGATCCGGACGATTTCGGCGACCACGAACTGCTCCCTCACGCGCTGGTCATCGACGGGACCCGAGACGAGGAGCCGAGCGCGTACGCGTTCGAGGCGAGCGGCGCGGTCTTCAAGTCGACCTATCAGGACGCGACGATCGATGCTGAGGACGTGATCGAGGGCCGAGCCGTCCGCGGCATCGTCGGCAACCACCTCGACGCCTACTGGTTCGACGGCGACATCGAGGACTTCACCCTCCGCGGCGACGCCGCGGTCGACGTGCAGTACAACGTCCGCGATCAGTAATCGCGGCCGGCGCTCGCGACCGGTACCGACGATCGTCACCGGCGCTCAGGTCAGTTGGGCGATCGTCTCGCGCGGGTCGATCACGCCGCTGGCCGTGATCAACACGCCCCAGATAGCGACCCCGGCACCGATCACGCCGAACAGAGCCGGCAGATTCGACGCGTACGGCAGCAACAGCAATACCGCGAGACCCATCCCGCCGGCGATAGCCGTCGTCACGGCGAGCGAACGAGCGATCCGAACGAAGTCGAGCGAGAGTTCGCTGTGCATGACGGAGACGTTCACCAGCGTGTAGACGCCGAACGTGATCACCGTCGCGACGGCAGCGCCGGTGACCCCGTAGATCGGGATCATGACGATATTGAGGCCGACGTTCGCGACGGCCGTCGATCCCTTCGCGTACGCCCGCGTTTTCGCCCGGCCCAGAAAGTCGAGCCCCTGCGTCGTCACGCCGGTAATCGCCTGGAAGACGACGTAGACGCCGAGCACCTGCAACACCGGTGCCGCGCCGGCGTACTCGGCGCCGAAGACGAGCGTGACGGCGGGCTCCGCCACGAGCATCAACCCCACTGCGGCCGGCACGTAGAGTAAGAACATGTACTCGAGCGTCGTCTCGTAGATGTCCGCCGCGTGCTCGAGCGAATCGTTGGCCTTCTCCTCGCCGTACGTCGGCGAGACCGAAAACCCGAGCGAGCCGGCCGGAACGAGTACGAACTCCGCGATCTGCTTGCTCAGCACGTAGTAGCTGACCGCGACGGGGTTGATGAAGAACGCGACCAGGACCGTATCGATCTGCCTGTCGAGCACGCCGGCGCCGTGGGTCGCCGTCAGCGGCACGCTGTACTTCAACATCCGGTTCCGGAGCGACTTGCTCCCCCCGCCGTCGGCGTACTGCGTGTAGAATCGGCGGTAGAGGAAGACCAGACCGACGACCGTTCCAAGGAAGACGCCGACTACGTACCCGAAGAGCGCTCCGGCGACGCCCAGACCGAGGGCCGTCAGGATGACGACGAACACCAGGCGCGAAACGTTGTTGACGACTTCGATGATCGCGCTCAGATCGACTCGATTGAACCCCTGAAAAAGGGTCACGTGGTAGGAGAACAACGACTGGAAGATCAGGTATCCTACGGCGACCACCATCAGCGTCGAGAGCGCCGGAATATCGAGGGCGGCGGCGAGCGGTTCGCGGGCGATCACCAGGGCACCGGAAACGATCGCGAGCAACACCAGCCGGTAGCCGAGCGAGGACCGGAGGAGATAGGGGATCGTCGAGGGCTCGGTTTCTTTCTTGTCCGACACGTAGCGGGCGGCCGAGCGGCCGATCCCGAGGTCGGCACCGAGCTGGGCGACGGCGATGACGGAGATGATGGTGAACAACAGCCCGTACTCGTCGTTCGTCAACAGGAATCGCGCGAGCACGAGCATCAACAGCCCGTTCGCGAGGTTGTTCACGAGGCGGGCGCCGAGCGTCGCCTTGAACCCGTCGACGATACGGTCAGTGAGCGCCACGCTCGAGTAGTCGCTGGTCGTCGGCGTCGTTTCGACGCGAGCCACCGGAACGGCACGCGACGCCTCCACTAATCGAGCGTCGGAGCCACGAACGGTCGACTGCACCGGCGGACTTCGACGGGCGATTCGACCATCGGGAGTGGAGAGACGGGTTCGCTATCACTGACCTGTGGCTCCCCAACCGGAATCATTGTAATCCTCCACATACCCGCTGTTTTAGCAGTCATACCGTTGGCCGACTGCCGGGCGTGAAGCGACCGAGATGGGCCGAGAACCGATACCGCTCTCAGTCGGCATCAGGGCTACTGTCTTGCGGTTTCGACCAACATATGAGACGGACGGATAGTACGCTGAAGATAACAAAGCAGTACGAGAACATCTCACTGGGTATGCAAATCGGGTTCTATCACGACGCTGCTGGGACCCGCCACGCCGGCGGAATCGCCGTCTACACCCAGCAGCTGGCCGCCGCACTCAGCGGATCGAACGACGTCTACCTCTACACGCAGCGAGGGGAGCTGTCGTCCGTGCTGACCGAATCGGACGTCACCGTCGTCGAAACGCCGTCGTTCGACGACCACTGGCTCCACTCGATCGATGCGCTGAGTCCGCTCACCGATCAGGACCACTCGAAACTCCTCATGACGTACTGGGCCGCTCGAAACGACGTGATCGACCACATGGACGACCACCTCGACGTGCTCGTTACCGCCCAGTTCCTCGACGATCTCCTCCTCTCGAACCTGACCGACGTGCCGACTATCTACACCTTCCACCAGTTCTCCGACGTGGGTCTCGGAATCAAACTGCGCGACGCGCTCTCCCGGACGGAGCTGATTCTGGCGAACTCCGACGATACAGCCCGGAAGGTGTCGGAGACGTTCGACTGCGATATCGGGGAGGTGATCTATCCGGGCATCGATCCGGATCAGTTCCGACCGGGCGTCGATCCGGCGATCGACGGCGACGACCCGATCATCCTCTTCGTCGGTCGGCTCATCGAAGCCAAGGGCATCGGCGACCTACTCGAGGCGGTGTCGCATCTCGAGGGGCGCCAGGAACTCCACGTCGTCGGCAGGGGCGACGATCAGTGGGTGCGACGCCGAGCCCGCTCCCTCGGGATCTCGGATGCCGTCGTTATCCATGGGGAGGTTCCCAACGCGGAGCTGCCGTCCTATCACGCCGGCGCCGACGTGTTCTGCCTGCCGAGTCACGACGAGAGCTTCGGCATGGCGAACGTCGAGGCGATGGCGTGTGAGCTCCCGGTCGTCACGACGGATCTCGAGGGCATCGAAACCTACCTCGCCAACGGCGAGAACGGGCTCCTCGCCCGGGTCGGGGACCCGCGGGATCTGGCCGACAAACTGACGATGCTGCTCGACTCGCCGCGGCTTCGGGAGCGACTCGGCGCGCGCGCTCGCGAGGACGTACGGCGGTTCAGCTGGGACGAGCAGGCGCGAAACCTCGAGCGGTTCTGTTACGAAGCGCTCGACATCGACGCTCCCGCCGACCGACCCGAACCGGAGCCCGTTCCGAAGGTGTAGAACGAGACAATCGAACCGGAGCCACGGCTCGCGGTGTGAGTTCGAAAGGTGGCTCCCGCGCCTGAATCGGAAACAGATGCTGGCACGCGAACTGCTCCGGTACTGGATGACGGTCGCCGGGAGCCAGTCAGTACTTCGGGATCCGTGAATAAAAGTCCTTCCTACCCACAGCGGTGACAGGAATCGGGAGACGAGTCGCGTGCGACCGAACGGGCACGCCGATCGCGGGGCGAAGACGGAGCAGTTAGCGGCTTCGGACGGCGTGCTCGACGCCCCCTCGATGGCGTCGCCCTCGCCGACGGACGCGTCGCGGGAGGTCGGCGCGTTCCTCGTCGATGGAGACGTGCGTCGAGCTGTCGACGGACGTGCTATCGTCGACTGCGCCGGAAAGCCGGAAACGCCGGACGCCGCGCTCGATCGATTCCTCGAGCGCGCTCTCGGAGACGGTCGTCTCGACGTAGTCCCCCGCCGGTTCACCCTCGCCGATGACGGCGATCGTATTCTTCGGGAGTTCCTCGAGTCGGCTGACGCGGGACCACAGACGAGCGGATCTCGAAGAACGAGCGGCGAACCACCAGACGTGTGGAAGGAGGCGTGTTGAAAAGGACGCGTGTAGGTGGAGACGCGCGTGGAGCAGTAGACGTACGGGAACGCAGCGAGCGCGAGAGAGAAGAGTCACACCGTGCGAACGTTGCCACCCGTCGGCGCGGCTGTCACCAGCAGGGCGGTCAGTGTCGCCGGAAACGTCGGCACGAGTCCGACAGTACGGTCACTCGATTCGCGAGAGTTTACCATCGACGTTGCGCTCCAGCTGTCGGTTGGTCGCGACGTGTGCGACCGAGAGGAGGAAGAACGCGACGACGACGACGCCGGCGAGTCCGAGCGTCGGAATCGACGACAGCGGCGGGACGCCGAGGAACGCACCGGTGACGACCGCCGCTCCCACGACGCTGAGCGTCGCGTACCATCGGTCCCATCGATCCTGTCGATGCGTATCCGTATCGAGATACATCATCAACAGGTCGGCGTTGTCCGCGAGCGAGATCAGGCCGCGGTCCTGATCGTACTCGACGATGCCGGCATCGTCCATCTTCGGCAGATGCGTCTGGTAAAGGGCGACGTACACTCGCTTACGCTGGTCCGAACTGAGTGCGTTGACCTCGGTATCGTTCTCCCAGGCAGCGATCTGCTCGGCGAGTTCGCCGAGCGTAACCGTTTCGTCGGATTCGAGCAAGTACGCGAGGACTTCTCGACGGCGGCGGTTTTTCAGGAGCTCGAAAATAACGTCTTTCGAGAGCCGTTGCTCCTCGTCTGAGTCGGCGACCGACGCGATCTCGTCCGGAAGCGAGGTATCGATCGACGACATTACTCTCGACCTCCAGGCCCTGAACGGCCGGTCCAGTCCCATCCGTTGGGCGAGAAACGTCTACCATACTGTCGGGTCGACGGGTTCCGCTGTCTGTTTGATCGGCAAATCGCAATCACGATTGACACACCAAGTTGTACACCAATACTGACACTCTTAAGGACGGCCACGTTTCGCACCGGCTGCAAAGCGGGTACGGATACACTTCCCGGCGTTGCCGATACCACATCGAGTCGATACCTCGGCGGTCGATCCGGGCAGCGGATCGGGGCGGACGGTATCGATCGATTGTGGTCGAGTATCTTTCGCGTACGTACGAAAGAGTCGGGGGCAACGAAATGCGTCTCCGGGTCGAGGGGCAAAGATGCGACACGACACTGGTTCGGAACGTTTGCTCGTAGCGACATAAAGTCGAGCGACAGTTCGCACGAGAAACTCGAATTTACGCAGTGAACGCGTGATTTACGCCGGTCCTCCGTCGGAACAATTGCCGCATTTCACGTTTCGTGTCCACACTAAACACAGGAGGGCGAAACCGGTTCCGGCCGACGGCCACCCGTAGCATGGGACGCGACTCGACACGATTCGCCGGCCGCCTCGATCGGGGACGGCGATATCGCGTCGATACTGCTCCGCTCGCTGCGACTCCCACCGCGTGATAGTCGCTCGCAACTCTCGACAACCCGCGTAGAAAGACGGCTGAGCGAATATTCGTCGTCAGTCGGCGATCGAAGCGGTAAGTCAGCGTTTCTCGCGAAACCATGTGAACCCCTTACAGTGCCGGCACGGCTCTTTCCACTACTGATGACGCGGTCCATTATCGATCACACGGAGACAGAATCAACGAAAACGGAGCCCGGGCTGTGTCCTGACTGCGAAACCGATACGATCATCCACGACCCGGACCGCGGCGAACGAGTCTGTGAAGAGTGCGGTCTCGTCCTGACCGAAGATCCGATCGACTACGGTCCCGAGTGGCGGGCGTTCAACGCCCAAGAGCACGACGAACTCTCCCGCGTCGGCGCGCCGCTGACGCAGTCGATGCACGACCGCGGGCTGACGACGACGATCGACTGGCGCAACAAGGACGCGAACGGTCACTCGATGTCGGCCGACAAGCACGGCCAGCTCCACCGACTCCGCGTCTGGCAGGAGCGAATCAGGACCAAAAACGCCGGCGAACGAAACCTCAAGTACGCGCTCTCGGAGATCGACCGCATGGTCAGCGCGCTCGGCGTTCCGCGACCCGTCAAGGAGACCGCGAGCGTCATCTACCGACAGGCGCTCGATCAGGACCTCATCCGCGGCCGTTCGATCGAAGGCGTCGCGACCAGCGCCCTCTACACGGCGTGTCGGAAGGAAGATATTCCGCGCAGCTTAGAGGAGGTAACCTCCGTTTCACGCGTCGATCAACGAGAGATTGGTCGAACCTATCGGTACATCGCTGACGAGCTCGATATCAATCTCGAGCCCACGAACCCGCGTCAGTTCGTTCCTCGTTTTTGCTCCGAACTCGACGTCGGGAAGAACGTCGAGACGAAGGCCGTCGAGATCATCGACGCGACGACCGAACAGGGACTGCACTCCGGGAAATCCCCGACCGGCTTCGCCGCGGCGGCGATCTACGCGGCCGGCCTGCTCTGTGACGAGACGATCCCGCAGCGAGCCGTCGCCGACACCGCACAGACGACCGTGGTGACGGTTCGGAATCGGTACCGAGAACAGCTCGAGGCGATCGATCAGCAGCCGGCCTGATTGCGTGGTGCCGAGAGCTGCTCACATAATCGACCGCTCTTCGTCCCCGCGTCCGCTCGTGTAGAGGTCCTGATCCGCCACCGCGTGTAAGTTCGCGTACGGAACGAACGCGATGAACTCGTCGTCCGCGTCGTAGAGTTCGATGCCGTTCTCGGAGTGCTCGTATCGATCGCAGTCGATCTGCCCCTCGGGGAGGATTGCACGATACATAGCTGACGGGACGCTCGCCAGGCGGAAATAGCTGCGGTAGGGGATAGCAAGACAGTAGTAAGCGGGGGCCGCCGTCGCCTCGAGAACTGCATCCGACGGCTCGCTGCTCGAGCGACTCCGTGGACGGCTGTTGTCCCCGGACGGCATCGGTTCGGCGTCTCCGACCTGACCGCCGAGGACCGCTCGAGAGACGGACCCGCGGCTACCGCAGTGAAGCGAGCAGCCGCGCGTGGCTGCAGTGGAGCGTGGGTAGTGGAGTGGAGTCTCTCTCGAGAGCCGTTCCGACCCCGTGGACGGGCCTATCCGTGGACGTCAGCTGTCTCTGGGTCGCTCGAGTCGGGCGTCTCGTTCTCGGTTCGGCTCGTCGAGTCGGTCCGGCGGGTCGAGTCGAGCGCCTCGTCCCGTCCCGCCTCGCCGGGGATCGAGGCGTCCGCCGGGAGGAGTACCCGTCGTTCGGTGTACTCGAGGCCGTTCTTGCGTTCGGTCTTCCGGCGCACCGCGAGCCGGTTCTTCGAGAGATCCAGGAGGGAATCGATCGTCCGCGAGACCAGCTTCTTCGCGTAGCTCTCGCTGATGCCGGGTTCGGTGCGGCGGATCCAGTGTCGCAGATCGCTCGCGGTGACGAACTCGGCGACGTCCTTGCAGCCGCGTTCCCACGGATCGTCGCCGACGCTCGGATCGGTTCGTGCTTGCCAGAGTTTCGCGGCCAGTCTAGTGGGGAGGGCGTTCGCCGCCGAGCGACGCCGCTGGTCGTCCATCCGGGCGAGTTGCTGGATCGGGAGCAGGTCGCCGTAGGCGAGCGAGACGGCGTCGTCCCGGTCGAGCGGGTCGGCGTGCTCCGGCAGTCGGTAGTAGGCCGCGCCGTCGTCCTTCTCGATCCGCTCGAGGCGACCCTCCGGGACGGTGACCGCGTGCTCGTCGACGTGTTCGGTCCGGAGGTGGGCGCCCTTCTCGAGTTCGCGGGACTGCAGTTCCGCGATCCGTTCCTTGTTCGCGCCGGCCTTGTTCAGCGCCGCGTCGGTGACGCTATCGAGGCGTTGAGTTTCGCTCTCGAGCCGTTCGGTTTCGGCCTCGAGCTCCGCGACTCGATCGCCCAGCCGGTCGACGGTCGCTTCGAGTCGGTCGCGGTCCCGCTCGAGGTCGTCGATCCGGTCGTCCTTGCGCTCGAGGCTGGCCTCGAGGGTCTCGAGACGCTCGCGAAGCTGTTCGAACCCGTTGCATCGGTCGGGCTGCGAGGGGTGGTTGCGGGTCGGTTCGTCGGTCTCGGCTGCTGTCGGTGATGGCATCGGTGTCGAATGGTGTGGGTGGTTGCACGACGATACGGGGGCGTCGGGAAGTGTCCGAGCCGTCACTCGGGCGGCGGATCGTCGGACTCGCTCTGAGAGCCTCGGTCGTCGGACTCAGTGTGCGGGCGACCGGCGTTGGTGGTCCCGCAGGAGTGACCGTCGTCGGTCTCGACGCGAGAGCGGAGCGCGACCAGCAGCGGATTGATTTGGGCGCGGATCTCCCGCAAGCGACGCCTGGTCCGGGCACGGGTCTCGTCGTCGAACGCCTCCGTGTCCGGGATCGACTCGAGAAGCCGCGCGACGTGCGCGTCGAGCTCCTCGAGGTGGTCGATGAACCACTCGGTGGTCATCGCCTCGGGGACGCCGGACGGCTCGGAATCGTCGAAATCGTCGGGATCGTCGCTCACGGCTCGGCCCCCGCGTCGCGTTCACCGTCGGCCCCCGCATCGACCTCGAGACACGGATCGTCCGCCGCGTCGACGAGCAACAGGCCGGGTCGGTCGTCGATCACCGCGAGATCGTAGACGCGGACCGAATCGCCGGGCTCGAGCCCCAGTTCGGCCACGACGACCGAGCCGACGGCGACTCGAGCGGCGTCGTGGCGGGTGCACAGCACGTACGCGGCGATCGGCTCCGTCGACTCGGCCGCGGGGACGAGTGCGACGCCGTCCTCGTGGGCGACGGCGTGGACTCGAGACCGGTCGGTCCAGTCCCGGTCGCCGAGCACGGCAGTCGAGAGCGTGACCGTCCGATCGGTGCTGACGGCGTGCGTGCCGAGGTAGCCCCGACCCGTGGGGACGACGTACCTCGAGTCGGTCATCGGTGGGATCCTCCGCGGGACTCGAGGATGGCGTCCTCGCTGACGACGACGAGCGCGTGATCGCTGAGAAGTGGGAGTGCGATGGCTTCGTCGTCCGGATTGATCGCGGGGTGGTCGTGGCCGTCTCGCTGGCTGGCTGTACGGTCGTCTATGGGGTAATCTCTATGACCCCTCGAGCGTTCGTTTCGCATGGTCGGAAATCCTCGTGAAGAGGGTGACCCGACCCCCGGCGTGCTGAGACACGTCGGACCTTTTGGCCCGAAAGGGACGGATCGACTGGGTATTGAGACTCCGCTTACAAATAGCTTCATAACGATTTACATTCATAGGAGAAGAATTCACCAACAGATTCAAACGGTTTAGATACGATATCGTACTTATCGGTACACCTATGGCCGCTAATCGAGCCTCTAGAGACGTGGTACGACAACGAGCCGACTGGATGCGCCCGGTCGACGAACGCATCATGGAAACGATGCGCGATGAGGGAAATCTCACTCCGCAGGCTGTGGAGAATTTCGAAGTGTGCTCTCGCAGCCATGCCAGCGTTCGGCTCTCCAAACTCGAGGAGTACGGACTCGTCGAGCGAATCGCCCAAGGTCTCTATCGACTCGGTGAGAACGGTCGTGCGTTTCTGGATGAAGAACTTGACGCGGGCGAACTCGACGCAACAAGTAACAATTCGTGACGGTCCACTTCATGACTGGAGTGAGAGTTGCGTAACCGATCTACGACTCGAAAGCGGACCTGTGAACACTGATTCAATTTTTCAATACCAGTTGGTCTAGTGTTAGAGCGACAATGGTGGGAAAATGGCTGAAGAGATTCTAATAAGATGGATAACCAAAATCGAGAGAGATGAACACAGAAAATCCGTGCTCGTGTTCATATACAGTTGATCAGACGATTCTACGTGGGACTCCCCGAAGTGCCATCACTTCTGTCTCTCACGACGTTCTGTCCAGACGAAAACCATCTGTATGGCACGGTAAGTCCACGTACGAAGTGACCGCTCCAATCTCAGTTAGATCTCGGTAATATTTTGAAAATCGTGTTGAACACAGGGCTTGAAAGTCATTTCATCATAAATTCAGTTGTACTCACAGTGATCAGTACAAGGTAAAACATAGCTAGCCCGATTATAACAAGGTCTTGATGATACAGTCTCAATACTAATTC
Source organism: Natronorubrum marinum (assembly GCF_052040125.1). Taxonomy (NCBI): domain Archaea; kingdom Methanobacteriati; phylum Methanobacteriota; class Halobacteria; order Halobacteriales; family Natrialbaceae; genus Natronorubrum; species Natronorubrum marinum. Next base: position 125,061 of record NZ_JBPPFV010000005.1, read on the forward strand.
TCCGATGGAAGACAATAATAAAACAATGTAAATTAAAACTAATACTGTTAATAAGAGCTTCGATTTACCACTAAGCGATTTTAGTTTATCTCGCGCTTCTGACTTTGAAAGATCTGAACTCAATGCATTAAGAACCGTATATAGGATAGAAGCGACAACCACACAAACAACTGTGAGAAGGAGAAATGCGCGCTCAGAAAACCCAAATGAGAACGGATTAAAGTAAGGCGTTAATTCGTCGAATTCGACATAGATGTAACCGAACACTAGAACAGGAATGAAAATCACCTCCTCCCTGTCCTTACTGATCCACCGGCCAATGTTACCGAGCATGGGGCTTATTCCTCATCCTCATCGTCTTCGTAGTTATCGTCCTCGTCATCCTCCGAGTCAGAAGAAGGCAAAAACAGAAAAACAAGAAAGGTTAGGGCAACATGGGTAATCATCTCAACGACAACCCTCGTTTGTTGGTCTGCAGTCCTCACCAACTCTGTGAAAGCCTGTCGTTTTTCCCAAACCGGGTCGCTCAGAAGGATTCTTTCAGCACCTTTTGTTGTTGTCTCTGAAAAGGCATCACCACCATTGAGAATGTATGTCGCCACAAAATTGTATGTGTTCTTTTCAATCCCATTCGAAACAGAAACTTCTCGAATTTCTTCGGCTCTTTCTTCGTCTCCTTCCTCAACCGCCTCCACTTCTTCCTCAGCTTCAATCTGATTAATTGCAGCTACAACCTCATACAAATTTAAAATAGATGATTCTTCGATGTCCTTGTAAATATCAAATATTTCGGGGTTGATGCTTCTGGCAATCGCTCTATTTGCTGCATCAAATTGCTTGAACTGCTCCTGCGTCATCTCCAGCTGTCGCGCAAAGCCCTGTAATTCCTGTTGCGGAATTGTGAACTCTTCTGCGATCTGTTCTAAAGTCCTATTGATCGACTCCGTGTCTCTTGCTAGTTGTTGAAAAGCTAACGTAGGAATTCGGATCTGATTAAGTGTCTCGTTCAATTCTTTGAGTTCATTATCAAATGATCCGTAGTAGAAGGGGTTTGAAACAGTCTGTGGGTCGGATTCGTCCTCTTCGTCATCTCTGCTTTCCTCCTCTTCTTCTTCGTTATCTGCTTCTTCAGTGTCGTCAAACTTGGAGTCCTCCGTCCCATTTTTATCTTTATTTTCCTTAGGTTTCTCTGACTCGTCTTCCTCATCATTAGGATCGGGCTTCTCTGATGGCATTGTTGTCTACATGTCACCGCCCCTATTTAAATTGAGTATTTAATTACGAGAAGAGGTGTTCGTAGTGAGTGCAACGTTCATGATCTCTGCATCCGGTTCTCGCTCGAATAGACAGTAGTCCTCACTCCTGTTGGGGGGTTCATTCGAGTAGCACGGATTAAGCCTACTGACCGCTAGTGGAGTCGCTGGAGAAGTCTTCGCTGGACCTACTTAGATGCTCATTCATAGCTTCGAGTCGCTCCTCGAGGTCGGCGATCCGGCACTCTTGCGCGAGTAGGATTGAAATGAGGTGTGTGGTCGTCGGATCGGTGTGATTCTGAATTCCACCAGCGTCGGCGAAGTTCCGCGCTTGGACGAATAGCCGCTCGAAGTGATCTTGATACTCGAGCCGAAGTGCTCTGTGGTACGGTGACCACTCATTCTCGAATTCACAGAGCCGATCGCGGTAGGTAGGGTTTGTTTTGCCCATGTAGCCCAAAGCGAGCGAACAATAGATAAGCAACGGAGAGCTGTTTCCGGAATTCCGATACGGTCTCACATCTGGAATTGCGTCATTGTGCATATTCGGGAAACCGGATCTGTCGACTATAAACTCCAGTGCTTCCCGACATTGTAGCTCCAACACTCCAAAGTGACTAGATGCTTTCCTCTAACCAAGCATGTCATCGAGAGAGGATAGAGTCGATTGACTTTGGCTACTGATGAAGTTGTTTCTGGTTGTCTCCATACTTTCTATTTCGTTGTGATCTATTCCCTGTTTTCTGTCTACGTGATCTAGTACTCGCTGTTCATCTATAGCTGGTTGTAGATTACTGGTTTCTAGAGATTGTTGCTCACCGTTCAGAAGAGTTGCTAGTCGGTAATTGTCATTCTGGCGGGTCAGAATCCGTCTCTTATTCAATCCAGTATCTCTTGGAATGCTGTTATTCAATTGACTATATTCATAATTCTCATAAATGTAGTGATCCTTATTGAACATCCTAAAGGTAGGATCAGAGTCATCTAGCTTTGCAAATAGTTCTGGCGGTAAATTTCCACCAGTATGCTTGTCACCGAGAATGTCCATACCAAATCCAAATGATAAAAAGTCTCTCGCAGGAATATAACTTGCTCCAGCCTTACTCCTTCCCCTGTGGGCGTTTAGAGTATAGAACATGGTATCCTCTTCCATCTCTTCGATCGCAATCCGTCTCATTAATGGAGTGACCATATCAGTCAGTTGTTGCTGAGCCGTTACCGTTCTCCCATCAAAATTGAAGCAGTATGCCCGAATCCGATTGTTGAGATATACATCAAGAACTTTATTTATAAACACTCTAGGCAGCGAGGGCACTGTTCCCATAATCGGCTTATTCCCCATTTGTAGTGCCACTTCGATAAAGTTCTTCACATTATTGAGATACGAAGTAAAGTGGATTGAGGCTGTTCCTTGTCCATCTTCTTTTATTTTCTTCAGCAATTCAGGCATTAGTGGTACAGTTATAAATTCTGAAGTGGAATAAATCAAATCTACCAAGTAATTGAGATTGTTTTTTGGTATCTGATCTGTAGATTGGTAGCTAATGAACACAACGTTGAATTCGTCCTGTCTCCCTTTGTTGAGTGATCGGCGAATGTTGTCTTTCAGACTTGTTTTGTGTTTCCTTTGTGCTTCTTCAAGAGTCCCCTTGTCTACCTGAAAATAATGCTCATTGAAGCCACGTGCTTCTTCAGAAATTTGGTCTTTTTTCCGCGATTTGGCTATTGGGATTGCCTTGCACGGGGTCTCTATCCTTTTTGAGCCAATTTTTATAGTTTTATGAGAGAATAATGTATTATCATCAATGGTCCTCACCTTGACCTGAAACTTTCCCATATTATGTTTCTCAATGAACTAATCCCTTATATAGAAACGGGGTTCTAAACCGGGGGGTATTAAGTGTTTGTGCTTCGAATTTGTGTGTAGTGCAATGAGCGGACAGACGATCAACTCAAAAGATGGACCTGAAGAACTAACAGAAGAGTTGAAGAGTCCTGAAAAGATGGTGCTACTACTGCTGTCTGCAGCTCACGAGAAGGCAATACCTGGAAATCTATGGCTCCAAAAAGAGCTATTCTATGTTTCTGATTCTCTTCCAGACCTCAGAGAATTTCTAGATTATGAGCCTCATCTTCAGGGTCCTTACAGTGAAACAGTGAACAATCTGGCAGAGGATCTCCAATATCTAGGCTTGGTTGAACGTGATCGAAAGGGTCTACGATTGACAAAGCGAGGCAAAGAAGTAGCAGAGATCGTGGAAGATGGGACTAATGAGCAGCTATTAGATATGATTGAGGATTCTAAAGAAAAGCTCAATGACTTATCAAAAGACGAGTTATTGGTCTATATCTATTACACGAACCCCGATATGACTACTGAATCCCTTGAAAAAGATGGGCTAGAACCAAAACGGGCCTCCGTAGCTGTAAAGTTATATGAGAGAGGAAAAGTTGATCTTGAAAAAGGGGCAGAGTTAGCGGGGTTATCACTTGGTGCGTTCGAGCAAAAAGTTACGGCTAAGTAATAATATTCGTACCAACGTCTTCTCCTATTACCATCTCTGGCATCTCTTCAAGGCCGATATCAAATTTACTAGGGTCATCAACGAACATTCTCATATCGAACCCAGAGTGATCACTTAGCCAGTCCTCAAACAGCCGATGTATTGACAACTCGCAACTATCTGCTCTCACGCCTTTCCCAGTTACTTTGATCCGAGCTCTAATATCGTCATCTATCCTTATGCGCCCGCTGTCTTCTGGATTTGGTCCATCTCCGAGAAAGCGTATTTGCTCATTTAAATCTGTTCGAATAATCACGGGAGATAATTGAGGCTCAGTGAGACCATCGTAATCCTCTAGTTGACCCGGGAAATTTGTAGTCACTTTATCAGAAGAGGGGCCACTTTCAGTATGTTCAACTACAACTGCATAAGAGCAATCGTCAACCGAATTCATTGATTTGTTTTCAAAGTGAAAGCTTAATCCAAACTCAAATGGCAAGTCTACGTCTGGTGAATCTAACGTAAGATCCGGATCATATGAATCGACTAGATCTGGACGACGAATGTGGGGTTCCTTAATTACGATTCTTTGCGTCCTCCACTTAGCAGTATATCGTCCGAGATCTATGAGTTTCTCAAAAGCAGTACCCCAGCCCATGTAACCTAGTTATGATTTGCTGGTTGGTAGTCAGTATATATAAAAAGTCTGCTTAGCACTACCACTAAATACACAGTCGAACTAACAATTAATGAATAGAATTGCTGGCAACTCAGGTTTCAATTTGCCTAATCGCATCAGCGACTGTAAGTCCATGTTGACTTGCAATCTCGTCAGCAAGACACAAGATATCTTCTTCTAACTCCGTCCCTCTAAGATCCTGGGCTAATTCAACGAGAGCCCATACAATTAGCAGATCATCTTGTGGGTGTCGCATGGCCATTCCGTCTGGCCGCGCCTTTACTAATAAACCCTCGTAGGCGCATTCGACAATCACGATTATCGAGGTTTCACTACACCCTATCAGTGGCTTGGCGCCGCCATAACGTCCTGTATCGGCCGCTCAATTTTTTGCAAGCACGGCGTGCACTCCTCACGACGCCTAATTTCTCCGCCCTCCAGGGGCATGGTGTGTGAAAAACATCACCTGTTATCCACTTTTGCAATGAGTTTCTGATTGAATTTCTCGCCGTTCTGACCATAGTGTACTCGGCGATGACAATTCGGGCAAAGAGCAATCACATTATCTGGGTGATCAGCCCCACCATCAGTTCGTCGGTGAAGATGGTGTACTTCGAGAAATGGCCGACCGTCTTCGCCAACAAACGGTGACTCATTCTCACAACCTTTGCAGACACCGTCTGCCTCCCTTCGAGCGTACTCTTTGACTATCTTTGAACGACGGTATGTTGTTCGAGAACTACTTTCTGATTCGACTGTGGATTCGCCTGCGACACTATTTTCGGCTCGATCGTAGAGTTCTTCTGTTGAAAGTCTACTAAGGTTCGATTCTCCAACATCCATCTCAAGACCACCAGCGGGGACCAACTCAAAACGGAATGCATCTCGCATGTTGTCGTTGCGATCAGGTAGTCTCAATTGTTGGTGATCGTTATATTGGTATTCACCGACATAGGAAACCTCCCAAGCACCTTCTTTAATTTCAAAGACGTGCAATTCGTCATTGTTCGATTGGTGGTCTCGGATTGCAGCATTTCCACCGTCCATCGTCATATTTCCGTCTCGGCCTTCACCAGTGTAGAGGAACCGGCCATCATCTAAGAACTCGTCATCATAGCCATGCCACTCGCCAGCTTCTCCATAGAAGATGAATACGTAAGGATACTTAGCACAAGGTGCGATCCCACTGTAACGGTTACCGCCGTACTTCTCATGAATGTCTTCTACTCGGTGATAAGTTTTGCCGATCTTGAAAGGAAGGTCAGGCATAACCAATAGTTGTTCATTGTAGGTCATTTAGCTTGCCAAAGCTAATTTGACCTTCATATTTCTACATACAAATAGATTCGGGGAAGAAATTTAGGTGATAATCCCCTATTTTCGTGGATACTACTGGGGTCCGTTTCATATGCTTCAACTGGAGATCCGCGTGCGGAGGCGGGGGCAGGGCGCTGTAATTTTTTGGCTCAGTCCCCTTGGGGACACTCACAACGGGTTTCAACAGAACTGACCGAATCAACTCCCTCAGAAAACGTCGGTACCGAACCGACGTCGAAGCTCCCCATCCGCTGGTGGTGTGTCAACCGGACGGGCCGATCGGCGATCAGGCGTCGGTGACGGTGAACCGATCCCGATCGGTGACGGTGGGGTCGATGTCTCACGTCGAACGGACCTGTCGGCAACGACAGTACCCCTTTCCCCCCGTCGGCTGGGGTATTCGACCGGTGGAAAGTAAGCTTATTGGCCGCCAACGGGGTTCTGAGGCGGCGTTTGCCGGTATTTCGAATTCCCTCGAGCAGCGTTTCGAGTTGCTCCTCGAGGTCGGCGATCCAGTACTACTGAGCGAGCAAATTCCTGGGATGAGTGAATATCTAACAAGAGATTTTACGTAGGTGAACTGCATCAACACTCATACAAATGCAGACTAGTCCTTCTATTGAAAAGATAGACAGGAGTGTGTTAATGTTTTTAAAAGAGGACTCACCATCTACCCCGAAAGATATCAGCAAAGACCGTCTTCGAGAGAACGTCGTCCGTCTCCGTTGCCAGCAATTAACGCGGGAGGGCTTAGTTGTGGAGGTTACCCACGACCTCTATGCACTGTCTGAGAAGGGGCACAGATTCGCAAACTCAGAAACCAAACTAGATGGTTTTCGGGAAAGTATCCCTAGCCCAGGAGTCGATCGGATTACTGATTTTAGTGAACTGGATCCAGAGGACATCAAATGGCGGAATAGAGAATATTTCAAAAATCCAGATCACAGATATGACTATGGAGATCTATTGACATACAATCAAGTGAAACACAAAATTTCGGTAGTTCGAAATGGCGATCTAAATCGTGTCATGGATGAGTTCCCGAAAAGAGAACCAGTAACACAACAATGTGCTCACTGGGTGAGAGCAATTATTGGATTACATTTCTTTCCCGATGCTAATCATCGAACAGCGATGGCGACTCTCAATATATTATTGTCATTAAATGGAATTGAAAAGTTCGATTGGGATGATGTCAGATATCAAAAGGCGATTTTCAAATCGAAACTATTGCGAAGACATATTATTGAAGTCCGGTTCGATAACCTTTGGAGTAAGGACGAACTGTACCTTTTGTGGCACCGTTATTTCGTCGAACGATTTTACGACATTACAGACTTTGATCACCATTCTCCAAATCGTCAAAGGCAAGATCAAATACTAGAACAGCTATAGATAGAGACGGTCACTCTTGAGAGTGGTCTTTTCCTAACTGAACTTCTCCCATTGCCACATAGGCATCGTAGTTCTCCTGTTCATCCTCCCTCATTAACTCTCGTGCTAACTGTCCCATAGACCAAGTCTGATTCCGAGTAAGACACTAGGTTACTTAATCTTTACCATCAGTAGCAAGGCTAATTCGGCTCCTTACGAACCTTACAGGCTCTCTAAAGGCTATTCTTTGTATTTTAGCGCCATATTCAAATATAATTATTTTTATTGTTTGGCTATTGTTTTTATTTGTATGTTTGGAGAATGATGCTTTTCAAGTTTTCAACTGTAACTCTGCTTTGCGGAAGTATGACGGAAGCGGTGTGGTTTTTTAGCGCTGTATCCTTGGGGACGGCCGAAAAGGGTTCGATATGACTAATGGAATCAACTGCGTCAGAAAACATCGGTTCGAAACCAATATTGAAGTTTCCCATCCGCTGGTAATGTGACCACCGATCGGAGTTGTTCTGAATCGTTAGTTGCCGACTTTTCTCGAGACCGCATCCGGCTGGGTAATATTACCACTCACAGCTCTCGAGACCGCTTCACCGAACGCCAACTGATCCTCTCCGAGACGGATCTCTCGCATCACGTCCCCAGCTTCGCTTTGCAGTTTGATCGTTACGCTGCCGTCCGCAGCGCTGTAGCCCTCGATCACCAGGATGATGCCCATGAGACCGACACCGACTCCGACCAGTAGCATCAACCCCATGAGACTTCCGTCGAGGCCCGCTGCCGCTGCGAGGGCTACAAAACCGATAAGAATCGAGAATATCCCGTATCCGACCGTCTCTTGGTCGAAGTCGGGTTTCCGTTGTTGTTCTATCTTCGTCCCGCCCACTAACTCAAGGTGAACCGTATCGACGAGTGTCCGTTCGGTGTCTCCCTCGCTCCTCCGAACCGAGAACAGCCGCTGATCGGTCAGAAGAAACGTTTCTAGCTCATTTGATTGTGCCTCGATCGCGGTTTCGTTCTCACCAATGAATGGCTGGAGTGTCTCTAACCTACTCTGAGATGACATCGATGGGGAGCTATCCGATTACCATCGGTTGATACTTTCGGCCGGAATCACAACCGAGAATCGCAGGCCCTAAATCGTACCACCAGCCGAATAGTTGGCCCAGCGAAACCGTGGGGAGGCGTATGGTTTCCTCTGAAACGCCGATCAGAGTTCGATCTCCGCACCGACGGGAGCCTCGAGCACCACCGTCTCCCCGGCCGTCATCGCATCCCCGATTTCCACGTCGATGTCCTCGAGTTCGACCTCGGGCGGAAACAGGAGATCCACCCGGCTGCCGAAGGCGATGTGCCCGATTCGGTCGCCGCGCTCGAGGTCGTCGCCGCGCTCGGCGTAGGGGTGAATCCGGCGGGCGAACGCGCCGGCGATCAGCGTCACCTCGGCGTCGCTCGGCGGCTGGTCGGCTTTCGCGTGCGGGTCCTCGGCGGCTGAAGCGTCGTCACCGCTCCCATCCCCCACTCCCCCAGACGACCCGGAGGCGGGAAGGTTCGACGACTCGGTTTCACACCGCACGTGCACGCGCTCGTTCCGATCCGAGTCCTTCGAGAAGGCGGGTCGGTTCGCCCCCGAGACGTGCTCGACGTCGGTCACCGACGCGGCAAACGGCGCGCGGACGACGTGGACGTGCCAGACGTTCATGAAGACGCCCAGCCGAACGCGGTCGCCCTCCTCGCGGAGCACGGAGACGTTTCCGTCGGCCGGCGAGACGACGCCCGTCGGCGGCGGCGTTCGCTCCGGATCGCGGAAGAACGCGAGCGTTCCGGCACCGAGTGCGAGTGCAAGAATACTCGCCGTCACGCTGAAGACGAACACGAACGGTGCGGCGAGCAACGGGAGGATCGCGTACTTCCAGGCTCCCGGCGCGAAGTTCATGCGCCAACCCACGTGACCGATTCGTATGGCCGTTACGGTGGCCCGCGGCCGAGAGACGCGAGACGGAGCGCAACACGACCGACGACGACAAAAGACGGTGACCCGCAACGGAAACCCGCACGCACTCGCTCCGACCGAACCGACCCCTACCGAAGCCCCTCGGCCGGCTGTTGGCCCGGCAGCGTAAACGAAAACGTCGCCCCCTCCCCGGCCTCAGAATCGACCCAGATCTCCCCGCCGTGGCGCTCGACGATACGCCGACAGAGCGCGAGCCCGATCCCCATACCGTCGTACTCCTGACGGCTGTGCAACCGCTGGAACACCTGAAAGATCCGTTCGGAGTCATCGGGATCGATCCCGATCCCCTCGTCGTGAACCGACAGCGTCCAGCCGCCGCCGGTTCGCTCGGCCTCGATGCGAACCCGCGGCGGCTCGTCGCCCGAGTACTCGATCGCGTTCGACAGCAGGTTCTGGAACAGCTGTCGGAGCTGATCCGCGTCGCCCCGCACCTCCGGAAGGGGCTCCACCGTGATCTCGGCCTCGTGCTGCTCGGTTATCACCTGCAGATCGGTCAGGACGTCCTCGAGCAGCGCGTCTAAATCAACGGATTCGAACGGTGCCCCCTGCGAGTCGATCCGGGAGTACGCGAGCAGACCGTTGATCATCGACCGCATTCGCTCGGCGCCGTCGACGGCAAACTCGATAAACTCCTCCGCGTCCGAATCGAGCTCGTCCGCGTACCGTCCTTCGAGCAACTGGAGGTAGCTCGAGACCATCCGCAGTGGCTCCTGGAGGTCGTGGCTGGCCGCGTAGGCGAACTGCTCGAGACGCTCGTTCGACTCCTCGAGTTCCGCGACGGTGTCGTTGAGCCGGCGCTCGTAGGACTGCCGCTCGAGGGCGGTCGAGATGATCGTCGCGACGCTCTCGAGGAAATCCACGTCGTGGTCGGCAAATTCCTGTGGCTCCGGATCGTAGACGGTGAGGACGCCCCACGGATCGGTCAGCGAGCCGACGGTGACGCCGATACCGCTGCGGACGCCGGTTTCGCCTCCCCCGACGGTGTCGACGGCGCGAGTATCGGCCTCGAAATTTTCGACGACGACGGGGTCGCTCGCGTCGAGCGTCGCACCCGCGAGCGAACGGCGTTCGTCCGAACGCCGCGTTTCGTTCTCGAGGAGTGCGTCCGCACAGCCGACCTGCGAGCGCACCTGAAACGGGTCGTCGGGGGAGTTGGGAGTGCTCTCGAGGAGCGCACAGCACTCGACGTCGAGCGCCGTCGTGACCAGTTCGGCCGCTTTCTCCGGGAGATCGTCGGTATCCGTGTTCTCGAGTGCGTGCCGGCCCAGATAGGCGACCGACTCGAGTTGGGCGACCTTCGCCGTGAGCGTCTCCTCGGCCTCCTTTCGCGGGGAAATATCCCGAAACAGCCCCACGAAGTAGCGGTCGCCATCGTACGTAAAATCGTTGAGCGAAACGCCGAGCGGGACCTCGTGGCCCGCTTTGTGCTGGCCCGGCAGTTCGACGTAGGTCCAGTTTAAGTTTCGCTCGCCGGTCTCGAGGTACCGCTGCAGCGCGTCGAGGTGCCTCTGGCGGAGGCGCGGCGGGATGATGTTGACCTTGCTCGAACCGAGGAGTTCGTCCGCCGAGTAGCCCAGAATGCGTTCGACGGCGGGGTTGGCGTACTGGATCTCGCTGTTCGTGTCGAGGACGATGATCCCGTCGGGGAGCGCGCCAGCGAGCGCCTGAAACGTCCGGCCGTACGTGAGTCCGGCGTCCGATTCCGACTCGGACGGCACCGATCGCCGGTTGATGACGCCGGCGATCCGAGGCTCGTCCCCGTCGGACTCGAGGCGTTCGAGGTGGACGTCCTCGGAGCGGACGGTCTCCGCGTTCGTCCGAATCGGGAGCGTCGTAGACACCGGCCGTCCGTTGTGCGTCTCGGCGACGATGGACTCGAGGGAGGGAGCGTCCGGCCCCGTGATCCGCGAAAACGGCGTCTCGAGGAGTTCCGAACGGTCGTGCCCGGTCAGCGACGCGAACGCGTCGTTGACGGCCGTAATCGTCCCGTCCGGTCGGGTCCGAAAGCTCGCGATGTCCGCCGCTTCGAGGAGCGAGCCCGGTTCGCTGCTGGTCGCCGCGTCTCGACGGTCCGGGTTTCCGGAGGGCGGCGAAGACGGCGGGCCGGATCCCATTGCGCGTAGTTGGCCAGTCTCCGGCATAAGGGCTGTGTTCCCGAAAACGGCGTCCGGCCGTGACCAGACCGGCTGCCGACGATAGCCGATAGACGAAATCTGCCGGCCGTATTCAGACGTTTCGATCCCAGCGATCGGCCGCATCAGTCCCAGAACGACTGGGTTCGCGCGTACTCTCGCTCCTTCGAGAGGATGTCGCGGTAGAACTCGTCTTCGTCCTCCCGAAGCTTGTTGATGATCCGGGCGGCGTTGTGCGGCCCGACGCCGCGGGCGGCCATCGCGATCACGGCCTGTTTGCCGTGGCTCTGGACCAAGCTGGCCGCACGGAACGCCCGCTCGGTCATGGCCGCCTGCTCCTCGTCTTTCTCCGCGGCCCGAACCGCCTGTACCACCTCGTCGGCCCACGGATTCAGCGAGGCGATCCGCGTCGAGCCACACTCCGGACACTCGGGCTGGTCGCGAACGCGCTTGACCTTCGTTTTCACCTTCCACTCCTTGCAGTGCGTACAGAGCAGGATGATCCGGTCGTTCTGAATCCGCTCCCGGACAGTGTTGATGACGCTCGCGTCCGCGTTCTCGGGCGCCAGCAGCTCCTTCCCGCTCGAGGAGCGACCGCCCAGTCCCACCGGCGTCCGACCGCGGTGGGTCACGAGGTCAATCTCGCCGGATTGGATCCCCGCGAGCACCGCGCTCGCCCGCTCGACGTCCAGATCCTCGTGGAACACCTCGCGGATCGACTCCCGGTACATCGGAGTCTCTTCGAGCGCCGCGAGCAGGCGATCGTTCGAGATCCGCCCCGACCCGCTAGCCTCCCAGCGCTTGAGCGCGCCGAACTTCGCCGAAACCTGCGCGAGTCGGAAGGCGAGCGCGTCCGAGTTCTTGAGCCCGAGTTCGACGATGGCCTCGACGTGCCCGGGATCGGTTTCCTCGAGCACCGACAGCACGTCGCTGGTCGCGACAGAACCGGGGACCTCGAGTTCGATCCGGTAGGGATCCGTCTCGAGCCCCACCGACGAGCCCGACTGCTGGCCCAGAAGCGCCGAGAGCACCCGTCCGAGCGTCTCGTTCGCCGTGTGGCCAAAGGGCGCGTTCAACACGACGGTCCGGCCCTGGCGCTCGAGGACGAGTCGGTCCGCCGTCGGCATCGGCGCCTCGGCCTCGGTCTGACGCTCGAGTTGGTCGCAGGCCTCGGTGAGCGTGTAGTCGTCCGCGGGATATCGGTGCGCCAACTCACGACCGACCGCGGCGGCGTCGGCCCCCGCCGACAACTGCGGTTCGGCGACCCCGCGAATTCCGCCGACTTCACCCGCCACAGCCGCCGGGACTGGGATCTCCTGACCGATCCACGACGGCACCTCGCCCGCGGGGTCCTCGATCGGACTCACCTTGACCCGCCCCTCCTCGTCGTCGATCTCCGCGATCCGCCACATCTCGCCGCGCTGAATGAACACCTCGCCCGGCTGGGCGAAGTTGACCACGAACCGCTCGTCCAAGGTCCCGATCTGGCCGCCCGAGGCGATGTCGTGGACCTCGTAGGTCTCCTCGTCGGGGATCATCGAGAGGTTCGAATAGACGTACTGCCAGGTCCCGCCGGTCGTCTCGAGTCGGTCGTCGCCCTCGTCGAACCAGACGATCCGGTTGCGGTGGAGCTCCGAGACGACCTCGCGGAACGTCTCTTCGGGAAGGTCGCGAAACGGGTACGCGCGCGTGACGGTCTCGTAGGCCTCCCGGAGCGGCGTCGCGCCGCGGCTCTGGACGAATCCAGGAATCTGGTTCGCGACGACGTCCAGACTGCCCTCGTGGATCGCAGCCGGTTCGACCTCGCCGTCGCGGGCGCGCCGAGCGATCGCGAGCGCCTCGAACGTGTCGTCGGGACGGGTCGTAACGATGGTGCCGCTCGAGACCTCGTTCTGGCGATGCCCCGCGCGACCGATCCGCTGGAGCAGCCGCGTCACCTGCCGCGGGCTCTTGTACTGAATCACGTGATCGACCCGGCCGACGTCGATACCCAGCTCCATCGAGGACGTACAGAGCAGTCCGTCCAGTTCGCCCGACTTGAATCGGTCCTCGACACCGATCCGGGCCTCCTTCGACAGCGAGCCGTGGTGGACGCCGATCGGCAGCTCGAGTTCGGTGAATCGAGAGCCCAGCGCCTCGGCCGTCTGTCGCGTGTTGACGAATATCAGCGTCGACTCGTGGTCCGCGACCAGATCGCGGATCAGCCGAACGTGGCTGGCCGTGTCCGCTTCGGTCATCAGTTCGCCCGAGAGCCGCTCGTCTTCCTCGGTGATCTTGGGCTGGCAGACGGTGACGTCGACGTTGCTGCCGACCTCGATCTCACGGATCTCGCAGGGCCGCCCGCCCGTCAGAAATTGCCCGACCTCGCCCGGATCGCCGACGGTCGCCGAGAGACCGATCCGCTGAATGCCGTCCGCGAGGTCCTCCAGACGCTCGAGACCGATGGCCAGCTGTGCCCCCCGCTTGGAGGCCGCCAGTTCGTGGACCTCGTCGATCACGACGTGGGAGACGTCGGCGAGCGCCTCCCGCAGCCGTTCGCCGGTGAGCATCGCCTGCAGCGTCTCCGGCGTCGTGACCAGCACGTCCGGCGGATTCTTCGCTTGCTTGCCCCGCTGGTACTGCGTCGTGTCGCCGTGGCGGACGTCCACTTCGAGATCCAGATACTCGCCCCACCACTCGAGGCGTTCGCGCATGTCGCGGTTGAGCGCCCGAAGCGGGGTCACGTAGAGCGCGCCGAAGCCCTCCGGCGGCCCACCGTCGGAGGGCCCCTCCGACGAGGATCGCCTCCCTGTGTTCGGCTCACCGTCACCCTCGAGCAAGTGATCGAAGACCGGCAGCATCGCCGTCTCGGTCTTGCCACTCCCCGTGGGTGCGATCACGAGCGTGTGCTCGCCGGCTGATAGCGGCGGAATCGCCAGCCGCTGCGGTGCCGTCGGCGTCGAAAAGCCGCGCTCGGAGAGCGCCCCGCGAACCGTCGATCCGAGGTGCGTAAACGCCGCGACGTCGCCCTCACTCATCGAGAGCACGTAGGGGCGAGAACCGGATAAGCGCCACGTTCCCGGCGGTTAGATCGGGCGGATCGGACTCGAGAATCTCCCGCGTGTCCGTCCTCACTCCTCGTCTGCACTCGAGTCGGTAGTATCGTCTTCATCGGTGGTCGAGTCGCCGTCATCATCGTCGGTGGTCGAGCTACCGTCGTTCTCGTCGGAGCCGACGTCGCCGATCGGAATGGCCTGCGATTCCGCGGGAACCGCGTCCGAAACGCGGTCGCTGACGGCCGACGGGACGGCGTCGACGGCTTCATCTCGGATCGACTCGAGCGACGGATCATCCCCGGCACTCGAACCGAGAACGCGATCGAGGGCGTACGCGACGACGACGGTCCCGGCCGCCACGAGTACGAGCGTTCGGAGCGCCCTGCTCGAGTCGATGGTCGTCGCGTTCGGCGATCGGTCCTGCGGCGATGACGTCTCCCTATCGACGGCGGATCGAACGCGCATCGGAAACCGTACAGTCCCGCTCCGGAAGTCGGTTCGGGGTGCCAGCGCAAGCGTCGAGCGTCGACGACCGAGCGGAGGTTAGGCGAACGGGCTCGAACCGCCGGCTCGGCGGTCAACGCAAGCGAGTAGGGGCCGCGTTCCCGATCGCCGGTGCGGGGTAACCACTCCGAAACTGGCGTAAATCGTCTCCTACCCGTTCATGACATTCTGTTATCCGTATCATATAAAAATGGATGAATGACGCGGTTCGATCATATGAACCGATTCAGATCACGGCCGGCGTACCGATCCCGTTCGGAAACGCACCCAGCCCGCGGGGCTTCCCAGGGGACCATCGGTCGAGAACGTGCCGTCGGATTCGAAGCCCGGTCACGGACTCTCGAGCGTCGGGTCGCTACGGACGCAGGAGCCGAAGAACCGAACAACGCGACTGCGACGGTGACTCCCGGAGGACGGTCTCGATGAGTGCGGACCGAACACGGGTGACCGTCGCGGCCGGCGTGTTCGCGCTGTGTCTGGTCGGGATACTCGGACTCGCCGTGATGGGCGGCGCAAGCGCCGACGAGTCGGTGGCCGCATCCGGCGCGACCATCGATCCGGACGCGTCGACGAACGCGACCGTCTCCGAGGACGCGTACGTCGAGGCGGCGCCCGAGCGAGGCGACCCGTACTACGAGGCGAGCAACGGCGACTGGGTCAGCTACATCAATCCGCGCGACGAGTATCGATCCCCGTATCTCGGTGACGGCTCCGGACAGATCTGCGTGACGCTGCTCAACGAAGCCGGCGAGCCGATCGTCGGCGAGACCGTTCCGAACACGACCGTCACGATCGAGACCGGCGACGAGTTGAACTGGCACTCCCAGGCCAACCCGATGACCGTGCAGTACCCGGTGACCGACCACTACGACCGACCCCTCGACGCGGATCAGTTCGGCACGACGCCGGACCTGGCCCAGGGCGACGGCTACATGGACTCCCACTGCATCTCGATCCACGGCCAGCCCGAGGACTCGACCATCGAGTACGGCGAGGCCCAGATCGACGGCGAACACGCGGACAAGATCGAACTCGTCGGCTACATCCAGCAGGCCCACGACACCTGGGATACGAGCGTCGATCCGATCGAGGACGCCGAGTCCTACGAGGAAGCCGGCGGCGAGTGGACCTTCAGGCCGGACGGCTCGCACGGCCAGGTCACCGTCGTCCTCCAGCTCGACGGCGACGCGACGGGCGTCGACGACCCGACCGACGAGGACGAGACGAACTCGAGCAATGATACGGAGCAGTCAAACGACGACGATGAGGAAACGGGCGAAGCCGACGACGATGCCGACGATGATGCCGACGACGGCGATGAACTCCCCGGATTCGGTATCCCGGCAGTGATCGTCGCACTGGCGCTCGCCGCGCTCGTCGGCGTCCGTCGCCGGTCGACCTGACGACGGGCGAAACCGTCTCGGAGACCCAACACGGATAGCTACGCGAGAGCCGAAGCTGGACGAATTCGACTGCCCTACGGCGAACGAAAAACCGGAGAAGACCGGTCGATAGTCTATCGTCCCCTCGAGCGAACTGTCCAGACTCGAGGTAATAAGACTGCTGGCCGACCGACTCGGCCGGCGTTCCGTCAGCGGCCGGGTTCTTTCTGAGTGCGAATTCGCGTTGACGGCGGCGACCGGGGTCGTCCAACCAGTGAGATTTTGCCGCTCCGCTCGAGAGAGTCACGCGATGACAGCCGCCAGCGACTCGGACGATCCCCGCGTCCCGATCGTGTGTCCCGACTGCGAGACGACCTCCCGCATCCCCCTGTCGGACGTGGCCGACTCGATCGAACGCCACAACGACCGGTTGCACGACGGCGAGGACGTCGCGGGCGTCGATCCCGATATCGTCGAGACCATTGCCGACCTCGCCGCTACCGATCTCGGCCTGCTGGAGGACCCGGAGTAAGCGGGTGTTGGCATAGATACGACGGTTATCGGCCCAGGTACGAGCGGAGCCGTCGAAGCAGGGAATCCGACGTCGTCTCGTTCGAACCGTCGTCGGAGTTCGTCATGCGGCCCCCTTCGTCGGAGTTCGTCACGCGGCCCTCTTCGTCGGGCATCTCGTCCATTCGAACGTCGGGACGTTTCGGATCCATACCGCTCGGTACGGCCACGGACGAAACAAGCGGTCCGCTTGCGAGCGAAACCCGCGAGTCGGTGGATCAGAGCACGTCGAGGACGAAGATCGCGAGATACAACTGGCCGAGACCGGCAACGATCATGACGGCCCCCGCAACGCGTTTCAGCGACTCGCTGTGGGCGGCCAATCGACCGGCGCTCGCGACGAGCCCCATCCCGGTCGCGACCGTCAGCGAGACCATCAACACGACGACGCTGCCGACGTACGTGCCGACGACGAGCGCCGCCGAGACCGGCGGGAGCGCCAGCGCCTGTGCGACCACGGCGACGAACAGGGGTGCGACACAGCCCGCCGCAGCCAGCGCGTAGCCGGCGCCGAAAATTCCGAAGCCGAGGACGCTCGAGCGTCGTTTCGGAAGCGGGATCGTCAGCGACGGGGCGCGGTCGAAGACGACCAGCAGGCCGAACACGACGAGAATTCCGCCGACGATCGGCTCGAACAGGGTGATATTCGACAGCGTCGAGTGGCCGACCCAGTAGGCGGCGACCAGGAGTACACCGAACGTTCCCAGGACGCCGACGCCGGCGATGAGGCCGCGACTCAGTGAGCCGGATAGCGAGGCTTGCTCTCCTTCGGTCTGGCTCACGTAGAATCCGACGTACCCCGGCAAGAGCGGGTACGCACACGGCGAGAAGAACGTCGCGACGCCCGCCACCAGCGCGAACGTGAGCGGCAACGAGCCGTCAGTCATCGGTACGTCTCACCCGTAGTATCGGTGGACTCGTCGCCAGTAGCAGCGGTGACTTCGACGTTAATAGTAGCGGTGTACTCGTCGCTGGTACCAGCATCTTACCCGTCACCGGCATCGGCCTCGAGCGCCTGCTCGATTCCGGACACGATCTCGTCCGCGCTCTTGACGCCCGAATCGGCCCACTGGACGCGTCCCGAGGCGTCGATCGCGGCGGCCGTGGGAAAGCCGCCCTCAAGGTATCGCGCTGTAAGTTCGGCCGCCGGATCGTGGCCAACCGTCCAGTCGCCGTCGTGTTCGTCCCACCACTCAGCGAGTTCCGCTTCGGTAATCGAGCCGTTCTCACCGACTGACTCGTTGGTAACGGAACAGAACAACACCTCGTCTCCGATCCGCTCGTTGGCCGTCGCAAGCGCCGGCATCTGTTCGATACACGGCGCACACCAGGTGCCGAAGAGGTCGACGAACGTCACTCGTCCGAGGTCGGGAATCTCGATCGTTCCCGCCTCGCTCCCGGTGGCGTCGATCGTCTCGATCTCGAGCGGCTCGTCGGGTTCGGTGTCCGACTCGTCGTCCAGCAGACTCTCAGTCGACGGGATCCCGTAGACTGCGATCGCACCGGCGCCGGCGACGACGCCCGCACTCCCGAGTCCGGCGAGGACGTCCCGTCTCCGCATACTCACTCCACCCCGACGACCGTCCTCGTGTCCTCGACGATCTGTTCGTTGTCGACCGCTCGTTCGGACTGGACGGCCGACGGATACGCCCGTTCCACGACGCCGTCCTCGTTGACGAGCGTAATCAAATTGTTGTGCGTGAACGTGTACTCGCCGTGATCGTGCTCGTTATGATCAGATTCGTCTTCGTGATCTCCCGTCTCGTCGTGGCTCTCGTTCCCTCCGGCTTCGTCCTCGTCCTCGACTCGCCGGAGGGGCAGATTAAAGGTCTCCGTCATCACCTCCTCGGCCTCGTCGTAGGTCTCGGGCCGGAGGAAGTGCCAGTTGTCCGCCTCGTAGTCGATACTTCGCTCGCCGGCGTACTTCCGAAGGACCTCGGGCGTGTCGCGCTCGGGATCGAACGTGAACGCAAGCAGCGCGATATCGTCCTCGTAGCCGTGTTCGGCGGCGTCCTCCTGAATCCACCGAAGGCGCAAGAGCAGGGCCGGACAGGCGCCGTCCGGGCACGTCGTAAAGAAGTACGTCAGCAGAAACGGCTTCTCGCCGACGAAATCCTCGAGCGAGACGGTCGTCTCCGCGATCGGATCGGGGAGCGAAAACGAGGGGAACTCCTCGCCGTACTCCGGATACGAGGCACCCGTCGGGTGGTCCGGCGGCGGGAGAATCCCGTCACCATCGTGGCCGCCGGAAAGCGCTTGATCCACCGTGTCGAGACAGCCGGCGGTCCCAGCGATACCCGCGACCCCGAGAGCACGAAGGTACGTCCGTCGTTCCATACGAGATGCGTAGGAGCGCGCCATAAAATGCTCGTTGGTTCGCTCACCGAATGCGATACGATTCGGAGCGGGTGCGATACGACTCGGCGCGGAAGATTCCGAAACCGGTGTCGAACGGTTCCCTCTCGACTGCTGCGATCGAGAGCCGATTACATGTGGGTCGGCGTCGTGATATCCGGCGGTGTCACCGACGTGTTCGACTCGAGCGGTCGGTTCGATCGTCCTCGGATTGGGAGCGATCAGTGTCGTCGCGGGCTTCTGGACCGACCCCGCAGCGGCCTCGAACGTCGCCGCCGGCCTCGGTGACGATCGAACGCTCACCGTCCCGACGTGGCTCACGCTGCTCACCGGCGGCGCGGCCGTCGGAGCCTCCGCGCTGCTCGCCGCGCTCGTGACCGACCGTCGCTTCGTCGATGCGGTCCACGAGTGGGGCGTTCCGCTCGCGGCTATCGCGGAGTCGAGTCCCACCGAATCGGGTCTCGGCGAGTCGAGTCTCGATACGTCCAGTCCCGTCGGATCGACGGTGCTCTCGAGACGAACGGTCGCCGCGGGATCGCTCATCGGTGGAGGTCTCGGCGTGCTCGGACTCGCAGCCGTGATCGTCGTCGGTCTCGAGGGGCCGGCGATGCCGACGGCGAACCTCGCTGTTATCATCGCGTTCGTGGGCGTGCGAGCCGTCCTGCCGATGGTCGCCTTCCTCGTCGTCGATCCGTGGCCGGCGATCGATCCGTTTCGGATCCTCGCGCGCGGTGTCGATAAATTGGTGACTCGAGTCCGAGAATTTGTGACTCGAGTTCGAGAGCGCGCCCGGCGTCACCCGTCGAACCCGAACGCGAACGAAATGAACGGAACGAACGGAACCGGTTCCACCGCGGGCGACTCGGCTCTCCTCGAGTATCCCGCGTGGCTCTCGTCGTGGCCGGCGGTACTCGGGTTAGGAACGCTCGTGTGGCTCGAGCTCGTCCTCCCCGTGACGACCGATCCGGAGCGTCTCGCGCTCGTCGTGATCGCCTATACGGGGTACACCGTCACTGGCGCGGTCCTCTTCTCGCCGGCGGTATGGTTCCGACGTGCCGATCCCCTGGCCGTGCTCTTCCGTCTCTACGGTGCCGTCGCTCCGATTCAGCGACGCGACGGGGAATTTCGACTCGTCGTTCCGGGCGCTCGTCTTCGGGACGCGGACCTCGTGACCGACTCGAGCGACGTCGCGTTCGTCGTCCTGCTGGTCTGGGAGCTAACGTTCAACGGCTTCGTCGTGACACGACCCGGCCGACGGACCGTCGAGGGACTCGTCGCGACCGGACTCCCGGCCCGCGTCGTCTACCTCGCGCTGTTCGTCGGCGGATTCGCCGTCGCGCTCGCCCTCTACTGGCT
Organism: Natronorubrum marinum; assembly: GCF_052040125.1. Lineage (NCBI taxonomy): Archaea > Methanobacteriati > Methanobacteriota > Halobacteria > Halobacteriales > Natrialbaceae > Natronorubrum > Natronorubrum marinum. The sequence continues at coordinate 145,548 of NZ_JBPPFV010000005.1, forward strand.
GGCCGCACACCTCTCGCGGCGAACCGCACCGACGTACCTCTCGGAGCGGGTGCTCGCCCGTCGGTTCGCCCCATCCCTGCTGGCGATCGCCGCGGGCTATCACCTCGCACACTACGTCACGTTCGTCGTCTCGCTCTCCCCGGCGTCGCTGGCGGCGCTCTGGAGCCCGTTCGCCCCGCCGGTGAATCCGACGACGCTCGCCGTGCCCGGTTGGATGGGGACGCTCGAGATCGCCACCCTCCTCGCCGGCCACGTGCTCGCGGTCTGGACCGCCCACGCGATCGCGTTCGACTGTGTTCCGGGTCGGTTGCAGGCGATCCGAAGTCAGGTGCCGTTTGTCGTCGTCATGGTCTGTTACACGGCGCTCAGTCTGTGGCTCTTGACGCTGCCGACGGCGGAGCCGGTGTACGTTGCTGGATACGGTTGAACAGGCACTGGCAGCGAGGAGGGGCAAAACAGCCCCTCAATCGGGTCGATCACCGCGGTTCGAACAACAGGTCGACAGCCGCGATTCGAACGGCAGGTGACAGCCGCAATTCGAGCGGCAAACCAACAGCCGTTTTGTCACTGGCACCCCAAGATCGGCGTAATGAACCGTCGGGGATTCCTGCGCGGAACCGCCGTAGCCGGAACTGCCGCCACCGCGGGTTGTCTCGAGCGACTCGGCTTCGAAGAGCAGTCCGCCTGGTCGAACCCGCCGCTCGTCGACGATCGACCCGACGCCGTCTACCTCCCCGCCGGCATCGAGGAGATGGGGACCTACGGCCGGACGACCGACGGCGAGTACGCCGTCGAACTCACCTACACGATCCCGCACCGATTCTGGCTCGTCGCCGGCGAAACCGAGCGCGTCGACGTCGACACCGACGACAGTTTGCACCTCATGCTCACCGTCTGGGACCCCGAAACGGACACCGTCCTTCCGGTGAACGCCGAACTCGACGTGCGCCGGGACGGCAACTCGGTCACCGGACAGTTCTCGCCCTGGCCGATGCTCTCCCAGCGCATGGGCTTTCACTACGGCGACAACATCTCACTCCCGGAGGAAGGCGAGTACACGGCCCGGATTCGAATCGGCCGGCTCGAGGCCGAGGGGACGGGCGCGTTCGAAGACCGGTTCGATAGCTCGTCCACGCTGGAGATCGACTTCGAGTTCAACCGATCGGACATCCACGACCTCGAGTTCGATCTGATCGACGAGGATCGACGCGGAGAGCGGGACGCTCTCGAGTTGATGGACCACAGCGACCACGGAGCGCACGACGGGTACGGAGACGCCGAGCACGCTGATCACGGAGATACCGAGGACGACGAGCACGGACACGGGGACGGCGACGAGGGACACGACCATGACAACCACGATGACGACGACCCCGGACACTCACCGACGTCCGACGGGCCAGCCATTGACGAACTACCGGGTGACGTCCTCGGAACGGAACGGAGCGGCGACGCGAAGCTATCCGTGATCGTCCCCGACACCGACCGGTTCGCCGACAGCGAGGCGTATCTGATGGCCTGTCTGCGGACCCCGTACAACGACATTTTCCTCCCGTCCGCCTCGTTGCGGCTGACGATCGACCGGGACGGATCGGCCGTCCTTGAGAGCAGTGGCGAGTCGCTGACCGAGTGGATCGATCACGAATACGGTCACCACTACGGACTCGCAGTCGACGATCTCGAGAGCGGCGACGAGATCACGGTCGCCGTCGACTCACCACCACAGGTATCCCGACACGACGGCTACGAGACGGCGTTTTTCGAGTTCGAAGACGTTTCGTTCACCGTCTAACAGGCACGTACCTCTTGCGAGCCTACCGGGTGGGCGATCCAGATCTCCTGTAGACCGGGATCGGTGCCAATACCGATGGTGTGATCATTGCCGGTGCCGATCGTCGAACGGTAGAAATTCGACCCTACGACGACGGAACGAATCGAAACCGTCGGCAAATCGACCGTACGCCTGGTATAACTAACCAAAGCTCACGAATACTCTGAGGGTATGTCGCAATCAGACCACTCAGATATGCGTATCGGCTGTCCGGAGTGTGAAGCACGCGTCGACGCGTCCGTGCCGCCAGGTCCGGGGATCCACGAAGAGCGTGCCACGAACCGACTTCAGGGGACGGAAACCGCGTGTCGGAACTGCGGACACGAACTCGAGCTGTACTACTACTGATCCGCTCGAGTTGTACTACTACTACTGATCTCTTCATCAACGTCGGTGTCGACGGTCAGGTTTAGCTTCGACCGTCCGGTTTGATTGGCTCCGAGATCCCGAGTAGCCGTGGACGACGGACCCCACACGAGGGACACTCAGGCGACGGGAGACGAAACCGGACGGAATCCCAGTCAGTATCTGAAACCGTGCAATTGGCTACTATCGAGTGAGACGGACACACCGTGTTTCCGGTGAAATTACACGATGACCGGTACGAGATGCTGACTATCAGTATGCGATGCTGATCGTCAACACACGAGACTCGAGACCAGCGTCGCCACTGAGTCACACACCGTGTTTCCGGTGAAGACACGTGGTCGGTCCGCGGGGGACATCTTGTACGGCGAGTACGCTGAGAGTGAGGCCGTAAGCAGGGAAGACCGTCGGACGGCTGAAGCAGTGAGTAGAGCTACTGATGTGAGAATGAGAGGACCGAGTCGGTAATCGAAGATTCACGTACGTCGCAAACCTCCGGTTCGCTCAGCGTTGGAGTTTTCAGGTTTAACGGACGTGGTATCGTGCCTGCTCCTCGTATAATCGGTTGCACTGACACACCACGTTTCCGGTGAACGAAAAAAACGAGTGGGGATCGGAGATGTGTGAATAAGTGAGACAACTGAAAGGGTAAATGACAGAGTCGGGTCGCGCGCACACACCGGGTTTCCGGTGAAAGGGGGAAACAGGAGGGGGTGTGGGTGAGATCCGATTCGAGAACTACAGCGAAAATCTGAATTCGAACCAGCGTGGATGTACTTGAACGGAACGAATTCGTGCAAAAGAGTCAACCAGAAGAGTATCCTAAGGACCAACGCTGATTAGCGGAATCTGACCCTAACGGACGTGTATACCGGAATCTAACACAGCGAGACCTTGTGTGGAGACCAATAGTGAAAGTCAATAGTGGAGACCAGCACACCACGCTTCCGGTGAAACGAGAAATAGTCTCCAGATGTTTGTTAAGACGGAGAGGGTAAACAGTATCTATAAGTGTTCAGCTATCAAAAAGTCCATTAAGTCCCAAAACAGAACAGAAATCGACGTGAGTCGATTGCAGTTATTTCACCGGAAACGCCAGTCGTATTCCTGTTCTCCAGTGTGGTCGTTCTCAATAATCGGCTTCATTCGGACGTTATCGTCGGTTTTCGCCAAGTGGCGGTTTCATCCTCGAGGTATGCGATCTCGATCACCTTACGCTCCGTTTTTCGTCGCTGATGTCTTTGTACCGGTAGTGCTGGTCTTCCGTCGAGTTGCGTTCAACTGCTCTATTTTCACGATACGAACACTCACACTGATGAAATCGTGCTCTGATACATCGATAACCGACTCTCACCACACCGGGTTTCCGATGAATCCAACCCCCGTTTCAACTGCACCCCCACCCCCCTTCACCCCGTTTCACCGGAAACGTGGTGTGTGTGTGCTCCACTTTTCACCCCCTTCCAGCTCGTTCCACCCTCCCCTCTCGAGATCCGCTCTCCCCGTGAAATTTCACCGCCTTATCGGTTTTCCGCTGTTGAGTCCAAACAGTAAAGACGTTTCACCGGAAACGTGGTGTCTACTACCTATGTCGAGTTCCGGCGACGACCTCTTCACCCGAGACGATCCGATCTTCGAGAACAAAGAGTTGCTCGAGATCAACCACCTCCCCGAAGAAGGGCGTATCGTCGGGCGAGACGACGAGATCGCGGATCTCGCGAACGCCGTTAATCCGGCGATCTTCGGGCAGAGCCCGAGCAATCTGCTGATCTACGGCAAGACGGGCACCGGAAAGTCCCTCTGTGCGAAGCACATCTCCGAACGGCTGGTCCGCGTCGCGAAAGAGGAGGGCGTCACGGCCGACTTTGCTTACGTCGACTGTGCACAGGACAGCACCGAGACACAGGCAGTCCAGACGATCGCCCACTCGTTGAACGACTCAGCGGTCACTGATATCAAGATTCCCGACAAGGGACTCAGCACGTCGACCTACTACAAACGCCTCTGGCGGGTGCTCGACACCCAGTACGAGGTCGTGCTCATCATCTTAGACGAGGTCGACAAGCTGGACGACGACGACATTCTCATGCAACTTTCGCGCGCGGGCGAAGCCGGGAAACTCGAGGATTGCAAGATCGGCGTCATCGGAATCAGTAACAAGATCAAGTACAAAGACCGGATGGACGAACGGGTCAAGTCGAGTCTCTGCGAGCGCGAGTTCGTCTTCCCGCCGTACGACGCGAATCAGCTTCGGGACATCATGCAGGCGCGCAGCGACGCGTTCAAGGACGAGGTGCTCGACCCGTCGGTCATCCCGCGGGCCGCAGCGCTCGCGGCTCGCGAACACGGTGACGCCCGGAAGGCGATCGACATCCTCCGGTACGCCGGCGAGATCGCCCAGTCGAACGGGAGTAAAACGGTTCGCGAGGAGTTCGTCGTCCAGGCCCGCGAACGGGCAGAAACCGACCGATTCCGGGAGCTCATCCGCGGATCGACACCTCACTCCCGGTACGTGCTGCAGGCGCTCGCGGTGCTCGCGCTCAACAGACCCGAGGAGGACGGCTTTCGAACGACGCGCATCTTCGATGTCTACGAGGAGATCTGTCGGCAGGAGGGCTCCGATACGCTCTCGCTGCGCCGGGTCCGCGACCTGTTAAAGGAGCACGCGTTTCTCGACATCATCGAACAGTCCCGCCAGAGCGGCGGCAGCGCCGAGGGGAGCTACACCGAACACCAACTGCTCGAGGATCCGGACGTCGTACGGAAGGTACTCGTCGAGACGGACGACTCGTAGCGGCGATTCCGATCGATAGGCGAACAGTGCGGTGACATTTCACCGGAAACCAGGTGTCTGATTCACTGACAGTCCGAACTGATTCACCGGAAACGCGGTGTCTCGAGTTACGGCTGAGACGGTACGCCGGTTTCCCAGCCCCGCGGTGAGTCGTTCAGGCGTTCGGCACCGTCCTCGGTCACGACGACGAGATCCTCGATTCTGACACCGAATTCCCCCTCGAGGTAGACGCCCGGCTCGACGCTGAACACCATCCCGGGCTCGAGTTCGCGGTCGTTGCCCTCGACGATGTACGGCGGTTCGTGGACCTCGAGGCCGACGCCGTGACCGGTTCGGTGGACGAACGCATCGCCGTAGCCGGCGGCCTCGATCGTCTTTCGAGCGGCCCGATCGATCGTGCCGGCTGTCACCCCGGGTTCGACCGCATCGACCGCGGCGTGTTGGGCCTCCCGGACGACCTCGTGTACTCGCTCGTACTCGTTCGACGGTTCGCCGACGACGATCGTCCGCGTCTGGTCGCCCGGATAGCGTCCCGTGCCGGCCTCGAGATCGGCGTCGACGAACGCACCGAAATCCAACACGATGGGATCGCCGCGTTCGATCGGTCGGTCGCCGCTGTGGTGATGGGGCCGCGCGCCGTTCGGTCCCGACGCGACGATCGTCTCGAACGCCGGCTTCCCGCCGCCTTCGGCCGCGAGCAGCCGTTCGATCTCGGTCGCCAGCTCCGCCTCGGTCGTGCCGAGGAGGTCGTCCCCGCGCGACCGAATCTCGAGCGAGACGCGATCGGCGACCTGTCCGGCCCTCCGCAAGGCCTCGAGTTCGACCTCGTCCTTTCGGACCCGGAGATCCTCGAGGACGTCGCTCGCGAGACCGAACGCTGCATCCGGAACGCACGCTCTGAGGTCCTGTGTGAACGTTACCCACATCCGATCGTCGACGAGTATTGTCGTGCTGTCGTCGCCCGTTCCGTCGGTTGTCGTGCTGTCGTCGCCCCCTTCCTGCTCGAGCAGTTCCTCGAGAACACTGTCGATAACGGCAACCGGGTCGTCGCTGTCGCCCCAGAGTCGGATCTCGAGAGACGGATCGTCGATCGGCACGTCGGCGAGCTGTCGGTCGTACATCGTCGGCGCGACGATGGTGGGGTCGCCTGCTCGCGGAACGAACAGCAACAGGTGGCGCTCGGAGGGCGATTCTTCGAACCCGGTCAGATAGGTCATATTCGGGCTCGGAAAACAGACGAGGAGTGCCGTGTCGGTGCGCTCGAGTCGGCGTTGACAGTCCGCGATCCGGCGCTCGAAGGGCGATTGCATACTCGCGATTCGCGGGAGAACGGAAAGAACGTTTGGACTGACGAGCTGCTTTCTCGGCCGCATAGCGGTGCGGTCAGTGTTCTCCTGCGGGGCGAATCAGTGGCTGTCTGAGAGGCGAATCACTGCTAGCTTGGCAGACGGCCATATGTACTCCCCTCCGCACTATTGTGCTCCACGCGTCGAGAAATATGGGTGATTGGTATTGATTGGCTAGGCCAGATCCGATCATTTTTCCTCATTGTCTGATGTGTCTGACGAGTAGTGGACGCTATTAGAGGTCCATGCGGATGCAGGCCGCGCAGCAACCCGCCACGAAACTGTGTATTATCAGCGAATGCGATTTACCGACGAGCGGTCGTCGTCGACGCGCCCGACTAACAGACAGTTGCGGGCCGACGGGTACGGTCGTGTGACAGCCGACACGCAGGCCGACGGATCGACCTGTCCCGGCTCGCTGATCGTCGTTTCCAACCGGCAGCCGTATCGACACGAATACGGGGGCGGCCAGGAGGCAGCCGCGGGGACGGACAGTCGATCCATCGAGGTCGACGAACCGACCGGCGGACTGACTGCCGGTCTCGACCCCGTTCTCCAGGAGTCCGAAGGCACCTGGATTGCCTGGGGCGACGGCGAGGCGGACTTCGACGTCGTGGACGAGGACAACTGCGTTGCCGTCCCGCCGGCGGAGGAGTCCTACACCCTTCGACGGCTCGACCTCTCGGACGAAGCGGTCGACTCCTACTACTACGGATTCAGTAATCGCGTCCTCTGGCCCCTCTGTCACGGCTTTACCGATCTGATCGAGAATCGGACGAACGATTTCGACTGGTACCGGACCGTCAACGAACGGTTCGCCGACGCGGTGAGCGAGCACGCGACTGACGATTCGGTCGTCTGGCTGCAGGACTATCACTTCGCACTCGCGCCGGAAATGATCCGTGAGTCGGTTCCGCAGTCGACGACTATCGCGCAGTTCTGGCACATTCCGTGGCCGCTGGCCCGGACGTTCCAGCACTGCCCGTCGGGCGGCAGCCTGCTCGAGGGACTGCTCGGAAACGACCTGCTCGGGTTTCACGTCGACCGATACGCTGAGCGGTTTCTCGACTGCGTCCAGCGGTACGTGCCGGCTGCCAGCGTCGATCGCTCTCGGCGGGTCGTCCGTTACAACGGGACGACGACCCGCGTCGTCGCGACGCCGATGGGCGTCGACGCCGAGTCCTACGACCGAGATGCGCGATCGGTCTCGGATGCGGCGGTATCCGAGCTGCTCGAGCGATACGATATCTCGACGGAGAACGTCATTGGGCTCGGCGTCGATCGACTCGACTATTCGAAGGGGATTCCGGAACGACTGGCCGCTCTCGAGCGATTCCTCGAACGGAACCCGTCGTGGCACGGCGAGTTTACCTTCGTGCAGTCGTGCTCGCTCTCCCGAACGAATATTCGGACCTACGAGCAACACGGCGACCTCGTCCGAAGCGAGGTTACGCGCATCAATCAGCGATTCGGGACGAACGACTGGACGCCGATCGTCTACACCGAAGACTACCTCTCGAACGACGAGCTCTGTGCGCTCTATCGTCGTGCGGACGTGATGGTTGTGAGCCCGCTGTGCGACGGGATGAATCTCGTCGCCCAGGAGTACGTCGCCGCGAGCGTCGACGGCGATGGGACGCTCCTGTTGAGCGATCGGACCGGTGCCCACGAGACGCTCGGCTCCCACGCGCTCACGATCGATCCGGCGGATATTGAGGGCTTCGCGAGCCAGCTCGAGGCTGCGGTCACGATGCCGTCACACGGGCGACAGCGCCGGATGCGCACGCTCCGAAACCGGGTGTTCGACGGCGATCTCGAGTGGTGGATGGACACCCAGTTCGACTGGATTCGCCGGGTACATAACCAGGGCCGCAGCGATAGCCGCCACGGCGGCGCGACTCGAGGAACAGGCTCGGGAGTGGCTCGAGGAACTGACTCGAGCACTGCTCGGGATCGGCCGTCGGACCCGAATTCGGGTCAGACTGGTGACTCCAACGTTAGTACAGAGGATTCCGGTTCTGATTCAGATTCCGGTTCCAGTTCCAATCCAGATTCAGACTCAAATCCGGACTCGGATTCGGATACTGACCCACCCGAATACACCTCCACCGTGTGATCAATGTCGGACGCGACACCACCGCAGCCGATCGACGACCAGCGCGATCGAATACGGTCGCGACTCGCCCGCGCGTCGCATCTCCTGTGCTGTCTGGATTTCGACGGGACGCTCGCACCGATCGTTGACGATCCCGACGCGGCAGCGCCGACGGCCGAAAACGAGGCCGCGGTGGCGACCCTCGCGGCGGCACCGCCGGTGACGACGGCGATCGTCAGCGGCCGTGCGTTAGCCGACGTCCGGCAGCGAATCGACGGCCCGAAGACGTACGCCGGAAACCACGGTCTCGAACTCGAGCGCGATGAGTCGGTCGCCGTCCACCCCGTCGCTCGAAAGCGGGCCACGAAGATCGAGCGGGTCTGCGCGGCGCTCGAGACAGCCCTCGAACCCGTGCCGAACATCCGAATCGAGAACAAGCGCCTGACGGGGACGGTTCACGTGCGATCGGTCTCGCCCGCGCTCCGGCCGACCGTCGAGCACGTGACGACCGCGGTCGTCGATCGATTCGGCGGCGACGCACTCGAGATTTCGACCGGCAAGCGCATCCTCGAAATCGGGCCGTCGATCCCGTGGGGGAAGGGGAACGCGGTCGGCTTGATCGACGCGGATACGCCGCCACGGACGGTGGCGATGTACATCGGCGACGACGTGACCGACGAATCGGCGTTTCGGACCGTCGAACCCGATGGAATCGGAATTCGAGTCGGTGGCGACGAGCCGTCTGCAGCCTCCTGTCGACTCGACGCTCCCGACGACGTCGCGACGTTTCTGGAGTGGCTCGGTTCGATCGGCGTCGACGCACTCGAGCGAAATCGGACGCGAACGAGTTCGGTAGACGACCGATCGACCGCCGCCGTCCGCTCTCTCCCTCCGTTCCGTTCGACCGCTGATAGCCGACCGAACGTCGATACGACACCCATCGACGAGATCCGCTCGAGCTAACTACCCGTTTCAGTCACGCACTGAAACTGAATACCCGATGTTTCCGCGTGCCCTCTTGCCTTCTGCTAGCCGTTAAATGTTAATTTTCGTAATTTTCCGGGCTGTTTTCGCTGCTCGATATCGTAGAAACCACAACCGAAAAAGGCGAAAGTATTAGTTACCACTGGAAATATAGTGGCAGAAGAGAGTGAACGATAGTGAAGTTACGTCAACCTACTGATTTCTTGGTTCTCGAGGCGCTCGAGGACAAGGGTCGAAACGTCGCCACGAATCTCGCCGCTCATACGGGAAAGAGCCGCAAAAACATCAACACGAGGCTCCCGGTACTGGAAGATTACGGACTCGTTCGGAAAATCGGGCCGGCAGAACGGTCCGGATTATACGAGATTACGTCGCTCGGGAAGGCGGCGCTCGTCTACCGGGAGCAGTACGACGAGGTCGACGACTTCGATTCGCTAATCGAAGGTCCAAGCGCGGGCGGGACCGGGCAGAGCGGCGACGCGCAGGCGAGTTTCGTCCGCGGCGAGGACGAGAGCGACGACGACGAAGACTGATTCGGTCGCACCTTCCCCGTCGGCTCCGGGTCGAGTCCTCCCCGTCGATGCGTTTCGGACGGGCTCTCCCCGTCGGCGCGTCAGGGGTGGGTTGTGAAATAAGCGTTCGTCTACGGGAGAAATCCGCCGCCGTAGTTGGCGAGTTCGCGGCGCGCACAGGGCGAGAGCGCCAGGCTGAGCTTCCGGTCGAGACCCGCGGGGTCGGGATAGCTCGTGCCGCATCGCGAGCTATCGGCGTCGTAGTCGGACGACCAGGCGTAACTGCTCAGCATTGGTGAGGCGACGATCGCGTCCCCGTATCGATAGGTGACGCCGTGGTCGTGTTGTAAGCCCAGCGCGTGACCGACTTCGTGGGCGAGGATCTGTATCGTTCGCGGCGGCCGCCCGTTCGGGACGATCCAGCGGTCCGCGTCGGTCTCCGGCGACGAGAAGAGATCCTCGAACGGGTCGAGGGCTGCGATGTGCCTAGCGCCGCCGACCGACGCGATGTGCGGAAGCCCGTAGCCGGTCGGGGCCTGCCGCATCTGGCCGTCCGTGACGAGCAGGTTGACGTCGGAGACCGGTGAGAGATCACGGCGGCCGATCGCCCCCGCAGCGAGCGCTGCTGGCCATTCACCGCCGCTCGTCACCGTCGCACCGTTCTCGGTCGAGACGTCGACGGCTCCGCCACTCGAGACCGTGAGCGACCAGTACTCGAGGTCGAAGATTCGTTCGAGGTACTCCTGTACACGATCGGTAACGCCGCCGTAACTCGCCGCCTGCTCCGAGAGCCAGACGCGAATCTCGAGCGTGTCGACGGGGTCCCGGGTCGCGTACGCCAGCGTCCCGACGGAGGCGAGAGAGCCCGTCGTGCCGAGAAATACGCGTCGATTCACGTTCGTTCCTCTCGCCTCCGATGGCCAGTTCGTATCGCTTCACATAGCTCTCTATTATAGTTGGTCAGTCCTGGTTGATACTCACAGACACGCTCATTTCGACGTCGAACCGATACCGTTGCTTAGGACGTGCATCGTCAGGCTGCGGTCACCGTCGAACGTAACGAAAACTGCCGAGAGGGACGTTACTCGGGGAGTGGACGTCGCGTATCGACGACGCGAGTACCGCGGTCGTCGACGCGTATCTCCGCCCAGGCGGGGAGATCGTCTGTCGGTGTCAGCAACAGCAAGCTACCGTGGCTCGTTTCCACCAGTCGCCGGTCCGGGTCACGCTGTCTGATGCATGGCTTCCATCGTTCGGTACGCAGATTGGTCGTAACCTGGCAATCGGTGTAGTAGTGGCCGTTTGCCCCCTCGTAGAGTACGTCGACGGGCGTATCCATCACCACGATACCACGCTCTCCGTCGGTCGGTCGACGGTGATCGTCGTTGAGGTGGTTGTCGTCCCCATCCCAGTCGTTCGAACTCGAGGCGACGGCATCGGCCCTCGGGTTCACATACCGTTTCTTTAAGATATCGTGACTATCGGATCTCGTTATGAATGTTCCGCGGGCGAGTTCGGACGCAGGTATGCGACCGAGGGTGGTGCCTTCGCTGGCGTCTTGATGAGTTGTCCGTCGCTCGGCAGAATAGCGGTCGTCGTCGTTGACACAACCCGTTGTTGGGTCGCGTATCGCTCCCGTTTCGTCCGCTGCCGCCCTCAGTACGTAATAAGCTCGTCGCCCACCCGATATCGAACCGTTCGTGTCCGTATGCTCTCGATTTTCGCGTTTCGATCGGTGGATCTCTCACCTCGCACACCGGATTTCCGGTGAAGACCTATCGATCAAACCGAGAACGGCCACCCCAGTAGCGAGGTCGGTCCGCACCTCGTTCGACGTTGACTGTGCCGTCACTCCGCCTCGGTGCCAACATCGAAGAACTCGCAGAGCACCGCCTTCAGCCCCTTTCGAAGGTGCTGGTGCATCGTCGGTGGAGTGACTCCCATCGTGTCGGCGATCTCCTCGCCGGTACTCTCGCGGGGCCAGTCGAAAAAGCCGCTGTAGTAGGCGAGTCGCAACGTGGTCAGCTGTCGATCGGTGAGCTGATCGAGGATTCGGTCGCGACGCTCGGCTGCCGTCTGCACCGATCGGTCGACTTCGCGACGAGCGATGAGCTGTGTGTTCTCGTAGACGACGGTCAGCGCCTCCGCGATCTCCCGGACGTCCGCGTCCTGGGACACCTCGATCACGCAGCGGCCGACGCCGTCCTCGACGCTGACGTCCCTGATCGTCGCGCCGTGATTTGCCAGCGTCCGAACGCCCGACTCGGAGAGGCGCATCTCGATCGTACAGTTGGTATCGCCGTCGTGGATGAGTCGACATTCCTCGATCGAGTGGTGGTTGTTGGCCGCTTCGAGGACGGTTTCGCCGTTGATTCCGTCGACCGTCACGTACTGAACGGTCCGCCCGCTGGAGGTCGTTCCGGCCCACTCGAGCGAACACGTACAGCCGTACTCCTCCGAGAGGTCGAACGCGAACGTGTCGCCGCCGTCGATCCGAAACTCGAGTTCGACGACCGTATCGGCGAACAGCAGCTGCCGATTCTTCACGGCCATGATGGTGAAGCCGATGGTCTCGCCGAGAAGTTCGAAGCCGGTCAATTCGTCGCCACTGAACGCCTCGTCACGGCTCGAGAGGACGGTCAACACGCCGTAAATCGAGTCGTTGTGGTCGATTGGAACGGTGATCGCCGACCTGACGTCGTCCTCGCGAGCGGCGTTCTGCAACGGCTCGGGGACCGTCTCGCTCTTCTGGACGTCCATCTCCGTCTGGGCCGATCCCGTCTGGACGGTTCGCTGTCCCAACCACTCGTGGTCGGCGTCGAGCGCTTCGACTGCCTCGAGGTAGCTCTCGGCGTTGCCGGCACCGGTTCGGTACGCAAGCGTCCCTTCGCCCGTGCGCTCGGCGATCCAGGCGCCACAGTACAGCTCCGAGTCGACGAGCTGTTCACAGACCTCGCGCTCGATGGCGTCGCGTGACGGAGCCTCCACCAGTGTATCGATTACTTGTCCGACGACCGCGCTGATTCGATTGAGGGTCTCGAGTTGATCCTGACGCGATCGAAGCTCGCGTTCGCGTTTCGCCCGTTCGGTGATATCCCTGGCGAGCCAGACGACGGCTCGTTGCCCCTCGATTCGATCGTCGATCGGGACGACTCGGGCCTCGAACTGTCTGTCTCCGTCGGTCGTCTTCGCGCCGTACTCGATCGTCTGAATCGTATCGGTCCGGAGCGTTCGGTCGATACACGCTTCTAACTTCGCGGCGACGTCGTCCGGGAAGACGTTTTGGAGCTGTTCACCCGTCAGCTGGTCGGGCGGCTTCGTGTACAGTTCCGCGGCGTCCGGTCGCACTTTCACCTCGAGGTAGGTTCCGTCTTCGCCGAGGACGAACGCCTCGTCGGGCAGTTCGTTTGCGAGGATTCGGTGGTAGTCGCGGTCGTCAGTTCGTGCCGACGGCTGCGTTCTCGCCGACTTCAAGCGCGTCTCCTGGCTCGAGCGGACCGTCTCGAGAATTCGTTCGATCGGATCGTCGTCCGTCTCGGAAGCGACGTACTCCTCCGCGTTTCCCCGCAACGCAGCCGCCGCGAGTGCTTCGCTTCCCGTTTCCGGGACCACGATTGTCGGAACGGCTGCATCGGTCGTGCGACACTGCTCGAGTAGGGCCTTCGTTTCCGCCGGATCGTCGTGCTCGATGACGACGGCGACGGGACCCTGTGCGTCGCCTCCGTCTCGAGAAGCGGAGTCGAACTCGTCCGCGAGACCGTTTTCGAGAGCCGTCGCTACCGAAACCGTTCGAGTCGTGTACGGTGTCCCGTCCCGGAGTCGGCTCTGGAGGGAACTCGATCGAGCAGCCGTGATATGAGTGATCGATTCGGATGGGTTCTCGTGGAACATGCGGTACCAGTATTTACCGATCGCAATCTAACGCCGTCTTCTTTCTGTCCTATCACCACATCAGAATAAAAGACTACTGGTACATCGCCCCGCCGCTAGACGAGCCGTTCGGGAAGTCGTGGGCGATGTCGAACGATCGACCGAATCTCATAAAATTTGATATTAACTCCGTGGGGACTCGTGAGTTCCGCTCACGGGCTGTTCAGTCGACACGCCAGACGTCTCGGCAGCCGGGAACACGTTCGACGGTGGTTCACCTCGTTCGTCGCCCGCTCGCTTGATTTCTGGAATGATGGCTCGTTAACACAGTGTGCACGGTTTACACTGTGTAGAACTTATTCACTGCTTGTACGATACCGTCTCGATAGGCGACGGTAGTGCAGGTTGGGTGATCACCACGTCGCTCAGGGACAGTCACCGCGCAGTTCCAAGACTGTCACCACGTCGCTTCGGAGGGGCCACCACGGTGCCCGTGTGACCACATTTCGGCAGGTCGATATCTCCGATCCGGATTCGCTGAAACTGGTGTCGGTGTCTGCACCGCCACATTGGGACGACGACCACTGACTGCTGGGCAACTACTGAGCCGTGAATTTGCTGAGTCGTGGATCTACTGAGCCGTGAATTTGCTGAGTCGTGGATCTACTGAGCCGTGATCGTTGGAGGAATGAGGACTGGAATCGCCGGGGAGCCAGTCCGTCTCCCGTGCGTGAAACGGTCGTTCGGTGATACGGGTTCGAGTTTCCCCGTCCGAGTTAGATCTCGCCCTGTTCTTTGAGGTCCTCGATGATGTCGTCGACGAAGGACTCGGGGTCGTCGTAGGGGAAGTCCCCGCCCGACGTCTTCGTGTTCAGCTCCATCGCGGTCATCGAGAAGTCGCCGGACTCGAACTTCGTCCCGGGACCGTTTGGCAGTGCCGGCACGAGATCCATGGGGCTCGAGATTGGATAGTCGGCACCTTCGAACGCGTCGATCATCTGGTCGCGGATTTCGGATTCATCTGCCATTGCGCGTGCTAGTTATGCCCGATAAATAATAAATTTGCAGGTAGTTGCTACTGGCGCCGTCGGCGCGATAAGACCGCTACTGTGGCGATAAGGGATCCTCTACAGTGACGTCTGACAATAATTCGCGCAGGTGGACCGCACAACAGCTGCCCGTCCTGCAGCGAGCGGTTCCGTGCTGATTTGTCGGCACGGTAAACCGCCTCGGTCTGCATCGCCTGTAGACGACCCGTCCAGCTAGAGTCGGCGCATGAACTCCGGAAGGATCCCCCGTTCGCTCGAGTCCGCGGCGGCCGCCGGCTCGGCCCCAGGATGATCGAATTCGGTGCCATCGTTACGCACGCCGGGGTCGTCGAACGGGTCCGTCTCCGCGTGGCCGGATTCCGGCGCGCCGGCGGAACGGGCAGTCGCTTCGTCGGCTGTCGCCGCTGCTGTCGGCTCGGTTTCGGACGCTGTTGTGGCCGACTCGGCCGTTGAGCCGCCAGTCTCGGCGGTCGGTGCGTCGACCGGTGATCCGGCAGTCGCTTCGGTCTCGAGGCTCGCTTCGAACGAATCTTGCGAGTCGGGACCGAAGTAATACGGTTCTCTGGGGCTGAGGTACTCGCGAAGCTGGAGGTTGGCGTACCCAGCGACCGCGAGTGCAGGAACGACCAGCGGCTCGATCCCGAACAGCGTCGGTCCGGCGGTCAGGATGACGAGAAAGACCGCCAGCGGCGAGTAGACGAAGTACGCGAGCAATCGAAACCAGGCCCCGACGTAGCCATCGATCACGTAGCTGTACAGCCCGTATGCACCGACCAGGAGACCGATATCGGCGTACAGCGCGACCAGGACTCCGACGTCGCCGGCGACGAAGATGTGCATGTGCGTGGCGATAGCGCCGGTGAGGATCGTCGTCCGATTGACGTAGGTTTCGTCGAGTGCCATCCCGACGACGAGTACCGCAAGCTGGAGCAGCGGCGCTGCCAACCACCAGGGGAGGGAACTGACGAAGAGGCCGAAAGACACGTCGATTACACCTATCTGTGTGGCCCAACCCCTCCCGTTCGCTTTAACGTTCGTTCCGTTTCGAGACTCGATACGAGCCTCGAGTGTCCGTCGGTTTCGTCCGAGTCTTCCGATCCTGTCTCAAAGTCTACAGCTGTTCGAAACAGTAATGAGCCAGGAGTGTGCACTGTGTCGATATGGCGAAAGATACCGTCAGATACCCGGACGAGGTCGTCGAGGCGATCGACGAACTCGTCGACGACGGTATGTTCGAGAGCAAATCCGAGTTCTATCGCTTCTCCGCGGAGTACGTACTGACGCTGATCAACTCCGATCACGAGGTGGAGACGTTCAACTTCGACGAGATCAAGTCCGAACTCGATATCAGCGAGCAGGATCACGCGGCCGTGCTGGGCACGGACGGCGGCACGTTCTTTCTCGACGCCGTGATCAACGTCCGCAAACACGGCCTTCGCGGCGACTACGAGGCCGCGGAACGCTTCATCGACACTCACTACGATTCGACCGACCAGGAGTGTATTATCCTCGAGGAACTGCTCGGAACCTACCGTAACCAGTCTGCCTAATTTCGCAGTCGGTTTCGCTCGACCCGAACGTCGTTCGATCCCCACGGAGATGGATCCGACCAGCGCTCCCCAGTCTCAGGAGTCGAGGGCTTCGTCGAACGGTTCGCCCAGCGCCTCGAGATCGAGATTGTCGCGGACCAGCGTCGCGGCGCGGTCGTAGGGCGACGTGCCGGCCGCTGCCTTCCCATTAGTTGCCGTCGATTCACTAGCAAGCGGCGGCCACTCGATTCCAGCTTCGTTGGCAACGTGTGCGAGAAACGCCGACCGAACCGCCTTGTTATCGAACAGTCCGTGGAGATACGTCCCTAGCACACGCCCGCGGGCCGCACTCGACTCCCCGAGCGGCCGAGAGACGTCCTCGAGCGCCCGCGTTCGTCCGGCGTGGATCTCGTACCCAGAGGCGGTCCCATCCGTTCCGATGCCGGCGAGCAGCGGCGTCGCGGTTCCGTCGACCGGAACCGACGTCTGCTCGAGCCGTTTGCTGCCCTCGAACTCGGTCTCGACCGGCAGCAGGCCGAGTCCGTCGATCACGTCCGCCTCGCCCGTGCCTTCGAGCGAGGCGTTCGTGATTCGCTCGCCAAGTAGCTGGTAGCCACCACAGACGCCCACGATCGGGCCGTCGAAATTCGCGAGCGCGTCTCCGAAACCGGCCCGGTGGAGCGCCAGCAGATCGTCCACCGTGTTCTTCGTCCCCGGCAGGACGACGGCATCGGCGTCGACGTCCTCGAGCGCCGCCACCGCGTTCACGGTTGCGTCTCCGCCCTCGTCGGTCGACCCGCTCTCGACCGGGACGAAAACGACCGAGACGCCGGGTTCAGCCGCCAGCGCCTCGAGATCCGTCGCGTTCGAGATTCTGGGGAGTCGGGGGACGGCGATCCGCAACCGTCGGTCGGCGGGCACGCCGTCGTCGTCACCCAGCATGCCGCGTTCACTCGTCGACGGAAGGCCGACGCTGTCCTCCTCGGGCAGTCCCGGATCGTCGTAGGGGAGGACCCCCAGAATCGGGACGCCGGTTTTCGCCTCGATCTCCTCGATGCCGGGCTCGAGCAGCGTCGGGTCGCCCCGGAATTTGGTGATGGCTGCGCCCACGACGCGCTCGCGAAGCGCGTCGGGCAGGAGCTCGACGGTGCCGTAGAGGCTGGCGAACGCCCCGCCGCGTTCGATATCGACCAACAGAAGGACGTCGGCGTCGGCGAATTGAGCCGTCTCGACGTTTGCGAGGTCCCGATCGTGGAGATTGATCTCGCCGATGCTCCCCGCGCCCTCCGCGATGATTACGTCGTGGTCGGCCGCGAGTCGGTGGAAGGAGCCTTCGGCCGCGGTGCGGGCTTCGTTCCAGTACGATTCGTAGTACTCGCCGGCGGGAACGTGCCCGTGGGCCGCTCCCTGGAGGACGAGCTGGCTCTCCCCGTCGCCGCGGGGTTTGAGCAGCACCGGATTGCAGTCGGTGGTCGGCGTCGTGCGGGCCGCTCGAGCCTGCACGAACTGGGAGACGCCGATCTCACCCCACTGGTCGGCGTTCGGTTGGTCGACGTCCGTGGCGTCGTTTCGACTGCTGGCGAAATCCTCGTTATCGCTCTCGGCGTCCTCTGCTCGCACCACGACGCGAGCGTTGTTACTCATGTTCTGTCCCTTGAACGGGGCGACCGAAACGCCACGATCTGCGAGCAGCCGGCAGAGTCCGGCGGCGACCGTCGACTTGCCGACGTGGCTGGCGGTCCCCGCGACGAGAAGGGTTCGTGTCATCCGCGTTGGGGCTACTCGCGTGCCGTGAAGTATCGTCCTATCGGTTCGGCGTGGCGCGGACTCGAGTGAGTCCCTCGCTCGAGGTCGTCTCGCCCACTATTCGTCGTCGTAGCCGGGTTCCGGCGGCTGGCCGCCTTCGAACTCGACCATCTCCCCCTCGTGCGGTTCGATGTGGCTCAGAATCTCGTGGGGGACATAGCCGATGTTGTAGCCCTCCTCGTCGTGGAGGACGATCCCGTGTTCGTACTCGCGGAAGTCGAAGCAGTTGATCTCCTCGTAGGCGTTGCCAGGTTTGTAGATGACCTTCATGCGAGACCGATCAACGGATTGGCTGGTCTGGGTGTGCCTTGCAGATGACGGGCGCTTTCAGGGTACAGACGTGAGCCGACTCGAATCTGCAATTCATATCATGCTTTCGAGGACGGTCTGTCCCGACAGCTTCCGATGAGAGAGACACCACCTGTTCAATCGTTTTCCTGCCCACCCTCTCTTGAGTGGCGTTACAGACCCCACCACCGATTCAAACGTATCGTTGGGACAGATGTCGTAACTAGCCTATTTTCGCGCATTCACTCTCTGCAATGGGCCAGACTACTTCTCACACACCACTTGTTCAAACGTTTTCAAAACGAGTGCATTACGGTTCTGATTAGAAAAGCATCATTATAAGTTTACTTATTTTTCAGCATCCTCATTCGGTACTTTTCCGGATAATAAGCGTTCTCGCGTCACATAACGTTTGAATTAGTGGTGTCTCTCTGTTGTCTATCGAAACGAATGAATCGTTCGTAACGTTCGAACCAGTGCCTTTATTATATAGAGTGAATGATTGTAACCAATGACCCTCTTCGAGCGATCTGAAGCTATCTTCGAGGATGAAAACGTCCTCCACGACGATTATCAGCCCGACTCGCTCGAGGAACGTAACGACGAACTCGAACAGTATACCGCGTATTTTCAGCCCGTTATCAATGGTTCACAACCGCGGAATATCTTTCTCTACGGTAAAACAGGAGTTGGAAAAACAGCGGCCACAAAGTATCTTCTCCATCACCTCGAGGAAGATGCAAAACAGTACGACGACCTCTCCATCACGACGGTCTACCTAAACTGCGAGGATCTGACCAGCAGCTATCGAGTGGCTGTCGCACTCGTCAATACGTTCCGTAGTCCCTCCGAGCAAATCAGTCGAACAGGACATCCGTTGAATGGTGTTTACGAAAAGTTGTGGACAGAACTTGACCAGATCGGCGGAACCGTCCTGATCGTTTTGGACGAAGTTGATTATATTGGAGACGACGATTCGATCCTCTATCAGCTCCCTCGCGCCCGGAGCAACGAGAAAATCGAACGTGCTCGTATCGGAATCATCGGGATCAGCAACGATTTTAAGTACCGCGAAAAACTCGATCCGTGCGTTGAAGACACGTTGTGTGAGCGCGAACTCCACTTTCCACCGTACGACGCGAACGAACTCCAAAATATCCTCGAAAAACGTGCCTCGCTTGCGTTTAAAAACGGTATTCTCGAGGGAGAGGTTGTCCCATTATGTGCAGCACTTGCTGCGCAAGATAAGGGCAGTGCTCGTCAAGGCCTCGATCTACTGCTCGAAGCCGGAGATTTGGCTCGTCGACGAAGTGACTCCGTCGTCACTGAGGATCATGTTCGCGAGGCGAAGCAGCTGCTCGAAAAACAGCGGATCGAAGAGAGTATGAAGGAGCTAACCTCTCACGGGCATCTCACTCTTCTGGCAGTTGTCTCGGCGACTGTTTCACGACCGTCTCGAGTACCTTTTCAAAAGCAAGACCTTTACGAACAGTATACGGATCTCGCGGTCGCGACTGACCGTGATCCACTCGGAGGCAGAGCGTTCCACAATCACTTAGCTGAACTCTCGATGCTTGGCGTTCTCAATCGAACGAAGCGAAACGATGGCAGAGGTGGTGGGATATATTACGAGTACGAGATCGATGTCCCGATCGATGCAGCCCTCTCAACGCTGGAAAATCTACATATGAGCAGTGAACTCGATTTGGAATCGCTGTGGCGAAACGCGAAAGAAGGAGGTCTCGTGTGACCTTTCACAGAACCGATCAGTCAGCAGGTGACCCCCACACCACCGATTCAAACGTTTCTTTCTTTTACCTGCCGGCCAGTCGTCGGGTTCTCACGGGCTGAACTACCGCCTTTCACTTGTAGCGGTTGCGTGTCCTATCACCGAATTCGAGTTGTAACTCTCAGTCACTCACTCGATACCGTTCCTCCCAGCGCGGCCCGGCGCGACTCGAGAGCACCACCCCGATCACACCAAACCCAACCCCTGCAACGCCGAGCACGAGGGCAACAGCCCCGGACGGCGGCACGACGACGAACCCGGCGACCAGCGTCGGCACGAGCGCGACGCCGACGCCGACGGTGAACATCGTGAACCGAACGGCGTCGAAGAGGAACTCGTTGGGATCGAAGCCGGCGATGTAGACGGTTAGGCCGTAGTAGTACAGGGCGTAGCCCGCCAACAAAATCACACCGACCAGCGCATCCAGCATCGTTGCGTCGAACCAGACAACCGCCGCCAGGTACGGCACCGCGACCGTCGGTGCGCCGACGAGGACGAACGCGATCCGTTTCGCCCGAAAGACGTCTTCGATCGAGACGGGGTAGGTGAGGTAGTCCTCGAGCGAGTCGAACTGCGTCAGCCAGTTGTACGTGGTAAACGCCGTCAGGCCGAGCACGCCGCCGAAGAAGATCCCTGGCGCGGGCGCGATGCCGGTGATCGAGTCGACGACGCCGACGAGCGCGGCGACGAGCGCGAACAGGATCGCCGCGGAGACGAACGGCTTCGCGACGCCGCCCGACGAGCGCGCCAGATCGAGCAGCGTTTTCGAGACGAGCGCACTGCTGTTGTCCGTCCCCAGCGGTAACGCGTCGCTGAGCCGTGCGAACCGGTCGCCGGCAGTCCGGGAGGGCCGGCCGTAGGTCGGGTCGTACAGCGCGAGCGATGCTACGCCGACGAGAACCGTCCCGGCGGCCAACCCGAGCGCACCGCCGAGCGAGCCCTCGATCGGCACGAACAGGGTCCAGCCGTCTCGAGCGGTTCCCGTCAGCCACGATCCGCCCGCAGCGACTGCGATCGTCCCGGCGATCGCCCACGTCGGCACGCCGCGCGTCCGAATCGCGATCATCGCGACGGTCAGCGCCATGCCCACCGCGAACGAAAGCGATAGCGAGAGCCACAGCGTCCCGACGGCGACCGGCGCGGCGGACACCTCTCCGACGAGGACCGCGTTGGCGAGCGCCATCGGAAGCACGAACGCGACTGCGTAGAACAGCGCGTCCTTGACGAGGAAGATCCCCAGCAACCGCCGCCGGGACAGCGGCAGCGTCGTCGACGTCGAGAGGACGAGCGAGAGTCGACCGAACACGTTCTCGAGCATGTCCGAGCCCGCGAAACCGGCCGTCCCGCTGTAGAGTCCGAAGCCGAGCGCGAGGACGTGGAGCCCCGTCACGATCGTTCCGTCGGCGGTTCCGGTCTCGAGCAACGCCACCGTCGCGCCGACGGTCAGGACGCCGATGACGACCGGGAAGAGCACGAATCGCCAGCCGCCGAACAGCTGCGTGTGCAGCCGCCACTCCTCCCGGAGAAGGAGCGCGAACAGTCGCCACGTCGTCGATCGCGGTGAGCGAGAGACCGTACTCATTGTTTCGGCTCGGCCTCTAGACGATCGAGCGACGGTGCGTCACGAACGTCAGCGTCCTCGACGCGCTCGAGGAAGATCTCGAGCAACGATTCGTCGCTATCGATACCGTCGCTTCGGTCATCGGGACCATCGCCCGCACCGCTATCACCGCCGTTACTGCCGTCGAGCGACCGTTCCGTCACGATCTGCCCATCGGCGACGATGCCGACCCGGGTACAGATCTCCTCGGCGACGTCGATGTTGTGCGTCGAGACGAAGACGGCGTTGTCGCCGGCGGCGTAGGAGACGAGGAACCGCTTGACCTGTTCCTGGACCAGCGGATCGAGGTTCGCCAGCGGCTCGTCGATGAAGACCACGTCGGGTTCGTGGACGAACGCCTGCGCGATCATTACCTTCTGCTGTTGGCCCCGCGAGAGATCCGTGTGGAGCGTGTCGAGTTTGCTCTCGAAGCCGAGTCGGTCGGCCCAGACGTCGGTCTGCGTCGCGACTCGATCGGGCTCGAGCCCGCGGACATCCCCGACGAAATCGAGAAACTCCCGCGGCGTCAGAAAGCTCGGTGGCGAGCCCTGTTCGGGCAGGATCCCGACCCGGTGTCGCGTTTCGATCGGTTCAGCAGTCGGGTCGGTCCCGAGGACCTGAACCGTTCCTGCGTCCGGCCGGAGCTGTCCGGTCAGGACTTCGATCGTGGTCGTCTTCCCGGCGCCGTTCGGCCCGAGAAAGCCGTACAGCTCGCCCCGCTCGACGGAAAACGATAGCTCGTCCACTGCGTCGACATCCCCATACGACTTCACCAGACCGTCGACCTGTATTACACCCATCGGCTGCGTGATCGTTCACAGTACCCGATAATAATTGTGCTGGCGACGACTGTCGGCATTTTTGACCAGTGCGGAATCGCTGGGCCGCGTCGACCCTCCCGATGCCACTACTCCGTCAGGAGCATGACGGGGAGCATGATCGCGACGCCGAGGACGATTCCGCCGACCAGTTCCCGGCGACCGCCGCCCCGAAGATCCGCGCCGTGTTCCAGTGCCTCGGGGAAGATGTCGTGGAGCACGAGGTAGATCATCGCGCCGGCGGCGAAGCCGAAGCCAAACGGGAGCAATTCGCGGGCGACGCTGACGAACGCGAACGCGATTCCCGCGCCGATCGGCTGTGGTACGCTCGAGAAGACCGCCCAGCCGAAGATCTTCCAGTTCGGGAGCCCGTACGTGTGCAGCGGGATCGCCACGGCGAGCCCCTCCGGGATGTTCTGGATCGAGATCGCGACCGTGATGAAGACCGCCAGCGCGGGCACTGCAAGCCCTGCGACGACGAGGTCGCCGTCGACGCCCAGATCGGCGAACGCCACCCCGAGAGCCACCCCCTCCGGGAAGCTGTGGACGGTCAGGATACCGACGATGAGGACGAGTTTTCGGAAGTCGGCGTCGGGCATTTCGCGGGGCCGGAACTCGTGATCTGAGATGAGCCGGTTAGCGACGATCACGAGTCCGACGCCGACCAGGAGGCCGGTTCCGACCTGGGTCAGCGTGCCCTCCTCGAGCCCTTCGACGACGAACCCGAACAGCGACGCGAACAGCATGATGCCGCCCGCGATCCCCCATAGGACGACGGTCACTCGGTCGCTGATATCGTCGACGAAAAAGAACGGGAGGGTTCCCAACCCGCAGACTATCGCCGTGAATATCCCGGCGCCGAGTACGAGTACGAGCCCCTCGATAACCATATTACTCCTCGCTGTCAGAACGCATTACGGTTGTCGATCCGCCGGCCCGCCGAATCGACAGCTCACATCACTCCTCGGCCGACGATCGCCCGCTCTTTGCTTCAGCTGACGACCGTCACCGGGGCCGTTGCGCGACGAACGACGCGCTCGGCGACGCTGCCGAGCAGGACGCGGGAGACGCCGGACCGGCCGTGGCTCCCGATGATGATTCCGTCGATGTCGTGTTCGTCGGCGAACTCGATGATGCCTCGGGCGGCCGGCCCACTGATAGTTTCGGTCGCGATCGTTACGTCGTGTTCGCTCGCGAGTTCCCGTGCGCGCTCGAACAGCGTCTCGGCTCTCTCCTCCTCGATCTCGAGGGCCCGTTCGACGTTGTACGCCGTGTCACCTCCGTACATCGCCATCGACGGATCGACGACGTGCAACACGGTGATGGTCGCGTCGGGAAACGTCGTGAGTGCGTGTTCGAGTGCCGCGCGCGCCGGTTCGGAGTCGTCCATCGGAACCAGTAGGTGCATAGCTACCGGTTCGACGACTGACCGTATATAGGACGGGTGACAGTCCCATTTCGTGGAAACACCTCCGAGATAGATCGGGATCGAACACGACAGTGGAGCACGCCCTCGAGTGAGCCCCCACTCAAAACTCCGTCCCGCGTCGCGCCCGCTGGCCGTCGTCGATCGGGTGTTTCACCTTTCGAACGTTGGTGATCAGGTCGACTCGGTCCTCGAGATACGTCGGTTCGGCGTGGCTGCCCGAGAGCACGAACTCGAGATCGGCCGGCTTCGCGTCGAGCAGCCCGTAGATATCGTCCTCGCTGAGCAGTCCGCGATCCGCGGCGTAGAGCACCTCGTCCAGAATCAACATGTGGACCCCGTCTTCGGGCGGCGCGTCGAGGTCGATCGGCGAACCCAGATCGGTCCCGTCGGCCGCCTCGAGCAACTCGCGGGCGCGGTCGAGGCCCGCCTGGGCCTGCGCCGCGTGGTCGGCCTCGTCGCTGCCGTCGGCCATGCCGTGCCAGCCGTAGTGGCCGAGGTTCTCGTAGCTGATTCCGGGGAGCACGGCCATCGCGTTGTACTCGCCGCGGACGGCCTCGACGCTCGAGGCGCCGCCTTTCATGAACTGGAGCACGTGGACGCGGTAGCCGTGGCCCGCGGCGCGCATTCCCATGCCGAGCGTGGCTGTCGTCTTCCCCTTTCCGTCCCCCCACCAGACCTGCACGAGGCCGAACTCCTCGGGGGCCGAGGGCTCGATCCGCTCGGCTTCGGGCGTTCGCCCCTGTCCGGGCGTGTTTTCGACCGTCGACTCCGACGGGTGATCGTCGCTCATACGGTGTCCGTCGGCCCGGGTGCATATGTAGATAGGCACATCGAGTGATTCGCCGACCGACGAGCGATTCGATGACCGGGGGAGACGACGGGCGGTATCGACCAAACGTGTCTTTAGGCTTCGCTCCTAATGTGGTCGCAGTTATGCCACTCGAGTTCTCGTCGTCCGGCGACAGGCCCGATCTCGAGCGCATCATCGGCGTGCTGGACGACGCCGACTGTCGGGAGATCATCTCGTTGCTCGAGGCGCCCAAGACCGTCCCGGAAATCGCGGACGAGGCCGAGCTGCCGCTCTCGACGACCTACCGCAAACTCGATCGGCTGACCGAAGCCGACCTCGTCGACGAAACGGTCGGCGTGCGACAGGGCCGCCATCACAAATCGCGGTATGTGGCGAACTTCGATCGGATCGCGATCAGCCTCGATCCGGATCGCGAACTCCGCGTCGATATCGACCGATCGACCGACCAGTCGCTCGGCATCTGGTCGAACGCGACGGAGAAATTCTGACGATATCGGTCGCTCCCTTCGCCCCACCTGCCTCTGAAGCCTCGTTCTGAGTCGATCGCTGATCCCGTTCTCGAGTCGCGGCTTCGGGGCGGCTTCGGGGCGGCTTCGGGACGGCTTAGCGATCGGAGCCGGACTCGTCGCTGGAGTCGACGTCGGGTTCGATTTCGGTCGCCGTCGCAGATGGCTCCGTCTCGCCGCCGATGTCTTGGCCCTCTTTGATCGCCTGGGCCTCCGCTTCCATCGCTTCGACGTCCATCTCGGTCTGCTCGATCTCGCCGATGATTTCGGCGATGTCGTCGAGCCCGATCAGTTCGCGCGTCTCCTCGTCGAACTCGAGGCTCTCGAGTGCGTCTCCGTCCGCTTTGATGTCGCTGCCCGAGAGATGCTTGCCGTAGCGGCCGACCATCGAGGTGAGTTCCTGGGGCATGACGAACGTCGTCGAGTCGCTCTGGCCGATCTCGGCGAGCGTCTCCATCCCCTGGTCGATGATGGCGCGTTCGCCCATCGACTCGGCAGATTTCGCGCGCAGGACCGTCGAAATCGAGTCTCCCTGTGCCTCGAGGATCTGGCTCTGCTTTTCACCCTGGGCACGGATGATCTCGCTCTGTTTGGCCCCTTCGGCCTTCTCGACGGCGCTGCGGCGTTCACCTTGGGCTTCGAGAATCATGGCGCGGCGTTTCCGCTCGGCGGAGGTCTGCTGTTCCATCGCGCCCTTGACGCCCTGGGACGGCGTCACCTCGCGGACCTCGACGCTCTCGACGCGGATCCCCCACTCGTCGGTGGGCTCGTCGAGTTCGGTGCGAATTCGCTCGTTGATCATCTCCCGGCGGCTGAGCGTGTCGTCGAGTTCCATGTCGCCGATGACGGCGCGCAGCGTCGTCTGGGCGAGGTTCGAGACCGCCCGCTCGTAGTTTTCGACCTCGAGGAACGCGCGTTTGGCGTCCATCACTCGGATGTAGATGACGGCGTCGGCCGTCACCGGGGAGTTGTCCCGCGTGATCGCTTCCTGGCTCGGGACGTCGATCGTCTGGGTTCGCATGTCGAAGGTGTAGACCCGCGAGACGAACGGCGGAACGATGTTCAGCCCCGGCTCGAGCAGTTTACGGTAC
Organism: Natronorubrum marinum; assembly: GCF_052040125.1. Lineage (NCBI taxonomy): Archaea > Methanobacteriati > Methanobacteriota > Halobacteria > Halobacteriales > Natrialbaceae > Natronorubrum > Natronorubrum marinum. The sequence continues at coordinate 172,062 of NZ_JBPPFV010000005.1, forward strand.
TCTCCGAAGACGGTCAGTGCGCCCCTGTCGTAGGCGTCGACGATCTCAACCATCTGCCAGACGGTGATGACGACGAGCAGGAGAACGACGACTCCCGCGGTCAGCATCGGATCACCGAGTTGCAGCGGTCCGAGTGCCAGAACGTTCATTGTTCATCTCAGGGGCGCTGCCCCAATAACCATTGGGTTGCGTTAGCGTCCGTTTAGTTACGCACGATTGATAAAAGTGACCTACACAAGGAGCTGAACGTCGGACTCGGCCATGTGCTGCAGCGCGGTCGCCGCGCCCACGCCTGTTGTCACATCGTCGTAGAAGTCGTCTTCGTCGTACTCCATCAACTCAATCGTCATCTGACAGGCCTGCAGGTCGACGCCGGTTTCCAACGAGAGGTCGATCAGTTCCTCGATGGTGGCCGTCCCGTTTTCGTCGATTTTCTTCTGCATCATCCTGGTGGCCATCGTGTCCATCCCTGGGAGCGCGGCGAGCGCGTTCGGCAGCGGCATGTTCGGATTGCCGACGGCGCTCAGCTTGAGGTTCTTCGATTTCTCCTCGTGGAGGATATCGAGTCCCCAGAACGTGTGGAAGACGACGACGTCCCAGCCGAAAGCGGCGGCCGTGCTTGCGAGGATCAACGGCGGATACGCCATGTCGAAACTCCCCTGCGTGGCGACGATCGTCAGCTTTTGTTGGTCGTCGCCGTCGTCCAGTTCGGCCATCGACGCCTCGAGCTCCTCGACGCGCTCGCGGAGTGCCTGAACCTCGGCGGCATCGAACTCGCTTTCGCCGTCGGCGTCGACCGACGATGGGGAATTGTCCGTGCTCATGTTATTCCGCTTTCTTGATGTAGTGGGTGTAGAGGTCGCTATCCTCGACCTGGTCGAGGAGTTCGACCCCGCTGGTGCCGTCGGCCCAGCCCTGAATGTCGCTTATACTGCCCGAGTCGGTTGCAACCACTTCCAAGATATCGCCGGCCTCGAGGTCGTCGATGGCCTGCTTCGTCTTGACGATGGGCATCGGGCAGGACTGTCCTTTCACGTCGAGCGTCTCCGAGGTGTCGTATTGGGAACTCATAGCTGATTTCTGTGCTCTGTATTGGAGCTATCATACAATATCGACCACGCCCATAAAAGGATATCGGTTATTGCACTGTATAAGAACATCCGTGGTTTGCGGGAGTGGTGTATATTCGCCACATGAGCATTTTACACGCGCTTATTGGATTATTCTCCGATCCACTCCGCAAGCTGTATTGTGCAATTTAGGAAATACTATGCAAACGCTTAAGGGTTCGTAGCCGCTACCGAGTAATGTACAATATGGACGACATGGACTTTCCAACGCCGGATGTCGAGATCGAGTCGGTGACGTCGGACGGGCTGAAAGCACGTATCGACGCGGGCGAAGATGTCACGCTCCTCGACGCCCGGATGGAGTCGGATTACGAGGAGTGGAAGATCGACGGCGAGCACGTTGAGTCGGTCAACGTCCCGTACTTCCACTTCCTGGACGAGGAGATCGACGACGACGTTCTTGCAGGGATTCCGGACGACCGTGAGGTCACGGTCCTCTGTGCGAAAGGCGGTGCCAGCGAGTTCGTCGCCGGCTCGCTCAAAGAGCGCGGCTACGACGTAAACCACCTCGAGGAGGGGATGAATGGCTGGGCACGCATCTACGAAGCCGTCGAGGTCGAGCGCTACGACGGCGCGGGCACACTCTACCAGTATCAACGTCCCTCGAGCGGTTGTCTCGGCTACCTCGTCGTCTCCGGCGACGAGGCGGCCGTGATCGACCCGCTGCGTGCGTTCACGGATCGGTACCTCGAGGACGCGGACGATCTGGGGGTCGATCTAAAATACGCGATCGACACGCACATCCACGCGGACCACATCTCGGGCGTTCGGACCCTTGTAGAGGAGGACGTCGAAGGCGTTATCCCCGCGGCCGCCGTCGATCGCGGCGTCACATACGCCGACGAGATGACCCTCGCGGCTGACGGCGACGAATTCGAGGTCGGCGACGCCGTCATCGAGACGGTCTCCACGCCCGGCCATACCTCCGGGATGACCTCGTACCTCATCGATGGCGAACTGCTCGCGACTGGCGACGGGCTGTTCGTCGAGAGCGTCGCTCGTCCCGACCTGGAAGAAGGCGACGACGGCGCCGAAGCCGCTGCCAAACAGCTCTACGAGTCGCTGCAAGAGCGCGTGCTCTCGCTGCCTGACGACACTCTCGTCGGCGGTGCCCACTACAGCGACGTCGCCGAGCCCGCCGCGGACGGCACGTACACGGCACCGATCGGCCAGCTCGAGGAAGAGATGGCCGCCCTGACGATGGCAGAAGACGAGTTCGTCGAGTTGATCCTCTCGGATATGCCGCCTCGGCCAGCAAACTACGAGGACATCATCGCGACGAACCTCGGTCAACAGAAGACCGGCGATCAAGAAGCGTTCGAACTCGAGCTCGGTCCGAACAACTGCGCCGCCAGCCAGGAGTCGCTGGCCGGTGACTAACGACCCACATCCACAGTCGAATGGTCACTGAACTCTTCGCTCCGGCGCTGTACGAATCGCTGTTTCCCGTGGGGATCAGCCGCTACGTCGTCGGCGGGCTGCTCGTCGGCCTCGGGGCTGTCGTTATCTACCTCGGCACCGGCATCGCGGCCGGCGCGAGCACGTTCCTCGAGTCGACGCTGTCGTACGTCTCCGACCAGTCGCGGTTCCAGCGCTACCGGAGTTCACGGGACTGGCGGGTCGTCTTCACGCTCGGGATCATCGCCGGCGCGTTCGCCTACGCGCTGACGTTCCAGTCCGGACTGGTCTCGAGCGGGCTCTACGAGGCCGGGGCGACCGGCGAGTTGTACGAGCTCGGCGGCGTCACGCTCTGGCTGACGGAGGTCCAGCCCTGGCGGCTGTTCCTCGGCGGGATCCTCGTCGGCATCGGCACCCGGATCGGCAAGGGCTGTACCTCGGGCCACGGCGTCTGTGGCGTCGGCTCGGCCTCGAAGACGTCGATCGTCGGCGTGATGACGTTCCTCGCCGTGGCGATCGGAACGGCCCAGATCGTGATGGCACTGGGGGTGAGTCCGTGATGAGCGAGATTCTCGGACGAGAATCTCGGGAACGCGAACGGGGAGGTGACGACCCGTGAGCGGCAATCGCCACCCGCTGTTCATGCCACTGATTTTCGTCGGCGGCCTGATCTTCGGCTTCGGGCTCGGTTTCAGCCACATGGCCCGCCCCGAGGTCGTCCTCAATTTCCTGCAGTTCGAGGATTTCGGACTGCTGTTCGTCATGTTCGGCGCGGCGATCGTCTCCGGGATCGCGTTCGCTGTGATGCCACGGATCCGCGACAGCGCGCCGTTAACGGGCGACAGGTACGAACGCCGGCTGAAGCCGTTCGATCGGAACGTCCTGATCGGGGGCGCGATCTTCGGCGTCGGCTGGGGGCTCTCGGGAATCTGTCCCGGCGCGGCCTACGCCAGCCTCGGCGTCGGCAACGTCACGATCTTGTGGGCGCTCGCCGGCATGTTCGTCGGCGCCTACCTGCAGGGCGTCTGGCGCAGCCAGCGGGTCGGGACGGAATCCGTACCGGCAGGTGCCGACTGACTCTGTATTTTGGCTGTCGATCTGCACTCCGGGTCGTCAGTGCGAACGCGATCGTGGCTCGTTCGCCCTCGCGCAAGGGCTCCGCTACGGGGCGATCTGGCTCGTCGGGCTATGAGCCGCCACGATCTGGCGGCCGATCAAACTCGAGGCGCTGTCGCCGATCGGCCGTCCTCGTCTGCCGTCCGTCGCAGGTTACCGGTCGCCGTCGTCGGCGACGCCCGTAGTGAAGACCGGAACCGGCGCAGTCCGGAGGACTTGCTCCGTGTTGGACCCGAGCAGGTGCTGGCCGACTCCGGTTCGTCCGTGCGTCGCCATCACGACGAGATCGACACCGGTCCCCGCGGCGGCGGACTGGATCTCCTGGGGTACCGATCCAAACCCGAGCAGCGTTTCGACGTCCTCGACTCCCGCGTCCGTCGCGACCGCGGCTGCCGCCTCGAGGTGGAACCGACGTGATCGAACGCTGGCTGCCGGTCTCCGCCCCGGAGAGACGGCCAAAACGCGACACGACGGCTCCGGGACGAGCCGAACCGCATCGATTCGTCCCCCGGCACTAAGTCCGTTGAGCATGACTGTTCGACCATGACACCCCCGATACGGCGTCTCGTCCTCGATATCCTGAAGCCCTACGAGCCGGACATCCTCAAGTTCACTACCACGATCGCTGACGCCTCGGGTGTCGACGGCGCCAACGTCGTCCTCGTCGAGACCGACCGCGAGGTCCAGACGGTCAAGCTGACACTTGAGGGCGACGACCTCGACGCCGACGCGATCGAGGATGCCGTCGAGTCGATCGGCGGCGCGGTTCACTCGATCGATCAGGTCGTCTGCGGTGAGCGACTGGTCGAACAGAGCGGCACGCCACAGGACCGCTGAGTCGTGAGCCGACTCGATATCGTTCGCACCCTCCTCGAGGACGAGGAGGTCAGGTCGATTTCACGGCGATACTTCATCTCCAACGGCTTCGACGGCACGCTGACGAGTATCGGGATTATCGTCGGCGCGTACCTATCGGGGGTTTCCGAGGGGATCACTGTCGTCACCATCGGCCTCGGCGCGGCCGTCGGGCTGGGAACGTCGGGAGTCTGGAGCGTCTGGGAGATCGAGCGAGCGGAGAAACAGGCCGAACTGATACGAATCGAGCGAGCGATGCTAACCGATCTCGAGGGGACGGCACTCCAGGAACGACGCGCAGGTGCCCGAAAGATCAACGCCGTCGCGAGCGGGATCGGCCCGCTCATCGGCATCACCCTGCCCTTGCTCCCGTTTCTCGCCCACGGCGTCGTGTTCTCGCTGCTCGAGGCGACGCTCGTGGCCGTCGGCATCGGCGTAACGGTGCTGTTCGTCTTCGGCGCGTATTTGGGCTCGATCTCGAAACAAAACTGGATCGTTGCCGGGATCCGGATGGGTCTCGCGGGAATCGTCGTCGCGTTTCTCAACCTGTTTTTGCCCGGTTGACAGGGCGAGTCGCAGTGGTAGTCCACGACGGACGGCCAGCCGACTCGTCACCCGTGCTGTTCGATCAGCCCCTCGAGCGTCGCGCGGTCCTGTGCGCCGACCAGTCGCTCGACCGGTTCGCCGTCGGCGTAGGGGACCTGTGTCGGGACACCGCGTGTCCCCAGTTGCTGGGCCAGCCCCTGGTGGGCGTCGACGACGTCCTCGAGGTGACCCGATCCGTCGATCGAAATCGGTTCGGACGGTGCCGCCGTGGCGGTGGCACCATCGTCTGCACCCAGCTCGCCGCTGTTCTCGAGGCGCTACTGGAGTTCTCGTTTCTTCTGCTCGCGGATCTGCTCTCGTTCCTCGTCGAGTGAGTCGATCATTACGTCCTCGTACGGACTCGCTATTCTTGAATTGTGTGAACTAAACAATACCCTCTCGTGGGAGATCGTGCCGAATCGAACAAGTTCCCACTGCCATCACACTACGTGAACGCTTATTCAGGACGGCTTCAAACGATTCGTATGGAGACGCCATTGAGTTCCGTGTCGCTTGCCGAAGACCAGCCGACAGCGCTGACAGACCGGCTGGACATTCAGCGGCAAGCGGTGTTCGTCGTCCTGACGTTCCTCGGGATGACGAGTGGACTTCTCGGAAGCTGGTTCGGTGCACCCCCGACCGTCGTCTGGACCAGCTATACGGTCGCCTACGTGTTCGGTGGCTGGTATGGGCTCAAAGAGAGTCTCGCCGCGGTACGAGAGCCGGCAGTGGAGATCGATCTGCTGATGATTATCGCCGCACTCGGTGCGCTTTACATCGGGGCGCCGTTCGAAGGAGCAATGTTACTATTTCTGTTCTCGCTCTCGGGCGTCCTCGAGGAGTACGCGATCGGCCGCTCGCGAACCGCGATCAAGTCGCTGGTCGGTATGCGCCCGGAGTCGGCGCAGGTTCTTCGCGACGGGACGGAAACAACGACGCCGATCGAGGACGTTGAGGTCGGCGACGTGTTCGTCGTGCGCCCCGGCGAACGGCTGCCCTTGGACGGCGTCGTCGAGTCCGGCCAGAGTACGGTCGATCAATCGTCGCTCACCGGCGAATCCGTTCCCGTGACGAAAGACCCCGGCGACGAGGTGTTCAGCGGGACGATCAACGAGACGGGCAGCCTCGAGGTACGAGTCACTCGAGAAGCCACGGAGTCGGCGATCTCTCGGCTGATCACCATGGTCGAGGAGGCACAGGAAAAACGCGCGCCGACCCAGCAGCTCATCGACCGCTTCGAGCAGCCCTACGTGCTGAGCGTCTTCGCAATGACTGCCGTCGCAATCGCGCTGCCGATCGCACTATTGAACCACTCGTTCGAGCCGACGTTCTACCGCGCGATGACGCTCATGGTCGCCGCTTCTCCCTGTGCGGTCATCATTTCGACGCCGGCTGCGGTACTCTCCGCGATTTCGGCCGGCGGCCGACAGGGCGTCTTGTTCAAAGGTGGCGAACACATCGAAACGGCAGGAAACGTCGACGCCATCGCGTTCGACAAGACGGGGACGCTGACGGAAGGCAACACGCGGTTGACCGACGTTCGCGCTCGCGAGGACGCCCTGTCTACCGACGGCGGTGCGGTCGGCAGCGATCTGCACGCAGACAGCGCCCTCGAGACCAACTCGCTGGCCGACGATCGACTGCTCGCGATCGCGGCGGCCGTCCAGTCCCGATCGGAACACCACCTCGGCGAGGCAACCGTCGAGGCTGCCCAGGAGCGCTCGCTCGAGGTGCCCGATGCCAGTGACTTCGAGGCGGTCGTCGGCAAGGGCGTCCACGCGACCGTCGAAGGCCGGACGATTCACATCGGGAACCCGCGGTACGTCGAAACCGTCCTCGGCGACCGTCAGATCGACGGCCGCGAGACTGGGCTCGACGCCGTCCACGATCTCGAGGACAACGGGAAGACGAGCGTCCTCATCGTCAGCGAGACTGACGAGGGCCTGCACGTCCTCGGCTGGCTCGCGTTCACCGACACGATCCGCCCCGACGGGGCCGAGATGATCGAGCAACTCCGAGAGCGCGGGGTCGGGCAGATCGTTATGTTGACGGGCGACAACAAGCGGGTGGCCAAGTACATCGCCGACGAACTCGAGATCGACGAGGTGTACGCGGAGTTACTCCCCGAGGAGAAAGTCGACCACATCGAGACACTCCAGGAGCGCCACGAAGCCGTCGCGATGGTCGGTGACGGCGTCAACGACGCCCCTGCCCTCGCGACGGCCGATATCAGCGTCGGCATGGGTGGTGCCGGAACCGACGTGGCACTCGAGACGGCCGATATCGTGCTCATGTCGGATAAACTCGACCGGCTTCCCTACGCGTTCGCGCTCAGCAAGGAGACGCGACGCACGCTGTATATCAACTTCGCCATCGCATTCGGAGCGATCGGGATCATGGTGATCGCAATTCTTACTGCCGGGATTCCGCTCCCGGTCGCAGTGGTTGGCCACGAGGGTTCGACCGTCCTCGTCAGCCTGATCGGCCTGCGGTTGCTGCGGTTCGACGACTGACGATGCGGTCGTCTCGATCGAACACGAAAGCGCACACTCTTGTGATTCTCGCCCAAAAGTGCACGCACGGGATTCCATACGTTCCCCGTCGAGCGTGCGGACAAACTCGAGGATCCGTCACGATACCGTTTCTGCTCGCGCGAGGAACTGCTCGAGATGCTGGGACTGGAACACGGGTCGGATGCCGTCGTCGCCGACCTGGCGTCGGGAACGGACTTCTACTCGCGGGACGTCGCGCCGTTCGTCGACACGGTGTACGGCGTCGACGTTCAGGCGGCAATGCACGAGCACCACCGCGAAGCGGGCGTCGCCGCGAACGTCGAACTGGTCACGGCGGGCGTCGACTCGCTGCCCTTCGACGACGGTGATCTGGACGGCACGTTCTCGACGATGACTCACCACGAGTACGCCGACGCCGAGACGCTGGCGGAACTCGCCCGCGTGATCCGATCGGACGGCAGCCTCGTCACCGTCGACTGGTCGCCGACTGGAGACGGCGAGGACGGACCGCCGATGGACGAGCGGTTCGGCCCCAATGAGGCCGCGAGCCAACTCGAGGATGCCGGATTTACCGTCGATCACGTCCACGACCGGTCGGAGACATTCGCGGTCGTCGCCCGTCAGTAACCGGTGGTTCGGTGCGTCACTCCCGAGCGAGCCGTCGATAACGCGCTCGTGGAGCGAACCGATATTTTATAGACTTGGGGATAGTGTACACAACTATGTCTGACCAGAATGTCGCAACCGAACGGCTCGGAATTGTCCTCGAGACCGCAGATCCCGAACGTGCCTGGAACGCGCTTCGACTCGGTATCACGGCCGTAGAGGACGGCCACGAGGTCTCGGTGTTCCTCCTCGGCGAGGGCGTCGAGGCCGAAGAGATCACCGACGATCAGTTCGACGTCCGCAATCGGATGGAGGCGTTCGTCGACGCCGGCGGCGACCTGCAAGCGTGTGGGACGTGTCTCGAGATCCGCAACAGCGAGGAAAGCGGGTACTGTCCTATGTCGACGATGTCCGACCTCCTCGAGATCGTGACGTCGTCCGATCGCGTGCTGACGATCGGCTGATCGCCGTCGCGCTACCGCCCCCTCATTCGTTCCGCTGTAAGCGCTCACGCCGTTGTTCGAACTCCTCGTCGGAGAGATCACCGCGAGCGTAGGCCAGTCGGAGTTCCTCGAGTGCCGGGTCTTCTTCGGTCCGCGCCGAGCGCGCGGCCGCCTTGTATACCAAATAGCCGACGACGAGGAGCAACAGGAGGGGAAGCCAGCCTATCAACCACATTCCCGTCCTGGTTGGACCGTTCCACGTGCCGCCGTTCCACATGTGACCACCACCCCACATACCCATCATCGGCCAGGCGACGGCCATCAGCAGGAGCGGCACGAGTACGACGAGTGTAACGACGAGCAGCACGATTCGAAGCAGTGTACTATCGTCAGACATACGAAATTATCCGACCGGTGTCGTAATAAGTGCCAACCACAATTTCGAAGAATTCTCAATAGTACTATCGTTCGAGTTGGTGCGGTCTCACGCTCGGGACGGCGGGACGAGCATCACGTTCCCGTTCGCTCGAGCGACGATGTCCTCGGAGACGCTGCCGAGCAACAATCGGCGGAGCCGGCTGTGGCCGCGCGAGCCCACGAGGATTGTCGTCGGATTGTGGGATTCTTCCGCAGCGAGGATCTCGTCGGCGGGGTCTCCCTGCCGGACTTCGGTCCGCGTCTCGATATTCCACGCCTCGAGTTGGTCGGCCAGTTCACCCAGCTGTGCTTCTGGATCTCCGTCGTTCGAGAGTCCCGGATCCTTCGGCGTCTCGACGTGGACGAGCGTCGCTTCCTGGGTCGCGTGACGCAGGTACGAGAACGACTCGAACGCGCGCTCGGCGTTCTCCGAGAAGTCCGTCGCGTACAGCATCCGCTGGAAGAGGTGTTTTCTGACGACGGCCGGGTCCTCGGCCGCTCGCTCGATGCGGTTGACGAGCAGCGGCGTCTCGGTCGTCCGGGCGAGGTTGCGCGCCGTCGAACCGATGACGCGGTTCTCGAGCGGGCTCTTCCCGCGCGAACCCACGACCGTCAGACTCGCTCCGACCGTCTCGGCCAGTCCGGTAATGCGTCGGTGGGGCGTCCCGCGGACGACGTGTGTCTCGACATCGAATCCGGCGTCTTCGATGACCCGTTCGTACTTCTCGATCGCTTTCCGTCGCCGGGTCTCGAAGTCGATACCGGGCATTCCTCTGTGGACGTTCGACGGGATGACCGTCACGAGGTGCATTTCTTCGGTCCCAATCCGTCCGAGACACTCGAGACAGGTCTCGTTCTCGATGGTCGCCTCGCTGGCGGCCGAGAGGTCAGTGGCGAGTACCGCTTTCATACCGGCCGTAGGTGCTGATGGTATAATATTGTTTGGGTATCCCAATACCGGGGAAAGCAATTGTTCACGGAGAAGTACTGGACGTAGTTACACGCCGACTCCTTGCGGCCGTCTGGACTCCCAGCGGACACGATCGCTCGTTCGCACACCCGGTTTACTCTCACGCTCTTGCGACGCGAAATCGAACGTATTTGTGACGCCAATCGACCGGAAATACTAACGCGGACGACACGACATCCCGGCACGAAGTGGCCGATCGACGAGCTCCCTGTATTTCCATAAGTTACACAGATATTCCCGTTGGATAGCCGTCCCATATCCTGTAGTAATATTGTGCGCTAGTCCCAAAAGCGTTATACCGACTCTCCGGGTAGAGAGTACTGAGTAGAAATCCATGATCCGCACACTATCGAACGCGAACGGGGGGCCGGTCGAATGATCGAATCCGCAGCCCTCTCCGAACCGGCACAGGCGACGCTCCTCGTGGGTGTCATCCTCGTCCAGGCGGTCGCCCTCTATGCTGGCTACGGCGTCCTCGAGCGAGTCGCAACGCCACTGATCAAAACGATCACGAACGCCTAATTGATGGAGATACTGGGACTCAGTCTGGCGCTGTTGGCGCTGTTCGTGAGTTTTGGCTTCATGGTCGGGGTGCTGTTCGGGTTCTTCGGGATGGGTGGGTCCTTCCTGATTACGCCGACGCTGTTGCTCCTCGAGTACCCTGCCTCGGTCGCGATCGGCAGCGGGCTGGCGTTTTACTTCGGGACGTCCGTGATCGCCGTCCTGAAGCACTACGACGTCGGCCAGGTCGACTACAAACTCGGCGCGATCCTGTTCGTCGTCCTTTCGATCGGGATCGAACTCGGGAGTCGGCTCGTGTTCGGCCTCGAGGCACTCGGCATCGCCAACCTCGTCACGGGCGTCGCCTACGTCGTCCTGCTGGCTGGAATCGGCGCGCTGTTCCTGCGTCGTGCGTACAACCTTGAAGACGATGACGACGATGGCGATGACGATGCCAACGACGACGAGATTCCGGCGATCGGCCAGAAGATTCAGTCGTACACCGTGCCGCCGATGATCACCCTCGCCTCCGGCGGTCGGGCGTCGGTGTGGACGATCGGTGGCGCTGGCGGGAGCGTCGGCCTCATCTCCGGGTTGATCGGTGTCGGCGGCGGGTTCATCCGAATGCCCGCGATCTATTATTTGATCGGGACGCCCCTGACCGCCGCGGTCGGCACAAGCCTTTTTGCCGGCCTCTTCTCGGGCGCGTTCGGGACCTTCACCTACGGCATGTCCGGCAGCGTCGACCTCACGGTCGTCTCCTTGCTGCTCGTCGGGAGCGCACTCGGGGCGCGAATCGGCTCGGCGGCGACTACGATGGTGGATGAGGACGACGTGATCGTCTACTTCGGGCTGATGATGCTGTTCGCCAGCGGCGGGATCGCGCTCAGCGAACTCGCGAACTGGCTGGGGACGGGCGCACTCGATATGCTGAGCGTGTTCCTGCTCGTCGGCTCGTCGTTTTTCGTCGCCTTGATGATTCTCTACAAGGTCTTTCAGTCGGCTGGCAGTGGGGAACCTGACGCACAGACGGCTCCCGACGGCGGTCGCTGATGATCTCGACGCACCGTCAGCACAGCGCTGAACCAACTGTTGCTTCATGCCCCTCGACAGGGAGTATTACCGCGCGATGATCGTCGGCTGGATCGAGTCGGCACTCGTCGATATCGGGCTCGAAACCGAGGGGATCGCGACCGATCCGACGAAATCGAACCTGCTGGCGACGCTACCCGCGAAGCGGTCGATGACCCTGCTGTACAGCGGGCACCTCGATATGGTCCCCTACGACCCGACGGCTGGTCGCCCGACCCGCTGGGCGAACGCGTTGGCGATCGATTTTACGGGCGCGGAACGACGGACATGTAAGGCGAGATTACCGCGGTGCTCGAACTCGCCCGCGCCTACGTCGTGGCCGATCGTCGCCCGCCCGTGACGCTTGCGTTCGCGTTCGTCAGCGACGAGGAAGTCGCCGGCGACGCCGGCCTCGAGGCGGTCCTCGAATCGGTGCTCGTGACGATCGACGTCGACGCGTCGAGTGACACCGTCGACCGGCTACGGGACGACGGGATCGTCGTCCGAGCGCTCCCGTCACCGAACGCGATCCGGGTCTCGGTTCACGCGGTCAACACGGCCGCCGAAATCGACGCCTTCCTCGATGCGCTTGCGGATGATTGGTAACGACCCACGTTATCGGCCGAGCGAACGCCGACGGTACATCTCTTTCGATGAATCGATCTCCCGTCTCACGTGCTGAGAATGCCGTTCATCTTGATTGCACAATATTCACACAACCCTTATACCAGCGCAGTCCCTATCCCGAAACAGTACAATGGCTAATTCGATGTCGGAGCAACTCCAGCAGGATATGGAGTGTGAAGGGTTACTGGAGTGTATTCACGGTCTCAAACAGCTCGACAAGGAGTGTTTCCGGGCGATGGTCGAAAGCGATGAACCGCTGACGATCGACGAAGTCGCGGAACGGGTCGATCGTGAGCGCTCGACCGCCTATCGATCGATCCAGCGCCTGCTCCAAAGCGGCTTCATCCAGAAAGAACAGGTCAACTACGATCAGGGCGGCTACTACCACGTCTACTACCCGACGGATCCCACCCAGATCTCGAACGACATGCAGCGGATGCTCAACGACTGGTACGCGAAAATGGGCCAACTCATCCAGGAGTTCGAAGACAAGTACGAACACGTCGAGGACACCCCCACAGTCGCTGAAGGATAGCCCTCGATTCTCTCGACATCCGTGCTGGTTTCGTGACCCCGGCCGACCCCTCGCACGAGAAATGTATGGGATTTACACTCCTGCCATACACCTTACTTGAGTTATCTACGGCACCGTGTTCGTTCCGTCGTTACTCCGGAAGATAGGGATGCTTCGATAACGCGTCACATTCCTCTGAATACATTGACATCGACCGTTTTCGGTGCGACTTAGTTTACTAGCTCATAGACGATTATTCTCCCGAGAACCATCGATGGCTCTTTTATACAATTAGTATTGTATAGTATCCACAAAACCTTAAATACTCGTGGGCCGTACGAGGAGGTGATGACAGTTGATGCATACGGCGGCTCACCCGAACGGTCGATCGACGAACCAATCCACATCGACGGCACGGGTCACCTCGACGAAATCGTCGCCGAGCACGATGTCGTGCTCGTAGATTTCTTCGCGACGTGGTGTGGCCCCTGCCAGATGCTCGAGCCCGTCCTCGACGGGCTGGCGGCCGAAGCTGACGCCGTGATCGCGAAGGTCGATGTCGACGAACACCAGCAGCTCGCGGGTTCCTACGGCGTGCGCGGCGTTCCGACGCTCGCGCTGTTCGCGAGCGGCGAAGAGGCCGAACGACACACCGGCGCACTGCCGGCGGACCGTCTTCGCGACCTGATCGAGGGATACACCGAATGAGCGGGAACTCGGATGAGATTGCGCCCGTCCGAGACGTGGTGATCGTCGGCTCCGGCGTCGCCGGGCTCTCGGCGGCGGTGTACGCCGCGCGGGCGGATCTCGAGCCGCTCGTCCTCGAGGGGCCGGAGCCGGGCGGGCAGCTCACGCTGACGACCGAGGTGGAGAACTTCCTCGGCTTCCCCGAGGGCGTCGGTGGGATGGAGCTGATCCAGCGGGGGAAAGACCAGGCCGAACGGTTCGGTGCGGAGTTCGTCCACAGCACGGTCGAGAACGCGACGCTCACGGAACGTCCGTTCGAACTCGAGCTTTCGACGGGCGAGGTCCTACGGACTCGAGCCCTGATCGTCGCGACCGGGGCGAGCGCGCGCTGGGTCGGCGCCGAGAACGAGGCTGAACTGATGGGGTACGGACTTTCGACCTGTGCGACCTGCGACGGCGCGTTCCACCGCGGCGACGACGTGCTCGTCGTCGGCGGCGGCGACAGCGCGATGGAGGAGGGGCTCTTCCTCGCGAAGTTCGCCGAGAGCGTCACGATCGTCCACCGACGGGACGAACTGCGAGCCTCCGAGGTCATGGCGCGTCGCGCTCGCGAACACGACCGAATCTCGTTCCGCTGGAACGCGGAACTGCTCGCGATCCACGGTTCGAGGGACGAGGGCGTCACCGGCGCGACGCTGGTGAGCCATCCCGACGGCCGGCCGACGGACAAACTCGAGGCGGGACGCGACGTCGCGGAGGAGACCGTCGCCGTCGGCGGTATCTTCTACGGTGTCGGCCACGTTCCGAACACGACGTTTCTCGAGGAGACGCCGGTCGAACTCGACGAGACGGGCCACCTGCTGACGCTCGAGGGGATGACAACCGAGACCGCGGTCGACGGAGTGTTCGGCGCCGGTGACGTGATGGATCCCGACTACCGGCAGGCGATTACGGCCGCCGGAACCGGGAGCATGGCCGCCCTCGACGCAGAGTCGTGGCTCGACGGAGAACTCGAGCGAGAGGCGCCGGCCGCCGTGACCGTCGCGGCAACCGACTGAGCGAGCCGTTTCGTCTGAGACGCACCAATGCAGTCTTCAGTTCGTGCTGGTCCTCCCGACGAGGTCCACGTCTGTCGGTCCCTGTCCGTCGAACTCCCGAACGAACTCGTCCAGCGTCGACGAATCGGCTGCACCTGGGAGTTCGGTTTCAGCGGTGACGCACGCACGATCTACTTCGAGCCTCTCACAGACGTGATCGGCCGTCACCTCGGCCATCCGTCGATATGTCGTGAGCTTGCCGCCGACGACGCTGACAAAGTTGTCAACGCCCTCATCGGACGCGTGATCGAGCACGTGAAATCCTCTGGAGATCCCGCGTCCGCCTCGAGCGGCCTCCTCCGGCTCGTACAGGGGCCGAACGCCCCACCAGGTTCGGACGTGTTCCGCGTCGGCGACATCGGGAAGTATCGTTGCACACTCCGACACCGTCTCGTCGACTTCCCAGTCGGCCGTCTCGTACGCGTCGGGATCGTCGACCGGCACGCTCGTCGTTCCGAGGACGACTTCCCCGTCGTGGGGGACGACGATGTCGCCGTCCGCGGGATCCCGACAGCGGTTGAGTACGGGCTCGAGTCCCTCGTAGCCGACTGAAATCATGACGCCTCGGGTCGGCCGCATCTCGACGTCGACGCCGGCCATGGCGGCCAGTTTGCCG
Source organism: Natronorubrum marinum (assembly GCF_052040125.1). Lineage (NCBI taxonomy): Archaea > Methanobacteriati > Methanobacteriota > Halobacteria > Halobacteriales > Natrialbaceae > Natronorubrum > Natronorubrum marinum. Next base: position 187,208 of record NZ_JBPPFV010000005.1, read on the forward strand.
GCGCGGGCGCCGGTCGCGTTCACGACGTACGTCGGTTCGATTGTCGCACCGACGTCGCCGCCGAGCGAAACCGCCGTGATCCGGCCGCCTTCGACGGTCATCGACGTCACGGGAGCGTGGGGGAGGATCCGTGCGCCGTGGTCTCGAGCGTCCGCCGCGTTCGCGGCGACCAGCCGCGACGGAACGACGACGCCGTCGGGCACCCACATCGCGCGCTCGACCGCGTTCGCGAGGCCGGGGACTGCCTCGCGGGCGGTCTCGCCGTCGATCACCTCGACTGGGATTCCGATCTCTTCGCACGCCGCGCGTTTCTCCTCGAAGTAATTCGGATCGTCGCCGGCCAACTGGACGAACAGGCCGCGCGTCTCTCGGATACACTCACCGCCGATCACCCTGAGAATACGGTTCTCCTCGAGACATTCGAGGGCCCCCTCGGCGTCGCTCTCCGCGTAGCGAGCGCCGCTGTGGAGCAGGCCGTGAGAGCGCCCCGATGCGCCGGCCGAGAGGCCGTCCCGGTCGACGAGCGTGACGTCGACGCCGCGCAGTGCGAGGTCTCTCGCGATTCCCGTCCCGGTCGCGCCGCCGCCGACGACGAGGACATCCGGTTGACTGTTCATACGGGAGCGTCGGGTTCCGGACGGAGGTACCTTTCACCTCACGAGTGAGGGGTGTCGGCTCTCGAAAACCGTCGCTATCCGTCTAGAACGTAGTTCGGAGTGATAACACGCAAACCGGCTACTCGTGGACGTCTATCGCTGTCGGAAAAGCATACGCCGAGGATCGTGGCATGATGATCTGGGATGACGTATTCCATTGTGTCGGGTTTCACGGAACCACACAGGGGTAGTGTCACAGATTCACAATGGTTAGGGTCGGGTTTCGGTCGGTGTGTGTCGAGTTCGTATCTTCATCACCTCACTCACAGTTATCACTTGTCCAGCAATAAAGGTTATTGTACGGACAACATCTGCTATTGGGGGGAGAAAATTGCCCGGGTGAGACAATATGGCCACCACTATCTCATATTCTTCGGATTATTATATATGTATTCGGCCGGTTTGTGATCGGTTCTGGTCGGAACCGTCGATACGGTCCCGTCGGTTGATATCGGGCACGTCTCGATCGGATCTTGACACGGGGGCTCCTCGCCACTGTCGGACTCGAGGATGAGTCCATAGTCGTCGCACTCTGGAGGGCCACCGATTGGGTGGCAAGGATAGTTGGATCGGTGTCGTGCACACGCGATGGAGAACCGGATCCACTCTCGAAACGACGTTATCACGCACTCCTGGACGCACTCTCTCGGACACGCGGTAGTGGGGGACGAGAGTGCTGAGAGGGGCCGTTCCACACCACGATCCGATTTCCCGAATCCGGCTCGAAAACTGAACGATCGAAACCGGCCGATCAACTCTCGTCTCAGGGGGACGGCTGCTCGCTCTCGACGCTATCGGTGAACTTCTCGCGAACTTTCTCGACTTTGGGTGCCGCGTGCATCGTACAGTAGGCGTCGGTGGGGTTCTTCTCGAAGTAGTTCTGATGTTTCTCTTCGGCCTCGTAGAACGTCTCGAGGGGCTCGATCTCGGTGACGACATCTTCGTACAGCCCCTCGTTCTCGAGTTCCTCGGCGAACGCCTCGGCGGTCTCGAGTTGGTCGTCGTCGTGGGCGTAGATGGCCGATCGGTACTGACTCCCGACGTCCGGCCCCTGTCGGTTCAGTTGGGTCGGGTCGTGAATCGTAAAGAACACCTCGAGGAGGTCCTCGTAGGCGATTCGGTCGGGATCGTACTCGAGTTGGACGACCTCCGCGTGGCCGGTCTGCCCGGAACAGACCTCGCGGTAGGTGGGATCCTCGGTGTTGCCGCCGGCGTAGCCGGAGGTGACCGACTCGACGCCCTCGAGTTGTTCCATCGCCGCCTCGACACACCAGAAACAGCCGCCGCCGAACGTCGCGCGTTCCATAGCCGAACCTAAGGGTCGCTCGAGGAAAGGTGTGACGGGTACCGACGCCGCTCTATTCGACGCTTCATTCATCACCCTCGGCTTCGTCCGCACTCGCTGCCGCGGTGCCAAGGGATTTGACGAGGGACGGTGAACGCCGGGACATGTCCTGGAACACTGTCGAACTCGATTGGGATGGAGACGTCGCAACGCTGACCGTCGACCGCCCGGAGGCGCTCAACGCACTGAACGTGGCGACGCTCGAGGCGATGAGCGAGGCGCTCGCCGAAGCGGCCGACGAGGACGCCCGCGCGCTGATCCTGACGGGGGCCGGCGACGACGCGTTCATCGCCGGCGCGGACATCGAGTACATGAAGGGCCTTTCGACCGCCGAGGGACAGGCGTGGGGAGAACTGGGTCACGACGTCGCGGACGCGCTCGAGGCGTTCCCCGCGCCGACTATCGCCGCCGTCAACGGCTACGCGTTCGGCGGCGGCTGCGAGATGGCCATCGCCTGCGACCTGCGCGTCGCGAGCGAGTCGGCCGTCATCGGCAACACGGAGATCGATCTGGGGATCATTCCCGGCTGGGGAGCCACCCAACGGCTGCCGGAACTCGTCGGTGACGAGACCGCGCGGCGGATGATCTTCCTCGGGGAGCGCCTCGACGCGGGGTCGGCCGCCGAGGCGGGCATCTTCGGCGACGTCGTGGCTGACGAGGATCTCGAGAAGACCGTCGACGAGTTAGCCGACCGGATCGCGGCGAAGCCGGCCGTCGCGATGCGTGCGGCCAAGCAGGCGCTTAATCAACGCCTCGAGGGATCACAGACGAGCGGGCTCGAGTACGAAAAACGGGCCTTCGCGAGCCTGTTCGGCACGCCGGATCAGCGCGAGGGGATGGAGGCGTTCGTCGAGAAACGGGATCCGGAGTTCGAATAAAACTAGCCACACGAACATTGCGAAGATGTTTTGCTTTCTAACTAGTGTGGGTAACAATAGGCGCGGTATCTCGGTGGTTACTGATTGTGTACAACGGGAGTTAGAGCGAATTATGAATACCACCCGTTCGAGTGAGCGGTTTTGTTTATATACACGGGGACCCCACCGTTCGAGTGAATTCTTCGAAAGTTCGTTCTCTCAGAGAATAGGTAATTACCCCGGCTGATCTATTGCGCTCCAATACTCTCTATGATGTCACTCTGCCGCTAGTATAGTCGCACTTTATCATCTAACTGTTAAAGCCTTTCCATCAGTAGCTTAACATATCTCCCTTTTCTATCAGTATATAGTGTTGGCCTTTCTTTATTCAATCTTGCACCTGAAACTGGAGCAGGCGATTCGGTAACTATGTGTGCGAACATACCGGCGAGTGGCAATCGATATCTGGATGATCCAGATTAGTCGTCAGTCACGACATTCAAACGTTCTCCATATGTTGAGTCCAGATTCGATGTTTTCATCGGAGGAATCTCCGATATGAATCTGCAACTCAACGCACTCGGCATCCCATTCTCGGAAATCGACAGACTCTCGATCTTCTCGGGATCGGTCACCCCGCCAAGCGTATACAGTATACGCACCCGGTTCAGTTGGGTAATCCTCGAAAGACTTCTCACCCCATCCCCCATCCGTCTCCCCGGTTGGCTCCTCATCGGTAGGAGTAACGTCGATTGCGTCGTCGTACACCGTCTCATCGTCTTCGGTTATCTCCACGTGGACTGTATGTGACTCGTAAGTGAAATTAACGACATGGAGGAGACCTAATCGAGTATCTTTCGTCGTACTATCGCTTCCTAAACAACCAGCGATCCCCAGAGGGAGACTCGTACTCATCAATTGGAGGGCTCGTCGGCGTGTAGGGCGGGACATGCGAAAGAATTCGCAAATTTCACACATATATTTTCGGGTCTCTATTGAAATCCTGATATCGTGGACAAAACCCAGAAGGCAGAGACAACGCTACAGCGCGCGGAGCAGATTCACGGCAACTAATTCTCTTCTTCATTCTGATAAAAGCGGGCTATTCACTTGTGAGAAGGGGTACGTGAGACCACTCAGTCCGGAGAGTGGTCACTGTCGGACCTATGCATTATTTCCTATCTTCGCAACACGTCGTACTACACTTTCTTTATCCGATTCGGTTTGTGAACGTCACAGTCAGTACATCCCCTGTACTGAACGCGAGTTTCACAGACTACTCTAAATAAAGAAACCGTATTACCAACTACTCCATTCAGATGAATACACTCGAACGATGGGGTCTCTGGGTACAACGACTTTATAAGGAATACTACTCAATCGAATCACTCGAACGGGTGGTCGAAAAGTCTAAAGGGACGTGTGAGAACGTTGTTAATAATGACCCAATTCGCCTTCACTCCAGGGAACTTCCCCTTTCAGAATCGGAACGCTCTGTTGGATGATTACACACCCGAGGAAATGGTCGGAAGAGACGACGAACTCGAGGAATACCACGCTGCGCTCCAGCCCGCGATCAACGCGAGCCAGCCTGATAACATCTTTTTGTACGGAAAAACAGGGGTCGGAAAGACGGCGGCAACCAAATTTTTGCTTGATCGTCTCGAGGACGCCAGCGAACAACACGATGTTGCGATTAATACTCATGTCGTCAACTGTGACGGTGCTGATACCAGTTATCGAGTAGCTGTCGAACTCGTGAATTCTTTCCGTGATGACAAAATCAGCGAGACTGGCCATCCCCGATCCAAAGTTTACGATCTGATGTGGGACTCGTTCGACGATCATGGTGGACTCATCATTTTAGTACTCGACGAAATCGACCACCTCCAAGACGACTCCCTGCTCTATCAGCTTTCTCGAGCGCGCGAAAACGACAACATCAGTAATGCACGCGTTAGCGTCGTTGGAATCAGTAACGACCTGACCTATCGGGACACTCTCTCCCCGAAGGTTCGATCCAGTCTCTGTGAACGGAGTATCAACTTTCCAGCGTACACTGCTGAGGAACTAGAGAAAGTGCTGCGTCAGCGTCGAACCATTGCGTTTCAGGACGACATTCTCGAGAACGGTGTCATTCCGTTGTGTGCTGCGTTCGGAGCACAGGAGTCCGGCGATGCACGGAAAGCTCTCGATCTCCTGTTGAAAGCCGGAGATGTCGCACATGAAAGTGATGCTGATATGGTTCGCGAAGAGCACGTTCGTCGCGGTCGTGGTCTTCTCCAAGAAGAGGAGATTACACGCGGGATTTTAGGGCTCAACACGCACGAGAAAATTCTGCTTTATGCACTGGCGTCGTACGTTTCGTCGGGTGACTCTCCCGTCCGATCTCGTGATTTGTACCGCCGGTACGAGATGTTTTGCGTAGGGGCTGGACACGATCCGCTGACGAGCCGATGGATGCACGACCATCTCGATGAACTCGAGATGCTGGGATTGGTCAGCGCTGAAAAGCGGAACGAAGGAAGCTCTGGGGGACAGTACAAGACGTTTGAGTTGAGCCAGGATTTGATCGCCGTCCTCGATGCGTTAGATGAGACGATTGAGACAGTGGGTGTCCATCACTCGGTGCAAACGATGCTGGACTAATGATATGGTTCAAACGTGTGTCCAAATGCTGGTCAGCGATTCATTTTAGCTAACCGGACGAGTGGGCTTTGTCGATACGGTATCTGATACCACATTGAATACCGACTCTCGAGTCAGCTATCCACTGTCCACCGCAACAATGCCCCGTCGTCGATTCGCTTCACGCTCTCGAGGCTCAACAGCGGAAACTCGTCGACGAACCCGTCGCCGTCGGCCAGCGTCGGCGCGTCGCGGCCGCCGATTATCTTCCCGCCGACGTAGACGCTGAGTTCGTCGACCAGCCCAGCCTCGAACAGCGAAAAGATGAGTTCGCCGCCGCCCTCGACCATGATCTGCTCGAGTCCCTGTCCCTGCAGCGTCGCGAACGCGCGCAAGAGGTCGACGCGATCCTCGCCCGCGGTCACGAGTTCCGCGTGGTCGGCGAGATCCATCCGCGAATCGATCGGGGCGGCCTCGCTCAGACAGACGTACGTCGTCGCCCGATCGTCGAGAATCGCTGCATCTTCCGGCGTTCGGCCGTTCGAGTCGACGACCACGCGGGCAGGGTGTTTCGACGCACCGCGCTCGAGTCGCTGTTCACACAGCGTCTCGTCTTTGACGGTGAGGCTGGGATCATCTGCGAGAACGGTGCCGACGCCGACGACGACGGCGTCGCTGTCGGCCCGAAGGCGATCGACGCGAGCGAAGTCCTCCTCGCCGCTGATCGCGAGCTGTTCGCGGCGGCGCGAGGAGAGTTTGCCGTCCGCGCTCATCGCTGCGTTGACGACGACGTGCATACGTCTCCTGCGTGGCGGACCCTAAAGAAGATACTGAGGTAGTGCAGATTCGAGACGTCTCTTCTCCCGTCAGAAACTCAGTCGTCGCGCGATCTACGCCCGGCAGACATCGATCACTGCACTTCGATGTCGCCGACCATCGACCCCGAGTGGGGTTCACAGACGTACTGTGTCATCTCGCTGGTGACCTCGTCGACCTCGAGGGTCTGGGTCTCTCCCTCCTCCTCGACGATTTCGGTCTCGTAGCCGTCGACGACTTCGTCGTTGTCGTCTCGAATTTCGATGTTGTGACCTTGTCCGTCGAGATTCTCCCACGTGAATTCGTAGGCTTCGCCCTCTTGGAGGGTGAGCGTCGGATTTTCTTGGTCGGCAATCTGGTCCGGTGCGACGCCCTGCCACGCTTGCGTTTCGCCGCCGAGTTCGATCTCGCCGGGCTCGATCACTTCGCCGGCTCCCCCTCCGTTTTCGGTCTCGTTTTCGGTCTCGTTATCCTCTCCTCCTGGTCCCCCGTTACCACAACCGGCGAGGGCTGCTGGAATGGTTGCAGCGGCGGTCAGTTTGAGAATCCGTCGTCGGCTCTGTGAGTCGTCGAATGTCATGTTGCGTTCTAAACGTCTCTTGCCGATTTCCATAACCTGCGGCCTGGCACTCTCATGGCTGCAAATCCCGGGATTTCGAGCGTGCCACACCGATTCAACCGAGCCGAAAACGCATTCCAGCGTCGTTACATGTACATCCGATCCGCGGGGAACTCCCTGTCCTCGAGCGAATTTTCTCCCTGCTGTAACGCGGTCAATCGGGAGGCGAGTGCCTCGTAATACTGCGTTACCTCCTCGAAGCGCCGGCGGAGTTCCCGCTCATCGACGTCGATCGAATAGCACGCTTCGAGTCCGCCGAGCAGTCGGAGTGCAGCGTCGAGGTCGGGATCCGGCGGATGCGACGGGGTAACGAACACGCCGGTAGCGGGATGGGACGCCTCGAGTCCCCGAACGAGGAGTTCGGCGTTCACGCCGTCGAGCACCCCGCCCGGAAGCGGCTCGATCGACGCCGTCTCACGGTCGGCGCGATCGCCGAACCGCGTTCGTTGCCAGAACTCGCTCCCGGCGTAGAAGACGAGGTGTTCGTCCTCGCTGTGTGGAAACGGCGCGCCGTGGATCGCCGCAATTTCGTCGATCCCGTTCGCACGTACCCAGTCGCCGATTGCGTCGACGAAGGATGTTGCCGCTCCAACGGGGATGAACAGCTCGCTCACGAGGAGCGTGATCGGCGTTTCATCGACGGCGTAGAGTCGAATCGGGTGGCGAACGCTTCCGTCCGTTACCGGAGCTACGACGGGCAAATTTTCGACCTCGAGGTGGCCGATCCGCGTCGCTTCGAGGGTCGTCGCGAGGTAATCGAGTGCCGTGAGGCTCGCCGCTCCGCTATCCGCGAGCCCGAGAAGGAGCGTCTCTCCCGCGTCGATACCGTCACTCGTTCGCACCGCGAACGATGGATCTCGAACCATAGTCGCGATTCGGGACGAGAGCGCGTAGTTTCTCCCGCGGACATCGCGGGCCGAGCCGTGGCAGTGCGCCGATCACCGACGCGCGACGACCGCGAACGTCTCGGGTCGATCACGAACGTCGTCGACCGAAAACCCCGCCCCCTCGAGCTGTGTGACGGCCGCCTCGGAGCCGAACCGTTCGTCCAGCGGCGGGCCATTGTCTCCCGATCCGTCGGCGGACCAATCGACCGTGACCAAGCGACCTCCCGGCCGGATCGCTCGAGCGAGTTCCGCGAACGCCTCGTCGTCGGCGTACTCGTGGTGGGTGTTCACCGAGAACGCGCCGTCGAGTTCGTCGTCGTCGAACGGGAGCGAGGTAACGTTCGTGGTCACCTGGTCGACGTTTGCGGGAACGCCGTGCTCCCGAAACCGGTCGTGCATCGCCGATTGTACGTCGACAGCGTAGAGCGTTCCGACGAACGGAGCGACGTCCGTCGCGTAGAACCCGGTGCCGGAACCCAGGTCGGCGACGCCCGCGTCCGGGTCCGGATCGAGCAACTCGAGCAGTTCCTCTCGCGAACAGAAGCGATAGCGTGACGGGTCGTCGAGGGCGTCAGCCCGTTCGACCGGGAACGTGTGAAATCCCATACCAACGGTTGGCGGGGGAGGGGCAAGAACACACCCCTTCGTACGGGTTGCTGTGCGTCTCTTCCAGTGCACTCGTGGGGTACCGTGACGTCCTTGGGTGACCGGCACCGAAAACCGTCTCAGACGGCGAGTCCGACGTCGACGATCACCATGACGACGAAGCCGACGACGAACGTGAGCGTGGCGGCGTCGGCGTAGCCGTGGCCGTGGCTGGCGGGAATCATCTCCCGGAAGATGACGGCGATCATCGTCCCGGCGGCGAATCCCGCGGCGAGCGGGAAGAGTCCGGTGACGAGGCTGACGAGCGCGAAGCCGAGCGCCGCCGCGATCGGTTCGGGGACTGCCCCGGAGAGGGTCGTGTACAGAATCGTCTTGGCGTTCGAGAGGCCGGTTCGACTCGCCGGCACGGCCATCGCGAAGCCGTCGGGGACGTTCTGAATCGCGATGGCGACGGCGAGCGCGATGCCCACGCCCTCGAGCCCGCCCGCGAACGCGATGCCGATCGCCAGCCCCTCCGGAACGTTGTGGATCGTTATCGCGCTGCCGACCAACAACGCTCGCCGACGGTTTTCCTCGGCGTCCTCACTATCGCCGTCCCCGTTATCGTCGGTCCCGCCGCCGGCTTTCGACGTCAACCCGTCGGCCTCGATCGTCTCCTCGGCTCGCGCCGTCGGCGGATAGGTTTCGTCGGTCTCGCCTGCGAGCAACAGGTGGACGTGCGGAATAAGTCGGTTCGCGGCGAGCAGAAAGACGCCGCCGAGAAGTATTCCGACGACGACCTCCCACAACGAGCCGAACTCGAGTCCCGGGACGACGAGGGCGAAGACGGCCGCGCCGAACATGATCCCGGCGGCGAGCCCGAGCGCGGCGTCGTAAAAGCGGTGGCTGATGCGCTCGGTGACGACGATCGGCAGCGCGCCGACTCCGGTCGCCGCACCTGCAAGCCCCGCAATCGCGACGACTTCGACGATCGAAACCACAGTGAATCCGATATTCACACTGGGCGTCAAAAGCGTTGGCGTCGACTGTCACTCCGTCAACCGATCCGTCGGGGATCGTCGCTCGAGCCGAGCAGGATCCGGTAGACGACGTAGCCGATCAGCAGGGCGAACGCGAGCGTTGCGACGGTTTCGGCGAACCAGATCGCGACGTACAGCGCTCGAGTGAGTATCCTGATGACGACGATCCCGCCGAAGATCGCGACGACGAACGCCAATCCACCGACTGCTGCGCCGACACGCTCCATACGATCACGTTCACTGCCACCGAGATGAACCTACTGCCGGTCGATCCGCTATCAGGGCGACGATATCGTGATCGTCGAGGGACGACTCGCCGACGAGACCGGCGTGAGTCCGAAGTCCTCCCAGGAGACGTAGTCGATCACGCCGGGCGGAACGACTGATCGAAGACGGACAGAGGATCACCAAGCAACGACCAATGCTTCAACAGCGGGTCGCTACCACCATCCAACCGACCGCTGAGCAGTAGCTACAGACCACTGTTCTTTTTATTCACCGATCCGACGATTCGAATGACGACTACCGAGCATGGAACGAAAAGAGCGCACTCGAGAGACCGGGACGAACGATCGGTGGACCGGGATCTCGTTGGTTGTCCTCGGTAGCGTTGGTATCGTACTCGTCTCGGCGTCCGACTCGGCCGGGGAGCAACTCGGTATCGAAGGGATTGTTGCTGGTGTGTTACTCCTGTTGGCCGGTCTCTTCGTCTTGTTCGATCCGCTGCGGACGGTTCCGGATCGATGGACTGGGGTTCCGTGGATACTCCTCGGCTCGGGGATGGTCGGAATCGTGTTCGTTTTGGACCCTGTACGCCCAGCACGACGGTCAGCGGGATCGTGATCGGCGTCGGGGTCATCCTTTACGGACTCTTTGTTATCTCTCGATTGTAACGGCTCGATTTCACTTTCGCTCCCCTGCGGGAACGCTTTTTACACCCCCGCGCGAATATCCGGTGATGGAACTCGACAATCATGCCGAGGATCTCGCCTCCGACCTCGGTGTCGACAAAGAGGAGGTCAAAGCGGACCTGCAGAACTTAGTGGAGTACAGCGTTCCCATCGACGAAGCCAAACAGAGCCTTCGCCGGAAGTATGGCGACGGCTCGAGCGGCGGCGGTGGGGCTCCCTCGAGCAAGGATATCGGCGACATTACGCCCGAAGACGGCAACGTCACCGTCACCGGCGTCGTGCTGACGGCCGGTAAACGGTCGATCCGATATCAGGGCGACGACCTCGAGATCGTCGAGGGACGACTCGCCGACGAGACCGGCGTGATCGACTACACCTCCTGGGAGGACTTCGGACTCTCGCCGGGCGACACGATCACGGCGGGCAACGCGGGCGTCCGCGAGTGGGACGGCGAACCGGAACTCAACCTCGGCGAAAGCACGTCGCTGTCGTTCGAGGACGAGTCGCTCGATGTCGCCTACGAGATCGGCGGTGAGGCCCAACTCGCCGACCTGCAGACGGGCGACCGCGCGGTCACCGTCGAAGTGACGGTCGTCGACTGCGAGCGGCGCACGATCGACGGCCGCGACGGCGAGACCGAGATCCTGAGCGGCGTCTTCGGCGACGAAAGCGGCCGACTCCCCTTTACCAACTGGGATCCGGCCCCCGAGATCGAAGACGGCGGGACGGTCCGCATCGAGAACGCCTTCGTCCAGGAGTTCCGCGGCGTCCCCGAAGTCAACGTCTCGGAGTTCTCGGTCGTCTCCGCGATCGATCGCGAGATCAACGTCGGCGCGGACGCGACGACCATGAACGTCGGCGAAGCCGTTCACACGGGCGGAATCTACGACGTCGAAGTCAACGGCAACGTCATCGCCGTCCGCGACGGGTCGGGACTGATCCAGCGCTGTCCCGAGTGTTACCGCGTCATCCAGAAGGGCCAGTGCCGAACCCACGGGAGCGTCGACGGCGTCGACGACCTTCGCGTGAAGGCGATCCTCGACGACGGGACCGGAGCCGTCACGGTCGTCCTCGACGACGAACTGACTCAGCAGGTCTACGACGGAACGCTCGAGGACGCCTTAGCGCAGGCCCGCGAGGCCATGGACCAGGAGGTCGTCGCGGACACGATCCGCGAGCGCATCGTGGGTCGCGAGTACCGCGTCCGCGGGCACCTCTCGGTGGACGAGTACGGCGCGAACCTCGACGCGGAGGACTTCGAGGAGAGCAACGACGATCCGGAAGCCCGTGCGAGTGCCTTCCTGACGGAGGTGGACGCATGAGCGCAACGGACGAAAACGGCGAGGAGATTCCGACTCGGGAGATCGCCTACAGACTGTTCGCAGCCGAGTACGACGACGCCTCGTTCTCCTACGCCGAGAGCGACGAGGAACGCGCGCCGAACTACGTCATCTCGCCGACCGGCGCACGGCTCAACCGCCTCTTCGCCGTCGGTACCCTGACGGAGATCACGTCGGTCAACGAGGAGATGGTTCGGGCCCGCGTGGTCGATCCGACGGGCGCGTTCGTCGTCTACGCCGGCCAGTACCAGCCCGACGCGCTGGCGACCTTAGAACAGCTCGACCCGCCCGCGTTCGTCGCGGTGACGGGCAAGGCTCGGACGTTCCAGCCCGACGATTCGGATCAGGTCTACACCTCGATCCGGCCGGAGAGCATCGCGACGGTCGACGCCGACACCCGCGACCGCTGGGTCGTCAGCGCGGCCGAACAGACCGTCGACCGCATCGGCGCGTACGCCGCCGCAGCCGAGAGCGGCGCGAGCGGCGATGCGTTGGCCGACGCACTCCGCGACGCCGGCGTCGAATCCGGCCTCGCCGCCGGCATCCCGCTCGCGCTGGATCACTACGGGACCACCCCGGCGTATCTCGAGGCCCTGCGCGACTGCGCCCTCGAGGCGGTCGAGGTCGTTGCCGGCGAGCGCGATCAGGTGACGCCGCTGTCGCTCCAGCCGGGCGACTCGCCCGACGCCGACGCGACGTTTTCGTCGCTCGCCGCGCACGCGAACGTCGATCTCTCGAGCCTCGAATCGGCCATCGAGGTCGAATCCGACGCCGAATCACAGCCGGCGGAACCAGCCGCGGCAACAGCTGGCGTCGGCGATGCCGAGGGAGACGCAGGCGTGGACGCCGGTTCCGAATCGATCGACGCCGGATCGGCGGCCGGAACGGCGACGGGGAGCGAACCCGACGCCGCCTCCGACGCGGCGTCCGCGGCGGCTGACGAGGCGGCCGACAGCGCACTCGAGTCCGGGTCGGACGCTGACGCGGAGACCGACACCGATGACTCGGCGGCAGCCGCCGGTACTGACGACGCG
>NZ_JBPPFV010000006.1:0-115842 GCF_052040125.1 Natronorubrum marinum
GCGAGCGTCTGTGCCTCAGTAGAGAACGGCTCCGAATCAACACTGATCAGTTGAACGTCATCGTGGGTGCTAGTAGCGATATCTAAATGATATCGCTCGTTAGAGATCGCCGCAAACAGGGCTACTACTCCTCCACCGAGTGCTCCGAGAATTACAAGCAGTTCGGGGTTGATTACAGCTTCTCCGCCAATTTGCTCAGCACGAATGTATCCAAAGAGAGGCAGTGCTGCAACAACTGCTCCGAGAACACACCACTTTGCGATATCCCACCCATCTTCCTGGGGAACGTGGTTCGCTGCGATCCAATACCCACCATACACAATTGCCGCCGACGGTATACTGACAAGCGCGAGTTCCGTTACCCAGACGATCGCAGGCTCTGGGTGCGTAACAATGTATGCAACCCCGGAGATTCCTAGTAGTGCACCAACGGCCGATATAAGCCACGATGCTGAATCGTACTGTACAGCTGGATTCTCGTATGTGCTATTAGCTCCCATGACTCTTCCACTCATAGTCCGTTATCGTCAGTTATAACTCTTCTATGAAACCCTATGATAACGTTGGGGTATAATTCAACACGGACATTGATATGCTCTATTGCAATCGGTCTACCTCACTACTATATGTAGTATCTATACCATACTGAACCGACTGATTATCTTGGCGTGATCGTCGCTGATTCTGCAGCCACTGTAAGCACCGTCTCGACGACCACCAGGAGCGCGTTACCGATCGTCGGGAGCCACGTGATCGTCGGTATCGAACGATCTAATCGGTGCCACACCCGATCGGTCCAGCCGGCGTCTTCGGTGATCTCGAGTGACTCCAGTTCGCCGTTGCCGTCCGTGTAGGTCATCAACAGGTGTTTCTCGCCGTCGTTTCGCGTGAGCACTTCGCCGTAGCGTGTGTCACCGTCGACGGTGATTGCATCACTGTTTCGCCAATGAACCGCCGAGTCGGGGTCGTAGTTCTCGAGATGGACCGTCACGGCCACGTTGCTGTTGACCGGCATCTCGTCTGGCCCTTCGACGATCGAGATATCGAACTCGTGGTCGTTCCCCGAAAGCACCGGGTCGGGCTGGACGTGCAGCTCACCGAGATTCTCGTCGGGGTCGATGACGGCTGTCACGTCGATACTGTCCCCGTCAGTCTTGAGTCGGGCGTCCGTGAGCGTATCGCCCGTGACTGCGTAGTCGCCCACGGCGGACGTACCCGCTCGGACGGTCGCGTGATCGGGGAGTGCGCGGTCGGACGCGTGTAGGCGTTCGGTGACCGTGAACTCGTGGCCGCTCGCGCTCTCGAGTGTGAGTCGGACGTGATGGACGCCGTCGCCTGTGGCTTCGAACGCAACGCGATCGTCGGTGGCGTCGATCTCCGCGGTGATCGTCTCGTCGTCAGGACCGATCACGTCGGCGTCGATCACGTCGGCCGTGCTATCCGCTGCAGTCCGAACGTCCAGCGAGACGCGTTCGCCCGCTGCGGGGGAGAGCGTCGAAAACGAGAGCGTTTCGAGGTCTGGAATCTCACCGTCGAACGCTGGATTCGGCGCGGAGACGCTGTCCGACCCATAGGACACACCGTCTGCGATATGAATTTCGTAGTTGGCGACTGCCGTCTGGTCATCGAACGGGTGTTCCTCGAGCGTGACTGTCGGATCGTCGAAGAGCCCGCCCGACTCGAGTGTCCAGTACTCGTCGTCGACGGTGTGGGTCTCGCCTGCGTCCGTGTGGGCGACGATGGTCACCTCGTCGGTGATATCATCGGGGAGCGTCCACGAGATATCGAACTCCTGGTCTGACTCGTCGATCACGCCCCCGCCAACGTCGATCGTGTTCTCGAGGTCGTCCAGGCGGTCCAGAATCGTCTCGAGGTCCGGATCATCTCCATTCTCGAGTTCGTCCTCGCTGCCTTCGAGGAGGTCACCGAAGGCGTCCTCGAGTTCCCCACGCCGCTCGTGATCCATCTCCGCGAGATGTTCGTCCCAACCGTCCAGTTCGGAGAGGTTCTGGTTCAGCAGGGCGTCCTCGAGTTCTGCGTGGAGGTCCTCGTACGCCTCGAGTTCGGCGAACGGGAGATCGGGCGTCCGATAGACAGTGAGTTCGAGGTCGTCCTCGGGTGGGGCGTACGTCTGTGCGGTGGGTGTCGGGAGGTAGAAGGCCCCATCGTGGTCCAGTGCTTGGAGATCGGCTACCGTCGGCTCCTCGAGTGTCTCCAACGTTTGGAGTGTGTCACCCGGCGTGCCGAGTGGCTGGACCGTGGCCGTCGCGACCGTTTCGTCTATCTCGAGTTCGAACTCGCCGTTGGCGTCGGCCTGGGTGGTCTCGCGAACCAGCGTCTCGTCGGCTTCGAGGTCGGCGATCCGTTCCGCTCGTTCGGTTAACTGATCGGCGTCGTCCCGAAGGTCGTCTGCGAACCCGCTCGCGATTTCGTCGGGTGACCCAACTGTGAACGGGTAGCCGCCCGCGTCGTTGTCCTCCGGGAAGGCCCGGTAGACGCCCGGCGGCAAGGTGGTTCGGACGCCGTGATGTTCGGTCGTCGAGAGTGGGTTCGCGCCGGTCGTCGACGCGATTGGTTCGGTCTCGAGCGTGCGCGTGTCCGTGATTTCGCCGGTCGGCGACAGTTGCTCGATGACGACCGTTCCCTCGGTGGTCGCCCCGTAGAAACTCTGGTCGACCTGATTTTCGATCCAGCCGCCGTCTTCGGCGGGATCCCACAGCGAGATGACGACCTGCTGATTGTCGTCGACGGTCACGCGTGGGTCGTCGATACTCGACTCGATGATCGTATTCGTCCCGACGCCCCAATCGTTGCTCTCGTGGATCAGCGCGTAGGTGCTGTCGGTGTCCGTGTGGGCGTCGAGATCGTAGCTTTCGTCGAAGGCGTCGGGCAGTGGATCCTCGAGTTCTGCGAGGAGGTCGTCGGCTTCGGACTCCAGGGCGGTGCCATCGAGATCGGGGAACGCTGTCTCCGAAATCCCGTGTGCGGTGACCGTTGCATTCGGGACCGGCTCTCCGCGCTGGTCGGTGACGACCCCCGAGAGCGTGGCAGACGTGGACTCTTCGACCGTGGCGGGGAACCGATACAGGTTCGAATCGAGATCGGAGGGATGGACGTACCAGTCGCCGCCGAGTAGCATTAGCCCCTTCGTCGACTCGTCGTACGTGTCGCCGTAGTCCGGTGGGGCGTCGTACGTGGCGACTTCGTTCCCATCGAGATCGTACTCGTAGACGGTCGGGTCCGTATCGCTGTCCATGAGGAAGAGCCGATCGTCGATTGCATGGAGTCCTTTCGCCGTCTCGAGGTCGGTCTGGATCCGGTCGGTGACCTCGTAGTCGGCGTCGAAGGCGACGATCTCCTCGTGATCGGTGACGTAGAGTTGGCCGTCGGAGCTATCGATGTTCCACGGTGTCGTCGACACTCCGCCCACGTCGTGATCGGCGAGGTCGACCGTCTCGGGGTCTTCGAAGGCGTCGTCATCATAGATATAGAGCTGGTCGGTGTCCCAACTCGAGATCACCCACTGTCCGTCGAAGCGGGTTATTCCGGCGGGATCGTACTCGAGGGCGTGGGTCTCGAGGAGGGTGAAATCCTCGTCGTAGACGTAGACCTGTTCGTTCAGATCACCGATCAGGTAGTAGAGGTCGCCGTGTTCTTCGCCGTCGTAGTGGAAGTATTCCGTGTCGTCAACGTCGAGTTCGACGGGGTCGCCGTCGCCCTCGAAATCGTCGATGTCTTCGTCTGTGTCGGTGGTCGTGATCGACGACTCGAGCGCGGCAGTGGTGGCGCTCTGGTCGGTATCGATGCTGGTTGGTTCGGCCCCAAGGCCGGTTGGAACGACTGTGAGTGCGAACAGTGAGACGACGAGCATGGCCGCGAGCGCGAGTGCTCGAGACTGTGCCCGCCGCTGCGGTGACATGTACATTGCTGGCGGTGCAGGGGTGTTGATTTACGACGTACGGTACACCGCCGGCAGATCCGACGGTCGCTGTCCGATTCGTGAGGACAGTTATTACGATTGTCACAACCAGCGGTAATTAATCTGTCGAACGTCTAAGAAATTGGTTAGGTTATCGGGTGCTACTCGCCTTCGCCGCCCATCACGATATCGTCGATCGTCCGTTCGATCTCCGCGACGGCCGCCGAGACCGTCTCGGCGTCGAAGTGGTCACCGAGTTTGGTCTGTGCGTGTTCGCGAAGCGCGTAATCGTACTCGCCGCGTTCGACCGTCTCGATGAATCCAGCGTCTTCGAGGGCGTTGTTTTTCTTGTTCCGAGCACTCGAGGTCGGCGACCCACCTGCGTACTTGTACGCCTCGGTGCTCGAGTCCGGCCCTTCGATCATGTAGTAGCGCAGCATCCCTCGCTGATAGTCGTCCAGATCATCGACTCGAGATTGCATCTCTCGGACGTAGCGTTTCACCTTCGGATTTTCGAGGGTGTTTGTCTCGAGGCTCTTTGGCTTCGTACGGGCGTTCTCGAGATCGTCGATCCGCTCCCGTGCTTGCTCGTACTTCCGCCGCCACTTCTCGCCGTCGTCGTCCTCGGAGATCCCGAACGCATCGGCGAGTCGTTCGGTCGCTTCGCGAGCCATTTCGGGATCGTCGACGGTCGGTCGGTCCTCGAGTTCGGACTGTAGCTGTTCGACCTGCGCTTCGAGATCCCCGATTCGACTTTCGCGTTCGGAGAGCTCGCGCTCGAGGCGGTTCTTTTCCTCGATCGTCTCCGAGACGGGTTCGGTTGCTCCACTGTCCCCGCCATGTTGGGCCAGTGCGTCGGCCATTTGTGTTGCGGCGTCTGCGATATCGTCTTGATTCTCGAGGCGCTGTTCCAGTTCCTCGATTCGTTCGTCTTTAGCGTTGACCGTCCGCTCGAGTTGGGTGACCCGATCCTGTCGGCGCTGTTCGCGATCACTTATTTCCTCGAGATCGTCCACGAGGTCCTCCGAGACGGATTTGAGATCCGGGCGTTCGAACTCCTCGAGTCCCGGTGTCGCACCCGCGTCGAACGTGCGCTTGCGTGTGAACTGGACCCGATCGATCGACGCGTTCCAGTCGGCCTGGACGAACGCCTCTCCATCTTGGAGATCGGCAACGCGGTCGCGATACTCGGTGTCGGCGACCCGACCGACGACTTTGGTGTCGTTCTCCCACGTCAGTCGATGCCAGACGAGCCAGTTGGCCTGCGTGATGAAATCCTTCTTGACATCGGCCGGTCGCTGTGAGATCCCGACGATACCGAGTCCGTGTTTGCGTCCACGCTTGCCGATCTTGACGAGCATTTGTCCGGTGTCGTCGAGGCCACTGCTCTCGGGAACGTACTCGTGGATCTCTTCGACGACCAGGAGGAACGGCTTCTTGAGTTTCTTCTCTTTGGTGAATAGGTGGCGGGCCGTCTCCCGGACCAAGGCGTTGGCATCGTCAGTGTTGAGATACCCCGAGACGTCGAGGATGATCGGGATGTTCTGCTCGAGTGCGAGTTCGGCTAGTTTCTCGGCGTGCTCCGGGCCGACCTGCAGGTCACACTCTTCGTCGGCCCCGACGTGGAGCATTTCGAAGCGTTCCTTGAGCCCGTAGTACTCGCCGTCCGTATCGACGATCAGGCAGGGAAAGCCGTTCTCGAGGAGCTGTTCGATTACGACGCTCGCGGTGTTTGACTTCCCGGAGCCGGATTTGCCGGTGATGAATCCCCGGCCCGTGAGTACGTCGACGACCGGGAGATCGTAGCCGTCGACGCCGACCGTGATCCGTTCGGCTTGGTCGTCTGGATTCGGTTCGGTATCCGTACTGCCGGGAGAGGGGTGTGTGCTGTCGCTCATACCTGTAGGCAGACAGTCCGTCGCCAAAGGAGTTCGCTACGCCAACCGCTCGAGGGTCCGGCGAGCGGAGCGAGAGGGGGTTCGGACCCGAAGATTCTTTGGTTAGCACTAAGTGCTAACGTCATGGCGAACCAGATCAAGTCCTCCGGCGCTGACGGTCTCGCGTTGCAGATCACGAAGCCCGCTCGAGCGTCGGGGCTCGTCGAAGAGGACGCCGATGGGGAGGCAACCGCGCTAGCCGACGTTCGCGTGTACGCGTTCGATCACCTCCTACTCGTAGTGGCTCTCGATACGGTGTCGGTCGAAGAGAGAGCAGAACTCGTCGTCGCCGCAGCGGAGGACACTAACAGCGTGTATCGAGCGATGGATGCGACCGTCCGAATCGCCGGCCACGGGTATCAGGTCCAACTGCCGCCTGCGGAGGACGCCGGCTTCAACGAAGGCGATCGAGCGCCCTGTCATCCAGCGCCTGGCATGATCGCGATCTCGAGAGACGACGGCACGTCTGCGGGGGCTAATGCTAGCCGATTGGCTGGTGATCTGGTTGCGATTCGGAAAGAGCAGCAAATCTCGTAATCAGTCGTAGGTTGTTCGACTAAATACCGCGGCCTCGTATGTAATCGTCAGTGTCGTCGATGAGTTTCCGAACCTTGTGTTTGTTCGGTTGCTGTTGATTCGCGTGAGCGCAATCATTTCTGATTTGGCCCAATGTTTCCAGATTACTCAAGGTGGTTTTGGCGATTTCATCACCCTCGTATAATGTTTGAGCGAGGCTGGCAATCCCGTCATTGTGATTATACTTAAGGTCCGATTCATCGCATTCAAGTTGAAGATGGCGTTCTATCGCTACTCCTGCAAGGACTCCTGCTGCTCGGGCAAGACCTTCATCAAGAAGCTCTCGAGCTTGTAATAACTCATCTTTGGAGAAAGTGTCCGAGATTTGGCGTCGGAGGCTCAATTTTTCCGCTTTAATCTTCCCCGGAATCGCTTTGACGAGATTTCGCTGTTCTGAGAAGTGTTCTGTTGCGCTATTAACGTATCTTTCCGGCTTGAATTTTGCATTCACGTCCAATCGAATGTATTCTTTTACTTTTGTCCGCTTCTTTTCGAACTCGTCAAGTCGCTGCGGGAGGTGCGTCGAAACAAGTTCCTCAGCCCTAGCGTACCACGATTCATATTCTTGTTTCAGATTATCTTGGAGTTCTTTGTTTTTTCCTTTTGGATCTTCCCACATTGGTTTTGTGCGGCCTCTGTCTGCTGCTCCCACTGGAAGAGAGTTGCCTACGACTTTGTGACCTTTCTCTGCGTCATTGTAGAGTTGATCTATCTTAGATACAATTTTGTCTGCATCTTCATCTAGTTGTTCGATGTATTTCTCAGTGGTATCAACGGAAGCTGTCATTCAATAACGAGCGTTGCTTCTGTGAACATAAATAGGCTCGTAGGTATTTATCGCTCGAGATCACGCTCCGCCATACGGATCCGTTCGAAGTGGCCGGCGTCACGTTCGGAGTATCGGCTCCCGTACGCTAGCTCGACGTTCTCCCGGCCTTCGAACTCGATTAGTGACTCGACGTCTTCGCCTTCCCGCGCTTCGACGAGCAGTCGGTCCGCGTCGCGAGCGACCAGAGAGACCAGAGACGCTCGTCGAACGGCGAGTATCGAGTCGTCCATATCCTCGGGAGAAATCCAGAGAAAGACCGTCGACTCGAGGTCGTCGGCTGGGTTCTCGAGAACGTCTTCGAGTGTGCGCTCGCGTTCTCGGTCGTCGTTTTCACTACTCGGCATGTTCAGCTACCTCCGGGTCTGGCTCTGGCTCTTGCTCCTGTCGGTCGAGCCGATTCAGCGTCGTGTTCGTGACGTGGTGGGCGTACTGCAGTTGGTTCGCGTCGTGCTCGAGCGCCTCGCCCTCCTCGTCGAAGCCGACGTAGATCGGGTACTGATCATCAGACCCGCCCTCGAGCGCCCCGACCTGTCGGTAGTCCTCGCCGTACCAGGGCATACTCGAGACCGACACCTCATCGAGATGGTTCATCAGCATGTATCGGTAGGCCGCCTCGGTCGCGAACGAGCGCGTTTCGTACAGCAGCGTCCAGCCGACGTGTTCCTCGTCGCTGCTTTTGTCGGTGATCCGGGCTCGCCACAGGGCGTCGTTCGTCATCGGTTCGCGAGTCTTCCGGCGGGCGAACACCTCGAACGCGCCCTCTGAGTTGGTGTGCCGGGAGAGTATCGCCGCGTGGCCGACAGCGTCGTGACGGGTGTCGAAGGTCGTCTCGCCGAACGAATCCGGTCGGTGGGCGACGTACTCGTATCCGCGGTCGCTCATCGCTCACCCTCGTGCGTACCGATTCCGGCTTCGTTCTCCAGCTCGTCGAGGACGTTATCGAACTGAACTTCGATCTCTTCGTCGCAGTGGATCCAGGTCTCGCCTCGAGAGTGAATCCCTGCGACTTTCGTCAGTGAGACACAGACGACGGCACGCCCGGAATGGACGTCCTCGAGATCACGGTCGTTCGCGGCGATTCCGCCCTCGGACGCACCGTGGGCTGTTTCCTTCGGGAGTAGCGGTTCCCCGTCCACAACCCACGCCGTTCGCTGACTCGGACTGGGCCACGGATTCAGCATGATCGTCCACTTGTGTTCGTCGTCGGCATCCGGTCGCAACGGGGCTTCGTGACGGGTGTGGAGTACGTACGGCTCGTCATCGGACGGGATTCGGTGACCGCCGTCGAACTCCGATTTGTCTTCGGTCGCTTCGAAGAGTTCGACGATTCGCTGATAGCGGTCGTTCCAGTCCTCTCGAGTTGTTTTCGCATTGACGATCTGTTCGGCGTCTGCGTTCGGGTCACTCGTCGCCATGATCGTCACCTCCGGGCGTGGACCTGTGCTCCGGGTGGAGCGGTCCGAGTGCGGTGAACTTCTTGCAGAAGTCCGACCGGCGCACGTAGTTGCCAGCGCCTTCGTGATCAGTGAACTGTCGTGCAGTGACGACGTGTTCATAACAGCCGACGCAGTCCTCGAACAGCGCGAACTCGTCGTCGGTGAGTTTCTCGAGGCTCAGGAACCGGACGACGTTCTCGTCTGCTCGGTCGTCATTTTCGTCGAAGATATCGCCCCACGTTTTCTCGGGAACGTCGGTGATCACGACCCACGACCAGTCGTCGACTTCGTACTCGCAGATCGTCCCCATCGTCGCGCCGTTCTTGAGTGCTGTGTACTTACTCGCGCGGGCTTCCTCGGGTGGAAGCCGGTCGCGTCGATCGGCGTCGGGGCGGGTGATCTGTTTATTCATCGAGATCACCGTCCGGCTGCTCCATGTCCGCGTGTAGTGAACGCCCCTCGAGTTCGTTAGCAGCGATTTCTAACGCTGCTTTCGCCACCTCCTCGTTTTGGTCGTGGAGGGCGTCAACAGCCACGGAAAGGCCGATAGCCACGGTTTCATTGGTCCGCTTCGGGAGTAGGTCAACCACTGCGCCCCCACGAGCATCCTCTACCAGATCCTCCATCCCTTCGATTATCTGCTGTTCCGGATTGCTCGACGACATCACGAATCGCCTCCGTCGCCGTCAGTAGCCGCCTGTAGTGAGTGATCGTCGCACTCCTCTACCTCGCCGTTCCAGCACTCGTCGAACGACTCGACGTTGTGCTTCTCGGCGATCTCGTTGAACGTCTCGATGATCTCGTTCAGAACCTCTTTCTCGGTGCTGTCGATGTCTGCACCGAGCCTTTGGAGAACATCGTTCGAATCTACATCTGCGTGAAGGGCGGCGTTGAACTCTCCCCACGCGCGTTCCCACTTGCACTTGTCGTAGTTCCGGTCGTCGCGATAGATATCGCTCGAGGCGTTGCCGCTCGAGTCACTCATCGTCGTGCACACCTCGTTCAAGCCGGAACGACGCCAACTCCGCGGCGAGTAGGGCCTCGAGATATCCCTCGTTCGCGACCGCGGCCGTCTTGAGCGCGTCCGCGAGCGACGCGTCGACGTTCTCGTCGATTTCGAGTTCGTAGCCCGGCTTGCCGGGGACATCCTCGCGAGACATCCGCTCGGTGTGCTGGTTGCGCTCGAGAATCGACGTGATCTGTTCCTGGTCGATCCACTCGGTCTCGTCGGCCCAGTTGATCAGGAGTTGGTGGCCGTCGATCTCCGTGATCCGACCGCGGTTGGGGCTTGTCGAATCTGCCGTCTGGAACTCGACACGGACGCCCTCCGAGAGCCGGTGGTCAGCTGATCCCGAACTCATGGTTCGGCCTCCGTGTCTGCGTCTGTGTCTGGATCCTCGAAGCCGGCACAGACTCGGCACCGATCATTGCCCGATGCTGGATTGTAGCAGACCGATTTCCGCTCTTCGCACTCGTCACACGCCCAGTCGTCGATCGTCGATCGGAGGTCCTCGAGTTCCTGTCGGAGTTCTTTTGCCTCCTGGTAGGAGAGATTCCGTTCGACCTCCTCCGGTTCGACGTGTTCGTAGGGCCACTCTTCCTCGAGCAGTCGGGCCTCGGAGTCAGAGTCAGTGGTCGTCGTCACCGCCGACGGTGACCGTGACCCGGATTCGATCTCCCCAACTGCGTAGCCGAGCGCGTTCGCGAGCGCCCGCACTTTGTCGCGACGGTCACGGGTGGAGTGATCCAACAGTTCGTCGGCGCTGAGTCCGAGTTGCAGTGACCGACACAGGGTGCGTGCGGTGTCCGTTCCGTAGGCAAACGACATGATCGCACCGTCGTCGATCTGTGCGGCGAACGTGATACCCTCTTCGCCGATATTTCGCGTTTGCTGCTCACTCTGCATCGGACTCACCTTGCTCGCTTTCCGCGTGTAGTGAACACTCAGCCCACTCCGAAGGAGTCTCGAACTCACCGTCGCAGAGAGCCTTCCGTTCGGCGTGCTCTTTATCGCGCGGAACCAGCTTATGGATGTCCGAATCGTCGTCGGCGAAAGACTCGAGAGCGGTACGAGAGCCGTCGTAGTCGTAGCCACGAGTCCCTCCGACGAGGAAACAGAGTTCGTCCTTCTCTGGTTCGTGCTCGAACGTGTGAATGGAGTAATCCTCGTCGATGTACATCAGAACTTCATCTGGATGCTCTTCGAGATACTGCTCCCACTCGTCGGCTGTTCGTTCAGTTCCGCTCGAGCGAGGTTCGCTATCGGACATCGATACCAGCCTCCGCGAGCCATTCGTCTGCGCGTGTGTCCGAGACGATCTGATCTCCCTCTGGGTCACGTTCGGCTTTGACCGGGAAAATCGTCGATCCAGCGTTGGTCGTAAAACTCGAGACGGACTTCTCGGTGTGTTTCTTCCCTGGATCCACGACGCCGCCGTACTCGGTTCCGTAGCCCGACAGCGTGTATCGCCAGTAGCCGCTTTCTCTGTCGTCCCACTCTCGAGATTCGACAGTGAACGGCCTGTCGCGTCCGTTGATGTAGACTTCGTCGCCCTCGCGAAGCGAGAGAAGTACGTCTGCAATCCACTCTTCGGGCTGAATGTCGTCGACTGCTGATTTGCACTCCGACATGGTCAGTCCTCCGAGCTGATACGCGGTGCGAGCATTTGCGTGACTTCGCCGTGGAACGCGTCGTCTTTCTCTTCGTCGTCGTCCTCGACATGTTCGAACTGGATGAACACCGGCATCTCGTTGCCGAGTTCGAGGGTTACCTCTGCGTTCGCGGGGATCTCTTTCGAGAGATCCTTGAGGTAGTCCAGCAAGAACAGCGCGTCACCGTCGCCCATCTCGAGGTCGATCACGTCCTCGCGCGTGAGATCAAGGACGACGTCGTCGGTGTCGCCTTGGGCGCTGACGACAAATGCGTCCTCCCCAGCGTCGTTCTGCCGGGTCTCGAATCGCATGTGATCGGAGACCATATCGGCGGCTTTGACCGCCCGGTGGATGTCCTTGCCCTCGAGTGTCACCGACGCGGGCAACTCGAGATCCGGGATGTCCGGTTCCTGCCGGATGCTATCGGGGTCGATCAGCGCGAGCGTGTACTCGAGCCCGTCGATTACGATCTCGAGTTTGCGCGTCTCCTGGTCGAGTTCCAGCGACACCGGGTCGCTGGCCTCGCCGAGACTCAGGATGTCCGTGATCCGGGAGAGATCCAGCCCGATCAGTCCGCCCGTACTCGAGTAGTGGTCGAACGCGGCCGCGTCGAGTTGTTGGTCGACCATCCCGACGTTCGCCGGATCGACGCCACGCCCTTCCAGGCCGTCGGACTCGAGATGGAGTTTCATCTCGTCGAGAATCGGCGTGTACTGCTCGAAAAACGCGAGCAGGTCGCCGGCAGTTGCCTTGCACGCGAACCCGCCACTCTCGGTTGCGAGATCCGGCGTTGGGTCGGCTTCCTCTTCGTTTTCTTTTTCTTCAGCTTCCGGCTGCGGTTCTGGTTCTGACTCAGGCTCTGGCTCGTCGACGGACTGCGTCTCGTCGGCTTTGGACTCGGTACTCATTCGAGATCGACCTCCTCGATCTCGACTCCGTTGTCGAGCCCTTCGATTTCGACCGACTCGTCTGTGAGGTCGGTCTCGGTCCAGTCTTCGGGCAGCTCGAGCGGCTCGATCGCCTCGTCAATCTCGTCGACGGCGAACCGGTCGCCCTCGGAGGAGACGTTCTGCAGGTCGGTTGGCTGGTCGCTACTATCACTGTTCATCTCGGTCGTACAGTCGCCGATCGCTCGGTCGACTGCTGCCTGTGTTGCGTCCATAGCAGGGGTGTTGTGCCGTTTGGCACGATGGTACGCCGCGGAATCGAACCGCGTCACACTGTCATGTGAGACCGTCGCGCACGTTGCGTCGACTGTTCGGACTCCTAACCTATCAACCTTCGTTGGGCAACGTCGATCGGCGCGAGACTTCGTCGGCGTATCGCTCGAGGAGATCGTCTAGTGGAGTCTCGAGCATCGAGTCGCCGTTTTCGCGTGCTAACTCGCCCAGTAGGACCATCGGTGACGCCCCGGTGTGTCCAGAGCGGCTCAGGAGTGTGCCAGCCGGCGCTTTCAGGCCGTGTTCGACGAGCCAGTGACGAATCGTCTCGCCGGACACCTCGCCGTCGAAGACCTCGCGAGCGATACGCTCGGCAGCCATCCCGCGCTCGTTGTGGAAGTAATCGAGGACGCCCGAATGCTGGTAGTCCTCATTGTCGGCCGAGAGCTTGTCGGGGTCGTACGACCGCGTTTCGGCGTCGTCCACGCCGAAGCTATCGAAATCCGCCTGGACGGACATCTAGGCCACCTCGTATAGATCGACGACGGCATTCGCGTCGGCTTCGATCCACGCAGCACCGTCGTGGCCGGCTTCGG
This sequence comes from Natronorubrum marinum, assembly GCF_052040125.1. Lineage (NCBI taxonomy): Archaea > Methanobacteriati > Methanobacteriota > Halobacteria > Halobacteriales > Natrialbaceae > Natronorubrum > Natronorubrum marinum. The sequence continues at coordinate 13,106 of NZ_JBPPFV010000006.1, forward strand.
CCAGACACAGCGCGTTCGCGTCCGGGTGCTCGAGTGTGAGTGTCTCGAGTGCCGGGCGCTGGTCGAACTCGTCGCTCGAGTCCGAGTCGGCGTCAGCGAGTTGTTCGTCCGCCCGATTCGCCCGTTTGACCGTTTCCGGTAGTGGGTTTCTCGGCATAGGTGGTCACCGTTGCGCCGTTTTCCCGGCGCATACTACTCCATTCGTCGGGGGCTACTTAGTAGTTACTATTATATATGCACATCTCACAAATTGATACTCGAGGCGACGACCGGGACAGTGTTGTCACTTCGGAAAAATGAACTCCGGTTGTTCTATCTTTAAACAGCGAGGGAATCTTGCTCTTTAGAGCGGGCGTGGATCGCGTCAATCGACCACGCAGCCACCGTTAATCGGCTGAACTGGATTCCATACGTTCGTCGATACAGCCTCTTACGAGGCTGGATAGGTTGATGTGATTTTCGTCGATCCATTCGACCTGATCCTCTCGAATCGTTATCTGCTTCCGTTGCATCACGTCATGCTACAACTCCGCAATGTATAAGTGTGGTGAATGTGTATAAATGTGTATGGCAGAGGAGGTGACGAAAACACTCGAGGCAACGCTTGCCCCACCGACACAAGGGAAAGCGGTGCGAATCCGTCGTCTTCTCTCCACCTACCGCGAGGCGTTGCACGATGCGTTCAACTCCGGTGCCGATACGATGAACGGCGTATCCGACGTAGTAACGCCGTTCGACCTACCGTATCAGGCGAAGGCCGCACTGTGTAGCTACGTCCCAAAGCTCCGGAAAACGTACAACGCCCGCGAACTCGACGACGAACACCCGCTCAGGCTCACGAACCAAGCCGCGAAGTTCGACCGGGACGAATCTCGACACCACGAGATTTGCTGGAACGTTCCCTTACCGGGCTACGGAACGAACTTTTGGATTCCGCTTCGGATCAACCCCGAGCAGGAACCGCTGTGGCACGACCTCCTCGGCGAGGATGCCAAGGTCGGACAGATTCGGCTTCACCAGAACCGGAGTAGCTGGCTGTTGCACGTCACCGTCACGTACTCGGTCGAAGAACCAGGGGCGGACGGCGACGAGACATACATCGGCTTCGATATCGGCGAATCCGCGTTGATTACGGGCTGTGCCCTCAAGCGCAACACGCCGACGAAACCGATGCTCGAAAGCGGCAGTCGTGCGCGAAATCTCCGCAAAGAGATGTTTACGACCCTGAAGCGCCTTCAGGAACGAAACGCCGCCGAATGGCGTGTTGACGAACGCTTCAACCATTACCAGAACGCCTTAACAGATATCGTTGAGAAGGCGTCTCGAAAGGCGGTCGAATATGTCGAGTCTTTTGACGACCCGGTAATCGTAATGGAGGACTTGTCGTACATCCGTGAGAACTTGGACTACGGCAAGTACATGAACCGACGCCTGCACTCGTGGGCGTTCGCCCGTCTTCAGGGTCGAATCGAAGACAAGGCCACCGAAGCCGGTATTCTGGTCGAGTTCGTGAACCCGCGCTACACATCCCAAACTTGCCACGCCTGCGGTCACATCGGGCGTCGTGGATCGCAAGCGGAGTTCAAGTGTACGAACGACGACTGTCACATCACAAAGTTTCAAGCAGATATCAACGCGGCCGCGAATATCGCCGGTCGCGTAGATCCATGGGGAGAGAGCGTTCCTTGGGAACCGGAATGCGATGACTCACCACGGAACGGGAGCGCCAGTGACAGCGCCACAGTCCACCGCGAGACGAGCGAGAAAACCTCGCAGATGACGCTCGCGGCCTACTCGGACTGAAACCTACGGCACAGCCGGAATCCCACTGTTGTGGGAAGCCTCGCCGTAAACGGCGAGGAGGATGTCACGCGACGGGCTTTACTCACCGACGGCGAGCGGGCCGCAATCCGCGGCGACGAGAGCGTCGACGACGATACGCGCTCTACGCACCGATCTCGAGTCAAACAAAAACTAGAGCGACGAATGCGGGAAGACGCCCGATTGCTCCGCGAGCACGACCCTGAACTCTTCGATATTCTCCAGACCGAAGTCTGCGAAGAATCGCTGGTCGAGCGTGTCGATCGCCTCGAGCGCGAACTCGAGGGCATGAAAGAACAGTTGGACGACTCGGAGTGACTTCTAATCGGGCAGCTCGTCCGGCCCGATCTCGCCGTCGACGTACTCGATTCCGGTCTCGGAGATTCGATATTCGCCGCGCTCGAGTTTCTCGAGTAGATCAACGTCGGCGAGCGTCAGCATCCGCTGGTTGATGTAATCGCCATTGTAGGAATCGCCGTCCGTTCGTCGGATGTTCTTCGCGACCGTAGACGGACCATATATGTCCGGATTGCGGTTGTAGTAGTACGCGAGAATTTTCAAATCAACGGCCGCCATCCAGTCGGCACGCTCTATATCCGCAGCATCCATGTATTTCGTCAGTCTCACCGAACGGCTATAATCCTTATTGCATACAGAGACGATGCAACAGAAATGCAACGAACCCAGCGTCTCCTACTATTGGAATGTAGATAGGAATCTAAGTGAGTCTTGAGAAAACTATAAGTGCCAAGGGTTGTATGCCTAGCCTAACGACTGCTCAACACGTTGCCCTCCGAAAAACCCGAACTGGGCCTAACAGTCCGGGACCCCTTACGAATGTCACACGAGAACACGCAGACGCCGACGGACGGAACGCCCATCGTGAATGTCGCGTGTCCAGTTCATTCTACCGGCGCAACCGCCAAAAACCTTAGTGTCGCCAACCCTCGCGGCGGTTCTGGTCTGGTTGACTCGAGTAACCTTCGCCTACACAATACGGTTCAATCTGGCGACAGACCTAAATATCAGTGGGCCTGTGGTTCTGGGTATACGAAATACGTACGTCGCCCAACCGGTTTCGGTTGCGCTCGAGAACGCCTCCGCTCGTCGGTCTTCTGTTGCAGCGCAGAAGTCGACCACGCCGGGCCGATCCCGAGCGTTCGACCGGTTGTCAGACAACACCCCTTAACGATGACAGACACATGCCTGCCACCAAGTGAGTCTCACAACGACGTTCATACGTACGCGTCCGTGTGGCATAAGTTTTGTGCTCTAGACAGGTTCCAATCCCTGTGTAGTCATGCGGTTCTGTCATCGATCGGCCTCCAAAGCCGACAGGTGTTCCGACCGACGTGGACCGTTGGGCGAGCTGGTCCACCGCCACCGCCCACCTGACGTTTTTCACGTCACAAATCGTCGCTCGCTCATCAAAAACTAACGCACAACACCCCTTCGGAACATGTCGACCTCAAACATAAAATCGCAGTCACCGAACGCAGACACGACGAATCGCTCACCCGATCACAGCCAACAGACGAACGCAGTTCCCCTCGAGATCGAATCCAACCTTGACATCGGCTTCGGCGACGACGGCTCGACGAAAGTCTCCGTCGGGACGGATCCACTCGAGAAACAGATCATCGAGGCGCTGTGCTACGAATTTTTGGACACCTCGCAGTCGGCTGGCCTCAAACACGCGGCGTTCCAAGCGTACTTCGAGAACGCAGGGAACATCCACCCCGGCGCAATCCTGTCGGATGAACTCGAGGAAATTTCCGCCGACGCGATTTTGGCCGGCGAGATCGCTGCCGACGATCTCCCCGACGAGTACACGCTCGAGGGCGAGACTGACGCCTTCGATCTCGACGACCAGGACAACCGCGGGCGGGCGAACAGCTACACGCCGACGTTCACGCCAGACGATCTGGCAAACGAAGGCCGCTCGCTGACCTGGTCCGAACTCAAAGATGCTGTTGACCGCCACTGGGGGCCGGATCTCGAGATTCACCCTGACCGCGTCAAGGCCGAACGACTCAAACGAAATCGGAAGTTCAACGCGAAAGTCATTGCTGGCGTGCTCCGATCACAGGTCGACGTCGTCCCACACGCGTTGATTGACGACCGTATCGAGGAGTACCTCGGTCACCAGATCGAACGTGCTGACTACGACGATGGTCTTCGGTACAAGATCAGCAAGCACAAAGACCTCGTGATCGACCACCTCGAAGCCCACCCGAACGTCACGATCGAGTCCTATTACGCGTCTCAGGACGCCCTCGAGACTGAACTGCCCAGCTATTTCGATCAGGTTCTCGAGGACCTAGAAGAGAGCTACGCACCGACTCCCGAAGCATGGCGAAAGCGCAACCTCGTCATGGAGGGGTCGCTCACCAACGAGTTCGAACCGATGGACGACTGGTTGACGGCGCTTGCTGAGTTCCGGAAGAACCTCGCAAAGCTGCCCGCGTTTATCGGCCACGGCAAGTACATGCCCGTTCTCGAGGACCACATCGAGTACGACGAAGAGCAATTCGAAGATGTCGGCCGGTACATCCACCACGTCTTCGAGCGTATGAAGGGCATCTACGCGAGTGCGCCCGAGCACGCCCGCTACGTTGTCTGGAACGAGTACATCGATTACGACGGTGCTGCTGAACTCTCGTTTGATCAGACCACGCAGTCCGTCTTGGACTTCAAGCCATACGAGAACGACGACGGGCGGATGCCTCTCGAGGACCGATTCAAGGTCGTCGCGAAGAATCTCGACGGCTAACGCGTGAGAGATCCAGTGGTAGCCCTGCGGTGTAGTGTCAACTCTCTCCTTTCCTGTTTGTTCCACAGTCTATTCCCACGTATTCATCGCCCAGGAGTGACGACATCCCGATTACTCTGTTTTGGACGCCGATCGATCACCGTCAACACGACGGACACGTCGTGACGATCGTCGTGACGAGCTGGCTAGCCGAGATTGGACCGCGTACAGCCGCCTCGAGCGACGGGATCGAGTTGTCTGTAGAACAGTGAACCCGACGCCTGCTTGCGATTAATAACAATCGAGATGGTCGACTGCGCATTAATCAGTGGCATTTCTTCTTGGAGAGCGCCGTCGAAAACGTATCTGAGGCGATTCTGTCGATGGAGGGATCGGATAATGAGGACTGCTGAGGCGCGAAAACCGAAGATCCGGAGAACTCCACGGAGAGCAGCCGCCGAGACCGGCTGCGGTATCACTCCGTTCTACCTTGCCTCAAAGAACGTATTGCGGATTAGTAGGATAGTATAGGTTAAAAGTGTTCTGGTAGAACACGGCTCTTGGTATGTCACGACATCCCTAGTAACGCTCGAGTCGGTCCGGCCATCTATCCTTCCCGGTGTCTTCTCCGTTCTCGGCGTTCTCACGCCGTTCTCTCTACGTCCCTCTCCGTTTCCGTATCGTTCCGTCCCGTGGCTGTTCTCACCCCGTCCCCGACGCTCGAGCACCCGATTAGGAAGAAATAATCTTTCCCTCAGTCTTGCGCAGTCACTTCGATCCATCACTCGTCGGCTGTAGTCCCTCTCGACCAAGGCCGATCGTCCACAGCTCACCCACCACAGCAACGCCTCTCTACCGCCCGATAACTGACGTTCACACGCAAATATCGTTCAAGAGACTAAAATCTCAGCATTTACTTAGATTATCCCACAGGATAGACAAACTTAACACAGTCCTTCTCATTCGTACAGGTACGCCCACCCGAGATAGCCCTCAGGTTAGAGCGACGTACACACTTAAGGGGTGTTGTGCTGACCTTTCCTGGGGGCCTTGTAAGGTTGCCCCGTCGTGGTCAGGTGTGTCAACCGCGGGCTTCAGGGCGTTTCACACCGTTTCCAGTGTCACACCGATCAGCCCCATCTCTACCAAACCCCGCTGATCGGATAAAGAACGGATCGCGAAGTCCGTGTTCCGATAGTTGCGCGTCCCACAAAGCCCGATTCCGACACCATTCAGTGTTCCCAGACAGCCTGTACACCGTTTGCAGCCAATCCAACACTGTTTGCACCCGTTCCGTTACAGAGTTTCCAACCCAACCAACAACGACTGCAGAGACCCACCAACGCCTCCAAACAACCGCTACAGCGACAACGAGGAAGACAACCCAACCAGGTTCCGTTAGTTCGGTAGACCGTCCTCGAGCGCGGACGCGTAGGTCCGCCCGCACTTTTGGCTGTGTCGCTCGACGAGATCGTAGTCGGCCATTCCCGTGGACTGTATCTGTTCATAGCTAGCGATACCACACTGGTCTCTTTGCACACCAGTGTATATCGGGCTGATGATGTAAACTCGACATTCTTATATGATGATAGAACAACGTACCGATATGTACGATTTAACTGCCTTTCAGCGTGATTTGCTGTACACAATCGCCGGCAAAGAAGACCCGCACGGCCTTGCAATCAAAGACGAACTCGAGAATTATTACGAGAACGAGATCCATCACGGACGGCTCTATCCCAATCTCGACACGATCGTTGACAAGGGCCTTGTCGAAAAAGGCGAAGCAGATCGACGAACGAATTTCTATACACTGACCGCTCGTGGAAAGCGTGAACTCAAGGCGCGTCGAGAGTGGGAAAATCAGTATGTCGACGAGTTGCTGACAGAGTAACTGCGGAAAACCACTTCTCATGTAGAGAGACAATTTGCTGAACGTGATGGCCACTTGAAACTGTGACTGAGTGTTTCACTAACACGGCAAAACTGCACTAGAACTGCCTACAACGGCCAGCAGGCTTAATCCGAACTGCTCGAATGGTATACTCGACGGGGGTAAGGGGTACTGTCATTGCTGACAGGTTCCGTTCGACGTGAGACATCTGAAACCCACCGTCATCGATCGAGATCGTTCCAACGTCACCAGCCACCGACGCCTGATCTCAGATCGCCCCGTCCGATTCCGAAACCACCAGCGGATGGGGAGCTTGGATGTCGGCCTATCACCGGCATCTTTTGATGCAGAAACACGTTGATTTTGTTGAAACCTCTGTAGATGAGTCTGGAACCCCATAGCGACACGAGTAGGTAGCAATTCGGGTGGCGTTTCTATCTCACACAGAAGTCAGCTTCTGGCAGCAAGAAACGGACTCTGTTTCCGTGAGGCGAATTCTCCTCAAAGAGGAGTTCTCCGCCGAGAGAATCAACACACCACTGCATCACCCATAGACCAACACCCGACCCGTGATAGGTAGTACTCGCCATTGCATCGTCTTTGAGAACGTCAATTTCGACCTCTGGAATGACTGAATTTGTATCGATTATCTCAATCACCCCTCGTCCAGTGTCAGTCGCCTTGGTGACTACTATCTCAACAGCAGGAGTCTGATCATCGCTGTGAACGATTGCATTTTCGAGAGCGTGTTTAGTAGCGTACTGGAGGCCCTTATCGGCGTTTACAGAAACGTCCGTCTGTATATCGACAGTTAGTTCAACTTCTGGAAACTCGCATCGGATCTCCGTGGCGACTTCTTTGACCAACTTTCCGAGTTTTGTCGGAGATCGTTCTGTTGCGTCGGGTTCTGCAATCTCCTCGACCTGGCGAATCGAGTCACTCAATGTTCCAATCTCTGTGGCGATATCCAAAATGGTTTCAACTTCTTTCTCCAGTGTCTCCTCTTCAACAGCACTTCGAAGACGATCGGCATATCCAATGAGTATGTTTGTCTCATTTCGGAGGTTGTGTCGGATAACCCGATTAAGAAGGCGTAACCGTCTCTCTCGAGCTTTGTATCCAGTGATATCCCGAATTTCTGCAATGACACATACAGTTTCATCAATAGTTGTACGGTTGAGGCGAACACGAACCCAGACTAACTCTCCAGTTGCACGTTCAATTTGCCATTCGAATACTTGGTCATCCCCGTCAGCGGCTGCCTGAATTCGGCGAACTGCCTTCTCTTGTGTAAACCTCCTTGATGATGCTGTATAATCCTCCACATCCATTTCCCGTAGCTCTGCTCGGGTGTAGCCGTATAATTGCTCCAGTTGGGTGTTCACGTCAAGGATTTCGCCTGTCTCTGGATCATGCAACGTGATTCCGATTTTCAAATCGTCAAGAACCCTAGGTAATTTAATAGCCTTTGTACCGCCCATATATCTGTCCACTAATTAAACTTATATAAATATCCGATCCGAGGAAGTGGTTGCCTATTGGCTTCCAGCTATCATTAGCCTATTTTCACTTTTAACGGTGAGCCAACACCTTTAACAGATGATCAGTTGTTTTATCGTATACCAGAGTACTTCATGCGAAATGCAAATCCACCTCCACTTGGTGATCGAACTTTAATTAAGAACTTTCCGAATGGTGTGTTAGTATTGTTCGATGCTGATCTTCGCTATCGTATTGTTGGTCCCGAAACGCTCCCGTTCTCAGGAAGAGCGGCAACGGAAATGGTTGGCAGGCAGGTGGACGAACTTTTCCCTGAAGAAACGGTTACTGTGCTCAAACCTAACCTCCGAGCAACGATCGATGGAGGCTCTCGATCATTTGATACAGAATATCAGGGTCAAATCCATCATGTCGAGACGAGATCAGTACAGATTACCGATGAGCCATACGGCATTTTAGTCACACAAGATGTAACCGAAGCCCGCCAGACAGCAGCGGAGCTTGCCAACCAAAATGAGCGCCTCGATCAGTTTGCAAGCATGGTCTCTCACGACCTTCAGAACCCGTTAGCGATTGCCGTCGCTGAACTCGAGCAATACCGCGAGACAGACGACGATATGTACTTAGATGGAGTCGAAGATGCACTGAAACGGGTAGAGGATCTCATCGTCGATCTTACAGCACTCGCTCGAACCAATACTCCATCAAAAAATCGCAAACCAATATCTCTGTCAACGGTCGCACGAGAGGCGTGGAGGCTTATCGATACCCAGACCGCGTCCCTTGAAACGCACGATTGTACCATCAACGGCGATAAGAGCCAACTGCAAGCACTTTTCGAGAATCTATTCCGAAATGCAGTCGGTCATGGTGGACTCGATGTAACTGTCCGAGTCGGCCCGCTTGATGACGGATTCTATGTTGAGGATACTGGAACGGGGATTCCACCAGAAACTCGAGAGGAGGTATTCGAGCATGGGTTTACGACTGGGTACGGTGGCAGTGGGGTCGGACTGACGATCGTGAGTCGTATTGCCGCTGATCACGGTTACGAAGTCTCCCTTACAGAGTCATCAGAGGGAGGCGCTCGGTTCGAATTTCAGTAACGAACCGACGAACACTCCAGTGGCTATTACGTCTCTGTTGCCTACGCCAAGCTAAAACAAATAGACGCTATTCGTCGTCTTTCTCTGCCGTTTCACGGCCGAGGAGTCGCGACAGAAGTTGCGACCCTTTTCCGCTTTTGAGACCTTTTTTGCGGGCCTTCTCGCGGCTTTCAGCACTCATTGTGATCGTGTTACTGTAATAGTTCGCGCCCTAAATAGCTATGGACAGCGTTGCAAAGATGATCCCACCAGTCAACGTTCCGAGTGATACTCCAAGCAGGAGTGCATTCCATCGAATGTCATCTCGGTTTTCAGAAATCATCCCTGCATAGGTCTCTAATAGGTCCTCTTCCCAGGATTCGCCATCAAAATCGTTGTCTGTGAGGGCTTCGATGTATGTCCCCCGTGGTCCAACATACAGATTCGACTCGTTGTAGGTGATGATACCAACCAACGCTGAGATAACGAGTGCAATGATCGCTGCTGCGAACAGCTCTTGCTGAAACATCTCGGGAGCATACTGTAGGGCAGTGACGAGTAACCCAATGAGAACGGCAGTAAATCGAACAGTCCGCACGGCCTTGTCGTCGATATCTGCCATCGTACCGTTTTGCGCATCAATGACTGCTCGGACCTCCTGGTAGGCCACCTCGCGGCGCTTACTGGACCAGTCGTCGTCCGCCATATAATCCGAATCTCATCACTACTTCAATAGTGTTCCCGATTACATCGCCCAAAAAGTTCAAGGTGTAATTTTGAGAGGAAATCACCGTAATGGAACAGCGCGAGGAGATCCGAGAGGAACTATTCGAAATCGACACGAACGAATTCAGCGATTTTGTGGCCGATCTATGGGAGCACCGGGGGTACGATATCGACGACGCCGACGGCCGCCGTGCGACGTTCACAGCAACCAAAGGCGGTGGCGGGCTGCTCCGATCGTCGACGACCGAGTTGGTACAACCGCTCTATCGCGAGGGGTACAAAGTCGACAAATCGGATGTCAACCGGGTGCTCGATCTCCGATGGGACGATGATATCGACGAGATCGTTGTGGTGACGACGACCGAGTTTACCGGTGGGGCGCGAAAGCAAGAGAACCGCGAGGAAGTCACGGTCCTAAACGGGGAGGAACTCGCCGAGCTCATCGTGGACGAAGGTGGACAGCGAGTGTTGAGTACGTACACGCCGAACGGCTCGTTGCTCAAGGGCCTGGTCTGGCTGTTCGTGATCCTGCCGCTCAAGCTGGTGTGGTTCATCTTTGCGCTTCCATTCAAGCTACTCTTTGGATCTGGGAGCGAATCGCAGTCGAATACGTAATTCTGGGAATGTGTGCTGCCAATTGGTCCGTCTCAGTACTGTAGTGTCCCCAACGGGACTGAGCCAAAAAATTACAGCGCCCCGCCCCCACCTCCGCACGCAGATCTCCAGTTGAAGCACATGAAATAGAGGTTTGCCAGAAACTCTTACAATATCGTCTTTCTTAACTACTTGTCTCTATCTTCCACCCACTCTTTTTCTTCCTCAGGCAGAGTATTCCAAAACTCTTCAACCTCTTTTTCGCGTCCGATTGTTCCATCTACTATATAATTTATGAGTTTGAATAATGCTATAGCTGTCTCACTATCATCGTCCATATTCATTTCACCTGGATGTACAGAGTTGTTACCAGTTATTCTCACAGCATCCAACATTTTTCTTACAGTCGGGTGAATTTCGTTTTCCTCAACTAAGTATCCAATATCATGAAATATGCCATCACCAGGAGTCTCAAGATGATTTTCTAATAATCTCTGAATTGCGAGTCGAAGCAATGCTGCCGCTGCTCTTGGTGAATCATTTACAATTTCACGTGCTTCAACATAGTCTCGTCTAACATCTTTTGGCATCTGATTATGAGGTAGTGGTGCAGATGACGATTTTGGATAATACATGGTTGGATTTTGTGACTTTTTCCAGATTGTATTGTCATCGCAGGAGACGCACTTTGACATAAAAAATGACGTAGTGTAATTATTGAAGGCCATCCGATCCCAACTGTGGTGGGCATAAGTGCCACAATGTGGGCAATTAAACTTGCTTTCGCCGAATTCTGGTGGTGTGTAATCACTCGCCATAGTAAGACATTGCCACCGGATCTTTATTGATTTGTAGGTTGTTGGAACTCAACACATACCGTTTTTCAACCACCTTATTAGTGATGTACAATTGACTTTGGCAATTTTATTACCGTCTCTGTGTATTACTTTTCCCAGTAGTTGTACATATCCAAACAAGTTGCTCGAATATACACACGAGGTATGGAAATTCGTGTGTGCGGTAAGTTGGTTATAACCAGCGAGGTACTGACGGGTCTCGTTGAGCGATTGCATCGCCCAAGGTCAATCCGTGCTCCGCGGCGATCTCCTCGGCAAGCATCCAGCAACGTTCACGGGTTGGACCAGGAGGGTAACAGTCACCCATCCAAGTGAGTGCTTCGACGATCAACAAATAGTCTGTGGATGTCGCATCGAAGGTTCTGGCTGCGCCTTCGTACAAGAACCCTAGGACTGGAACCCTCAATAGACTCTAAATCCTCTCTGTTAAACAACCAACCGCGTGGGATTGTACGTCGACAAATCCAGTTTCCCAAATATGCACACAAGATGGGAATACTCGTGTGTACAACGACGCAGCTCCGAACGAGAGACTGTATCGGAATTCCGGAAACCACTCTCCGTTGCTTATCCGTTGTGCGCTCGCTTTGGGGTACATGGGCAAAACGAACCCAACCTACCGCGATACGCTCCGTGAATTCGAAAACGAGTGGTCACCATACCACAGAGCACTTCGACTTGAGTATCAAGATCACTTCGAACGGCTATTCGTCCAGGCGCGGAACTTCGCCGACGCTGGTGGGATTCAGAACCACACCGATCCGACGACTACACACCTCATTTCGATGCTGCTCGCTCAGGAGTGCCGGATTGCCGACCTCGAGGAGCAACTCGACACTATGAACGAGCGTATCAGTATTTCCAGCGAAGACCTCTCCAAAGAGTCCACTGACGGTCAGTAGGTATAATCCACGCTGCTCGAATGGTCCGTACGGATATTTAGGTGTGATAGCGAGGCCACGACAGTCTGTGATGCGCCATCCCCAAGATGACTTGCTGGTCGTATTCGCACTTGTCGAACTCGCTCGCGATCATAAGGGCAGGCCCACTGAGGATCATGCGTTCGACCTGGCTGCCAAGATCGCTGATCAGCACGGGCTCACGATTATCGAGGTGTACCGACAGCTCGAGGAACGGAGTGAGGCTCACTGCTGGGGGGAAGATTGTGGCTAAGGCCAAGGTCACAAACTAACTGTCCGCTCCGCACGGCCGATCCAAGCGGTACGCGAAAATTTTAGCCCTCGTTCAATGCCATTCGTGGTAAATCCAGTCCAGATCGTTGCGATGACCTTCGAGATCATTACCGCACCACACTAAACTGCGGACGGTCGTCCGCCCACTACGTCGAATCTCGCAGTCGAAATCGCAGACCAACAGGGGCTCACAGTTCCCGGGGTGATTCGTCAACTTGAGTGATTATTTCGCTAAGGGTATCAAATCCGGTCGTAAAGAGAATCGACATCATACTTTATCTCCATATACAAGACGGCAAAGGTAAGTAAGAATCCTAACCCCCATAGTACAAATACAATTACCATCCAATTATTCGCAATAAAACCGCTACAAATATGACATATGTTGCGCTCTTCTGCCAAATATGTACCCAATGGGACAACAACTGAAACGGCAACTGAAACCAAAGTTGCATAAAATATTGGCAGCAACTCTTTCGTATCATATGAGCTAAGATCTTGCTCAATATCATTCACTTCTGTCTCTTTCCCCTCAATCTCAATTTCAACCTTTTTCTTCTCTTGCTGTAGATTCTTGTAGCGGTTATCTTCAATATTCGAGGGATCGTTGTAGACCGTTGGGCCAGAGGAGTATCTGGCATCAAATAAGTGCATGTCCATTCCCGGTTTCATTTCTATCTTGAAAATTTCCACTAATGCATTCCTTGAGAAAGAGTATAGGTCCTCAATATTGTGTTCGTCTTTATATGATTCTATGAACGCTTCCTTATCAGCCTTTGTCGTTGTGTCGCTCAGTGGATTAAAAGTGGATGCATAGCTGAAATCATAATCCTTCCTAAAAGATTTAGCTGAGGACCATGCCAGATTTGCCTTTATTTCCGCTGTTCGTTTACGGAGTTCAGATTTGTGTGGGTCTGAGTTGATACCCTCATCAATCCGTTCTGCCTCTCTCCCGATATATTCTGAAAATAGCGAATAAATGTCCTCCTCCGTGGCGATCTCAGGAGGTAATTCTATTTCGGACCTATCTATATATTCAATAAATTCCTCTACGTTTTCACGAGCCTCTCGTTCAGCCTCACTCTCTCGAGTTCGCTCAATAGATTTGATTTCATCAATAATACTCTTCTTTCTCGCTCTCAAATTCTCTAATTGACGACTGATATCCTGTTTGCGTTGATTCAACCGTCGTTTCTCAGATTCGATCCCTACGAGCTGGTTGGATATTAATGCAGTGAGTATTGCGATAAAAACACTCGCAGATGCGGCCAATGAACCGTAGAAAGATTCGACCATAGTGGATTGATTACCCTGTTTTTGCTGGAAATACTTATCTTAAACTACTAGTCACTGTTCGTGGCAAAGGCGTTGTTGGACTTTACTCTCTACTGGCTAGGCCAAAAACAGAGTGTGGGGAGAGTATGATTAATGTTGGATGGTTCTCTATCTCCTCAAGAAATGATTTATAGACAATCAAAGGTGCTGGGGATTGGGGTTCTAATAACAATTATATCTACGCTGGTTTTCACACTCATTTTGGGTAGAATGCTAAATTTAGGTATTGCATTTACCCTTTCTTTTGGGATCAGCCTCGTAGGAACCTCAATGACGGTTTTTAGCATATTTAGAGATGAGAAAAATAGTCCCTCCTCAGTGAATCAGACTAACACAATAAATATGATTGATAATTTTGAGCTACAACAAAAAATGACCAAGAAAGTTGTTGAGAGGCCAGATGGTGGGAGAGATTGGACTAGCATGTCGAAAAAAGAATTAGTAGAGGTAATTGAGAGTAGTCCTAATTGGCGATCCTATCCTGACGAATCTTTCAATTCTTCTAGAGATATGGCTCAGACGTTACATTATATTGGCAATTGGGTCTCTTCACTACCGTATATGGATCGAGAAAAAATCACCATCTCTCTCTATATGATTGCAGCTATTGGCGGAACCATGGCTTTTCTAACGTTTGTGGAGGTGATTGATTCTACATGGACAGGTGATCTCTGGATGACATCCATTTTAAATATATCTCCATTTTCATTAGATCCTATTTCAGGCATGCTCATGATGGTAGTATCGTTGTTTATTTTTGCTAGTCCGTTCATCTATTTACAGACCAAGAAAAGCACTACCTGTCCTGAGTGCAACGAGATCTTCACCATTAGCAGCAGAGGTCGTTTTTTCCGACCAGCTAAAGATGTTCGCCAAACTGAGCAGGGTGAAGTATACCATGGTCTAAGAATCTTAGATTGTGTAAGTTGCGAACATATCGTCATCCAAGAAACTGACTGGGAAGAAGAGTAGTACTTTGAGGCTGTATTTTTTCTCCCTTCGCCCCCCTCCTGGCGGTTGAACGTGGAGAGAAACGGTATCCTCGATATGAACACGAACTGGAGTCAGGCGTGTTCACATCTGGATATTCCTATAACGGTAGTACCGGGGCTCTCCAGTTCTTTTACAGATCATATATGTCTTGTTCGATGCTCTATATTGCAAAATTGAAGAAATCGTGTTCACGAATGGCTCTGCGTAGTAATATTCCGGGAACAAAATACAGCCTCGAGACCACAGCAAAACTATATTCTGACTCCCGATTTTATCCCAACAACCTAATCATACCTGGAACTGCTCCTCGAGCGCAGACGCATAGGTCCGGCCGCGCTTCTTGCCGTGGCGGACTACGAGATCGTAGTCGGCCATCTTCGCGAGGTGCTTGCGCACTGTTCGTTTCACGACCGGCTCGTCGACGGTGCCGTGGGCGCAGTAGCGGTCGTAGAGTTCCGACAGCGATTGCTCGCCGTGGGCCGTGAGCTTGTGAAACAGAATCCGCTGGACCTCCGAGAGTTTCTCGAGCGTCTCCTGTCGAAGCTGGGTTTGGGCTTCCTCAACAGCAGCGATGATGTGCTCGTCGCGAAGATCCTCCCCAGCCTCGCGAACAGCGTTCCGTAAAATCGCAATCGCGAGGCGTGCGTCGCCGTGGGCGTGGCCGGCGATCGAGGCCAGCGCCGACGCTGAGACCGCGTCCGGCCGGAGTGCGGCCCGCGCTCGGTTCTCGAGGATCGATACCAGCTCCTGGTCGCTGTAGTTCCGAAAGTGAACGGCGCTGTACCCGCGCAGCCTGGAGGTCACCCGCTCGTCGAGACCGGCGAAAAAGTCGTGTTTCCGATTGGCGATCAGGATCGGTGTGATCGACTCGTGTTCGTAGCACTGGTAGAGCACCTGATCGTCCTGTAGTTGATCGACCTCGTCGAGGACGACGACGAACTGTGCTCGGTCGCGAAGGCGATCGTCCAGGCCTTCCCATAGCACTGATTTGGCGGTGGTCCCGCGAGTACGCGTGTGTGCGGGTGCGATTTCGTTTAACAGCGTGTGGTAGACGGCCGAACTCGTATTCTGTTGCCAGCAGTCGATCGTCGCGCTTCCGATATCGGCTTCGTCGGCGAGTTGCTCGAGGAGGTACGCGGTCGTGCAACTCTTCCCCGTCCCGGTGGGTCCCCAAATGAAGGCCCCGGCACTGCTGTCGATCTCGCCCTCTGAAATCGGCTGCAACGTCCGCGAGAGCGTGGATATCTCATCATGTCGATGCAGGATCTCTGAGGGTTGAAAATCCGCGGTCAGCACCCGTTCGTCGATTAGCATACGGGATCTGTCGGCCCGCGTGAGGATAGTGTCGACGGGGTAGGTTCCGATAGTTCCGAAAGGAGGCGAAACCGGTGGACTGTTTTCTCGCTGTTGTTCGTGAGATGATGATATAGGCGAGAACCCTGTGAAATTGACCCTGACTATCAATTTTGCCGATATAATTTTCACATGGGCCTCTGTCGGGTGAGGTATGAACAGAAACGGGCTGGTCGTACTCTCGTGCGCTGTGATGCTCGTGCTAGCTGGCTGTGCAGGTGGCGGTGGCGATCCGATGGCGAACAACTCCTCTGATACTGATTCGCCGATCGTCAACGGTGATGTAGAGGCTGACTCGCCGACAACTGAGGACGACGTCCACCACGCTAATCCGTACGGACAGGCGGAGTTAGTCGTCGCACTCAACGATACGGCGACCGACCAGGACGTTGAACCGCTCGTCGAAGAGGCGTTAGCGTACTGGGAAGCTAACAGTGAAGCATACGCGGGCTATCCGATCGAATACGATCTCCAGCCAGACGCGACCAATCCAGACGTGAAAATACACTGGCGTGGGTCGATCACGTCCTGTGGGATACACGGATCGGAAACATTTTTGGGCTGTGCTGATCTCGTGACTGAGGAACCAACTGGAGCAGCTACGATCGAAATCGAAGACGGGTACACCAACGAAAGCACGCTTCAGACGGTCAAACACGAAATCGGGCATACGCTCGGGCTCGAGCACGACGATGAACCCCACGATCTCATGGCCGGCGAGTACGGGGCGCTCCCTGATCCGATCACCGCGGATATCGTCTGGAACACATCGGGCCACGACCGCGACGCGGTGCGCGAACAGATCGAACACGGCCTCGGCTACTACGAATCGTGGTCGAAAGCGCACATGGATCAGAACATTACGATCGGAGAGTTATCCGAACTCGAGGCGTACGAGGACGCTTCCGAGGAACTCGTCATCGTGGTCTCCGATGACGAAGACGCCTGCGGAGAGGAGTATATCTCGTGTACTGATGAGGATCCTGAGACTTTCGACTTCGAGATCACGCTCGCAAACCCGCGCGACGACGTGACGGGCTGGCTCACTGCGGATCTGTTCTCGTACTATCTGTATCTAGAGGGCGATGACCGACCTGCAGCCTTTGACGAACTCGACGCCGATATTGCCGCCAGCGAGTGGTGGACCGATGTACCGAAGTAATCAATAGAATGACTAAACCCGATTAGTCAGATCATCTACGGTCCTTGACTCTGAGATAGTTTTCAATCCTCTATGTTTCCATTGGTTTCCCCTGTGATTCTGGCGGACTCGTCCCTATCGAGATCATATCCGCTTGCCCGTTCCGGTAAGAAGCAGTGCCGTTTCCAAGTGACTGGGAATCGTAAGGGTGTTGATAACGATTGACGCGCTAATCGCTTCTGTCGCGTTGCACCACGCGACAGCGATCCAACCAGCCCACCACGCATCTACTACCGTGGACGTGTCCAGATGTCGTAGCACCTGGATACACCGCTTTTCGAGAGTTTATAGCCCCTAAGCGGATGCTTGAGGAGGTACGCAGTCGTACAACTCTTTCCCGTGCCAGTCGGACCCCAAATGAAGGCCCCGGCACTGCTGTCGATCTCGCCGTCCGAAATCGGCTGTAACGTACGCGAGAGCGTGGATATCTCATCATGTCGATGCAGGATCTCCGACGGTTGAAAATCCGCGGTCAGCACCCGTTCGTCGATTAGCATACGGAATCTGTCGGGCTACGTGAGGATAGTGTCGACGGGGCGGGTTCCGATAGTTCCGAAAGCCGTGTCCGAGGGCGAGCAGCTGCGACGGTCGCGCGTGACGGACATTCCCAGTTAATTCTGTCCGGTGCTGAAGTCGTCGATCGGGCTGAATAGACGCGGCACTTCTTTTTCGCGCGGCAATCGACGCAATTTTGACATATCGATCCGACGGACTATCTGGCGATGAACGCCGTTCGGATCGACGCGCTCGGGGTTCTCGTCTCGGCCGTTCTGGTGAGCGTTATCTTCGCGCCGCTTGTCGGCTCCCGATCGGGGTAACGCCGTCGAATGGCGGTTCGATGGGCGACGCCGGCCCAACGCTGAATATCTAGGTCGACGGCGAACTGGAGATCGGCGATGTTGTGGTCTACGATACGGGCGACTGGGGCGGGCACAATTACGCCGTCCATCGGATTGTAGGCGAGACCGAGCACGGACTCGAGGCCAAAGGTGACGCAAACGGCTTCGTCGATCAGGATCAGGGGGAGCTCCGTACGTGACTGAAGAGAATATAGTCGACGTTGTCCAAATCTGGATACCACTCATCGAACTCTTCCCAACACTTCTGCGAATTCCCACACCCGTTCTAATAAAAAGAATTACTGCCGATATTCTATGTGTCGACTTCGAAGGTCGCGATGGTGTTACTTCCAGAATCATCCTCGAAAACGGCAACTACGGAGAATGAATCTCCTGATGATGGAACAGTACTCAAGTCGTTATCTCCAGAGGTCGTTGAGGCGTCAACTGATTGGCCAACTGAGTCCATTTCTGCTTGTACTCCACCGCTACTATCGCGGATTTCAACCTTGTCGGCGTTAGATAGCGACTCGACCGTCACTGTGACTGGGTCTCCACCATCATTATCTACACTCGCACCAGCTTGCGCACTGTCTTGGAGTCCACTACCGAGATCCAGCACGAACGCCGCGATCACGGCTGCCAGAATTACTGTGATCGCAACCATAAGTATGACCCCTATGACAGGTGAAACCGCTCTTTCCTGCTCGTTACCAACCAACTTCTTCCGGTATTGCTTCAAATCCATGTGTTCACGCACCGCAAACGGTCGGAAAGCTTATTCTTGGTGGCATGATACCACCGCGTGACGCACAGGGGGATTGGGTTTGCACAACCATCCCGACGCGTCCCTTCCCTGCCGTTCGATTTTGGTGCTGATAGCAACCAGTTTACTGTACCCATATATACCTATAGGATCGTGAACCTCCTGACTGCTGATATCGGTTTCAGCTTTGATATTCAACGCCCGACAGAGGCCTTCCAGTGGGTGCTTGAAACCACTGAGGCGTCCGATTTCGGCTATCTCGCCGAAACCGGAAACTGTTATCCCGATTCAGTAACATCACGCCACTATGTCTGAACCGTCGCTGGTCTCCGAGCGCGCTCTCGCGCGCACCTACAACACACCAGCTTACGCCGACCCGTTTGATGCTGTCGAGGATTACCGACGCGTGGCGAAATATGCGAGCAAACACCCCAACAAGGGCTCGAGCGCGGTTGCCTCTGCCCTGGAACTCCCGCGAAGTCGTATTCGCTTGTGGGTCGACGGTGATGGCCGACCCGACGCAGTGCGGGCGATCGACGCCGCACGCGAGTACGGGTGGCTCGAGTGTACGTATGGCTCCCCCGAGTTCACCGCATTGAATACACTCGTCTCGAACGTGTTTTCGGGAGGGTCGATTGCTGAGCGCGACTACCGACCGTCGTTTGCGCTGAACCACCGGGGCGAAGATAGCCACGTCATCGACGCCCTCGAACTGGCCGGCGTCGACTACCAGGTGGTCGGCGATCGCGACGGCCGGGCCGACGAAGCGCGACCCACCGAACACGGGACGGTACTCGGTCGTGTGCTGTCGGTACTCGGCGCTCCCGTTGGCCCGAAAGCCGACCAGCACCTCACACTGCCGCCGTATCTCGACGACGCACCGACGGACGTTCGCGAACAGTTCGTCTATTCGTATCTCGAGAATCGAACAATCGAACACGAAGGGAAGGACACGCTCCATATTCAAGAGGTACGGAACCGGTCCTATCTCGAGGAATTGTCGAGGTTGATCGAGTCAGTCGCTGGTGGTGGCGTCACACTCGGAGAGCGCCACATCGTGATCTCGGCGGACGCGGCTCGCGCACTTGGGACGGTTCGGTAACTGCGAAACTGATCGATTTCAGACTCGATTCTCCAACTGCCGAACACCAAAGAGACACTCTGAGAGCAATAATTCGGGCTCAAACACGTTGGCATCCATTACTTTCATAACACATGACCGCGTATATGCGTTTAACAGGTCACACGTCGGTAAGGCAACCTCGTAACGTCGGCTAGGACCCGATCTGTGCTGGGTGGCCGGGCTTTATTCAGGGCGGCCGTCACGTGTGACAAAACAAATAGCTACGCTTCTCACGTTCGGCAATCAACGGGAGTAGCCACAGCAGGACTAGCAGTCAAAAAACGGGATCGCCCCGGTACGTCGCGAAACAGCACACACCCCTATGTCAGCCCACGTTCGTCAGACCGAGGAGTCGACAGACCGTCGGTCACCGGAGAATGCGCAGTATAGCCCGTACAATTGGCACGAGGAAGACACAGACGAAGACGATGAAGGTGATTCTGAAACGGAGATGCAGTCGGGCCACACCGAAACGAGTGGGACGACGAAGGAAGGCTCCCTTTCTCGCCTGGTTTTGAAACAGACCTCCGATCGGATCATCGACCCGATCGCGCTCAATGCACCCCCGGAGGAGGGGATGCACGAGTACGAAGGTCAAGTGATCGATCTCACCGATGAGGAGGTCTACCCACCGACGCGCCGGAGTCTCTACACCGAGCAGACCCACATGCAGAAGAAAGCGCCGTCGACGAAGGCGTGGCGCTACTCCGAAGTCGGCCACGTTACCTTCGGTGGGATCATCCCCGACAGATCGAAACGCGAACTGCGAGAGACGATCGATCTCTTTTTTGCGCTCGTGACGACGCGGCTCCCCTCAAGTACCAAAGATCAGATTCGAGAGGAAGCGATGGACCTGAAATCTGATGGCGACAAGCACGATACCGAAATCATGCGGAAGGTAGCTCGGTGGACGTTCAACCCGAACGAGCTAGAGGCCTGCAACTGAGAACACTTCAATGAGACGCACACAACACACCTCGAGCGACGCGACTAGCCGCTGGTCCCGACTGACTAGCGTGATCAACACATCCATGCCGTCTATCAATCGGGGCCAGCTACGGGCTATTGCGCTCGTCTTCTTGATGGTCGCGAGTCTTCCAGCAATGACTCTCGCATTCTCGGAGTCGCTACCCGGAATCTCGGATCATGGTGGAACGGCTCTCGCACAGGAAGATGACGAATGGGAACTAACCGATACAATAGATGCCTCGTCTGACAGCGTTTCTGAGGTGGAATATTCCCCTGATGGGGAATATATCCTAGTCGGATCTGATGATAGCGTAGGTTATATATTGGATTCTCAAACCAAGACAGTTGTTACTGAAATAACGGAAGGGATGGGAACCGATGGTGTTCGGAGCATTTCTTGGGATGAAGAAATGCGGTATGTGTCATTAGGCGAAGGTGGGGATGCTTATGTCTACGAAGTTGGATCTGATGATGGGACAGGTTGGGATCATATTCAGACTCTCAATGGAGCGGGCCCTTACACATGGGCTCTACAATTTTCACCAGACGGAGAATATCTTTTACACGCCGATCAGGATAGTACCGTTTACGCATATGAGGTCGGGACTTGGAATCAAGAAACCTCTTTCTCAAGCGGGTATACTGTTCGGTCGATTTCTTTCAACCCGGATTCATCGCGGGTTGCGCTACCTATCTCGTCCGGTGGTGATGTTGTTCAGATTAAAGAGGTAGGTGGGGCTTGGGAAACTCTCGAAACGATAGACGCCCACGGGTCGGAAAGGCCCTATCCTCTTGATTGGTCCGCTGACGGGTCATTTATTGCATATGGCACTGGCGACGGGAACACTTTCGTTATAGACGCGGAAACTTACACACACATTGAGACACTTGATTTAGCAGACGGATATAGAATTGAGGATGTTGATTTTGCAGATGGACAACCTCACTTGTCGTCTGTTGTTCGGAACGGCGAAAATCTGGGGACCTATGTTCACACTTCAAACGGATGGTCGAAAGAAAAAACACTCACGGACGGGGGCTATCTTCAAACAACCACTTGGAGCCCGGACGGAGGTGAGTTAATCTCCGGTGGTGGCTCAGGTGATGCCTTTGTCTACTCAACGGGGGACCTATTTTCTGACCCAATCACGGGCACCGTAACCGATCAACACGGCGACCCCGTCTCGAACGCGACCGTTCTCTCCCATTCGATCACGGAACCGGCACTCGACGAGTCCGACGCCCGGTCACTCGAGCGCCAAGCCGAAGACCTCCGTGACGAACTCACGGACCCAGTCCCCGACACGTGGGAGACGTTCAAAGACGACTTCGAGACGGGCAACGGCCTGCTCGACGTCGACGAGTTCACGTCTGGAGTCGACGGCAAATACCCGATGGTCCACCACGACTCGGACTGGAACACTGGCCGGACGACGATTCTTTCCTCCGAAATTGACGACCCACGAATCCAAGTCGACGAGGGCGAATCGCTTGTCTTGTCGGTCTGGGATCTCGAGGAAGACGGCGGCTTAGTCGATACCTCACCAGTTCGAAGCTCGCATCCGGGCGCACCGGTCGAGGACACGATCGTCGTCGAGCAGGTTGGCCCGAGCACCGAGTCACTGAGCACGTCGGAGTACGATACGAGCGTCGAGTTCGTCGAAGATCGAACGCTCCAGTCCGACCGCGAGTGGCACGCCGTCCGCACGCAATTCCCGGTCGGCGTCTATCGGATCTACCCAGAGGGCCAGTCCGGCAAAGCCATCACGGTCGTCTCGGGCGACCCGGACCAACTCTGGCAGTCGTTCGAAAGTGATCTTCGCGACGAGGCCGACCGGCTCACCGATCGCGCCGAACGAATCCGCGACCTACTCGACCAGGAGATGGTCGTCCGCGAGACGACGACGACCGACGAAAACGGGTCGTTCGAAATCGACGCGCCGGCTAACGCAGTCACGACGGATATAACGGCGATGAAAGCTGACGGACAGGTTCTCGAGGCAGTCGAAGACCCATCACTCCAAAACCTTCGGGAAGCCCAAGCGGGCGGCTACAACGGGTCGTTCTACCTGCCGAGCCCCGAACCGAACACGGTCCAGCCACCGGCCGAAGACGTTGAGGTAACGGTCTACAAATCGCCCGAAGTTCCACTTGGTGATCTTGGATCGTTCGCCGACCTCATGCAGTTCTTGGACGAACAGCGCCTTGACGACCGCGTCGACGAACTCCAGAGCGAGTACGATCAGAGATTCGAGGAAATGGAGCGGGGCTCGCTCGAGGACATCTATGAGAACCACCGCACACTCATCGAGACGGTCCCCGAAGCTGAGGACCGATACCTCGAACGATCCGAGTTCGAGGAGGTCCAAGACGCGGAGAATCTCACACAGGACGAACTCAGCGAGGAAACGTCGCGTATGCAGATTGCGGCGGCGAACGTCGCGAACCTCGAGATCCCCGACACCGACGATCCGATCGACATCGAGAACGGCGAAATCTTCGCGGAGATCCCGATTCCGGATGGCATCGACGCAGACACGATTGCTCCAGAAATCCACTGGTCGGACGGCACCTCCCAGACGCTCGACGAGGAGTACTACGAGGTCGAAAGCGGCGGTCTCTTAGCTGGTGACAAGGTCGTCATCTCTGACCTGCCGATCGACGAAGACGATCCACCGAAATTCAACATTCGACTCCAGGGCGCGAACTCTGACGGTATCCTCGACGATCGGGTTGCCGGGCAGAACCCACTGTTCGGCGGCGAGATCCCAGAGATCAACGCCGTCGACTGGAACACGATGACGCCCGGTCCCGATGAGCGCCTTCACGTCGGGCTCAACGCCGACTTCGATAGCGGCTACGACCAGCTCACGGATGTTGAAGCGTTCGGTCCCGACGGTGACCTCCTCGAGTCCTCCATCGACGGGGACCGCGACCGAGCGTCGTTCCGAACCGTTGGCGAAGGCGTCCATCACGTCCGATTGACGTTCGAATCCACGAGCGGTCACGAGTTCGCAATCACCGAACGCGTGCGTGCGGGCGAACAAAGCCGTAGCGACCCAGCGACGATTCGGGCATCACAATCGCCGCTTGGTGCCCACGCTGTTGTTGGCTCGGGACTCGAGAGTGCCCGCGTCGACACTGACGGTGACGGCGTCCGGATCGAGGCACTGATCGGGACGAACGATGACGTGCCGGGTGAACTCCATCTCAAGCCCGATGGCGTTCTCGATGGGACGGATCACACGCTCGACGTGGCTGTATTGAAAGGTGACGACGAGCGCCAAATCCAGAACCACGTCGCCGTGTACGTCCATCTCGACAACTACGGCAAAGACACGATTGCGAGCGTCAACGGTGACTCGATTACGCAAGATGGCGATACCCGCTGGGGAGAGGTCGACTTCCGAGATGACGACGAAAAGGGCGTCCTAATCACGATCACCGACGAGAACGGCGTTGCAGAGATCGAAATCGACCAGTCACCAGGTAGACTCGACCGGTTCTGGCACTGGGTTGATCACGCACTCTGGACGCCGTCGGTGCCATTCTCGGTGCTCGCAACGCTGCTCCAGTCCATGACGACGATCGCCGCAGAGACAACAGCGGTCGCCGAAGCAGCCGCGACGACGATGGCAACGACGACGAGCGCAGCGACACCGGTCACGGCTGGTCCTGAGACCGCCGCGGCCACCGGGGTGATCTCGACATGACACAGATACGGACACGCAGAGAGTTCCTCACGAACATCGGCACCGCAAGCGCAGTCATCCTCGTTCCAGCCACGATCTCTCCGACGACGTCGGGGAGTAGCGTCTGGCCTTGGAGCGCACCCGACGATGCAGTCAGTCACTCCGGTGACCGACTGAGTTGGATCGTTTCGGTCGACACAGACGACGATGACGACGAAGACGGAAGCAGCAAACTCGAGAGCCTCGAGTCGTGGACCGAACGCACTGAGAACGACCGACGCGTCATCGAGCGCACGAAACACGAGGCGTCGGGGACGGCCACCGTCATCGCGACGCCTGCCGATATCGGCGTTCGCGCCCGCGACAACCAGTACCTCAGCGATGGGCTCGCGTTCGAATCGTGGGTCGACTCGGTCGAACTGAATCGCACAGTCCAACTCGCGGAGCCGATCTCCCCGGAGAGCGAGGACGTATGGGACGAAATGTCTCCGGGACGGCTTATGTCTGCGCACATGAGCGCGTTCGGGGGCGACCTGAACGCGTCGGGTGTCGCGTTCGACGCCGATATGGAGTCCGGACCGCTGTACGACACGCGCACGGCGACGGACGCAATCGGCATCGATACGGATACGTCGACGCTCCGCGTCGCGGTCGTGGACTCTGGAATCAACGACGGGTCGGTGTTCGACACTGACGGCGAAGAGGCTGGGACACGGATTCTCGAGTCCTCGTGGAACGTGATCACCGACGAAACGGGCATCGACGCTATTCAGGACGACGACGGCCACGGGACGTGGGTCGCGTCCTGTATCACAGCGAACGATGCTGAGGTCAACTACCGCGGCTACCTCACCCAGTCTGAGGTGCTGGGCGTCAAGGCACTCTCGGACGGTGGCGGTGCAATCGACGAAATCGCAGCGGCGATTCGATACGCAGCCGACCAGGGAGCGGACTTGATCTGTCTCTCACTCGGCAGTCCGCTCTACTCGATGGCGATTGCTGATGCCCTCGAGTACGCCGTCGGGGAGGGTGCAATCCCGGTCGCCGCGGCTGGAAATGACCGACAGGCGACGCGCTGGCTCGCAACGCCGGCGTCGATCGAGCACACGATTGCAGTGGGTGCGACGACGACCGCGCCACCCGAAGAGGCCCAAAGCGCCTACTACTCCAATACAGCTCCACACAACGGGTTTACGGACGACTCGGGAGGGATAACGGCCGGCGCACAGATCGATGTCGGCGCACCCGGCTGTAAGATCACGGCTCGGACACCGACCTTGAGTGGCGGGTCGACGCTGACCGAACTGACCGGGACCAGCATGGCCGCGCCGGTCACCTGTGGCGTGATCGGCCACTACCTCGCGGAGAACCCCGACGCTGATCTCGAGGAGGTCCGCGAGATGCTCGAGAAGACCTGTGAACCGGTCCAGAACGCGGCCGTCGAAGAGGTTGGCTACGGTATGCCGAACGCGGCGAACCTGCTCTCGGGCGACGAACCCGAAGAGACCCAGGAGGAGGCGATGACCGACGATGCAGCGGCCCGTGGACTCGCCTACCGGCAACTGTCCCAATCTCGGACGGCCAAGATGGTCGTCGAGATCAACGAGTTCGTCGACGAGCTGATCTAACATGTCTGATTCTGAGTCGCACCCACCGCCCACCTCGAGACGGCAGTATCTCTCGAAGGCGGCTGTCACCGCGGCCGTACCGGGCGCTGCGCTCACGGCGGCAGTCGGGAAGGCGGCCGCTGAGATCGACGACTACGATTGGTCGGACGACGGCGACTACATCGAGCGCACAGACGATCTGGACGAAATCCGGGCGTACATGCCCTATCTCCGGATCTCACCGGATTCGAGACGACAACTAATCGGTCTCTACGGCTGGAAGGCACAGAGCCCGGATCACGACACGGACGCCTACTATATCTGGGCGCGATACACGCACCAGGATGCAGCCGCAGACGATCTCACACTCTTGGACCGGGCGTTTAGCGTCTTCGCGTCGGATTCCCACCTGTGGGATCACGAACCGTCGATCATCTATGTTGATCCACAGACCGGCGAGATCGAGAAGGCGGTCGTCACGGGCTACCACCACTTCCCACTTGAGATCACGAACCCGACGCTCTCAGAAGGCGAGATAGAGGGCCACGAGACCCACCTCAACC
Organism: Natronorubrum marinum; assembly: GCF_052040125.1. Classification (NCBI taxonomy): domain Archaea; kingdom Methanobacteriati; phylum Methanobacteriota; class Halobacteria; order Halobacteriales; family Natrialbaceae; genus Natronorubrum; species Natronorubrum marinum. The sequence goes on from NZ_JBPPFV010000006.1 coordinate 39,969, forward strand.
TGAACGTCGTTGATCCGTGGCATCATTACACCCACGATCGTCTCGAGAACGGCGTCGACGTGACGAACTTCGCGCGATTCGAATCGTGGCTCGAGCACCGCGACTCGTGGATCGATAACGGGTTCTACGAGAACAGCAATCCGGTAGCGATTGACAACCCGTGGTCGTTTCTCGAGGATACCCACTCTTGGTGGGCGGAAGGAACGTGGGACTACCGCGCCGGAAAGTGGTGGAACATGCTCGGACTCCGCGGGGCCGACGACGCGACGAACGTTCGGTTCGACTGAAAACACGGAGTGATCGATCAATGACCAAACCACAACCATTCGAGAGCGGAGGCGTCCCGCCACCGTACGGCTGACGCGTCTGACACCCCACGCACGCACTGGCACACGACCAACCCACCGACAACACAACACGATTCATCAATGACATTCAAATCACGAGCAGTGGCGACGATGCTGGCTGCGCTGATGATCTTCTCGGTCATCGGCGTGGCCTTCACCGGCGGCGCAGCGGCAACGATCACAGCAGACGGCGACTTCGCGGGCGACGACACAGACACTGTCGTTGGCTTTGCAGCGGAAGAGGGCGAGAACAACACAGCGGTCTACGAAACGACTCAGACGTTCGACGCCGATGCAATGACGGCTAGTGAGGTCGAGGACCCGACTAACTGGGATACCCTCGAACTCACAGTTGAGTACGAGAACAACTCGCTCGTTACCTACACCGCGACGGCCGACGAGATCACGTTCGATGACACGGCGACGGGCGAGACGCCCGCCGAAGTGACGTTCACGATCGAGGATTCGGACCTCGAGAAACTCCCCGGTGACGCAGGCGAGAACACGACCGCCGACGTGACGGTCACGGAGGCCTTCGAGGACGCCGACCACGTCGACGCCGACGCTGATGGCATGGTCGAAGCGACCGAAGCGTTCACTGTCGACTACGAGTTCGCGACCACCCATGCGGTCCGAACCGTCTTCGACTCGGATGACGAGATCGTCTCGGAGTTCGAAGGTCTCGACGACGAGGAAGACGGCTGGTCGCTCTCGAGCCTGAACTTCCTGAGCTCGAGTAGCGACGAAATCGCGACGATCGAAGACGACATTGGCATCAACGGCTCGGAGACCGACGTGCATGTCTACTCCGAATCGGACAATGTGACGGACGTCTTCGACGCGGATCTCGAAGACGCTGAGGACGGCGACCGCGTCGGCTACCTCATGACCTCGAGTCTCGATAACGGCATCGTCTACGTCTTCGCGAACGAACCCGGCGAGAAGATCGGCGGCGACGAAGTCACTGTTGACGACACGTACATCGTAGCCAACGAGGGCGGCGAGTACGATGTGAACCTCGGCGACAACTACAACGGCGAAGAGACGGCCAGCCTGAGCCTTACGGCGGGCGAGAAGTTCGACCGCTCCGACCTGCAGGATGACCTCGATTACTCCGGATGGCAGGCATACGGCCTGAGTCTCGATGTCTGGTCGCTGAGCGACATCACTGACATGATTCCGTTCGTCGGTAGCATGTCGGTCGGCGGCCTCGGGCTTGCTGGCCTGTTCGCCGTCAGCCACCGTCGACGGACCACGCAGTAACGAACCGCTCCCGAACAACCAAACCCCCTACCCGACCCCGAAATTCTCATTTTTGTAGACGCGACACGTGCCCGCGAGTTCCGACGGCTGTGACGCCTTCCAGACGCGGAAGGAATCCCGGAGTTCGAATCCCGGAGCGGGCAATTATGGCAACCAGATCAGGCCATTACGGCCACGACCAGACAGGCGACAATTCGACCGGCGAAATCATCGCCTGGACGTTTATCCTGACCACCTCGTTCTGTGCCGGGGCGCTGCTCATCGCGAGCGCGGCATACGGATGGGGGATCGGATTCAACGGCATCACCGACCCGACTGTGAACGTCCTCGCGGGCGTCGCGATGCCCACGTGGGCGGTCGCGGCGTTCGCTCGAGAACACCGGCTGGTCCCGTCACTGTAGCTCAGGCGGCCGATCACGACGACTCACAGCAACACCACTTTCCAATACACATGACCACGAAATCAGAGACATCGACGACAGACGATCAGACGCATTCGAGGCGGCGGATCCTTCGAGCGTCGGGCGCAACGGTCGCAACGGTCAGCACTGCTGGCCTTGCAACCACGGCCAGCGCCGACGAAAACGACCCCGAATCGGAGGCAACGAAAGGTATCCTCGCAGACGGTCTCGAGGTCGAAGGCGGCGATACGAGGGCGTTTTTCAGCGGCCTCCTGTCGTCCTTTTCGATCGGCCGCTCGACGGAGGTCGACAAGCTAGCTGATGAGATTCGAAACGAGTTCCGGGCCAACACTGAGGCGTGGATCAGCTACGGGAACTGGGTGATTGACACCTACGACAACGTTGAACCGGCCGGATCCGTCACGGTCCAGGTCGATGTCGTCCAGTCACCCTGGTACTCAGACAAGGAAGAACGCGTTGCGACGACCATCGAGGCGACGTTCGACGACGAGAACTACGAGTACACCGGTCTCGAGTGGCATCTCGGCAAACCCGACAACCCGGACTACACGGTTGAAGTCCGTAACTCGGCCGCCGAAGACGCTAACGACGATCTTCTCGAGTATCGACGAAAACACATCGACGAACACGGCGACGACCATCAGCTCCCCGACGAAGAGTACGTCTCGAAAATGGCTGGCAAGTACTCGCCAAGGTTGGTTTTCGGAGACGACAGCGAGTCCGTGCTCAACGTGCTGATCGGCGATATCACCGGGGAGTGAATCGAACCAGATCAACCATGATCCGGAGAGACGACCACAAACGAGACCGGAACGGACGATTCGCGAAGTACGACTCGGACAAACAGGCCGACCGCGGTCACCGAGCTCACGAAAGCTGGTTTCAGACCCAGTTCCGACGGGTACGGTGGTTCTTCGGCGGCCTGATACCGGGCCGCAGTCGAAAGCGGTCGAAGCGAGGCCCGAGAAAGTGACGGAGTAACAGGCTATGCAACACAGACACGACAGAGACGGACTGAACACGAACAGATCGACGCTCGAGGTGGCCCGATGAGCCTTACAGGAATCCTCGGCCGCGCGTTAGATTCGGTGGACAACGCCGCTGACGCGACCGTTGCTGCGACCGAAGCGAAAGTCGACTTGATAATCAAACTCGTCGCGGTACTGCTTGCGGCGATCGTAGTGCTGATCCTGTTTGCGATTGATGCCACGCTCGCCCTCGCGCTCGTCGGGCTGCTGATCGTCGGGATGTACTTGCTCGGAATTGGTTCGGGCGAATCGAATAACGACGGGCCACGGAGGTAGCCATGTCACGGAAAAAAGGAAAGAACGGACCACGGGGACGTGGCCGGCGGACGGACTTCGCGAACGCTCTTCGACGGGGCGAACGCACGGTCTTCGTCTTCGGGTCACAGATCCTGTTGCTCTTCCTCTTCCTGGTGTTCACGGCGATTTCGGCAAGTCGAAACGCACCTATCATGGCCGCGGTCGGTGGGATCGGCGTGTTCCTCCTTGCACGCGTCCTCTTCCCCCTCGAGCGGATCGTCGACTTTTTCGAGTGGGTTGCCTGCGGAAACGCAGGCGAGTGGCTCCACAATCGCTATCTGAGCCTGATGCCCGGTCGGTCACCGAACGACCGTGGCCGCGGCCAGACCACCGTGAAAACGTTGCTCGCACTCGGGACGGTCGTGTTGCTGGTCTCGAGTCTCGCACTCGGCGGCGTCGGTGGTATCGTCGCTGCTGAGGACGACGAAAATGAGACCAACACGGCGTCGGTCACCCACGACGACTACCTCACCGATCCGGCCCTCGAGTCGGAGTTCAACGATACCTCGAGCGTCGAGTTGATCGACCGGAACGTCCGGACGTCTATTGAAGAGACGGAGGCGTTCGTACGCATTGAAGCCGAGAACCCCAACGCCTACCCAGTCGAGATGACCATGAAAGTCCACCCCGATATCATCCCACCCGCGGAGGTGGGGAAGGTCTCGTCGACGAACGACGAGGTCACCTCGAAGTGGCAGAACACGCACGATTTCGAGCGTGATGAATCCTACACGGAGATCACGTTCGAGATGGACGCCGAGTCCGAAGTGACGTTCGCACCGTCTCGCGTGCGCGTACTCGGTATCGCCTGGAAGGATTCGACGACCAGCGGTGACGGGCTCCTCGACCGCGTTCCAAACCCGTTCTCGAGTGACGATCTCGATGAACGCAACTATCGGATGAACTCGAGTGGCGGGACGATCCAGACGGTGCCACTCGAGAACAGCGAGGGCCAGTCGATCGACGATTGGCACGCGGTCTATCGAACGGGACCCGATGACGACTGGAAGCCGATCTCGACCGACAGCTCGGATCCAGCCTTTTACCGGACGACTGACGGCGGCGAGGCCGTCCAGTTCCACTTCGATTCGAACGATCACGCGGAGGGCGAGGTGGAGGTCGAGTTCACGGCGAACCCGAACCCCCTTGACACTATGAAATACGACATTCGGTCGTTCACGGCTGGCTTGTCGGACATGATCAACCTCGATATCCTGTCGGTCGGCGCACCGACACCGATAGCGGAGGTGACCACACCGTGAACCTCCTGCAAGGATCCGCGGCGGTTCTAATCGGACTGTTCGTCTTCGCGAACCTGTTACATCCCGGCGGGTGGCTCGTTACGGGCATCATCGTGGCTCTGATCCTTGTGGCCTACGTCCTAGCCGAGTTCACGCCGGAGTACATCCTCACGACGAACCAGGGGAAAAACGCCCGTAAGAGCAATCGCCAACGGCGTGCAACGGGACTGAACCCGTTCTCACGAACCTCGAGACGTGACTCCGAGAGCCGACAGCAGACACAGACCTCACAGAACCACGGAGACAACAATGAGTGAAATCGCTACGACCGGCGCGATCGTCGTTGTCGGCCTCTTGGTCGGCTGGCTACTGAGCGTCAAGTTCCACGGCGAGAGCCGAACGCTCGAGTCAGTCGCCCGGATCCCGTTCAATATCGCGTGGATTGCGGTCGCCGTGTTCACGATCCTTGGCGGCTACTACCGGGCCGGCGCTGCACTACTGGTCCTGTGGAGTTACTTCTTCTTCAGTAACGCACGCCGCGTCCGCGAAGGCGATATCGAGATGAGTCCCGGTGGGTGGCGTCGACGCGTCGGGAATTGGAATCCCTACGACCGCTCAGACTAACGATTTCGCTTTCGTCGGCCGTTATAACTTCGCTCCAACAGATGACATGAGCCAATACAGACACTGTACCACAGGCACCGTCACGACGAACAAAGAATCGCTGCAACTGTACTTCGACGTGCTCTTCAGCCGATCTCCGAAGAATCCGCTTCGAGGGTCCGCTGAGTACGCTGCCTTTTGCGATTCGGGCGTCATCGTGGCCTTTCCCGTCGGGGAGGTTCCCGAGTTCCCACTCGAGGTTGACCCGCCGGACGACCACCAGTTCGTCGAGACACGACCAGACGCAGATCAAGACCAATGAGTACGTACATCAACACACGACAGCGCACTAGCACAGGCGATACAGACGATCCAGACCAACAGCGGACGGAACTCTCGGAAGTCCGGCAACGGCTCTTCAACGTCTACGAGTACGTCCGCGAGGACGACCCCGAACTCTACCGGGAGATCGACGCGTGGCTTCGCAAATCAGTCTCGATCCCGGACGGAAGCGTCGGCGAGGCCGTCAAATCCCGCCTTCGGGAGATCAAACGCGGCAACAAGATGCGCAAACATCGGGGCGTCGACGATCCGACCGACGCCTTCCACGACGATTGTGAGGGCTGTCCCCACTACGGCGTGGCCTGCCCGATGATCAAAAGCTACCGCGGGAAGCAGACGATCAAACGAATCCTCGAGACGGCCACGTCCGACGGACAGGTTATCGAGGACCTCTCGGATCTCGCCATCGAGGAGGACTGCGACGTGGTGCTCGAGGAACTGGACGACTACCAGAACTCTCACGCGGAGTTCCTGAAAGCAGGTTACGAGTTGAAGGCTCGAGCGACAGAGATCGTCTCCGGGCCGTTGAACGACTCGGAGTTCGATACTGACGGCGACCCCGTCACGACCGAGTTTTCGGAGGACTCGCCCCCACCGGAGGTCGAAGCAACCGTCGCAGAGACTGTCGACGCAGTGATGAGCGACGAGGAGGACGAAGACGAATGATCGAGACTAACCCACCAACTTTCGAGACGCGAGCGGGTGATCGACGATGGTAGACCTTCAATCGGCGGCGATTGGCGGGGTGGCCTTCCTCGTTCTCCTCGGGGCGTTCTATCTCGTCGTCATGAAGCTGACTTCGGTCGGAGATGACGAACGCGATAGCGAAGAGACCGAAGAGCGCCTTTCAATGGCCGACAGAGAGCGACATCGGCGTGCGGGGTTCAGACACCGCGTCTCGAAACAGACGCCGATGGCGCAGGCGTTCATGGGTGCAGTCCTTGTCTTCCTGCTTTACCTCTCGATTGCACTCTACCAGGTCGCCGCGACTGGTCGACCGAGCGACGCAGTCTACGCAGGCTACCTCGAGCAAGCTGTCTTCGGGATGGTCTGTGTCTCAGGCGGTGTCTGGTTCAAGGCCAAGCAGGACAAGAAAGCCGGCGAACTCCAAATCATGGAAGAGCAAGACGAGGGCAACTCTCGGCGCGTCATCAAGTTCGATCGACGACTCGCTCGTGATACCGGCGATGGGGCGACGATCGTCCCCGAACTCAAATCCACACAAGTGTTCGGGTTGTTCTGGCGACCACGGCTCATAGCGGACGATCCGAACCGACGAGACGCCGATCACCGGCTTCCGGACGATCTCGTGACCTACGAGATTCCGAACGACGACTCGGCCGTCTGGAACGAACTGACTGGCGAGGTGACGGTGCGAGCGAAGCGCGTCGGCGAGGTCAACAACCCCGACCGACCGGTCGACTACGAAATCATTCCCTCCGAACGGAAAAGCAAATCCGAGATCCAGGACCTCAAAAACCAGATCAACGAACTCGAGGAGGAACTGAACGGCCAGAAGGTCACGAACGCGATTCTCTCGGAGAATCTCTCCGAAATCGAGGAGATCCTTACGAACGAGGAGTACAGCGCCCTCAAGCGGGTTACCGAATCCCGAGAGGCGCTGAAAGAAGACGAACCGGATCACTACCACTACGACGAGCATGGCCGCGAGCCCGACCGTCGCGGCCGACGACCCGCCTCGAGCAACTAATCCTACGCAAACGAAAATGAGTACACCAACACACCGAGTAGCGACGCGACTCGCAACGCTGTGCATTGCGCTGTTGCTCATCGGGACAGTCTTTGCGGCCCCCGTCGCGGCCGTTGCAGACGATTCGATGGACAGTCCATCGCCGTCGATCCAGACTGCCGATCCCGATGACGATGCCACGAACGACACGCAGACGAACGACACAGACGCATTCGACACTGACGACGGCCCGTCACAGGCCGATAGCGTCCGGATCACACCCGAAAGCTACGACGAGGACTTCCTCGAGATAGAGACCGAGTCACCGGACGAAGTCTACAACACGTCCGGGCCGTTCGCGACGTTTAGCGTCTCCGAACCCGTCGAATCGGTTCGCGTCGAGCAGTCCAATGCCGACGCCCGAGTGCTGGGTGACGGAAACGTCGTCCGAATCGAGTACGAGGACGACGCTGCCGGACGGAACGCGTCGCTCTACACGGCCGAACTGTTCTTCGCAGACGGCTCTGATCACGCAATCGACCTCTATGCGGCCGACACCGACGTTTCGGTAGCCGGCGCGGAGTACGCCCAGTACAGCAATCTGGTCGATTATGTACTCGAGCAGGCCGAAGACGAAGGCTACGAGGCGACGCCCGCGGGATCGGTCGATTACGTCCAAGACACCGAAGAGCGGGCCGAACTGTTCGACAACCTGCTCACCGAACACGTGTTGATGTTTCTCTCGTTGCTCTTCGCAGCGGCACACAATCCAATCACGTGGTTTGTGCTCCTGTCGATCGTCGCAGGCGCTGCGTACTACTTCGAGAAAAAGCACGGGTGGATCCTTCGACTCCAACAGCGCGTCGAGCCTCGGGGCGTTATCCTCCGGGAAGTGATCCGCCAAGAGTACGAAAAGCGCCGGAACGCGGCAGCAAAACACTCCCTCGAGAACGTCGACGAGATCGGGACGAACGCGGCCCGATACTGGAAAGAGACCGATATCGAGACCGTCGACGACATGGTCGAAGTCGTCGCGAAAGGAATCGTCAAAACCGACCATCAAGGCCAGATCGAGTACGACGAAGACGGAAATCAAATCTACGCCCACCACGGCGTCGACGATCTCCTCGACGTTGATCCACTCACGCTCGAGCAACTCCGTAGCGAGACCTGGCTCGCACCCCTGATTCTCGAGGGGCGGCTGGCACCGACGACCGCACTCTCGAATATCGAATCCGCGCTCTTGGTTGCTGAGAAAGAGTATAATAGAGGGAACGAAGTCAGAGAGGCGAGACGGAAAATCGAGGAACTGAACGCAACCCTCTCCGGGAAGCGACAGCACGAGACGGCCGAAACGTCATCGAACGCTGCCCGACCGAACCGACGCTCTGGATCGACTGGACACGGTGCGACCGGGGCAGGGACGGGGGGTGACTGATCGTGTCGCTCTCGATTATCGACCGAGCTGATCCGGAGACGGACGACTCGGCGTCACTGTGGACACGGCTCTCAAACCGTGCGTTCGGTGACCCGCGAAAGGCTCCCCGGCGACTAGCGATACTGCTGGTCTTTGCCCTATTCTCCCTGATCGGACTCGGTGTCTGGTTGGCTGTCACTGCCCGAATCGATACGTCTGGATCGTCGGCCCCAGTGGTCGGCCCCGCACTCCAGGTTCTGACGAGCATTTGGACCATCCCGGTCGTCGCCGCGTGGCTCACCCGCCGGTGGCTGTTCTTCAAACGCAGTCGGTATGCGAGTATCGCAGCTAGCGTGACCGGGTGGACCGAAGCAACGATCAAACACCTCAGCGAAGAGGTCAAGACGACTGACGGCTGTACGCGGGTTATTGCGTCAACCGACCACGCCCGCGAAGAGATTGCCGAGCGGATCGACGCCGCACTCGATGGCGACTCCGACGATGATACAGTCGATTTCTGGGACGACGCCTGCCATGCTGACGACTTCGACTTTGACCACGACAGCTTCGCGGATGACGATGAAACCGACCGCGTTTCGGAGTTGATCGACCGCGAACACGACCTCATCAAAGAGTACAATCGGAAGACCGAGCGCGTCGATCAGTTGCTCAGTGACGCACTCGAGGGCGAGATCGACCCGGCGAAGGCACTCAACGTCGACGGCGACAGGGCGTCGATGACGGACCTGATGGACGACGAGTCCAGCGGTGACGTCGAGGAAGCCGACCAACTGATCGAGGAGTGCAACGCAATCGACGCGGAGATCGACGCTATTCGCGAGGAAATCGAGGATCTCACCGAACCGGATCCGGACATCTCCAGTGACGCCGAGAGCGTTCGCGAGGATATCCAGGCCGGATTCAACGCGGCGATCGCCCTCTCCGACGAAGTCCACGACGTGATGGGAGACCCCGAGTTCTCGTTCAATTTCGATTCACAGGAAGACGCCACCACATCTGAGCGGGAGGAACGGGAGATCCCGTGGCGGGTTCGCTTCCACGAGGAGATCAAGCATCTCTACCTGGACCTCCAGAGCGGATTCCGAACTGGAGACGCTGCAGTCCGGTTCGGTGTCCCTGCGACCGTGACGTTCGTCCTCCAGTTGTTCGCCGTTGGACTCTGGACACATCCGCTGCTGTACGTGCTGTTCGTCGCGACGAGTTCGCTGGTCGGCCTGGGCTGGTACTCGCTTTCGAACCGACGCCGAAAGCGCCGTCTCAAGAAGTATCGCGCGGACTCGAGTGACTCCTACTGGGTCGACTGCGCAGGGCAGTTCAAAACCGTCGAGACGGCTGACGTAACGGCATATATCGGCTTTATCGCCGGTCGACGGTACGCCTCGTACAACCGGGAGCAGTTCGTCCGCAAAACGAGCGAGACGATGTACCAGCACGTAAACGACGAGTGCGTCGGGCCGTCGGAACTCGAGCACTACGCGCGCTGTCTGGCCCAAATGAAGCCGAACCTGCAGGGCTACCGGGATAACATTCTCGAGCCGGAGATCGAACGTGACCTCGAGCAGACTGTTCGCGAGTCCGAAGACGAGCTGATCACGAAAGCTGGACTCGCCTGGACGGTGATCGAGCAACCCAGTACGTCACGAATCGAGAAACGGCTTGGGAACGACCCCGAGATGGTCGGTGACGAGTACCGATATCTCGTCGAAGACGCACACGTGCTCGACGAGCGGGAGGTCGAGTTCGTCGACGCCTCTGGAGAAGTCCAACAGATCACGCTCGTCTTCCCTGCGGATAAGAATCGACTCCCGGATATGTCCGAACGCCACTCACAGTTCTCCGATCGATTCAGTGACCGGAAGGGCGACCCAGTGTACGAGCTCCCCGAGGTGGACCCACGGGACAGCCTGCAAGGGTTCGTCCCGTCGCCACGGGCTGCAGCACTGTTCGATGGCGCTGATCCTGCCGAAGTCGCAGGCAGCGGAGGTGCGTAACGATGTCAACTGACGAGACACCACACGAGACGGACGTAGAGACAGGTCCAGTAGACGAACGCTGGTCGACAAACAATGTTGTAGGGGCCGCACTCCTATTCGGGATGGCGGCCGTCGCGACGCCGATCGCTGCGTTTCTCGAGGGCGGTATGACGGGTGCAATATTCGTCGTGGCCCCGTTGACGGTTATCTTCGGCTACGAATCAAGGATCATCCCACAGTTGAAGTGGGAAATCGCGAGGCGGATTCGGGGTGAGTGACGTGTTCAGAACCCGACTCGAGCGGTTCAAGACCGCATGCAAGTCCTCCGACGCCTACCTGTTCTATTGGCTGTTCGGCGCTGTGATCCTACTGCTCGTCGCAGGGGCCAGCGGAAACGCCGCTACCGGCTGGCAACTGCACGGCGACCCGAGCTGGTATTTCTGGATACCAGGCAGCGGTTCGATTCGGATCATGCCGCTCCGGTACCAGATCACGACGACAGCCGCCCAGATTCTGACTGTCGCGCTGTTCACGCTCTGGGCCGCCCCATCCAAGCACCGTACTGAATTGCTCGCCGAAGGGATCCATCCTGATCTGAGAGGTGATCGAGACGATGTCAACTGACGACGACGATCAAACACAGACCCAACTCGCACGCTACGACGAGATTCAGGCGCGTGACTCGACGAACATCGAGACGGCGCTGGGCAACCTCCAGCGTAAAGGACTCGAGAAAAGCAAACGCCGCTCGCAGGCCGAACACGAAGCCCTCATTCGGAACCTGATCACGGAGGCGCGTCGGTCGCTGGCCGGCGATGGCGACTATCACGCCGACGACTTGCTGTTGGCACTCCACTGGCTCATCAAACGGGACCCGGATCTCTCGGAGGTCCTCAGTCCCGTGTACGAGGATCTCGACGACCAGACGAAAACCCGATTCCACAGTCACGACCGCGCCCGGTCGAACGGTCGCTCGCCCCCAAGCGCGGAACAGGAACTCCAGGCGCTGACGAAAATCGCGAAGCAACTCGGCTACCTCAACTCCATCGTCGACACGAGTCGGTATGCACCGGTTCGCTTCGCACCGATCGACGAACCCGGCGCTCGAACGACCGTCGACGAACCGACGCCCGTGGGACGCCTGCGGATCGCGAAGGACTCAGCCGTCGATCTCGAGGACCGGGTCGTCGAGATCCCCCACCAGTCGTGCGACCATATCGGAGCGATTGCCCTGCCCCGGCGTGGGAAGGACTCGACGCTCGTCTCGCTCGGAAAGAATCTGCAGAGCGAACACGGCTACTCCTACATCTCGATCATGGACGACGGGCGGATGGAGACGCCGATGATCGGGATTCCGAACGACGAGAAAGTAATTCAGGATAACCTCGAGCGGATGGGCCAAGATCCGGATGCAATGGCTACAGACGTCTTCGTGCCGTCGATGGGCGAGGTTCCCGATCTCCTGCCGTCGAACTTCGAACTCTTTACGATCGGCATCGACACGCTCACACCGCACTTGATCTTGCGACTCGCGGGTGTGACGAAATCCGACGAGACGGTCGAAGCGCGAATCAAGAAAGCACTCGACGTGACACTCGAGAACAGCGGGTCGGTCTCTGAATTAGTATCGCGTCTGCAGGTTTATGCCCGTGAGATGGAAGCGACCATCGAGTGGACCGAAATCGAGGAGAAACAGTCTGGGGGCCACTCGACAGAGACGTATCGGGCGCACTACCAGATGGACGCCGAAAGCGCACTCGAAAAGGCCGCCCAGCGGGTCGCACAACTCGCCGCGGAGGGACTGATCACGTCCCCGGCAGCGGCGACGAACATCGATATGAACGCGATTATCGCCGACCAGGAGCGGGCGGCGGTGCTCTGCTGTAACTTCCTCGGGTCCGGATTAGAGCCCCTAAAGTACGTGATCATGGATCTCTGGCTGCGGCTGATCTACAAGGCTCGAGACGAGAATCCACGGTTACCTCGCGTTTGTATCGAAATCCGCGAACTCAAGAATATCGCGCCGTCGAAGATGGCCGACGTTCGGTATAAATCCGACATCAAGACGCTACGGCAGACCATCTTCTTCCTCACAACGCAGGGTGGCTCGAGGCGGATCCTGTTACTCGGTTCGACGCAGAAATGGAACGACGTGTACAAACCCGTTCGATCGAATATCGCTATCAAATTCCTGCTGCAACTCGGGGAAGACGAGATCGACACGCTGGACAAAACGCATCACTTTTCGTGGGAACAACAGCGCCAACTCTCCGAGTTCGATATCGGCTGGGGGATGATCATCTCCGAAGGGAAGCCCGATTACCCGGTCGAACTCCGGGGTGCGCCCTGTGGACTCGGTCTCGGTGACCGGCATTGGCGTGATCGATACGGCGTCGCGTGGGGCGCACGCGTCCGCGAACACGACCGTGACGCGTGGCGGGGCGACGAAGACGACCCTGAATGGTGGGTCAACGTCGTCGACTGCCGTGTTCACGACTTCGATGACTACGGCACACCGGAGATCGGACAGTGGTTCCTCTTGCCCGAAGACCTGGAGGATGTCGACGTGTCGATCTCCGACGGTGCGCCGGTCGCCGGCCGGTTCCTCGAGACACCAGGGGAGAAACGCCGCGAGTGGGTCGACGCCGCACTCGAGGCGCGTCGGGACCACGAGATCCCGAACGACCTCCTCCTCCAACCGAGTGGCCACGAGGGCAAGCAACGCACCGTCACGCTCTCGGTCGACGACGTTGAGTCGAACATCGGCGATATCGCGGAGGACCACGCGGTCCCCGAGCCGATCCACTCGTGGCTCGAGGCTGATACTCGCAAACGCGAGCGGCTGATCGAAGCTATCACCGTACTCGCCGAACACGACGAACTGACGACGATCGCCGACGTTGCCGATCACCTCTCCTACAGCGGGTCGACGCTGCGAAACTACTGGTCGTCCGATGACGATCTCGAGGAGTGTTGGATCAAGAAGGGCAAGGAGTACGTCCTCTCCCCGGTCGGCGAACAGGCGGTGGATCTCGATTGGGAGCTGATCACTGAGAAACTCGAGGAACTGGAGTAACGATGTCTGTAACCTTTGACGAAGAAAACATCGAACAGACGTACCACACGCTCGTACGCGACGTATTCGAGGGAACCGTTCGAAAGGTGAACAGCCACTATCCTGACGAAAAGTCCGTACGATTCGATTGGGAACGAATCAACGACTTCGATGAGAAGACCGGTCGTCAGTCTATCCGAAACCCCAAAACGGTTCGTGGAAAACTCGAGGCGGCAATCTCGGCGTGGGACGATGTCGACATTCCCAGATCCATCGTCCGTGTCCACAATATCCCCGAAAAGCACCACTTTCGCGTCGGGAAGCAGCGAACGACACATCTCGGTCAATTGGTGACGATCGAGGGCGAGGTCGTCGAGATGGAGGGCGTAAAGCCCTTTGCTCGAGAGGCGGCACTCGGCTGTCACCAGTGCGGGACGCTGAACTACGTCCCGCAATCCTACGGCAAGATGATCGAACCGGCAGAGTGCATGGGCTGTGAGAAATCGTCTGGCCCGTTCCTGTTCAAGCGCGAACGGTCGGATCTGATCGACTACCGAAAGATCATCCTTCAGCGGTCGGATACGAATCTCGACGACGACCCACCGACGCTGATCGTCTATCTCACGCAGGATCTCGTCGACCGTGTCGGGCCGGGTGATCACGTCTCACTCGTTGGTTACTACGATACCGGGCGGATTCAGAAGAAATCTATCCTCGAGACGTTCCTCGAGACGTGGGACATCGAGTCCCACCAGGAAGGTGTGCTGGCTGACCAACTCTCACCGGACGAACTCGCCGATCGAATCTTCGAGGAAGTCGAGCAACTGCAAAACGACGATCCGTCGTCGTTCGGTGCCGACCGCGACACGGTACTCGACCGACTCGTCGATGACGGCGTGCGAAGACAGGAAGCACAGTCGGCACTCGAGGGCCTGATCGACGAGAAAGAAGTCAGCGAAGTCGGTGGGGACAAGCTGATGACGACCTAGTGTCCAGTCGGGTCGGTTTGTCCACTCCCGAACGGACAGCGTCTGGGGGCGTGTCCAGAATCTCCCAAACCGGGCTGGACATCGCTGTCCAGAATCGAATTTGGAGAAATCAGGTTATTCGAGCGGTCTAACTGACGAACGTAATCCACTGTCCAGTTGTCCGCGGACACGCGCCGTGTACGCGGGTACAACGTAGCGTCCCCACAGTACAATTGTAGTCCGATCAGTCAGACCGACGCCGTGGTGTCCGGCGGATCGTTTGGACATGTCCACCGAAAAGAAACCTGCAAGGGAGCGGTGAAAACAGAGCCCAGATACAGATACCGGATACAGATACTCGAGACGACCGCCCGCGTTGTACTACTCCCCGTCCTTGTGCTGTTGTACGCGTGCGACGTTCTCCGGATACGATCGGTCGCTGTCGAACAGCGGATCGTCGGGGAACATCCGGTCGCCCTCGGGGACCGTTACAGTCGGCCACTTAGTCTGCTCGAGCATCGTGTCGACGGCGTCGACCCACTCGGCGAAGAACCCATCTCGCCGTTGGGTGTGGAGTTCCTCAAGCGCGTCGTCGATCTCCGAGAGCTGGTCGTTCCACGCCTCGAGCCAGTCCACGAGTTCGTCGACGTGCTCGAGGAAGCCGACCTCTTCGACCTGTTCGTGGATCACAGCACGGAGATCCTCACGCCATTCCTTGAGCGCGAGGTGGTTTTTCTCCTCGAGTCCGGGGTCTCGGTACGGAGCAACGGCATCCCGGACGATCTGTTTGTACAGCGCGGGGATCTGCTCGAGGGTGTTCAACTCACAGGCACCGACGCCCTTCCGTTGTTCCCACTCGTCGACGAGCGTATCGTAGGCTTTCCCGCCCGTACCGGTGTACTCGCTCTCGCTGATCGGCTTCCGTGGGAGGCCGAACGTCTCGACCTGGTCCTGTGTCACGGCGACCTGTTCGATACAAACGCGCTGGGTAAGATCACCGCGTTCGTCCAGCCATGCGACCTTCCCGGCCATCGCCGAACTCATACTGTCGCCGATCGGGTCGAAGTCCGACAGATAGCAGATCACAGCGGGCTTCCCGGCGTCTTCGACGCGCTGGACGAACTCACTCGCAATCGTCAGTGAAAGGTCACCCTCGCCTTCGACGATCACGTTCACGCCCAACTCACGTGCGAGCGCGTGAATGTAGTCCGGCAACCCTTTCTCACACCAAATCTCGAGGTGGAACGGCGACTGCGAGGTAGCATCGAATTCGATCTGCTCCACGAGATCGTCGATCAACTGGTCGGCGAGATAGTCCGCGAACTCGTCGGGCTCCTCGAACTCGAGTTCACCGCGAGCGCCCGCCCGTGGCAGTTGCGGGAGCGAGACGCCGGTCGGCGTCGAAACTGACGACACATCGGCCTGTTCGCGATGCTCGCCGTAGTGGGTGACGACCAACTGACTGTGCTTGTTGTCGTGGATTCCATCCAGCGGGATGTAGCCGAGAATCCGTGCGAGCGTCGCTGCTTCCTCGAGATAGTCATAACACTTGTCGATGTTCGCGTACTCGTTCCACGAACAGTTCGTCGGCGGACGAACCGGTCCCTCGAGTTGCTCGAGTTCGTCCGGATCGTACTCGACGGGGAGTTGCTCGACGTTCAGCGTCGTTCCCTCGTCGGTCGACATCACGATATAGTAGTGAACACCGCGGACGTGGATACTCTGTTCGTCACGCCCAGCGACGGCCTGTTCCCAGAGATCGGCGAACCACTCGGCCTTCTTGTGGTCGCCGCTGGTCCCCTTGAACATCGGATCCCGGCGACGGCTCTGGATCAACAGGTCGTCAACGTCGACGCCGAACGCCTGTGCTTGGCGCTTGATTTCTTCGCGCAGCGACGGACGGGACGGCTCGGTGTCCGACCGTCCGCTGTCCTCAGTCATACGCAGACAGACGGCAGAATCGACCAAAAAGCGCACGCACGCCAACCAAACGCGGTCGCTCAGGTCGAAATCGGTTGGGCATGCCAATGACTAGTTTATTACAGAAATATAATCGAACTATGGCACACAAAACCAATGGCGATATAGACAGTGACGACGGCGACCTGTCGATCGGCCAGATCAAGCAGGTCGCACTCGAGGAACTGGAGACCGGCCCGAAGCACCTGTCGCACGTCCAAAGCGCGTGTTTCAGCGAGTATGGCACTCGAGTCGACGACAGCACGGTCTGGAATGTACTCGAGCAGCTCCGACTGGAAGGCGAGATCGAACTACTCGCCGATCCCGAAAACTGGTTCCAACTCGCCGGCTGGAACGATCGGCCGCTTCGGGTGCTCGCAGTCAGCAACCACACCGTCAAGTTAGACGGCGTCGGTGACCTCGAGACGGTCTGGTTCGACGAATCACTCCGGGCCGCTCGTCACGAACACGGGATCGAGGACTCGAGACTCGTGGGCATGGCGACGACGGACGATCGTCGACAGTACCTGATCTCGACGGCTCAGTTGGACGTTCTCGAGTCCTACCGATCAACGCTTCGGCGGCTCGCAGCCGATATGCGCGGGACGAACGACGAGAAAGCCGAAGTCTTCGATCGGCTCTCCGATGCAACCAGGCTCGAGGACGAACACGAACGCCGCGAAACGGAGGTGATTCTCCGTGACGACTGAAACCGTGACCTGCAGCGACTGTGGCGACGCGTTCGAAACGAAGCCGAACTGTCTCGAGCGCAACGCGGTCTGTCCGGACTGCTTTGAATTCCCGGACGTCCACTACGACGAGACGCCGAACACCGAGTATTCGGTCTATCTGGTGTCATTAACGTCGTCGGGGATGCACGGCGCGTTCCACGGGGCGTACTACCGCGTGGCCGCACAAAGCGAGCGAGACGCCCGATTTTTCGCGCGTGCGTACGCCGTACTCGAGGATACGACCAACAACACGCGTGACTCGCTGGCCGATATCGAGTTCGACGGCGAACGCGTCGTCGATACCCGCGTTGGTGCCGGCGTGACTGTGCTCCGGGCAATGGAACTCCCGATCGCCGAACGCCACGACGGCTACGCCGTGACGAAACTCGAGACACGCAACGGCGACGACTACGAGAAACAACTCGATTTCGGCCCGACGACGATGGACAAACTCCCGGATCCAGACATGACCTACAAAGACGTACTCGTACACACGACTGCAGAACAGATCGATCACAAACGCGACGGGAACGTCCCCGACGGCCACGAGTGCTACTGGACCGTCAACGGGACACCACAACAGACGCGTGCCCTCCAGCGGATCTGGTTCGAAGTTGGTGGCCGAATCGTCGCCGCCGGAGAAATTCGGGGCGTCGAAACCGGTCGGATCTGGTTCACCCCGCTGTGGGACGTTGACCTTGAGCCACCCGAAGAGCCGCCGAATCAGGGTTTCATGTACGTCGAACCGATCGAGACCGATCAACGAACGCCAACCAGGGCCGAGCAATGAGTTCGGACTATCCCGCGTTCGCGTTCCGCGTCGACGAAGACACACGGTCGTGGGCGCTGTTCCGACAGACCAAGACCCAAGAGCGGCCGGTCGTCGTTCGCACCCGCGAGCGCACATTCTGGTTCGGACAGGACCGAGAGGAAAGCAACGGCACTCGAGAGCCAGTCAGAAACGATTTTCTCGACGCTGTCGCCGCACTGTTCTTCCGTGGGCCTGCGGGTCAGGACTGGACGCTTGATCCGATTTTCGACGCCCTCGAGTGGTACGAATCGGAGTGCATCGACGATCTCCGAGAGATCCGAAACGAAACCTCGAGCGCACGGTCGCCGCCGGAGATCAACGACAAACTGCGCGAGCAGGGCTACGACGTTCCCGAGAACCCCCGTGCAATGCCGAGCGAAGCGTGGGATCTCGTCACCGCCGCTCGGTCACATTTCGCGCTCACAGACTCGCGGGCGTTCAAAGCCGGCGACACCAGCACTCGAGATCACGACCGCGGCGACCACCCGGACGATGGGTCGCTACTCGATTTCAGCAACTCAGAATAACAATGACTCGATTCAACCCACCGCAGATAGCGAACCGTATCGGACGTATCACCCTCGCAACCGTGCTTGCGGGCATCTTGATGATGGTCGTGAGCGTGCCGTTCCGAGCGATCGACGGCGACCTCCCGGGTGTCACGACTCCGATCGAACTCTTCGGGACGACGCTTATCGACCTGCTATTTATGTCGGTCGGCGCAGTGGTCGTCGTCCCGCCCGCTGTACTCGTACTCTGGCTACTCAAACGACGATATCCCCACACGACGGCGTGGAAGGCGCTCTCCGCGCTCGCAGCAATCGTAGCGGTCGGATACGTCGTCGCCGGCACCTCGAGTACGCCGCTCGAGTACGCGACCAGTACCGTCGCGACGGCCGGCTACGTGGTCGCAATCCTCTCGAGTATCGCCGTGAGCGAATCGATCTTCGCCGGCCAACTCGGTGACGAACTCTCGATTCGACAGCTCGCAACCGGCTACGGGTCGGTCGTAATCGCGCTCTTCGTACTGGTCGTCGTCGCAGCCGCAGGCGCGGGCGCTGCAGGCGTCGTCGCAGACAGTGCTGGCCTCGATTGGGACGAAGAGGACACCTCGGACCAACTCTCAGACGCTGCGTTCGAAAGCGAATACGGCCACCTCACGGACATCGAGGACGCAGACGCGTTCGTGTGTGCGGGCGAGAGCGAACCCACTGAGGGGCTCATTGATCGGCCGGCCGCCGAACATCACCAGAACAACCTCACAGAATGGGGTGTCGACGTAACCATCGAAGAACAGTTCTCTGGAACCTATCTCGAGGCGACGTTCGAACCCGACTCTGAATACGGCGTTCTCGATGCAACCACCTCGGCTGGTTCGATTAGCTGGTCCGGCGACGACGCAACCGTCGAAGTGATCGACAGTGAGACCGCAGCGGACAATCCGGGGACGATCGACGAGCGGACCGTCACGTTCGACGTGGTCTCCGACGACGGCGAGATCATCCGGTACACCGCCGACCTCTGTTTTGACGGCTCCGAATCCACCGAATAGACTCTCGAACGATACGAGACCGGCGAAATCAGTCTCGCAGCGTACGAAGACGAACTCGAGTTCATACTCGACGACCGAAACGAAGCGATTCAGACTCAGGTCGAGACGATCAACGGCGTCGGTCCTGCGACCTCGAAGACGATCGCCCAGGAGTTCGACTCGTTGGACGACCTTCGGAGCGCCGACCGGGACGAACTCGAGGCGGTGTACGGCGTTGGGGAGGAGACTGCAGAGGCGGTACTCGAGCGGGTTCAGTAATTCAGCAGAAACGCGGCATATTGAACTCGCAGACTATCTATTACAGATTTTCCTGGATCCAGTCAGAAATTTCGTCACTGAGGCCAGACCAAGCTGCGGCACCAGATAATTTCGTCACTAATATTTCATCGTTATAATCTGTTTCGTCCAACAGATCATCTCTGATGTCTGCCGCACTCTTGTCGGTTTTCACGATCCATGTCGCATTGAGACACTTCGCATATGCTGGATACGCTTTAATTGCCTCGTGAAGTTCTTCATAATCTTGACCAGGGGCGTTTAGCCGGTACGTGATCATGTAGCCTTTCATAAACCGATATTACCACGCCAAGTATATAACAGGTCGTTAACCAGAATGGAACTGAAACTACTCCCGAACCTCGTCAATACTTTTCGCAACGTCCTCCGCCTGGATATCGCTGTAAGCGTCGTGCGTCGTCTCGATCGAGTTGTGTCGTAACGCTTTCTGAGCGAGTTCAGAGTGGCCCTTTTCGTACAACTCTGCCCCGAGTGCTCGTCTCGCGCCGTGGGGCTGCAGATACTCGCCGTTTTCAACCTTGATTCCGGCCTCGTCGGTCAACTGTTTCATGAGCTGTCGGCCGGCCTCTTTCGTGATCGACGGCGGGGCGATCTCCTCATCGCGCAGTAGTGCGTCGATATCCGTGCCGGTTTCTGGACGGTCGCCCGTAGCGTTCTCGACGGCTTTGTACTTACTCGCAGCGTGATCAGTCGGAAACAGCGGCCACTCATCGGTCGGCGGCTTCTGGACTCGCTCGAGGCGCGAGAGCGCGTCGTGAGCGGCTTCCGTGAGTCCCACGGCCTCACGCGTACGTGACTTCCCGTAGACCTCGAGACGGCCGCGCTCGAGGTTGATGTCGCTCCAGCGGAGTCCGTCGCGTTTCTCGTCGTTCGCGTCGCGAAAGAGTTCGGCTCCACGGAGCCCGAGTTCTGCGAGGAGGATGACGATCGTCCGGTCGCGGTAGGCGCGTTCGAGTGGCACGCTGATCGTTTCCTCTCGAGCCATCCCTACGCGCTCGTCGACGTACGCGAGTAGCTGTTCACGTTGTTCTGGGTCCCAAAACTGTGTCTCTCGCGTCGGCGTGTCTTCGGGCAGGAACTCTTCGGCCGACTCGGTGGCCGCTGGATTCGTGTCGAGCTCTTCGTCGCGAACACAGAACGAGAGGAACGCACGGACATACGCGAAATACGTATTCGCCGTCGAACCGGCAATCTCGTCGTTCGTGTATTTCGTTTTGAGTCGAAGTCCGTACTCGCGAAGGTCGCCGGACTCCAGGTCAGCAACGTGATCGACGCCCTCCTGGTTGCAGAACGTCGCGAAGTCCTCGAGCACGGGCTCCATCGTCGTTCGACTGCCGCCCGACTCGAGTTTGTGTGTAAGATAGCGTTCGACCATGCTTTGGACGGTCTTACTCTCGGGGTTTCGGTCTTGAGTCACGACTGTAATTCCCTCCGTTTGTCGAGAATCCACTCGACTCGTGTGAGCGCTAAGGCAACCCATGCTGCGGCCAGCAAGTAGGCGACCCAGTGATCGAATAGAGCTGCGAGTACGAGACCCGCCGTTATTGTGACGAGACCCAGCAGCAGTGTCTGGATTCGTGGCCTTCCCGCCCCTGAACCCCCGGAATTTCCGTTTTGCATGATCCTCACTGTGGGGTACAGCTTCTACCCTAGTAAAACTACTTGGTCAAACTGGTATTTAGACAAGTAAGTTCTGTATTGTCCCTACGTGCTGTTCACGGCCTATCTGAGTTCTCTACCCTCGATATCGCGGATTGTCAACCCTATGCCGCTATACAAAACCTGTCCCTCTAATGCTAGAATTTATTCCGCCGGAAACGAGCGTCTAACTAGCTCTTGTAGGCCGACAATGTTTTGCAAGACACTCACATAAAGTGATATATGACATCCGACAGTGGGGGAGAATCCCCATCACTAAAAGAACTGTTCCAGGAAGGATTCCACACCTATCTTAAACGGGCACGGTCAATGATAATTGATGACCACGATCCAGGGGATGAAGTTAAAATACTGATAACCGCCCATCGAACCGTCAGCAACCGAAATATCTGGGATATTGGATTTGAAAACGATTCTGGAGATTTTATTCTGCTCGATACATGGGACATCGAATCGTATGATTCTGCGAGTAGTTTAGCCAACGATATGGCGAAGAAAGCAGGTGTTGACTTCGATCAAGACGATAGCGAAGAGGAAATAGAGTTTGGCCAAACTCCTGATTCGCCTGCGTTCAGATAGTCCATTCCAGATTTCTATGGCGATGAATCTCAGATCAACGTCTCGAGTTCCATTCTCTGACTAATCGCATCACCGATCTCGAGGCCGTGCATCGCGGCCAACTCGCACGCGAGTACCCACGCTCGAGCTGATCGCTCCGGCCGAACGTCGCGTTCTCTGTAGCTAAACTCGACCAGCGCCTCGACGACTAACAGATCCTCCTGCGGAGTTCGGTCGTGCATGAACGTCGTTGGCCGCGGCTTTGCATAAAAAGAGCCGGACCGCGTCCACAGAAATCAGTCATCTACGCGCTTCAGTTCAAGACGGCCCGTATTCTCACGGTTTGGGTCGGTATAGTACGTACCTGAGAAAGAGTCGTCCTCTGGATCATAGTCTAACATCGTCGTTCCATAGTGATGATGCAATTCGTCACTGTGGGTATCACCAGGGTTCTCGTAGTTGTACGTTAGCGTCGGCCACTGTCCTTCAAGCAGTATTGTTGCCCCCACGCTCTCGGATGTCGAATCAGGCCCGTCCAGAAAGACGCGAATTTCGTCCCACGTCTGGGTGATGATCACCGTCGCTTCCATCGGAGTGAGACCTTCGTGCTCGATCTCTGCGGTATCACTGGGCTCTGCGTCTTCGTGCGACGTATACAGATGCCCTTCCCACCGACCATTGAAATCAGGCACCTTCGTGAGACCAATTTTCCGGGTGATGCCCCAGTTCCAGGCGTACTTCGTGAAACCGTGGTACACGACGACTGAAACAATACCGAGCGAGAGGGAACCAGAAATGAATCCATACTGGTCAAAGAGGGACTGAACAAGCAACCCACTCCCAAGACTGATAGCAAGCGCTAGTGCCCCAAGGCGGAAATAGACCTTCCACCGCTTGTGATCAGTGGAGTAGCTGTGCATTTTTCCTCTTGTCGTACCAGTCATTCCACATCTCTGCGAGACGGTCGATCAGCGTCTCTGCTTCGGAGATGTCCCACTGCGTGTTGCTCGATCCGAAGAGCTTCTCCATCTCCGATACCTGATCGAACGTTGAGAGATCGGCGTTGCCCAGAAACTCGAGCACTTCGACGAATCGATCTGACCGGCTCGACCGCTTCAAGATGCTATCTGGGACGTTGTAGATCAAGCACTCGATCCCATAGGAATGTGCGCCGATCGTCCAGACTGTGTCGAAGTAATCGTTGTAGTGGTCCCGCGCGTTCTTGAAGATCCGCACGGTCTCCTTGTAGTTGCCGTGCTTCCCACATCCGTTGTCGTAGTGGATCCCTGGATAGTTGACGATCTTCTCTGTAGAAGATCGCGGATGAAACGCCATTCCCGTGTCGTATACCCCTTCGCCATACGAAGGATAGCTGGTATAGCGACGGTGTTCGACACAGGGAACGAGGTCAACATCGACGTTGATTCGGCCACTCTCTCTGCTGATCTCGATGGCCTTCCCAGACCAACTAATGACATCGTAGTCGAACTTCTTAGTGAGCCACTGCCAGACATCTTGCGAGAACTCATCGTAGCCGTAGTCTGCGGAACTGTGGTGACGTTCGTATCGTTCTCGATCCTCGTCACTGAGCGCAGAAAGGTCGCGAGACCAGGCCGACGTGAGTTTCGCGATGATGTCTACGTCGCTACTGCCTCGAGTGTAGGTATGGTTCTTGTACGAACCTTGTCGCCGTATATCGTAGTTGCCGTCGCTTTGTTCGGCGGGGGAGCGATCTAAGCGTAAGAGCCGCTCAATCTTGTCGCTCGCCTCTTTCGATCCCTTATCGGCACCGGTCTTCTTCCAGACTTCGAACTGTGATTCCGGGATCGGCATCTATCGCTTTCCTCCAATCTCGTTTTCCCCATCGGCAAACTTTCCGTACTGTATCATGCGGCAAGGCTTGCTTGTGCCGGGACTATATTTAAAGTTCCGGGGGCGCGGTGAAAGTGAAAACAGTGGAGAGGCCCGCCCATAACTACGCTAAACGACGATTATCGCTTTCGATAATCGCCGAACATTATGGAGTGGTGCCTATTCCTCCCGCGACTCGAGCATCGACGCCTCCCGAACCCAGTCACCGATCCAGTCCAGCAGCATCTGGAACGACAACCAGAGCGCGACGAACACCAGGATCGTCACCACAAAGAGGACGCCACGAACGAACGCCTCGAGCGGGCCGATCGGCTGGGCGTACGAGATCGGCAGTCCGACGATCGCACCGAGGCCGAACACGACCGCGATATCCGCGAGCGTGAGCTGACCAGCCGGCGTCGAAACGCCGTACCGATCAAGGATCTGGACCGGTCGCTCGAGGACGGTCGTGTAGAGAAACCCGAGTACGAAGATACCAGCACCCAGTCCGGCAATGAGCGTAATCGAACCCCAGAGGAGATAGACGGCAAGCGTCCCGAGATAGACCGTCTCGTCACGGGCCTGCTCGATGTTCCCGCTGACGGTATCCGGATAGTCGTCATTCGACGGGAACGACGACTCGAAAAGTACCTCGAGTCCGTCGGCCCGAAGGAACGCGTAGATCAGTGCCGCAGCAATTGCAGCGACGACGGCCGTCACTACGAGGTTCTGGACTACTCCGAAATCGTCGCCGTCGCCGCAGTCGGGGTTACGGCCCTGCTCTGCCATACCGAACCGTCGCGTTCCGCTAGGAAAACGGTTAGCGATGCCAACCTAATCGCTCTCCTATCAAAAGCAATCTTCAAAGTGTTTAAGATGGCAGGTGTACCAGTGGTACACGTGGGACGCCGGGACCCGAGTGTGAGCTCGGCGATCCGGCTTCTTAGAGAACGATACTAACGACGAGAGAGGTCACTGTCGTGAGTAGCATCATCATCCGAGGACTCGCAGCCACTTCGAGTCGGAGATCCAATCCCGGATTGGGACGATCTCGTTCTCGAGGGGACGATGACGCGTTCGGTTCGTGATCAGTGTCGGGGGTGTCTCCTTCCGTCATGGTCGTCACTCGCAGTGTAGTCTTCCAGAACGGGTTCGGAGTGTGTGGGACGCCGGAACCCAAGTTCGGTCAGACTACACCCCAGTCGATGTCCGGTACCCACAAAAAGCCACCCTTTACGCGCGAGCGCGACGCGGTGAGACGGAATTATCCCCAAATCAGAACATTAGTTTTCGGTTCGGGCCATGAATTTTGGGAAGGGGAAAATATCGTGTGATAGGGACGATGCTGCTGTAGGTGAACCCAACAAAGATATCGACGTGGATGATACATGCGTGAGGGGGTGACCATCGATAACATCATCGACGGGGCTTGAGAGATTAGGCTGAATCGTTATCTTCGAGCTGCCGCTCGAGCTCCTCGAGTCCACCTTCGAAGGCGACGATCGCGTGGTCGAACTCCTCGGGCTGGAACCGACCAGGAGTCGGCCGGATCGATGTTACGAAAAAGTGGGGCTCGTTCAACGGGACGGTCTCGCCTGTAACGACACAGGTCGCCGTCTCGTCGGCGTTCGCCGTCCGACGGGCCACGGTGCGGATCTCCCACTCCGAACTCTCGCCGGCCTTCCACGGCGGTCGTTCGCCTTTGAATCGGACTGTCCGCGACTGTGACTCGGATTCGCTCATAGAACAGTCTCGAGTCTGACGGTGCTAAGGTGTTTCTGCCGACGGATCGTCACCGTCCTCGAGCAGTGATGGAGATAGCCGATCGAACGGCAACTCTCGAGCCCACAGCGTCGTCGTACACGTACACTCCCGGTCATCGTTCGGCCACACACCGCAGTCGGGACAGGCGTCTCGAGTCTCCCTATAGTAGCCGTCGAACCGCTGGACCGGGACGAAGTCGTACTGTTCGAACAGCGGCCGGCTAGTCCGTCCTTCGGGCCGTTCCCATCCTATCGAGAACACCATATCTGCGCCGCGGGCCTGCGCCCATTCGAGACGTGCTCGAAAGAGTCGGTGACCGATGCCGTAGCCCCGCCATGCCTGATCGACGATCCCGAACCAGAGCATTGCGTTGCACTGTCCAGCGAGTGCGTCCCGATCGAAGCGACCGTCGGGGAGTTGCTCGACCATTGCGTCGTGATCGAACAGTTCGGCGAGCCCGCCGCCAACGTCGACCGCCTGGCCGTCCTCGCGACCGTGAGTCGCAATTACGCCACAGGCCTCCCGCGTCTCTTCGTCTTCATCTTCGGTTTCGTCGTCCCACCCGGCCACCTGATACGGGCCGTAGGGCAGCCAATTCGCTTCGTACTCGACGCCGAAATAGTGGTGCCACAATCGAACGAGGTAGAACGCGTCTGTGCGTCCATCGGCCTGCCGGATGTTCCAGACTCGAGGCTCCGGTCGCGTCGTCTCACCCGGCGTTCGTGGGCTGATCATCGACTCGCCTCCTCGGATTCCGAGAGCGGTTCGACAGCATAGCCGTTGCCGTCCTTCGGACTGTCCCAGCGGCCGTCCTCGAGTGCGTTCGCATGGGTTCGACAAACCGCGGTGCCGTCCTGATATGCCGGGACGTAGTACGATGCACCCTGTGCGAAGTGACACAGCTCGCAGAATCGCTCGTCCTGGTCGACGATCCCGTCGGCCGTCATCAGCTTCGTGAGTCCGACGCGGTCGGTCGCGAACTGCTGGTACTCGCCGTGGTCGCGACGATCGTCCATCACCCGACCACCTCTGACCACGGACACTCCGAACAGGATTGCTTGTAACTTCCAGAAGGCAACAGCATCGACGAGAGCGCATCACTCGAGGCCCCACAGCGCGGGCAACCCGGCGCGTCGAACTCCTCGCCACGCCCGTCGCAGCGGTGGCAGTCACCATCGACGACTTTCAGATCGTCGTAGGTGCCGGTCGGTTCGTCGACATCGGGATCACCGACGAGTCGCTGGACCGTCCCGGTGCCCTCACACTCGCGACACTCGACGAGCGGCCGGTCCGTATCGTCGGTACGGGAAGTCACCGATCGTCACCTCCACTATCGTCGGCCGACTCGAGTGGATGCTCGCGAAGCCACTCGGCAGCCCGGTCGAGCGCCGTCTGCAGGTCTCGAGTATTGTGCGGTGGAACCGCTCGCTTCCGACGGCTTCCGTTCCACCCGTGGTCGCTGGGTTCGATCTTGAACGTTTTCGCGGTCGAACCGGAGGCGTCGTGCCACCAGATCATGTCTTCGCTGACGAGCGCGAGATCCCACCCGCCACAGTCGAGCGATTCGATGTAGTCCTCGACGCGCTTGCGCTCGCTCACTCTCTTGAGCGTGAGTCGCAGGCAATCGGTGTCGCCACCGCCGAACGCAGAGAGGAGTTCCTGAGTCATCGGTCGGCCCTCCACTGGTCCGTAGCTGAATCGTATGCGGGCTCTTCAACACGGATCCGTTCGACCCGTTCCCCCATTCGGGGATACTCGTACCGGAGGTCCCCGCAGTAGGTCGTCTCTTCCCAGTCGGCTTCCTTGTAGAGCATCGGGCCGTAGTCGGGCTTCTCGATGCAGATGAGATGGTACGCCGTCCCGTTGCCCTCGAGTTCGATAACGGTGCATTCACCGTTCCTATGCCGTCGGTACGATTTCTCATGTGGTCGGTCGTGGCGACCTGTGACAGTGAGTGGGCGCTGTCGATCGTTGAATAGGACTCGGTCTCCGTCGTCGAGTGCGAGACCGATCTCGTGGATCTCACTCGGGGATCGCTCAGTCGGACTCGAGTCGGGTTCAGTCCCGCCGTCCGTGACTGCCCGGTCGTGATCGAAACTCGAGAGATCGGACTGGTGTGCCGCCCGCCCGTCGATCTCGAAGGCCGGCGTTTCGAGATAGTCCTCTCCGAACCGACTGTACACGTCGCCGTCGCGAGCGATCAGTTCGTTCATCCCGCGCCACTCGGGGTCGCCGTCGACGAGGTCGACGTCTGGATCACAGAAACTGACCGTCCACGTTGCGAGGCCGAACACGCGCGTTTCCGTGACACTGTAGACCATCTGTTCGCGGTCGCCCGGCAGTCGAATCCGGTCACCGCGTGCGACGAGTTCGGACACGTCGCCGGTCGTCCGCGGAAACGTCGGCCGATCGGCCTGGATCGGCGTCAGTTGGTCTCGATTGGACTCGAGACACTGCGCTCGAGTGCCGTCGACGAGGAAGACGACCGTGTACGACGACGGCCCGTAGTGACAGCGGTCGGAGTGGGTCTGGATGGCGTCGTCGGCGACCGTCCCGTCGGGGAAGAGCCCCATCCACTGACAGTCGTGACAGCTCGCGAGATAGCCGGCCTCGGTGTTCCGAACGAGTTCTCGAGGGAGCGGGCTACCGACCTGGATCTCGTCGCGGTGATCGATACACGTGGGCGGCATCTAGTCGTCACCTCCGGTAGATCCGGTAGCCGTCTCGTCGTAGCGTTCCCGTTCTGGAATGATCTCGATGAAATCGAACATCCCGTAGTTGCCGACAGACGGCATGTGCTTGCGAGCGTGATCTCTCGCCCTAACTTTGTGCGAGAACGTTTCGCCACAGTCCTCGTGGATACAGCGGTAGGTATCGCCAGAGACGGTGCCGCCGTCGGCCCGGATCTCCCGATCGTCACTAGCGTCGTCGACCACTTCGACAGGGAGATAGGCCGGACGAACAGCGTCCGGCCCTAGCCCGTTGACCTTCCGGATCTTGCCCTCTTCGCGGAGCGTCGTGAGGTAGCCTTTGAGTGCACCGCGAGTGAAGACCAACTCCTCGAGAAGTCGCGAGACCGGAACACCGCCGTTCATGGCATCCGTCTCGCCACGCTCGGTCAGCGTTCGGATGGTCTCGAGCGTTTCCTGCCGTTTCTGCTCGGCACGCTCGAGCATCGCTTCTCGCGAAGACATCACGAACCACCTCCTGGTCGGACGGTATCCGTGTATAGGTATCGAACAGGCGTCACATCGGGCGCACAATCCCAACAGAGTTTGACTCGAGTCGATCCTGCCGGTGGGATCGGAGCCTCGTAAACGCCAGTCGCTCGGTTTTCGCAATCGCCTGCGCACTGTTCAGTCTCGTCACTGGACATCCTGATCATCCTCCATTCGCGTGTGGAGTTGCTGGACAGTCCACTGCTCCAGTTCGGCATCGGCCGGCTGGTACAGTGGATGGTTCGGGTGTCCGCTCTTCGTCGTGTCGAGAGCGAACAGATCCGACTCGAGTGTCTGCGCGACCTCTCGGGCGCGATCGTCGAACGATCCGTTCGCACCCCACGCCACGACGACCGTTTCGGCTTGCCCACAGACATCTCGAAGATGCTCGTCGTTCTCCGGGCCGACCGGGTCGGGATGCTCGCGAAGGTTCGACGGATCCGTACTGCGAAGCGCGAACAGATTTGCGACGACGAGTGAGCCGTGGCCCCAGTCCTTCGCGAAACCGAGACAGCGCCGGATCGTCGGGTCGTCCTCGGATGCGTCGGCGGTGCTCGGATTCAACATCAGGAACGCCACGGTCGGCTTCTCGACGTTCCACGTTCTCGAGAGTCGGTAGCGGTACTCGCCACAGTCGCTGAGTACGGCGTCGCTCCGATTGTCTTGGAGCGGGGGCGAGTGGGCTGTTCCGTCGTTCGCGTTACTCATTCCGATCACTCTCCGTGTCTACGTAACGCGCCGGAACCGGTACCCAGTGCGTCACTCCGTCCCGGAACTCGACTTTCAGACCAGCCATACTGTCGTTGAATCCGGGAGCATCGGGGCCGTGGCAGTTAGACGGAAACGTGAGGTTACAATCGTGACACGACCAACCGAACGCTTCTGCGTCCGTCTCTGGTAGAGGCTTTCCGCCGGATTTAGTGTGGCCGACGTAGCTCCCGCAGTCGGGACACATCGGCTTACGGCCGTCCCGCTCGAGCCGTGCGACTTCCCGCTCGGCAGGATTGCGAGACAGCACCACCTGTTCAGTACTGTCCATCACCACAACTCACCCCATTCGATTACCTCGAGTCGCGTGTTCGGTCCGATCTCCTTGCCGGGATAGTAGCCTTGCAGTTCCTCGAGAAGTTCGTCTACATCGGAGTATTCATGGTGACCGTCCCAGTCCATCTTGGCAGCCATCTCGACAGTCGTGTAACCACGATCTTCGACGCCAGCCTCGGCGAACCAGTCCCCGTTTTCGTCGCAAAGAAGGATCGGATCGCCTTGCTGAAAGTCGTCCGAATCCACGCCAACACGCAATGTAACGGTTTTGTCACCGTGGAGGATGGGCGTAATGTGCTTGTCGGCGAACTTGAGTTTGAGCGCCTGTCCGCGTACAGTATCGTTTGAGTCCGTGTCGAGCTGGTCGTCGATCGTCTCGCAGTCCGAGTCAGCATGTCGCGGGCAGAAGTCTTCGTCACCGCCCCGAATAACGGGATTCGAGCACCGATTACCGTCGTTCGTGAGTCCGCGACACTGCGACCGCGTGAATTTGTAGTCCTCGCTGGTGTCCTCCGGTGGCCGTTCTGTGGCTTCGGGACAGTCGACGCCGAACGCCGAGAGATCCTGCCCGCCGTCGGTCTCGAGGTTGTCGTCTGGCTCAGTAGCCGTATGTGTACGGCCGCCGTCGGTAGACGCGATCGGCAGCGATGACTGCTCCGTGCAATCTTCGACACTCCTGTCTGGTCGGATTTCAGCCCGACGAACGTACCGAATCCAGCCCTTGCACTCGTGGCAGGTTGTTCCACCGAGCCTGTCGCTCAAGGCTTCCCGGAAGGATTCGCCACAGCCCGGACACTCGATTGGGACGGACGTGATTTCATTGACGGAGTCCACGACGACCTCGTGGTCGTACTCGATTTCGGTCATAACGACTGTACCCCCGTTGATTCACCGCCCCCGAAGTCCGCCTTCTTAGAGCGGATTGGTCGGCGGCTAACGTCCCTCACTTCGATTGTGTCGGCCGGGTAAACACTCATCGGCTCGTAGATCTGTTTCGCCTCTTTGTCCACAGTCGGCTCATCGATCTCCTCAACCGCGCCGTCTGGAGACTCGTAGAGGATCGAGCCGTCGCCTCGGATGTCGACCTCGGTGCCGTCGTCCGCGATGAACACCGGGAGGTCCGGCGTGTACCAGCGGACTTCGGGGCACCACTCACCGTCGATCCGCACCGACAGTTTGAGCGCCCCCATCTCGGCTACTGCATGTTCAGTATCGCTCATCTATCGATCACACTCCACTCGCCACACTCTCCGCGACAGAGAACGACTGTTCGTCCATCTTTGCTCCGCTCGGCGAAGTCGATCGGGCCGCCGCAGGCCGGACACTCCGAAGGAACTCCGAACGTGATTAGCGGACGTTCAGTATCGCTCATGCAACGACCACCTCGGGCGTCTCGAGTCCGACCGGCCCGGACAGCGTGTACTCGCCGGGCAGGATCTCCCGGCCCGACAGATCCAGACCAACCGTATCCTCGAGTTCGACGCGCTCGAGATCGGCGTCGATCTCGTTTTTGATGTGCCGGCGGATCGATCGGCCGACCGTCTCGCCGTATCGGTAGAAACACCGGACACCGCCGTCATGTTCGGGGTGTTCGATGTGGATCGCCACACGCTCGTTCGTCACGGGCGTCTCGTCGACGCGGACGAACACGACCGACGCCTCGAGTTCGCGGCCGGTATTCTTCGGTCGCCCGTCCGACGTTCGATGCGGGCTCGATTCTCTCTCGTCGTCTGCAAAGGGGTGTGTGCTGTTCATTGTCACCGTCGCGCTGTTTCCAGCGCCTACACCACACTCTATTTGCCAGTGACTTATAATTTACTATTGAAATAGCATATTGTCCGGTGAAAACCCCTAATTCACTCTTGCTGGCGGTCTTTACGGATGATTAGCCCGGCAACTGTGCAAGCGCAAGCGACGCTCGTTTTTATATCCCGGTTGACCGTCGAAATGGCTCTCACACTGTTGTCTCTGTCACTGTAACCCCCCACAATCCACAGAAAGAGAGCCGACCGTTGCTGAATGAGCTTCGGAGCGTTCCGGCGGGCGAATGCGGACACCCTGCGGCTGCGGCTTTTTCGAAAAATTAGTACGGCTCAACGACACGCTGGATGGACCGATCGTCCTCCATCGCAGCGTTCAGTTTGTCGACCGGACAGACCGGGAGTTCGTCCCACCCGCGTTTTTCGGCGACATGGAGCTTCCAGTCTTGGATGTCCTTGTCTTCGTAGTCCTCGAGACAGACACTCTGGACGACCGGTCCCGAAACGCGAAACCAGTACAGGCCAGCGTCGTCGGGAAGGAATCGCTCTCGGTCGGTCGGCGTCACGAACACCGTCATCGTTCGCTTGTCCATGTGGTGATACGCACCTTCGGCGTCGCGACCGATGTAGCCGTACCAGGAACCGGAGAGTTCCAGTGCCGTCTCGTCTTCGCCGGCCGCTGGGTCGGCGATTTTTTCGCGCTCGCACACCGTGTCTCGAGCCCGGTCCGTCGTGGTCACATCGGCGTCGGTTTCCCGTGCCATACCCTAGCCTAGTCGTGCGGCCACTTAGCTATTACTATTGAATATACATATTTATAATCCACCGAGATTGTCCAATGAGAACATGAGAACGAGAGAAGGTGCTAAAAGTCGAATTCAGGCCTAAGACGAAGCACTCTGATAACAGTATTGCCTAGAAGACATACTGAAAGCGGAAGGAAAACTATCGACATCATTCGAAAACCAGGCGCGAACAGTGCGCCGATCTCCAAGGCAACACGTGGTGGTAATTCTCCCATCCACGAATTTTGATACTGCTCGTCTGCTGGCTGAGAGTCAAACACTCGCTCATCGTACTGTTCAAGCGTCCCCTCAGAGAGATTGGCTTCGGCCGCGAGGTAGGCCTGGAGGTCGTCGTAATCTGTACTTCGATCGGTATAGATCCAGTCAAACACATCGTAGATTGATGTCTCAGAGTTCTCGAGATCGGAATCTAACTGTGCAAAAACTGCAGCCCCATGATGATAGGCGGCTTGGTGATGGATCGAGCGGTCTAGCGTAACGTTCTCATAAGCCATATATCCAGGCGCAAGTTGTGCATCGTACTCGACAGAGGTAGCTAGGCCGTGATCAAGTGCAATCTTGTAAGAGAGGTAGTTTGCCGAAGCTTCAACTGTCCAATATAGGTTTGAATCTATGGTATCTTGCTGGAGAGAATGCACGTATTCGTGAATCCAAAGGAACGACGGATTGCGGTTGGAGTTGTAGTCCTCAATGACGATGCTGTTCCCGAATCCGCGGTTGAAACCACCAACATCGCCAAGATCGTGAGGTGTTACAAAGATAGAGACCGTTTCAAACTGTTGCCCTCCGTTGATTGCTTTTGCCGCGACCTCGAGATCATCGAGGCGGTCATTTGCATCAAACCATCGTGATACGTCATCGTCGACGACGACTTCGAACGTTTGACAGCCAACGTCTCGGGATTCGACAGTATGGTCACCAAGATAGGCCAGATCCGAACCAATATGTCCCTCATCCGTCGGTTGTATCGTCACGTTTTCTATCGCATGATCGGGAATCTCGATGATAATGGAATTCTCCGAGTGGGGATAGTCAATAGTGTGATGTCCTGGTGAGGCGTCATCGTGACTTTC
Organism: Natronorubrum marinum; assembly: GCF_052040125.1. Lineage (NCBI taxonomy): Archaea > Methanobacteriati > Methanobacteriota > Halobacteria > Halobacteriales > Natrialbaceae > Natronorubrum > Natronorubrum marinum. The sequence continues at coordinate 73,719 of NZ_JBPPFV010000006.1, forward strand.
AGTAGATTGAAAGCTACTCATTCGATAGCTAATCCAGTGACTATCGGACGACGTGTTCCAGTAGAAATCCGAACCGCCAATATAGTGGTCGTCAAACCCCGCTGAATCGACCACCTCAAGTCGACTAGGGATATCAACTCCGAGATTTGGATCGTCGTTTGTGATGGAATCGTATGTGATTGTGACGATGTCTGGATTAGTATCGTCTTGTTCGATCATTGCTGAAACTGTCGACTCTTGAGCTGCTGGGCCGGTTCGATCAGCGACATTGACACAATCGTCCGGGATGTCCAATGATTGGGTCGAATCGTCGGTTGCCATAGCCGGATAGACGAGAGAAATTGTACAGATAACGATTAGGAAACAGCACGCAACAACTGCAAAGGCATTTTTAAATTGCCGATAGCGGGTCCGAAATCGATTTGGGATCATCTAACAGTTCCTGTAGAATCATCATTGTGTCGTCATCATTATCCTTCTGGTTCAATGGAGTCTCTGTAGATCATTATTGTGGGCTGTGGCGAGACTTCGTCAGCCAGACGCAACACATACCTTGGCGAGCCGAGAGATTAAGTACAAAACGTCCATCGTTTCAGATACGATTCCGGAACTGAACGTCCGGAGTCCTGAAAGACGATGACAGCACACACCCCTTTGGAAGACCGCTCAGCAGCACCGCCTACGGAATCCAGCAGTGACGATTCCGCTAGCGATCAGCCACCGTCGCTCGACGATCTCGAGGCCGACGAGTTGATCCGCTGTTGTAACCCTGGATTCGAGTTTCTGACGTGGTATTACGAACTCGATTCCGATGGTAGCGTCCTCACGTACCACTGTTTCGACGATTTCGAGGTGTCAACGGACACCGACCGCGAGCAAGCCGACAAATCGATCGAACACGAGAACGTCACCGCGACGATCGTCACTCGCGAGACACTCGAGGCGCTGCAGGGAGGTGACGCCTAATGGAGCGTGTCACCCACCGAATGCCGGAACAACTCGTCGACGGACTCGAGTCACTCGTCGATGCCGGCCACTATCCGAACCGGAGCGAGGCGCTTCGCGACGGCGCTCGGGCGCTGTTGAACGAGCACAGCCAGCTCGCACTCGAGAGCGACCAAGACGACAGCGCGGACAAGCCCGTCCGAACCGACGGCAACGGGCTCGCAGTGGATCCCGACGCCGAACGCGAACGCCGCATAGAACGTCGCGAACAGTACGGGACGCTCAACCCCGCCGGCCAGTTGTTGACCAGCAGCGAACTCCGGGCCGAACTGCCGATGCTGTTGGCCCGATCGAACGCCGACGGTGGGCGGATCTCGAGCGCCAACGGCGGCGAGGACACGGTGACCGTCGAGTTGACCTATCACGTCGACGGCCGACTCGGTGTCTTCGGCGACGGGAAGACAGATCCCGAGACTATCCGCGTCGTTCGACTCGGAAACGTCTACGCGGCGCTTGAGCCCGACGATACGGTCCGTGATCTGTTCTTGAAAACGGGCGTTCCGACGCACGTCCCGGAGACGCTCGCGGACGCCCTCGAGTGCTACGCAGTCGTCAAGAGCGAGCACATGGGCCACTACGAGCCAGATCCCGAGCAGTACGTGCCCTACGACCTCTCGGATGTTGAGGACGGTGACGACCTCGAGACGCACCTCGTGTCGGATCTCAAGCAACCGGTGTATACGGGTGATTCCGATGAATAAGGACGTACAGTCCTCGAGCAGTAACGACAGCACCGGAATGGAACACGAGTGCCCCTCGTGTGGCAACGAAACGACGTTCTCCGCGAAAGCGGGTGGAGTAGGGTCTGGGAACCTTACGTGCGACTCCTGTGGTTACATGCCCCGGAAGAAAGTCCGCGACGAAATCCGAACACTAAGTGCGGACGCTGATCACCAGGAGGCTGATCACGATGAGTGATCAGTCGGCATCCTCGAGCAGTAACGACAGCACTGGTTCTGAGCAAAAGAAGGTGCGGTTCTTCGAAGACATGGGCGTCTCGAGTCGGCCCGCAAAAAAGCTGGCACAGAAGTTCTACACCGAAGACCATATTATCGATTATCTCGTCAACGACGGGAAATTGACTGACTTCTCCGGTGTCGGAGACCAATCAGCACAGCACGTCAGAACGTGGTTTGTCGGAGAGTATCCCGAGAAAGAGCGAGAGCGCAAGGAACGGTCCGAATCGTACTGCACGGAGTACACTACCGACCACGGGATTCCAGAGGGTGAAAAGAAAGAACCATCCGAACCGTACTGGGCGTGGATCTGCCCGCGCTGTGAAAACAAGAACCCGATGTACGGCCACCCGGACGGGTTCAAAAACCGGCCATACGCTTGCGTCACCTGTCGGTGGGTGCCCGTACTGGATGCTGAATCAATCGACGAGTGGCTCGAGGAGGCTGATCTCGATGAGTGATCAGGACTCAGTTGAAGTCTTTCGCGCTAGCTGCGGCGACTGTGACTGGACGTTCGAACGGCGACTCGACGAAGCGGGTCTCTCTAAAGCGACCAACGAGGAGATCGGCGAGTCAGTCACCCGCAATCACGAGTTCAACTGCGGCGAGAACGGCCCGAAACCGCCCGGCGTGATCGAACAGGACATCGAGCAGGTGGAACCAGAGCAGGCGGTGATCGCCGATGACTGACGGTGGAACCGCCCCGAGTGACGATTCCGAGTACCAACTCGAGAACGCCCGCGTAGTCGGCTACGAGTGGGACATGAAACTCGCGTTCGTCACGGAATACGAGTTCTCGCTGGTTGCCGGACACGTGCGCGACGACGCAATCGAGGACGCACGAGAACTCGCGCTGTACGGCAACAAGAAAATTTCCGAGCGGGAGCTGTTGCACTCCGAAGCCGATCCAGTTCGGGATATCTTCGAGGACGATGTCGAAGCCGGCGAAATCCCGTGGATCGACGAACCGAGCGCCCCGAGCAACGAGACGTTCTGGGACGACTCGAGGCATTTCGACGCCGAATACGTCGATACGGAGGGCAGATTCCGATGAGTGAAAGCCAGACCCAGACGCAGACCCAGACCGCTCGAGACAATCACCCGGACGACGTCGAACAGGAGCTAGCTGAACTCCCGCCGAGTGCCAAACTCGTCTACAAAATCCTCGAGTACGAGGGCGGACAGACACAGGCCCAACTCGCCGACCAAAGCCGACTGCCCGTCCGGACAGTCAGATACGCGCTTCGAAAACTCGAGACCATCGACGCAGTCGACGATCGGCCGAATCTCGAGGACGCCCGGCAGTCGATCTATTCGACTGCGACCCCGGAGACAGGGGAGGTGACCGACGATGGGGCGTAACGAGCGATACACCCCAGACGACACGTTCGAACCCGTCGAGCAGGACCAGATCGAAGTCCACTGGCAGCACCCACGGACGGAACTCGAGCTCCCGTTGCTCCTGGTGTGGCCGAGTCCGGTCGTCGACGAGTGGGCGGCCGTCGTCGAAAACGGCGTCGCGACCGTCGTCTGCCACGAGTGGCTGGTCGAAATCGAGATCGACGGCGACGTCGAAGAGACGGAGATCCAGAAACGCGCCGAAGAGTGGGGCAAAGACGAAGAAATCCCCGGCTACGTCGCAGAAGCGTTGCTCGAGTACGACAGCGAGTACGGCCCCGTCAATACGGTCGCGAACCCGTACACGCTCGAGGACGAAGACTGCGAACCCGAATCCTCGAGAGACGACAAGCAGATGACGCTCACCGACGGCGGCCAGACGGTCGACGACAGTAACTCGAGTTACGAAACGGCTGAGGCGTTCGTCGACGGGACCGCGTTGGTCCCCCATCCGATGACGGGCGCGGTGCCGATCTACGAGAGTCACCCGCCCGATACGCACCTTCCGGCCTGGCGCTGTCACAAGTGCGGCGAGACGGCCCCGACTATCCTCGAGTTCTGGCGGGCCGATCGGAACCGTCACCGACTCGCTCGAGAGCGCAGTGAGCACGAGTACGGCACCGACGAGTGGGACGCCTACACCGAGGGACTCCATCACTACCGTAATCGGATCGATCGGCTGTACTCCGCGCTTCCGGCGACCATCTCGTCGTGGGTCTCTCAGGAGGTGATTAATCGCGACGGTCGCTTTTTCGAGCCCTACCCGGACGAACAGCGGGCGGTGGCCGACGGTAGCGGGGAAGCACTAGCCAGTACGGTCGCCGAAATCGACATCACAGCGAGTGATCCGAGCGATTTCTCCGTGTTTGCCTTCGAGACGATCTCCGAAGCCGTCTTCGACCTCGTTGGTGAGCCCGACAACTGTAGTGTGCTCCCGGAGCCGGTTCGGATCCACGGTGAACTCGAGATCGCTCGTCAGGACGACACGGTTACGGACGGTGATCACGATGTCTGAGGGCGGTACTGAACGATCACACCGACCGTTACGCAATCAGTTGGGACGGGAAAATTGCCCCCGCAATCCCCGCATCGGCGAAGAACAGCAACAGAGCGAACCAACCATCAAATTCGTGTTCAGGGGTTCGAACCGACGCGTAGACGTACGCCGCCAAACTGAGTACCATGCTCCAACTCAAGAATCGACTTCTAATAAAATAGTACGACAACCCTATACAGATCGTTTTCTCCAGACGGCCACTGATCACATAGAAGGTGAGTCCGATGAGTGACCAGGACCGGTCTCGAGACTCGAACGACCACCCGAGCGGTCTGGACGGCCCCCAGGAGACCGCGGCCCGCGTCCAGCGCCGAGTCGCGGCGGTCAACGCAACGGCCAGCCGTGCGGTCGACGAGTCGATCAACCTCACGGACGCTCAGTACCCGGCCTCGAGCCTGTCGAACACGCATTCGGAACTCCGTAAGCTCATGGGACAGACGCAACAGGCCTTGTCCCAAACGGAACGGGCGATTGCGGCGACCGACTCCGAGTACGGCGAACCGACGCCCCGACAGATCACGGACGACCACGCCGGCCGATTACGGGAGACGTACGACGGCCCCGTCCGAAATCTGGCGTTGATGCTGCTCGAGTTCAACCGTCGAAAGTGGCTCTACGAGAGCCCGGAGACACGCGGCGCACAGGAGGTCGAACGCCACGGACTCACTGCGAATCAACGAGAGTGGCTGAACGATCTTCGGGACGCATGGAGGGCTTACGATGTCGAGTAACGACGCGACGGGAGCGACGGCCCACGTCGAGCAATCGATGTTCCCGGAGTGGCGGGCGTTCTCACACGCCGGCCACACGCTCGTTGCCCACGATGTTCCCGAAGGACTGGCGAGGTGTTACCGAGTCGTCGGGACCACACGAAACGTGCGGGCGCTCACAGCCTCGAGCGTCGACGCCGTCCTCCACGGTGGAACTCTCGTCGAACCGTTCTACGACGAAGCTACGCGGCGCGTGTTGCTCCAGCACGATTACGCAGGGACGAAAGCGCGACTCGATCCCGAAGCGTGGCTCGAGGACCCCGTCGTAAAACTCGCACGCTGCGAGCGCGTCGATCTCGGCCAGCGCCTCGAGTCAGTCGAGACAGTCGAGACAGCATCCAGCGGTGGTCGTGATGTCTAATCGGACACCGGCACTCGTCGAGTCGCCTGCAGACACAACCGACGATTGCCCGCCGATCGAGGCGATGAACCCGGCGTCGAAACTCGTCTACGTCGTCCTCGAGCGAGAGGGACCGCTCCCGACAAGCGATCTCGCCGAACGGACCAGGCTGAACCCCGACACTGTTCGTCGACGAGCAGCACGACTAAACGATTCCGGGCACGTTCGCAGTCGGCCGAACCTCCGTAATCCGAGTGAGAATGTCCACGAACTCCGAACGTCGGAAACAAGGGGTTATTGTGATGGATAAATGGAAACCGGACGACCTCATGCGGGCGTTCGTCAAGCAACTCGAGGCCGGCGAAACGATCGTCGTCGACGCTCGGGACAAGACGCGCTCGCTCGAGGTAGCCGAACCCGCACGTCACGTTCGCGACGCCTACCGGACGAACGGCTACTATCTCCCGTTGGAGGGCCACGGAACGCACTACACGCTCTGTGTTCCCGATTCAGAAGTCGAAGCGATCAGGCTTCGCTATCCCTCGAAGCCGGGGCTTGGCGTTCCCGTCAGTCGACTCGACCGGCAAGGGACGGCAGCGGCCAGCCGGGACACCCCAAAGCGACCGAACGCTACCGGAGCGACCGACCAGGATCAGCCACCGATCACCTCGGATACGACGGCCGCCGATATCATGGATCCCGGACCGGAGGGTGATTTCCGATGACGAGCGTTTCCGACCGCCTGTCGCGGCCTCGAGCCGGCGACGAAAGCGCCCAGTCGGTGCTGGACGTCTTCGAAACGCCGGCAGCACGCTCGGTACTCGGAACGCTCGCATGGGCTTTGCTGGTCCTCGCTGCGTTCGCCGACGTGTTCACGACCGTCTACGGACTCGGGATGGGCGCTCGAGAGACGAATCCCGTCGGTCGCTACCTCTTTTTCGGCCACGGGATCGGCGCTGCAGCGGCGTTCAAACTCATCGTGATCGGCGTGGTCGCCGCCGGATCGGTCGGCGTCTACGCCCTCGAGCGGCGATACGTGACAGGGCCGCCGGTCTGGTGGCTGTACTACCCGGCGCTTGTCGCACCGATCTGGATGGGCGCGGCAGCCTGGAACGCCATGCAACTCGCCGGGGTGTCCGGATGACAGAGTCAATCGTTATCGAGGATCTCGAGAGCGCCGATCTCGCCGAACAAATCGACGCAACCAGGATCACCTACCCCAACGAAGACGGACGGCCGGCCATCGAGGGGACGACCTTCTCGCTCGAGTTCGACGACCCCGTCGACCCGGAAGCGTTCTGTGAGGAGATTAGCACGCCGGAGGATCCGTGGCGCATGTTCGGCATCAAACGCAAACTCGCCGACGAACGAACAGACGAGGACGGTACCGTCGTCGCGAGCGAGTACTGGTCGCTTGCCGGCGTGTTGATCCACGTCGAAGACGGAGGGCACACCGGCGCATCGAAGATCAACCTCGAGATCACGTCCGAATGGGTCCGCGTCTACGTCAAAGGAACATACAAGAAAAAGTAGAGCAAGAAGCCGATCAAAATTAGCACTCCTAATAAAAATATCGCGCCGAGAGCTTTCTGCTCTGATTTTGCAATTTCGCTGAGAGGATGGTTATTATTTTCATAGTGTATTTCACTATCAATTTCGTAGAGAGTATATTTGGAATCTTCATAACGGTACTCTATTTCTTGAACAGGAACAGTCCGAGCTTCCATTTCTGTACGGATTACTACCTCTTTTTCTGGATCAGGACTATTATCTGGTTCTTCGGTCTTTCTATCCTGCAAATGTCCTTCGGAATTTCTAACTTTCTCTAGCCCCTTCCTCCCTACTCGTTCTCGTATTTTCTCGGCATCCGCGACTTCTTTACACGTTTCCGATCTATATTCGATCTCACCAATTTTTGCGTAGAACAATTCTCCAGTTTGGTCGCAAACTTCACATGGGTCATTGCCTCGTCCATCGCATGAGTCACACGGTATTGTGCCTTCTCCTAAACATTCCTTACATCTGCTAATTGGATTTCCCCCACAGTCTTTGCATACTATCCGCCCGTTCTCGCAGTTATTACACGGGCTTGAACCAGACCCATCACAGCTTGAGCACTCATTGTCTCCTTTCCCACGACATATCTCACAATTCTTTTCCCCCGATCCATTACAAGTGCCGCAAGTAGTCGTTTCTTGATTTGTTATTTCTTCTTCATGCGACCCATCTTTCATACTCCTCCCGCGAACATCTCTCTTTTTTTCAACCGTTCGTCTCTTTTTAGTTACTGTCGTTCGTTTGCCTCTTTCTCCATGGATAGTACACTCGCAATTAACCCTTCCGTCATCACAGTTGTCGCAATCCACTCTTCCTCGTTTGCATTTTGTACAGTCAATTACTTCTGATCCTCCGCAGCTTGTACATTGTTTAGTACCACTCGAGCACCCACAAATAATTTCTCCAGAACTATTACAATTCCCACAACGGTTTTCTGTATCTCCACCACATTCTGAACATTGTATTTTTCCCTCCCCCAAGCACTCCTCGCACCGCAATGGCTCCACTTCATTCTCAATAAATTGAATTGACGAGTCTTCGAATCCTTCGGGCTGGTTAGTATATCGATTTTCAAAAGCAAGTCTCTTCCCCACCTGTTTCCCGTAGTCTGTTCTAGTTAATTCACAATTATCTAAATTTTCTTCTGCGATTAACTCTCTCTGAATTTCTATATTTACGTCAAATTTACTCTGATTTTCAACTCGTGCTTTTGAACTCAGGTCATTCACCCATTGACGATCCGTTTCGAGTTTTTCAAAAATGGTTTTTGGCTCTGAATATTTGTTTTCTCCTGTGTTAACCATACCTCCGTCAAGATATTGACAGAGTATAAATTCAGCTATTTAGTTATGTGAGATAGGGTACTGGTGAACCTGAGAATGGTTTGTGGTATAGTCCACTTTGCATACTGGTGTGTTGTTGGCCTGTACTTATCGAGATTTTACAGTCCGGTCTGAATAACAAAATCGTTCTATTATCTACTGCTAAGCGGATTGCGTCTCTGTTTCAAGCCCGTCGGCCCGATGATCCTCAAGTTCACACTCGAGTTCGATCAGCTTCGCGGCAACCTCCGTCTCCGCGAGGCGGTAGCCCGATGCACTCCCGAAATCGACTTTCTCGAGAATCCCGTACTCCTTGAGCTGGTCGGCGTGCTCGTAGAACGTGCCCCTCGAGATACCTGCATGGTCGCAGATATCCGACGCACTATGTGGCTCGTCACGGATATCTAGCAGTACCGACACGAGGCTTGCCACAGCACCCGTTTCGAACACCAACGCGATCTCCGGCTCGAATCCGTTTCCTTCGAGTCCCATCGTGTTGGTAATGTGTGTCCGATATAATAAACAAAGTGTCTCACCAATCGGACGGGTGTTGTCATACGTGCAGTTCTAGGGCATAATTACCCCTGATTCTCTCGTGAATAGCACCATTTCCATAAGGATTATTACGTTCGGCAATAGAGCGACTGGTGCCGCAATTGATAGCACACACCCCTACGCGTCGCTCATAATACCGACGCGGCACTGTGGGCGGGCTTTCGCCCACATTTCCAACTTTCCATCTACTACATAGTAGACAGGTCACTATTCTCATACGCTGAAAAAGGTTTCAGAGAATTGATGCTGGTTTCCTCAAGTTCGACGAGAGTCGAGAGTCGCCCGCCGTCAGAACTCGCCGTCGCGAGCGAACTGGAGCATCTTCGCGACCGTCTGCGTTTCGCACTTCTGGAGCAAGATGCCCTGTGTGCGGGTCGACCAGAGTGCGCGTTGTGGGATCGACTCCTTCCCCTCGGAGACGAGGACGTTGAAGCCGTCAGAGACGCTCGAGGCTTCGATTCGGACCCACGCGCCACTCGAGTGCTCGAGGCAGACTGACGTTGCATCCGGCCGCGTTTTCGCTGCCCACTCGTTTTCGACGCCGGCCCAGTCGTGGATCGTCTCGCCGTCGCCGGCCGTACGGATGATCTCGACTGCGTCGGCCAGCTCGGACAGCACGCGTTCGCCGACGGCGTCCCAGTCGGGATCCGTGACGATCGCCGACACGTCGCTTTGCGAGTTCGATTCAACCGATTCGATCGTTGGCTGCAGGTCACCGCTTGGATTTGTGTTTGCGCCCATTGTCGTGGTCACCGCCCCGGTTTCCCGGCGCGTACTACAGACATTCAGCGGGACGCACTTAGTTATTACTATTTAATTTGCATATTCAGTAGAACGGGAGATTCTCGAGCGGCGATTACTCGTCCGAGATCGGGACTAAGCCATCCATCGTGATCCGGTGAACCTCCGGCTCTTCCCCGTCGTCACGGTCGCCGGAATCGGCGGGGAACAGCGCTGCTTTGAGCTTTTCAGAGACCTCGCCCTGGTCTTTCAGTTCTGCGAGTGTATCGTGACTCGCCGGTCGGCCGCGACCGTCGAAAACGGTGATCGACGCGACTCGAGCCGCCGGATCGTCGGCGTTGTAGTTGAGGCGGAAGTGTCCCGGCCCGTTCCACGGGTACGCGCGAATTTCGCCCTCGGTTGGGTCGTGATCGACGACCGCGCCGATCGTCTCCGCGCGGTCGCGAAGGCTGGCCGCGACCTCGCGGGCCGGTTGGTCGGCCGGGAAGTCCAGCTCGCCCTCGAGCAGAATCTGGCCGTCCTCCCAATCGGGATTGGAGTTCTCCCATTCCGGGCGGTAGGCGGGCTCGAGGTGTGTCGCGCCGGTCAGCAACGTCCCAGTCAGTTCGTCGTCGAGCGGATCGTCCGTCGTCAGGATTTCGTCTACAGTCATGTCGTGGTCACCGCGCCGGTTTCCCGGCGCATACCACACCATTCGACGGACGGTACTTAGCTATTACTATTGTATTCACATGTTCAAAAATTGAGTGTCGACCGTCGATCGGTCGGTGATCGTCCGAGTTAGGATTCGGGCTCTTTGACCGTCTCGAAACCGAGCGCGACGACCGCCCGAAGGACGTACTCCGGGTGCCGGCTCGCTGGTTTTCGCGCCCGAACCGTCGACTCGCTCAGGATATCGAACTCTGAGACGAGCGTACAGTTCGGATACCGGCGCTCGAGCAACAGAACGTCGCGGTCGTGATTACGGTAGGCACGAACCAGGACCTCCTGTTCCTGATAGTACGGCGGATGGGCCACCGTCCCGGAATGTTCTGCGATCGGTTCGCCGTCGATTGGGATTGACTGCATTCGTCGTAGTCACCTTGCGACCGAGTTTCCCCGGTCACACTCGGCTAGACGAACGTGACCCACTTAGTTGTTACTATTGTATATGCATATCTTAGCGTGTTTGAGTTGGTTCGGTTCTGCAGTTCGGCGCTGTTCTAATATGCTTACTCAATAGTAAATACTAAGTCGGTGGCGTTCGTTCGCATAGACGCGGACGCGCGAAAGCGACAGTCCGCAGGTGACCACGACGAATGGACTATCACTACAACTATCCGAATCACTTGGACGAACCGACGCCGATCGCCTCGAGCGGTCGCGAACTGCCGGACCCGCCGGCCTATGACCTCCCGTATGAACCCGGCGACGCCGGCTACGATAACGCCATTCTGTCGGGCCACTACGGGCCGATGTACGCCGGAGAGTACGCCTGGAGCAACGTGCGGTGTACTGCCGAAGCCTACGGCGAAACCGACCGTGACGGGACCGAGAGCGGCAACGGCTGGGACCACGTCGTCAACGGCAAGCCCCGCCGGTCGCTGAAATTCCACACCGAGTGGATGGACCTCGCAGAGACGGTCGCGTGCGTTCGCGAGATCGGCGACTACAACCGATTCACGGACGACCGCGTGATCGACGTGCTCGAGTCCTGTCCCGACAACACACAGTTCGTTGTCGGCCGGGAGAGTTCGCCCGCACTCTATCTGTGGACCGATCGGCCGGTCGACGTGATGGATCTGCTCACGATTGCGCTGCCGGACGAACTCGACGCCCACCCCGGGGCTGAGAGCTATCCGACGCTGTTCATGGGTGAGCGGCTTCGAGACCTCGAGAACGACGGCGAAGCCGTCCTCGTACGGTGCTGGTGGGACTGAGAACCGAGTAGAACGACCGACGCTCATTTTTTCGGAGTGGCAACGCCGTCCTGGTCGGCGTCTCGAGTACCAATTCGGCGTATATGCATATACAATAGTAAATACTAAGTACCCCCCGACGAATGGTGTGGTATGCGCCGGGAAACCGGCGCGACGGTGACTACGACTATGACCGATACAACTGACGACGAGACGGCCGCCGACGGTGACAGTATTGAGACGATCGACAAACGCGAGACCCACCACGACCAGGGCGTGTCGTTCGAAGTGACGATGCAACACGGCTCCTCGAGCGACCGAACGCGAGTGAAAGCGAAGCTCAAATCGGAGACGCTCGAGGACTTCGCCGACGAGAAAGGCGAGTTCCTCGATGAAGTCCGCGACGGCGCTGCGCAGGCGCTCGACGACCACGAAGACGTCTTCCACGACGACGCGTAACGCCGGTCGAACCCCTGCTTTTCCACTGCAGTTCACCGCTCTCACGGCCCCCATTTTTGCCGATCCGTGTTGGACACCGCTAGATATTTTACACACCCTCGTCTATCAAGGAGTGCCGCGTCTGCCGGTTGGCCGTCGATTAAGGTTTTAACACCGTCGTGGTCACCGTCGCGCTAAGCGATTACACGATGACGTTCCAACCGTCACGGCGGCACTTTCGAACTCAAGACTGCTGAGCGCGAGCTGGTTGATCTGCCCGAGAGTGACCACCTGTCGGATAGACACAACGCCTTTCCCAGCCGATCACCTATTCTCGAGTGCCGACGCTGTCGGCAGCCAAAATACCAGCTCTGCTGGGGCGGCTCCTGCCGCCTGTGACTCCTACACGCCCTCGAGTGGCTACATCAGCGACTTCTCGGAAGCTACGCACACTGGCTGAATCGGCCAAATTAGGAACCTTAGGTAGCTTAGTTTACTCAGTTAGCTTAGGCAACTCAGCTAAGTATTCTAATTCACCTAAGGTCGCTAAGCTCCCTAAGTTGACTAAGTTAGCTAACGTCGGTAGAAATAAGTGCGATTGATTGAATGTGATGAGTGTCCGCTGAAACAGGATTTCGGTATGCAGGCAGTCCGATCCCTGCAGCGGGCGGAGTCACAAAATGGCAACACACACTGCAGAACCACGAGCGGTTTGTCTCCCGATGCTGAAGGGAGGATTCGGGAAGAGTACGTTTGCAGGATCCATCGGCGGGATTCTCGGCGACTTTCGAGGACACAACGTTCTCGTCGTCGACCTTGATCCAGCCGGCCACCTATCGACCGGACTCGGCTACTACACCCGACAGAACGAAAGCGCGACCGACCTAGCCGATGTCCTCCTCGGGGACGCCGCGCTCGAGGAGATCGTCAAGAACCCAGGCCACGGATTCGATTTCGTCCCGTCGCTCAATCTCGAGCGCGTCACAGACGAACTGTCGAAGGACTCAGTCCTTGCGTCGGATTTGAAGATGAAACAGGAACTCGTCGAGGAACATCTCGGCGACCGCTACGACTACATGCTGTTCGACGTGCCGGGCTCGAGGAACAAACTCACGAACAACGCTGTGGTTGCAGCGCCGAACGCTATCCTGCCGTTGATGCCCGTTCCCGAAGCCCTGAACGGACTACGGGAGACGGCTACGCGCCTGGTCGCACCGATCCGCGGCCAGCTCGGTGAGTTCGAAATTCTCGCGACGGTTCCGAACGACCTCGAGTCGCGGATCGATCACCAAACCAGCGACCGGAAGCTTCTCGAAGCGATGAACACACAGGAGAGTTTCGCGAGTTTGCTGCTGGCCGGTCGTGACGGCGTCGACGCGACACAGGGGACACTCTCCGACGAGTACGATCTCGAGGCCGTCCTCGACGATCACGTCCCACCGTTCGCGCGGATCCGGCCCGACGAGTGGGCGGCGATCGACGCCGGAGAGATGACGCCACCGAAGCCACCGATCCGGCATACGGCCGACGTTGGCAAAGCCTACGAAGAACGAATGCCACTGACGGCCTACAATCCAGAGAACCCCCAACTCGAGTACTTCGGCGAAATCGCCGATATCATCGAGCGCGGAGGCATCGTACAATGACCGGCTTCGATCTCGGCGAACCCGCAGCGGATGCAGACGAAGAATCGGAACCAGAAACAGAGTCCGAACCAGAGACCGCAGACGAACAAGAACACACAAACTCGAGTCCAGGCGCGGACACAGCGTCGATCGAGCGGAATCGGACCGACGATTCGCCCCAAGATCGGCGGTCTGGGGAACAGAAAGACTCGATCGACGAGTCAACCGCCGACCCAGATCCGGGAGAGGTCGGGCCAGCGTTCCCATACAGTGACGTTCGACAGGGCGCAATGTACCCTAGAGAGGAAACGTGGGACCAACTCGAGGATGAAATTGGGATGGCACTCACGCCAAAGTTCCGTGAGGAAGCCGTCAGAGACGAAGAACTGCGTGAAATCCACGACGCAATGTTGGAGTTGGTGATCGACAATATCGATGAGGTTGCTGACCGCGTTATGGAAAAGCGAATCAAGTCGTATCGAAACGAAGAGTTCTAACGCGGCAGATCAGCGAAACTGGTAACGGACAGAATTGTAGTTCGTCGGTGTTTTTTCGAACGCTCTACTGACCGTGAACAACGTCCACTAACCGTGTTCCCCTTCGACCCGTATTATATGCTTATTCAATAGTAACAACTAAGTCAGTACAACCAGAATGAGTGCGTGTGGCCGGGGAAACCTGGCCCAAGGTGACCATGACGGGACGCAATTCAAATTCAAAGAGTACAGCACGGGCCGCATCGCCCATTATCGGAGTTGTATTGCTTGTTGGACTGACGATCATCCTCAGCGCCGTCGTCGCAGTTTACGCGCTCGAGGCAGTCCAGAGCCACCAATCGCAAGCGCAGGATCTGCAGCCGTGGGACGAAGACGCTCCCGACGCGTCGTTCGATATTCAGCGTATCGGCGGCGACGTGCTCGTCACGCACGCTGGGGGTGAGTCGGTGAACGCCCGCACGCTCGAGATTCACGGCAATCTCCAGTACACGAAAGCGCAGTTCGACGGCCAGACGATCACCGAGGGCGACTCGGTGACCGCAGGATTGGACGGCGAGAACGCGACCGTTCGCGTCGAGTGGTCGACCGCCTACAACGAGGAGACGCTCGCGGAGGCGGTGGTCTGAATGGTCGACGCCGAGATAGAGGCAGAGACCGCGACGGACCAGTTCGGAGCCGGGGATATCGTCCGTGATAGCGTCCAAGACGAGCGCGTGATCGTCCTCGAGCAGACCGAGGCCGTGGCGACCGAGTACTATCTGCTCGAGACCCAGTGTACGGTCGCACAGTGCCGCAAGAACAAGCGCGAGTGGGCCGACGATCCGGTCGTCGAAGCGGTCTATGAAAGCGACGTCCGGCGTGTCTTCGGCGATGACTGGTTCACTGGGGACGTGTTGATGGCCTACGACGAAGGAACGCTCGAGGATAAGATGACTCGGTATCGGTTTCCGAGCGGGCGACTCGAGGTGATCGTCGAGGACTAGGGGACTCAAAACGACCAGTCGACGGACTTATCAGATCTATTTAATTCTTTGTTTCGCAATTAAGAACTTGGATATGCTGGCGGACCGAGCTTGTGAGTGTATCAGATCAAGATTTCCTCAATCCTTCTCGAAATCCGTGATTTCGCTTTTTTGTCTTCCATCTGCTCGATTGTCTCCTCTGTTTGCGTCACGAGTCGTCTAGCGGTGTCCTGATCGTCAAATGTATTAGCCAACTCAATCATGTCGCGGAATACCAATGCTTCCGTCTCTGGATCCTCGATCTGATCGATTGCCTCCTCTGCTTGCCTCAAGAATTGTCTAGCGATATTCTCATCGTCCCAATAAGCACTCTCTGCGAGGACACTGAATACCCATGCTTTTGCCTCCGGATCCTCAATCTGCTCGCCTATTTCCTCTGCTTGTCTCAAGAATTGTCTAGCGGTATTCTTATCGTCTTCTGATAAAGCACAGTTTGCGAGGACGCTGAATCCCCATGCCTTCGTCCTTGGGTTTTTAATCTGCTCGACTAGTTCTCTGCCGATATCCCGATCGCCGCCGTTGTATACCAGCCCTGCGAGGTTGACAAGTTCCTGTTCTCGCCTTGGATCCTCCATTTTCTCGATTGTTTTATTTGCTTTAGCAACTAATCTTCTGGCGGTGTCTTGGTCGTCACCTCCGTATGACACCTCCATGAGTTTGTTAATCAACTCCAGTCTCCCCCCCAGATCCTCTAATTGTTCGATTACCTCCTCTGCTTGTGTCACAAGTCGTCTAGCATCGTCTTGGTGGTCCTCTTCATAAGCCAGCCCTGCGAGATCGCGGAAGTATGCCCACCTATCCAGACTCCATTCGCTTGCAGGCCCTCCCGGATCATCAAGTTGCTCACTTTCCCCCTGTTCTCTCCCCGAGGTAGTGCTATATTGAGTAGGTTCAGCTACCTCTCTAAGAAAAGCAATCGCCATGGTTCCTAATTCATAGACAGGATCAACCTCTGCTTCTCCGATTTTACCGTTTTCATAGGCGACGAGTGTCATGTCGATCAGTGAGAGTAAATCGTAGATCGCACTCATTTTAAGAGGACTGAGGTCCGGATCCCCTCCATCTGTCTGAGTTCTTTGTTTTTGATCTTCCTTATTGCCAACTCTACTACCCCCGTTAGTACTCAAAGCGATGAGAAGGGAACGTAATTGTCTTCGAACGTCTTTTAGCGCATCATCAGGGTCTTGAGTGGGTTCTGGTAGTTCAATATCATAAACAAGACCCAGCCGATCAAATCTTTCAATTAGCTCTGTAGTTCTGGCCGTTATGAGTTGTAATTCTATAGAGGTATCTCCATAACGTAAGCTGAAAGAGCCAATCCGGTCAAGAAGAGTGACTCCAATCAATATTACCAAAAGTGCAATAGTAGTAGAATTTATTTGAACTACCAATACATTGAATATTTGTAATATGATGAGTATAAATATAAATAAGAAAAGAATCACTTGTACGGAATGAAGTATAATAAGACGTCTCGATGAAAAGTGTTCTTCGCTTATCGTAGAAATGCTTGGCTGGTCTCCTTCATCCTCGCTCATGTATATCTTTACAGTACAATACCTGAATACACTTGGGGGCTGGCAAAAAAACGACTTTTAAACAACAGTGGACGTTCTCGGCTCTTTCCTCAGTATCGTAGGATGTTAGATGAGCAGGGCACCTAATGTGTCGGCAGTCGTCAGTACTGACCTTAATGGCGATCCAATGTAGAGGTATTCACGACGTAGTTAGAGGAAGGTTGAGCACCTCCATTGTTATTGGATCACTGGCAGCCTCACCATGTGGACATGCTCGAATCAAATGCCCCGATTCTAACTCGTCGATAGTAGGTCCAGTATCCCGACTCATTTGTCATCCTCATTTGCTAGTCGATCAGCAGCCCTTGCGATTACTTCCCCGTGACAAGCTGGCGAATCGTCGAGGCGCTGGCACCATCAACCGAGACGATCTCCCTCGAGTTGCCGGACGGCCGCGCGAAACTCCTGATCGTCCTCGAAGTCCTCACGGAACAGTTCGATGCACTCCGCGCGACCGTGATCGTCTTTCGGGTGCGGATTACCGAGCCACCCGCGTTCGCCGATCGGCGTATTCAGTAGGTGACCATCCCCACCGTCGGCCCTGCCGATATAGACGTCTGTCTCGTCTTTGCGACAGTGGCCGACTCGAGTCGATGGGACAGTGCCATCGAGTCGGGCTTGGGTTGTGTCCGTCGACTTGTCACTCATGGTCCATCCCGTCCCGAACGCCCTCGCGGGTTCGCTTTCGCTCCCCGGCGTGATCGGCGACCATCTCGAGTGCTCGCGCGAGATCCGTCTCGGTCATCGAGTACAGCGGAGCGTTGGCGGCTTCGCCGACTTGCTCGACGACGCCGTACTCTTCGAACGTCTCGAAGTGCCGGTAGAACGTATCTCGAGAGATGTCCGCAGCATCGGCGATCGCCGACGGATTGACCGGCGTCTGCGTACCGGCGAGGACGGCGAGAATCTTCGCTCGCGAGGAGTTCCCTAAGAGTTCGACGAACGCATTCGCGGCGATAATATCGTCGACCGAGTCGGCGACCAGCTCGCCGTTGGGTTCGATCTCTCGACGTTCGGCGTCTGGGTCTGGTTCGTCACTCATCGGATCCGTCCTCCATCGCACGGTTTTCCCGGCGCTGTGCGCCCGCGAGATCGGACGCCTTCCGGAGTGCGCCGACCAGTTCGGGATTGCCTGCGTCCGCGTCGTCGGGATCGTCCTGGTCAGTCTCGACATCACCTAGGACGTACAGCGGCGAGTTACCGTGGCGTCCGGCCTGCTTGATCACGCCGTACTCCTCGAGCACACCGTAGTTGTCGTACCACGCGTTGCGGCTAATAGCGGCGTTCTCGGTGATATCGTGTGGGTTCAGCGGACTCGAGGCGTCCTGCAGCGTCGCGAAAATTTTCACTCGCGTTCGGTTGCCTAACAGTTCGACGATCGGATGGTTTTCGATCCGTTCGCCCTGTTCGACGGTCTCACCCTCCGGTTCGGGCTCTTGTTCTGGCATACGTTCTGCTACGGACAGGTCATACAAAATACTATTGGTCACAAAGTCTGGTACTGTACTTTCAAACGCACAGACTTATGTATATGCGTTCTCAATAGTGGTGTATGGAGGTGAAAATCAAGATGTCTGAAAATGACCGGGACAGTGAAATTCGCGCCACCGTCCTCGCTAAACTCCACCGAGAGGGGTTCTACCAGCCCCGAGGGGTGTCGATCGACGCGGCCGCGTCGTTCGGCATAGCTAGCCACGACCGTGGCAGAGCCAAGGAGTTGATCCGAGAGATGGCGACCGATGACAGCTATCCGCTGAAATACCACGTCGTCAAGGAGAGCGTGTATCTCGAGCAACAGTCCGCCTCATGGGTGGCTGCGAAGATACGCCAGCACGCTGGCGATGAAGCGGTCCCGTGGGACTTGAAAGGTTAGGAGGCCTCCATCCCACGGGAGCACGTGCCGAGTCCCCGGTGCTGGTACACCGGGTGAATAACCCCGGCAAGAGGGGTTTCGAACGCGAACGAAAAGGCGATTGCGGTCATTTCTGTGATCGATATCGAGTTCAGTAGTCTCAACGACACACCACGTTTCCGGTGACCGGGCGCGATTTGATATGCTTATTCAATAGTAACAGCTAAGTGGATGGGAAATAGAGTGGGTAGTATGAACCGGGAAACCGGTCGCAACGGTGACCACGACGGTGCGGATGCACAGTACAGCCAGACGCTTACGGTCGATGTCTTTCAGAGCTACCGCGGCAACCGTCGCGAAGAACAGCGAGCGGCCGACTCCGAACAGCTCCGACACGACGTTCGATACAACGAAAAGTCGACGCTCTCGTTTGCTGAGTTCAGTCGACTGTACGACCACGCCGGTTCCGACGAGATCCCGGCCAAACGAAACCCTGATCTCCTGCGCGTCGTCTCGGCGCTGTGGCCCCGCTGGAACCGCGGGGGTGGCAAGGAGAGTCAAGCCTTTATCGACGCCGAAACGCGGAGCCTCGAGATCGGCGACGTGGCGGCCGTCGGCGAGACGCTGTATTTGATGACGCCGGGCAGTTGGACCGAGATTGAACTCGAGGTGGATCCATGAACACGAACGCGACCGTGATCAACCTCGAGCGCATCAGCCGCTACGACCGCGTCGACGTTCCCGCGCTAGATCTGGAGTTGACGATCGTCGACGTTCTCGGGAGTTTCTTCGGCCGGCCCGGTCTCGTCGGCGTGGACTCGGGCGACCAGGACCAACGCTACCTGATCGCAGAGCGCGACGGCGACGGGCTCCGAGTCGAGCGGTGGACCGGCGCGACCTATCGCGAAGAGTTGCACGCACGGGCGCTCGAGGCCACGGACGGCCCGGCCGACGCTGTGGTCCCAATCGAGGACAGTACGCGCGTCCGAGATAGCCAGCGCGTTCACGCGGGGGCATAGAACCGTGACGAACGAAATCACGACCGGCGCGGTGCCTGGTACGGAACTGAATCTCCGGCCGGAGACTCGAGACACCGACCACGCCGATGTCTATCTCAACGGGACGTTAGTCCTCGTTGCCGGTGGCCCGGATCGTCGAGATCCCGAAGACGAGATTGACCTCCATATCGCCGAGTACGGGCCGGGCGAACAGATCCGGGGTCATGATGGACCGACCGGACCGGCGTGGCGGGCCGAAGACTACTATACGTCCACAGAGTTTGCCGCCTGTCGAGAGTTCGCCGAGATCGTCACTCAGTGGTCCCGTGGCTACGACGCGACGCCGTGGGCGGTCCTGTCGGCAGAGAACGGTGTGGTCCGCAACTGGGAACCTGTCCAGCCCTACGGGATGACGATCGACGATATCGGCGACGATCCAACGAACGTGGATCACCACGTCGAGAATCGGCTGCTCCGACGGCGACCTGACGGACAAGAAATCATCACGGAGATGGATAAATGGGCCGCGAAGGTTGCGACGATGCTGTGTGCGTGGATTTCAGCCTACCGACCACAAGGTGCACAGCGGTGGGAAAACGACGCTGGTGAACTGTTGGTCCTCGGTGATCCGGCGTACGTCGACTCACTACGGGAGCGCGGTGTCTTCGAGTACGGAATCGCCCGCATGACCGGCAACCCGAACGAGGGTGTGAAATTCCCACTGTCGGTTCGGACGCCGTTCGACGAAGACACCGACCGCATAGAGTGGCTCTCCGACGCGATCGGGCGGCTCGAGCCCGCAGCCAACAGCGAGCCTGAAACCGATCAGCCTGAGCTGGGGTCGTGGACGGGTGAGGAACGGACCTGTGAGGACTGTGGCATCGGTGCGAGCGACCGCGACCTTGCGGAGTTCGGCGGCGACGTGTACTGTGAGGACTGCGAGCCTATCGGTCGCTGCAATCGCTGCGATACGTGGACACACGAAACCGGACTCGGACGGTATCCACTCTGTCCGGACTGTCAAACCCAGTATGGGGGACAGAAACGCGAACCGCTTGAGGACGGATTCGGCGGCGAGCAGTCCACGCTGCCCGATGGAGGTGAACAGCGGTGAACGACGGTCGTGAACCGGGCTGTTGCCCGCGCTGTGACTCTCCGCTAGCCGTGTACGGGACTGAGCCCGGCATCCGATCCTACTGGGTGTGCTCGGACCACGGCCAGCCGGTCGTGATCCTCCCGCCGGAGAACGTCGGCTGGGCGCTGACTGACGCCCGAATGCCACTCTCCGACCCGTTCGACCATCACGGACCCGAGGCGTTCGACGAAGACGTGACCTTCATCGATCGGTTCTGCGACCGACTCGAGACGGTTTCTCAGACAGTCCGCGAGCACAACCGCGAACGGCACCTTTCGAACGCCGATCGGGATGCCGACGGCAACCAGGTTGCACTCGGACGGTGGTCGGCGTGACCAACGACCAGCAGTTCGATCTCGAGACGTTCGCGGCCGAACACGGCACGACGGACGACATTCGAGACGGTGTGGAACTGAACCCGCCCGTAGACGGCCACCTCCGACGCGTGAACGAGATTCACGACTACTGGCGCGGACTCGAGGCGATGGCCGACGGTTACTACAACTCGCAGTCGATGGTCCCGCCGGGCTCATTCACGATCGTTCTCAACCCCAGCGAACCCGACGTTGAGTTTGGGTGGCCGAACGAGAACACGCTCGAGGCCGGCGTCTGGCTCTCCGGCAAAGACGGAATTTCATCAGTAAAGCCACCTGTGCCGGTCGCGATCGACGACGACTACCTCCGATTCGCTGCAGAGGCGTGTCTGCTAGCTGCCAAGCAGATCGTTCCAGAGGAGGATGTCGTCGCAATCAGGACCAGCCAGAACGAAACGCTGTCGGTCGGCGTGACCAGCGAAGCGTACGACTATCAGGAGGAACTGTTCAACGGCGGTGGACTCGGTGGGATGCCGCCAAAAGAGGGTACCGATACGCGCCACGGATTCTTCCATATCCGGAAGATGGGGACTCCGTTCAACGTGTATACCCACGCAGAGGCTCCGCGGCTCGGACTCGAGGAACTTCGTGTCGATATTCCTGAGGGGTGGTCGGCGTGAGGCTCTACTACACCGGAGCATCCCCGGATAACCTTCGGAAAGCCCGCGAACACGCGCCCTCGCACTCGCACGGATACGGCTGGACGCCCCAGAAGATGACGCCCCACGACGACCACTACTTTCTGGACAACGGCGCATTCGGCGGCCACTTCGACGGCGACGTTTGGGTCAGCACGCTCGAGGAGGCGTTGACCGAGATGCCGACCGAACCCGATTTCGTCGTGTTGCCGGATGTCCCCGGTGACGCCGCGGCGACGATCGACAAGCATCGGGAGTGGCTGTACGACCGACCGCTGCCCCTGCGGTCAGGGGAGATCATGCGCTACTGGGTGCTCCAACCCGGCGTCCCGATCGTCGAGCAGTTCGACGCTATCGAAGGCTGTCAAGGCGTGTTCGTCGGCGGGTCGAAGCGGTGGCTTCGCGCTCACGGTGACGAGATCGTCGCCGAAGCCCGCGACCGTGATCTGCGAGCACACGTCGGCAATCCGGGTGGCGTCGATGGACTCGTCTGGGCCTACGAGACCGGGTTCAATAGCTGCGATACGACGACGATCTTCCAGAACGGCTATTGGCACTATCTCGAGCGACTCGAGGACGCGACGGAGGAAACCGATTCTCCGGACCCACAGCCAGGCGAGTCGGGGAGCAAGCAAGCGACAGTCACGGAGTGGTCCGTATGACCGAGCACGGCTACGTGCCGACGCCCGAACCGGTCGCCGATCTCGCCGCTGCGAGTACGTTCGCGGTCGACCGGCCGGGACACTTCGACGACGATCGCCGCGGTCGGATCCTGTTGCCTGGACTCGGGACCGGTCGGCTTTTCGACGCCGTCCAGCGGTACTGTACGTCCGGCGAGGGCTGGTCGCCCTGTCGGTCGTTCGACTATCCAGTCCCCGAGTGTGTCGGCGTTGAGACCGACCCGAAACGTCTCGAGGAGTTCCACGCCGCACATTCGAACGCCGAAATAGACGTCCACCACGCCGACTTTTTGCTCGACCCTCCAGACGGGCAGTTCGACTGGGTGCTCTCGAATCCGCCGTTCGTCCGCTATCGGGCTCTCGAGGCCGAGACACGCGACCAGTACCGCGAGCAGTTTCGAACGGCGGTCGACCAGTTCGATCTGTTCGTCCCGTTTTTCGAGCAAGCCCTCCGACTACTGAAACCGGGCGGCTGGCTCACGTTTTTCTTCCCGGTCTCCGCGCTGTGTGCGCCGATGTTCGAAGCACTCCGGTGGGAGATCCGCTCACAGTTCGTCGAGCCGATCTGGTATCTGCCCCCGGAGACGTTCGACGCGACCGTCGAGACCGTGCTGATCAGCGTGAAGAAAGAACAGCACGCACCGGGCCATTCGCTGTGGCTCGAGGCGTTGCATGAGTGGGACGTTCGTGATATTCTCGAGGGAATCGGCGTCGACGATGTCGAAGCCGCCGTCGACCGCTACTACGACGAGCATACGATCACCGAACGGATCGTCAAACACGAGGATTATCGAGACCGGAAGAACCGTGACAACGGTGGGCGACAGTCCGGGCTCGAGCAGTTCGCAAGCGGAGGTGAGGTGTAGATGCCCCAGTGGACCGGTCCCGACGACGCCCCCACCGCTGTCGATCTGTACGCCGGCTGTGGCGGGATGACCTTCGGGCTCTTCCTCGCGGGCTTTCACGTCCGCGGAGCGTGGGAGATCCGCGCCCCCGAACGCTACACCTATCACGTCCAGCACTGCCAAGAGAACGACCTTGCGCAGTACGGCGACGCGACCGACGTTGATCCCTCGAAGGTGCCGGACGATCTCTCGGTGCTCGCAGGTGGTCCCTCCTGTCAGGGATGGAGTTCGGCCGGTGGCGAAGTGGATCCCGACGACCCACGAAACGAGCACGCCTTCGCGATGGCTGAGTGGGCCGACGCCTGCGAACCACAGCTCGTGCTTATCGAGAACGTCGTCGGGATGACCGAACTCCACGGGCCGTTGCATTCGGCGCTCGTCGACGCGCTCGCAGACGCCGGGCCGGGATACGAGGTTCGAACGCTCGAGTTGAACGCCGCCGACTACGGCGTTCCTCAGCGCCGAAAGCGCGTGTTCATCGTCGGTGTTCGCGACGGCCTGCCGACGCCCGACACCTGGACGCCGCCCGAAACCCATCGTGACGGACAGCGCCGACTCGTCGAGTTCGGGACAGGCCGTGCGCTCGAGGGATACACTACGGCGCGGGAAGCGTTCGAAGACGGCGGAGAGGGACCGTTGCCCCGGCCGCTTGAGTCCCAATCGCCTGCGGACGATCCCGTACACGCGACGATCGACGAACTGGTCGCCTACCGTGACGACGCGTTGGATCGACACCGCGTCGATCCGCACTCGGTGAGCGAGTTCATCGAGCGCGACGGTGAGGAGGTGTGGATGCCCCCGAATCACGTCGTAATCGACCACCGCCGCGGGGTCCGCGAAGGATTCGCCGAGTGGTCGCTCGGATTCTGTGGCTCGTCGACGACCGATCGGCGGTTGCATCCCGACGAACCTGCGCCGACGATGACTGTGTCTGAGGGGACGCCTCCGGTGCATTTTGCTGGCCGATCGCCGTCGACGCCCGGCGCTTCGCTCGAGGACGTTCGCCGGATGACGGTTCGCGAGGTCGCCCGGATCCAGACGTTCCCCGACTGGTATGCCTTCGCCGGGAACAAGCACGAACAGTATCGACAGGCTTCGAACGCCGTCCCGCCGCTGCTGGCCGCTCACGTCGCGTCGCACCTGCGTGAGTGTGTGCTCGAGGGCGAGACTCTCAGCAAGGTGGTCGCATGAGCATTCGCCGACCCGAGTACCTGCGTGAGACGCCCCGGATCGATCGAAACACGGTTCCCCAAGAGTGGACCTCGAAGTGGCGACCCCAGGTCGTCGATCTCTTTTCGGGACGTGGTGGCGTCGGACTCGCCCTCTCGGAGTGGCTCGAGTTTCAGATGTTCGCCGGCTTCGATATCGAGGACTACAGCAAGACGTATCCTGGCCGGTTCGCCCAGCAGGATCTGCTCTGTGGCGGCGATCAGCCGTCGGTCGAGACGCTCGTCGGGTCGGTTTTCTCACTAAGTTATACGAAAATCATATCTTAGAGGTGAGAATCCTCTATTTTGCTAGGGATGGGGACAGTGTAGACTCAAAACCCACAAACTTTTTAGCTCCTTCTGGTACTGAGTAATTAGTGCTCAACACAATCAAAAAAGTCCTTTTCCGAAAGCCTGATGGAAGAGAACGAGGATTAGCTTTACTTTCATTAGCAGTTGTATTGATTGGGTACTATATATACCAGGTAAGAGTACATTCTTTCTATATCCAACCAGCTCTCATTATTGGGATTGCCTTTGCAATCTTTGCACTCTCTGAATCTCTTCCAGAAGATAAACAAAAATTAGCAGGTGTAATTCGGATAGTGGTTATTTTAGGCGCGATTGTTTGCATTATATTGATTTGACTTTGATTTTCAGAGAGAGCTTAGCACCTGGTTTGATGACGCTATACCCGAAAACAGCTCTAGGGGCAGAAGCCGTTAGTCTCGGGAGCAGCAACAGCGTACAGCTAAAACAGCTGGCCGTTGATCCGAATAACCATCTTATCAAGCATGATAAGATTCAGATTTCGACCGCTTTCCGATTGTAGATCGGTTGTGATGGTTCAATATGATGCGGTCTGGTGATTCACGAGAGACCGACCAGTCTACTGAGAATCCCAGTCTGTGTCATAGAAGACATAAAGATCTCCCTCTAGTGGACCAAAACTAATATCGTCACAAGTACCACCAGGAATAATCAACCCACATGTACCAAATGTGGGAACCTCTGCCCAGCGGAATGTGAATTCGACACCCTGCCCATCATTGTAATAATCAAATCGGTTTGCACGAGTGTGCAGATAGACCACTCCAGCCGTGGCAAGTACAGCAACTTTTGTAGCATAAGCAAACCCTGCCGCAACAATAAGGATAGGTAGAAGAGTCGAATACGAGGCTGCTTGTGAGAGAGCATATTCAAACTCTTGGCTGACCTCATCATCGAGTTTAACTCGATGGGTCTGATATGGGGTCCCCCATGTACTTCTATCCCCAGAGAAACTGTTTTCACCCGCGGACATCAGCCCCACGTCACCTTGACTAACGTCACTCTCAGAAATATCCTTAATACCATTGAAATCAGTTATTTCAAATGATTCGGAGGTGTACGTATCTATACCAGTGTTAGGTGAGTCTATTTCTATAACCCCTTCTGAAATGAGATTATTGAGACCTTCTACAGTTCGATCAAGAGATCCAGAATGTTCCGCCTTTGCCTGAACTTCTCCGTCGACGATTTTCAGTAGATTTTCTGGTTCTATCTCTTTTGCGGGCCTATTATAATCATCAATCCTGCGGTCATTGTTTGCCGAAACAGCGCCAGTCATACCGATCGAAGTAGCGCTAATCGCTGCAGATGTTCTCAAGATTTTACGCCGGCTATGTTTGGAATTCTTTGACATTCCGATTGTATTTTATATTCGTATTATAATAAATCTAGGTATTTATCTATTCCCGAACATAATTACTATCCGATACTATAAGATAATCCCAATAGACATTGGAAATTGGTCTTTAGTTAGGTCCTATAGTTGGTTTGATGGAGATAGCGAGTTGTTCTTAAAGAATCGGCCGTTGTTTGTGGATCTTCTGCGCGTCAGCGATCAGGCAATCAAACAGTGGTGGTGGAGAATACCCGAGTTCGCTACTCAACCGGTAGAGAACTAGTTGAGCGTGCGATCTGAGGGTCGCCGCTCAGTGTTCCGGTGGAAACACGAGGTTGTCATCTACGTACTCAATGACCAAGCTGAGCAATTTACGGCTCACAATCAAAGAACTAACAGTCGAAACAGTTGGAGGGCGATAGGTTCTTTATCAGTGCGTGGCTTGTGTTAGGTGGCCCACGGCGGTACCGGGGGCCAACTGGATGTGGGCAACCACAGCACAACACCCTAGGGGGGTGACGTGTCCGCAATCACGGTCACCAACTGACACCGCCGATCGGTTCGCACCCACCAGACGATCGGCGGACACACCTCGGTCGCAGTTCGCTGACTCATCCACCACTCATCGCCGCTTTTCGACGGTTCTGATCGACTCAAGTACAGAGCCGACGCCCGTGTAATTCTGAAAAATGCGTTGGTGATAGTAATACTTTTCAGAGCAGGGGGAGAAGCACCACTCGCGAAAGCGCCAGGTGACCACGAACGATGTCAATAGCACTCAAACAAGAGATGAGTACGAAGATTTCAGAACAGACGAACGGTCGGATTCGAACGACACTACCGAAGGCGACCGTCGAAGAGACGGGCTTCCACGATCTCGAGTCCGATCACCAGAAAACCGAAGTCCGAATCGGCTGTGGTGGGGTTGATGAAAGACCACTGTTGACGGTTCGCTTTGGGCCTGGTGTTCCAGACGGCCCGGCGACCACGAAGCCGAACGTGTCCAGTTCGACCGGGCAGGTGCTTATCGAGTTCCCGATCTTTCTGGCCCACGCATGGGGGATTGTCGACTGTCACGCCGCATGGGGAGATGGATCGATCACGACCGATGACGAAGGAACGGTGACCGTTACCGCGCCGATCGACGGTTGGGATTCGGATCTCGAGATGGATATGTGGGAGCTGGCCGCGAGCGAGACCCACCGATCGACGATCCAGCGGGTCGGCGAGGATGTCGAAAACACGATTGCTATGCTCCCGATGCCGGCCGTTCGCGAGATCGGTATCGAGCGCGGCGGGAAGACACGCGTCGACCCGTCGTTTCACTGTCTCGAGGGACGGGTCGTGCTTGTCCTTTCGCCCACGGACGCGACACGTGAGGAGGACAAGATCGGCCGGTCGGTCGTCTTCGCCGGCCCGTCGAACAGCCAGCCCCGGATCGCAGCCGGCGAGATCGCCGCCGGGCTCGGTGGGGACGCCGCCCTCGAGCGTGGCGAGTCAGTCCCGATGCGCTGGGTCGTCCGAGACGGTGACCTGATTGGGTTTGTCATCGAGCAGGATAATAGCGAGGACTGAGGATGGCAACTGAACAGACGGCACTCGAGGGCGAGACGCTCGAGGAACCGGACCCGAAGGTACTCTCAGTCGTCTCCTGTGGCTCAAGTAAGCAGGCGCTCGAGGACGGCGAAACCGTCCCGGCGCGGGAGCTGTACAACTCGAGTGTCCACACGTGCAAGGATCGGTTCGGTCGCCACTCGCATGGCTACTATATTGCGTCGGCGAAGTTCGGGCTCGTTCACCACGACGAAGAACTGCCGTACTACGACCAGACGCTCTCGAAGATGAGTGACGACAAGGTTTGGGAGTGGGCCGACGACGTGGCTGGTGATCTGCAGCGGATCGTCGATCGCGACGGCTACGACGCCGTGGTGATTATCGCAGGCGAAGACTACGTCGATCCGCTCGAGGCGCACTTCGAATCGATCGATGCCGATATCCTGACGCCGTGGCAGACCTGCGACGACGTTGGTGGCGTCGGCGAAGGAATGTCCTGGTGTAACGACGAGAACAATTGGCCCGAAAACGTCCATCATCCTCGGCAGATCGAGGAGATCGTCTCGAACGTGGCCCCCGACTGGCTGCCGGACGTTGTGGTCGAGAGTGACGGTGAGACCGATTTTGAGCAATTGCTCGAGGAGATGGGCGTTCCACTGTCCGTCTACACGCTGCCGACGACGCCCGATGGCGAAGACAAGGAGTGGCTTGATCGGCTCGCTGTGCTGAAAGATGCTGTTCGTGAGGAGTACGATATTAACTGGAGCGAAGTGGTCTGTTAGGGAATCAACTCACTTATACTGCTTTCCCCCGGGATTCAGTCTCGGTACCGCTACAGAAGTCCACACAACGAGTCGGACTACCGCTGATTCGTTTAGAGGACATGTTTTTATTATATCTCTTTCTAGAAGTCATTGTATGACCGAGAAACTCGAGAATCTTCCGGGAGTTGGTCCAGCAACTGCAGAAAAACTTACTGAGGCAGGATATGACTCTCTCCAAAGTCTTGCTGTCTCAGCTCCTCCAGAGCTAGCGAAAGTGACAGACATTGACAAGAACACTGCAGGAGAGATTATCCGAGGTGCTCGAGATGCCGCCGATGTTGGTGGGTTTCAAATTGGGGAGGGTGTTCTCGAACGGCAAAATAGAATTAAGAAGCTTTCAACGGGACACGACGGTTTTGACGATCTCCTCGGCGGAGGAGTAGAGACCCAGTCAGTTACAGAAGTATACGGCAATGAAGGATCAGGACGTACTGCGTTCGCTCACCTACTTGCGGTTAGAGCGCAACTTCCAGAAGAATACGGCGGTCTCGGAGGACAGGCCGCCTATATCGATACTCGTAGATTATTTGACCCGGAACGAGTCATCGAGATCGTGAATTCATTTTCGCCTGATAAGAGAACAGCACTCGCCGAACAATACGATTGCTCTGCAAACGATCTCGACAGCATTGCCGAATCCGTACTTGACCATATCCATGTTCAGTCTCCAACCGATTCAAACTCTCAGATGCTAGCTGCGGAACAGGTACAAGAGCTAGGTGAGTCACTAGCAGAACAGGGTAGGCCCCTCAGAATAGTCGTTCTTGACTCGCTGACAATCCATTTCCGGGCAGAGTATCAAGGTCGTGGGGAACTTGCAGAACGGCAGCAAAAACTCAACAAGCATTTGCACGATCTAGATAAAGTCGCCAATCTACAGAACGCAGCTATACTCATTACAAACTCGACTGGTAGTAGCGGAGACGCATACGGTGGAAATATCTTAGGTCACAAATCGACTTTCCGTATTCAGTTCAAGAAAACTTCTGGAGAGGTTCGCCATGGAAGACTTATAGACGCACCCAATCTCAGCACGGGAGAGGTGTCGTTCTATATTCGAAATGGACTGCTTGTTTCCGACTAAAAATGCCCTTTCGAGCGGTTCTCGACAATGATATCGTCCCGCCGGCGTCTGTCCCGGATCAACAGCCCGTGACCTGTCCCGATTGTGGCGAGACGATGTATACACGGAAACGGGACGGCGAAGCCCGCCACTTCTATCACCCAAATTCTGCTGCAGGAGGGCACTGTCCGGCCGCTGGAACTGGCGAGTCAGATATTCACGCTCGGTGTGTCGCACTCGCCGCCGAAGCGCTCGGCGATCGGTTCGACTCACAGCCCACCCAGTGCGGGATTGAAAAGCGAATTGAACTCGAGGACAGCTATCTCAACCACGACTATCGACGCGCGGACGTCTGCCTCGAGTTCGAATCTAAAAATCCCTATTTTGGACACGGGATCGTGATCGAGGTTCAGCACAAGAATCACGAGAAAAACATCGAAGCAGCAACGTACGACTATCTCAAAGCAGGCTACTCAATCGCATGGCTATCGACGAGTGACTTTGGGACGGACTCCTTAGATTACGATATTGTCGAAGAAGCGTTCCAATCCAATGGTGGGGGCAGCTATAGTCCGCGTGAGAAAAACCCACTATATCTGGTAAGGTGTGAGGAATACCGGTATGGGGGTAAGCATAGTTGGAGGGAGGTTCCGTCATCTGTCTTGGACGGCACCGACGGGTACGAACTGTGCATCGGTCGGGGGTGTGACCTCCGACGGCGATATGACGAGGAGACAGACAGCTATGAGTACGGTATTAGCTCTGGCCTGCCGTCCTATTTCCGGCCAAAACTACTCCGGAAAGCGATTATCAGAGAGAGTACGTTCGAAGACTTCGATAGCTGGCTTACGCAAACCTACCACATTTCCGCGACAGAGAAGGCGATGGCCGCCCACCCAGAGGTCGAATACTGTCGTGGTCCAAAAGGGTTCCACGAGTGGAAATCTCCAGAAACAGTGGTATCGAATTCATTCGGGAGTTCGAGAAGGCAACTCCGAGAGTGCCGGTACTGTCCAGTTCACCTCTTGACGGACTCTGAAAGACATCGCCATGATCGAATGTATATCTTCTTTGGCGGCCCACCTGATCCGGATGTGAATCTGGGTGCGATCGAGAAGAATCCTGAAAGATGCAAGCATCGAAGTCACGGTCCGGAAATGTGGGTTGAGTACTGCCCCAAATGTGGCGACACGGATCCGCAGTAAGGAGTGGGTGGGCGTTCGTTAGCACATAGTGCTAACTTACAGCCGCCGATCGTTCCGCGTCTCGAGTTCGACCGGATCACACGTTGAACACTCATTTCCGAATGCGTTCTGTCGCGTCACGTCGCCACAGGACGGACAGTAGCCCATCTCCTCTTGGTTTTCCAGTCGGGCTCGAAGCCAGCTTTCGGGATGCTCCGAGTGGCCCTTACAGATCGGTCTCGTGACCAGCGTTCCGAACTTGTCCGTCTGGACGAACTCCTCGTCGTCGACGACCGGCACCTTACAAAAGATACACCGCTTGCCGTCCAGGTGCTCGCGAACGTCGTCGGCACCACGATTGGCAGTCGGCCGTCGAATCTCGATGTTCGGGAGCGGGCGACTCGGACCTACAGCAATCTCGCCAGAGGAAGTGTCACCGGACATCACTCGATCACCGTCCGGTTTGGGAGACCGATTACCGCCCCACCACACCGCGGGCAGCTATCCTCGATCGGCTGGCTGGTGATCAGCTCCTCGAGCGGCGTATTCCGAGCGCGGGTTTTGAAGTGGTAGTGCGACCGGTTTTGAGCACACTGCTCTTCGTACGTGACGCGGAAGTCGACGCGTTCGGCCTCGAGTACGCCCGGCGGTCGTGCTGGTCCGTGGGCAGGATTTCGGAACGGGTCGTCGCGGCTGTCCTCACCCATCGGACGGCCCTCGCTCCTGGTCGTGGTCGTGATCGCGACGTTGGTTTGCGAGTTGGTCGAGCACCGCTGCAAGAAGAGATACGCCGACGACAGTGAGGAGTGCGTAGTCTGCGACCGCGCCCGCGTCTGCGGTCGAAGCGACTACCTCGAGCACTGCGGGTCACCTCCCTGAATCGTGCTCTCGAAGGACTGCCACGTCTCGAGGACGCGTTTCGCGTACTCCTCGTTCGTGATCTCACCGTCGCGATGGGCGCGAATCCAGTCCAGCGAGACGTACGCGTACCCGACGCGAGTGCCGTCGTCGACGAGTTGTATTTGGCCCGTGTCCGTGAGAAGTTCGGGGAACGCCCGCAGGACGATCGCTGCGGTCAGTATCGAAACGCCCCGCGATGCCGCTGTATCGCCTGCCTCGATTCGGACGTAGGGATCGGCCGCGACCTCATCGAGTACGTCGATCGGGACGCCGTTGCTCTCGAGTCGGCTTCGGAGTGTCGCATAGACCGGCGCGTGGGCTGGCATCGTCTCCGATCGGGTATGCGGGTGCGCACGTGACGAGTGGGTGCTCACGAGAGATCACCGTTCGTTGGGGCTGCGTTCGGAGGCGTTTCAGTATCGGGCGCGTCTCCGTGGAGATCGACATCGGGCGATTCCTTGTGGAGATCCAGGATCTTCCGATAGTGTTGCCGTACCGTGACGGGTGAGACGCCGCAGTAGTCGGCGGCCTCTTCTTGAGAGAGTTTCCGTGACGACCCGCGGTACCTCGGTTGGTTCGCAACCAGCGACGCCAGGTAGATCGTCGCCGCTGCAAGTCCCGATGGGGAGCGACCGGAGCCGTAGTGGTGTCCATCGAGAATCGTTCCGCACTCTCGAGCGTACGATTCAGCCGCGTCGGTGATCGTCCCCGGCGGCAGCTCGTCGAGTGTTGTCTCGATAGCGTCACTCGGGAAGGTCAGACTCGTAGTGGTCTGTTCCTGGTCGGTGCTCATCGGTCCACCTCAGAGAGATCCATGTCCACATCGTCGTCCGATAGGTGAGCCGGATCGTCGACGCGAATCGTGAGTTTTCCTTCGATCACGTCGGCCGCTTCGATAACGCCCGACGAGAGGACACTCGAGTCAGCGTACGCGAGTGCGAGATCCCCGGTTCGGTCAGCGAGACGATTTGCAGTCGCGTTGTCGATGCCACCGCGTTCGTACAGGCCGATCGGGATATCCGTCTCCCAATCGCCGCCGTCCTGTCGGAACGAATACGGCCCACGGTACTCGAATGCCTGTCCGGACTCGCGGTCGACGATGACGACCGCGTTGATCGTATCCGGCGTGCCGAGTCCGGGCGTCCCGAGTTTGCGTTCCGAATCGGAATCGCTCATCGGTCAACCACCTCTGCGTCGCTCGTAGCTCGGCGTTTCTTCCAGCCGTCGACGTCGTCGGCCCGATCGACTGACTCGATATCGGCGGTGTTACCGAGACACGACCAGTCGTAGACGCGCATGTAATCGCGGTCGCGCTCGAGGACGATTGCCTCCGCGTTGTCCTGTGACCGAGCGAAGACCGTTTCGTGATCCCAGTCGAACTCGTCGTCCTCAACGCCCAGTTCGTACATTTCGAACTCGGATTCGAACGTCTCGCGAGCCTCCGTTCGCGACATCGCTTCGACGAGAATGTGGTACTCGAGTCCGGCGTCGATGGCCGTGATGATCCACTGCTCGGGTTCGCCGGGCTCGAGTCCAGGGAGCGCGCCCTGCTTGGAGTTGGCTTCAGACATTCTGGACCGCCTCCATCTGCTGGTTCTGGTCGTCGCTTCCGGTCTCGTCAACGCCAAAGAACTCGCGAACGCGTTCGGGAAAGTCCGATGTAGCCCAGTTCGCGAGGATGGTTGCTTTCGAGACTGGGTCCTCGAGTTCGACGATCTCGGCTGATTCGGTTTTGATCGCTTGGTCCTCGAGATAGGTATCGCCGTCGTGACGACCGAGTTTCATCGATCGGGTGCCGTCGTCACGGTCGATCAGCGTGATCGCGTCGATGGTCGTCATCGGACGATCACCTCGAGAGGTGCCGCCGGATAGGAGTGGTAGTCAGTAGTCGCTACGCCGCTGTCAAAGGGGTGTGTGCTGTTTCGCATCGTGCGAGCGACGGATTGTGACCGTCTATCACGATAGTCACAGGATTTGACTATAAAGATACGGGACGCCAAACATCATAGAGACGGCTATTATCGGAAGGTTTCGGAAGATCGGGACTAGGCAAGAGGCACCAAAACCCCAGTACACCGTAATCCACGTTCAAGCCCTTTCGTTGACTGATTCCACTGGGACGCCCACACCCCAGGTGTCGAGTGTAGATGGCTAAAAAGGACGGAGAGAGTTCAAATGTGGGCCGATCTCAGACAGACAGTGGTTTCGAGTGATTGCAAAGAGAGTAAGAATAGCACTTATCGAGGAAAGATTTATTTACGGTGCCCCGAAACCATATCCGCAGTGGGTCGATACCTGAGAAGAGAGAGAGGATATTATCCTCTCTTGTTTCCGCTAAAACAACTACTTGTTTTGCATCGGCGTTTCTAAACACGAGTTAGAGGGATTGTCCTACATCTTTTCGGGAATCTACACTCGACAGTCGGGGTGTGGGTCACTGTTCTTTCGCTGCTATTCTCTTTGACGGGATTTCACTCGACACCTGGGGTCACTGTGTTCGTTCTATCAAGACTGATCGTTCCAATTTCATTCGACGCTTGGGGTCGTATTTCCTACGGATTTTCCCAATAGAGAGTTCAGAGTTACCTATTCTTGGCGTCTACACACGACGGCTGGTGGCTACTGACCACTAATCTTTATGTGAACACCTCCGCTCATGATGTCTATGGGAAACGACTCTGATCGTGAAAGCGGGTCTCTGAACGATTTCTGGGGATCAGAAGATCCTGTGTTTGACCGAAAGGAGCTTCTTGATATCGATCTCGTTCCAACTGAGGATCGTATTATTGGTCGGGATGGTGAGATCGAGAATGTCGCCTCGAGTATTCATCCTGCTGTAAAAGGGCAATCGCCTCGAAACACTCTCATTTATGGGAAGACTGGAACTGGGAAATCGCTCGTCGCGAAGCACGTCACTCAGAGTGCACAGGTGTATTCGATTGATAATGGGACAGAGATGGGACGGGCCTATATCGACTGTACGCAGACGAAAACAGAAACCCGTGTTGTGATCAATTTAGCTCGAGCGTTGAATGAACCGGAGGAAACAGGCATTAGTATTCCAGTGACCGGACTCTCGACGGACGTCTATTATGAACGGTTTTGGTCGATTCTCGACCAGCTCTATGATGTTGCGATTATCATTCTCGACGAGATCGACAAACTGCAGAACAACGATATTCTCATGCAACTCTCTCGGGCCGGTGAAGCGGGCAAGCTAGACTCGTGTAAGGTGGGAATCATCGCTATCAGTAACAAAATCTCGTTCAAGGAGTCACTTGATGAGCGGATTTTGAGTAGTCTACAGGACCGTGAGTTTGTGTTCCCGCCGTATGATGCCAACCAACTCCGTGAAATCATGTTTAATCGAGAAGA
This sequence comes from Natronorubrum marinum, assembly GCF_052040125.1. Taxonomy (NCBI): domain Archaea; kingdom Methanobacteriati; phylum Methanobacteriota; class Halobacteria; order Halobacteriales; family Natrialbaceae; genus Natronorubrum; species Natronorubrum marinum. The sequence continues at coordinate 108,833 of NZ_JBPPFV010000006.1, forward strand.
TGCTTTCAAAGAGGGCGTTCTCTCGGACGATGTGATTCCGTTGAGTGCTGCGTTCGCTGCTCAGGAACACGGCGATGCACGCAAGGCATTAGACATTCTTCGAAATGCAGGTGAGCTCGCAAAGGATGATGGAGCCGAAATGGTAACCGAAGATCACGTGCGTAATGCTCGCGAGAAGGCGAATATCGACCGCTTTTCACAACTGCTCGAGGGACAGCCAACCCAGATCAAAGCGTCTGTGTATGCACTGTCTGTCCTTGCCGATCAGCACAGTGATCGAGAGGAGTTTGCGACTCGAGAGATTTACGAGATGTACCAGAATATCACTTCGGATAGCGCCTTAGGTATTGAAACGCTCTCTCAACGCCGCATGAGCGATAAACTCGATGAACAGGTGTTTCTTGATATTCTTGGCCGGACTGAACGTGTCGGCCGTGGGTACAGCAGTGGCGTGACAAACTATTACTACTTATTGGAAGATCCATCTGTGGTCCAAGCGGTCATCCACAACGATACTCGGTTCTCAGAGCTTGAGAGGAACTGACACGCAGCAATTCACTCGACACCTGGGGTGGCGCTATATCTGTTGAGATATTTTAGTAAGTGATTACACTCGACACCCGGGGTGGGGCACGGAAATCACTCGACACCTGGGGCCCTCCTCTCAATTTCGTTGAATCCGAATTTCATTCGACACCTGGGGTGCTATGTTCGTGAGGGTGTTTTGTAGAGTCTCTCCCCCACGGTATCTGGTGATTTCATTCGACACCCGGGGTGATCGATCATCGCAATTTTCATTCGACACCCGGGGTTTCGAGCCTGATCTGCTAGAATAGCGCCACTTCGGAATGTGTCTGGTCGGTCCCGTTACAACTCGAGATTCAGATAGTCGGTAAGCGTCACGTTCGGTGCTGGATTCCGACCGCTGTTTTCATCGGCCGTCTTCGTTTTATGACAGTCCGCACAGAGAGTCTGGAGGTTCGACTCCTCGAGTGGGTGTCCGCCGTCGGCGATTCGTTCGATGTGATCGACTTCCATCGATTGCTCCTGGTCTGGATTTCCGGTGACGCCGCAGGTCTGGCAGGTGTAGTCGTCGCGCTCGAGGATCTGATCACGAACCACGTCCCACAGAAACATCCGCTGGACGCCGTTGGCGATATCTCTGCAGCGTTCGGAGCAGTAGTTCCACCGACCGTCGACGACGGGTTCGTTACAGACTCGGCAGAGATCCGACTTTTCCTGTGGGAACAGTTCGTCCATCTTCTTGTTGAGCTTTCGTTGGCGATTCCGAGTCATCCGCTATCCTCCAGTTCGGCGTGTTTCTCGTCTATCTCGTTGCGAACACTGTCGGGACATTTCGCGAGCGCCCGCTCGTTGATCAACTGCCGCGTCGTCGACTTAGCTGGGTAGACCTTGTCGGCCCAGACGTGGATCTCGAGGTCGTCCCGATCGAGCGAGAGGAGTCCGACGCCCGAATCGTGGAACAGCTTCTTATTCTGAATCGCTTCGTCGACCGCCCCACCGTCCATCACGACCCAGCGCAGATCAGCGTAGCAGTCCGATCGAATTGCTTGTCGGAGCGCCTGTTCCCAATCACGTTGCTTGAGTTCGAACGCGTGAATCGTGAGTACGTCCGGATATCGGACGGTGACCGCTGCAGTCTGGTTCGCTTCGGTGAGATCAACGTCTCGAGGCGTGTCGATCGGGAGCTGTGTCTGCTGGCCGAGTCCGGCCTCGGTGACCGGTTCCAGGTAGTCGTGGTCGGCAAGCCAATTCCATACCTCCCGGCTGCTTTGCTCGCTCGAGTAGGTATTGTCGTCGTGGACCCAGCGATATTTCGAGATCGGCTCGAGCGTCTGGAGTCGGCGATAGGACCGACGGTATTTCCGTTCGTCCGGCAGCGGTGTGAGGTGACCGAGCGTCCGCTTTCGACGCGCACACTCCCACGCATCGAAGCGGGCCGTGACGAGATCCGTCCGAAAGCCGGCGTAGGGTACCTCGTCGAAGATAACGTCCGCCTCGAGTCGGTAGGGGAGATCGTCGTCGAGGAGTGTTTCCGTGGCAGTCTCGGTCATATCGTAGAGTTCGTCCTCGAAGGCGAGGGTCACCGGCGTTCACCCCCGCTGACTGCAGGGTTACGATTGATCGAACTCGCAAGGAGGACGATCACCGACAGTGCGAGGAATCCGATTGCGAACAGCGCCGATCCCGATGACGCGATTGCGGCCAGCAGGTCGCCCAATTGGAACAGGTGGTAGTCGGCGACGTTTACGTCCGAGTCTGCGAGTCCTCCACCGCCGAGAAAGGCGAGGAGGACTGCAATTGTGGCTGTCGAGAGTGACGGGGCTGGGTTGATCGACTGTCGGTACTCGGACCGCTCGAGGACGTACTGGAAGCCACACCGTCCACACGCGTCGCCAGTCCAGGTATCCTCGAGATGTGCGCCACAGTCGGGGCAGGTGACGGCCGTGATCGATCGGCCAGCAGAGAGGTTCATGCCTCGGCCCCGTCTTTAATTTCTTGCTCTAGCGCCGCTCGAGCCCGTTTCGTCACGGCCGGCAGGTCTGGCAGTTCGCGAATTCTACGCTGTTCGAACACCCCGAACCGCTCGTTTTTCACTGTGAGTCGGGTCCCCGTTTCAGGTTGTGATCCGCTGGACTGCTTGAAGTAATAGCGGACGTCCTGGTCGCGACACTGCTCGAGGAGATTCCGCGCCCACTCGTGTTCCATATCTCGGTAGTCAGGTCCGGACTCGCCACCGATGATCGCCCAGTCGTAACCGGAGAGATCAACGTCGCCGACGGGACCGATCAACGGCTCGAAGCTCAAGAAGAGCGTGTGGGCGTCGCAGTCCCGGAGGAGGTCGATCCGCTCCGCGACGCGCTTGTCTTCGACTGAGGTTCCCATCCAGACGTTTTCGGGCCACTCGAGAGTCATGTGGGCCGCCCGTCCCGGTCGCTTCGTGAGAATCTGGAAGACGTGGTGTGGGCAGTTGCGCATGACCGCGAACACGTCTCGAATGAACTCGTCGGTGATCTGCGAGTGGAAGAGGTCGGACATCGAGTTGACGAAGATCCGACTCGGCTCGTCGAGAGCGTACGGCTCCTCGAGCTTTTCGGGGTGCATCGTCACGTTCGCGTCGGCGTTCTCGAGGATCCACTCGTCGTCTGTGTGGCCGTACTGTCGGGAAATTCGTTCTGCGTAACACGAGTCACAACCCGCAGACACCTTCGAACAGCCATGCGTCGGATTCCACGTCGAGTCGGTCCAGGCGATGTTACTCTCCTGCATCGTCCACCCCCGGCTTAACGGCCTTCCATTCGCGTTCGAATCCCTTGCGGACGTGACTCTGAAAGTCGCGTTCGTCGCGAAGGCTACTCGGCTGTTCCTGTTCGTCCCGAATCCGTTGACGATACCCTGCGAGGAACATCTCGAAGGCGGCGTGGTGCATCCGAACATCGTCAACGACGTTCTCGAAGTCGACTTCCCCAGCGACGATTTCGTGATCGGGACCGTTGCCGTTACTCTCCACCGTGATCGGCCTCCTCAGTCTGCGCTTGGAGATCGACTAACCGCTGCAGTTCGTCGCGGACGTGGGCGAGTTCGTCGGTCGTGAACGCTTCTTGGCCCTCTCGATGGTTCGTGTTTGTCCGAGCGGCCCAGTGGTCCCACGGCTCGTGATCGTAGTAGTCGAACCCACAGCATTCGGCGATTGCTCCCCGAAGGCCAACGTTGTTCAGCGTCGCGATGTTCGTCTTGTCGACGGCGTGTCCAACCTCGAGTTCGTGGTGGTCCAACAGCAAGCAGACGATTCGCTGCAGCTCGCCTTTGGTGAGCGCGTTGTCCGTCTCGAGACAGTCGAAATCGTCACTCGGCATCCTGATCACACTCCTCGAGACCGCCCATCCACTCGCACAGATCCGATTCCAACGCGTCGTTGTCCGTCGCGTCCGCGTATGCTCGTACCGCGACTCGAGCCGCTGAATCAGATTCGGGTTTCAGGACGAACACGCCGTCCTGCGGGTCGCCGTCCTTGTACACCTCGAATTTTCCGTGCAAGCCGCGCTCGGTGTCCGTGCTCTGTGTACGGACGTCAACCCAGTCGTTAGACCCACAGTTGCCACAGTTACCCGGTTTCGATTTGAACTGGACGCTCGGACGGAATCCGCAATTGGCACACGTCCAGTCGGGTTCCTGTTCAGCCTCTGTGCGGAGCGTGCACTCCAGTTCCTCAAAAAGAATCGCGTGCATCGCGTGTTCCGAGTGGTGAAACGCGACAACGGTCTTACCGTCTTCGCGCTTATTCTCAGGACTGTTCGAGGTCAAGACGGTTCTCCGTTCGCACTCTTTCCCACACTTAGGACAGTGATCAGTACCACTCGAGCCGTCACCACTCATTTGCTATCACGCTCCTGAACCAACTCGTCAGCGACGCGCTTCGACAACGTGAGTGAGTCGAACGTTCCCTGATCGGTCGCCTGCGAGATATGCACACCGCCGTCCTCGAGCACCGCCACGGTTGTTTCGCGTTCGACGACCTCACCGTGGAAGTCGAACGTCTCGTCGGCGGTGAACTCTGCCAGTACACCGTCGTCGGTCGCGTCAGTCGAGTGCTCGAGTTCGGTGTCGATTTGTTTAGTCATCGGGAATCTTCCTCCCTGCCGTTCTCGGACCGTTCTGTTTCCGTGTCTACTTCCCGGAGTAGCTCGCGGGCTTTGACGACCTTAGACCAGTTCGTGAGCATGTTCCCGTCTTTCTCGTAGGACTCGAGATGCGACAGCGCTGCCTCGATTCGATCGGTATCGTCTGTGGGCATCACGAATCGCCTCCGTGCCGACAGTCTCGACAGTGATCGTGCCGCATAATTCGGTCGTGCTCGCTGAGCGCGACGCCACACGTCGAACATGCGAGCGGGTTCTTCTCAGGGCTCAACGATCGCTCAGAGCCGCTCCCACACATCACCGATCGACCTCCGCGTCGGGGACGGCGACGATCTCGCCGCCACTCCGGTACTCGAGCGTCTCGAGATCCAGATCCAGTTCGGTTTCGACAGCGTCGACCGCGGACTGTCGGACGTAATAGACGTCTGCCATCCCGACGTGGATCTCGTACTCCGTGTGGATGCTTCGTCCCGAGACCATGTGATTCTCGGAAATCTCGAGGTCGTCGTGAACCGTCCGTTCGGAGACGCGGTCGGCGTCCCGTTCGGCGTCGTACTCACGCATTGACGGTCACCTGTTCCTTGCGAGTCCATGACGTGAGTCGGGCGTCTCGGAACTGTTCGCGAAGCTGCTTGCGATTTCGGACCTTTTGGCGCTCCCGTCCGTGCTGTCGCCGTAGCAGGTTGCTCTGTGGGTGTTTCTTCCGGACTTGGAGTTCGCGGACCTGCTTGCGGTGCATCACCGCGAGGTCGTCGATCATCTCGCCGTCGTATCGGGCGATATCGAGCCACCCTCCGCCGGTCGGATCGGCGGACTCTTCGACGTGGATATCGGCGTGGTCGTCTGGGTGTGTCTCGGCCTCGAGCACCTGCGCTCGAAGGCGGTACGGGTCGCCGTTTCGATTGTGGACTGTGGCCGTTACCGACTCGAGGTCGTTCTCGACCAAGGCAAGAACCAGTCGCAGTCGATCGTCGGCCGAACTTACTGCGTCGTTCATGCCGACCGCCTCTCTGTACGACCCGCTGTCAAGGGGTGTGTGCTGACGTTCATAGCGATCTGTCGCTATTGGTAGGTGACACTACAGCATAAAAAGGCTATGGTGGCCCAAGTGATTCTACCCGGATAGCTTTTTCAGTAATACCGCGGAATGGTGGCGTCTTGAGGGTGTTTTATACCGGTTTGGAGTGTGGCAGACTTTTGTAGTTCCAGTGAGACGGACAGTATATGGCTGCGACAAATTCCGGACAGGTTGCATTTGATATCGAAACCGTCAACGCCGACCGACCAGCCGGCGTTGACTTCGATTTTAAGAATCCAGAACACCTCGAGATGTTCTGTATTTGTGTTGCCCACCGGCCAGAACCAGGTGCGGAAATCGACCACGAAGTGATCTTTCGAGAAGGGACCAGCCCCGACGCTGAACTGGACGTGTTCGAAGCCGCCGTCCAGTGGATGGAGTGCAAGCCAGACGAGACGGTACTCACGTTCAACGGCGACGGATTCGACTTTATCCATCTCGAGGGGCGGGCGCAGATTGCCGCCGAAACGCTCGAGGGTCGCTTCGACGTTGTCGACCGTGTCGAGTCGTTCATCAATTCAACCGAGAGTGACGATGTCCGGCCCGAGGCTGTCGAGTTCTGTAACGACGAGTATACCTCAATGGAGGACGCGTGCGAAGCAGTTGGCGTCGACGCTCCCGAAACACGACTCGACGATTACGACCTTCCCGTTGATCCGATTCCAGAGCGGTCGTCATATCGCCCAAGCAAGCCCGTGCTGATGGGCTGTGACGTTCCGGTGATCGGTGAACGCTACTTGAACCTCGCCGAACGTGGTGCAACGGATCTTGAGCCATTCGAGGAGATGCATGCCGCGCTCAAACATTACGCCGAAACAGACGTCCAGCCGCTGTTCGAACTCGCGGATGCACGGCCGTTCTCGGCGTAATTACTGTTCGATCTCCTCGAGTTGCCTGCTTGCCTCAGAGATTTCATCGGTCGCGTTCGCTACAGCGTCAATCCGGTCGCTCAGTTCAACAATCTCTACATCCGAGTCATAGTAAAGCAGTCCCTCATCGGCCAGCTTTGGGAGGTGCATATGTACTAAATCGATATACACATCCTGCCTGTCCGTATTTTCTATTGAGGCGATACGTCCTGCAATTGATTCCACCCCGAGAGGCTTCTCTGCCAATTGCAGGATCTGGATAACATGCCATGAACGAGTATTTAATACAAGCTTTGCGAGCGTCTGTGCCTCAGTAGAGAACGGCTCCGAATCAACACTGATCAGTTGAACGTCATCGTGGGTGCTAGTAGCGATATCTAAATGATATCGCTCGTTAGAGAT
>NZ_JBPPFV010000007.1:0-2363 GCF_052040125.1 Natronorubrum marinum
CACCGTGTTCAAGCGCGGGGAGTCAAACGGGCACAACCCGAAACCGGACGATCTAGGCGTGAGCAAGGTGAAGCGTGCCGAAAGGTGCGTGGAGGCCTGTTAGAGTTGGTGTCCTACAATACCCTCTCGTGACTTACGTTTAGGGGTGAAAGGCCCATCGAGTCCGGAAACAGCTGGTTCCAACCGAAACATGTCGAAGCATGACCTCTGCCGAGGTAGTTTGTGGGGTAGAGCGACGGATTGGGGGATCGCACTCCGAGAGGAGTGTGCCCCCCTGTCCAACTCCGAACCTACAAACGCCGTTTGACGCAGGGAGTCCGGTGCGCGGGGTAAGCCTGTGTACCGTGAGGGAGACAACCCAGAGCTGGGTTAAGGTCCCCAAGTGTGGACTAAGTGCGATCGAAAGTGGTGCCGAGCCCTAGACAGCCGGGAGGTGAGCTTAGAAGCAGCTACCCTCTAAGAAAAGCGTAACAGCTTACCGGCCGAGGTTCGGCGCGCTTAAAATGATCGGGGCTCAAGTCCACCACCGAGACCTAGCGGCATCTGTCAAAAGATGATTCCGTAGGTTGGCGTTCTGTTCGGGCGGAAGCATGGTCGAGAGATCATGTGGACCGTTCAGTAACGAAAATCCTGGTCAAAGTAGCAGCGTTAGTCGGGTGAGAACCTCGACGGCCGAATGAGTAAGGGTTCCTCAGCAATGCTGATCAGCTGAGGGTTAGCCGGTCCTAAGTCAGCCCGTAAGTCGAAGCTGACAACAGGGAAATAGGTTAATATTCCTATGCCAGTGTGCATCCAAAGCCGACGCTTTGGGGCCGCCTCTGCTGGGCTTTCGCCCAGTCGAACAGTCGAAATTCGTGGAAGCCGTAATGGCACGAAGCGAACGAATGACTGGATAGCGAAAGAGAGGCCAACCTAGAGCCCGTGAAAAGGCGAGCACACAGTCCGTACCGAGATCCGACACAGGTACTCATGGCGGCGAAAGCCAAGGTCTGTCGGGAGCAACCGACGTTAGGGAATTCGGCAAGTTAGTCCCGTACGTTCGCAATAAGGGATGCCTGCCTCGCGAAGAGGCAGGTCGCAGTGACTCGGGCGCTCCGACTGTCTAGTAACAACATAGGTGACCGCAAATCCGTAAGGACTCGTACGGTCACTGAATCCTGCCCAGTGCGGGTATCTGAACACCCCTTACAAGGGGACGAAGGACCCGTTAACGGCGGGGGTAACTATGACCCTCTTAAGGTAGCGTAGTACCTTGCCGCTTTAGTAGCGGCTTGCATGAATGGATCAACGAGAGCGCCACTGTCCCAACGTTGGGCCCGGTGAACTGTACGTTCCAGTGCGGAGTCTGGAGACCCCCAAGGGGAAGCGAAGACCCTATAGAGCTTTACTGCAGGCTGTCACTGAGACGTGGTCGCCATTGTGCAGCATAGGTAGGAGGCATTACACAGGTAGCCGCGCTAGCGGCCCACCGAGCCAGCATTGAAATACTACCCGATGGTGACTGCGACTCTCACTCCTGGCGGAGGACACTGGTAGCCGGGCAGTTTGACTGGGGCGGTACGCGCTTGAAAAGATATCGAGCGCGCCCCAAGATTTCCTCACTCGGGTCGGAGACCCGAGGAAGAGCGCAAGAGCAAAAGGAAGTCTGACAGTGTCCGGCACAACGACGGACGCTGACGCGAAAGCGTGGTCTAGCGAACCAATTAGGCTGCTTGATGCGGCCAATTGCTGACAGAAAAGCTACCTTAGGGATAACAGAGTCGTCACCCGCAAGAGCACATATCGACCGGGTGGCTTGCTACCTCGATGTCGGTTCCCTCCATCCTGCCCGTGCAGAAGCGGGCAAGGGTGAGGTTGTTCGCCTATTAAAGGAGGTCGTGAGCTGGGTTTAGACCGTCGTGAGACAGGTCGGCTGCTATCTATTGGGGGTGTTACGGTATCTGACGAGAACGTTCGTATAGTACGAGAGGAACTACGAATGGGTGCCACTGGTGTACCAGTTGTTCGAGAGAGCACGTGCTGGGCAGCCACGCACCACGGGGTAAGAGCTGAACGCATCTAAGCTCGAAACCCACTTGAAAAAGAGATACCACTGAGGCCACTCGTAGAAGACGAGATCGATAGACTCGGGGTGTACGCGCCAAGGCAACGAGGCGTTGAGCCCGCGAGCACTAATCGGCCAAGCCACATAGTCATACATAACATCGCATTGGATCCGTGACGCGGCGAACGGGTCCGGACGCAAACTGGACTACACATACATTACGGTCAGTAACCACCGATTACGGTAGCTTGGACACGAGTCCAAGGCACGGAAGACATGGTCTTCCGATGTACAACGGTTCGAGTCCGTTGATCGGCGT
>NZ_JBPPFV010000008.1:0-1554 GCF_052040125.1 Natronorubrum marinum
TGGGTCGATCGAACGTGTACCGCAAACTGCAAAGGTGGGTCAGGCCATCGGCCTGATCCCGGTCTGTGGAGGTGATCCAGCCGCAGATTCCCCTACGGCTACCTTGTTACGACTTAAGCCCCCTTGCGAAGCCCAGATTCGACCTGGGAATCCAGGCCTCATCCGGACCTCACTCGGGTGCTTTGACGGGCGGTGTGTGCAAGGAGCAGGGACGTATTCACCGCGCCCTTCTGAGGCGCGATTACTACCGAATCCAGCTTCATGAGGGCGAGTTTCAGCCCTCAATCCGAACTACGACCACGTTTCGGAGATTAGCGTCCCCTTTCGGGGTTGCATCCCACTGTCGTGGCCATTGTAGCCCGCGTGTCGCCCAGCACATTCGGGGCATACTGACCTACCGTTGCCCGTTCCTTCCTCCAGTTTGGCACTGGCAGTCCTCTTAATGTACCCAGCCACCACAAGGGTGCTGCTGGCAATTAAGGGTGCGGGTCTCGCTCGTTGCCTGACTTAACAGGACGCCTCACGGTACGAGCTGACGGCGGCCATGCACCTCCTCTCAATGGCTCAGGTAAGCTCATCACACTGACCGTCACTGCACATTGTCGATGCTGGTGAGATGTCCGGCGTTGAGTCCAATTAAACCGCAGGCTCCTCCGGTTGTAGTGCTCCCCCGCCAATTCCTTTAAGTTTCATCCTTGCGGACGTACTTCCCAGGCGGTCTGCTTCTCGGCTTCCCTACGACACACCACAGGCTCGTAGCCTGTGGCACATCTAGCAGACATCGTTTACAGCTCGGACTACCCGGGTATCTAATCCGGTTCGTGACCCGAGCTTTCGTCCCTCACCGTCGGATCCGTCCTTCCAGAGCGCTTTCGCCACCGGCGGTCCGTCCAGGATTACGGGATTTCACTCCTACCCCGGACGTACCCTCTGGATCTTCCGGTCCCAAGCCACGCAGTTTCCACCGGACGCCTGCTCGTTAGGCGAGCAGATTTCCCGATAGACTTGCGCGGCCAGCTACGGACGCTTTAGGCCCAATAATAGCGGTCATCACTCGTGCTGCCGGTATTACCGCGGCGGCTGGCACCGGTCTTGCCCAGCACTTATTCCACCACCACCTTACGGTGGTGAAAAGCGAGGACTATATGCCCTCGCACTCGGAGTCCCCTTATCGCACTGGCGTGCAGTGTAAAGGTTTCGCGCCTGCTGCGCCCCGTAGGGCCCGGTATCTTGTCTCAGATACCGTCTCCGGGCTCTTGCTCTCACAACCCGTACCGATTATCGGCACGGTGGGCCGTTACCCCACCGTCTACCTAATCGGCCGCAGCCACATCCTATGGCGCCGGAGCGTTTCGGATTCTCTGCAGTTCCAGCGGGAGAATCGTATCCCAGATTAGCCTCAGTTTCCCGAGGTTGTCTGGATCCATAGGGTAGTTTGGCCACGTGTTACTGAGCTATCTGCTACGAGTCTAAACTCGTACAACTAGCATGGCTAAATCGGACTCCAATAGCAATGACCTCCGGCAGGATCAACCGGAATGCTATATTACTCCC
>NZ_JBPPFV010000009.1:0-729 GCF_052040125.1 Natronorubrum marinum
GGCTGGGAAGGGTTAATGCATGCCGCGTCTACGGCGTGCAGATGAGACCGTGTGTACGTGTAGTCCAGGCGTCCACTGGACCCGTTCCCGGGTCACTCTTGAATTACAACTTCCGTTGCAATTCAGATCCGATGAACGTGGCTACTGTGCCAGCTGGTGGATCGCTCGGCTTGAGAGCTGAAGAAGGACGTGCCAAGCTGCGATAAGCCTGAGGGAGCCGCACGGAGGCGAAGAACTCAGGATTTCCGAATGGGAATCCCCACCGCAATTGCTTCGCGCAATGGGGAACGTCGAGAATTGAAACATCTTAGTATCGACAGGAAAAGAAAACGTAATCGTGATGTCGTTAGTAATGGCGAATGAACGCGATGAAGTCCAAACCGAAGCCCTTACGGGCAATGTGGTGTTCGGACTGACGACCACTCTCAGACCCTCTACAGGAAGTCTCTTGGAATAGAGCACGAGACAGGGTGACAGTCCCGTAGTGTAGAGCAGTAAGAGACGAGTCAGCTCCAGAGTATCGGGGGTTGGATATCCCTCGTGAATATTGCAGGCATCGACTGCAAAGACTAAACACTCCTCAAGACCGATAGCGAACAAGTAGTGTGAACGAACGCTGAAAAGTACCCCCAGAAGGGAGGTGCAATAGGGCGTGAAATCAGTTGGCGATAGAGCGACGGGGCATACAAGGTCCTGTATACAATGAACCAGATGCGAATCTGTAGTAAG